>NZ_BMFD01000005.1:0-398371 GCF_014637795.1 Belliella aquatica | reverse complement strand
GCCTTCCCGCAATGCTGCGGGACAAGTCGTACATGCCTGCCTCACTTTAGGGAGGGCTACGAGGTATAGAGCCCCCCTGAGCCTGCCCCGAAGTATTTCGGGGGGCTACTTTCCTTGACTAGATTTTCGAGAGTAGTTTTGATTGAATTTAAAATGTCTTTATTACTGATATAATTACTGACTCCAGGCTTCTCAAAGGACGGCTTTTGCTAAGGCTAGATTAAATATATTAACCGTCAATTCCCCTCAAACCGTCTGATGCGGGCTGGACGACGGAGATCCGGGCCGGCGATGGCCTTGAGCGCGGATAGGATATCTCCGTCTTGACTTTTTTGTTACTTTTTGTGTCAAGACAAAAAGTAAGAGGTTTAAATATAAAATACTCTGACATTTTCTCTCGCAACTAAAAATCAACCCTTCACCCTGATTGCTTCAAGTCTCCTGACTTGGACCCGAGTGTCATAAACTAATAAACGCTTCCTTTCCCTCTCTAAATTCACTAATCCTCCTATCGTCCCGAGAGAAACCTCTTCTTTCTAAGATATCCACCGCCGGGACTCTGGGTCACGTGTGCACTTTTCCACCCTGCACTGCGGCGCATTAGGGTAGGAGTGACTATAAGTATTTTCTAGCGCCTTGTACAGGGCTATTCAAAGTTCAGCCCTTTCAGGGCTAATTCCCTTGACTACAATTTCTTACATCTCATCTTGTTGCCTCTAGCGATCTCTGTACCTCCGTTGAACTTTGCAAGTTTACATCAATGTAGAGATGCCTGCCTACCCAAAGGGATTAATTTCCTGCTACAAGGGATAGTTTACTTAATTTTAGGAATGCCTGCCTTCCTTTGGGTAGAATCTCTAAATACCAATTCCATTTGTGTCAATCCATAGCGCTTCAGCGCCAGAAATTAATAATCCCCATAAATCAAATTTCAATTCATCAGTTCCTAACCCTCTTCCAAATCCCTTAAATCTCAATTCGTTCAATTTTTACCTGCAGTAGGCAGGCGCGATCATCCTTTTTCCAATTCAACATTCAGCGTTCGACATTTTTTCCCTTTCCCCTTTTTCCATTTCCCTTTTTTCCTCCTTCATCCTTTCCCACCTTTCTCCTTTAACCTTTTCCCTTTCTCCTCTCTTTAAATATCCTCTGTGCCTCCTCTGTGCCACTCGGTGTAATAAAAAAACTTTGCTCTTTCCTCCTTTCTCCTCTTTTAACCCAATTAACCAATTCACCTTTTTTCTAATTCCTCCTTCCTCCTTCACCCTTCACCCTTCATCCTTTCTTTAACCTTTTCCCTTTTCCCTTTCCCCTTTCCCCTTTTCCCTTTTTTCTTTCTCTTTTCTTCAATCTCTCTAATGCTGCAACAAAAAAGAGTTTGAAATAACAAAAAAAGTTCCTTATTCTCCCCACGGCTAGTCAAGTAAACTAAGTTCAATTGTGGTTAAAATCCGAGTTTTTACCTCACTTTTTGAGGGATTTCTTCAATTTCACTATATTAAAATAATACAATTCAATATAAAATAATCATATTTATTTCCAAAAATACCCCATTTTCTCCCGTCTTCCTCCCGTCCGTGTTCCGACCGTGTCCCGTATCCCTCCCGACCATTCGCCGACTTTTGGCGAAAAACCAAGAAAACATATAATTATTCCAAGATTGTACTTTTCTAAGTCATAAAAATTGGAATCAGTGCAATTTGAGGAAAAGGGGAGGGGTGAAGAGCTTGTATTTATTACACAAATATGAGAAGATACATTTCAGCAAAAAGTCTTTTTTGCAAAGGCTTTTCTCTAGTGGGCTAAATCTTTATGGCTTTTATTGTTGGCTTTTTAGTTCGTTTATTAATAGTTTCAATTCTTATTTACTCTGTAAAACAGTTTGATATTTACTCGCAAAAATCCGTTAACTATTTTCAGGTAAAGTGTATTCCACTACCGTTTCACTCTTCTCTTTACAAACTACTATTCCAATTGCTATTGAAAGCCTCAATTTCAAAACAGGTGAGTACCATGGTTTGGTTAACAGAACGAACCACTTTACTTCTTGCTGATTCTAGCAAAATCACTAGCTTAATTAAAAGCTAACCCTCCTGATAGATTGAATATCTCACCAGTGTAATGTTCCCTCAAATAGTTAACAGCTGATTTACTTCGTATTCCACTTTGGCAGCAAACCACAAGTTTCTTATCTTTTGGAAGTTCCTTGATTCGTGTTGCTAATTGAGCCAATGGAATATTGATTCCTCCTATATTTTTGGAACTGAATTCCTTTTCTTCTCTAACATCTAAGATTATAATTCCATCTGAATCAGCTTCAATCGCTGACTGTAGTGTAGCGTAATCCATTTCAGGATAATCAATGACTTTGTTAGCAGGACGAGTGATGATATTCTCTCGATTTCTTTTTTGGATTTTGAAAACTGAGCTTTGATTTGTCAATGTATTGATGACCATGAGCTTTCCAGAGAGCGTTTCTCCAAGTCCACAAATCACTTTTATTGCCTCATTGGCCATATACATTCCGATAAGTCCTGGCAAAATTCCAATAACCCCGATTTCTGAGCAGTTTGGAACTTCATCAGAAGGTGGAGGCTCAGGAAATAAATCTCGGTATTGAGGACCGTCTTGGTAGTTGAAAACAGAAATCTGTCCCTCAAATTTCAAGATGGATCCAAAAATCAATGGGATTCCTATTTCAGCACATGTGTCATTGACCAGATATCTCGTAAAGAAATTGTCCGAGCCATCGATGACCAAATCATAACCTTCAAAGATTCCTTTGGCATTTTCATTATTCAGCCTGACATCATAGACTTTGGTTTTGACATAAGGGTTGAGTTCTGTTAGTCTTTTTGCAGCTGTATCTGCTTTAGCTTTGCCAATGTCGGTAGAATTATAAAGGATTTGTCTGTGCAAGTTGCTTAAGGCAACCCTGTCATTATCGACGATCCCCAATTGGCCAACTCCGCCTGCAGTCAGGTATTGGAGAATGGGACAACCCAATCCACCTGCACCAATCACCAAAATTTTGGCATTTCTCAATTTTTCTTGACTAGCCAAGCCAAATTCAGGCAACATGATTTGCCTGCTGTAGCGATTCATTTCCAATTCTTCCATCAGTAATTTGCTTTTGGATTTAAGGCACTGTCCCAATCTTTCCAAACAGGTTCATAACCTTGAGACTTGATCAATTGCGCGATCTCTTCGGGGCTTCTTTCGTCTGAAATCTCAAATTGCTCCAAAGCTTCAGGTTCTACTGCATAGCCGCCTGGGTTGGTTTTCGATCCTGCGCTCATGGAGGTGATTCCAAGCTTGAGAACATTGTTTCTGAATGTTTCGGATTCTCTAGTCGAAAGAGAAAGTTCAATTTCTTCGTTGAAAATACGATAGGCACAGATCAATTGTACCAGTTCTCTATCATTCATGGCAACTTTAGGTTCCAATCCGCCAGAGAATGGTCTGAGTCTAGGAAAGGAAATGCTGTATTTGCTTTGCCAGTAGGTTTTTTCCAAATAAGACAAATGTAATGCTGTAAAAAAGGAATCAGTTCTCCAATCTTCCAAACCTATAAGCACACCAAGTCCCATTTTATGGATACCAGCTTTGCCAAGTCTATCAGGCGTTTCTAGTCGGTAATCGAAATTTGATTTTTTCCCTTTTGGATGATGTTTTTTATAATCTTCCCGATGGTAAGTCTCTTGATAGACCAATACCGCATGTAGCCCATAAGGAATCAACGCTTCATATTCATCTTGTTCTAAGGGTTGTACTTCCAAGGAAACATTGGAAAAATGCGGACTGACCAACTCCATGGCTTTTTTAAAATAGTCCACATGAACGGTTTGATTTGCCTCACCAGTTACCAATAGGACATGATCATACCCCATTTTCTTGATCGTTTCCACTTCTTGGAGTATTTCCTTATCGCTCAGTGTTTTTCTACGGACCTTATTGTCAAAGCTAAAACCACAATAAGTGCAGATGTTGTTGCACTCATTGGAGAGGTAAAGTGGGACATAAAGTTGCATAGTCTTCCCAAACCTTTTTTGGCTGATCTGCTGACTCAGTTGGGCCATTTCCTCCAAAAATGGTTCGGCTGCAGGGGAGATCAGTGCTTTGAAATCTTCCAGATTTCTTTTGGGTGATCGCAAGGCATGGAGTACATCAGCTGCTGTTTTGCTGTAGATACCCTGCTTTACATCGTCCCAAGAGTAGGTGTTGAATAAATCTTTGAAACTAGACATCGAGGAAGGAAGTTAGTGGGCTACTTGCTACTGCGCCTGTATGTTTTGGTGCCAACCTGGCCTCAAATGCCATACGGCCAGCTTCTACAGCCATTTTAAATGCCAATCCCATGGCAACAGGATCGGGAGATACGGCAATGGCAGTGTTGACCAAAACGGCATCTGCACCAATCTCCATAGCTTTGGCTGCATCTGATGGAGCGCCAATTCCCGCATCTACTATGACAGGAACATGGCTTTGCTCAATGATGATTTCAAGAAAATCAATTGTTTTCAGACCCTTGTTGCTGCCAATAGGAGAGCCCAGTGGCATCACCGCAGCAGTACCGGCTTCTTCCAATCTTTTGCATAAGACTGGGTCAGCGTGGATGTATGGAAGTACGATGAATCCCAACTTTGCCAATGCTTCTGTAGCGATCAATGTCTCTATCGGATCAGGCATCAAATACTTCGGATCGGGATGGATTTCAAGTTTGATCAAATTGGTTTCCAATGCTTCCCTTGCCAATTGTGCTGCGAAAATCGCTTCTTTGGCATTTCTGACTCCGGAAGTATTGGGAAGGAGCTTGATGTGGGGGTGATTAAGTTTGGTCAATAGATCATCTTGAACTTGGTTTTTGAAATCCACCCTTTTCAAAGCGACTGTAACCAGCTCGGAGCCTGATGCTAGGAGGGATTTTTCCATGACTTCGGACGAACTATATTTTCCAGTCCCTGTGAAAAGATGGGAATTGAATGTTGTGTTGCCTATTTTTAACATGTTTTTTTATTTTTTGTATCCAAATCAGTTCTTCAAATCAAATTTGAGTCTGAATATGAAGGATATTAATGTGTCGATTATGGGAAAAATCCCTCGCCTTTAGTTTTTTACTTTGTGAACTTGGTGCTTTTACTTGGTGAGGTTTGTGGTAAAAATATAACCATAAAGATCACCAAGTTCTTCACTATGAACACGAAGTCTCGGATGCACTTTTGTAGGCTTTAGACGAAACCAAGCAGATCTAAATGCTCCATCTGTCAGTACTGCAATAGCTTTAAATTGGGATAGTAGAGTTCGAAAACTGATGGTTTATTTCCTCTATCTTTTGCCTTGGATCTATGGCATGATTGATCTCTCCAGATATGGCGACTCCATGGATTCCTGTTTTTAAAAGCTCTGGCAAATCCTCAGCGGTAATCCCACCGACTGCGATAACAGGAATATTTAATCTCAACTGTTTCATTTCATCCAAGATCTTTTGGTAACCATCAATACCCAGTATAGGACTTAGCTTTTCCTTGGTTTGGGTAAATCTATATGGACCTACACCAATGTAATCAGGGTCTGATTTCAGGTGCATTTTTATGTCTTCGATGGTGTTTGCAGTCGCTCCAATGATTTTGTTTTCTCCTAAAATCAACCTTGCTTCGGCAACAGACATGTCATTCAAACCTATATGAACACCGTCGGCATTTATTTCCTTTGCGATTTTCACATAATCATTGATGATCAGGATGGCTTGATGTTTATCACAGAGTCGCTTGGCTTCTCTTGCGATGGAAATAACTTCCTGTTCAGACTTATTTTTTAATCTCAACTGAATCCATTTGCATCCTGCTTCAAGCACATTTTCTATGGCTTCCAAGTGGGAGTTGAAAGGTTTTTCTTGGGAGATGTATTGAAGTTTGTGTATGTTTTTGATCATGGTTATGAGGCTTTACTTGTTTTTAATAACTTTTTAAGAATATCAACTCTTTGATTTTCTTCGATATTCCAAATGGCACCCAATACCGCAGCCCCATCAAAATTCATGGATTTTATCAAGTCTATATTTCCCAGGTGAATCCCTCCCAAAGCAATCACTTCGGGTGAGTTTTTTGGTTTTTCCAAAACGAAATCTGCCGAAACCGAACTTTTATACCCCTCTTTGGAAATACTGTCAAACACAGGACTGAAGAAAGTATAATCGAAATGGCTCAATTCATTTAGTGCAGAAATGTCATGAATGGAAGTGCTGATTTTCATTTCTCTTTCCTTGATTTTTATCAATTCCGAAATTGGGGTTTTGTTCCTTTCAGTTTCTGTGAAGTGCAATCTCTTCAATCCAAATTCAGCAGCTAAATCATGATGCTGGTGAATTGCGATCCGGTCATGATATTTTGGATCAATATGGGAGATCAGCTGATGCATCGATTCCAAATCGCTATTGGGTTTGCGGAGATGGAATATCCCCAAACCTGCTTCAAAGAGTCGATTGATATTTTCGGCTTCATTTGAAACAGGCCTGGGAGATGAAATGACAATCAGTTCCAAGTTACAGGTAGATTTCGTTTCCTTTTTCCGCAAATTCTTTGGCTTTTTCTTCCATTCCTTTTTCCAAAGCTTCGGTTTCTTCTAGGTCGTTTTCAGCCGCATATTTTCTGACATCTTGGGTGATCTTCATGGAGCAGAAATTTGGACCACACATGGAGCAGAAATGGGCGATCTTAGCACCTTCAGCAGGAAGTGTTTCATCATGGAATGATTTGGCTGTATCTGGATCGAGTGAAAGGTTGAACTGATCTTCCCATCGGAATTCAAACCTTGCCTTGCTCAATGCATTGTCTCTATATTGAGCTCCAGGATGTCCTTTTGCCAAATCTGCTGCATGGGCTGCTATTTTGTAGGTGATAACACCATCTTTGACGTCTTTTTTGTTTGGTAATCCCAAGTGTTCTTTTGGAGTCACATAGCAAAGCATAGCCGTACCGTACCAACCAATCATGGCTGCCCCAATGGCTGAAGTGATGTGGTCATAGCCTGGGGCGATGTCTGTCGTCAATGGACCCAAAGTATAGAATGGTGCTTCTCCACAATGGGCAAGTTGCTTGTCCATATTTTCTTTGATCAGGTGCATCGGCACATGTCCGGGCCCTTCGATGATCGTTTGGATATCATGTTTCCAAGCTATTTTGGTGAGTTCTCCCAAGGTTTCGAGTTCCCCAAACTGGGCTGCGTCATTAGCATCAGCAATACTTCCAGGCCTCAAGCCATCTCCCAAAGAGAAAGTGACATTGTAGGCTTTCATGATTTCACAGATCTCTTCGAAATGTGTATAGAGGAAGTTTTCTTTGTGGTGGGAAAGACACCATTTGGCCATGATAGAACCTCCTCGGGATACGATGCCCGTCATTCTTTTTGCTGTAAGCGGAACATACCTGAGCAAAACTCCCGCATGGATAGTGAAATAATCGACACCTTGTTCTGCTTGCTCAATCAAAGTATCTCTGAACAATTCCCAAGTAAGGTCTTCGGCTTTGCCATTTACTTTTTCTAAAGCCTGATAGATAGGGACAGTGCCGATTGGTACAGGGGAATTTCTGATTACCCATTCACGGGTTTCGTGGATATTTTTTCCTGTGGAAAGATCCATGATTGTATCAGCACCCCATCTGCATGCCCAAACAGCCTTTTCAACCTCTTCCTCAATGTTGGAGCTCACTGCGGAGTTTCCAATGTTGGCATTGATCTTTACTAAGAAATTTCGTCCGATGATCATCGGTTCTACTTCCGGGTGATTGATATTTGCAGGGATTACTGCACGACCCAAAGCGATTTCCTGTCTGACAAATTCAGGGGTGATAAAGCTTTTCGGTGTGTTTGCCCCAAAGCTGTTGCCATCATGCTGGTGGAGTAGGCAATTGTTTCCAATGTCATTTTTTCCCAATTCCGCAATCCTCTGGTTTTCCCGGATCGCAACATATTCCATTTCCGGAGTGATGATTCCCTGTTTGGCATAGTGCATCTGTGAGACGTTTTTACCCGGCAATGCTTTCAAAGGCTTGTTCAGATTAGGGAATCGAATCGGATTTAGAGTGTCGTCATTTTTTCTTTTTTTACCATATTCAGAACTGATATCCGAAAGGTACTCGACATCGTTTCTTTGGAGTATCCATTTTTCGAAATTCCTAGGCAAGCCTTTTTCGAGGTTTACTTGATAGGAAGGATCGGTGTATGGTCCGCTGGTGTCATAGACTGTTACTGCGGGGTTTTTGGTAGCAGGTAGGCCTTTGATGTGTGGTTGTGTGTCGTGCAACGAAATCTCACGCATGGGAACTTTGATCGCATGCAGTTCACCATCCAAATAGACTTTTGTGGAAGCTGGAAATGGGCTGGTGGAAATAGTTTGGTTGTTTGGTGTTTGTTCTGTTTTCATTTGCTTATGGTTTTAACCTCCTTGTGTAGCTTTGATAAGGATGATCGTATCACCAGAAGCAATGAAAGTATTCTCCCACTCTAATTTTGGTATCACAGATTGATTGACAGCAACGGCAATGCCTTCAGGTTTTTGCTGAACATGGTCTTGAAGTAACTGTGTGATAGAGCAAGTGTCCGAAATTTGGAGCGGTTCATTGTTTACGGTAATATCCATCCTTGCAATTGTTTGATTGAACATATAACTTCAGGAGTGGCCCGTAACAACGGATCAAAAAAAACGAAAATGCCATTCATCGACGGATAAATGGGCAGTTCTTCACTTTTCCCTTCGGCAGTACTAACTGCATCAGGTTCGTAGGGTATGATCTCAGTCCGTGTAGGACACCCCTAAAGTTGTCCCAAACCTATTGAAAACAAATTGGAATAGCAAGTGAGGAAAGGGAAAAGTGATTGTTAAGATTCCCAGGTTTAGCTTGATAAAATTACTTTTCTTTCAGGCTTTTTAATTTGTTGTTCATTGAAAACATCTTGTATTGTATTGCTCGATGATTTCTTGAATTGTGTTGAAATATCTTTGTTCAATTCCACTACTTAGTTCTACACATTCTGAAAAGTATCTGCTAAGTGTTTTTCTTTTCAATCCAAAAACTCCCTGTGTTGCTCTAATTAAAAATTGATCTTGTTCTTTTTTTAAGAGATCCATAGACATGGGGGTAGATTCTCCTTGTTCCCACCATTCTAACAGATAATGACTCAAATTCCCACCTTTTACTAACCTTAAGAAATGTTGTTTTCCTGATTTTTGATTGATTGTATAGATGGGATTGTCGAGAGTGAATTTATTTGAAGATTGGCTAAGCCAAAAGCTTTCATAAATCAAACCATCAACCCTAAAAGCCAAGATGTCTTTTCTATTAATTTTACGACTTTTTTGATTGGTATCTGTATATCGAATCTTTTTGAGATACCGAGGACTGAATCTCTTTTCATCAACATGAGTGACTTTGCCTCGTAAGGTATCACCCGAAATCAAAACGATGTAATCAATATCTTTTGTAGTTTGAGCTAAAGATAGGGATTGAATAAAAGTGAACAAAAAAGCAATTAAGGCAAATTTTCTTCGAGTATTTGTGTAATGATTCTTTTTCACAATTTGTAAATAATTACTTTAATCGTTTTACGAGTAAGAATTGAAAAGAGTTAAGAATCAAAGTTTAGACTTTTAATTTTTTATGCAATCAAAGACATTGTCACTCTTCTAGTATGTATTTAGAATCTATTATCTTCTACGTAGAAATTTTTTTATAATCATCTCTAGTATCCGATTTTCTTAATCGTTTTAAATTGGAATACTCAATAATTTACTTTTTTCTCAGGAGTTTTATTCATTTCTGTTCTTTCTAAGCTTCTTTTTGGTCTTTTTGTCGAAATACATGCCATCGGTATGCATATCAGAAATGGTACGTTTTATTGTACTTTTATACCTCTCTTTGACATCTTCTGAAATATCATCGTCATCAAAAAATGAACTCAATACATTGAATAATGCTGCTCGAGTAGGCCCTGTGGATTTCTCAAATTCATATTCATCCTCTTCCATTTTGATAAATTCTTTGATAGAAGTTGTAATGAATATTACGAACGCTATGACTACGAGCGATGTGAGAATAATTATATCTAAATTTTCCATATCACCTTTTCATGTTAAATATGATCAAAAACCCTAAAATTGTAGGGCACCACAAGCCTATAAAAATCGCTTTAAGGGGTTCTTTTTGAATAAGAAAATAATATTCTGATACGCCAATCAGAATTACAACCAATAGCATTAGAACTATCTCGGATTTTTTAAACTTCTTCATGAATTTTATTAATTAGATATGAGTATTAAGATGGTAAAAGCAGAAATTTCTCTGCATTTATGCGAAGCCAGCTGATGACTAAAATGATTCTGTTCCTTCAGGAATTGTAAGGATCAGTTAACATAACTCAATTCTTATCAGATAGTTTGAAGGTGTGCTTTGCCAAGCTTGGAGATAGTGGATTAAAATGTTCCACTATTTAAAATAGTTTTTGATTTCAAGGTGCCTTTCTGCACAATCCAATACCCATTCTTTTAACCTAAGAATCTCATTTTAGAAAAACCTTTGGTAAGCAAATCATTGAAATAGGTGTATTGCCTTTTATACCAGTAGTAAATTAACTAAACTTAATACAAAATACATTTTTTGGTAACACCTAGAAAGTATATAATTACCAATTTTGAAAATGAATTCTAGGGTCTTTTTATTCTTTTTTTGTTTTTTAAAGTCCATTTATGGATTTGGTTATCAGCAAACTGATAATGCTACATCATCAATATTACAAATTGATTCATTGATCAATCGAGCAGAAAAATTTCAATATACCCATCCAGATTCTAGTTATTATTTTGCAACGCAAGCATTAGAAATCGCTAAAGCTAATTCATTCAATTTACAAGAGGCTGCATGTTTGCAATTTTTAGGCGAAATTCTATTTCAGCAAGGAATATATTCTGAGGCTGCGGAAAAGTGGAGAAAGTCATCGTTCATTTTCCAAAAAGAAGATAATTATGAAGGGTTGATTGATAATTATAATTTCTTAGGAAAGCTATATTCTAAAACCAAATCGCCTAATCTTTCACTTGAGGCCCATAAAAAGGCATATGAATTGGCAAGAGATAGCGATAATAGGAGAGGACAAGCAATCTCTCTGGGTTGGATAGGCGGATATCACGAAAAAAACGGTGATTATGCTTTGGCACTTGATTGTCAATGGAGCGCGCTTAAAATTCTTCAAGCTGATGGATTGGACGAGCTATCTGCCGATATTAAGGAGAATCTAGGGAGTATTTATGAAGATACTGAGGACTTTGATTCTGCTTTCTATTATTTCAAAAAGGCTTACTCCCTGAATCTTCAATCTGGAGATAGTCTAAAGTTGATCAATAATATCAACAATCTGGGTGACATTTATCGAAAAAAAGGGCTGTTAGATACAGCACTATTTCTTTCCAATCAAGCTCTAGAATTGAGTCGACGGTTGCAAGATAATTATCAGTTGAGCAGCGCTTACAGGGATATGTCAAAAGTATATCAAGAAAAGAGAGATTTCTATATGGCCTTTACTTACTTAGACAGCAGCAGATTGACATATGAAGATATTTTTAGTAGCGAAGCTGCAAGGCAGATGGCATTAATGGAAGCACTTTATGAAGTTGAATCAAAAGATCAAGAAATTATAAAACTTCAACATATTCACTTAGTTGACACGAGAGTTAAAATATTATTAGTCATTTTAGTTCTAGTCATCGTTGGGCTAAGTTTGCTGTTTTACAGTAGGCATAAGCTTAAGACGGAAGCCGAAAATGCACATATAAAGTATGAAAAAGAAGCTGCAGATACTAAACAAAGGTTGATAGAAATTGAATTAAGGAATATTCAGCTGAAGGAAGAAAAGATGATCCAAGATATGCAGTCTAATTCTAAAGCACTAGCGGCAGAAACGCTTCATGTCATAGATAAGAATAGACTCATGGAGGAGATTAGAGAAAAATTAAAAACCACCTTAGTAGATGATTCTAAAGAGCAGAAAAAAAAGATTAGGAATCTTATTAAAATGATTGATAACAATTTTGTACGAGATACCGATTGGGATGATTTCAGAAATAATTTTGAAAAAGTGCATGAAACCTTCTATAAAAATATTCAATCTCTCTCTGATGATTTATCACCTGCGGATCTAAGACTGGCAACATTGATGAAGCTTAATCTTAGCTCAAAAGACATCGCCTCCACCTTGAATATTTCTGCGGAAAGTCTAAGAATATCAAGGTATAGGCTTAAGAAAAAACTTAATCTAAAAAAGCAGGAAAGTTTACAGAATTTTATCCTCAGTTTATAAGAAACAATTTATTAATCTATTTTTAACATAATTTAAATAATTGAATATCAATTTTTTAAGTACATTTTTTTAAAATCTTGTTGTCGTTTTGTTAACGTTTTTTTTACCCTATGTTGCTCTTTTGATAACATGTTTTTCTCGGTTTTCAGCTTGTCCTGCTACTACCTTTGACCAAACAAAAAGCACTTAAAGACAATGTTAAAAAATTCAATTTTCTGCTTTACAGCCTTAGCGATTTTATCGGGTTGTCAACAAAGCCAAACATCTGAAGAGGTAATTCAAGATACCGAAGTCGTCAAGCCTATCTTTATTACTGATACGCTCAAACACGATTCAGATGATCCTGCTATCTGGATCAATCCCACAGATCCATCAAAAAGTTTGATTATAGGAACAGACAAAGACATCGACGGAGCTCTTTATGTATTCAATCTGGAAGGTAAAACTATTGACTCTTTGGTAGTCAGAAATCTAAAGAGGCCAAATAATGTCGACGTAGGATATGGATTTCAAGTAGGGGATCAAAAAGTAGATTTTGCTGTAACAGGAGAAAGATTTACTTCTAAATTAAGATTTTACAGCTTGCCAGATATGAAGGAAATCGTTGAAGGAGGTATTGAAATTTACCTGGGAGAAACGGGAGAGGAGTATAGAGATCTGATGGGAGTGGCGGTGTATCACAATCCTACAAGTGGAAAGCATTATGTAATTGCTGGAAGAAAAAATGGCCCAACTGATGGTACATACTTATGGCAATATGAAATGATTTCCTCTCCGGAGGGATTGAAATTAGAGCTAGTTAGAAAATTCGGTCAATACAGCGGTAAGAAAGAAATTGAAGCTATTGCTGTAGACCATCAATTAGGATATATCTATTATTCTGATGAAGGTGTAGGAGTAAGAAAATACTACGCAGATCCAGAAAAAGGGAATGAAGAATTGGCACTTTTTGCCCAAGAGGGTTTCACACAAGATCACGAAGGAATCTCTATTTATCAACTTGATGAAAAGACTGGATACATTTTAGTTTCAGACCAAGAAGTAAATCAGTTTCACGTATTTCCAAGGGAAGGGAATTCTTCTAATCCCCATCAACATGAGTTGATTACCATCATTAAAACTTCATCCTTATCAAGTGATGGCTCGGAAGTGACAAGTGTGCCTTTGAATGAAACATTCAAAAAGGGTCTCTTCGTCGCCATGTCAGATGATAAAACATTTCAATTATATCGCTGGGAAGATTTGGCCGGTGATATTCTCAAGTCAAAAAATAACTAACACTAACCAATATGAAAAAACAATTACTAATTCTAGTAGCCCTATTTTCAATGGGTTTATTAAGCTTTCAAGCTGCTGCACAAGGAGTCTTGAGAGGCAAAGTGGTAGATTCACAGAATCTTTCTTTACCAGGAGCCAACGTGGTACTAAAAGGGACCTCTATTGGATCCGTGACAAATCAAAATGGCGAATTTTCAATTTTAAATCTTGACGCAGGTTCTTACGAAGTCCTTGTGACTTATTTAGGCTATTCGTCTGTTACCCAAAATGTCATCGTTAAGGATGAACAGACGGTTTCAGTGAATTTTAAACTAAGTGAAGCATCTATTGATGGCGTCGAATTTGTAGTTTTTGGAGATAGATTGAAGGGTCAAGCTAAAGCCCTAAATCAACAAAAGAATAATGCTAACATTACGAATATCGTCTCTTCTGATCAAATAGGCCGATTTCCAGATGCAAATATCGGAGATGCGCTAAAGCGTATTCCTGGGATTACCATGCAAAATGATCAGGGTGAAGCAAGAAATATCATCATCCGTGGTATGGCTCCACAATTGAATTCTGTGACTTTGAATGGGGAGCGACTTCCATCGGCAGAGGGGGATAATCGTACTGTTCAGATGGATTTGATTCCTTCAGATATGATTCAGACCATTGAGGTAAATAAAGCAGTCCTCCCAAATATGGACGCTGATGCAATTGGTGGGTCAGTTAACTTAGTGACAAGACAAGCTCCAAATGGACTAAGAATCTCTGGAACAGCAGGGTCTGGAGTTAATTTGCTTTCTAATAAACCAATTTGGACAGGTGGTGTCGTAGTTGGTGACCGCTTTGCTAATGGGAAATTAGGCGTGATCTTCTCGGGTTCTTACAATGATCATAATTTCGGATCGGACAATGTGGAGGCAGTTTGGTATAACTCGGATAATGGAGTGACTTTAGAAGAGTTTGATATTAGAAAATATGTTGTTCAACGAATCAGGAGATCAACTTCATTGGCTTTAGACTACGAAATCAATAGTAACCATACGCTATTCTTGTCAGGGATGTATAATCACAGAGATGACTGGGAAAACAGGTTTAGAATGAGAGTAAGTCAATTAGATAGAGCTTTTGACGACGGTAACTTTACAGAGACTTCTCCAAATATCTTTGCTACTAGAGGGAGAGTTGAAGTTCAAACTAAAGGGGGACTAGACAGTGACCGGGTGAAAGGTACGCGTTTAGAAGATCAGCGAGTATACAATTCTACACTTGGTGGTAGCCACCTTTTCAATAAATTGAAAATGGATTGGAGCGTCACTTATGCAAAAGCTTCTGAAGAAAGACCGAATGAACGCTATATTTCTTATAGGTCATCAAATAGAAACGTGACTGTAGATCTTGCTAATCCCGAAAAACCTTTAGCGATTTTGAGTAATCCAGCTGATTATTTAGGTTTAGAGTTTAGATCGATTCAAGAGCAATACAGCTATACTTTTGATCAAGATTTGAATGCGAAATTAGATTTCAAATTACCTTACAATGAAAAAGGTATTCTCCAGTTTGGCCTAAGATATAGAGGAAAAGACAAAGAAAGATCAAACAATTTCTTTGAATACGAACCATTAGATGAAGATGCCTTTGGAGCTACAGTTGGAGCTGTTCCAAATAGAGATTATTCAGATCCTAATTATCTTGCTGGTTCACAATATGCAGCAGGAACTTTTGCTACTCCTGAATTTATTGGTAATTTAAACCTAAAAAACAGTGCCCAATTTGAGGAAACAGATGTCTTAGAAGAGTATGTGCCTGGAAACTATGTTGCTAATGAATCAATCGTTGGTGCTTATGTGATGGCTGATCATCAGTTTTCTAGTAAGTTCTCCGCAATTGCAGGTCTGAGATTAGAAACTACCTCCATTGATTACACAGGAAATATTTTTGATGTGGATAATGAGCAATTCTCTTCAACTATGGGAAACCAAAGTTATTCCAATTTTATGCCTGGTTTGCACCTCAAGTATGATTTAGACCCGAATAGCATTGTTCGTTTCGCTTGGACTAATACAATAGCAAGACCAAACTACTATGATTTGGTACCCTATGCATTCTTCAGTCCTGAGGATGAAGAGTTGGAAAGAGGAAATCCAAATCTAAGACCAACGACTGCAATGAACTTTGATTTGATGGCAGAGCGCTATTATGATAATGTAGGCTTAATTTCTTTTGGAGGATTTTACAAGGATATAGACAACTTTGTCTACACCATTACAACTCAAGGGTTTTCAGATCCTCAGTTTGGTTCTGGTTTACAGTTTTCAAGACCTGAAAATGGAGGAACTGCCTCTGTCTACGGATTCGAAACTTCCTTTCAAAGACAGATTTGGAAGAACTTTGGTATCTATTTGAATTATACATTCACCAAATCCACTACAACTGGAATTGAAGGACGTGAAAACGATGAACTACAACTGCCTGGAACGGCTCAAAATATGTTCAACGCATCTCTATCATATGAGAATAAAAAGTTTGTCGCTCGAGTTTCACTTAACTTCGCATCGGATTATTTAGACGAATTAGGAGGAGAGAGTTTTGAAGATAGATATTATGATAAGCAAACTTTCCTAGATGTTAATGCTTCTTATGCATTCTCTCCAAAATTGAGGGTTTTCTTTGAAGGAAATAACCTAACCAATCAGCCATTGAGATACTATCAAGGAATTCGATCTCGTACGATGCAAATGGAATATTACAATGCACGACTAAACTTCGGTTTGAAGTTTGACCTTTTTAATTAATGTAATTATTATCTTTATACCAGCTTCCAAAGTATTTGGAAGCTGTTTTTTTATTCAATGACCTCCTCTTAAAATGAAAATACTTAGATCAATTGCCATAGCTTTATTCCTTTCTTTTTCTTTGTTTTTCACCTCCTGTAATTCAAAAAAAGAAAAGCAACAAGTAGAAATTAATCAAGAAGAACTTTCACCTCGACATTTGAGAGTTATCTGGACTGAAAATCCTTCTGAATATGCTGTTGTATCTTGGACTACTTTGTTTGAGCATGGCAAAAATCATACGGTATATTATGATACTGTAAGTAGAGGAGGAGACAAAATGAATTATGCATTTCAAGTTTTAGCTTCAAAAAACGGTGCTATTTCTATGGTCGATGAAGACTTTACAGAAGGAGTATACCCAGGATATTACCATCATGCAGATTTGAGAGGTCTCCAAGCAGCCACTGATTATTATTTTATTGTAGAATCTGATGGGCTTGTTTCAGAAGAGTTTTATTTCAAATCTGCTCCAAATGACGATAGAGAATTTTCTTTGCTATGGGGCGGTGACTCTAGACTGGGTGGCGAAAGCCCAAGATATGCAGGAAGAACTCCCCATGTAGATAGGCAGGGGATGAATAGAAGAATCAAAGCATTGCTAGATGAAGATCCAAATATCATGGGTTTTATCCATGGTGCAGATTATGGAACTACAGCTGATTGGAGACATTTGTATTGGTGGTTTGAGGATCATGAAATTGTGATTGGTGAAGGCAATAGACTTTTACCTTTAATTATTTCAAGAGGAAATCATGATATGCAAATTGGATTTGAAGAAAATTTTTGGCTTGGAGATATTCAAAGAGAGCGTGGGTTTGATTATTATTTTTCCACGCAAATGGGTACACAGACTGCAATTCTTACATTAAATACTGAAATAAGCGTTGCTGGAGACCAACGAGATTGGCTAGAAGAGAATCTGGCTAAATTACGGAAAGAAAATAGATGGTTGCTAGTGAACTATCACAGACCCGCTTATCCGGTAGTCAAAGATTTTGAAAATGCAACTTTCAAAAGAGTAAGAGAAACTTGGGTACCTTATTTCGAAAAATACAATGTAGATCTTGCCCTGGAATCTGATGGACATATTTTAAAAAGAACTGTTCCAATCAGAAATAACAAGTATGACGAGACGGGAATTATCTATATCGGTGAAGGTGGATTGGGAGTTCCTCAGCGAGTAGCAGATAGTACAAGGTGGTTTATCCAACCCCCAGGTTTTGCCATGAGTGCAAATAACGTCCACAAACTCACATTTTCCCCAGAAAAAATAGCTATTCAAGCATTTGGTATGGATGGAGATACTTTAGATCAATTTGAAGTGAAACCACGGATATTGAATTGAAGTACCGAATGAAAATCAACTCAGTTCATACAATCCTTTGGTTTTTAAAAATAGCCTTGCTACTTCAATCTGTAGGGATATTCTTATATTTATTGGGTGGAAGTGCTATAGAGACCATGTTGTTTATGGAAATGAGCTTTGAACAAGCAAATTCAAAGCTTGTAGAAAAGATTATAGCATGGATATTTTTAACTCTTGGAGTAGTTACCTTTTTTAAACCATACAAGATTTTATTGATCATTATTTCGCTTGGCACCTTAGGATTAGCCTTTATCATCAAAACTCAAGCTGGGAGTCCATATACAGAATGGAGTATCCCAGCTCATTTCATCAGGATAATTTTACCCCTAGGAATCCTTTTTCTAAATAGTAAGAGAAATCACCTTAAAGCAACATACTGGCTACTTTTAATAGGTCTCGCTGTTACTTTCATTACACATGGCTTGGAAGCTTGGACTTTACATCCAAGATTTATTGACTATCTCTTAATTTCATCTGAAAATACATTAGGGATAAGAATGAAACAATCCACAGCAGAATTGATTCTAAAAATCATAGGTTCTATAGATATCTTGGCTGTACTGATTGCATTCTTGTTTCCAAGAAATGCTATTTTTTACTGGATGGCGGCTTGGGGATTTATTACAGCTTTTGCTAGAGTGACAGAACTCGGTTGGTTATTATATCCAGAAGTATTGATAAGAGCAGCACATTTTTTGGTTCCGATTAGTTTGATCTTGATTAAAAATAGAAAAAATTTGAATTGAGTTTGATCTAATGTTTTAAGGGATTTTAAATTCTATGATCATCCGCTTTCAATCCAGTAACCAATGAAAATAATGTCTATATCATATTTCTAGCTGCCGAGGACTGTTGACTATGGAATTTCAATTTTTTATTTAGAACAATAATATAGTCCGAATTTTTAATCCATCTTCTTTGGCTTAGTAGTTGCACAAGTACTTTTATTCTATTGTTTTTTAAAGTTGGTTTTTTAGTATTTGCCTGACCAGCAATCAGCATATTTTATTTTATATTTTAGAAATACAGAAAATGGATAACGCGAAAAATTCAGGAATGGGTGCCATTCTTGCGTCAAATGGGGTGACTTTTAGAGTTTGGGCTCCCAATGCAGAAAAAGTTTTTGTTTATGGCAATTTCAATCAATGGAGTGACTCTAAAAATCCATTAGAACATGAAGAAAATGGGTTTTGGTCCTGTCACGTAAATGAAGCTGCTGAGGGAGATGAGTACAAATTCATCATTCAAAACAATGGCAATCTGATCAATCGAAATGATCCATATGCGCTCAAAATGACCCATAGTGATGGCAATAGTGTGGTCTATAATCTTTGGAAGGATTGGGAGGATCATCAATTCCGACCTTCACCTATCAATGAAACGGTTATCTATGAATTGCATGTAGGTACTTTTAACCGCGAAGGTAAATCCGAGGGAGAAATTGGAGATTTTTACTCCGCTGCTGAAAAGCTAGACTACCTCAAAGAGCTAGGGATAAATACAATAGAACTTATGCCTATTGCCGAGTTTTCTGGAGATTTATCTTGGGGTTATAATCCATGTAATCCCTTTTCAGTAGAAACTTCCTATGGAGGGCCAGATGGCCTAAAGCATTTTATATTTGAAGCTCATATTCGTGGCATTGGTGTCATCATTGATGTTGTGTACAATCATTTCGGGCCTTCTGACTTGAATCTTTGGCAGTTTGACGGCTGGGAGGAGAATGGAATGGGAGGGATTTATTTTTATAATGACCATCGTGCCAGTACACCTTGGGGAGATACTAGGCCAGATTATGGTCGATCTGAAGTGCGCAATTATTTAAGAGACAATGCCATGATGTGGCTCGAGGCCTATCAATTTGATGGGCTAAGATTTGATGCTACAGCAATTATTCGCCTTCTTGATGATCAAATTGATGGGACAATTTTGGAGGCAGGGGTAGATTTTTTAAAGAATCTCAATCAAGAAATCAAAGAGAAATTTCCTTACAAATTATTGATAGCCGAGGACCTTAAATATGATTCATCAGTAACGGCTGAATTATCAAATCATGGTTTTGGATTTGATTGTCAGTGGGGGGTTGGTTTTTCAAAGGTTTTGAGAGATGTATTGACCATTAGCGATGATTCAAACAGAAACGTATTCTCAGTAGAAGAGCTACTTTTGAGTAAGTTTAATAATGATGTTTTTGAAAAAGTCATTTATACTGAATCCCATGATGAAGTTGCGGACATTGAATCCAAAAGACTGCCTGAAGAGATTCAGCCTGGGAATGCTGATGGTGAATATGCCAAGAAGAAATCTACTCTTGGAGCGATTATAGTTTTTACTGCCCCTGGAATACCTATGATTTTTCAAGGTCAAGAATTCCTTACTTATGAGCGTTTTCATGATGCCAAACCCTTGGATTGGCAAAGGGCAGGTCAGTTTGCTGGTATTGTAAAATTGTATCGCGACTTGATTCATTTAAGGAAATCATCGGAAGGTTTTGCTCGTGGGCTGAATGGTCAAGGAATAGAAATTATACATAGAGATGATGAAAATCTGGTTTTAGTTTATACTAGATTTCATCAAGATGATCCCGCTAATCCAGCTTTGATTATTTTAAATTTTTCTGTAGAAACAAAACTGAGCTATCACTTTGGGATCAATCATGGTGGAAGTTGGAACGTGATTTTTAACAGTGGTTGGTCAGGGTACGATGAGGTTTTTTCTGAAGTAGAAATTGATGAAGTAAACGCTGAAGGAGGTTTCAATGGCAAGCAGCATAGTTTGAAAATTGATATTCCTTCTTATGGTGGCTTGATTTTAAGTCGTTGAAATTAAAATAAGATGCTACATTTATTTTTGTACCCCTAGTTCTAACATGTTGTTTTTCTATAATAAGAAGTCTTTTTTACTTTAAACCATGTGTTTTTCAAAATATTATAATTCTTTATTTGATAGTGGTTAGGATTTCTTTCAGTTTAGCGGTAGATGACCTATATTTAACTAAATCAAATATCGATTTTCATATGGAGCAACTGAAAGACTTTATAAGTAATCTGTTTTCAGCGGATGATTGGCCACCAAGATGGGTATGCGGAGATTGGTCTGCATTTCACGGATGGTTGTATATTACAAGTGATATCGTTATTTGGCTTGCCTATTTTGTGATTCCTGCGATTATCATTTTTTTTATTCAAAAGCGACATAATCTGCCTTTTTTACCCGTTTTCTGGCTTTTTGGGGCATTTATAATTCTTTGTGGAAGTACACATCTTATCGATGCTTTGATGTTTTGGTGGCCGGGATATCGGCTAAGTGCCTTGATTAGATTATTGACAGCTTTGGTGAGTATGGCTACTGCTTTCGTATTGATAAGGGATTTGCCAAAGTTGATAGAGATGAAACCTCAAGACGAGCTAAAAACCTATCAAATGGAAAAGCAATTGAAAATGTATGAAGCTGAAATTAGTGAATTGAAAGAGCGATTGAATAGCAATACGAAATAATGGTTACAAATCGCAAGTCAATGATGTTGATTCAAAATATCGCTTTATTTTTTATTGCGACTCTTATTACGTTTGTCATTTTTATAATTGACTTGAATACTAACAACACATTGGCAGTAGCAAGTTTGTATACTGTTGTGATTTTATACAGCTGGCTTTTGCCAGGGAAATATGCGAGTATTTATGCTGCCTTAACCTGTACCGGATTAACATTTTTCGCAGTCATAAAGACCGCAGAAATGAATATCGATCCAACCAATTTATCACAAATGAATATGGTTATATCGATAGTTGCAATATGGACGAGTGTGACACTTGTTTTTATAGCCAAAAGTAGTTTTGCGAGTCTTGAAAGTATCAATAATCAGCTTTCTGAAAGTTCAGCAGCTTTATTGGAAAAGGTAAAAGAGTTAGATGTACACCAAGAACAATTATCAAAAAACAAAATTCTTCTTGAAAATCTAAACAAAGAATTATTGATCAAAAATCAAGAACTAGAACGCTTTACAAGTATAGCAAGTCATGATCTACAAGAACCACTTCGTACAATTGGGAATATGGTCCAGCTTATTTCCAAAAAGTATCATGATAACTTTGATGCTCAAGGAAAGAAAATTTTAGATTACGTCACAACTGCAACTGAAAGAATGACAATTATGATCAAGGGACTTCTCAGTTTTAGCAGAATTGGAAATAAGCGCAAAATAGAAACAGTAGCTTGTCAAACATTAGTAGAAGATATCGTTCTAGATTTTGATGCCACGTTGAAAGCAGTAAATGGTAAAGTTATTTTTGATTCACTACCAACAGTGAATGGAAATCCAGTAGAATTACGCTTGTTATTTCAGAATCTGATAAGTAATGGTTTGAAATTCAGAAAAATAGATGTTTTACCAGTGATAGAAGTGTCGGCAAAAGAAAGTAACACACACGTAACTTTTAGCGTTAAGGATAATGGTATTGGAATTGATAGTAACGACTTCGCGAAAATATTCTTTATTTTCCAACGACTGCACCCTACTGAGGAATATGATGGAACTGGTCTAGGTTTGGCTTATTGTCGCAAAATAGTAGAGCTACATGGGGGTAAAATTTGGATTGAATCAAAAATTGGGGAAGGCAGCTCGTTTAACTTTACTTTGGCAAAAAACATATGAATAATATCAACCATAAATTGAAATGTATATTACTCATCGATGACGATGAGGCGACAAATTTTTACCACACCATAATTTTGGAAGAAGAAAATATAGGGGTGCACATTCAATCCGTAAAATCAGCCAAAGAAGGACTCGACTTTTTATTGGGCAAAGGGATTTATGAAAACTCTCCTCAGCCAGGACTTATATTTCTAGATATTAATATGCCAGGTAAAAATGGATGGGACTTTTTAGTTGAGTATGATGAACTTTCAAAAGATATCCAAGATCGTGCAGTGGTGACAATTTTGACCACAAGTATCAATCCAGATGACAGAGAAAAAGCAGCTGCTATACCTGCAGTTAAAGAGTTCGTAAACAAACCTTTGACAGCGGAAGTCTTTTGGAAAGTTGCGAAGGAAAACTTTTTCTTAAGTTGATTTTTCCGCAAAAGCATCATCAAAACCTATCGATCAATCTTCAGAAATTCTCCAGTAATCGGTAGATGATCACTAATTGTTCTCATGGTGTCCGCAGGGAAAAAACTGTCAACTTTCACTGTGTTTTTAATGATTTCAGGTTGCATATTTTTATTCACCAACATATAGTCCAATCTCCACCTTAATGCATCTGCAGGATGTGAAAAGATCGATGGGTCTATTGGGTCGATAAAATTGTTTTTCAAATTTTTGTTATCTATCAAAACCGCTATTTCTTCACTTGTAGGAATAGCATTGAAATCCCCCACAACAACCATGTTTTTATCAGGATTTTCATTTAGCATTCTATTGAATTGACCTACTAGGAAATTCAGCTGCCCTTTTCTCATGGCAACATCCCGATCACTTCTACCAGCCTTGAGGTGAACACCTGTAAGCAATATTTCATAATCTGGAGATGGAAATATTTCCATGGACCACATTCTTGTATTGATCTGATTTTGACTTTCTTGTTCTCCATTTTCTGTTAGGTAGCCTGGTAAAGGGGTATTGACATTACCATAGCCATATATGATTCCCATTGGGAATTTACTCATAATCACCACATTCATATACCAATTGTGACTTGGGATGTCCGCAAAAAACAAATACCCCATATCGGGTAAAGAATCAGCAGCTAGCTGCCTCAAATATTTGGCACTTTCAAATTCCTGAAGAACAACGATATCTGCATCAGCTTCTTTGAGTGCTTTCAAGAAAAGATTCAGTCTTAAGCCCATATTTTCTGGCGGTGAATTTTCTCTCGTATTTTCAATATATGGATCATCATATTGGTCCACAAAATGCTCAACATTCCATGAAAGAATTTTAAATGTAGAATCACTAGGGTAGTTGTAATCGTAGGGGATAACTGTTGTTTTTACATTAGATTCGTTCTGTCTTTGGTTACTATTGAAATTAGTTCCTGCACAAGACGCTAATAAAAAAAGGAATACAATTAGAAGTAATTTATTCATAGAGATTTTCTTTGTGATGCTTTAGGTTTACGCTTTCACAACAGTGTCAAAAGTAAAAGCGATTTTTCACAATGATTTGATTTTCAAATTTTCAAATTGTTACCGTTAGACACAAAATCTCCCAATAGATTAACATAGAGTTAATCTATTGGGAGCTCAAGTTGATGCTTGTTTCTAAAAAAAATTAAAGTAGTTATCTGGACGAGGATGTTTATGTTATAATTTAAGCTGATTCAGTTTTTTGATCAATCGGTTGTCAACTGTTATTGAAAATTAAATCAATCCTGTTCTTTTTGACGGAAATCAGGAAATCCACTGCTTGTCCATTTGATTGATCTTGCTCTTGTAGCCCTGTTAGGGTCTGATAGCTCGTGACCTTGGATTTCCTTGTAATCTCTAGCGTGGTAGATCATGATAACGGTTTCGTCGTCCTCAGCAAGTGTAAAGGAATTATGACCCGGACCATATCTTTTCAAGTCTTCATTTGTGTAAAATACTGGTCCTGGGGATTTACTCCAATTTGCTAAATCCATGACATCCTTATCTTCATCGATCCACAATAAGCCAAGGCAATAATTTTCGTTGGTAGCACTTGCAGAGTAAGTCACAAAAATTTTCCCATTTCTTTTGATTACCGCAGGTCCTTCATTGACATTATATTTCACTCTTTCCCAGTTAAATTCCGGTTCTGTGAGGATGATTTCAGGACCAGTTAAGGTAGTAGCATTTTGCATTTCAGACATGACAAGAGCGGTTCCATGATCTCCACCTCTGACATTTTGTGCCCAGATCATGTATCTTTTACCATTATGTTCAAATACTGTTGCATCTAGAGAAAATGAATCTATTTTGGATTTCACTTGCCCTTCTTCAACCCAATTGTTCTCTGTAGGATCGGCAGAAGAGCTTGATAAAGCCCACATTCTGATATTCCATATATCTTCAGCTTCTCCAGCTGCAAAATAAACATACCATTTTCCATCGATTTTATGTAACTCTGGTGCCCAGATATGATGTCCCATCACACCTTTGTCGTGCTTCACCCATATTACCTTTTCTTGAGCTTCCTTTAAACCATTGATGGTTTTGGCTTTTCTAATTACAATTCTGTCATATTCTGGAACCGTAGCGATGAGGTAATATGTGCCATCCGTATCTTTATATACCCAAGGGTCTGCACGCTTTTCTGCTATAGGATTATCAAAAGAGTATTCTTGAGAAAAGATTGGAGTGGAACATGCAATAGTTAGTATTAATGCAAAACTGATGATTTGAAAGTACTTCATTTGGCTAATTTTGGTTTACTGTCTGTACATGAAATATTACTTCATAAAATTAGTGTATTTTTGACATTTATAAAATGGTGGTGATGATAAATAATTAAATGAAATCGATTTCAAAAAAATAAAACTTTTAATTAGCCTTCAAGAAATTTTAAATTCGAATTAATTTTTCAACGAATCAGAACTAGCTTTTTTTCATGAATAGTCAGGAATTTGTTTGATGTATCGATTGAATTTTTCACATTTAAGAGAAAGGAAAATATTAATTCTTATCATCTAATAATACGATTACTGCCAATTTATCTCAATAAATAATGAAATCGGTTGCATTCTTGATTTATTTTTATCAAGTTTATCGTAATGTTAAGCAATTGATTGATCTTTAGAGTTAATCTTTTAATTGATTTATATTTACAATTGACCCAAAATGATCCTGTTACGACAATTTTTCTTGATGATTTTTATCCTAATCTTAGGGTTGGGAAAGGAGTGTTTAGCCGAAATTAGACTTCCTGTATTGATCAGTGATGGTATGGTTTTACAGCGAAATGTTCCTATTTCTATTTGGGGATGGGGCGATGCGAATAAAATTATCAAAATCGACTTTAATGGAATTAACCTTGCCAAAAAAATCAATGAAGATGGTACCTGGGAATTGATCTTACCTTCAATGGAAGCAGGCGGGCCTTTTTTAATGAAAATATCTACTAGTGATGAAACAGTAGAAGTTAAAGATATTTGGATAGGAGACGTTTGGCTTTGCTCCGGTCAATCTAATATGGAAACGACAATGGAAAGAGTAGAACCTATGTTTCCAGAAGAATTTATTAGCGTAAATAAACCCCAAATCAGATATTTTGATGTTCCCGACGATTATACTTTTACTGAAGTCAAGTCTGATTTGAAAGGAGGAAAATGGAAAGAGCTGAATGAGGAAAATATTAGATCTTATGCGGCAGTTGCCTATTTTTTTGCTAAAAACATCAATGGAAAATATTCTGTTCCTGTAGGAATGATTAACGCTAGTGTTGGTGGTTCACCTATTCAGTCATGGCTGAGAGAAGAAGACTTAAAGCAATTTCCTAAAGACTATGAAGAGGTCTTATATTTTCAAAAGCCAGGTGTAATCGAGAAAATTGAAAAAACTGATCGTGATAAGATCAATCAGTGGAGACAAGAACTATTATCAAAGGATCTTGGTCTTACTAATCTTGATTCACCTTGGTTTTCACCGGAATTTCAGCCTAATGATTGGGAGGAAATGAATAGCTTGGATCTTTTACCTTTGGAAAATTCTCGACCTGTAAATGGTGTTTATTGGTTTCGGAAAGAAATACATTTGGACTTTGATCCTGCTGATTATACAAACGTAAAGTTACTTTTGGGAACGCTTGTAGATAGTGATGAAGCATACCTCAATGGAGTGTCGGTAGGTAATACTGGCTACAGATACCCACCTAGAAGGTATAATGTCCCAGCTGGTGTTTTGAAAATGGGAAAGAATATTCTTACCCTAAGAATTGTAAGTGAAAGAGGACCAGGTGGTTTTATTACAGAAAAACCTTACCAACTAGAAATTGGGGATCAGATTATTGACCTGAATAATAGATGGGAATACAAAATAGGAGCAAAAATGCCTGAAGCGCCTAGTCAGACTTCCATTCGATTTAAACCTATGGGTTTGTATAATGCTATGATTGCACCTCTTCATAATTTTCAAATCAAAGGCATACTTTGGTATCAAGGTGAATCTAATGTTGTTGAAGCAAAGGTTTATGCAAAGCAATTTGCAGCTCTGATAGAAGGTTGGAGGGACGAATGGAAGAGACCAAAACTACCATTTTTGTATGTTCAGTTGCCAAACTTCATGGAAGTCTCTTCAGAACCCCAGGAGAGTGGATGGGCAGAGATGAGAGAAACGCAACGGAAGTCACTTGAGATTTCAAACACAGGAATGGCAATAACCATTGATGTGGGAGAAGCAAATGATATTCATCCCTTAGATAAGAAAAGTGTTGGGGACAGATTAGCATTACAAGCACAAAAATTGGTATATGGAGAAAAGATAGGACCTTTTTCAGGTCCACTTTTTGAAAAAGCAAAAGTCCAGAAAGGAAAGCTTTTCCTAACTTTTAAAGAAACAGGAAAAGGTTTGTCTACTTCTGATAGCGAATCGCTGAGTGGTTTTGCGATAGCGAAAGAAGGTGGGGAATTTCAATGGATACCTGCAATAATTAAAGAGCACAAAGTAATCATAGATTTGCAGGGTTTTGATACTCCGGGTAAACTTCGATACGCCTGGGCAAATAATCCAAAATCAGCTAATCTGATCAATTCAGCAGGATTACCTGCATCTCCATTTGAAATTGAGTTAAAATAGATTTTTAGATTTCAGAGGTTTTATTCATTCCTATTTCAAGGAGAATTTTTTTTATTTCCTGAAGCCGAAAGCATGATCATACTTCATAAAGATGAATTTGTAAGCTATACATCTATGCAATTTTAACACTTAAAATGACTCTGAAAAACCTTAATTTTGAGACATTTCCTTAAATAGACCAATGACATTATTTTCATGATAGCCCGTTTTAAAACTGGTACAAGACTGTTTTAAATCAGATTTATGTAAAAGCGTTTTTGATCATTTTTTATGTCAATAATTAAATATTTTGAGCTGTCGGTTCATACAAACAGGAGGTAATTTTGGAAAATGACTAAATCTCGCAATGAATATTTTTAAGAATACTAGATCCATGGTTTAATTGAATTGTGATGGACAAAAATTTAAAAATTAAATTAAAAATTTTACATATTTTTTTATTGTTAAAATACTGAAAATCAATAAGTTCACTTAAGCGAAATGGTTATTTTTTTCATAAATATTCAAAAACATTGCTGATTTGGCCTCAGTAACCTTTTTGTTGAATTTTAGCGGTTTTTTAAAACGCAATGAATATTTTAAGTAATTGAAAATCAATAGTTTGTATATTATTTAAAGAATTCTTTTTATCATCCTCACTTTCTATATTTGATTAAGTTAATTTCAACAAAACCCAAAGTAAAATGTCATCACTTATTATTCCTTTCTTTTCTATAAAAGCTCCTCCCTTTGGAGAAATATCACTGGATTTTAAAGTGGGGATTTTAAAAAGCTTTTGTATTAGTTGTCCTCCAAATTTCTTACTCAGCTATTCCATACTATTCAGGTCGGAATAAATATTCCAATTTGAGAGTACAAGATATCGATGTTATTTCTCTCTACTTCATTGTATTTGTTGAAGAACGCACAATCCACTTATGAAGAGAAGTGAATTTTAATTAAAAACATAACCCAAAACCTAAAGCAATAATGAATAACAAAATAAATACGAGTTAGATAAATTCCTCAGGAGGGATACTTCTGATAAGGCGATACTTCATTTGTTGAATAAAACGCCAACCTTAATCTTTCAAACCTTAAAATATTATCATCAAAAATTATATGGATATACATTTACTAAGGCGATTCTTTTCAATATCAAGAAGCGTAACGTATGTTCTGATGGCACAGCTAGTATTAAGTTCTGTTTCATCGGCTCATGCCAGAGATTCCAGAGTAATGAGCGAAGATGAATTTCAAAATTCATCAAAAGCAAGTGGTGAACTTAGTCAGGAGCCTAAGTTATCAATCACTCAAATTGCGAGTGATTCAAAAACTGCAAAAGAAGAAAAGAAAAAATCAGCTACATCAGATGATTCAATTTCTAAAACTGTCATTGAACAGTTGGCTGCAGAAAATAAATTTCTATTCAATACCAATCCTTCAAATAAGTCTGCACTCCAATCTACAGCAACATCGACTTCTGATGATGCATATGCTCAGATTACAGGTGTGGTAACCGACGGAAGAGATGGTTTACCAATTCCTGGGGTCACAGTACTCGTGAAAGGAACTACAAGAGGTGTTGCCACTGATTTAGATGGTAAATTTTCTTTGAATGCAGAGCCTGGAGAAGTTTTGATTTTCAGCTTTATTGGTTTCAAATCTTCTGAGGTTTTAATTAGTCAAAGTAGAACTGTCTATAATGTTGTCTTAAATGAAGACGCTACTTCTTTGGAAGAAGTTGTAATCATCGGGTATGGTGAGCAGAGAAGAGAGACGCTGATTGGAGCTGTTTCACAGACAAATAGTCAAACATTACAAAGAACAGGTGGCGTTTCGAGTTTGGGGGCTGCTTTGACAGGTAATCTTCCAGGTTTGATAACGACCTCAAGTTCGGGCATGCCTGGAGATGAAGCACCTCAAATTTTTATTAGAGGCCAAAACAGTTGGAATGGTAATTCTCCCCTTATCCTTGTGGATGGTGTGGAAAGACCAGAGTTTTTTAATCAAATGGACATTGGTTCAGTAGAATCGATTTCGGTTTTGAAGGATGCTTCCGCAACGGCAGTTTTTGGTTCTAGAGGAGCAAATGGTGTGATCATCGTGACAACCAAAAGAGGTAAAGAAGGTAAAGCAGAAATTGTAGCAAGGGTGAATGCTACTGTGAAAGCTCCCTCTAAGTTACCAGGTAAGATGGATGCCTATGACGCTATTGGAATCAGAAATCAGGCAATCGAAAGAGAACTTTCTGTAAGTCCTCAAGCTTGGTCGCAGATAATTCCTGAAGGAATCAGAGATAAATACAGAAACCCTGCCAACCTTGCCGAATCAGAAAGGTATCCAAATATTGATTGGCAAGAATACCTTTTCAAAGATTATGCAATGGCGTATAATGCCAATGTCTCGATCAGTGGAGGTACTAAGCTAACAAAGTACTTTGCTGCCTTCGATTTTCAGAATGAAGGTGATTTGTTCAAGCAAATAGAAAATGACAGAGGATATCAGCCTGGTTACAACTACAACAGGTTGAACTTTAGAAATAACTTAGATTTCCAACTTACATCTACTACACAATTGAAAATCAATTTAGGTGGTATTTATGGTGTTAGGAAAACACCTTGGCAAGGAGGAGACGATGCGAATTTTTGGAGAGCAGCATACAGAAATCCACCTGATGCATTTGTCCCAAGATATTCCAATGGCTTGTGGGGATATTATCCATTAGATGATTATGGTGCGATCAATTCAGCAAGAGTCTTGGCAATCGGGGGTGTAGAAAACATTACGACAACTAGTTTGTCTACAAATTTAGTACTTGAGCAAGATTTGAAGATGATTACTGAAGGTCTTTCTTTTAGAGCAACGATGGCAGTTGATAATACTTTCAGAGAGGTAGGTAGAGGAGTGAATGATCTTTTCAATGATACTGAGCAAATTTGGATTGACCCAGTGACTGGAAGGCAAAACTTCAAAAACAACTTTGACAATAGCAACTTTGATTTCTTTCAGCCGATAGCATGGACTACGCAAGGAGGAAATGTTCAAGGTGCACAAAGAAGAATGTTTTATCAAGGTCAATTGAATTACATCAAAACCATCAATGATGATCACAATATTAATTTGATGGGCTTATTCAGTAGGCAAGAGGATGCAATTGGAAATATCATCCCGAGTTACAGAGAAGACTGGGTTTTCAGAACTGTATATGATTACAAGAGAAAATACCTAGTAGAGTATAATGGAGCCTACAACGGATCTGAGAAGTTTGGTGTCGATTACAGGTTTGCATTTTTCTCGTCTGGTGGCTTAGGATGGGTGGTATCGGAGGAAAACTTCATGAAGCAGATTTCAGCTATAGATTTCTTGAAAGTGACTGCATCATATGGACAAGTAGGTGATGATAATATTGGAAGTAGGTTCTTGTATATGAATCAGTGGGCCTTTGGTGGAAATTCTCGACTCAATACTATAGGATGGAGAGATGGAAATAGTCCCTATACCTGGTACAGAGAGCAAGTGATTGGAAATCCAAGTGTAAGATGGGAAACAGTTTATAAGTATAATTTGAAAACTGAATTCAGTCTTTTTGACGGAATGCTTGATGGTAGTTTTGATATATTCAAAGATGATAGGGTTGATATCCTCATGGCTGGCGACAGGTCTATTCCAAGTTATTTTGGTGCCAATGCCCCAGCAGCAAACTTGGGTAGAGTAACGACAACAGGTTATGAAGTGGAATTAGGCTTCAATAGAGTCTTAAGAAATGGAATTAGACTTTGGGCAGATGTGGCAGTCACACGAGCTGTAGATGTTGTTATCAATAGAGATGATCCTGAGTTTTTGGTTGACTATCAAAAACAAGCTGGATACCAATTAGGGCAATATAGATCTCACTTAGATCTCGGTTATTTTAATACATGGGATGAATTATATGGTAGCACTCCGCACAATACTAATAATGGGAGTAAGTTACCAGGAGGATATCACATCGCTGATTTTAATGGAGACGGAGTAATAGACGCTTTTGATAGTGCGCCTTATGGATTCTCTGGAGTTCCACAGAACACATACAATTTAAATGTTGGGATGGAGTGGAAAGGGATTTCATTTTTTGTGCAGCTCTACGGTGTAAATAATGTTACAAGAGATGTTCCATTTACTAACCTTGACGGACAAAGAAACCTAGTTTATGAAGAGGGCACATATTGGTCAAAAGACAATCCTGAAGCAGGCACTCCTCTACCAGTTTGGCTGACGCCTGTGTCATACTATTATGGTACAAGATACCTTTATGATGGGTCATATCTCAGAATCAAAAATGCTGAATTAGCATATACTTTAAGACCTGAGCAAGCTAGCAAAATTGGGCTTGGAGGAATGAGAGTCTTTCTTAATGGAAATAATCTTTTGGTATGGAGTAAGATGCCAGATGACAGAGAGTCGAATTTTGGTGTAGGGGCTTCTTTTGAAGGTGGATACCCAATGGTACGACGAATTAATTTAGGACTAACAATGACATTTTAAATTTACCTAAAATGAAAAAGTATAATCAAGAAATAATGAAACTTGCGCGGATTTTATCTATCTGTTTGGTTTTTGTAATAGGTTCTTCATGTGAAGATTATTTGGAAAGGACTCCTGATTCTGTGGTTTCAGAAGATATTGCTTTTTTGAATTTTGAAAACTTCCAAGGATTCACAGAAGAGTTATACCAATGTATTCCGAATTTCACAACAACATATTGGACTAGTTCTTGGAATTGGGGAGAAGACGAAATGGTCTCTGCCGCTGGAAATTTCCACGTTACTTTTGCATTTGACCGAGGGAACTTTTGGTTTTGGCAAGCAGAGCAAAGTGGTCACGGAGGTAGATCTAGCTGGCTAGATAAGACAATGACTTCAACTGGAACTAATCCTCATGATAAAGGAATGTGGCCTTTAGCATGGTATGGGATCAGAAAAGCCAATTTAGGATTGGCTAATCTTGATAGAATGACAGAAGCAACAAATGAAGAGAGAGCCTTGATTGAAGGTCAATTACTTTTCTTTAGAGGTTGGTTTCATTTTATGTTGATCCAGTATGTAGGTGGCTTACCATACATCGATAGAGTTCTTCCAGGTGATCAAGTATTGAGAGAGCCAAGACTTTCTTATCATGAAAGTGCCGAAAAAGTCGCTGCAGATTTACGAAAAGCAGCAGACTTACTTCCAATAAATTGGGACAATACTGTAGCTGGTAGAAGAACAGCAGGTAGAAATGATCTGAGAATTAATAAGATCATGGCACTAGGTTATCTTGGAAAGAATCTGCTTTTCGCAGGAAGTCCATTGATGAATTTAGAGTCTACAGGAAGTAGAACATACAATGCTGACTATTGCAGAAGATCGGCAGAGGCATTTGGAGAATTACTTTCATTGGTAGAAGGTGGCCAAACTCAATATGCATTGATGCCTTTTGAAAATTGGAATACCAATTTCTATACATTAGGTCAGAACTGGGCACTATCTGGCGGTACAGAGGGAATTTTTAGATCGCTGTATTGGTCTGGAGATCAATCGAATTTTGGTATTACAAAGCAGTATTTTCCATCAATCATTGTGGATGGTGATGCTACGAAGTTTGTTCCTACAGCCAATTATGTGAATCAGAATTTTGGAATGGCGAATGGCCACAGACTTCCTGAAAATATTTCTAATGCAGATGCTGAGTCTGGCTATGACCCTGAGTATCCTTTCAAAGGTAGAGACCCTAGATTTTATAGCAGTATTGTCTATGATGGTGTACAAGTAGTCCAAGGGTCAATGCCTCCTAACCAAGAAGACAACAGACATGCAAACCTATTTACAGGTGGTAGCTATAGGGGTGAGGTTTCAGGCAGTCCAACAGGGTTTCTAAACCGCAAGTTTGTACCACTTCGTGCAAATGCTTACGACAATGCTTTCGCATTTGGTGCAGCCCTGCATTTGAATGTTCCATATATGAGACTTGCAGATATTTATTTGATGTATGCTGAAGCAGCATTGATGGGAACAAATAGCGTGACAGGCAAATCAAGCAACTTTGATAAAACAGCAGTAGATGCAGTGAATACGATTAGAGCAAGGGCAGGAATGCCAAATGTTTTAAATAAGTTCTTGACATCAACAAATGATTTCTTAGAGGAGGTGAAAAGAGAAAGAGCAGTTGAACTAGCCTTCGAAAGACACAGATTCAGTGATTTGAGAAGATGGTTACAATTGATAGAAAGACCATACACACTGAAAACTTCATTGGAGTTTAATAGAGATCCTAATTCAAATCTAGGAGGAGATCCAGCTGAAATGAGAGTGCTGAATTTGAGAGAAGAGGTGCTTTTGGAAAGACCACTAGCAGAAAGACATTATTGGTTGCCATTGAAGGTTTCTGATGTGACTTTATACCCAGAATTTAAGCAGAATCCGGGTTGGTAATTTTTCTAAAATAATTCACTCTAAAGAAACTTATAATGAAATATAAAAATATAATGTGGTTTTTGATGCTAGTGGCTATGCTGTCACCTATTTGGGTGCTTGCACAGGCCGATCAAACCATACGTGTCAGAGCCACCGTGAGAGATCAAAACGGATTTCCTCTAGCTGTAGCAGAAATCATGAATGATGAAGAGGAATTGATTACGACCACTGATGAAAATGGTCTGTTTGACATCGAAATTGTTCCGAATTCTCTTTTAATTGTAAAATCTCCAGGATATGAAACTAAAGTGTTTAGGGCTTCAGGTCAGGTTGAAGAGGTAATTCTATTCAGCGAAATGCAGTCTAGACTTGTCAATACTGCTTATCAAAAGCAAGATCAAGCTAACCTGATTGGTGGAATTAGCTATGTGAATATCCCTGAATTGATGCAGAAGAATTATTTCACCTACCCATTAGACAATATGGAGGTTTTTGCTCCTGGTTTTCATGGAAATATTTGGGGAAACAACTCTTATTTGGTACTTGTAGATGGTGTTCCTAGAGATATAGGAAGTGTAAATGCCATAGAAATTGAGCAAGTTACTTTTCTTAAAGGCGTATCAGCGGTTGCACTTTACGGTAGTAGGGCGGCTAAAGGTGTGGTTGTAATCACTACAAAGCGTGGTGCAGCAGGTAAGCAAAGAATTAATTTCACGGCCAACACAGGCGTACATGTTCCGAGAGGAATTCCAAAATATTTGGGTTCAGCTGAATACATGACATTGTACAACGAGGCTAGAACAAATGATGGCTTACAACCGCTCTTTTCAAATGAAGAGATTTTCAATCATGCTTCTGGAAGCAATCCTTACAGATATCCTGACTTGGATTTTTACTCACCAGAGTATCTTCAAGAGGCTTACAGCAGACACGATGCGACGCTAGAGATTGCTGGAGGAAATGATAGAGCAAGATATTATACCAATTTAGGTTATTGGTCTGAGGGGTCACTTTTGGACTTTGGACAGGCTGCTCAAAATCGAAATGAACGGATTAATATTCGTGGTAACGTAGATATGAACATTACCAACAATATCACAGCATTTGCTGATGCGGCGGTAATATTCTATAACGGAAGAGGAGTAAATGCCAATTTTTGGCAAGGTGCGGCAAACTTAAGACCGCATAGATTCTCTCCTTTGATCCCGATCAGTATGATTGAACCTGATGATGCTACTTCAATGAACTTTGTGAACAATACGAGTCATCTAATTGATGGGCAATTCTTACTCGGAGGTACGCAGATAGAGCAGACCAATCCCATAGCCGGGATCTATGCAGGTGGTTCGAGCCAGTTTACAAGCAGACAGTATCAGTTCAATACTGGAGTGAATGCTGATTTGAAAAACATCCTCCCAGGTTTGACCTTCAATTCAAGATTTGGATTGGATTATGCTACCTCTTATAACTTGTCTTTCAATAACAATTATGCAGTTTTTCAGCCGCAATGGAATAATTATGCTGGACAAGATTTGATATCAGGACTTACTAGATTTGGTCAAGATGCGAGTACCAGAACCCAGAATATTACTGGTAACACATTCCGTCAAACAATGGCGATGTCTGCTCAACTGAATTACAATACTGTAATCAAGGATGATCACGAAATTACAGCAACTCTAGTTGCTGGAGGTTTCCAAACCTCGTTATCCCAAATGTATCACAGGATTAGTAATGCAAATATAGGTTTACATCTCGGCTACAATTACAAAGACAAGTATCTAGTTGAGATAAATAGCGCAGTTATTCATTCTGCTAGACTTCCTGAGAACAACAGAAATGCTTTGTCTCCAACAATGTCATTGGGCTGGAGGATCAGTAATGAAGAATTTATGGAAGGTTCAACCGTTGTGAATAATTTATTACTTTCTGTTTCAGGAGGTATCCTACACACAGATTTGGATATTGCTGATTACTATCTCTACGAGCAAGTTTACACGCAGCAAGGTGATGGTACCGTGTTCTACACTTGGAAAGATGGTTTGAATAATATCTCTACCATCTCTAGAAGAGGTGCCAATCCCAATATGACTTTCCCTAAACGTGAGGAAATTAATGTAGGAGTTGATGCGGCTTTTTTTAATAACAAGTTGTTCTTTAACGGTTCCTATTTCTTGAGTAGAATGTCAGGTTTGTTGGTACAAAGAAGTGATGTCTACCCAAGTTATTTCACAACTGGTTTCCCAGCTTCTTCCTTTATTCCTTTTGAGAATTACAATAGTGACCTCAGATCTGGTTTTGATTTCAACTTGAATATGAACCAAAAAGTAGGTACCGCTAATATTAATTTTGGAATTGTAGGAACATACTACAAAACAGAAGCGCTCCAAAGAGGAGAAAATTGGCAGGATCCTTATCAAGTAAGAACAGGGAATCCAATAGATGCTATTTGGGGTCTGAGAAATCAAGGTTTCTTCGCGAATAATGAACAAATCGATTCTTCCCCAACCCAGATATTTGGTGAAGTAAGACCAGGTGATTTAAGCTATATAGATCAAAATGGTGATGGAAGAGTCACTCCTCAGGATGAAGTATTCCTCGGAAGAGGTGGCTGGTTTGGTGCACCATTGACCTTGGGTTTCAATGTCACTGCTCAAATGAAAAACTGGACATTATTCGCTATGGGGGTTGCAAGAAGTGGAGCTTATGCCATGAGAAATAGTTCTTATTTCTGGGTTTCGGGTGAAGCAAAATACTCCGAAGTAGTAAGAGACAGATGGACAGAAGCTACTGCTGAATCTGCAACTTTCCCTAGATTGACCACTTTGAACGGAGCCAACAATTTCAGGAATTCAGATTTTTGGTTATACAGTACAGATAGATTTGATTTAGCGAGAGTTCAACTTACTTATACAGTGCCTACAGAACAATTCTTTGGAGGTAATTTCATCAAAGGAATGAATGTATATGTGAGTGGGTCTAACCTTTTGACCTTGGCTCCTAATCGAAAGATTCTTGAAATGAATATTGGTTCTGCACCTCAGACGCGATTCTTTAATCTAGGTTTGACAGCACAATTTTAAATCATCGAAAAATGAAAAAGTATAGACATATAATATTCGTTTTGGCTTTCTTCTCAGCTTTGTTAACTGGTTGTGTTGATTTATTTGAACCAGCCATTCAAAACAATAGAGACTTAGAAAGTAGCTATAACGAGCCAAGATTTGCCCAAGGATTGATCATCAATGGGTATGCTAGAATCCCGAGAAATGGATGGAGCTTCAATGACATGGCAACCGACGATGCCGTAAGTAATAATGAAAACAATGCCTTTTTCAATATGGCAGGAGGTCAGTGGGCAGCAGATAATAATCCGCTCAATCAATGGGCAAATTCACAAGCTGCGATTCAGTATTTGAATATCATGATCGAAACAGCAGAGGAGGTATCATTTACTGTAGATAATGATTTATTGGATAGAATGTTTGCCGATAGAATCAAAGGTGAGGCATATGGACTTCGAGCATTATTTATGTTCCATCTTTTACAAGCACATGGTGGTATGGCAGGTGGGGAATTATTAGGTGTTCAAATCCTAAATGAACCTCAGGATTTGACTTCTGAGTTTAATATGCCTCGAAGCACTTTTGAGGAGTCTATGCAGCAATTGTATGCGGATGTTCAAAGAGCCTTAGATTTATTGCCTACTGACTATAATAATATTGCAAATGAATCCATGGTTCCAGAAAAGTACAGAGCTCTGGGTGCAAGTAGGAATGATTATAATCGTGTATTTGGTGAAGATGCAAGACAATTGATGAGCGGAAGAATTGCCACAGCGATCAGAGCTCAAGCGGCATTAATGGCGGCAAGTCCAGCATTTAGTCAAGGAAATACGACTACTTGGGAGGATGCTGCCAATTTCGCTGCTCAAGTCATCAATCTGAATAACGGAGTCTCAGGATTATCACCAACTGGTCTCACTTGGTATTCCAATGTTGCTGAAATCAATAATTTAGGAGGCGGTGTAAATCCTTCAGAAATTCTTTGGAGAACAGCATTAGGCGGTACTTCAAGTAATTTGGAAGCAGCTCATTTCCCGCCAACACAGTTTGGAAACGGTTTATTAAACCCAACTCAAAATTTGGTAGATGCTTTTCCTTCTGCAAATGGTTATCCACTTACCCACCCTTTGAGCAATTACGATCCAAATAATCCTTATGCGAATAGGGACCCTAGATTAAATCAATTTATCATCAGGAATGGGAGCACTGCTGGGCCAACAAGTCAAGTGATCAATACAGCTGCTGATGGTGGGACCAATGATGGGATCAATCGAGTAGAGGTCTCTACAAGAACTGGATATTACATGAGGAAATTATTGAGACAAGATGTCAATTTAAATCCTGTTTCGGTAAATGGTCAGGTACATATCATGCCAAGAATCAGATATACTGAAATTTATTTGATTTATGCAGAAGCTGCAAATGAAGCTTGGGGTCCTACTGGAACAGGCGCACATGGATATTCTGCTTATGATGTTATCAAAGCTATCAGACAAAGAGCTGGTGTGGGTTTAGGGAATGGCGATGCTTATTTAGAGTCTGTAAGAGGTGATAAAGATGCTATGAGAGAGCTTATCAGAAATGAAAGAAGAATTGAATTATGCTTTGAAGGCTTTAGATTCTGGGATTTGAGAAGATGGGATAAAGACCTAACAGAAACAGCTCGAGGAATGAGAATTCAAAATAATAGCTTTCAAGTCATAGATGTTCAAAATAGAGTATTTGATTCTCATATGAAATATGGTCCTGTTCCTTTGAGCGAAATCTTGAAGTATAGTGCGCTTCGTCAGAATACAGGTTGGTAAAACAAATGTCGTCTTTTATGAAATTGGCTGGTTTATAAAGAATTTGAAAATGAAAAAGAATTTAAAAATAATAATAATATGCTTGGTTTTAGGAGTTTCTTCCTGTGTAAACCAAGACTGGGAATTTCCTGATTTCGACTTTCAATCAGTGTATTTCGCCCATCAGTATCCTGTGAGAACGATTACATTGGGTGAAGACATCTTTGATACCACCTTGGACAATGAAAGAAAGTTCAGAATTATGGCTACCACTGGAGGTGTCTATAATAATAGGCAGCAAGTTCGCCTTGGGATTGAAATAGATGAATCTCTTACTGAGAACCTTCTTTTCTCAGAAGGTGGGGATGAAATTTTACCCTTACCATCTGAATATTTCCAGTTGTTAGCTTCAGAAATAATAATTCCAAAAGGTGAAGTTATCGGCGGAGTAGAAATCCAATTGACTGGGGCTTTCTTTAACGATCCAGCGGCAATCAAAAATACTTACGTGGTTCCTCTCAGAATCACAAGCGTAGAAAATGCGGATTCAATATTGGTTGGAAGATCAACATTAGCTAATCCAAACCCACATGTTATCGGTGACTGGGATGTCATTCCGAAGGATTTTGTGCTCTACGCTATCAAATATATCAACGAATATCATGGTATCTACTTAAGAAGAGGAACCGACAACATAACCGGAAAATCTGGCTTTGAGGGACTCTCTAAGGAAGTAGTGAGAAGAATGGAATTTGTAGAACAGGATGAATTAAAAGACTTATTCACAGAGTCATTGACAACTGTTAAATTCCCATTGACTGTCGTAGGTTCTGGAGGTCAAAATATCACAACAGATCTTTTCTTAAATTTTGATAGTCAAGGTAATTGTACTGTCACTTCAGCTACTGAAGGAGTGACAGCATCTGGATCAGGATCATTCGTGTCAAAAGGTGAAAAGAAAAGTTGGGGAAATAAAGACAGAGATGCCATTTACTTACAATACGAAATAGATCACCCTCAATTCCGAATGTCTTCTACAGATACATTGGTCCTTAGAAATCGAGGAGTAGGTATAGAGACTTTTAACCCAGTTTTGAAATAGTCACAAAAAATTTAAAAGAAAAATTGGTATGGAAAAATTAAAAAAACTCGGACTATTGGCTCTATCTATTGGTATAGTTACAGCATGTGCTGATTTAGATCCGCTCGAATTTGATGTAGAAAAACCTGAGAGCATAGCTTTGCAGGAAGAGATTGATAGTTATGCGCCATTAAGAACATTAATTGATACAATGGCATATCCTAATTTCAAATTGGGAGTAGCTATGCCTTTAAGTGATTACGCATCTGCTGGATTGAAATATAGATTCGTAAATATGAATTTCAATGAATTCACTCCAAGTGCTGGAATGTCTCATCGAGATATTGTTCAAAATGATGGCTCAATCAATCTAGTGAATGCAGAAAGTTTTCTTGAAATAGCAGCGCAAAAGAATATTAATGTATTTGGGACTTCCCTTATTTCTTACACCAATCAAAATTCAGGATACCTGAACGGTTTACTTTCGCCTTTGATAGTAGAATCTCCAGCTTTTGAAAATGAGTTAAACTTATCAGGTTTAAAATCAGGTAGTTTGAATGATTGGACTGCCAGTTCTGGAGTAACTCTTGAAGCAACTGAGGGCATGGGTAGTGGTGTCCCTGCTGTAAAATTGCAGGTAGGGTCATCCGTATCTGCTCCAAATAGCGTCAGGTTTACCTCTCCTGACATTACAATTATTCCTGGAAAAACTTACGAGGTTCTTGCCTTTATCAAATCAGACGGTCCAGGAGAAGCTAGATTTACTTTTGAAGGTCTTACTGATAATGAACCAGTAATTGATTGGACAGGATCTGGTACTCCATCAGCTACATTTTCAACCAGTATTTCTTGGAAAGAAATTAGATTCAGAGTGAATACATTCGAAGGAAATTCGTTTAAAATCCAATTAGAAACAGGTTACAATCCTTCTGTTACTTATTTTTTAGACATCAATAATCTGTATGTGTTTGATGTAGCGGGAGAACCGGTAATTAATAATTTGATTTTAGGAGGAGATTTTGAATCTGGACAAGCTTGGGGAGGCTGGGGAAATAATTCAGAAAGAGGTGTTACACCAGATGGACAAGGAGTAGGGGGCGAAGGAAGAGCTTTCTTTGTAACAAACCCTTCCACAACAGGTGGTTTTTGGGAAGTTCAAACCCTTTATCAGCTTGCTGAACCCGTGAAAAACGGGGATACTTATAACTTGAGTTTTTGGGTAAAAGGGACAGCTGATGGAGTGATAAGACCTGAATTGCAAAGTCCTAATTTCTCCTCAAATGGATTCGGTCAAGTGTTTGTTACCCAAGACTGGAGACTTGTAAATGTGTCTACGACTGTTACGGCAGATGATCGTGGTAGATTGATTTTCAGTTATGGAGAGTTTGCAGGTACAGTTTACATTGACAAAGTCGTGCTTGCCAATGCGAATGCTTCCGGAGGCTCAACTACAGTGGTTGAAAAGACAAGTCAAGAAAAAAATTCAATCATCAATTCCCAAATGGAGCGTTGGTTGACTCAAATTGTAAGCGCTACCAAAGACCATATCAAGGTAAGAAATGTAATCGATCAACCGATGGACGATAATAATCCTTCTGAATTACGATCTGGCGCAGGTAGAACTTTACCTGCAGGTGAATTTTACTGGCAAGATTATGTGGGTAAAGAATACGGCGTCAAAGCTTTCCAACTTGCTCGTCAAAATGGTAATTCAAGTGATATGTTATTTATCAATGAAAGTGGTCTTGAAGCTAACCTAGATAAATGTCAAGGGTTGATTGACTATGTAAGTTATTTGGAAAATAACGGAGCACAAGTAGATGGTATTGGGACTAGAATGCAACTTAATTTGAATTCTAGTACATCAAACATTGCTACCATGTTCCAAATGCTAGCAGCTACAGGAAAGCAAATTAGAATTTCTGGTTTGGAAGTCCGCTTGATGACTTCTTCCCCTACACCTACGATGTTGGAAAGACAGGCTCAACTTTATGAAGATGTCGTTGGTCTCTATGAACAACATGTTCCTGCTTCTCAACGATATGGTATCACTTTAGGTAGTGCCATTGACAATGAATCAGATAATAGTCAAAGACAAGGTCTTTGGGATACAAGCTTAAAGCGCAAGCCTTCTTATGCAGGTTTTGCAAATGGCTTGATGAATAAGTAAAATTCATTTGGAAAGGTCGGTAAACTTTTAGTAATCGACCTTTCCATTCTCTTTATCTCAAATTATAGATTTACAAAAATCACTACCTTATCAATTTTTGAAGATCAATTTGAACTACTGATAATATGACTTTAAGGTCGAATTGAATCAGTTATTTAATCGATTTCTTCAAAATTCTAAAATAAATAAAGGCATAATCAAAATTGTGTTCTCTAGAATTGAATTGTCTAAAATTTCTAGAGCTATTTATTACAAACCACCGATTAGATTCTCTCAAACCTATTTAAACCCAGCACAAAATGAAGATTACTAAAAAAAATAAAATCATAAGTGGTTTTTCACTTGCCCTTGTGATACTGATTGGATTAGGCTGTGTGGTAAAATCAGAAAGAAGCCCTGTATTAACCTTGAAAGATGCTTTTGCAGGCAAGTTTCATATTGGTGCTGCCATGGGAAGTCACCATATCAACGAGCGAGATAAGTCTGCAATAGATGTACTTGGAACACATTTTAACTCAATCGTGGCTGAAAATGTCATGAAAAGTGGAATGATTCAAGTTCGAGAAGGTGAATTCAATTTTTCTGAAGCGGATAAGTTTATAGAGTTTGGAAAAAAACATGATTTCCATATCGTTGGGCATACTTTAATTTGGCACTCTCAAGCTCCAAGATGGTTTTTTACTGATAAAGATGGCAATGATGTAAGTCCAGAAGTCTTGGCTCAAAGAATGAAAGATCATATCCATACAGTAGTAGGGAGGTATAAAGGTCAAGTAAAAGGATGGGATGTAGTCAATGAAGCGATTTTGGATGATGGTTCTTGGAGAGAAAGCAAATTTTACAAAATCCTTGGTGAAGATTTCATAAAACTTGCTTTTCAATTCGCTCACGAAGCAGATCCGGAAGCAGAATTGTATTACAATGATTTCTCAATGGCAAATTCTGGAAAGCGTGATGGTGTAGTCAGAATGGTAAAAAACCTTCAAGCTCAAGGAATCAAAATTGATGGAATTGGTATGCAGGGTCACATTGGTTTGGAATATCCAACGATCCAAGAATTTGAAAAAAGTATTTTGGCTTTCTCTGAACTTGGAGTGAATGTGATGATCACAGAATTGGATCTTACTGTTTTACCTTCTCCAAGAAGAGACATGGGTGCAGATGTCGCTACCAATGTTGAATACCAACAAAGTCTGAATCCATATCCTGAAGGATTACCTGAGGATGTCCAAAAGAAATTTGATGAGCGATACATGGCTTTTTTTAAGCTTTTCTTAGATCATCATGACAAGATCTCAAGAGTCACACTTTGGGGAGTAAATGATGGAGATTCCTGGAAAAATGGTTGGCCAGTAAGAGGAAGAACCGATTATCCGCTATTGTTCAATAGAGACAATACTCCCAAAAGCGTAGTGAACGAAATCATTCAGTTAGCAGCCAAATATGAATAGGTCTGCGCAAAGTCAAAACCAACTAGTAACTATTGCTTTACGGTAAGTCACGTGATTCAATGCACGTGGCTTATCTACCACCCTAATTATTGATTGCATGCTACGATTTTCTCTTTTGATATTGATTTTTTTGAATTGCTTTTTTACCCAAAATACCTATGGGCAAAAAGCTATCAATCCGATAATTCATGCTGATGTACCAGATTTATCTATGATTAGAGTAGGGGATACCTACTACATGAGTAGCACTACGATGCATATGAATCCAGGTGTTCCCATCATGAAATCCAAAGATTTGGTGAATTGGGAAATTTTAAGTTATGCTTATGAAACTTTGGGTGATTCAGATGACTTGATCTTGGAAAATGACAAACAAATGTATGGCAAAGGCTCTTGGGCAAGTAGCCTTAGATTCCATGATGGAACATATTATGTAAGTACATTTTCTGGAAATACTGGTAAAACCTACATTTTTTCTACAAATGATATTGAAAATGGTCCTTGGAAATCCATTGAGTTCAGACCTTCTATGCATGATCATACCTTATTCTTTGAAGGTGATAAAATCTTCATGATTTGGGGAGCTGGGACGATGAAGATGGTCGAATTGGAAAGTGACTTATCTGGAATCAAACCAAACTCAGAGAAAGTTTTGATTCAAAATGCTACAGAACCAGCTGGGAGCAATGTTGGACTTCCTGCCGAAGGTGCTCAACTTTTCAAAGTAAATGACAAATATTACATCTTCAATATTGCTTGGCCGAGAGGAGGTATGCGGACAGTGATCATTCACAAAGCTGATAATATCATTGGTCCTTACGAAGGAAGAGTTGCACTTCAAGACAAGGGCGTTGCGCAAGGTGGCTTGATTGATACTCCTGATGGAAATTGGTTTGCATATCTTTTTAGAGATAATGGCGCTGTAGGAAGAATACCTTACTTGGTTCCTGTGACTTGGGAAAATGATTGGCCTGTCTTGGGCGTAGATGAAAAAGTCCCGATGGAACTTGATTTACCTGCGAGTAATGGTCTGATGCCAGGAATCGTAGTATCTGATGATTTTAAGAGAAAAAAAGGAGAACCTGACCTTCCATTAGTATGGCAGTGGAATCACAACCCAGTTGCTGAACTTTGGTCTATTGATAGAAAAAAGGGTTTTCTGCGGCTAAAAACGGATAGAATTGATCATGATATTCTTCAAGCTAGGAATATGCTTACCCAAAGGACTTTTGGTCCTGAAAGTATGGGGACGATCAAACTTGATTTATCTGGAATGAAAGATGGCGATTTTGCTGGGCTAACCTTACTTCAGAAAGATTATGGAATGATTGGAGTTCGGGTAAATGACGGAAAGAAAGAACTTGTCATGAGTCGTGCTGAAGACACAGTTGAAAAGGAAATTGAGTCTATATCATTTACTGGAAATTCAATTTTACTTAGGGCAGTTTGTGACTTCAAAGAGAGAAAAGATGAAGCTAAATTCTACTACAGTTTAGATAAAGGAAAAAACTGGGAGCAGCTTGGTGACATCTTACAAATGAAATATACACTGCCGCATTTTATGGGCTACAGATTCGGTCTTTTTTACTACGCCACTGCACAACCTGGAGGACATGTTGATTTCGACTTTTTCAAAATTGATGATCAAATAAAATTCTAATTGATGATGAAAAGACACACTTATAAAACAAAGCCTTTACTCACATCTCACCTTATATTGAGCTTATTATTCCTGTTTATTTTCCAAACCAGTTTTGGACAAAATCCTCTGATCAGAGATCAATTTACAGCAGATCCAACAGCAAGAGTAATAGGAGATAAAATTTTTATTTTCGCATCGCATGACATCAAATGTGATTCTACTCAAGGCAGACCAAATTGGTTTTGTATGGAAGATTACCATGTATTTTCTTCCTCAAATCTCACTGATTGGGAAGATCATGGGATGATATTGAGTCAATATCAAGTTCCTTGGGCGGATTCGGAATCTTTTAGCATGTGGGCTCCCGATGGAATAGAAAAGGATGGGAAATACTATTTCTATTTTCCAAGCAAGGCAAAAGGGCATCACTTGGAAGGTCACAATCCAGAAATAAATGGATCAAGTTTCAAAATAGGTGTCGCCATCGCAGATAGTCCTGATGGACCTTATGTTCCTGAGGAGCACCCTATCGCAAAAGTTGATGGTATTGATCCCAATGTCTTTATCGATCATGATGGGCAAGCTTATTTATATTGGTCTCAGCATCATTTTTACGGGGCTAAGCTAAGCTCAAACATGAAAGAGTTAGAATCTGATCCGATCGTTTTATCACAGTTTCCTGATGAAGGATTGAAAGAAGGGCCTTTTGTTTTTGAGCGAAATGGGATTTACTACATGACGTATCCCCATGTGGCCAACAATACTGAAAGAATAGAATATGCCACAGCAGACAATCCTCTAGGACCGTTTACTTTTCAAGGGGTAATTATGGACGAGTCTCCGACAGACTGCTGGACGAATCACCAATCGGTGGTCAATTTCCAAAATCAATGGTACTTCTTTTATCATCACAATGAATATTCACCCGATTTTGATAAAAATCGGTCTGTGATGGCAGATAGTCTGTTCTTTGATGAAAATGGATTGATTAAAAAAATTACTCCATCGCTGAGAGGAATCGGTCTGACGGCAGCAAATAGCAGGATTAAATTGGATCGATACAGTGCCAAAAGTGATGAAGGTTATGATTTTGAATTTATAGATGAAACTAATCCATTTATGGGCTGGAAGTCTGTATTTGATAAAAAAGGCTCCTGGGTAAAATACAATCAAGTTGATTTTGGAGACGGTAAACCCAATAAACTACAGGCTAAAATCAAGGCAAAAGATGCAAAAGGCCATCTTGAATTCCGACTGGGAAGTGGGAATGGTAGGTTAGTTACGACGATTGATGTCAGTGAAGCACAGGAATGGGCAGAGCATGAGGCTATGATCGAGTCAGAAATTTCAGGTATTCATGATTTGGTCCTTGTTTTCAATGGAACTGGCAATGTGGAGGTGGACTGGATTTCTTTCAAGAAAATGTAAATCATTCTTAAATAGCAAATCAAATTGATTACCAAAAATATACATAGACAATCAGCTAGTCGGATGAAGAAATTTCTCCGACAATGTCTATTTATGGGGTTTTTTATATTTCCTCTTTTTTCTTGTCAAGACAAGAAAGTGGAGATCGATCCCGATATGAAGTTATGGTATGACAAACCAGCAGGACAGTGGGTGGAGGCTTTGCCAATTGGGAATGGTCGCTTGGGAGCAATGGTTTTTGGAAATCCGAATGAAGAGGTTATCCAATTGAATGAAAACACTTTTTATGCCGGCCAACCTTACAGAAATGACAATCCAAATGCATTAAAAGCGCTTGATGAAGTTAGAAAGTTGATTTTTGATGGTGAATATGTGCAAGCACAAAACAAAATAGATCAGAATTTTTTTGGTGGACCACATGGGATGCCTTATCAGACGATAGGAAATCTCAAATTGAAATATGAGGATGAAAGTGAGGTCGAGGATTACTACAGAGAGCTGGATTTGGAGCATGCTGTTGTTAGCAATCGATACAAAAAATCCGGAGTAAAATTTTCAACCAAGATAATTTCTTCTTTTCCTGATCAAGTTATTGTCGCAAAAATCACAGCTGATCAATCTAAATCTATCAGTTTCTCCGCATCAATGGATCGACCCGGACCTTTTGAAGTCACAACAACAGGGGAGGATCAATTGGTTATGTCAGGAATCTCAAGTGATCATGAAGGGATCAAAGGTGCAGTCAAATTTGAGGCAAATGTGAAGTTTGTCAATAAGAATGGAAGTGTCAAATCAGAAAATAACGAGATTCATATTACTGAGGCAGACGAAGTCACAATTTATATTTCTATAGCCACGAATTTTGTCAACTATAAAGATATCACTGCTAACGAATCTCAAAGAGCATCTTCATTTTTAGAAAAAGCAATCACAAAGGATTTTGAAAGAATTTATGGAGATCATGTAGCTGATTATCGCAATTTATTCGATCGAGTTCATTTGGATTTGGGAAAAACTGAAGCGGTCAATTTGCCTACAGATAAAAGAATCGTACAATTTGCTGATGGAAATGATCCTCAACTGGCAGCTTTATATTTCCAGTTTGGGAGGTATTTATTGATTGCAGCTTCGAGACCTGGTGGTCAGCCTGCAAACCTTCAAGGAATCTGGAATCATCAATTAAACCCCGCCTGGGACAGTAAATATACCGTCAATATCAATGCGGAAATGAACTATTGGCCTGCTGAGATCACCAATCTATCCGAGTTGCACGAGCCTTTCATTCAAATGGTAAAAGACCTGTCAGAATCAGGTAAGCAAACTGCCCGAAATATGTACGGCGCTCGAGGTTGGGTTTTACACCACAATACAGATTTGTGGAGGGTGACAGGACCGATTGATTTTGCAGCAGCTGGTATGTGGCCTTTGGGAGGGGCTTGGGTTTCTCAACATTTGTTTGATAAATATGACTTTTCCGGAGATGAGACATATTTGGAATCAGTATATCCTGTTGCTAAAGAAGCAGCCACCTTCTTTTTAGATTTTTTGGTAAAAGATCCTCAAACAGGTTTTTGGGTTGTTTCTCCCTCTGTTTCACCCGAAAATATTCCCTATCAGTTCCATAATTCAGCTGTTGCAGCTGGAAATACGATGGACAATCAATTGGTTTTTGATCTTTTCACAAAGACGATCAGAGCAGCAGAAATTTTAGGAGATGAGGATGATTTGATCAATGAAATGAAAGAAAAACTATCCTTGCTTCCTCCAATGCAAATTGGAAAATGGGGACAGCTTCAAGAATGGATGGAAGATTGGGATAATCCACAAGACAATCACCGTCATGTTTCCCATTTATACGGTTTGTATCCTTCTAACCAAATTTCTCCCTACAGAACTCCGGACCTCTTTGGGGCAGCAAAAACTTCCTTGCTCGCTAGAGGAGATGAATCTACAGGATGGTCAATGGGTTGGAAAGTCAATCTTTGGGCAAGATTTTTAGATGGGAATCATGCATATAAATTAATCAAGGATCAACTGAGTCCTGCAATCCTGCCTGATGGAAAACAAAAGGGCGGAACATACCCCAATCTATTTGACTCGCATCCTCCATTTCAGATTGATGGAAATTTTGGATGTGCTGCTGGCATCGCAGAAATGTTAGTCCAAAGTCATGATGGTGCAATACATATTTTGCCAGCACTCCCGGATGCTTGGGAAAATGGATCTGTAAGTGGACTTCGCGCAAGAGGTGGATTTGAAATTTCGGTTAGCTGGGAAAATGCTAAGCCGGAAAAAGTAGCTATTCTATCAAATTTAGGAGGTGTTTGCAGAATCAGATCTTATTATCCCTTGGAAGGAAAGGGACTCTCAACTGCTGAGGACCTCAATTCAAATCCATTTTATCAAACTCCTGAAATCAAAACTGTTGTGATCAAAGATCAAAGTAAGCTTGGGACCATCAACTTGAAGCCAATCTACGAGTACGATCTCCAAACAGTCAAAGGAAAGGAATATGTCATTTCTTTAAAAAAGTAGCCAAAATAAATCACTATGAAACTATACCAAATTAAAGCTTTAGCAATCACTTTCTTCATCATGAATTTTGGGATTAATACGTTTGCACAAGATGAAAACTTCTACATTTTCCTAAGTTTCGGACAGTCCAATATGGAAGGTTTTGCAAAGTTTGAGGAGCAAGATACTGTCGAAGATGAACGATTCAAGGTCTTGCAAGCTGTGGATTGTGAAAATCTTGGCAGAGTAAAAGGGCAGTGGTATCCTGCTGTCGCTCCAATTACAAGATGTGATACAGGATTGAGTCCAGCGGACTATTTCGGAAGAACGCTTACGGAACGTTTACCAGAAAATATCAAAGTAGGGATAATCAATGTATCTGTTGGTGGGACGAAAATAGAGCTTTTTGACAAAGGGAATCACCAATCATACGTGGCTTCTTCACCGGACTGGCTTCAAAATACAGTAAAAAAATATGATGGAGACCCTTACGGCAGATTGATCGAATTAGCAAAAATTGCCCAAAAAGATGGGGTGATCAAAGGAATTCTTCTACACCAAGGAGAATCAAACACAGGTGATCAGACTTGGCCAATAAAAGTCAAAGGAGTCTATGATACGATTCTTTCTGATTTGGGTATGGAAGCGAATGCATTGCCACTCCTTGCTGGCGAAATGGTCAGTGAGGATGAAGGAGGAAAGTGTGCAAGCATGAATCCAATCATTCAAACATTACCCACAGTAATTCCTCAAGCGTATGTCATTTCTTCAGAAGATTGTGAAGCTGTAGATGATGGATTGCACTTTTCTGCTGCAGGATATAGAGAACTTGGAAAAAGATATGGAATGAAAATGCTTTCTATATTAAATCATTGATTTTGAGAATTTTGGATTGATTGGGTGTTTTAACAAGCGGATTATGAATAGAATTAAAAATATTAAATGGTCAACGTTTTTTCTTTTCGCAATCATGCTGGGATTTTTGGCTGCTTGTGTAGAAGATGAAAGTGAAGCAAAAAAAGATATTGAACTGAGTTGGAGTGAGAGCACTTTTCCGGAAAATGACTTACCAGTAACAACTGGGTCTTTTACCATCGATGTCAATTGGGCGTATACCCAGTGGATTATCAAAGTTGAGGAAGTACTAGAAGGGGATGATTTTATTGAGGATATCACGCCGCGCGTTGCGGGAAGTGAAAACTTTGGAAATACAACCACAAGAGTTGCTATTCGCTACAAAGCCAATGAAAGCTACTCAAGTAATAAAATCAGATTGACCTTACAAGCTTCTGATGGGAGCGGTCAGAAGTTTGAGAAGATTTTAACTCAATTAGGACAGGAATTCACTCCTTTAAGAATCAATTTGAACCAAGATATTACTCATCAAAAAATTTCAGGATTTGGAGGTGGTAATATGATGTGGGGTACGGACTTTTTGAGTGTAAAAGAAATTCAATTGGCGTATGGCACTGGCACTGGAGAATTGGGGCTATCGATTTATCGAATAAGAATATCTCCTATAAGGTCAGATTGGCCTGCAGTAGTCAATACTGTTAAAGAAGCGAAAAAGCATGGGGCGGTCATTCTTGCATCACCTTGGTCACCTCCTGCAAGTATGAAAAGTAACAATGATTTGGTAGGAGGCTATCTTTTGGAGGAAAATTATGATGCTTATGCCCAGTATTTAAATGATTTTGTTCAGTTCATGGCAGGCGAAGGTGCGGCAGTTGACATTGTATCGATGCAAAATGAACCGGATATCCAAGTTAGCTACGAATCATGTGATTGGACTATTCCTCAGATTCTGAACTTTGTGAAAAATCACGCTCAAAAGATCCAAGGAGCAAAGTTCACAGCATCTGAGTCTTTTAATTTTAATCAGTCCTATACCGATCAATTACTTAATGATCCAGAAGCTTTGGCAAATCTTGATTTGGTTTCAGGTCATATTTATGGAAGTGGGCTAGCACCTTATCCACTTGCCGAACAAAAAGGAGTGGAAGTTTGGATGACAGAATACCTAATGAACCAAAATAGTGGTGCGGATATCAATAACTGGAATCGTCAGGAAGCTGTAATTTGGGAGGAGACTATGGGGATGCTTCAGACAATCCATACTTCTATGATCTCAAACTGGAATGCCTATATCTGGTGGTATATCAGAAGGTTTTATTCATTTTTAGGAGAAGGCGAACAAGGAACTACTCGAGAACAGACTCTAAGAAGAGGGGATGCGATGGCTCAGTTTTCAAAACATGTTCGACCAGGTTATACTCGATTTTCATCTGGGATTTCAGAACAAAGAGCGATTGATATAACAGCTTACAAGGGAGATAATAAAATTGTAATTGTCCTTATCAATAAAGAGGAAAGTAGTATTCCTGCTCTTGAAATTGAGCTTCCAGAAAATTACACCTCTGCAAAGGCTACAGTAACTTCTTTAAATCACAGACAAAATGAAGTTTCCATTTCTACGGAAAATAGGGTTGGTACTTTGGAATTAGCCTCGAAAAGTATAACCACCATAGTCATAGAATAAACAGGCTGGTCTGCAGTAAAGCATGATCAAATCAACAGTAATGAAGAATAAAGCTTATAAATATACCAGTAACATGAAAAATCTCAAACCTACCATTTTAGCTATTTTGATGGTTTTCTTATCCTTTTCTGAAGGATTCAGCCAACGGAAGAAAAGTAATGCACCCGTTTTTTCGGAAGTTGTCTATGAAGGAAAAGACCAAGTTTACATAGACAATCCACTCAATGAAGGGGAGTTTTACAATCCTCTGCTTCAAGGATGCTACCCTGATCCTGCGATTACAAGAAAAGGGGATGATTATTTTATGGTAGTTTCTTCTTTTGTGATGTTCCCAGGTGTACCGATTTTCCACTCCAAAGACTTAGTGAATTGGACTCAGATTGGACATGTTTTGGATAGAAAATCTCAGCTCAAGGTACAGGATGCTGCAATTGCAATGGGTGTTTTTGCTCCGGATATCAAGTATAATCCATATAACGATACATTTTACATGATCACAACTCAGTTTGCTGGTGATTTTGGAAATATCGTAGTGAAAACCAAAGATCCATTTCAAGGATGGAGTGATCCTATCAAAATGAAATTTGATGGAATTGATCCAGGAATTTTCTTTGATGATAATGGGAAAGCTTATGTTGTGCACAACGACGCACCAAATAGAGGCGAAGAAAGATATGATGGACACCGCGTTATCAAAATCTGGGAGTACGATTTGGAAAATGATCAAGTTGTCGCAGGTACGGATAAGATAATTGTAGATGGGGGAGTTGATCCTTCTAAAAACCCAATTTGGATTGAGGCACCACATCTTTACAAAAAAGATGGAATGTATTATTTGATGTGTGCTGAAGGCGGAACTGGTGGAAATCACAGTGAAGTGATTTTCAAAAGTGATAATCCGATGGGGCCTTTTATCCCAGCACCTTCTAATCCAATCTTGACGCAACGTTATTTCGGAAATAATAGAAACAATAAAGTCGATTGGGCAGGACATGCGGATTTGGTTCTAGGGCCTGATGATAAATATTATGGCGTATTTTTAGGAATAAGACCGAATGATAAAAACAGGGTAAATACAGGTAGAGAGACTTTTATTCTACCAGTTGATTGGTCAGGAGAATGGCCGGTATTCGAAAATGGCTTAATTCCAATGGAGCCAAAGTTGAAAATGCCAGCAGGAGTTATAGAGAATAAAACAGGTCAGGATGGCTTTTTTCCGAATGGAAACTTTGTTTACACAGAAAAATTTGATTCTGAAAATCTTGATTTCAGATGGATTGGATTGAGAGGTCCAAGGGAAGATTTTATTGAGTTTACGAAAAATGGACTGCAAATCAATCCATTCAATGTCAACATCAAAGAAGTAAAGCCTACATCGACTTTGTTCTACAGACAGCAGCACAAAAAGTTTGAATTCAACATGACGATGGATTACCAACCACAATCCGAAAAAGACCTTGCAGGAATAGTTTGCGCTCAAAGTGAAGCTTTCAATTATGTCTTTGGAATCACCAAAGTAGGAAATGATTACATGTTGCTTCTTCAAAGAACAGAAGCCAAAGGCAGAGGTAGAGATCGAAAGGTGACTTCGGAGATCTTGGCGAGCACTAAAATTGATCTTTCCAAAACTATTTCACTCCAAGTGAAGGCTGATGGAGATAATTATGAATTTGGCTATTCTACAGATGGTAATACCTTCAAAAATCTAGGCGGTCAAGTTTCTGGAGACATCCTTTCAACAAATGTTGCTGGAGGATTTACAGGCAATTTGATCGGCTTGTATGCTACAACAGCCAATGATGCACTTCCTCAATATTAAGAGAAATCATCAAAAATCAGAATCATCTAAAAGATATAAATTAAAGCTATCCATGAAGAAATTAAAGTCATTAGGTAAAGGGAAATCAGTATTGCGTTCTTGTTTTTGTCTTCTCTTTTTGTTTATGACAGTTTCTTGCGAACAAAATACTGAGAAAACAGAAGAAGAATTACAAACTAAATTTGTCCATAAAGGCGCTGGAAATCCTTATTTACCACTTTGGGAACATGTTCCAGATGGAGAGCCCCGAGTATTTGAAGACCCAGATAATCCTGGAAAATATAGAGCATACATTATTGGATCACACGATCTAAGATTTACAAGTTATTGTGGTCCTGATATCAGGATGTGGTCAGCACCTGTAGAGGATTTGACAAGCTGGAGAGATGAAGGGGCTATTTTTACTTATGAAATAGATGGTCAGTGGGATGTGATGTATGCACCAGATTTGGTTGAAGTCAAAAGAAAAGATGGAGCCAAAGAATATTATTTGTATCCGCATAGTAGAGGATCTGGAAGAGAAGCGATGGTTGCCAAAGGCTCAAGACCAGATGGACCATTTACTCCGATCAATATGACCGAAGATGGAAAGCGAACTGTCGAAGGTAGTATTTTGGGATTTGATCCTGCTGTCTATATTGAAAATATCGATGATCCAAATGATCCTGATTATGAGATAGGTTTCAGAGCTTATGGATATTGGGGTTTCCAGAGATCTATGGCAGCAGAATTGGATCAAAATACCATGTATTCAATCAGGCCTGGTACTGAAGTGATCCCTTATTTTCTCCCTGCTAGTAATAGATATGGTTCTCTAAGAGATCCAGAAGGAACTCAATATCCAAATATCTACGAGGAAGAAGATTTGGGAACATTCAATTTTTTTGAAGCTTCTTCTATTAGAAAAGTTGGTAACAAATACATCACTGTATTCAGTGGCTATTCAGGCCCTGACTATGGTGTAAGTAGCACCAATTCCACTTTGAGATATGCAGTGGGTGATTCTCCACTTGGTCCATGGAAAAGTGGAGGTGTATTGGTGGATTCAAGAGGGCCAGTTTTGAATGAAGATGGAACTGGTATAATTCTTACCAACGGTGGGCACAATACCCATGGCAGTATCGAAGAGATCAATGGTCAATGGTATGTGTTTTACCACAAGCCACCTAGAGGTTTTGGTTTTGCCCGTCAGCCTGTAGTAGCACCTATCAGTATTGAAGTGGATGAAACCCCAGTAGCAGAAGGTGGAGGAGCCAGAATCAGGGCTTATGATCCTTATGCCGAAAACAAACAATGGACTGCCAAAGACAGCCAAGGCAGAGAATACAAAGGTGCTGAGGTAACCTCAGAAGGTTTCCATATTTATGGTCTAGACCCATATCAATATTACTCAGCAGGCTATGCCGCATATCTTTCTGATATCAGTATCCAGCAGGATTCTTGGGATATTTGGGACAACCACATGCCGATCACTCAAGTCAAAGACGGGCACATTATTGGTTACAAATACTTTGGTTTTGGAGGTTTGGAAGAAGATAAATATGGACTTAAAGCATTTGAAGGAACAAAGTCAGGAAATCAGACAGCTTTCAATCTTTTCCTTACTCCAAAAACTGACAAAGCTTTCAAAGTCAATGTTTGGATAGATGGTCCTTATGCAAATGATACTTGGAAAGGTACGAAGATCGGTGTAATCGAAGTTCCCGCAAATTCTAAAAACGAATCCACAAAGTTCAAGATTGATGTATCGGAATATGTTGATCAATTGGACAAGAAACATGCTGTTTACTTGGTAGCAGAAGGCGATGAATCAGAACCGCTTTTCGATTTGATAGGTTTAGGATTTAGTTCCAAGGATAAGGAAATTACTCGTCCCATTGTACCAAAAGTAAATATTGCTGTCAATGGAGAAGCTATTCAAGTTCCCGAAATTCCGGTTAGATCCACGAACGAAAATGGAATTGTAGGATATAATATTTTCGAGACAACTTATAAAATCCCAACTGGGACGACTGATGTTCCTGTCATTTCCGCAACAGCAGATAATCCTGATGTGAAAATTGAAATTGTTCAGGCAACATCAGTTTCTAGAGAAGCAATTGTCAAGTTTGCCTATCATGGTCAGGTCAAAACGCATAAAGTCATATTTGATTCCGAATAAGATTAAATAGAAATCTAGCGATTGGGCAATAATTTTTATCAGAATTCATCAATGAATGATCTGATAAGGATTTCGCTAAATCATCAAAACTCAAACCTATGAAATTTATATTGTTTGTTTCCTGCATGTTTTTAACTGCTTCACTATACAGCCAAAATACCGTGAAAATAGTAAGTCCTGATGGTGTTTTAGAGTTAGAAGTGAATTGTTTAAATGGTAAATTAATGTACTCCATTCACTATGGTGAAAAATTGATTTTGGATAATTCTCCATTGGGTCTTGTGACTAATGAAGGTGACTTTACTTCAGACTTGACTTTCGTAAAGGTTTCGAGAAACAAAATTGATCAGAGCTACACGCAAGATAGAATCAAAAAATCTTCAGTTACCTACAAAGCCAATACGCTTACCTACACAGTAAAAAATGGAGATGGAAAGGAAATTTCAGTCCATTTTCAAGTCAGTGACAATGACATTGCTTTCCGATATGAATTACCAAAATGGGGAGATACAAGAGCGACAGTAATAAAAGAAGAAATTACTGGGTTTAAATTCCCTGCCTCAACTACCGCTTTTGTGTCGCCGATGATGACACCGATGACAGGATTTGCAAGGACAGCTCCAAGCTACGAAAGTGGCTACAGTGTTGATGCGCCAATTGAAAAAACAACAGCTAAGTTCGGCTACGTATTTCCTGCCCTTTTCCAAACACAAGAAAACGCTTGGGTATTGATTTCAGAAACTGGAGTGGGAAGTAATTACAATGGATCACATTTGAGCAGTTTTAAAGATGGAATTTACACTGTTGAATATCCACAAATGGAGCAAAACAATGGCTTTGGAGATACTGGAGCTCAAATCGGACTTCCGGGATATACACCTTGGAGGACGATCACAGTGGGAGAGACCTTAATGCCAATTGTTGAGACGACTGTAGCATTTGATGTTGTGGAGCCTTTGTATGAAGCATCTCAGCCTTATCAATATGGAAAAGGAACTTGGAGTTGGATTGTTTGGCAGGACAACAGCATGAATTATGAAGACCAAGTCAAATACATTGATTTGGCCGCAGCCATGGATTTTGAGTACATTTTGATCGATGCTTGGTGGGATGAAAGAATCGGTTACGACCGCATGGAGGATTTGATCAAATATGCCAATTCCAAGAATGTTGATGTCTTCCTATGGTACAACTCAAACGGTACCGCCAATGATGCATTTCAGACTCCTTTGAACAAAATGAATACGTCATTTGCTCGAAAAAAAGAAATGAAATGGTTGCAAGAAGTCGGTGTTAAAGGCTTGAAAGTTGATTTTTTCGGAGGAGACAAACAAGAGACGATGCGCCTGTACGAAGATATCTTGGTCGAAGCCAATGATTATGGTTTAATGGTGATTTTCCATGGAGCAACCCTTCCAAGAGGTTGGGAGAGAATGTATCCGAATTTTGTAGGAAGTGAAGCTGTGTTGGCTTCAGAAATGTTGGTTTTTGTACAAGATACGAGAGAGAAAGAAGCATTTTATGCAACTCTTCATCCATTTATCCGAAATGCTGTTGGAAGCATGGAGTTTGGTGGAGTTTTGTTGAACAAATTTCTAAATAAAGGAAATCAAAGAGGTCAAGAACGCTTGACGACTGATATTTTCCAATTGGCTACGGGTGTTCTTTTCCAAAATCCAGTACAGATGTTTGGGTTGACACCGAATAATCTCACCGATGTTCCTGAATTTGAACTGGATTTTTTGAGAAAATTGCCAACTACTTGGGATGAAACAATTTTCATTGATGGCTATCCTGGAAAGTACACTGTGATCGCAAGGAGAAGCGGTGAACATTGGTACATCGCAGGTGTCAATGCGGAAGAAAGCGTCAAGACTTTGACTATCAATCTAGAAATGCTGAAAGGGAAGAAAGTCTCTTTATACAATGATGACCAAAATAAACAGCCGAAACTAGACACAATTGAAATTGGGAAGGATGGTTCATATTCAGTTTCCATTCAACCAAAAGGGGGTTTTGTGATCACGAATCACTAAGCCTAATAAAATTTTAAATACTTGATTTAAAGCCATTTGCTATGAAACATAATCTTAAGCCATATTTTCTTTTTAGTATCATGCTGCTTCAGTTTGGAAATAATTTTGCACAAAACCCAATTATCCAAACCTCATTCACAGCAGATCCTGCACCGATGGTTTACAATGACAAAGTCTATCTCTACACATCCCATGATGAAGATGAATCGACTTGGTTTACGATGAACGATTGGCGGCTGTACACCACTGATGATATGGTCAATTGGACTGATCATGGAGCTGTTTTGTCATACAAAGACTTTTCTTGGGGAAAAATGAATGCATGGGCACCACAATGCACCGAACGTGATGGGAAATTCTACATGTATGTTCCAATTACTGATAAAAATAATCAAAATGGAATCGGTGTAGCTGTTTCTGATAGCCCCTATGGGCCTTTTATCGATCCTTTGGGCAAGCCACTGATCAGTAATTCCAGTGCAGATATTGATCCCACTGTATTTGTTGATGATGATGGACAGGCTTATTTGATGTGGGGAAATCCAGTTTGCTATTATGCCAAACTCAACGAAGATATGATTTCACTTGATGGCGAAGTTGGTCAATTTCCCAATACAATTGAATCCTTCGGAAAAAGAAAGGCTGATGATCCTAAAAGACCCACAACTTATGAAGAAGGGCCTTGGCTTTACAAGCGAAATGATTTGTATTACTTACTTTTTGCCGCTGGAGAACTTCCAGAGCATCTGGGTTATTCAACAAGTGATAGCCCAACTGGTCCATGGAAATATCAAGGAGTGCTGATGCCCGCTGAAGGTAGAAGTTTTACGAATCACCCTGGGATCATCGATTACAAAGGCAAAACCTATCTTTTCTACCACAACGGTGCATTGCCGGGTGGGAGTGGATTCAATAGGTCGGTAGCTGTGGAAGAAGTTACTTTCAATGATGATGGGACCATAGTTCAGATGAAAATGACAGAAGGGATAACCAAAAGTCTTAGTTCAATCAATCCTTATGTGAAGAATGAAGCGGAAACTATTGCTTGGTCAGAAGGTGTAAAAGCAAAGCAAAATGATGTTGTCGGAAATTTCATTACTGCGACAAGAAATGATGCTTATACCAAAGTTGTAGGAGTAGATTTTCGAGAAGGAGGTCCTTCAAAATTTACTGCAAGGGTTGGAACTACCCACAACAGTGATGTGAGTATGGAAATCAGGTTAGATGGTAAAGATGGAGATCTTATAGCTACGCTTAGAATCCCAAATACAGGAGGAGATGATCGATGGACATTGGTGACAGCTGTTATTGAAAATGTGTCAGGAGTTCATGATTTGTACTTTGTATTTAAAGGAAAAGCACAAAGCAACATTATGTTCTTTGATTACTGGAGATTCTCAAAATGATAAAGTGGGAGTCTGGTAGATTACCAAAACGAACATTTCAATTAAATAAAATTAAACAATCCACTGATGAAAAATCTACGATTTAATATATGGGCCATAATTGCTTTATCCATTTTTGTATTTGCATGTGATTCTACAGAGGATGTAGATCCTGATGTCAAAGATCCACAAGATCAAAATAATGGCAAAGACGAAGAAGTAGCTGCTATTCCTCTTAAGGAATTATTTAAAGACCATTTCCCAATTGGTGCAGCGATTACTCCACAGCATGCAGATCTTGGTACAAATCACGGTGAAGCCTTAGTAAAGCATTTTTCAAGTGTGACTGCTGAAAACGTGATGAAACCGGATGCCTTACAACGGGAAAAAGGAGTTTTTACTTGGGATGGTGCAGACAGGATTGTTCAATTTGCCAAATCCAACAACATGAAAGTTAGAGGACATACCTTAACTTGGCACTCGCAGTCACCTGACTGGATGTTTTATGATCAAAATGGAGCGCTTCTTTCGAAAGAAGTTGCTTTAGATCAATTGGAAGAACATATTACAACTGTTGTCTCTAGGTACAAAGGGGATGTTTATGCTTGGGATGTTGTGAATGAAGCCATGTTTGATTGGGATCCAAATGGGGAAATCATTTACCGGGAGGACTCTCCATGGTATAAGATTTTTGGGCCGTCTTACATCGATTCAGCATTTGTTTTTGCTCGGAGAGCAGACCCAGATGCTAAGCTTTTTTACAACGATTACAATTCTATTTTCAGCTGGAAAAGAAATAAGATTTATAATCTTGTCAAAAGGCTGAAAGACAATAATATTCCTATCGATGGGGTAGGACTTCAAGGGCATTGGTTTGTTGGGACTTCAGAAGAGGAAATAAGAACAACTCTGGATTTGTTTAGAGGACTGGGAGTTGAAATTCAGATTACCGAATTGGACATACCAGTTTATATGTCAAATGACGAACCTGGTTCTACTGTTTACACAGAAACGTTTTCTACAAGGCAAAAACAAGCTTACAAGATGCTATTTCAAATCTTTTTGGATTACAAGGATATCATCACAGGAGTGACTTTTTGGGGAATTGGCGATGATGCAACTTGGCTCGATAAACCGGGAAGAAAGGCTTTCCCTTTTTTACTCGATGAAAATTTACAGCCTAAGCCTGCTTATTTTGAAGTTCAAAAGTTGCTAAATTAACATGGGCAATGATCTGGTGCTTATAAAAAGTGATTTAGAATAAGAGAATAGAGAATTATACAGCTGGTTTCTGTTTCAACTAATTAAGAGATAGATTGAGCTTAAAACTTAAATTCATAGAGATGTCAAAAGAAGAGAATCAATCGAAACCTACAGAAAAGAAAGACAGAAGGGATTTTCTCAAGAAAAGTGCCTTAGCAATTGGTGCTTTTCACATTATCCCGAGTCATGTTTTATTTTCCAAATCAGAAATTAGAAATAAGGCTGGTGAAATTGTCCAAATGGCTTCCAAAGTGCCAAGTGATCGTGTCAATCTGGCTTGTATTGGAATTGGAAATAGAGGAGAACAAGTGATCAATGATTTTGGCAGAATAGGTTTATCAAATGTCGTGGCTTTCTGTGATGTAGATTTGGGTGCTCCGCATACAGCAAATATTCTCGAAAAGCATTCCAAAGCAAAACGGTATAAGGATTTTAGAGAGCTTTTTGATCAAAGAGAAGTTGAATTTGATGCCGCTGTGATTTGTACACCGGATTTTTCGCATTTCCCTATCACTATGCATGCAATGGCTTCTGGAAAGCCTGTGTATGTCGAGAAACCTATGGCAAGGACATTTCAAGAAGTTGAATTGATGATGAAGGCTGCGAAGAAATATGGTGTAGTGACCCAAATGGGGAATCAAGGTCATTCGGAAGCCAATTCATTTCAATTCAAATCTTGGGTAGATGCTGGAATCATCAAAGATGTTCACGCCATAACTTGCCATATGAATAGCCGAAGAAGGTGGCATGGCTGGGATACTTCAATGACAAGCTATCCAAAGCCAGAACCTATTCCTGAAACATTAGATTGGGATCTTTGGCTGACGACTGCCGAACATCATGATTACAATAAGGATTTTGCAAATGGACAGTGGAGGTGCTGGTACGAATTCGGAATGGGTGCCTTGGGAGATTGGGGAGCACATATTATGGATAGTTTTCACAGATATTTGGATTTAGGACTTCCTGAAGAAATCAATGCGGTTAAATTGGATGGCCATAATCTACTTTTTTATCCTCAAGCCACTACTCTTGATTTCAAATTTCCCAAAAGAGGTGAAATGCCAGCTGTAAATGTGACTTGGTATGATGGATTAGAAAATTTACCTTCAATTCCTGAGGGTTACGGAAGTTCAGAGTTGAGTGATGATATCCCTGCGGCAGGCACTGGTCAAATTGAAAAAAGAACCCTGAATCCAGGAAAAATCATTTATAGCAAAGATTTGACTTTCAAAGGAGGATCACATGGAAGTACGCTTTCCATTATTCCAGAAGAAGCTGCCAATGACATGAAAGGAAACTTGCCTGAAGTTCCAGAAAGTAGCTCCAACCATTTTGCAAACTTCCTTTTAGCATGCAAAGGAGAAGAAAAAACAAGATCACCTTTTGAAATCTCTGGACCATTAAGCCAGATATTTTCACTAGGAGTCTTGGCACAGCAGATGAATGCAAACCTGAAATTTGATAGAAAAAACAAGGTCATTACCAATAACAAAGTAGCCAACGAGCTGCTAAATGGTACCCCACCAAGGAAAGGTTGGGAAGAATACTACAAAATATGACTCAGTTAGCTTTACCGAAGTTTTAAACTTTAGTAAAGCTTTTTTTATCAAAATAATCTTAAGCATACAAACCATAAAAAATGAAATACTTCAAAATAGCCGTTTTTGTGTTGACAGTTTTTCTATCCAGTTGTGCTATTCAAAAAAAGGAGGAAGTCAATTATAAGCCGAGGGTGATCAATACCACTGACCTTGGTGCTGATCCAGATGACGAGCAGTCGATGGTTCGCCAATTGGTCAGTGCGAATGAATTTGATATAGAAGGATTGATCGTGTCTACAGGATGTTGGAGGAAGAATCAAAGTGATACTAAAATGCTTGACAAGATAGTAGATGCCTATGGAGAAGTTTATTCAAATCTAATTGTCCATGCCGAAGGGTTTCCGACCTTTGAATATTTGAAATCTATTTCTGTCTTGGGTCAGACTGGCTATGGAATGGGCGATGTAGGCGAAGGGAAAGATAGTCCCGGATCTGAATTGATAATCTCAGCGGCAGATAAGGATGATCCAAGACCACTTTGGGTTATGGGTTGGGGTGGAATGAATACAATTGCCCAAGCTATTTGGAAAGTTCGTGAAACGCGCTCAGCAGAAGAGTTAGAAAAATTCTTGGGAAAACTCAGACTGTATGATGTATTGGGTCAGGATGATGCTGGCGCATGGATTGCAAAAAATTTTCCTGAAGTATTTTATATCCGAGCTACTGGAGTTTATGGATGGCAGCCATCAGAGGAGTATTTGGCCGAACAGATCCAAAGTAAAGGCGCATTAGGAGCTGTCTATCCAAATACAATTTATGTGGCTGAAGGAGATACTCCTTCATTTATGCATGTTTACCCAAATGGGTTAAACGATCCAGAACAAGTCGATCAAGGTGGATGGGGCGGTCGTTTTAGTGCGACAAAAAAAGAAGGAATAAGAAGTATGTCTCAAGTTGCTAAAATCGAAGAAGATGGAGAAACCAAATTTGATCCTTACTTCATGTATGGGAATACAGATGAAGCTGCAAACGCCATAAAAAAATGGAGTACGGGATATAACAATGATTTTTCAGCTCGAATGGATTGGACGATCACAAGTAAATATGAAGATGCAAACCATCATCCGATCGCAGTACTTGAGGGAGATCAAGGTAGAAATGTGCTTATAAAGACTGTTTCCGCAGGCGAGAGTATTGAATTGAGTGCTGAGGGTTCTTCAGATCCTGATGGAGATAAATTGAACTACAAATGGTCATTTTATAATGAACCAAGTTCTTTTGATGGAACATTGAACATTCAGAATAATACGACATCCACGGCTCAAATTGCTATTCCATCTGGTTCAAAAGGGAAAAATATTCATATTATTCTTGAGGTATTTGACGATGGTGAACCAAATCTTTACGCTTATAGAAGAATGATATTGAATGTGGAGTGAAAATGGCAATTGGTTATCAGTGCACTAGCTGATATTATAAGCATATATTTATCTTTCTTCTGTAAAGAGAGCGTAAAGTCATTTTAATAAAGGATAAAAGAAAACAAGAATTCCTAAACTCACAAAACACTATGAAAAGCCTAAAGATAACAGCCGTTTTAGTTATTGCATTGATTTCAAATTTTGCTTTTTCACAAGATTCGGACATCATCGCACCTAGTGGATTTGATAAACCTCAAGAAGGAATTTCCAAAGGAGACGTTAAAGAAATCTCTTATCCATCCACAACAGTTGGAAAAGACAGAGTTGCAAACATCTATTTTCCGCCAGGGTATGTTGCTACTCAGGAATACCCGGTACTTTATCTTTTGCATGGAATAGGAGGGGATGAAAGAGAATGGTTAGATCAAGGTCACCCTGAAGTCATCTTAGATAATCTCTATGCAGCCAATAAGGTAAAGCCTATGATTGTGGTCTTACCAAATGGTAGAGCTATGGAAAATGACCGCGCTGAAGGAAATATTTTCGGAGAGGAGCAAGTAAAAGCTTTTGCAACTTTCGAGAAGGATCTGATGGTTGATTTGATTCCTTTTATAGAGAAAACATATAAAGTGAAATCTGGAGTTGAAAATAGGGCACTGGCCGGATTATCTATGGGTGGAGGACAATCCTTGAATTTCGGACTCAATCATCCTGAAGATTTTGCTTGGATTGGTTCATTTTCACCCGCTCCCAATACAAAGCAAGGAGAAGGTTTACTTCCCAAGCCTGAGGTAACGAAGGCAAACTTGAAGTTGTTGTTTTTGAGTTGTGGAGATCAGGATAATTTGATGAATGTCTCGAATAGAACACATGATTTTCTGAATGATCAGGGAATAGAACATATCTACAGAGTCATTCCAAACCACCACCATAATTTCGAGTATTGGAAAAATGAGTTGTATTATTTTACGCAGTTGATATTTTAGTGTTTTTAGGCAAACTGAATTTTCAAAATAAAAAAACCATCACTTGTTGACATAGTGATGGTTTTTTTACGAAATCATATCCCTAAAAGGATTAATCTTTCTCTTTTTGGCGGAAATCAGGAAATCCACTTGCTGTCCATTTGATTGAGTAAAAAGTAAACTTTTAATAGTTTATGAGTTTACTAATTCCACAATCGAAGTTTTCACAAGTTTAATATTCGATTTACTTACTCCATAGAATTTAGCTAAGGGTTCCCATTGATTTAAGGCAGATTTTGTTTGCTCAATGATTTCTTCAATTTTATTTTTTGAAATCTTTGCCTCCAAACCAAGTTTTACCAAATGGTTGATGCTTGGTTTTTTACCTTCTCCCATAACCATAGTACTTTGTTCTCCACCGGGCCCACTTGAAAAGGTAAGGTCGTAAGCTGGAGCAAATTTCCAATTCCCTGAGGAATCCATCAAAAAACTAAAGTTTTTTGCATGATCGTCTCTGTTATGAGACAATACATTGAAAATAGCTAAGCGATAAATTTTCTCAACCTCACGGAAATCTTTGGTAATCTGTCCTGTTAAATTAAGAAGGTCTTCGTAATCAAGTGAAGGAGTTCTGAAATTACTGTGGAGTAAACCACTTACTGTATGCATGTGAAATCTTTTATCTTTTTCTCTATCAAAACGCTTGATTGCAAAAAATCCTGGCCCTTTTAAAGAAGGAAATAAATGTACTTCAGGTAGAAAAACACCTGCTGCTTTTGCCATCTTGGCGTAAATAAATTCAATTGCTCCTGAGTCATCTCCATCTTGGGAATTTGGAAACTTTACTAGCCAAGGCTCAAATTCTTTTTCAATTGATTGAGCACCGAAAGCAATATTTTTGAAAGATAAATCAACTCCGATGAGTGCTTTTGGACGTGCGCCTGCTGAGGATCCATTTAATGAAAGCAATTCGCTTATAACTTCTTCCGAACTTCCTTTTAAAACTTCTTCTGTTTGAGATGCCAAATGGTCCAAATCAATTCTTTCATTGATATCCTCAGGAGTATTACTTGGCTCATAAACCAAAGCTCCCATGCCATAAAGACCTACATGAGCCAATCTATCCAAAGGTGAAAAATCTTCTGGCATAAATCCCTGAGATCTAACCATTCTGTCAAAGAGCAATCTACCCCAGCCATCTGGAAGACTATCACTAAAAACTCCCGCCAATCCGTCAAATGGACGGTTTGGTAATTCTATAACCCCACTTCTTAGGGGCAGACGAAATGGGGAGATTTCCATACCCTTCTGTACAAATTTCATATCGTACTCGAAATAGATGGTTTGATCACGGATAGCAAGTCTTCCAACAGGATCTATTCCAGTACCAAAATCAATTCCAACCTTAATTTCTGAAATTTGAGCTTTCATTTTTTACGTCCTCTTTTTCTCTCAACTTGATTCCGCTCTTTTAAAACATCATCAATAGATGCATATTTCGATTTTTGTGGTTTTAGTGTATTTACAATTTCTTCCAGTCCACCCACCACCAATAAAAGTTTTAGAAGAGATTCGAGAGAGATCATTCCTTTTTGTTCAAATTTACGCAATGTAGCAAGTGGTACCCCTGATCGCTCCGCTAAACCTTCTTGGGTTAATTCCAAAAGCAATCTCCTTTCTCTGATATTTGCTGCTATTTTCTGCTGCGCTTTTGAGGGTGAGATAAGTGATATCATTTTATTACTTATTTTGATATTAAGATATTACTAACACTATAATATCACAAATATATCTTTTTTCTTTGAGAATTTAAAAAGTATAAGAATCGATAAGAATGAAATGCTTAAGATTTTTTTGGAATAAAAACTAATAGGGTTGGCTTAAAAATATTAATCAGTTGTTCTCTATTCCAAATGCACCAAAGCCAATGTCTCCCAACCATTGAGGTCTTTGTTGTGTCCAACCTTTTCCATGGCTTGGGAGATTTTGTTTTTAAATGCCCAGCAAGTTTCTCTTCTCAATTCGAGTATTTCTGAAAGTTCATTCAAAGTCAAATCCACATCTTTCCTGTTGGAGAGATAGAGAATATAAAAAGCCTTTTCTATCGGAAATTTGAGTTTGTGGAATAGCGTATCTACCGTGGGAGATTCGTAATAGTTGCAATTCTTGCACCTTCTCCCATGATTCGGACCCTCAGTAAATTTGTTGTACTCACACTTTTTGCAATGGTATTTATCCTTCCATTTGAGTTCTGAGATAAATTTCAGACAAGTGTCTTTATCAGGAAATACATTTTTGAAATCTTCAAAATCGAGTCCTTTCATTAAGGCAAGGTCTTTTGTAACCTCTTCCACACTCGATTTTAGGATTTTATTATTTTCCTGAAGGTAATTATTGAGTTGTGTAACCTGAGAATTAAGCTCTTGCAATTTTACATTCGTAGTCTGTAATTCAACATTTTTTTGTGCAAGATCAGCAGCCATTTTTTCAATCTTCTCTGTTCGAGCTCTTACCTTTTCTTTGAGTTTTGAATTCAGTTCTTGGGTCAGCTGATTATTCTTTTCCAAAGCAATAGTCTTTTCAGCATTTGCTGTTAAAAACTGATTTTGAAGGAATTTTAACTGATTAAATATGGAGAATGAAAATAAAATCATCTCAGCAAAAATCACAGGATATACGAAATACCAGTTTAAAACAGGATTGTCAAACAACTGAATGCTTTTTGAATAAGAATATACAATTACCAAAAACAAACATAAATAGGCAAAAACATAGGACCAAGAATAGATTTTTGCTTTCAACAAAGAATATAATCCTAGTGAAAAAGGAATCAATAAAATGATGATGGTAATTACAATGTAATTGACATAGTTTAATTCAAAGAAAAATAGCTGATTGACGAACAGAAGTAGCTTAAGCAGAATAGCCCAAACAGTTAGCTTCATTACATTTTTGTTTTTCGTATATTTTTGAATGTATCTTTCCGAAAATAGAAGGGTAGAAAGAATAATAATCAACTCAACAAATTTTTCATTATTCAATTTATTGACCCAAGGTGAATTAGGCCAGAGGTATTGAAAACCTAATCCATCTCTTCCAAGAGAAAACCAAATACAGGCAATGATCAAACAAGGGAAATAAAGGTAAAGTGTATCCCTTAATCTATAAAAAAGATAAAAATTGAAGGTCAGGATAATCACCAAAACACCATAATATATTCCTAGAAGGAAATATTCATTGAGTGAATGGGATAGAAATTTTTCATTGGTTCGAAGATGAAAGCTGAATTCCTGATTATAGCTTCTTTTTATTTTTAAGTAGTACGTTTTAGTCTCTGATGGTCTCAGATCAAGGAAATAATTGAAGTTTTTATGCTTTACACTTCTCTCTTCGAAAGGTCTCTCAAATCCAGCTGTTGATGTTTCGAATGTTCCATTGGGTTTTGGAAAATAAAAAGTTACATTTTTGATATCAAATCCCCATGATTCAAGATACCATGAGTGATTATATATAGACTGATTGTTATTGATTGTAATGCGAAGCCAAATGGGAGAATCTAAGTAGTCAAACAAGATATGAGAATCAGTGACACGTTTGAAATGATCTTGAAATTCATGACTTGAAATTTGGTCAATAGAATAGCGTGCATTAGTATCTAGAAAAAAGTCAAAATAAGAAGTGACGTGAATTTGAGACGTTTCATCAGTTAATAAAATTACCTTATTTGAGTCGTTTTTTGCAAACGATTCAATAGATAAAACAACCAATAAAAGGAATAGAAAATTGATTTGATATATTTTCTTACTGTTCAACTTTTGTCAAGTTTATATTGCTACATAGTTATATTATTTTTGGATAAATTTACCATCGATTAGATTTAAATTTTATCCCTCAGCCTCTATTTACTGCTCTGTAACACGAATTAGGGTATCAATAATATCTCTTTTCTCCTTATAATCTTTATCGACCAAAAGGGGATAAGCTGTTCTTCCTGGCATTGGCCAGTTATTAAGCCAGCTTCCACCATCATGAATTCCCCAAAATGTAACTCTTGTGATTTTATCTTGGTGTTTCATAAAGAGTTCAAACAACTCTTTGTATCGTTGAACCAACTGCACTTGAACTTCCTCAGGCAATCCTTCTTTGTAAATATTATAGCTTTCATCAGCCTCAAAGGTAGCATCGATATCTGCTCCGTGTCTGTTGACAGGATTAGGCAACACATCAATATCCACTTCTGTAAACATGACCTTGAAGCCAGCTTCTGCAATTTTTACGATTGAGGCTTCGATGATTTCGATGCTAGGAGATTCTAATCCGTAATGCCCTTGCATGCCAATTCCATCGATTCTAATTCCTTCTTCTCTAAGTTCTTTTGCCAGTTCAATGGCTGCATCTCTTTTTTCTGGCTTCCACATATTGTAATCATTGTAGTACAACTCTGTGTCAGGGTCAATTTGATTTGCTTTAATAAACGCTCTTTTGATAAAATCTTTTCCAGCTGCATTGTACCATTTTGAAGTCCGATATTGTCCATCATCAAAAAACGCTTCATTAACTACATCATAGCCATGAACTTTTCCTTTGTATCTACCGACTACATTTGAAATATGATCTTCCATTCTCAGCAGCAAAGCTTCTTTTGAAAGAAGTTCTCCATTTTCATCCTCGTAAACCCAATTCGGAGTCTGATTATGCCAAACTAGTGTATGTCCTACTACTCGCGCATCTAATTTTTCAGCCAACTCAACCAAATTGTCCATTGGACCAAAATTATATTCATCCAATCTTGGGTGAATCGAACCCCATTTCATTAAGTTTTCTGGAGTGAGGCTATCGAAGTGTTTATCTAAAATTGGGTAAGCTCTTTTTTCTGTTCCGCTTGCTTCTCTTACTCCTAATGCTGCTCCAATGTCGAAATACTTTTCATAGCTTTTTTTCAAAGATTGACTATTGGCAGGGCCAAAGCTCAGTAAAAGAAGGAAACTAAATGCGATTAAATTTCTACAATAGGTTTTCATTAGGTTTTGAGTTTTGTGATTGATTTTGATTGATTTAGAATCCGATAGAATTTCCGCCATCTACAGCGAGGCTGGTTCCAGTCACATAAGAAGATGAGCTGCTAGCAAAATAATAGACTGCCTCAGCCACATCTTCCGGAGCTCCCATTTTACCCATTGGTGTTCTTCCCAACACTTTGTTTTTTCTTTCTGGATCTGAATCGAGGGCTTTGGAAGACATGGCAGTAACAATAAATCCGGGAGCAACACAATTAACTCTGATTCCTAATGGAGATAATTCTACAGCCATTGCTTTTGTCATGCCTTCAATCGCATTTTTTGCAGCGGTGTAGGCAATTACTTTCGGTATCCCATACTTGGCAGCCATAGAGGAGATCATGACTATTGATCCATCTCCTTGTTCTACCATCACCTTGCTTACTTCTCTGCTGATAGCAAATACAGAAAATACATTTGTGTTCATCACTTTGTAGAAATCTTCATCAGTAACTTCCAGGAAGTTTTTCTTCATGTTGATTCCGGCATTGTTGACCAAGATATCAATTTGGCCAAATTCGCCTTTGATGCTTTCGATAAGCTCTGGGATTTTTTCTAAATCACTCAAATCAAATGCAATGGTATATGCTAAATCGCCTAGTTGAGTTTTTACATCATCGAGTTTATTCTGGTCTCTACCAATGATGATGGTTTTGATTCCTTCCTTTACAAATTTTTGGCTGGTCGCTAAACCGAGTCCTGATGCACCACCTGTAACAATGGCTATTTTTTGAGTATGTTGATTCATTCAAGTACTGTTTTAATTGCTGAATTTTATATTTCAGATAAAGTTGGGAATTTAGGCCCAAGACATAAGACACAAGATGTGGAAATAGTTAACAACAAACTTTTGAATAGTAAATTCAAGGAAACCTATATCTCAACAGAGTTTATCTCTGTCCCATAATCTTTTAATCTTCCAATCTACTAATCCCCTAACCTTCAAACCTTCCAACTACGTATTAAATCCCCGGCACATTCTTCGGTTTGTAATTCGTATAATATTCCAAGTCATGCTTTGGAGGTTCTACGCCAGATGGTAAAGGCATTTTTGAGAACTGACCAAAATAAAGTAAGCAGGCATCTCGCCACCAAACGGATTCTTCAGCTTGGATTTTCATAAAAGACAAAGTATGTTCAAATCGCTCTTGATCAATTTTTCCTTTCATGGATTCCCAAAGCGTGACATTTGCTCTGGCTTCATCGACACCTTTCTGATAGTGCATGGCAAGATTGTTCCAAAGATTTTCTCCATTTTGAAGTTTGTGATCCCAAGGAACATGATGAAACCATAACAAGTGTTTTTCAGGAATGGAATTGATATTTCCCCAAACTGATTGCAGATTCTCAAAATATTGTCCAAGCGCATTGCTACCTGAATTGGTTCTGTCAAATCCAACTCCCGTTTCAGAAGCTTGATGATAATAAGTAGAAGTCCAATCTGCTCTTGATCCACCCGTCACCCAAGGCCCCGGACCATAATGATGGCTTTCAGCCATAATATGATGCAATCCAAGTGGTGTCATATAATTCACTACCATTTCTCGTGACTTTAGCATCATTTCTTTGATAGGAGTAATGAAAGTATCGTCATTGTTAAATGTCAATCTGAGCCAATCATCTGCTATTTTTTCAGAATTTTCGTAAGGATTCCAAGCAAGTTTTCCATAGGCATACCAATTGGCTTGGTGAAAATGATGTCCAGTCCAATTCCTATCGGTACCGATGTTTGCAACTCCTGCCATGGCAGCAAGTGAATGTCCATCCAAACTCCCATCTATAATTTTCGCAACTTCACTTCCTTTACCATTTACAAAAGTGTCTTCTTTCAATACCTCCTCATACATCGGTGCGAGAAATGCCAAGTGCGTATCGTGTCCCAAATACTCCTGAGTAATCTGGAATTCCATCATCAATGGAGTTTGTGGCATAGCCCCAAACATAGGGTGAAAAGGTTCTCTCGGTTGAAAATCTATTGCTCCATTTTTTACTTGAACAATGACATTATTTCTAAACTCACCATCTAAGGGTTTGAATTCATTGTAGGCTTGTTTGTGTCTGTCATCAGGAGTGTTTTCACTGTAGACAAATGCTCTCCACATCACAATTCCACCAAACGGAGCTATTGCATCTGCAAGCATATTCGCTCCATCAGCCTGTGTTCTTCCATAATTGTGAGGGCCAGGTTGACCTTCAGAATCGGCTTTTACAACAAAACCACCAAAGTCAGGAATGTAATCATAAACTTCCTTGGTTTTTTCTTTCCACCAATTTTGAACGTCTTCATTTAATGGGTCTGCTGTTTTTAATCTTCCCAGTTCAATGGGAGATGAAAATCTTGCAGTGAGATATACTTTGATCCCATAAGGTCTGAAGGCGTCTGCTAGTGCTTTTACTTTTTCCAAATATTCTGTAGTCAAGACTAGAGAATTTGCATTGACATTGGTCAAAACTGTTCCGTTGATACCAATAGAGGCATTTGCTCGAGCATAATCGAGATATTGTTGATCGATGTGACGTGGAAGTCTATGCCAATTCCAAATGCTGAAACCTGAATACCCTCTTTCGACAGTCCTGTCCAAATTGTCCCAGTGATTAAGCACACGATGCTTAATTTTTGGCGATTGAAAAATGCCTTCTGTTGGTACTTCAGATCCTTTTTGGATCAATTGGAGGTAATGAAAAGAGCCATAAAGCAACCCAATGTCAGTATTTGCAAGAATTAATGTTTCCGAGTTTTGGCTTTTAGAAATTGAAAAACCATCTTCACCTAAAGCGGCTATTTTCTCTTTATTAAATTGAAAAGTAGCTGAATTTAAATCAGATAATTTTGAGATAATCAGTTTCGGATTTTTTTTGTTTTTAGCTGGCTCGAAATTAAAAAATCCTTTCCCAGCTCTTTTGATTTCATCATTGATGATAGCTAATGTTGGGGAAGTTCCATTGATCTGATACTCCGCAATTCCTTCTTTTTGCCAATTTTGAGCATTTTCGATTGGATAATATTGCATCCACAATTTATACCCATCATTACAAAAAGCAAATGATGAAAGGAAAAGGAAGAATAAGCTAATGGATAAAAATTTCATTGTTATGGTTATTGGGTTGGTTTTAATTTAGGATCAGGTTTTTGGCTTTTTCAAAGACGATTCTCTGATGATCAATTCTGACCTTAGCGTAATTTTATTGGTGTTTTGAAGTGTAGTCGTATCAGGTTCTTCCAAATGGTTGATCAGATTTTTCATCGCCACTTCACCCATTTCATATCCTGGATAATTGATTGTAGTGATTTTCGGCTCAACCAGTCTAGAGATTATTTCATTGTTGAAACCTACTAGAGCCATATCTTGTGGAACTCGAATACCATTCATTTTGAGATGATTGAGACAGCTAGCAGCACAAGCATCGTTTGAAACAAAAAGCCCATCGGGCAGTGGATTCATTTTTAAGATTTGGCTGACAATCTCCTCTCCGGCCTCTTCATTGATATCTGATAAGATAATGACTAAATTATCCTCAAAAGGGATATTTTTATCAATTAATGCATATTTATAGCCTTTCAACCTTTCTGAATAAACACTCACTTCTGTACTTCCCAAGACATGCACGATTCTTTTGCAGCCCTGTTCTATAAGATGATTTGTAGCAATTTGTGCCGATTGTATATTATCGATCGAGACACCTGTACTAATATCTGTGTTTGCGATCCTATCATAAAAGATGACTGGAATACCTCTTTTATAAAAAGGTGCAAAATGCTCTAAGTTTTCTGCGCCACTTGCCAAAGAAATCAATAGTCCATCAACCCTACTGTTGAACATGGATTTCGTATTTGCAATTTCTTTTTCGCTTGATTCTAAGGACTGACTTATGACCAAGTTGAAACCTGCCTCACTTGCAACTTTTTCCATTCCTGCAAGTACTGAAGCTTGGAAATTACTTTTCAAACTTGGTACTATTACTCCGATGTTGTTGCTTCTTTTGCTTCTAAGATTGGCGGCGAAAATATTCGATTGATAGCCCAATTCAGATGCAGCATCGAAAATTTTCTTTTTCGTCTTCTCTTTTACCGCAGGATGATTGTTCAAAGCTCTACTTACAGTCGTAGGAGAGACTCCCAAGCCTTTTGCTATATCGTATATCGTTATTTCTTTTTCCATGAATGATTGTGTCTTATGATAAATGTTCAGTTCTCTGTAAGATAATAAACATTCATTTTTCTAAGACATAAAAATTGGCAACGGTCAAAAGTATTCTTTTTATGATTTATTTCAAAGCTTTTTTATGAAATCGGTTGTATTTTTAATTTTCCTCTTTAAAAGGCCTTTAAATTCACTTTTGTAAAAACTTTAAAGTTATTTAAATACATCTTATTTTACTTAATACTGATTGTTAATCTAAATGATTTTTATACCAAAACCTTTATTATTAATGTTTTAAAATTAAAAAATAGCAAATCTAATTCAAGAGTCCTCACTATTTATGAATTGACTTTGCTGCTTTGAGAGAGGTATGTTTTAATATTATAAACTGGCACTTTCAAGATTATTTTGATAAATAAATGAAATCGGTTGCATTTTTATAAATTTTTTTTCAGTTTTATAATTCGAAAATGAAATGCTTCCTAACCTGATGGTAGGAAAAGAGTTTTTGGTGAGTTTGTAAAGAATAACTTCAGTTAAAAGCGAAAAGCATGTCATTTCTTTGGATTTAACTTTGGTGCAAACTGTGAATTGAATTTTGATTTGCATTTGTTATACATAGTTCAATAAATATTAGGGTTTATTATTCATTACCGGAGTTCCTTCTGGGAACTTCCGGTTTTATTTATGTCCAAAAAATATAAACTCTTCACGTTTACTTTTTCAAGTTCGGTGAATGGATTTTTGGTCAGTTTAATGTAGAATAAGTTTCAAGAAATCAAATTCTTAATCTAAGCGAATATATTGAATGAGAAATAATCTAATTCAAACTTGGCGTTGGTATGGACCAAATGATCCTGTTAGTCTACAGGATATCCGACAAGCTGGTGCTGCTGGTGTGGTTTCAGCACTTCACCATGTGCCTCACGGTGAGATTTGGGAATTAGATGAGATTTTAGAAAGAAAAAGGATTATTGAATCCGCTGGTTTACAGTGGTCAGTAGTAGAATCAGTTCCTGTTCATGAAGTAATCAAAACAAATAGTGCTGAGGCCCCGAAATTTTTAGAAAACTATAAAACGACTCTTAAGAATCTGGCTTCTGCAGGATTAAAAACAATCTGTTATAATTTCATGCCTGTGTTAGATTGGACGAGAACCGATCTAAATTTCACTTTACCAAATGGAGCTAAAGCTTTATATCTTGATTGGGCTGATTTGGCCTATTTTGATATTTATATGCTCAAAAGAGAAGGAGCAGAAGCAGATTACTCCAAACAGGTGATTTCGATTTTGAACAAAAGATTGGATACTTACACTCCTGAAAAAGTAGCTGCTTTAAATGAAATAATCTGCATGGGCGTTCCCACAGAAGGAAGTGTGAGTTTGGAGCAGCTTCATGAAAGCTTGGCTATTTATAAGGTCATTGGAAAGGACGGGTTAAGAAAAAACCTTGCTTTATTTTTAGAAGCTATTGCTGAAGTTTGTGAATCCAATGATTTAAAAATGACGATCCATCCAGATGATCCGCCTTTTCCGATTTTGGGATTACCCAGAATTGCTTCGAATCACGAAGATCTCAAATGGATCATGAATGCTGTAAATCGATCTTTCAATGGCATTTGTTTTTGCACCGGTTCTCTAGGAGCAGGTGCATTCAATGATATTCCAAAAATTCTTCATGATTTAGGCGATCGCGTTTATTTTGCCCATTTGAGAAATGTCAAAAAAGATCAATTTGGGAATTTTTATGAATCGGATCACCTCGACGGAGATGTCGATATGTTTGCTGTCATGAGGGAATTGGTAAAAATCAATAACCAAAGAGATTTGCCGATCCCGTTTAGACCAGACCATGGTCATCAAATGCTGGATGATTTACATAAAGTGACAAATCCGGGGTATTCAGCCATCGGAAGACTCAAAGGGCTAGCGGAATTAAGAGGTTTGGAAATGGGGATATTACGATCAATGCTACATGGATAAACTTAATAACACCTAAACCCAATAAACCTAAAACCTAACCAATGAACCAGCATTTTAAAAGCATATTAATTTTTCTCCTCGTCACTTTTACGTGGAGTTCAATTTATGCGCAATCAAATATCCCTCAATTTGTATCTACACATTTCTCCTTAAACAGCTTTCCGCTGGTAAATGGAACTGCTACGCCAATTATCTTCGATGGAACTGACGAAGGGATACTTTTGGCAGTTGAAAATTTACAAAAGGATATTCAAGCTGTTTCTGGAAAAAACGCTGTTCTGAAAAAGGGGATAGAAGGGGAAAATACTGTTTTGATCATTGGACAGTTGGGTGAAAGTGTATTGATTGATGAATTGGTGAAAAATGGAAGAATCGAAATTTCTCCTATAGCTAACAAATGGGAAACATTTCAAATTCAAACTATACAAAATCCTTTTCCAGGAATTGATCAAGCTTTGGTAATCGTCGGAAGTGATAAAAGAGGAACGATTTTCGGCATTTATGAGCTTTCAAAGCAAATCGGGGTTTCTCCTTGGAATTGGTGGGCAGATGTTCCCGTAAAGGAAAAGTCTGCTATTTTTATTCATCATGGGATTTATTCCAAAGGAACACCAGCAGTAAAATTCAGAGGGATTTTTATCAATGACGAGGCACCTGCTTTGTCGAGTTGGACACAAGAAAAATTTGGTGGTTTTAACCATAAATTTTACGGTCACGTTTTCGAGTTGATTTTAAGGTTGCAAGGTAATTATCTGTGGCCAGCCATGTGGGGTCGCGCTTTTTATGATGATGATCCTTTGAATGGGCCTTTGGCTGACAAATATGGGATTGTGATTGGTACTTCACATCACGAACCTTTGATGCGGGCACATGCTGAATGGTCAAAATACGGTGAAGGAGATTGGAATTACCAGACAAACAAGGAGGTCTTGCGGGATTTTTGGAAAACCGGCATGGAAAGGCAAGGGAACATGGAAGCTACTGTTTCACTTGGTATGAGAGGTGATGGTGATGAGCCGATGAGTGAGGAAAATAATATAGCATTGCTAGAAGAAATTGTTGCGGATCAACGAAAAATCATAGAAGAAGTAACAGGGAAACCAGCTTCAGTGACGCCTCAATTTTGGGCATTGTATAAAGAAGTTCAAGAGTACTATGATAAAGGAATGCGGGTTCCTGATGATGTCACACTGCTTTTATGTGATGACAACTGGGGTAATGTTCGCAAACTTCCTGCTATTGGAGCAAAGGACCGAAAAGGTGGTTATGGGATGTATTATCACTTTGATTATGTAGGTGGTCCGAGAAATTACAAGTGGATCAATACGAATCCATTGCCAAAAATCTGGGAACAGATGAACCGAACCTATCAACATGGAGTAGAGGAGCTTTGGGTAGTCAATGTCGGAGATATCAAGCCAATGGAGATACCAATTTCTTTTTTCTTGGATTTTGCATGGAATCCGGATGCGATGCCTTCCACTTCGATTTCGCAGTACACCGAGGATTGGGTAGAAAATCAATTCGGATCAGAGTATGCATCAGAGATTGCTCAGCTTGTTTCAGGATTTGGGAAATTGAGTGGGAGAAGAAAGCCGGAACTATTGAATCAAAAAACTTATAGCATTCATTTTTATAATGAAATGTCTTCTGTTTCGGAAGAGTGGAATGAACTTGAAGAATTGAGTGATTTTGTAAAATCAAAACTTGCCAGTAAATATCATGATGCCTTTTACCAATTGGTAGAACATCCAATCAAAGCATCTGCAAATCTTCACAGACTTTACGAAAGTACGGCTTTGAATGAATTGTATCATGCGCAAGGCCGAAATCTAACGAATAAGAAAGCTGACGAAGTCAAAACTTATTTTGAAAATGATTCTTTGATCTCAGCTTTTTATAATAATTCACTTGCCGATGGAAAATGGTCACACATGATGGATCAGACCCATATTGGTTATACAAGTTGGCAAGAACCACGTACGAATGTAATTCCAAAGGTAGAATACTTAGAAGTGCCGGAGAGAGGATCTCTAGGTGTTTCAATTTCGGAAAGCACAGCATTTTTCCCGGAAAGTAAATCACTCAAATCAGTGACTTTATCTCCTTTTGACAATCAAAAAGTGAAGTTGGAGCTATTCAACAGAGGGAATTCCTTTATTGATTTCAAAATCAACAATAAGTCAAAATGGTTAAAAACCAGCCTAGAATCAGGAGAAATAGAAACACAGGTTAATGTTGTGCTTGAAGTTGATTGGTCAATCGCTCCTAAGGGGAAATCTACTGCTGAATTTGAAATAAGAAGTGGAAAAGATAGGGTAAGTGTGGAAGTTCCGATTCATAATTATGAAATTGAGGAATCATTTAGAGGATTCGTGCCTTCATTCGGAGTGCTTGCAATGGAAGCGGATCACTTTTCTTCTAAACACGAAGAGAATCCAGTTAGATGGCAGGTTGTAGAGGACTTGGGTAAAACTGGCAACTCAATTATGGCTACTCCGGAAATTGCTTTTACGGAATCAGATACGATACAGGGCAGTTATTTGACTTATGATGTTTGGTTTGAAGAAGCTGGGGAATATGAAGTGAATATTTTAACTGGCCCTACTTTAAACTATTTGAATGCTGAGAAGGGAATTCAATACGGACTTGCAGCCAATGAAGGTGAACCGATTTTGGTATCGATCCATGAAAACGAAAGACAAAGAAGATGGGATACTTGGGTTTCGAACTCTATAAATGTGACGAAAAGAAAACTGAATTTTCAAAAAGGACATAATCAGTTCAAATTGTATATGGTCAATCCAGGAGTAGTTTTCCAGAAAATAATCATTGACGCTGGAGGTTTGCAAGAAAGTAATCTTGGACCAAAAGAGAGTTTCTTTAAGTATTAAGAGAATTAAAATAAAGTTGTTGCCATTGGTAAAAACTAGATTAAATAACATAAAATGAGAAAGTTATTAATTGGATATGATATAGGGAGTTCTTCGGTAAAGGCAACATTACTCGATGCAGATACTGGTAAAGCTGTTGCGTCAGAAGGTCTTCCAAAGGTAGAAATGCCTATTCATGCACCTCAGAAAGATTGGGCTGAGCAAGATCCGCAGATGTGGTGGAAATACATTGTTGAAACCACGCAATCAATCGTCAAATCTGCCAATGTTCAAAAAGGTGAAATCAAAGCCATCGGTATTTCCTATCAAATGCATGGCCTTGTTCTCGTCGATCAAAATCAAAACGTGATCAGGCCTTCGATTATTTGGTGTGACAGTAGAGCTGTGAACTATGGAAATTCAGCTTTTGAAGCCTTGGGATCAGATTATTGCCTTCCTCATTTGTTGAATTCACCTGGTAATTTCACTGCTTCCAAATTGAAATGGGTGAAGGAAAACGAACCAGAAAATTATTCAAAAATCCACAAAATCATGCTTCCGGGAGATTATATAGCCATGAAGCTTTCAGGTGAAATTCTTACTTCTGAGTCAGGATTATCTGAAGGGATTTTTTGGGATTTCAAGGAAAATGGACTTGCGCAGAATCTTTTGGAACATTATGGAATTGACAAAGAACTTCTGCCTGAGGCAGTTCCTTCTTTCTCGATTCAAGGAAAAGTAAATGCAGCGAGTGCAGAGATCTTGGGAATTGAAGCAGGTATTCCGATTACTTACCGCGCGGGAGATCAACCAAATAATGCATTTTCACTCAATGTGCTCAAAGACGGCGAACTCGCAACGACAGCAGGAACTTCTGGAACCGTTTATGGCGTAGCAAACAAGCCGCTTTACGATCCTCAATCTCGTGTCAACACCTTTGTCCATGTGAATCATACAAAGGAAAATCCAAGCTACGGTGTGCTACTTTGCATCAACGGAACAGGGATTTTGAATTCTTGGGTGAAGAAATTAATGGGTGGTGATAATATTTCTTACCCTCAGATGAATGCATTAGCTGCGGAAGTTCCGATTGGAGCAGAGGGCTTGAGCTTTATACCATTTGGAAATGGCGTAGAGCGAATCATGGAAAACAAGCATATTGGAGCTCATTTGAATGGATTGAACTTGCTGAATCATAATCATAGACATGTGCTTCGTGCGACGCAAGAAGGAATTGTTTCCTCTTTGACTTATGGCTTTAGCATCATGAAAACGATGGAACTGAATCTCAATACCGTAAAAGCAGGTCATGCGAATATGTTTTTGAGTCCATTATTCAGAGAAGCATTTGTCAATATGAATGAAGTAGCTCTTGAACTTTATGATACAGATGGTTCGCAAGGTGCTGCACGAGGTGCTGGAATTGGAGCAGGTATTTTTGAAATGGAGGATGCATTTGTTGGATTGGAAAAACTTGCTTCGTTAGAACCAGAAAAAGAAAAAATTCAAAACTATAAAGAAGTCTATTCTAATTGGCTTGAAGCTTTAAATGGCGTTAGAAAATCATAATCTTAAATCAAAAAAATACTTTCAATAAATTAAACCTACAATACAATGTCAAAAACTTATTTCCCAAATATTGATAAAATCAAGTTTGAAGGCAGGGAATCAAATAATCCTTTTGCTTTCAAATTCTATGATGAAAATAGAGTTGTCGCAGGAAAATCCATGAAGGAGCATTTCAAATTTGCGATTGCTTACTGGCATTCATTCTGTGGTACGGGTGGAGATCCATTTGGACCTGGAACAATCGTTCATCCTTGGGATGCTAGCGATGATGCTGTTCAAAGAGCCAAAGATAAAATGGATGCTGCATTTGAATTTTTCGTGAAAATCGGAGCGCCATATTATTGTTTCCATGATATTGATCTGATTGATGAAGGTGATTCTATCGAGGAATACGAAGAGCGCATGAAAATCATCACTGATTATGCATTGGAAAAGCAAAAAGAAACTGGAGTAAAGTTACTTTGGGGAACTGCAAATGTGTTTTCTAATCCAAGATATATGAATGGTGCCTCTACCAATCCTGATTTTGATGTTTTGGCTTGGGCAGGTACACAAGTGAAAAATGCAATCGATGCCACTATCAAACTTGGCGGTGAGAATTATGTATTTTGGGGTGGTAGAGAAGGGTATATGTCCTTATTGAATACGGACATGAAGCGTGAAACATCCCATTTGGCTCAATTCCTTACCATGGCTAGAGATTATGCAAGATCTAAGGGTTTCAAAGGAAATTTCCTAATAGAGCCTAAGCCAATGGAGCCAACAAAACATCAGTATGATTACGATGCTGCTACTGTAGTTGGTTTCTTGAGACAACATGGGTTGGATAAAGATTTCAAATTGAATTTGGAAGTGAATCACGCAACTTTGGCGGGACATACTTTTCAGCATGAATTGCAAGTAGCAGTTGATTCAGGAATGTTGGGAAGTGTTGATGCCAACAGAGGAGATTATCAAAATGGCTGGGATACAGATCAGTTTGCGATCAATCTTCAAGAGCTTACCGAGTCAATGCTTGTCATCCTTGAAGGAGGCGGAATCGATGGAGGAGGAGTGAATTTTGATGCGAAAATCAGAAGAAACTCAACTGATATGGAAGATCTTTTCCATGCACACATTGGTAGTATGGATGCTTTCGCAAGGTCATTGATCATTGCAGACGAAATCTTGCAGAAATCTGACTACAAGTCTTTGAGAAAAGAAAGATATGCTTCATTTGATGCCGGTAAAGGAAGTGATTTTGAGCAAGGAAAGCTGAAACTTGAGGATTTGAGAAACTATGCCTTGTCAGTTGGTGAACCGAAAAAGACAAGTGGTAAACAAGAACGCTTTGAAAATATCTTGAATCAGTTTATCTAAGCTGACTAGAAATTAATCATCAAAAAGCCCTTTCAAAGTGATTGAAAGGGCTTTTATTTTGTTGAAGCGTTGACTATTTAACTAACAAATTTTTGCAACGCGATTGATTTGCCGCCATGATTGATGGATAATTATCCTATTTCAAAATTGGCTCGATGGTATTAATTGACCCATCTGCATTGTGAGTCAATTCTGTCATTTTTAAATTTCTCAAATGCGTTTCCCCAGAGATTTCTGTGTCATGGTAGAAAATGTACCATTTTTCATCCACCTGAACGATTGAATGATGATTTGTCCATCCTTGGACAGGCTTCAAAATCACACCTTGATAGGTAAATGGACCATAAGGAGAATCTCCAATCCCATAAGCGATATTATGTGTGTCTCCGGTGGAATAAGAGAAGTAATATTTGTCATTATGCTTGTGAACCCAAGCTGCTTCAAAGAATCTTCTCTCATGATCACCAGCTAAAATTGGTGAGCCATCTTGATCTAAAATTTTTATTTGTCTAGGCTCTTCTCCAAATTCTAACATATCACCACTGAGTTTGGCCACCATTGGGCTGATTGCAGGCTCGTCATCAGCAGGTTCATCATCATAAGGCGAATCTCCCGTAGACAAATACTCACCAGTTCTCCATTTCTGCAGTTGACCTCCCCAGATTCCTCCCCAATAAATAAAGTAATCATTGCCATCTTGAAACACTGCAGGATCAATACTATATGAACCTTTCATTGGTTCAGGTTGTGCTGTGAAAGGTCCTGTTGGGCTATCACTTACTGCTACTCCCAAATGAAAAATATCATCATAATCTTTCGCAGGGAAGTATAAATAATATTTCCCATCTTTTTGAGCGGCATCGGGTGCCCACATTTGTCTTTTTGCCCAGGGAACATCATCCACATCTAACGCAACACCATGATCTACAGGCTCAGAATCGATAGTTTCCATGCTGAAAACATGATAATCTCTCATGTTAAAATGGGCTCCTGAATCGTCCTCCTCAACTACTGACTCCACATCATGGGAAGGGTAGATGTAAATTTTTCCATCGAAAACATGTGCAGAAGGATCAGCTGTATATATATGGCTGATCAATGGTGGGGATAAGAAGGTGCTTTTTTCTTCTTCTACAATCACAGTTTCTTCTGCGCTTTCTTGTTTTCCACAAGAGGAAAACAACAAGAGAGAAGCAGTTGACATCGCGATCAAACTTCTTGTTGATTTTAGGTTCATAGGTAGATTGATTTTAAGTATATTTTATTAAAAATCTAAAATATGATAAATGAAATCGGTTTCAAAATTAAAAATGATAATAATTAAGGTAATTATTAAGGATTTTACTTTATTGTCTGCTGAATTAATAAAAGTCAATTCTAGATCAGTTAAAATTCATAATGCATAGATTTATTTGTTCAATTTTCAAAACTGATACAGTTGAATTAAGATGTAAAAATCAAATTTCAGGTTTTAGAAAAATTTACTTCTATTCTAAATTTTAAACAATCTTAAATCACTTAAATTTTTCTTATAAAAGGTTAAAAAAGCAGGTTTGATCAGCCAAAAGATGCAATAGGCGGGTAAAATTTCTGCAAATTGTTTTAAAATTTAGAGAACGACATGCTTCAATTTTTATGGATTTCTATGATGATAATCAGCCCAAATCAGGAGGTGACTTGGAAAGCGAGGGTTATTGATGCTGAAACTGGATTGCCTGTCGAGGGCGTGCATATATTTTATCAAAGAGATCAGTCGGTGAGTGATAGCCAAGGTTTTTTTCTTTTAGCCCTAGAGGAGAATGTGACTGTTAAGATCAGTCATATTGGTTACGAAGTACTCGATCTTGAATTGAACATCGAAAATCTTCCTACCAAAGTTTTTATTTATCCTAAGGAAAGTAATTTAGATTTGATAGAGGTAAGGCCACTACCCTCTGAGGCTGAATTCAAGAGAAGAATTCTTTCTACCCCGGTTTACAGGAGTCAATCTGAGGTGAGTATTATGAAAAGTAAGGCTTTAATGATGTCGGTGTACAAATATATCCCAAGTGCTGGGAAAGGAGGATTTGCTCAATTTCTTGAAAGGGCTATTCCAAACGGGGCTGGAGGAGCGATGTTTTTTAATTCAAGTGGGGGAGGGCTTCTTCAAGTTTTTCGGGAATTGAAGCAGGATTACAAAATTCCAGAAAGTCCTAGTTTTACTGAAGTTGACTCAGCAAAAGTGGATCAACTCTATAAGTCAAAGTCTCCCTTAAACCGAAAAAACAATTGATTAATTATGTAATCATTGTCTATCTAAAAAAATTGAAAAAGTTGAAAACGTTTCCGCCTATTTTCTGAACTTACTTTGATTTTAGGTTAAATTTTTAAAAATATTATATGTATATCCGCTTTTGCACCAGTAGCCATTGATAATATTGTATGAAGTTAATCTCAATCAGCTGTGGTCAGTTGACTGTGGAATGTTGTCGATTATTCGCATAATTATGAGTGAAATATTCACATACTGGTGTCATTGCGGATAATCATAAAATATCAACGCCATATATTTTTGAGAGAGCTATTCTTTTAGATTTTTCCATATTTATTTTGTAGAAAATCTACGGTAGAAAGTATAATTTCTTCCAATACTTTTTGATCTATATCAGAGAGTTTTTTGACATATATACAGCCCTTTCCCATTTTGAATTTACCTAGCTTTTCGATTAATTGATCTTGACCTGCTCCACTTGAATAGACATAAAGTGATATGGCTGTCTTTCTGGGAGAAAAACCAACTAATGGCCAATCACCTTTTTGTGTGCTCCTTTCTGATTTGTAATGATACTTTCCAAAACCAATGATAGAGTCTCCCCACATTTTTGGTTTGTAGCTAGTGATTTTTTCAAATAATTCTAAAAGCAATAAACTGTCAGCAATCTTTTGCTCTGAATTTGCAAATTCATGGATAAAATCCTTAACATTTGCGTCGTTTTGTTGGGTTTTAAGCTCTGCCATGGTGTTGGGTTTATTTTGTATTAGATTTTAATTTATGATCAATTTTTTATTTAAAAGCATGAACACGCTATGTTTTAGAATTTTGGTTTTCAGTTTCCCTAAATTTGATTTATTTCCTATTCAACCACAATATCATACTTCCCCAAAAGACCAGGTAAGCCATTTGTTGAAAAGCGTGCCTTTTTGAGTTTGTTGTTTTCAGGGTCAATACTAAAATTGTATGCAGTAGTAAAATCAGCCTTTTCGAGAATACTATTTTCGAATATTGCATGACCTAGATCACAATTTTCAAAAGTAGTGGCAGAAAGATCAGCTGATCCAAAATCAACATGCTGCAAATTACAATTGCTGAATATAGTCTTTTTGATTTTCAACTTGTAAAAAGAGGAGCTTGCCAATTGGCAGTTTTCAAATGAAAAATCAAGTCCTAGGGACTCACAGCTGTCAAACCTGACCCCCAATATTTTACATCCTGAGAATTTAACTTCGATAAAAGCTGTTTTTTCTGTTTTTGCAAGAGCCAAGTTGCAGTTGATAAATTCACAGTCTAAAAATCTAAAATGGGATAGATTAGTAGATGAAAAATCACAGTTGAGAAACTGGCAACCATCATACTCACCTTTTAATAAAAGTTTGTCTTTGAAGTCAACATTGCTGAATTTCTGATCTTGGAAGTAGGAATTAGACATCGTTTCTTATCTAAATAAATCAAACTCCTGAGTAAGCTGTAAATCCTCCATCTACAGGTACTATTATTCCAGTTACAAAGGCAGACTTGGGGTCCAAAAGCCAAAGTAGCGTAGAATTCAAATCTTCTGGTTTACCAAATCTTCCCATAGGGGTATTTTGAATGATTTGCTCTCCTCTTGATGTCAATGACCCATCAGGATTGGTTAACAAAGCGCTGTTTTGATCAGCCAAAAAGAATCCTGGAGCAATCGCATTGACACGTATACCCATCTGAGAAAAGTGTACGGCAAGCCACTCCGTGAAATTGGAAATAGCTGCTTTTGCACTACCATAAGAAGCTACTTTTGTCAGTGGCTTTATCGCAGCAACTGATGAAATATTTACAATCGAGCAATCAGTCCTTCCTATCATTTCTTTTGCAAAAACTTGAGTAGGTAGTAATGTGCCGAGCATATTCAAGTCAAAAATGTACTTGAATCCTGCAACATCTAAGTCAAAAAATGTTTTGAGTGAATTATTGCCCAAATCTTCTTCTTCCATCATTGATTTTGTAGTGATTCTATCAGGATGATTTCCACCTGCACCATTTATCAAAAAATCACAAATTCCAAGCTTAGTATTGATTTCTACATTTGCTAGTTCCAGTTCTTCTTTGTTGAGTACATCCGCTTTTATTCCGATCGCTAATGTCCCCATTGTTCTCAATTCAGAGGCAAAAGCTTGTGCTTTTTCAAGGTTTCTTCCAAGAATTGCAATCTTGACACCTTGTTCAGCTAATGCTCTAGCCATGGCTTGGCATAGGACGCCATATCCACCCGTGATGACTGCTACTTTTCCTGAAAGACTTGATTGCTTTTGATCCATATTGTTGAGTTTTATAGTGCAATTTGGGAAATATTATGAAGGCTTGCCAAATAATTAGAATTTAAAATTTATAGTCAAAGTATTGATTACAACATATAGTGTAACAGGCTCAACGTGATTAAATAGGAATCCTAATAATATCCAAAATCCGTACATTGCATCATGATGAAGAGAGGTGTCTGTTTTATTTTGATTTTTTTATCCGCTTTGATGGTATCTGCACAAAGGGATTCTGTCGCTGTGAAGCCTGTTATTTCTGTGCTTCCCTTAGTTTATTATACACCTGAGACTTCTTGGTCTTTTGGTGCAGGGGCAGTTGGAAACTTTAAGATGGGGAATCCTCTCGCTGAAACCTACGAAAGTCAAGTGGCGGTAGGTGGAGCATATACCTTGCTGAATCAGTTTTTGGTTTACGGCAGTTGGAGGATTTTTACGGAGGAGAACAAACAGCTTTTTGCAGGTGAAATTGGTTGGTATCGCTATGTGTATTTTTTCTATGGAATAGGACCGAATGTTCAGGAAAGTGATCGCGAGCAATTTGATGCAACTTTTCCGAGATTGAGATTTGATTATTTGAGAAAATTAAGCTCTAATCTGTATCTCGGATTTCGCTATCATTTTGATGATTTTGACATCACTTCGATTGAGGAAAATGGAATTTTGGACAATCAAAATATCAGAGGAAATGAAGGTGGAAGACTTAGTGGTTTAGGTCCAATGATCTATTATGATTCTCGTGATAGCCAACTTTACCCAACAAAAGGAATTTTTGCAGAAGCGAGTTTTCAAACTTATAACAAATCAATCGGTAGCGAATTTCAGTTTAGTCGCTGGCAAGTAGATTTTCGAAGTGTACATTCTATTAGTCCCAAGTCGGTGTTTGTATGGAATGCTTATGGAGAGTTTTTGTCAGGGCAGCCGCCATTTTTTGGCTTGCCTTTGGTAGGAGGTAATCGACTTTTGAGAGGATTATTTGAGGGGAAATTCAGAGATGAGCAGCTTACTCTACTTCAAGCAGAATATAGATGGAAGTTCTTACCACGCTGGGGTGCAGTGGCTTTTACAGGTGTTGGTAATGTCTTTACTAAGGAAAATCCTTTTCAGATCAATCAAAGTAAGTTTACTTATGGAGTAGGAGGTAGGTTTCAGTTGAGCAAAAAAGAAAAGCTCAACCTTAGGTTAGATATCGCAAGATCACCTTATGAAGATTTGAGAATTTACTTGACTTTTGGAGAGGCTTTTTAGATTTTTAGTAATTTATGCTTCTATGATTTTGTTCAGAATGGCAGCAAACTTGAAAAGATTTGGGCAGGTAATGACTAGAGGAGATTTTCTGTTTTGAAGAAAAATTTCAATGACTCCATTTTCAGAAGAAAGGTAAATATCTTCTACTTGTCGGATTGGGTAGGTTCTGGTATTTCTACCTTCTTCAATGCTGATAGATTTATCTGTAAGACGAATGATACCCTGAATGTCTAGTTTGTACCCCATGTTTTTATAGCGTATTTTATTTTGTTGCCAACTGTCGAGTACTCTTAGATGAAGCAGTCTGCCCTCTGATTCAAAGTATAATTCTTCATCTGAGTTGAATGACTTTTCAGAAACTATGGGAGTTAAAGGTTCAAATTGGATTTCGCGTAGCCGCTTAAACTGAGCTATCAGTTTTTTCTCTTCTTGAATCACCGGAGGTGCAATTTCCCATTTTGATTCTATCTCAGAAATTAGTTTTTCCTCTTCCTCGGTTAGCTGATGGTCTGCCAATACCTCTTCCACAATGTCTTTATAAATAAGGATAACGAGGTTTTTGAATTTAGTTTTATCAAGGTTGAGGACACTTTGGATTTGATTTATGGGTGTGATTTGACCTGATTCAATTTGACTTTCGAGCCAAGATTGGATACAATGCAGGGCAAGCGTAGGTTTTGCCTTTTCCGGAATGCCTGTAGTAAGTAAGTCCCAGTTATTTTTATTTTGCTCCGAAGGGTTTAAGGCTAGCAGCTTTTCAAGTGATTGTTCGATTTGAACTACTTTTTGGTTCGCTCTTCTATTCCATAAAATCAAAGCAGCACCGAGCAACCCTATTCCAATTTTAAATTCAATAGCTTGAGTGAAAAGTGCGACAATAATCAGTGCTATTCCTAAAAATAGTGTTGCTTTGCCCACTTTAGTGGTTAGTGTAGGTAGGATAAATTCTGGTTTTTGAATACTCTGAGGAAGATAAGTGAGTCCTGTATCTGTGAAAATCTCTTTATCATCCAATTTCCAATTCCCTTGATTTGTATTGCTGCTATTTCCTCTTGAGGTGTTTATGGAACCAAGGTTTTTTCTGTAATATAAACCATGCCGACCTCCATGAACGTAGCTTTGACCACGGGAATTAATTCCAATTCTTGCGCCAGTAACGCCAGCAGATAAGCCAAGCCCGCTTTTAGAAAGATTGATTCTTATGGGACCGAAATTGAAACCTTTTCTAAGATAAAAAGCCATGGTTATACTTGTGTTACTGAATTGAAATACTTCAAAAAATAATTTTTTTTACAGTTTAATTAACCTTCTCTTTCTTTGGTGCGGATGTACAGGTCTTCAACCTTTTTTCTCGCCCAATCGGTCTTTCGAAGGAATTTCAAACTTGAATTGAGTGATGGATTATTGTTGAAACTATTGATATTGATCTTGGCGCCAAGGCTATTCCAGCCATAGTGATTCACCAAATATTCCAGCATATCAATCAGCCTCACTCCATGCAGTGGATTATTGACCTGACCTGATTCTTCTTTATTATTCTCATTCATGCTTCAAATTTAAATTAAAAAACGATGATTCTGCAAAAAAGAGACACAAGACCTAAGATACTAGACGCTAGACCTGGTATTTCTGAGTATGCCGGTATTTGACTAATTAATGCTTAACCCTTTATTAGAACACAGATGACGTTGATTGAGCTGATTGTTACGGATGATGCTGATTATATAATTGATTTTTCACCACTAGGGACACGAAGGTTTTCACAAGGAGCACAAGGACAATAAACTGAGAACACTGATGAAGTTAGATTTGGTCATTCTTGCGTATGCAGGTTTATCCCTTAAACTTGAAAATCTCTAATCTTTTAACTGCGTAACTGATGCTCCTCCTCAAATAAGTATGGAATCAAATAACCAGTTAATCCCATTAAACTTCATAACCTTTTCACCCTTTCCAAATACCATCTCACTCTGCTCAACTTTCTAACTTTCCAACCTTCGAACTTTCTAACCTCCCTCAAATCCCATCAAAAAGCTCAAAACTCTCTAAATATTCAGGAATCGTTGCATCCCAATCCAGTTCATTTTTTAATTTATTTTGAAGCGCTATTCTTGCTTCATCTTCACCATGGACAAGGAAGGTGATTTTTGGACTGGAAGTAAACCCCTCTGCCCAATCAATCAACTCTTCTTGATCTGCATGTGCAGAAAGCCCTTCTATGTAGGCAATTTTAGCTTTTACGGGAACACTTAATCCATACATTTGAACACTTTCTTCTCCATCGATCAATCTTCTTCCTCTTGTTCCCATCGCTTGATATCCCACAAAAATTATGGTATCCTGCTCGTTTGGAAGGCGGTTATAAAGGTGATGCATCACACGCCCTCCTGTTGCCATACCGCTTGCAGAAATGATAATGGCATCGCCACGAACGGCATTGAGAGACATAGAAGCCTCTTGAGATTGATAATAATGTAAGTTTTTGTGTTGAAATGGATTATGACCTTCTTCTTCGAAAACTGGCTTCAATCTATGGTATTCGTTGAATGACTTATAAAGCTTGGTCACGTCAATGGCCATTGGACTATCCACATAAATCGGAATATTTGGGATCTTTCCTTTTTGCTGAAGTCTGTGCAAATAAAAAAGTATCAACTGTGTTCTTCCCACTGCAAATGCAGGAATTACTGCAACTCCTCCTCTTCGATAAGCCTCTCGAATCGCTAAACCAAGTTCATTTTCAGGATTTTTGATTTTGGATACCCGATCACCATAAGTTGATTCTAGAAAGAGAATGTCTGCAAATGGAAGTCTTGCGGGTGGATTCAGAATAGGATCATGATACCTTCCCAAATCTCCTGAGAAGACAATTTTTTTGACCTGATTTTCGCCTTTTACTTTCAGTTTGAGAATTGCTGCACCTAGAATATGGCCTGCATTAAAAAATTTAAAATCAAATTCAGGTATCAGCGAAATTTCTTCTTCAAAATCTACTCCATGAAGTAAAGGGAATACTTTTTCAGCGTCTTCAACAGTGTAGAGTGCTTCTGGCTTTTCGTGTTTGGAGTAACCCTTTTTTTGCGCATAGGCGGCTTCCTCTTCTTGTAACTTCCCTGAATCTAAAAGCAGAATTTTCACCAATTCCAAAGTTGGATTGGTGCAGTAAATAGGTCCTTTGAAACCAGATTTGACTAATTTGGGAAGGTAGCCTGTATGGTCAATATGCGCATGGGTCAAGATCACCAAGTTGATGTCAGAGGGCTGTATAGGAAATTCTTCCCAGTTTCTCAATCTATAATCTTTGAGCCCTTGGAACATGCCGCAATCTACAAGAACCTTATAATTGTTGATTTCCAAAAGGTATCTTGAGCCGGTTACTGTTCCAGCTCCACCTAAAAACTTAACTTTTACCTTCATGATGATTTGTTTGATGCTTATTACCTAAAGATAAGGTAAAATAGGTAGAATGGTGTATAATTTTTTTAACCCAAATGATCTCTTTTATTAGAAGTAAATCTTAAGCCCATAAGGAACTTATTTACACATTATTTCAATTGAAGTCCCACTATTTCCACACTAAATATCAATTTGTTTTATCTCAAACATCTTTAAATCAACCCGATATTTTCAAACTAAGTAAAAAATATTTGACTAAAAACTTGCTTCTTTCTTTCTTTCTTTCTTTCTTTATTTCTTGCATTAAACTTCTTAGTGGCCACTTTTAAGTTTTTAATTATTTCTAATCATTTAAATTTTATCTTATTATGAAAAAGATGGTTTCTTTATTTGTTTGTGTTTTAATGTTTTGTTTTTCATTTATATCAGCACAAACCGTTGATGATGATGCATGTCCCCCAATAGTTCAAGGTGCTATAGGACAAGTCGGTACCTGTATTGTATTTCAGCTTGAAATACCACCAGGGAACCCTGTGGGTGATCCAGATAAAAGTTGTGATGTAATGGAAGAAATGATTCCGAATTGCATCAGACCAATTAACGTAGAATAATCTTTAAATTTTGTCTCCATGTTTGAATCAATAAAACATGGAGACTTTTTATTTCAATTTATTTATGAAAACAAAGTTGATATTTAGTATTGTTTTAATTCTATTCTTTTCAGTTAGTTGTAATAGAGACAATTTTGATGATAAAATGGAAATTTACGATAACAAAGTTGGTGAGGTGATATTGAAATTAGATTCACTTACTCCAAGTTATATGCATCATTTTCAGATTGTCAATGAAGGAAATAATAAGTTGCTTTATGCATTATCACCACTAAAGAACCGGTTTTTAGTTTATGATTTGAATTCTGGTGAATTCATAAAATCTTTTGTTTACGAATCAACAGATAAACAAAAAATTAGTATAGGGAAATATCGAAATGGATTCTTTTACCATTCGAAAGATTCAATTTTTTTAGTTTCTTTATCTCATCAAATTTTTTTAGGAAAGGAAAATGGTGACCTCCTTGAAATTTTTAATGTTCCAAAAATGTATAGAGATCAGCAGGGGGTATGGCCATTTGCAAATCCTAATTCAAAACCTATTTTTTATAATGACTCTATACTATCATTGGGCGGAGTTAATGAAAATGCTAAGAGTTTGTATGAAGAAGGTCTGCATACAGATTTTAATATAATCCTTAATGAGGATTTAAATAAAATGAAAAATCTAACAAATTATTTAGACACTAAATTTCCCAAAGGCAGTTATGTAGAAGGTAACTATTACACCCCACAAAGGAAGCACCCCGCAAGATATTTTTCAAAAGCTGAAAACTTGGTTTATTATAGTTTTATTCATTCTGATTCACTTTACTCAAAAGAAATATCAACTGGCAAAATGAAATCTTTTTTTACTCAAATTAAGCATATGGAGCCATTCATAAATATTCAATCAGTGAATGAACTTCAGGAGGTACTTTCTTCATCAATAGGGCAAAGGGAATACAATGCAAAACAAGGAAGGTATAGCACGGTAGCAGTAAATGAGAAGAAAGATCTGATTATTCGAGTGGCTTATCTTGGGATTAAGGATTTTAATATAGAGCTGTATACTGATGGTTTCTACAAGAATTTAAATTATGGTATTATATTTATTGATAGAAAAAGTCATCGTCAGCTCAAAACGATCTACCTTCAAAATATCGATGATACCAGTATTTTATTTGACGATGATTATTTCTATGTTTATTGTTTTGACAGCCAAAAAGAAGAAAATAAACTAGTATTTGATAAATATGCGTATCCAGAGTTTGATTAAATCTTTGTTACTGCTCTTATTGACTTTTTCGTCTTGTTCAAAAGAAGATAAAAGTATAGAAATGCTAAACAGTGATTATATTTTGGTTATCCCTCAAAATGGTTGCCCTGGATGCATTGATAAAGGTATTGAGTTTGCGCAGGGATATGTGGATAAGGCATGCCTAACAATTGTGCTATCTAAAATTTCAAATCTAAGGAATCTAAAAATTAAGTTTGGGTATAATAATATTGTTTCTTCAAATGTCTATTTGGATACTTTAGGAAGATTTCATAATCAGATTGAAGGTTATCCAAAATTTTATTATGGAAATGAAATCATAGAATTAGATAATTCAAGCCTAGAGAAATATAAAGATCTTGAAAAAATTTTGGCAGATTGTATGTAGAAAATTTCTATAGTTTAAAGAATTAGAACTAGAATTAAGCCTCCCCTGTGTCAAGCTAAATACACAGTGGAGGCTTAACCTTTGTTTTATTGTTTCATAAAATAAGCCTCACTAAACTTTACTCTTGATAATGAATCAGCTTCACTTTTCTTGTGTTCTGAGCGACAAGTGAGACAAAGCAATCCATCATCATTGAATACCCAGTGATTGTCAGAGTTGACATCTCTAATTTTGTAACCATTCTTGGTCAGGGTACTTCTGATGATCGGCAAGATAGATTTGTCCATGACGAACACTTGTTCGTAAGGCAGCTCAAGAATAAGATCAAGTTCCTGTACCCTAAATTTATTGATGCCACTCAAATCTACTGCTCTACTCAATTCGAGTACACTATCGGTCAAGCTGTATTCATAAGGAATAGACTGCGCATTGAGCATGGCATCATTATAATTTTTTCCTCGGGCTCTGAATTCTTTGATCAAAGTAGGTGATCCCACATCAACTCCTTTAATTTCCAAAGAAATTTGCTCTTTGAATGCTGCTCTTCCTCTTTCTGTATCTGTTTTGATGACCAAAACGCGATCATTAAGATTCAATTCTTCTGAAGTAGTATGCGTGACATTTGTGTTGAATTCATTGACTACACTTGGGATTTGGAAAGCACAAACTCCTATGCTAAGTAACCAAATTCCAAAAGTGATCAATCCCATTCTGGCTTCAATGATACTTCTTTTGACCCACACACTGATCGCAAGTGTAATTAGGACCAATCCAGGGATTAAGATCACTAGGGATGCAGCGATAGCAAGCCAGTCAGTGACGATATCCGTTATCCAAGTTGTAGGAAGATGAAGAGATCCCCATACGAATAGCTCCTCTTGTGGTACGATATTGAAATACAATGCCAAAGCAGCAATTGGAATGATGGTGATAGCTAAACCGATCAAGAAGATGATCAATCCAAAGAGTACACGGATGATTGCTAGAAGTACATTTCCGATAGGGCCGAGAGCTGTCCCAATTCCATTGATGATCATTCCTAAAACGCGAAATGGCGCCATGATCAATTTTCTAGCTGTACTTTCTTCTTTGTTATCTACAGGCCTTAGGTTTTCTTGAATTGTCAACTCAATATTATCCAAAGTAATAGCACCACCTTTCATCTGTATTCTTTCTGTAATCGATCTTGCAGAAGGTGTAATGATCCATAAGATGAGGTAGATCACCAATCCTGAGCCTCCGGCAAAAATCAATGCGATAAAAATCAGTCGAGCCCAAAGGACTTCTATTCCAAAGTACGCGGCGATTCCACTGGCTACGCCACCAAGTGTTCTGTCATCAGGATTTCTATATAGTTTTTTGACATTCTTGTCTTCAGGGTTGTCATAAGAAACAGGTAGTATTACCCACAAAACGATGTAAGCAACGAGTGCAAATAAACCGATTGAAAGACTGAAACTAGCATTCCACGGCATCCAATTGAAGCTTCCGAATTTCAGGTTGCCACTGAAAAGCAAAAGAATAGCAATCAACCTTGTCCAAAGTGGATCGATGGAAAAGTAATTGGCAAAACCTGCACAGACTCCTCCGAGGATTTTGCTGCGTTCCATTCTAGTGATTTTCTTGTAGCCTTTTGAGCCATTTTCTCCAGGAGGGGTGATGTATTTGTAGAAATCATTTTCCTCTGATACGTTTTCTTCAGCAGTTTTATCAGAATTGGATTCTTCGATTTCCTCCATAGCTTTGAAATCAGCAATGGTGCCCATCTTCTCGATGAGATTATCAACATTCTCAGCAGTGATTACTTGCTTGTTGTTTTTAAGATTGCTTAGAAATATCTCAGCTATTCTATTTTCTATATCGGATATGATTTCCTGATTGTCTTCGTAATGGGAGAAATGCTTATTGATTGCATCAAGGTATTTCTTCAATACGGCGTATCCATCTTCTTCTATGTGGAATAAAATGCCACTGATATTGATACTTATAGTCTTTTTCATGTCTTAGCGCTTTGAGGTGATTAATTGGGTAGATTGGACTAAGGAATCCCATGTTTTGTCTAAAATCTGGAGAAATTCTGTTCCATCTTCTGTAATGGAGTAGTACTTCCTTGGTGGACCAGAATCAGATTCTACCCATTTGTAAGATACCAAAGAGGCAGTTTTCAATCTATTCAACAGCGGATAAAGTGTACCCTCAACCACGATCATCTTGGCTTCTGTCAATTCATCGATCATGTCTGAGGCATAGACTTCTCCCCGAGCAATGATATGCAAAATGCAAAACTCCAGAAGGCCTTTTCGCATTTGTATTTGGGTGTTTGAAGCAGTCATCTTTTTCTATTTATTTTTCTTTTTGAATGGTGGAAAGATTACTTGATTTTTCGTCTTATCTCACAATCTCACAAAGACTTTAAAAGAAAAATTATACCAAAGTTAAAGAAGCTACCTTGCTATACCAGTTTCTTGGTTATCCTTCAGGAAAAAATTTCACAAAAAGTGAAAAAATATTTGAAAATTTTATTTGGGGTGACATTTTGATGTTTTTGGTTCAAAGAGATTTTTTTTGAAGGTGAGTTACAAGTAAGGGTTTAGCAAATGGATGTGTCATTGAAGCGAACAATTTTACGATCGAATTCGGACAGTATTTTCTGGAAATTCAAGCGTTAATTTTTTGAAAATAAGCCAAATACTCTATTTTTTCTTTTTACTTTGCATTTGCATTTAACAATAGTACATGGGGATTTTTAAATATTTTGTGGGCTTTTTGATGGTCTTTAGTCTGGCACAAGCCAAGGCGCAAAGCGTTGTTCCCAAATATTCCAATGAATTCATGAATATCGGCATCGGAGCAAGAGCTCTTTCTATGGGAGGCGCGCAGGTTTCTTCTGTTCGAGATGTGACCGCTGCGTATTGGAATCCTGCGGGATTGATAGGTGTGAAACACGAGTATGAATTTTCACTGATGCATGCCGAATATTTTGCTGGGATAGCAAAGTTCGACTATGCAGGTTTCACAACGAACATAGAAGAAGATAATCAGATAGCCATTTCATTGATTAGGTTTGGCGTGGATGATATTCCGGATACACGATTTCTTTATGATGCCAACGGGGCTTTGAATTACAATAACATTCAATTTTTCAATGCAGCAGATTATGCTTTACTCTTGTCATTTGCCAGAGATGTGAGCGACGTGTTCAAGTTTGGGGTCAACACAAAAATTATTCATAGAAATGTAGGGAAATTTGCAAAAGCTTGGGGTTTTGGATTGGACTTAGGAGGCATTGTTCTCTTGGATGAATGGAGATTGGGATTTATGCTTCGTGATGTCACTTCTACTTTCAATGCATGGTCACACAATGCAGACATGGTAAGAGAAGTCTATTCCCAAACCAATAATGAAGTACCAGTCAATTCTATAGAATTGACTTTGCCAAGAGCAATATTCAGTGTAACGCGAGATTTTGAAGTTAATGATGAAATCAAGCTTCAAGGTGTATTTGATCTTGATTTTACTTTTGATGGAAGGAGAAATACGATCTTGGCAACAAACTTAGTCAGTGTAGATCCAAGATTAGGTCTAGAAGCCTCTTACAGAAATTTAGTTTATCTAAGAGCAGGTGGGAGCAATGTGCAAAGAATAAGAGATTTTGATGCTGAAACATCATTTGTATGGAAGCCTAGTTTTGGATTAGGCTTATTTCTCAACGAGAAATTTCATATTGACTACGCTTTATCTGATATTGGAGGAGTCTCTCAGACTCCATACTCTCATGTATTTAGTGTAAAAGTGAGTTTGAATGATCTTGATGATAAATTTAGGTTGAACAAGGGATGGAATGATTGATAGGATATGAAGACAAAAGTTGTTTATACGTTTTTATGTTTATTGATAGCAGCGAGTTTGTCAGCACAGACGAATTGGATCAATTACGACAACACCTACTATCGAATTCCGACCGCTGAGGACGGAATTCACAGACTTACTTTTACCACGCTATCAGCTTCTGGGATCAATACAAGCGGACTTGATCCACGAGATATTAGACTTTATCACCGAGGTGAAGAGGTGGCGATTCATATTCAAGGAGAAAATGATGGACGCTTTGATCAAAATGATTTTTTAGAATTCTATGGAAAAAGAAATGATGGATCTTTAGATCGAAAACTGCATAAAGACCCTTCTCACGTAGGGAATATTATGTACAATACGCACAATGACTCCACTGCCTTCTTTTTTACTGTCACACCAGGGATTCGAGGAAAAAGAATGTCCATAAGACAAGCAGTCGAGAGTTCATTACCAAAAGCCACTTATTATCATACAGAGGAACTTGAAATTTATTCTGATCAATATAATCTTGGTCGAACATATTTCCCAAGTACTAGGCTTTCAGAGTTCGAAGAAGGTCAAGGCTGGATGTCAGCTCCAGTAGTCAAAGGAACTCCAAGAAGTATTATTTTCAGTTCTCTTGGACAGGTTCCTGCTGGCCTTACTGCGAAATTAGAAATAGGTTTAACAGGAAGATCTGAAACGCCCCATTTGACGATTGTTCGAGCTGGAGCTAATTCGGCAAGCTTAAGAGATGTGGGTACCTATGAATATAAAAACTTTGAAGCCATAAATGTTGAAATCCCATTAATTTCCTCTGACTTCAATTCTGATGGAAGTATCACTGTACAGGTAGTTTCAAGCGGAGCATCCAATCCTGATAATACTTCGATTGCCTACATTCGATTGACCCATCCAAAATCAATTGAAAATAGAGATGTTTCAAAAGAAATTATCATTACGGAAGCTGGAGATGCACAGATTGAGATGACTAATGTAATCTCAGATTATATAGCACATGACATTTCAGATCCAATCAATCCTGTAAGAATTCCTGTTTCCCGAACAGGGAGTGTAATCCATTTCAGGTCAGGAATTGCGGGAGCGTCAAGTAAAATTTCTTTAGAAAATCAACTAAATGTAAATGTCATCAATGTGATGAAACCTGTTCGTTTCAGGAACCTTCTTGCCCAATCTGCTGACTACATCATTGTCTCGAATAGGACTTTAAGGAGACCATCTGCGAGTTACGGTGATCCCGTTCAGGCATATGCTGCTCATAGAGCATCTGTTGCAGGTGGAGGTTATGATACTTTGGTTGTGAATATTGATGAATTGTACGATCAATTTACTTTTGGAGAACAAACTCCTTTGGCGATATATGAATTTTTGAGAGCATATTATCCGCTACATAAGCCGGACTTTATGTTTTTGATTGGGAGATCTACGGGGATTTTCAGCACGGCCAGAGAAGGAGGGATTAATTATTTCTACAGAAAAAGACCATCAGCTTTCCAGTTTCAGGATATGGTCCCACCAGCTGGATACCCTTATGCAGACAATAACTTCTCTATTGGTTTGGATCCATTGAATCCATTTGTATCATCAGTGGCGATTGGGCGAATTCCAGCTAGAACACCAAACCATGTCGCTGATTACCTGGACAAAGCCAAAGAAAAGGATGCAGTGGGTGTTTCAGAACCTTGGCAAAAGGAAATTGTCCATCTAAGTGGAGGGGTTACAGCTTTTGAACTTGATAGGTATTTCAATTTTTTGAATGGATTCAAGAATATTGCAGAAGGGCCTTATTTGGGTGGGAATGTAACTACCTATAGAAAGCGTTCGAATTCAACAATTGAGCTGATTGATATATCTGGCGATGTAAATCGAGGGACGAGTTTGATTACTTTCTTCGGACATGGTGCGCCGACCATTATTGATATTGAAATAGGCTTTGCCTCAGATCCAACTTTGGGTTACAATAACCAAGGCAAATATCCGATGTTACTTCTCAATGGTTGTGATGCAGGAAATGCTTTTGGAAATGCTTTTACTTTTGGAGAAGATTGGGTATTGACTCCAAATCGGGGAAGTACAAATTTTATGGCCCATGCCAATATTGGGGTTGATATTTATTTAAGAAGGTATAGTGAGTCTTTTTATGCAAAGGCATTTTCAGATTCATCTATGATCCATCAGCCTATTGGGACAATTAGAAAAGAGACGGAGAAATTCTTCTATTTAAGATATGGCACTTCTGAAGTCAACCGTGCTCACGCAGAGCAATTGGTGATGTTGGGAGATCCGGCTATCCGCTTGTTTCCTGCAAATAGGGCAGATTACTCATTGAACAATGAAGAGGTCACGCTTGGTAGTTTTGATAATGAACCCTTCAATGCACTTTCAGATTCTTTGCAGCTTGCTGTAGTTTTAAGAAATCTTGGAAGAGTGGATTTCGACTCTATTGATTTTAGAGTTTCTCGACGACTTCCAGATGGAACGAATATCCAATATGACTCAAAGATGTTGCCTCCTGTGTACAGAAGAGATACCATCTATTTCACAGTTCCCAACACGGGAGTTCAGGCTTTCGGAGACAACTTATTCACTATTGAAGTGAACCGATCTCGAGCAGTCGAGGAGTTAACCTATGCCAATAACATCATTACGACGACTCAATTTATCCCATTAAGTGGAACACTCAATATATTACCATATAATTTTGGCTTGGTCAATGAAAGAAATATTGAACTCATCACGCAGATTCCGGGGAAGTCGGTAGAAGAAAGAACGCTGATTATTCAATTGGATACAGCAGCTGATTTTACCTCAGCAAGAAGAAGAGAAAAGAGAGTGACTACAGCCAATATTTCAAGATGGGACATTGATCTTTTTGAAAATATTGTAGCTAAAGATTCCCTGACTTTTTATTGGAGATCGAAGTTTCTCAATCCCAGACAAGGAGAAAGTGACGAGTGGATTGCATCAAGTTTTTCATATATCCAAAATGGACCTGAGGGCTGGACTCAGCGAGTAATGCCCCAATTAGAAAGAAATAATCTTTCAAACCTTGAAGTTGATCCCACTCGAAGAATATGGAAATTCGAAGATACCCGATTGAATTTTGGAGTATTCACTTTTGGGATAGAGGCAGACAGTTTGACATTTAGAAACACGCAATTCTACCTCGATGGAGTACCTCAGATTATCGATAATGTAAATAATGCCAATAGCAGACTCTGTCCAAATGGATCTTTAGGATTGGTAGCTTTTGAGCAGCGATCTCTGACACCCTATTTAGTCATTCCTATACCAGGTTTTGATATTTTGGATGGGAGAAGTTGTGGACGTGTTCCACAGGTTATTCAAAGTATCCGAAATGCCTGGCTTGCAGATCCAAATCAGCGTATTCTGATAGATTATATTGACGGATTAGCTGAAGGTGATTATGTGACGATTTTTTCCGTGGGTAATGTGAATTATGAGCAGTGGCAGGATTTTGTTTTTGAAAAACTAAAGGAAGTTGGAGCGAATGAAGCCACACTCAGAAATCTAAAAAATGGTGAACCATATATTCTCCATGGGAGAAAAGGGATGCGACCAGGTGAAGCAATTGAAATCGTTGCAAAAACTAATTTGGAAGCAGAACCGAATCAGCAGATTGTAGAGTTTGAAACTGATGTAACGGGCTATTTCACTTCGGGAAGTATCATTACGCCTAGAATTGGCCCTGCTTCAGAGTGGAAAAGATATTTCAATGAAGTGAAATTCAGGGATTGGATAGATGAAGATTTGACGAATTTCGATGTCATCGGAATTGCTGAAAATGGGGAAGAATCCCTACTCTTCCACAATGTCCAAGACGGTCAGCTTGACTTGAACTTTATCAATCCCGTACAATTCCCTTATTTGCGTCTGCGCTATGCGATGAATGATGACTCCGCAACTGCTCCTGCCCAATTGGCCAAATGGCAAGTCAACTATACTGGAGTGCCAGAAGGAGTTTTGATTTTCAAAGGAAAAGAGCCGAAAAAGACGTTGCAAGAAGGAGAGGATTCAAGCTTGAAATTTGAGTTTCTCAATGTTTCAAAATACGACTATTTGGATTCGATTACTGTACAGTGGGCATTTAACAATACTTCTCAGAGGAAAATTGAAAGGTTTGAGAAGAAGATTCCAGCTATCAAAGCAGGAGAAAGTTATGAATTTGACATAGAATTCCGATCCGCAGGTAGAGGAGGCAATATAGGAGTGGAGGTTTTTGCCAATCCTCGAATTATCATGGAGCAGACTTTTAGAAACAACCTGATTGATCTTGTGGATTATTTTAATGTGATTCCAGACAACACCAATGCAATTTTGGACGTGAGTTTTGATGGTACCTATATCATGGATGGCGACATTGTCTCGCCGACTGTTTTGATCAATACTTTGCTCAAAAATGAAAAGACGCTTTTGCTCAAAAAGGATACCCTGGGTTTAGAACTTTTCCTCAAAAAGCAATGCGATGGTTGTCAATTTGAGAGGATGAATTTTTCTAATCCAAAAATCTCTTGGTCTCCAGCAACAGAAAATAGCAGCTTTAGAATTGAGCTTTTGCCGGGTCCTTTGGAAGATGGGATGTATACCTTTAGAGTGGCAACAGAGGAATTAGGCGTAGACAAGCCTTATGAAGTGAACTTCGAGGTGATCAATGAATCTACGATTACGAATTTCTACCCATACCCAAATCCATTTAGTACAAGTACTCGATTTGTGTTTACAGTGACAGGTTCAGAAGTTCCTGATCAAATCAAAATTCAGATAATGACTGTGACGGGTAGAGTTGTAAGGGAAATCTTGCAAGACGAACTTGGTCCAATCCGAATCGGAAACAACATCTCTGATTTTGCTTGGGATGGAAGAGATGAATTTGGTGATCAGCTTGCAAATGGAGTATATATCTATAGAGTTTTGGTTAGAAAAGACGGTCAATTTGTAGAGCCGAGAGCCACAGCCGGAGATAAGGGTTTCAAGCAAGGTTATGGAAAAATGTATTTGCTGAGGTGATTTAGCGTTTAAAAAACCTCCAAATGCCATAAATACTTAAAAGTAGCAATAAGATAAATATCCATCCTTTTCCGCTAACGCCTTCTTGCTGAACTGCGCCGTAAATGTTGGAAGCGATGGTGCCTGAGAAGAAAACCAAGGTCGTGCGTGGCAACATGCCTAATGTTCCAAAAATCACGAGTTTCTTCCATCCACTTTTGATCAAAGCAAAAAGTAAATTGGAAAGCGCAAATGGTATCACAGGACTTAGCCTGACAAAGAAGATGAGTTCACCCATTCTACCTTCTTTTTTCTGAAGCAAATCTCTAGCTTTTGGATATTGCTGAAGAATTACTTCTAGACTATTGCCGCCAAGTTTCTTTCCCCAAGCATATCCTAGGAGTGTGGCCAAAGTATAACCGATCACCACCCAAATGAATGATTGCCATCCAAATAAGAATCCCGATAGCGCGGCAAATAGCGTTGTAGGCATCAATGCCAAGCCCATTAAAAGTGTTGCAGTACAAACAAAGACGAGAATGGTGAAAAGTGATGTGAAATCAATCAATTCCAAAACCGACAGATAGCTGACTGCTAGAGGAACCAAAAACAAGCTACAAATAGAAGGAATCAAACTTACCCAAATCAGCGCCAAGGCCACTGCTGGATTACTCTTTCCGATTAGTTGGATTCTCTTGAATATACCTTCCTTTTTTTTCATCTTTGAGCAATATTAATGCAAAGAAAGCATTATTGAACGATCAAGAGATGGAATTTTGAATTTCTAATCTGATTTTGGAATTCTTAAGCTTAGTTCTTGTTGTTTACAGGAAATCAACCCAAAAATAATTTAACATTCACTGCTGTAAAATTTATTTACAGCAAATATTTTGAAAACTACACTTATGAAATTTGGAACGAAAGCAATACATGCGGGCGTAGAGCCGGATCCTACTACAGGAGCGATTATGACTCCTATTTACCAGACTTCGACCTATGTGCAGCGCTCACCTGGTGATCATCAGGGGTACGAATATTCCAGAACGCACAATCCAACTAGGACTGCACTTCAAAATAATCTTGCTGCTTTAGAAAATGGGAAACATGGCTTATGTTTTTCTTCTGGTCTCGGGGCGATTGATGCAATCATCAAATTGCTCAACCCAGGTGATGAAGTGATTAGTACCAATGATCTTTATGGTGGTTCTTACAGGATTTTCACTAAAGTATTTGAGCGCTATGGGATCAAGTTCCATTTCGTGTCTATGGAAGAGCCTGAATCCATCAGCAAGTATATCAACGAGAGAACAAAGCTGATCTGGGCTGAGACGCCAACCAATCCAATGATGAACATCATTGACATAGCCGCAATTGCAGCAGTAGCTAAGAGACATCGTGTGCTTTTTGCAGTGGATAATACTTTTGCCACTCCTTTCCTTCAAAACCCGCTTGATATGGGTGCTGATATCGTGATGCACTCAGTAACCAAATATCTCGGTGGTCATTCTGACGTAGTAATGGGCGCTATCATTGTCAATGATGATCAATTGGCCGAGCAGTTAGCTTTTATTCAAAATGCATGTGGAGCAACTCCTGGGCCACAGGATTGCTTTTTGGTGTTGAGAGGAATTAAAACGCTCCATATCAGAATGGAGAGACATTGTCAAAATGGAAAAACTATCGCAGCATTTTTGAAAAATCATCCTAAAATCGAAAAAGTATATTGGCCAGGCTTTGAAGATCATCCGAATCATCAAATAGCCAAGAAACAAATGAGAGATTTTGGAGGGATGATTTCCTTTACTTTAGTAGGAAACAAAATTGAAGACGCAAGAAAATTACTTGAGAATTTACACTTCTTTGCTTTGGCTGAGTCATTGGGTGGAGTGGAGTCGCTTTGTGGGCATCCAGCAAGTATGACGCACGCTAGTGTGCCTAAGGAAGAAAGAGAGAAAGTTGGCTTGGTAGATTCCTTGATTCGACTGAGTGTGGGTATTGAAGATGCGGAAGATTTGAAAGATGACCTTAAAAAAGCACTAGAATTTATTTAATATATTTGGGGGTTTTTATATCCAAAAGCCTTGTTCTTAAATAGAGCAGGGCTTTTACTTTGTACAAAGTACCAAGTATGATGTACTATGCAGATTAAATAAAATCGAAGGGATAATTTTATGAATGTTTAATTCTTGCGTAAGCCAACTTTCAAACTTTAAAACTTTTCAATTTAGAAAATTTCAAGATCACCAATATCTCAACATTCAAACCTCAATCTAAAATCCTATCAAAAAGATACTTACATTGTTTCTCGACTGTCAGTGTGTATTTCTTTTTTTCTGTTTTTAGCTCTGTAAGAAGGTCTTTGTATTTCTTTGAAATATCGTCCTTCTCACCAAAAAAATACACGAGGTGTTGGGTGAAAAGTTGGTTTTGATACCATGATAGAAGTGAAGCTTGGAGAAGCTTCATTTTGTCATGTACTTCGGAGACGAATATGGCATTGAGTCCAGATTCAATCCGGATATTTTCTAATGCAATAATCACCCGAAGTCCTTCGTAAATATCTTTTAAGGCTTTATTGTCAAGTTTAGATTTATTATCCAAATTAAAAAAATCTAGTTCTTCATTGATGATTTGGGTCGTGGCTGTGTTAACCATCAAAGGTTGTAACCCAGCACTGTTTTGGTAAACACTTTCATAGAATTTCTCCCAAGTGCCGAGTGGAGTTGACAGAATCAGATCATAAATTTTATTATAATGATCTTTTTTTTCATCAAGTAAAAATTTCTCGTAACTATTGTAAGTAAGGTTGTTTTTAAGCTTGACTTTATTTAATTCTTCAAGAACCAGCTTCAGGTGTTTTGTCTTTTTCAATCCCCTAAAAATCTCTTTAAAGGGCTTGAATATCTCAAATTTTAGCTTTTCTTCTTCAAAATGAATCTTAGAAATCAGGTCAAGATAAATTTCTAGAAAGATCAGTTTTTGTTCTAATTCAACAGCTTTTTTTCCTTTATACTGTTTTCCCAAAGTAAGAAAAGCATTTTTGGCCTCTTTAAATTGAGCATCAAATAAGCGGAAAATTGGAGATATTTTACCTTTCATCGATTTAGGATATTCTTACTAAAGTCGCACCGTAGCCAAAGCGACTTTTATCGGTATCTTGAAAGTACTTAATATTTTCTAATTGACTGAGATACTTATGAATTTCTTTTTTCAAGACGCCATTTCCAATGCCATGAATGAACGTGATTTCATCCATTCCATGTGCGATGGCATAATTTAGATTTTTTTCGAATGTTTCCATTTGGAGTTTTAGCATCTCGCTATTACTCATAAATGGATAATCTTTTGTCAGTTTCTCAATATGGAGATCGATACTTTTTTCAGGTCTAGGGAAATTCGTAGTGCTGGGAGAAGAGGTAGCTTTTTTTAATTCCTCATTCAGCAGTTTGACATTGATGTCTTTGGTATTTTCTGAGAGTTTGAACAAATAACCGTTTTTATCCAATAATGGCACTTTTGACTTGCTTTTGAAGAAAGAAGTTGCTTTAAACTTGATTCTTCTCTCAAAGGATATTTGAGTTTTTTCGATTTTCTTATGAATTGGAAAAAATTGACAAAGGAGCGTGGGCCAATCTTCGAAATCTGAGATAGATTTTTCTCCAATTTTCTTACTCCCTTTGGAGGGTAATTCGCCTGCTACCAAAGTCTGACTGTTGTCACCAAAGACTTCTGAGACCATCATCAGATAACTTCTTTCACTTGAGTTGACGATGTAAATGCTATGGTCTTTGTCATTGATAGGTAAATATGCTAAAAATACTCCTTCTTTCTGATCAGTGTTCAGAGTGCCGGGAGTGAAAGCCGTTGGTTTTTCTACTTTCACACCATCTCCAAAATACTGCCTTTCAGAGGCTGAAATGATGACCACTTCATTTTTCATGGCAGGGATTCTGAAACCATCTTCAATTTCTATTTCTATCCTTCCGCCAGCTGACATTTTGGTAATTACGCCTTCTTCATTGCCATGCAGCAATCTTACTTTATCTCCTATGTTCATGAATTCAATGCTGATTTATATGTTTCCAAGGCCCTTTCTCTGGCAAATTTATGATCTACCATTGGCTTAGGATATTTGTCTGTTCCGTATTCAGGAACCCATTTTTTGATGTATTTGAGCTCTTTGTCAAATTTCTCTGTCTGAGATTCAGGATTGAAAACCCTAAAGTATGGTTGTGAATCTGTACCCGTCCCTGCGGCCCACTGCCAACCCCCATTATTCGAAGATAGCTCAAAATCTAACAACTTCTTGGCAAAATATGCTTCACCCCATCTCCAGTCCAACAAAAGATGTTTGGTCAAAAAGCTGGCCACAATCATTCTAACTCTATTGTGCATGTATCCCGTAGCATTCAATTCCCGCATACCAGCATCTACAATAGGATATCCTGTTTTTCCTTCGCACCATTTTTGGAAATCTTCTTCAGAATTTCTCCAAGGAATATGGTCATATTGAGGCTTGAAAGCCTTGTCTTTTACTTGAGGATTATGAGCTAGGATCATCATGTAAAACTCCCTCCATATCAATTCATTCAAATAAGTATCATTCAATTGAATCGCTTCCAAAGCAAGTTTTCTCACACTGATGGTACCAAATCTAAGGTGAATTCCTAATCTAGTTGTTCCATTGATTGCGGGGAAATTTCTTACTTGATCATATTTCTTGATCAAAGGTTTATCAATTTCTAAAGCAGGAATTTTTACATCACTTTCTTCAAAACCCATATCCTTCAAACTTGGAATTGGAAAGGGATCTGATTTTAAGAAATTTCTTTTTCTCCCGTCAAGGGATAAAAGAGAAAGATTTGATTTTTTGAATTTATCTAGCCAAACACGACTGTAGGGAGTGAAAACTTTGTAGAAATCTCCACTACCGTTTAGGATTTCTCCTTTTTCAAATACTACTTGATCTTTGAAATCTAAAAAATGACAGTTGTTTTTCTTTGCTAAGTCTTTTATGGATTGATCTCTTTCCTCAGCATAAGGTTCATAGTCTCTATTGGTATAGATATTTTGAATCGTATATTCTCTGAATAAGGATTCAAAAACTTCTACAGGTTGACCATATTTAACTAAAATGCTGCTGTCAAAATCTTTCAGTTGCTCAGAAATTTTGCTAATCTGATCATGGATAAATTGTACCCTACCATCTTTTTTATCTTCTAATTTATCCAAGATGCTTTTGTCAAAAATGAAAATTGGCAACACATTTTCTTCTTGTTCAAATGCATAAAATAATCCTGTATTGTCTTCTAACCTGAGGTCTCGTCTAAACCAAAATATGCTAATCTTTTCCATCTTCTTTAATTTGTTCTTTCAATCTAATTCTTAAGCTTAAAAATTGTTTGAATTAGACACGTTGATTTTTTTAATAATCCTTATTGATCTCGTCTTTTCTCTTCTTTTATTCTCAAATCAAGATTATCGAGCGGAATTGGTTGCCAGTTTTCTTTATCTTCAAACTGATATCTGAGAAAATCATCGGTATCATTTATCCTCAGTTTCTCTTTATTTCTTGTCGTGATTCTTTGGATGAGTTCTTTGAATGAATTAAATGCAAGGTTTTGAGATAAAGAAATGCCATAAGTGGCCACATTCCTAGAAAGTGACAGGGAAGTGAACGTGTTGAAATTGTTTCTATTATAGATGCGTAATCTATAGCGACCATCTTGGGTAATCAAATACTCTGCATTCCAATCTCCTGCAATGCTATTGATGTCGGCATTGCCTTGCAGATCTGTAAATCCACCGTCTCTAGTCACGCGAAGTCGGCCATCAAGGAAAGTATATGCAACTCGCAGCTGAAAAGTCTCTAATGCACTTTGATCTAAAGTGGCCAAGTCGATATCAACTTCAAGATTTTGATCTACTTGTGAGATAAAGCTGTTCAATTGTGAGGAGAGTAATTGACTTAAATTAGAACTTGCAATGTTACTCACACCGCTAAATTGTCCTTCCGGTGAGAAAGAACGCATCATGATGACAGAAAATACCTGTCTGTTCTTTTCTTGTTCGTCATTGGCAATCCGATTTCTGAATGCAGAAATATAAGTCTGTAGAGATCCTTCTGGAAATTCAGTAAAGTCAAAATCAAAGGCAATATCAGGGCTCAAAAGATTTCCTTTCAAATCCATGATCACCTTGAGTGGCCATCTTCTTCTCAATTGGGGGTCTTCTAGTTCTGTCCCTGTGATCTGATTGTTTTGTAGGTTTTGTAAGGAAACACTCTCTTGATAAGTAGCTCTGATATCCATGATTCCTTCATAAGGATCACCAAACCAAGAAATTCGTCCCCCAGGTTGTACTACAAACTCTCTTCTAATGATGTTATACAGTGAGAAATTATATTTTGCCTCTGTGATTTCATAATTTCCCAACATGGAGAAATTACCCTGTGTATCGATGTTTAAATTCAAAACTCCTCTGCCTCTTCCTTGAATATTTTCCCCTGTTCTAGGATCAATTTGAATTTCTGTATAAGCATCAGGTGTGATGTCAAGCACGAAATTCATTCTCACATTATTGATCGCAAGCTTCTCTACTGACTCTGTAAAGGTCTCTAATCGAGTCGTGTCTCTAATGTTGATGATGTTGATGAAGTCTTCTTGTGCCTGTACATTGGATGAACCAAAAGGAATAATAATTTTTGTATTAGGTTGGGAAGTAGCTCGTGCATTGATGTCTAGATTATTGGCAGCACCGAAGATGTCCAAAGTTCCGGAGACATATGCTGTTCCGTAAAACAATTCATTGTCCCTTGCTGAGGTATTCAAAACTTGAAAATTTTCTAAGTTTGAAGAAATGTCTAGGATAAAATCTTGGAAACGATCATGCGTAATTCCACCTCGCATTCTTGCAAGATTACCATTGACATCTTTGAGTAGGAGTTCACGGAAACTGATTTCATTGTTGCCAAAAACCAAATTTCCATCTACGGTGTAAAAAGTGTTGAGGTAATTGATTTTCAATGTACCCCCATTTACTCTGGCAGAACCGATGACTACCGGTGCATTGAGCGTGCCTGAGATGTCCAATTCTCCATTCACTGTGCCACCCATTTGCGTGAGATAGTCAGATAGAAAAGGTTCTAAAATAGAGATATTGGCATCATTGAGGGTGGTTTTGAGAGAAATTTCATCATCTTCATTATTCAAAAATCCTGTAAGACCGATTACTTTTTTCTGATCTCTAAAATTACTCAGTTCTAGGTTGATTTTATTGTCAGTTAGATAGGTAGCCGCATCGATGTCACCGACAAGAAAATTGTTGATGTAGAAATCTTTGATATTCACATTCCCATTGATCCCCAATTCATCATACAAATTACTAAAAGCAAAAATCCCATTTGCCGTTCCCTCAAAAGATTTCAAGCTTAGCGTATTGAAAAAGTCTAGGTTTACTTTATTGAGTTGAAGTGCTAATATTTGCTCGGGATCTGGAGAAATATTGCCATTTAAAGAAATAAATTGGTCCTCGTTAATCAGTTTTATATTGTCAAATTCTACTTCATTATTGGCGATGTAGATTTCATTATTTTCTTCAAATTTCCAGATTTTATCTAAAATTTTAAGTTCTGACGGATCGACAACGATTGAAGTGTGATCAGGGAAAATCTGAATCTCACTACTCAACTTAAAATAACTCCCCGTACTTAGTTGGTCTTGATTGTAGGTAAAATCAATTTTTGATTCATCCCAAATTGCTTCAACCCCAAGATTGTTGAATGTTAGACCATTGCTTAAGACTTGCTGCTTTGAAAATATGTAAAAAGAAGCCAACACATCCTGACTGTTGAGTAATTTGGAGGTATTGAAATCCAAATTGGTATCAAAAAGAAAGTTTCCATTGTAATAAATAGAATCAATACTGGAAAAGAAATTGAAAATGGTATTGGAAGGAGTTTGATAGAAGGCCCCCTCAATAAAGGTGTTTTTAGAAATTGAGGCTTTCGGTTCAATGATATTGATGAGAGGATTGATGTCAATAAAATTCAGGTTGATGTCGATATTGTACGGTTCAAAATCATTATTTGTGATTTGTGATTTTGGCTCGGGTGAATTTGTCAAGATGGCCCAATATTGTTTGGAGAGCATTTCTACATCTCGAATCAGCTGCTGAACCTTAAAATTCCCAGTTATTCCAGCTACCAAAAAATCTGAATTTAATGAAACTAGTCTAGACTGATCCGTAAATAGAGATTGAAAAAAGAAATTGTCAACGAAAACATTTCGGCCTTCATAACTCAAATTTAGATCACTGAACCGCGCAATTCCTTCAATGTCATCCAAAGTAATTCCTTTGGTATCCATATCGACTTTTCCACTGATGAATAAGTCTCTATCCATGATATTCAATTCTTTCAAGAAAGCGGTGTCAACCTGTACATTGAGGCGGATAGAATCTTTGTTGTCCCTCAAATCTAATACTCCATCAAAGTTTGCCTTAAGATTAGGATCATTTACTTCTAGTTTTCCACTAAATAGATCCTTTCCATAAGTTGCATTGCTTAGAATGTTCACATAATCGTAATTGTAAATCCCAAGTTTTTTGATGTTGGCATCGACTTGTAAAAGTGCAGTTTCTAGCGTAAGTCCTGTTCCTTTAATTTGTCCAGTTAGGCTTACTTTTTGGAAATTTTCTTTATCCTCGAGGAGAATTCCCAAATCTAGATTTCTAAGCTCGACCCTTCCATTGTAGGTGGGTTTATTATTTACAAATTGATAGTTCAGACGTCCAATCATTTGTCCAATTCCTGTTCGGAAATTGCCATTTGCCCTAAAATTTCTTAGATATCCTGAAAAATCTGTATCAAAACGGATATCCCTGAATTTGTTCACTTCAACTCTAGCTTCTTCACTAATGTAAGGAGACAGATCCTCACTATTCAGGATAGAATTAAGAAGTGACATTTCAAAAAAGGTATTGTTGACATCGGGTAGACCTTGGATATTAAACTTTCCAAATAGCGCACTGCGTTGACCAAATCTGATCAATAATTGCTCTGAGGCAAGATCATTTACTTTTCCTTTAATATCTCCACTCAGGGTGATTCTATCCTCAAAATTGGGTATTTGATCTGAAAAATATTTCAAATCTTTGATATCTAAAGTGGACTCATTTAGACTAGCTTCAATTTGAACTTCTTCATTAAAATTGGAAAGTGCTCTGACAGATTCATAGCTGAATTTGAGATAATCTTTGATTTCTGTTTGATTGGATCTCAAAAACAAATCATCAAACTCCATATAAGTAGGAGTGTAAGTGAAGTCAGTCTTCAGCTGCTGGATTACGATGCCTGAGTTGATCTCTATGCCTTTTAGATAATTGGTTTTGAACCCAATCGTGCCCTGAGTGGTGTAAAATTCATCAGCATCAGCGAGCAAGTCTCTAAATTTCAATTTATTGTAATCGAATCCTTCTGTAACTGGAGTAGCTGCATAATTGAGGATATCCAAAGAAGTTTCTTCAAGGAAAATATTTCCAATGCTAAATTTGAATTGTTTATTTGGTGATTTGGCTTTTGGGATTAGCCCATTTATTTCATTGAAAAAGGTGGTGATATTAAGATTTCCGCCATTTTCGTGTCCAATGATTCTGATATTTCCATTGATCATTTTGATTTGATCAAGACTTGGATTCTCCCCATCCAATAACCCCTTCACAGAGAAATCAATATATACTTCTTCAAGATTGATCATTAAGCTGTCTTGTTGATCATAAATCAAGACGTCTTTGAGGCTGACAGCATCCCACCAGCGTATTTGCACTTTATCGATAGATGTGCTAAAGCCTGTTTTTTCGGAAATATATTCCGTAAGATATCCAGTTACTTTTGTCTGTATAAAAGGGATTTGTAATGCAAGCACAAAAAGTACAAGTCCCAAAATTAGGAAAAGTACTATCCTGAAGAGCAGTTTAAAGGCTTTCAGTATTTTTTCCGTAACTTTCGACTTCTTTTCCAAAGGGGGTTGTACAATGAATGTAAATATTCTGGCCATCGAATCATCTTGTGATGAAACATCGGCTTCTATTATATCTAATGGCAAAATACTTAATAATATTGTCGCCACGCAATCGGTTCACGAAAAATATGGTGGAGTAGTTCCTGAATTAGCTTCTAGGGCACATCAACAACATTTGATTCCTGTCGTCCACGAAGCTATAGAATCTTCGGGAATTGCCAAAAATGAACTTTCAGCTATTGCATTTACCAAAGGCCCCGGCTTGATGGGTTCCTTGATGGTGGGTGTTTCTTTTGCCAAATCTTTTGCTTTTGCTCTTGGAATTCCATTAATAGATATCAACCACATGGAAGCCCATATTTTAGCTCATTTTATCGATGAACCTAAGCCACAATTTCCATTTATTTGTTTGACTGTAAGTGGTGGACATACCCAATTGGTTTTGGTGAAAGATTACCTAGAAATGGAAGTGGTTGGAGAGACAATGGATGATGCTGTTGGTGAGGCTTTTGATAAGACTGCCAAATTGCTTGGCTTGCCTTATCCTGGAGGACCATTGATTGACAAATACGCCAAAGAAGGAAATCCAAAGGCATTTCAATTTCCAATTTCCGATATGCCTGGTTTGACATTTTCTTTTAGTGGAATCAAGACAGCAGTATTATATTTTCTGAGAGATAATTTAAAAGAAAATTCCCAATTTGTGGAACAAAATTTGGCCGATATTTGTGCTTCGGTACAATATACGTTGATCAAAACTTTGATGCAGAAGCTGAAGAAAGCGGCTAAGCAATACAAAATCAAAGATATTGCAATTGCTGGGGGGGTATCTGCAAACTCTGGTCTAAGAAATGAGTTGGAATTAATGTCCAAAGAGCTAGGTTGGAATGTATTTATCCCAAAATTTGAATACTGCACAGATAATGCAGCAATGATTGCCATGGCAGCTCACTTCAAATATCAGAGGAGTCAATTTTGCGATTTGGATGTCAGTCCTGAAGCAAGGTTGAAAATATGATCCAAGCATTTTGATCTAGGAACTAAGAAATATTGCAAAGAACTTAATTAGAGAAAAATACGCGCTAAAATGAACAAAAAGCTAAAGTTTGATAAAATCATCAATATAAAAAATAAAAAGGCTAGTCATGAATTTGAGTTTATTGAGAAATTCGTGGCTGGCTTAGTTTTGCGTGGCACAGAAATCAAATCCATACGAGAAGGTAAGGTTTCTTTAACGGAGGCCTATTGTTTTTTCAGAAGTGGTGAGCTTTTCATCAAGCAAATGCACATTGCGCCATATGTGATGGCGGCAAGTTATAATCATGATGCGGTGAGAGAGCGCAAACTTTTGCTCAGCAAAAAAGAACTTGATAAATTAGAAACTAAATTTGCCGAGAAGGGGCTTTCCATCATTCCTGTTCGTATATTTATCAATGACAAGGGATTAGCTAAAATGGAGATCGCTTTAGGAAGGGGCAAAAAACTGCATGACAAGCGACAAGATATCAAAGAAAAAGACCTTAAAAAAGAATTAAGTAGGCTAACCTATTAAACATTTCAATTCATCAACGTGTTTTTCAGGTTAGTTTTAAGAGTTGATGAAATATGGAAAAACGTGTTTTGGTATTGAATTTAGATCATTCGCCTGTGGCTGTGGTTACGGTACAAAAGGCAATGGTTCTAACTTTTTTGGAAAAAGTAAGCTGTTTAAGTTTTTATGAATCCTACACCATCCGGACAGTCAGCAGGACTTTTCAATACCCCGCTGTGATTCGACTCAATGAATATAAAAACATTCCCTTTAGAGGTGTTTTATTAAATAGAAACAACCTATTTAAGCGCGATGGGGGAGAATGTCAATATTGTGGATCTAGAAAAAATCTAACCATCGACCACGTCATTCCAAGATCAAAAGGGGGAAAGACCAATTGGACGAATCTAATCACTGCATGTCATCGCTGCAATGTTGTCAAGGGAGATAAATCTCCTGAGCAAAGTGGGATGATTTTGAGGAGTAAACCCTTCAAACCAAGCTTATCATTTTTTTTAGCAGAATACGCCGAAAGACATGCTGAAGAGTGGTTGCCTTTTCTAGGAGTTAAGACAGTTTAGTGCGAGATTTTGGAATGGTTCTTGACAATTAATTCCAAAAATCAACCATATTTTGATCAAAAAATCAATCATTCTTCATTTGAGCTCTAAAGTAGTATTGGGGTTCGTTCTGACGATTTTTCTAGTCTTCTCAGTCAGTATTGTTACTTATATCAGCATCAAAAATCTATTAGAAACAGTTGAAAATCTTTCTGAACCTAACGAAAAATTAAGACAACTCAATGGTCTGATGGCGGATGTGTATCTTTTGGATATGTCCAAAGCGAATAGAACATCAGACAAAGATTCGATTTTAAATGAGACTTATGAGCGCATCGGGAATAGATTAAATTGGTTAAATGAAGTTGCTGATAGTGAAGCTGAGATTGAAAGTTTTCAGAAAATAGGGTTGAATGTGCAAGAATTGATGATTTCATATGCTGGCCTAGAAGAAGTAAGGTATAGACTTACAAATAGGAATTTCAGTCAAGACGCATTAAAGAGCATTGAAATCAAACTACAAAGACAGGAAGAGTTGTCCAAAATGGATTTTTTTGATAATTTGAAACCTAGAGATTTATATGGAAATCTCGATAGCCTTAAGCAGGTTAGATTAGAAAAAGCACAACAAGAAGAAGAGAAAAATTACTCACTGTTTTTTGAAGAAATAGAAGAATTAAACCAATCGAAAGCAATTAGTATACTTCCCAAAAAGAAATCTGATTCGGTATTGATCGGCCTAAAAGGAGTGGTTACAGAGCTTTTCAAAGATGAGCGTCAACTTAGGGAAAATTTCGTCAATCTCGAAGCAAGTTTGCAAGCTAAAAATACCGAGGTTTTCTCAGAGATTCAGAGTTTGATAAGTAATATTCAACTAAGTTTATTAATCGATTCAAAGTCTCAAAATGAATCTGCTTACAAATTAACTTATACGGTATCTTTTATTCTTGGAGGGTTAGTTTTCTTAGGGGTGATTGGTTCTCTTGGATTCATTTATAGTATTCTAAAAGAGGTCAAGAAAGCAAGTGTTTATAATGCTAAGCTCAGAGAAGCAAAGAATTATTCTGAATATCTAGCTAAAGCAAAACAGGATTTTTTGGCAAATATGAGTCATGAAATAAGAAATCCCTTGCATGCCATTCAAGGATTCCAAAGGCAGCTTGAAAAATCTAATCTAGATCCAAATCAGGATGAATCAGTTAAAATGATAGGTTTTGCATCCAAAACACTGATGGGAGTTGTGAATGATATTTTAGATTTTTCAAAATTAGAGGCTGGTAAAATTGAATTAGAAAATAAGCCCTTTGATGCTTTCAACTTATTTTTATCGATCAAGAAGTTTTTCAGTTCCAAGGGAGAAGAAAAGAATTTAGACTTTGTTTGGAACATAGATTTACCAAAAGATAAATGGTTGATTGGTGATGAATTGAGGATCAATCAAATCCTCAATAATATTCTTTCCAACGCGATCAAATTCACTAATGAAGGAAAGATTTTGGTGGCACTGAGTTTGGAAAATGAAAGTCTTGAAATTGTGGTAGAAGATACGGGGATTGGGATGGAAGAAGCTCAATTATCCAATGTTTACAATGAATTTAATCAGGCAGATTCTTCAATAACACGCAGATTTGGAGGTACAGGACTTGGACTTTCTATTGTTAAAAAACTAGTAGATCTTCAGTCAGGTCAGATCTCAATCGAGAGTAAATTCAGAAAAGGGACAAGAATTAAGATTAATATACCTGTAGGTATTGCAGATACGGATGAGGCGGTGAATTCTGAAGAAGTGGCTAAAACATATGGTCTTGATAATCTTAAGATATTGGTCGTAGATGACGATATAATTGGATTGAAATTGATCCGATTGATTTTGGAAAATAGAGGAGCAAAGGTTTTGACTTATTGCGGAGGAGTCGATTTTAGAGATCAATATAGTGGTGAAAAGTTCGATTTGGCTTTTATCGATATCCAAATGCCTGAAGTAAGTGGAGTTCAAGTATTGGATTTACTTAATGACAAATTCAAAATCACGGATTCAAAAATACTTGCAATGACAGCGAATGTTTTTGCTGTTGATCAAGGAAAATTGATTAATGCTGGTTTTGAAGGAATTTTACTCAAGCCTTTTGATGAAAATGAAATTATCAATTTGGTTGGAGAAGCACTGCAACTCAAAAAGAGTTTACTAGAAAAACAAGTTGAAGTTTTTAAATTTAATGCTCCAGAATCAATTGATTTAAGCGATTTGAAGAGGTTTTGTATGGGGGATGTTGATTTGCTTCAAGAGGTGCTTGCGGACTATTTAGAGCATACCGAAAGCGATATTGAAAAGCTGAAACATGCCTGTAATAACCTTGATTATTTGCAAATCAGAGAAATCACGCATCAGCTTTCTAGTAGACTTGGTCAAATCAAATCATCGACGGCTCTATTAGCAAATGATATCGAAATAGCCATCAAGAACGAAGATTTGGATGATATAATCAATCAGGTGAAATTATTGACACCTCGTATCGAAGGAGTGCTCAGATTACTTTCGAATCAGTTAGAGTTGAAGAATTAACTTATTCAATACCAAATCTATTCATTTTATTATAGAGCGTTTTTCTGTCAATTCCCAATTGTTTTGCAGCTTTGGTTTTGTTGTATTTAACCTCTTTAAGCGTTTTTTCTATCAGCTCTTTTTCTTGAGATGCCAGATTATTGGTCGTGATATCCGCATCTTGTACGAGCTCGTTTTTCAGCAAAAAGTTTTTCAATTGATCAGGGATCATTTCAATTTCAATTGTGTCTGATTTTGAAAGGAGTACAGCTCGCCGAACAATATTTTTTAATTCGCGAAGGTTTCCCGGCCAATGGTATTCCTTAAACAACGCAATGACAGTAGGGGAGAAGCCTTTTATGCTTTTATTGAGCTTTTGATTACTTTCTATTAAAAATTGATTACAAAACGACTCCAAATCCTCCTTTCTGTCTCTTAAAGGCATTGCAGTAAGGGAGAATTCATTCAAACGATGATACAAATCCTCTCTGAAAGCACCTTCTTGCGATTGGCCTATGAGATTTTCATTTGTTGCTGCGATGATTCTTACATCAATATTTATTTCTTTAGAACCACCGATTTTTCTGATTTTTCTTTCTTCAATCGCTCGCAATAATTTGATTTGGATTTCATAGTCCAAATTCCCGATTTCATCTAAAAAAATTGTACCCCCACTTGCAGCTTCAAAGTGGCCGATTTTATTTTCTAATGCGCCAGTAAAAGCACCTTTTACATGACCAAAAAGTTCACTTCCTGCCAGTTCTTTTGAGAGTGCGCCACAATCCACTGCGATAAAAGGAGCTTCTCTGCGAGCTGATTTTTTATGTATTCTTTTTGAAATATATTCTTTTCCGGTTCCTGTTTCACCAAGGACGATAATGCTCAATTCTGTCGGAGCTACTAGATCGATATGTTCTTCGAGTTTCTTTGCGTCGCTACTTTCGCCTATGATATAATCCTCATTTTTTTGAGGGGCAATCTTTGGATTTTTTTGCGACTTTTGATCTATTTTAATTGCTTCCTTTACAGTCAGCAAAAGTTCATCTGGGTTGATGGGTTTGGTAATGTATTCAAAAGCCCCCATTTTCATGGCTTTGACAGCAATCCGGATGTCAGAATAATTCGTGATTAGTATAACTTCTACGTCGGGATAATTATCTTTAACTTTTTTAAGAACCTGCAGTCCAGTACCATCAGGGAGCCTAAAGTCCGTAACTACCAATTTGATTTGGTGATTCTTTAAGGTGTAATCAATGTCTGAAAGCTTGGTGCAAGAGGTGACTTTAAAGTTGTTTTTTTCAAGAAAACTTTGAATTATCCTTGAATAGGTCACGTCATCTTCTACTAATAAGATATGTTCCATTTAAAAATCTTGAATGAACTTTCAATCTAACGAAAAATAAGGTATTGGAATGATTCCAATACCTTAAAACTTTATTAAATTATGGTTGGTAATGATTAATGGTTGGTTGTTTCTTTAATTTCTTTACCGTCCGCACCATATTTTTTAACAAGTTCTTCGCCAGCCTTATCAAATTTTATTTTGAAATAAGTTTTACCTTCTTCATTTGTGCTTTTCCAAGCTTCTGAGATCATAAGACTTGCTGTTTCTGAATCTAGAGCAATTGTTTCCTTTACTAATTCAGGAAGATTCTCTGGATCGATTTTGACTTTTTCCTGTTCTTGAACTGTGACTTCGATAGCCCTAGTTTCAGTCGCAGTGGGACTTGAAAATACAGGAACAGATGTCATTCCTAAAAATAGGAGGGCGGGGATGATGATTTTCGTTTTCATAATTTTTGGTTTAGTGATAATTCTATTTTGTTAAAATGATTAAGAATTATAAAACTGTCGTTCAAGTCTTAATGGATTATGGCTCTCTCCAGAAAATTCAGATTTATCAATTTCCTTTTTTTGATAGATCTTGGAAACTGCATTAACCAAAAACATTATGATGGTTAAAAGAACAGATTTAATTTTTTTCTTTTTCATATATAGAATGCAGTGAAAGAAGGGTGCCATTCTGAAAAAGATATCATTCAACCCCAAAATCCAGCAAAAAATCATTCGTATGTGGAGACATGTCCCATCTTGTGACAGAAATTTCCCCAAGTTGTGGAATTAAATTCATTTAGATTTAGGTTAAATAGCCCACTTTTATTTCATAAGAATTTAAACAAAAATATAGGTTACAAATCCTAAGATAATTTACTTCTTGATTCTTCTAAAAAAGAGCTAACTTTGTTAACTCAAATATAACTTTCGCCCAACCCAATGAGTGATCAGATCAAACACGAATGTGGGATAGCCATGATAAGGCTCCGAAAACCCCTCCAATATTACATTGACAAATATGGATCACCCGCTTATGTGACCAATCGACTTTACATATTGATGCAAAAGCAAATCAATAGAGGTCAAGATGGTGCAGGTGTGGCCAATATCAAAATCAATACTAGTCCAGGCACCCGATATATCAGTAGATATCGATCGATAGAACCCCAAGCTGTCAATTATATTTTTGATAAAATTCAAAAAAAATATAAAAAAGCTAGAAAACTTGGTGGTGAGAGCGCCTTGTTTGATGCGGAATGGTTAAAAGAAAATATTGCTTTTACCGGTGAAGTATGGCTTGGCCACTTGAGATACGGAACTCATGGGGAAAACAGCATAGAAACATGTCATCCATTCTTGAAACAGAATAATTGGAGAAGTAGAAATCTCGTGATGGCGGGAAATTTCAACATGACTAATGTAGAAGAGCTTTTTAGCAGGCTGGTAGAATTAGGTCAGCACCCAAAAGAAAAAACAGACACGGTCACTGTTATGGAGAAGATCGGACACTTTTTAGATGAAGAAAACCAGAGAATCTTCGATAAATATAAAAATGAATATTCTAACGAGCAGATTACCGCCGTCATAGAAGATGAATTAGATGTTGCTAGGATTTTAAGAAGATCTTGTAGAGATTTTGACGGCGGTTATGCGATGGCTGGATTGATAGGAAATGGTTCTAGCTTCGTTGTAAGAGATCCATCAGGTATTCGACCAGCTTATTATTATGCAGATGATGAGTTTGTCGTAGTAGCATCTGAGAAGCCAGCAATCAAATCAGCTTTTGATATCGATTATAAGGAAATCAAAGAGATTCAACCGGGTTGTGCTCTGATAATCAATAAAGATGGAAGCTATGGCGAGCAAGAGATCATGCCAGCTAGAGAGAAGAAATCTTGTTCATTTGAAAGAATTTATTTCTCTCGAGGAACTGATCCAGGAATTTACAGAGAAAGAAAACTACTTGGGAAAGCCTTAATTCCTCAGATCCTTCAAGCGATAGATTTTGATTTGAAGAATACGGTATTCTCCTACATCCCAAATACAGCAGAAACCGCCTTTTTGGGAATGATTGAAGGCTTGGAAGACTATTTAAGTGCTAAGCGAAAGGAAGTACTCCTTGATGGGAAGCCACATTTGGAGGATTTGGAAGAACTTCTTCATTTTAGGCCTAGAGTTGAAAAGCTGGTCAGTAAGGATGTGAAGCTAAGGACTTTTATAACCAATGACTCAGACAGAGACGCTATGGTAGCCAATGTCTATGATACCACTTATGAAGTTGTAAGATCTGGTGTAGATACTTTGGTTGTGATTGATGATAGTATTGTGAGAGGAACTACACTTGAAAAAAGTATTTTAACTACTCTTGACAAGCTTAATCCAAAAAGAATTGTCATCGTGTCATCTGCGCCACAAATTAGATTTCCAGATTGCTATGGTATAGACATGTCTAAAATGAAAGACTTTATTGCTTTCAGAGCGACAATGGAATTGCTAAAAGAAAGAGGAATGTCAGATCTCGTTGATGATATTTATGAGAAGGCAAAATCAGGTGATGTAATGGACGTGAATTATGCAAAAGAACTTTATGAGCCTTTTGCAGATCAAGAAATATCAGATAAAGTAGCCCAAATCATCACCTCTGACAATATCAAAGCTGATGTCAAAGTCATTTATCAAACTGTAGAAAACCTACATAAAGCCTGTCCTGAGCATTTGGGAGATTGGTATTTTACTGGTGACTTTCCTACCCCAGGAGGAATGCGCGTAGTGAATCGAGCATTTGTAAATTATATGGAAGGTAAGACGGTAAGAGCTTATTGATGATTCTTATCGAAGTAGATTATTTATGATCTAAAGCAATAATTTTAAAAACTAAAAGGCTTCCTTCTTTCTTAAGATAGGAAGCCTTTTTAAATAAAAATAAATATGATGAATGTAGATGTAGCTTTATTAAAGCAAATCTGTGAAATAGCTGGAGCGCCCGGTTTTGAAAAAAGAGTAAGGGATTTAATTGTTGAAATCATAACTCCGCTTTCTGACGAGGTGAATTTGGATAATATGGGTAATGTCATTGCGATCAAAAAGTCTAAGAAAAATCCAGATGCAAAGAAAGTCATGGTGGCAGCCCATATGGATGAAATTGGGTTCATTGTGACACATATTGATGAAAATGGATTTGTTAGATTTCATACATTAGGTGGATTTGATCCCAAAACGCTTACAGCTCAAAGGGTCATTGTTCATGGTAAGAAAGATCTAGTAGGAGTGATGGGTTCCAAGCCTATTCATGTCATGTCTCCTGAGGAAAAAACAAAACTTCCTAAGACAACAGACTTCTTTATTGATTTGGGAATGAATAAGGAGGAAGTGGAGAAATATATCACCATCGGTGACCCAATTACCAGAGATCGTGAACTGATCGAATTGGGTGATTGTGTCAACTGTAAGTCAATCGATAATCGAGTGGCGGTTTATATTTTGATTGAAACATTGCGAACGATCAAAGATCCAGCGTATGACCTCCATGCTGTATTTACAGTTCAAGAGGAAGTAGGAATTCGTGGAGCAAATGTAGCCGCGCATGGAATCAACCCTGACTTTGGAATCGCTCTCGATACGACGATTGCCTTTGATGTACCAGGAGCTCAGCCGCACGAGAAGGTGACAGAGTTAGGAAAAGGGACTGCGATCAAAATTATGGATGCCATGACAATTTGTGATTATCGAATGGTAGATTTTATGAAAAAAACTGCTGATCAACATCAAATCAAATGGCAACCGGAAATCCTTACCGCTGGCGGAACAGATACCGCAGGAGTTCAAAGGATGGGAAAACAAGGAGCAATCGCAGGAGCAATCTCAATTCCTACAAGACACCTTCACCAAGTCATCGAGATGGCACACAAGCAGGATATTGCCAACAGTATTTTACTTCTCAATGCTTGTCTAGAAAATCTGGATCAATACGATTGGAAGCATTAAAAAAAAGCGGAGAAATTTTTCTCCGCTTTTTTTATTTAATCTAGTTGTTTGGCATTGTTCGCGTAAGCCATCCACTTCTGCTAGCAGTCGCGATCGCATAAGGAGGAATCCAGAACAATGAAAAAGTATAGAAAATCGCATAACTGTAAGCCCATACCGCATCATGCTTGTCTCTTTTGAGCAAATAGAATAACGCTGGAAGGGAAGAGAAGACAAATAACCCTATGAAAATTGAGCTCAATACAAGAAATGGCTGAATTATTAAGAGTGTGATTAAGAGAGCCAAGGCTGGGTATGCTAGAAGAACTTTTAACCATTGATTGAATAAAAGAAGTCTTGTTCCATACTTGTTTCCTTCACGGAAATCACTGAAAGCAAATTTCGTGAGCATGATGTTTTCTCTCACATTGCTTCTTTCCCATCTGGTAAACATCTTTCTAAGGTTATTATATTTTTCAGGGATATTCGTGTAAACTTCAGCATTCTTTTGGAATACTACTTCATAGCCTTGTTTAAGGATCATGTTTGTCATTGCCCGATCTTCGCCAATATCTGTTTTCTTGCCCATAAACTCTTGGTTGACCCAATCATTTAGACAATTCATTACGGCTGTTTTTCTGTAAGCAGCCAAAGCTCCAGGGGTACATAAAACTGATCCCAGAACGCTTTGAGCAGATCTGATAAATTCAAAGCTGAAGGCAAAACTCACATTCAACATTTTTGGAATCAATCCTGATTCTTTGTTGAGCACCATCACATTACCTGCAACTGCCCCGCAAGACTCATTGATCACAAATGGACTTACTAAATTTCGGAGCGTATTTTTTTTAACCAAAGAATCGCTATCCACAGTGACAAACACTTCTCCCGTACCTTCCAAAAAAGCTCTATGTAAAGCTGCTCTTTTACCCATATTTTTAGGTTGCTGGCATATTGTAATTCTATTGCCCAGTTCTCCTTTAGCCTTTTGCATCCATTTCCAAGTATCATCTTTGCTCCCGTCATCGATGGTGATGATCTGCAGCTTATAGATTGGGTAAAGACTATCTGTAAGACTTTTAAGTGTTTTGTACACCATTTCCCCTTCATTATAAGCAGGAACGATTACAGTACAAAATGGAAGATCCTCATCAGAAACAGATTCTATAGGCTTATATTTTTTATGAAGATAGAACAACCAACTTAAAAATATCAATTTGATCCCAAGTAGAGATATGGATATAATGAATGTCCAATACCCCCATCCGGTTTCTAATCTTGCGATATGAAGCTGATCAAAATAGGCCTCAAAGTAAAATAATGAAATGATCGCCAAAATAATGGAAGAAAATGTGAGCGTTAAAATCAATCGTTCAAAATTGTTAAATCTGTTTGTCTGAATCTTTGATTGAATTCTTTCTTTATTGGTAAGAATTTTTGAAGGATTCAAAGATGAACGATTCTTGGCTGGGTTAATCGAGCTTTTATATGTTTTCAACATCTAATTTAAAATTGGTTCATATGACACTTCTTCGGCAACAGTAATGCCCGTTTGTTCGGAGGTCAATTAGGGCTATCCCAGAAAGTTGAAGAACACTAAAATTTGGGTTAAATGAGGCTTTTTAGCCAAAAATTGATCTTTTTTAAGATTTTGAAATGGTATTGAAAAAGTATTTTAAAAATTCAAGGTGTGTAAATATTCCACAAATTGAGTAGTGTTGGGATTTGATTTTTGATATAAAAAAAGCATCACGAAAAAGACTTTCCGTGATGCTAAATTTGATTTTATAATAATTTATTAGAATGCTCCTTTGAAGCTTTCCATTTTCTGATCAACTTGAGTGTCTACCATAAAAGAGACAGAATAATTCTCCCAAGTTAAAGTCACCTTCGCAACTTTGTTATTTTCAGCAGAAATCGTGTAAATCAATCTTTCTTGTGGGCTAGCCAATTTGGTTGTTGTTCCTTTGAAAGCTACAAGGTCATCTTTAGCGACCGCTTCTTCATCAATTTTACCATCTTTCATGTAAGCAAAAACTGAATTTCCTTTACTATTGAAATGTACCGTCCAATCACCTGATTCAGAAGGTGTCATGTAAATTGCATATTTACCAGGGCGAAGGTTCTTACCTCCTACATTGACAGCGGTGCTGAATTCTATCATGGTTGTTGCGTTTGCACCAGCTCTCCATGTAGTGCCGAATTTTTCAATTTCTCCAAAAATTTTTCTTCCTTTCACAGCAGGAGAGGAGTAGTCAATGCTGATCTTAGTAAAACCGACATTTTGAGAAACGAAGGCTGCTGGGCTAGGTGCTGGAGCTTGCATTTGTGCGAAAGCTTCACTTCCAGCTACCAAAATTAGCAAGGCTAAAGAGGCGATTAATAATCCGATTTTTTTCATAAATATTTAATTGATTTGTTTGGTTTAGATAAATCGAATATACAACTCTGAATTCGATTTCTTGTTCGCAAATCATCAAATTTCATCCAGAAAAGGGAATAATTGAACAATATTTGCTGCTATTACTTTTATAAGTAAACTAAAAATAAAATTTTATGAGCTATACAGTTAAAATCACTGACATACTTTCTTTGACACATGATGTTAAAATGTTGAAAACAGAAAAGCCTAAGGGATATGATTTTACTCCAGGTCAGGCTACAGAAGTAGCCGTTAACAAAGAAGGTTGGAAGGATGAAAAGAGACCCTTTACTTTTACGTCATTACCAGAAGACGACTATCTTGAATTCGTGATCAAATCATACAGAGACCACAATGGAGTCACAAAGCAAATCGAAGATTTGGTGGAAGGAGACGAATTGATTGTCGATGATGCTTGGGGTGCTATTCAGTACAATGGAAAGGGTGTATTTATCGCAGGTGGAGCGGGTGTAACGCCTTTTATCAGTATTTTTAGATCATTGAAGGCTACTGGGAATATTGAGGGAAATAAACTAATCTTTGCTAATAAAACTGGTAAGGATGTTATTATGGAATCTTACTTTGAAGAGCTACTTGGAGAGGATTTTATTTCTATCCTAGATCAGGAAAAAGTAGAAGGTCATGCAAGCGGAAGAGTAAATATGGAGTTCATAAAAGAAAAGTTAAATGATTTTTCACAAGAGTTTTACGTTTGTGGACCTCAGCCTATGGTGGAAGGTGTAAGTGAAATTCTTAAGCAATTAGGAGCCAACCCTGATGGAATCACATTTGAGAAGTAATTCTTCAAATGTATAATTCAAAAAGGCCAATTCATTGTTTGATCAAATGAATTGGCCTTTTTTCTTCAAAAGGGATTAATTGTTATATTTTATCTGCTTTCAGACTATTGGCCACTTAAAATACTCTATTTAAACTGATGTGGACCGTTAGGAGTCGACACCTGGATGTCACTGAGGATAATCATAGTACTTTTTAAAAATTATATCTAGCACTAAATAATGCGATTCTTGTCTCTCTTTTTGAGTAAAAGGACTGCGAAAATGTGTTTGTCAGACTGTTCCCCGCAAACCTTCTTGTATCAAAAATATCTCTGATACTCAAAGCAATGCTTCCTTTATTGTCGAAGAAGCTTTTTTGGATGTTAGCATCTATAAAATATTGGGATAGGTCTCTGCCCTGAGCTTCGATTTCAGGAGAGTCATAATTGAATACCAACTGAAGCGTGAAATCCAATGGAAGCTTAAAGTCAGAATTCAATTTGGTATTCCAAGCAAAGCCACTATTGACGAATTCTTCACCTACATTAGATCCATCTACGCTGATATTGAAACCTGTTAAACTTCCGCTGACATTCCACCATGGAGTGATGTCCCACAATCCAATTAATTCCACGCCATAAGATTCACCTGTATTGAGGTTTTCAGGCTGAGAATATGAAATTCCATCTTCAATTATTGTTATAAAATCCAATAACCCATTTACTTGTCTGTAGAAAAAATTGGTCGTTAAACTCGCTTTTTTCAACTCCATAATATGACCTAATTCCAAAGAGTGGATCATTTCAGGTTGTAAGAATGGATTTCCCCTTCTGACATTCAAGGAATCAGTGATATCTGGGAATGGATTCAATCTCCAAGCTGTTGGTCGATCTATTCTTCTGCTGTAGGTGAATTTTATTTGTTGTGCAGTGGAAAATTTGTAGAGAGACTGAACGCTAGGAAACAAATTAAAATATTCTTGTTTGTTTCTCTCTTCAGTATTATACAAATAAGTGTCTACAGTAGTGTATTCCCCTCTCAAACCAGCGGTGATATCTATTTTATTGCTTGCCCTACTCCAGACGAAATATCCTGCATGAATTCTATCTTTATAATCAAACCTATTGCTAATTGCAGGATCATTTACAAAATCTTGAGTACCCTCGTTGAATCTTGAATAGTCATAATCATTGTCGAAATTTCTGAGATTTGACTTTGCCCCAATCTCAATTTTCATTTGATTAGGTAGAGGATGGATGTAGTCAGTTTGAAAAACAGTATTATATCTTTTTTCATCAGTAAAAGCTCTTTCTTGACCATTTAGATTTTCTGGGTTTGGCGTCGAAGCATTTCTGAAAATCTCGATGTTTTGAGTTTTAAATTGATTGGTATAAGAATTACTAACAATGAATTTAAATGAACGCTCTTTGTCATCGAATGATCTTTCATAGATGAAAGAGTTTTCAAGTCCATCATCAGTTTCAGTTTCATTATTTCTTCTTACATATTCCAATAGGAGATCATCAGATTCCAAAGCTGATAGCCTTGAATATAAAGTGTTGATTTGTTGATCAAGGCTAGTACTGAATACACCTTCATAACTGATGGTGTTTTTACCGAAATAATAGTCAGCACCATAATTAAAAGTGTGACCTAAATTTTCACTTCTATTTCCAGTTTCTTGATTGAGTTTTTCTCCGTCACCGAATATCTCTCTTTCTATTCTGCGATCACCAACATCTCGCCATCTTCTCAAATTGTAGCCAGCATATACGTTATATTTGACGGTTCTGTGATTAAATCTCGCACCTGTATTCATCCTTCCTCTTGTCCCGTAGGTCAATTCAACTCCACCGTTGGTGCCTAAATCATCGCCTTTTTTCAAAATAATATCAATGATTCCTCCTTCTGCCTCGGCATCATATCGAGCATTTGGATTATTGATGATTCTTATTTGTTCGATAGCACTGGCGGGGATTTGATCCAAATTTTGCGTTAAAGAGGAGTTTCTACCATTTATCAAAACATTGGTCCCAGTACTTCCCCTCAAGGAAATCCCTCCATCATCACCAACCCTAACAGAAGGGGTATTCCTCAATATATCTAGCAGCGTCCCTCCAATATTAGATAGATTCGCACTTGGATTGATTGTGATGCCTTCCACATTTGTGCGCATCAAAATCTTACTAGACTCTACGACTATTTCGTCCAGATTTTCTCCCTCGTTAAAGATTTCAATATTTTGAAGGTTTAGATTTCTATCGACTTTTATGTTTTCTATCTCCTGTCTTTCATAACCAATCAAATACAATCTCAGGTTATATGTTGCGGGAGGAAGTTTGATGTTGAATATGCCATCAATATTAGTATCTGAATATGCCTCTGGACTATCTTTACCAGGTAGAAAGAATGCTACTTGAACAAATGGGACAGTTTCTGCACTTTCAGAATCAATAACTTTACCAGTTACATTGAATTGATTTGCAGTATTCTGTGAGTATACACTTTGATTTTCCCCTAGAGATGTTAAGAGGAAAATTACCAAAAAGTTTATTTTAAAAATTTTCATTTGTAGTACTAAGATAGGTTTGCGTGCAATACATTTAAGTTACCTATACAAGCGAAAACTACATGGATTGGTTTTACTTCAAGGCAATAAATTGATGAATGGTAGATTAAGCGTGTATTTATTCTTGGGAAAACTCCAAAATATCTCCTGGCTGACAATCCAGCGTTTTGCATATCGCTTCTAATGTGCTGAAGCGGATGGCTTTTGCTTTTCCTGTTTTTAAAATGGAGAGATTCGAAAGTGTGATGTCTACTTTTTCAGACAATTCGTTGAGAGACATTTTTCTTTTTGCCATCATGACATCTAGATTTACAATTATTGGCATAATTTAGATGGTTAGCTCGTTTTCAGATTGGATTTCTACGCCTCTTTTGAATACTTGGGCTATTGCATAGACGATTGCTCCCATAAAAATATATTCTAAAGAACTTCCTAAAAATCCACCCACAGGAATGGATTGCTCAAATCTTTTTCCGACCCACTCAATGTAGCTGCTAGCAATAATTATGGATATGCCTGTTTGAATAGCTACAGCTCCAATTTTAGAAATCAATTTTGTAATTTCATTACTAAACGGATGAACCAAATTGATTTTTAGGAATACTTTTATCATCAAATAAAAGATATAAGCTTTCAAAACTGAAACAAGTATTAGGAGTGATAAAGTAGCTACATAATACCAAAAATGATTGTCCTGTAGCGTGTTTAAATTTAAACCTTCATACAGATTTTGAGAGACTACAGGTTTGAAAAGACTGTAGGTGAACGTAAACATTAAAACTCCTGCTTTAATGCAAAGTCCTATAAAGATGATCCAAATCACTACTGTGATGAACATTAATTTAGGTTGTATTTTCCAATTCATGATTGAGTTGTTTGATTTATTATTCAAACATCGATAAAAATTTATTGAAAAACAATAAAAATGTATTTATTATCAATTATTTTTGTTTTTATAAATACCTGAAAACTTGCTACTAAGCGAGTAGGTTAAAATACCTACTAGTAGGTATTTTTTGAATGATTTTAATTATTTATATTTAATCTTCTGATTTATAGAGTCTTTAATAATTTTTAACCTAGTTTTTTTATGAAAGATATAAGAATTTGTTTGAATCCAGTTTGCGATCGTTTAGTATTAGGCAGATCCGACAAAAAATATTGTTGTGATGGCTGCAGAAGCGCACATTATAATGATACAAAGCAAGAAAAGAAATCAGACCCATTAAAAAGGATTCTTAAATTTCAAGAAAATAATCGTGATATTTTGAGAGAAATTTTTGAGAAAAATGAAGGTAAGGCAATAGTTTCAAAAAGCTACCTGATTGGTCTAGGTTTTAATTTTATGTATCACACACATTTTATGCTTACTTATAAAAGAAAATTCCTTCAATGTTCTTTTGATTATGCAATAAGAGTGATAGATGATTATTTGGTTGAAGTTTGTAGAAGCATAGATGATGGTCCTAATTCTAAACTTAATTAATGGATTTGATTCATTCAAGAACTATAAATAAGTAAAGCAATTCTTGACTAGATGTTCTAAAAAAAAAACAAACCCCGAAGCTGAAAGGCTTCGGGGTTTGTTGCTTTATAAAATACTATTTCAGCCTAATTTTGCCAACGCTTCTTCTAATGCTTTGATTTTAGACTCTGCATCGGCTTGCTTCTTTCTCTCATTTTCGATTACTGCTGCTGGTGCACCAGCCACAAAGCGTTCGTTACTTAGTTTTTTCACTACAGAATTTAAAAACCCTTTGGTATATGCCAAATCCTTGGAGATATTTTCTCTCTCTTCCTCCAGATTGACTTGTCCTTCCATTGGGATGAAGCATTCGTCAGCTTTGACCACAAAGCTTACTGAATTGTCAATAGAATCACCAAATGTCACCTCGTCAAGATTCGCTAATTTTTTCAAAACAGCATCAAATCTATTGTAAAGATCTTCTTGTTTGGTTTTGATCGTCAACGAGAATGCTTCTTTTGGCGAAATCCCTTTGGAAGCACGAATATTCCTTATCTGAGACACAACTTCAAATACTTGCGCTGCTTCTTTTATAATTTGCTTATCAAATGATTTTGCTTTAGGCCATGCAGATACTATTAATACTTCTGATGTGTCCCTTTCTTTGATTTGATGCCATAGTTCTTCGGTCAAGAAAGGCATAAATGGATGCAAGATCCTAAGAATATCTTCAAAGAATTCGATGGTCTTCGTTTGCGTTGCTGGATCAATCGGAGCTTGATAGGCGGGTTTGATCATTTCTAGATACCAAGAACAGAAATCATCCCATACCAACTTGTATGTGGCCATCAAGGCGTCTGATATTCTGAATTTTTCAAAGTGATCCTCGATTTCTGTCAAAGCTTCATTGAATCTATTCTCGAACCAAGTGATCGCTGCTTGATTGCTTTCACCTGAAAGACTCGAATCAATTTCCCAACCGCTCACCAATCTGTAAGCATTCCAAATTTTGTTGGAGAAGTTACGACCTTGCTCAACCAATTTTTCATCAAAAGGAAGGTCGTTTCCAGCAGGGGAGGAGAAGAGCATTCCGGTACGTACACCATCTGCGCCAAATTGTTTGATTAGCTCCAAAGGATCCGGTGAATTGCCCAAAGATTTGGACATTTTTCTACCTTGTTTGTCCCTTACAATCCCTGTCAAGTATACATTTTTGAAAGGTTTTTCTCCTGTATATTCGTATCCCGCAATGATCATTCTTGCAACCCAGAAAAACAAAATCTCCGGAGCTGTCACCAAATCATTGGTTGGGTAATAGTACTTCAAGTCTTCATTTTTCTCTCCTGTTCTGAATACTTCAGAATCAAAAACAGAAATAGGCCATAGCCATGAAGAGAACCAGGTGTCAAGCACATCTTCGTCTTGAGTCAGGTCATTCAGCGAATATGCTGTCCCAAATTTGTCATTTGCAATCTGAACAGCCTCTTCTTTCGTTTTAGCTACTACAAATTCACCATTTGGAAGGTAATAGGCTGGGATTTGATGTCCCCACCAAAGTTGACGGGAAATGCACCAGTCTCTTACATTTTCCATCCAAGAGCGATACATGTTCTTGAATTTTGGTGGATGAAGTTGGATTACATCTTCCATCACTGAACTCAATGCCGGTTTGGTGATGTCCTCCATTTTCAAAAACCACTGCAATGAAAGCTTTGGTTCAACAACAGCATCTGTTCTTTCAGAGTGGCCTACATTGGATTTATACTCTTCGATCTTGTCCAACTGACCTATTTCATCCAGCATTTTTCCGATTCTCTTTCTTGCAATAAATCGATCTTCTCCGACAAGAATCTGAGCTTTTTCATTGAGCGTACCGTTATCACTCAAAATGTCGATTACCTCAAGCTTGTGTTTGATGCCCAATTCATAATCATTGATATCATGGGCAGGAGTCACTTTCAAACAGCCTGTGCCAAATTCCATATCTACATAGTCATCCTCAATAATAGGGATAGCTCTATTGATCAAAGGAATAATTGCTTTTTTACCTTTCAGGTGTGTGAATCTCGGATCATTTGGATTGATACAGATTGCCACATCAGCCATGATCGTCTCTGGACGAGTTGTGGCAATGGTCAAAAAATCTTCGTTTCCTTCTATTCTATATTTGATATAATAAAGCTTAGACTGTATTTCTTTCATGATCACTTCATCATCCGACAAGGCTGTTTTTCCCTGTGGATCCCAATTGACCATTCGGATTCCTCTATATACCTTCCCTTTGTTGTAAAGGTCTATGAAAACAGAGATCACAGCTTCACTCAAGTCAGCATCCATGGTGAACTTTGTTCTGTCCCAGTCGCAAGATGCTCCTAATTTCTTGAGTTGCTCTAGGATAATTCCACCATATTTCTCTTTCCATTCATAGGCATATTTCAGGAATTCTTCTCGAGAAAGAGATTTTTTATCGATTCCTCTTTCTTTAAGCATTGCAACTACTTTCGCTTCTGTTGCAATGGAAGCATGGTCTGTTCCCGGAACCCAGCAAGCGTTTTTGCCTTCCATTCTAGCTTTGCGGATCAATACATCCTGAATGGTGTTGTTGAGCATGTGTCCCATGTGCAAGACTCCAGTGACATTCGGTGGAGGAATGACGATGGTGTAGGGTTCTTTTGTGTGATCTACTTTGGAGGAGAAAAATTTATTTTCCATCCAGTAGGCATACCACTTTGATTCTGCTGCTTCAGGATTGTATTTTGTAGCTAATGACATAGGAATTGAGCGCTTATTTAAAACTTCAAGGCGCAAAAATACAAGAAATTCTCTAGTCTCCCGTTCATTCCCAGATTTTCCTCAAGGTAAACTCTATGCATCGAGCAGCAAGTTTGGCTGTACAGAGATCCTGATCATAGCTTGGATTGAGTTCCACTACATCCATACTGATCAATTTCCGGCTTTTTGCCATGTATTCGATGACTTTGAATGCAAAATCTGGCGTAAAGCCCATGGGTGAGGCAGCGCTCACCCCAGGTGCATAAGCTGAGGAAAATCCATCCATATCTATAGTCAGGTAGATTTTATTCACTTTATCGGTGAAGGCATTAAGCATGTCTTGTACCTTCTCCCAATTATAGATTGTGCAAGCTTCATTTTCTAACCACCATGTCCCAGTTTTCTTTGCAGTTTCAAACAAAGAAGCTGGATTAGCCGCCTTTTGAATTCCCAAACAACAATATTGTAATGAGACATTTCTTTCTTTTGCGTAGTTGATTAGCTCAAGGAATGGAGAGCCAGAGTGTTCGAGTCCATTGACTTTTTCTCTTAAATCAAAATGAGCATCTAGGTTTAAGATGCCTACTGATTCGCTCTTATCCGCTGCCAAGTCAATAATGGCTGATCCGTGAGGAAGTGCTAAATCATGACCACCACCGAGAACTACAGGGAAATGTTTGGTTTGTAGGAGTTTGGAGATAACCTCCTTTGTTTGATTCTGAACACTTTCTAATTCGGAATTGTCAAGCCAAATAGTTCCAAAATCAAGGATGTCTATTGATTCTGGTAAATGATAGGCCATAGATCCCATGACACTCTTGATGCTATCGGGGCCTATTTGTGCGCCAACTCTTCCTAGATTTCTGCGAACACCTTCATCGACGGCGTATCCAAGTAGCGCAATATTCTTATTTTTTGTATTAGAAATATCGTCAAGACTTTCTATACATCGAACTTTTTGATACCAGTACTGTATATCGTCTGCTGTTCTACCTTTCCAAAAATACTGTGGTGTAAGTTTGCGGTTTGTCATGTGGCTCGGGTTTTTACTAATGTACTAATTTGAATTATCGATTTCAAAAAATATTTATCTAGAAATTATATCGTAAGCGATATAATTAAAATAGAATTCCTATATTTATATCGCTTACGATATAAATAAATAATTATGGAGAATAAATTTCATGAATTTACAGCTGAGGATATCAAAGGGCAAATGGTGGATATGTCTCAGTTTAAAGGAAAAACTGTGCTAGTGGTGAATACTGCAAGTAAATGTGGTTTGACCCCACAATTTGAAGGTTTGGAAAAGCTAAATCAGAAGTATAGTAAAAAGGGATTAGTTGTGTTAGGATTTCCTTGCAGTCAATTTGCAAATCAGGAATTAAGCTCGGAAGATCAGATATCAGAATTTTGTGAAATCAATTATGGGGTCACTTTCCCAATGTTTTCTAAGGTAGATGTCAATGGAGATCAAGCGCATCCTATTTTCAAGTTCCTGAAGAGCAGATTGAAAGGGGGGATTTTAGGCTCTAAGGTAAAGTGGAATTTCACTAAATTCTTGATTGATGCAGATGGAAAACCTATCAAGAGATTTTCTCCATTCACAAAACCCGAGTCATTGGAAAAAGATATTATCAAGTTATTAAACATCGGTAAATAATGGAGCAATTAAAATTAGAAAATCAAATCTGTTTTCCATTTTATGCCATTTCCAGACTGATTACAAGGGCCTATCAGCCGCATTTAGAATCTTTGGGCATCACTTACCCCCAGTTTTTGGTGTTACTAGTTTTATGGGAGAAAGATGGACAGACAGTCAATCAGATAGCAGATAAATTGATTTTAAATACCAATACGATTACACCTCTTTTAAAAAGAATGGAGCAATTGGAGTTGGTATCAAGGGAAAAATCAAAAGAAGATGAAAGAAAGGTTATGGTAAACCTCACTCGTAAAGGTCAAAAAATGCAAGTGGAAGCGGCTTGTATTCCTGATGAATTACTTACCAAATTGGCAGGAAAAGATATCCAAAGAGAAGATTTAAGTGAGATGAAAAATCAACTCAATCATTGGATTGCTTTGATAAAATAGGTTCGGGTCAAATTGCGAATTTCTCCAGTCGAGGATTCATTATCCTAAACCATAAAGGAGGTACCAAAGCCATGAGCATACTGGCAGGATAACCTGTCGGGAGCTGTGGGCTGTCATCCATATGGCGAAGAATTTGATATTTTCTTGAGGCTAGAAAATGATGGTCAGAGTGCCTAGTCAATTCAAAAAGAACAATTCGGCCCATTTCATGATCTGAATTCCAAGAATGTCTTGGCATGACCCTTTCGTATCGACCACTTTCCAACATTTTTCTACGGAGTCCATAATGCTCGATATAATTGATAGTTTCTAGAAGCAAAAAGCCAACGACTCCAATTCCTAAAGCATACGGCAAAATTCCAATTCCAAAATACCAACAAACCCCTATTAAGTACGTGAGTTGGTAGACTGAAAACCTGATCATTTCATTATTCCATGAAAGATTTTTTAGCCCTTTTTTCTCTAATCTTTCAGATTCGAGTTTCCAAGCATTCAGGTATTGACCAATGACGGATCTGAAATAAAATTGATAGATAGATTCATTTTTTCTAGCTGTAGCAGGATCATGATCTGTGGAAACGTGGCGGTGATGCCCACGATTGTGTTCAATGAAGAAATGCTGATAAAAAACCGGTAGTAATCCTGCTTTGGCAAGAAATTGCTCCCATTTATTGCTTCTGTGTCCTAGTTCATGGGCTACATTGATACCCAAAGCTCCTAGGACAACACCAATGCTAAATGTCAAGCCGACAGTTTCATTTATGGAAAGTGAAGTATTGGTAATGGTTTGAAAATAGATGAAAACCAATACAAAACAGATGGGCGCACAGATATAAAGCAAAAGGTCAAAGAATCTATTTGACAAACGCTTTTTTTTTTCGGTGTCAGAGTAGTTTTCTGCTGAAGCGGGGTAAAGTGCGTCCAAAACAGGGAAAATGCCAAAGGCTAAAATTACGGTAGACCATGACCACCAACCTTGCCATTGCAATGCGAAATAGGCAGATAGCGGAATAGAGTAAGCAAGTAGATATTTGAGATCTTTCATCGGGGTCAAGCTAATTTTATTAAAATTTCCACAATAAAATCACTATAAGCAAGTATTAAAACCCTTTTTTGTTAGTTTCGATTTCAATTGATAATTCATGAAGATTGTTTGGAAGATTTTAATCATATTATTGGGTGTACCGCTTTTATTTATTGAGCCGAAATTTGCGTTAATTTATGTGATACTGTGCAATGTTGTATTTCTGATCGTTGACAAAAGGAGTAAAAAAAGTAATAGGTAAAATGAGGCATGCATATATTGCTAGGCTAATGATCTTTTATTTGGCACGGGAAATTTAAAAGTTCAATAAATCTTCATCTACCTTCTCTGGTATAGTGACTTTCAAACCAGGTGTTCTTTCCATTTCTCTTTTTATGGCAAATATAGCTTCGTCATTTCTAGCCCAAGCTCTTCTTGAAATCCCATTGTTCACGTCGTAAAAAAGCATAGACTGGAGCTTTCTTTCTGCTTCAACAGTACCGTCTAAGAGCATACCGAAGCCCCCATTGATTACTTCTCCCCAGCCTACGCCGCCACCATTATGGATGGAGACCCAAGTTGCTCCCCGGAAACTATCTCCAATCACATTGTGGATAGCCATATCAGCAGTAAACTTGCTGCCATCATAGATATTACTGGTTTCACGGAAAGGGGAGTCAGTACCACTGACATCATGGTGATCTCTGCCAAGCACGATTGGGGTTGATATTTCGCCGGCCTCTATTGCTTTATTGAAAGCTTGAGCGATCTTGATCCGACCTTCTGCATCAGCATACAGAATTCTCGCCTGAGAACCTACCACCAATTTGTTTTTACCCGCTTCTTCAATCCATTTGATATTATCCTGCATTTGTTGCTGGATTTCGGTGGGAGAGGAGGACATGATTTCTCTGAGTACCTTTGCTGCTATTTTATCAGTTTTTTCCAGATCTTCTGACTTTCCAGAAGTACAAACCCATCTAAAAGGACCAAAACCATAATCAAAACACATCGGCCCCAAAATATCCTGCACATAGGAGGGATACCTAAAATCAATTCCATTTTCCGACATCACCTCAGCCCCAGCCCGGGAAGCTTCCAACAAGAAGGCGTTTCCATAATCGAAAAAGTAAGTTCCTTTTGCTACATGCTTGTTGATCGCAGCAGCCTGTCTGCGCAGGGATTCCTGAACTTTGGTTTTGAATTGCTCTGGATCATTAGCTATCATTTCATTGGCTTCTACGAAACTTAGACCAGCAGGATAGTACCCACCAGCCCAAGGATTGTGCAGGGAAGTTTGATCTGAACCCAGTTCTACTTTGATATTTTCCTCGTCAAATTTCTCCCATACATCCACTATGTTGCCCAGATAGGCGATGGATGTGATCTCTTGCTTTTCTTGGGCTTTTCTTACCCTTTCACAGAGCTTATCCAAATCTTCAATCAATTCATCCACCCAACCTTGTTCATGTCTTTTGTAGGCAGCCTTTGGGTTGACTTCAGCACAGACAGTGATACAACCCGCAATATTTCCAGCTTTAGGTTGCGCGCCTGACATTCCTCCCAAACCAGCGGTAAGGAATACCTTTCCATTTGGATTGACAGCAGAACCTAGTTTTTTTCTAAAAGCATTCATCACCGTGATGGTGGTACCATGGACGATTCCTTGAGGGCCGATGTACATGTAAGATCCTGCGGTCATTTGTCCATATTGGGTTACTCCCAGTGCATTGTACTTTTCCCAATCATCAGGTTTGGAATAATTTGGGATCATCATCCCATTGGTAACCACTACTCGTGGAGCTTCCTTGGAAGAAGGAAAAAGTCCCATAGGATGACCGGAGTACATGTGCAGGGTTTGTTCTTCAGTCATTTCAGCCAAATACTTCATGGTGAGTAAATACTGCGCCCAATTTTGGAAAACAGCCCCATTTCCTCCATAAGTGGTCAATTCCTGAGGATGCTGTGCAACTGCTGGATCTAGGTTGTTTTGGATCATTAGCATGATGGCCGCAGCTTGTTGGGATTGAGCTGGATATTCCGAAATAGGTCTGGCATATATCTCATAATCTGGTATAAAACGATACATGTAAATCCTCCCGTAAGCCTGTAATTCTTCAAAAAATTCATTTGCCAATTCCTTATGCCAAGCGTTAGGGAAATACCGAAGCGCATTCCTCACTGCAAGTTTTTTTTCTTCAATACTTAAGATGTCCTTGCGCTTGGGAGCATGAGAAAAATTAGGATCAGGCTTCTTTTTGGAAGGAAGGGTAGTGGGGATGCCTTGAATTATAGATTCTTGGAAGGTCATGATATTTATATTTGGAATTTATTGGGTTTTAAAAGGTTTTAGATACCTGGGAATGAAATTTTGTAGAAATAAAATATTGAATACAGTAGAAGTATTGTTGAATGAAATAAGGTCGGAATCCACTTTGACAAGGGGAGCAAGTTTTGCTTCGTGAAATATTGTGGGGAATAAATTAACTAGAAATCAAAAGAGGGTTCTTTAGTTTAAAAGACTCCTGATATTTCATTTAAGTGAGGAATTTGTTGTTTTTGTTATAAAACTTCTGAAATTTAATTTTTCCAATTTCCCATGACTTGATCCACTTGTTTCAAAAGAACTGGAAGATGTTGATTAACTACAGACCATATCATCTCATCAGAAATTCCGTCATAAGCATGAATTATTATGTTTCTTAGCCCTATGATTGATCTCGATTCAGGCAGAGTTTCCAGAAATGTATTGTCTCTTTTTACAATTCTATTGACAGCTTCTCCAATTATTTCCAAATTTCTCTCTATTGCTTTTTTTAGAATTATATTTTGGCTGTAGTCTATTACAGACTCAATTTTATATTGATCGATAAAAGTCTGAATTTCAGTTCCGGCTAATTGAATGTCAAATAACCATTTTGCAATTCTATCATCCATACAAGAGTTCTTTTGATCTTTCTATGGATTGAATAAGGATGGGGTTTTTTAGCGTTTGCTTTTCGATAAGGTCCACTTCCCTTCCTGTAATTTTCTCTAAAGAAATTTTGAATTCCAAGTAATTCAGAAAATAGTCGTGGAGATCGATATTTTTGAATTTAACCAAAAAATCAAAATCAGATTTTTCTGTTATTTTCCCGACTGCGGCAGAACCAAACACATACAATTCTTCTACTTTATGTTTTTCACAAAGATTGCGAATTGCTAATTCTGGGAGGTTTGCTGTTTTCATAAGCTTAATTTAGGGTTTTATTTCCAATCAATTTCAACTTTATATCTACTTTATTTCAATCAAACTTTAACTCCATTTTTAATAATTATTGTTGGTTTCAATCTTCCTTGCTGATAATTAATCTCTTGATAATCGTCCGTAGGAAAAAGGATAATATCTGCAAGCTTCCCGAATTCAAGCGTTCCTCGGTTTTTTATCCCTAAAGCTGCAGCAGCTCTATAAGTTATTCCTGCCAATACTTCTGCATTGCTTAGTTTTTCGAAAGTACCCAAAACAGAGGCTTGCATCAGTAAATCTCCCATCGGGGCAGATCCTGGATTCCAATCTGAGGCGATGGCCAAAGATCCACCACCATCTAGTAGTTTTCTGGCTGGAGTAAATGACACTCCCAAACCGATGGACGCACCCGGTAACGCTACAGCAATGGAGTTTGATTCACACAGAAATTGTATTTCTTTCTCTGAACTTGCCTCCAAATGATCAGCTGAAATGGCACCAAAGTCAACAGCTATTTTAGACCCTCCAGGACGGAACTGATCAGCATGAACTGTGATGTCAAAACCCATTTCTTTGGCTTTTTGAAAATAGGATTGGATATCATCGGAAGTGAATGCTGTTTCCTCTATAAATGCATCGATCCGATTGGATAATCCTTCTGTTTTGAGGATTGGAAAAACCTCGTCAGCAATGGTCTTCAAGTAATCTTTATTTGTACCTTGAAAATCCTTGGGGGGGATATGGGCGGCAAGGCAGGTTGGAATCAAATCAGCTAATGTATTTTCATTTGCGAGTTTGATCGCTCTAAGCATTTTGATTTCCTCTTCGACGGATAAGCCATAGCCACTTTTAACTTCTATGGTGGTGATGCCATCTTTGAGGTGCCTATTGGCTCTTTGCACAGTCAGCTGAGCTAGTTTTTCAAGGCTAGCTTTCCGCGTTTGGGTGACGGTATCCCAAATCCCTCCTCCCGATTTAGCAATTTCTAAGTAGGATTTCCCAGCATTGCGCATGGCATAATCTTGTGCACGACTACCTCCAAAACAAATATGTGTATGGCAATCAACTAATCCAGGCAGTGCAACAAAATCCCCTTTCAAGGATATCATCTCTGCTCCGATAGATTGAGCTTCAGGATAAAGATCCCAATAGGGGCCTATTTCATAGATTTCTTCATCCTTTATCAAAATGCCTGCTTCTTGGATAACTTGCAGCTGTTCATCTTTCAATGCGCCTTTGAGTGGGAGGTTGGCCATGGTGACGGCTTGGCGAATTGGGCCGATGAATGTGTATTTTATGGTTGGCATGTTTTTCTTTTTTTATTGATACAAAGGCGGGAAGACACAAAGATTTTTAGAGTTGAAATAAAGGTATAGTGGTATTTAAAATTTTCCCTTGTGTCTTGGCGTCTTAGTGGCCTTCTTCAAACTTAATATCTATCAAACTCCGCTGACCAAGAAGTCTCTAAAGCTAATCCTTCTTTCTCAGCAACTTCTTTAGCTAAGGTAAGCAATTCTCCACTTTGGATCATCTGAATAGCAGTCTCCATATCTTCATACATAATCTGATCTTCGGAAACATGTTTTATTTTGGTGCGCACATGTTCGTAAAGGGCGGTCATGATTTTTCCTGACTTCAAAGGAGCATGGAAATCTACAGCTTGGGCTGCACAGAAGAGTTCGACTCCGAGAATCTTTTCCACATTTTCGATCACTTGCAATGCTTTTCTTGCCCCAATAGACCCCATACTTACATGGTCTTCCTGACCAAGTGAGGTAGGAATGCTATCAGCTGAGGAAGGAAAACAAAGTCCCTTGTTTTCACTTGCCAAAGCCGCAGTAGTGTATTGAGGGATCATGAATCCAGAATTCAAACCAGTTTCTTTCAACAGGAGTTTAGGTACTCCAGGAGTATCTCCTTCTAATGAAAGGTAGATTCTTCTGTCAGATATATTTCCAATCTCCGATGCAGCCAAGCAAGCATAATCCAAAGGCATGGCAATAGGTTGACCGTGAAAATTCCCTCCGCTGATGGTGTGATTTTCGTCGAAAACTACGGGGTTGTCAGTGACGGAATTGATTTCTATTTCTAAGATTTGTTTGAGGTGTAGCCAGGCATTTCTAGAAGCACCGTGCACTTGTGGCATACAGCGAAGTGAATACGGATCTTGAACCCTCGCGCATGCTGCATGGGAATGTACGATTTCCGAATCATGCAGCAGGTTGAGGATGGTCTGGGCTACATGTTGGTTTCCAGCATAGGGACGGAGTTCGTGGAGTTCGGAGGAAAATGGCTTGATTGAACCGAGAAGTCCCTCCAACATCATCGCTCCGGTAATGTCCGCATGGGCGAGGATATTATAGAATCTTTCTAGGACTTTTACCCCAAAAGCAGCCATGAACTGAGTTCCATTAATGAGTGCCAAACCTTCTTTTGGTCCTAAAGGAATTGAGGCAAGCTGATGAAGCTGAAATAGCTTTTCTGTAGGAATGACCTCGCCTTTGTAATGGACTTTTCCTAGGCCGATTAAGGGTAAAAATAAATGCGAAAGAGGTGCTAAATCTCCTGATGCACCCACGGAGCCCTGTTTTGGGACTACAGGAATGGCATTATTTTCCACATGCCAGATCATTCTGTCTAGCGTAGCTTCCTGTATACCTGAATATCCTTTAGCTAGAGCATGAATCTTTAGGATCATCATCACTTTTGAAATATCGATAGGAATGGGTTCCCCCACTCCAACAGCATGGCTCTTCAGAATGTTTTCTTGGAGTTTACGTGTCTGATCTGGAGAGATCATCGTCGTACAAAGCGGGCCGAATCCTGTATTGATCCCATAGACAGGTTTTCCATTTGCAACAATTTTTTCTACAGCTGAAGCACTAGCTCGAACTTTTTCTCTAGTCTCCTCTGTGAGGACTCCTTGGATTTCATCTTTAGCTATACTTAGCGCTATGGAAGTAGTGAGATGTTGTTGGCCGTATTGGAAGGTAGTTTTCATATTTTTTTTGCCACTAAGGCACTAATGCGCAAAGTTTTTTTAGATACTATGACGCTAAATTTTTTGATTAGAAAGGATCAAAGGGCCAAAGGAGAAAGTTTTGGAGATTTTAGATCAATTTCTATTTGGACTTACTTTTTGTCATAGTGGTATTTGAATTCAAAAATACTTCATCTTTTTGATGATTATAAATACTAATTTTGCTATATATTGATAACTATAGGTTATTAAAAATTAAACGTTTAAATTCATAGGTTAACTTGAGTCTGTTGGGTGAGGCTTGTATATTGTTTCTTTTGAATAGAAACAGAAATATATATACTATGGAATTTGACGGTCTTAGTATTGAGGAAGAGAGAATTGGAAAAGTGATTGTTAATGCATCTTTTTTAATTCATAAAGCCATTGGGCCAGGATTACTTGAAAAAATCTATGAAGTTTGTTTGGCACACGAGATAAGAAAAGCTGGTTTAAAAGTGAAAAGGCAAGTAACTATTCCGATAGAGTATGATGGGATTCAATTTGATGAAGGTTTGAGATTAGATTTATTGGTGGAAGATAAAGTCATCATTGAGATCAAATCAGTAGAACAAGTTAATCCTGTTTGGACAGCTCAAATCATCAGCCATTTGAAACTGACTAATTTGAATTTAGGTTTCCTTATCAACTTTAATGTTCCTTTGATAAAGAATGGCATTAAAAGATTCCGTAATTAAAAAGGTAGGAAAAAAAGATTGCAACGATGTCACAAAGAGAGTATCGAAATAAAAGAAATTTCTGAGATTATGGTTTCAGGTCAATATTGCTACCTTTTAATTTGCTAATTATGGAATAAAATAAATGTGTCCCCGCCCCAAATAAACCGTAAATAATCCTTAGCGTCTTCGTGCCTTGGTGGCAATAAAACCTTTGAGCCTTGAATATAGAACTCCGACACCTCGAATATTTCCGTGCCGTAGCCGAAGAACTGAACTTTGGCAGGGCAGCGGAACGCTTATTTATCTCCCAACCAGGACTCAGCCGTCAGATTATGCAGATGGAGGAAATATTGGCGGTGCAGCTTTTTGAAAGAACTAAGAGAAGAGTAGAATTAACAGCTGCAGGACATTACCTCAAATCTGAAGTAGATTACATTTTCAACCACCTCGAACTCACCAAAACCCAACTCAAGGAGATTGCAATTGGAAATATTGGTGAACTTAGAATAGGGTTTCTTGGATCTGCTGCCCATACTATCCTTCCTGAACTCCTAGTAAAAATCTCCCAGCACTTCCCAGGTATCCAAACCACTATGGAGGAACTCAGCAATACTTTACAAATTGAGATGCTCGAAAAGGATAAATTGGATTTGGGTTTTGTGAGGCTAGCACGGGTTCCTGAGGTACTACAGATGAAAATGGTGCAACAGGATACTTTTTCATTGGTTCTGCCTTTGAATCATCATTTATCTGAAGATAGTTTTAAAAATGTTGCGCAATTGAAGGAAGAAAACTTTATCCTCTTTTCTCATGACTATTCTTCTATCTACTATGATAAGATTATGTCAATTTGTGAGGACCAAAACTTTTCTCCTAGAATTACCCATAAGTCTGTCCATGCTTTGACTATTTTCAAACTGGTGGAAGCAGGTCTAGGGGTAGCTATCATACCAACTTCCCTGCAACAGGGATATGACCTCAAGGTGAAATTTATAGAATTGAATAGGATCAAGCAAAAAACAGAGCTGTATGCAGTTTGGAAAAAGGGGAATAGGAATCCAGCTTTAGAGAAGGTTTTGGGGTTGTTGAAATGATTTAGAATTGAATGAATTAATCTGCAAATAAACTCAAACTTTGGACTTTGGATAAAAAGTTGAGAAAAGTATCAGGTTATGATTTGCTTTTTTAACAATCAAAACACCAATTCTTTCACACAATTTGTTATTAACTGTTTAGGCTTTTATTATTTAAGCACAATTTTAAAAGAAGCGGAGGATATCCTCGATAAAAACCAGGTGCTAAACAATTGAATTTTTGAAATTAAATCATTAGGTTTGAATTCATTTCAATAACAGTTTTCATGAAACAGACTTATATTTTCTTTTTTTGCATTACCCTACTATTATGCTACTCTTGTGATTCGAGCTCTAGAAAAGCAACAAAAGAATTTCAAATGACATCAAAAGGCAAAGTAAGTCTTTTGATTGATGAAACTACTCCTGATTTTAGTATGGGTCTACAATATGTGGAGGCAGAAAAGGAAATAGTATTCAATATTAATTGGGCTGCAAATTCACTTCAAATGTATGATTTAGAAGATGGGAAATTGATCAATTCTATTCCTTTTGAAAAAGAAGGTGATCAAGGTGTTGGTGAGTTGATGGCATTTCATGTACATGCTTTAGATAGTATTTTTCTTTTTCCTTTCCGAGGATCCTATTTTAGCTTAACAGACACTTCTGGAAATGTCAAGGATAAATTCAGGTATGATGCTCCAGAAAATCATACTGCTGCATTCGTTCATAACATCAGTTTTATCACTCCTCCATTTATCAGAGGAAATGAAGTGATTTTCAAAACTCAACCTACCATCGTTTCCAATTACTTTGAAATGACTGATGATATGCTTGCCGGATCAAGTTTAGGATTTAGGCTTAATCTAGAAACCATGCAAACAGATTTGTTGCCCCATTATTACCCTAAGGGATATTTGGAAGCTGGATTCAAAAGGTTTGAGAGCAGTGGAGCGCAAAGCGAAGACAAACTTGTCTATTCCTTCTTCGGAGATCATCATTTGTACTGGTCAGAAAGTTTCGATGCGCCTTTACAAGTTGTTGAAGGAAAAAGTAAATATTTAAGTGAAAAATTACCTTTGTTACCGATAGATAGAACACCTATTCAGTCTCAGAAATATAGTTTTGCCTCTTCTCGTTATGACAATTTGCTTTATGATCCTTACAGAGAGGTTTTTTATCGCTTTGCTTATCCAGATTTGGACGTGGAGACGGAAGATGAAGTGAGAGCTTTGAGGAATAATCCTAGGCAATTTGTAGTTATGGTTTTCGATAAGAATTTAGAGCTTTTAGGTGAAAATATTTTTGGAGGAAGTAAGTATTTGCCTTTGAATTCATTTGTTGGGAAAAGTGGATTATACATTTCATTAAATAATCCTGATAATCCAGAGAATGAAGAAGATAGAATGGCTTTTGAATTATTTAGTTTTTGAATATTTTGCTTCTGTGTTTTATTGAGGATAATAGTTCTTGGGTGACAATTACATGATTTCAGGATTTTTCATGTAATTTAAGCTTTTACTTTAACCTACGACCCTAATGAATACCAGAATTAGCACATTGCTTTTGTTTATTTCTATCACGTTTTTTCAAGCCTGTTCTCAAAAAGAGACGGTGGTTGAAGAAAACAGAGAGTTTGATGAACAATTTAGACCTCAATATCATTTTTCACCTCCGGCCAATTGGATGAATGATCCAAATGGAATGGTTTATTTTGATGGAGAATACCATCTTTTTTATCAATATTATCCAGATGGAAATGTATGGGGACCTATGCATTGGGGTCATGCAATATCTACTGATTTGATTCATTGGGAACATCTTCCAATAGCAATCTATCCTGACGAATTGGGCTGGATTTTCTCGGGTTCTGCAGTTGTAGATTGGGAAAATACTAGCGGTTTGGGAACAGGAAATCAGCCTCCGATGATTGCAATTTATACCTATCATTTAGATTCAGGAGAAAAGGCAGGAAGAGATGACTATCAGACCCAAGGTATTGCGTACAGTAATGATAAAGGACGAACATGGACGAAATATGAAAACAATCCTGTATTGGCCAATCCAGGAATCAAAGACTTCAGAGATCCTAAAGTAACATGGCACGAGGAAAGTGAATCTTGGATTATGTCTTTGGCCGTCAAAGATAAAATCAGCTTTTATACTTCATCAAACCTTTTGGAATGGACGTATCAAAGTGATTTCAATCCAGAATGGGCGGCTTATGGCGGAGTCTGGGAATGCCCTGACTTATTTCCTTTGACGACAGAGACTGGAGAAGAGAAATGGATTTTATTAGTTAGTATAAATCCTGGCGGTCCTAATGGAGGCTCTGCGACGCAATATTTTGTGGGCGATTTTGATGGAAAAGTCTTTACAACAGAAACCACTGAGGTCAAATGGCTTGACTACGGTGCAGATAATTACGCCGGAGTGACTTGGTCTGATGTGCCAAAAGAAGATGGTCGCCGCTTATTTCTCGGTTGGATGAGCAATTGGCTCTATGCAAATGAAGTCCCAACAGAAGTATGGAGGTCAGCGATGACAGTTCCTAGAAGCTTGGAGCTAATGAAGAATGGAGACGATTATTCTATTGCATCAAGGCCAGTTGAAGAATTGGAAAAGCTTAGAGAAAGCACAAAGGAGCAGGAAGGGGATTTGATCAGTCTTACTTCTGATGTGTTGGAAATTGAGATGAAGTCACTAGGAGGTGATTTTAAAATGACTTTTAGCAACGATCAGGGAGATAAACTAGTCATTGACAAAACGGATGATCTAGTACTTTTTGACAGAAGTCAAGCAGGATTGAAAGATTTTTCTGATGTATTTGCAGCAGTTCATAATGTTCCTCTGAAAGGAGTTGAAGTAAAGGATATCCGAATATTCCTTGATCGATCATCTATTGAGATATTCTTCAATGATGGAAAATCTGTCATCACAGAACTGATCTTTCCAACTTCAGCTTACACAGAGTTGAGTCTTCAGGGAATGGATTCTAAAGTCGAAATTCATCTATTAAAATCGATCTGGGGAAATTAACAAAACCATTCCCAAATAATCCATTAACTAATTAACCCAATAACTCTATCAACTATTCCCCAAAATATGCAAAGCAAAAATTATGTTTTATTCCTTTCCATCACAGCTGCTTTAGGTGGTTTTCTGTTTGGATTTGATACCGCGGTGATTTCAGGAGCGGAAAGAGATATTCAAAGCCTTTGGGACTTGTCAGATTTGAAACATGGAATGGCGGTTGCGATTGCATTGTATGGGACTGTGATAGGTGCATTATTTGGTGGGATTCCTGCTGATAAGTTTGGACGAAAAACCTCCTTACTTTGGATTGGTTTGTTTTATTTGGTTTCTGCACTCGGATCAGCATTGGCTCCAGATGTCAATACATTTATGTTTTTCAGGTTTTTGGGAGGTTTAGGTGTTGGTGCTTCTTCCGTGGTTGCACCCATGTATATTTCTGAAATTGCCCCAGCCGCTCGTCGAGGACAGTTAGTCGCATTATATCAATTCAACATTGTTTTTGGGATATTGATGGCCTACTTCTCAAACTACCTCATCGGTACAGCCAATCTCAATGAAGCATGGAGATGGATGATGGGAGTGGAGGCAATTCCAGCTTTGATTTATTCGATTTTGATCATCAAAGTACCCAAAAGCCCAAGGTGGCTTATTGCCAATAAGAAGGATTTTGAAGGAGCAAGGGTAATCTTGACCAAAACAGATCCTGAAGGCGTAGATGAAGCGATAGCTCTAGCTATTGAAGAAAGCAAAGAAATCAGAGGCAAGGCAACTGTCAGTATGCTTTTCAATTCAAAATTTAGAAAAATAAGTTTTATGGCGATTTTGATGGCGGTGTTTAATCAGCTGTCAGGAATCAATGCCATCATCTATTTTGCTCCGAGAATTTTCGAATCAGCGGGAATAGCCACTGAAGATGCTTTGATTTCAACGATAGGAATAGGTGCGATCAACTTAGTAGCAACGATGCTTGGGCTATACTTGATAGACAAACTCGGAAGGAAGATGTTGATGTATATCGGTTCGGTGGGTTATATTATCTCACTTTCACTGATGGCCTATAGTTATTTTGGAGGAGTGATCGAAAGTAGTCTTTTACCATACTTTGTGTTTGGTTTTATAGCTGCACATGCGATCGGTCAAGGGTCTGTGATTTGGGTATTTATATCTGAGATTTTCCCCAATGAACTCCGAGCCTATGGCCAATCCATGGGCTCATTTACACATTGGATTTTGGCAGCGGTAATTGCTAATGTTTTTCCTTTAATCGCCAATCGCTATGGTGCGGGAAATATCTTTGCATTTTTTGCAGTAATGATGGTACTGCAATTAATTTGGGTAGCGGTAAAAATGCCTGAGACCAAAGGCCGTTCCTTAGAAGAAATTCAAAAAGATTTACAAAAAAGTCATGACTAAGAAAATTATTTGTTTTGGAGAGATGCTTTGGGATGTGTTTCCTGACGGGGAAGTTGCAGGCGGAGCACCAATGAATGTTGCCCTTAATCTTAAGCAATTGGGGATGGATGTAGAGATGATTTCGCGTTTGGGAAAAGATGAACATGGCCACAAACTCAAAGAATTTGTCAAAGAATATGGCTTACCGCTTACCCAAATTCAGGAGGATGAAGTATATCTAACGGGAAAAGTCATTGTCAACAATGCAGATAAAGAAAATATCAAATATGAAATCATTGAGCCTGCTGCTTGGGATTTTATCACTTTGACTGAAGAGAATCTAGGAGTGGTTCAAGAAGCCAAAGCATTGATTTTTGGAAGCTTGGGAGTGAGAAACGACCAATCATGGAAAACACTCTATCATTTGGTTCACCAACCCCTCTTAACTGTCTTCGATATCAATTTGCGTGCGCCATTTATAGATTTTTATAAGATCGATAGTTTGCTAGGTTATACAGACATCCTCAAAATTAATGAAGATGAATTGGAGATTTTAGCTGATTTCTTTGAATTGAAGCGTGGAGGAGATCTTGCAGAGAAACTTTGTAGATATCTCGAAGAAGAATACCCGATTGAGACCATTTGTATCACTTTGGGGAGTCAGGGCGCCATGATGTATCAAAATGGACAATTCACTAGACATCAAGGTTATAAAGTGGAAGTTCAAGACACAGTAGGAGCAGGAGATGCTTTCTTAAGTGGATTTGTGAAAATGTATCTCGAGGGAAAGAAACCTCAAGAAATCCTTGATTTTGCTTGCAAGCTTGGTGCTTATGTAGCCAGTCAAAAAGGAGGAACTCCGAAGTATAGTTTGGAGGATTTGGAGAAAATGAGGTAGGGGGGGTAAATCTAGAATTTAATCTTCATTTGACGGATTATAAAAGAGTTATAGTTTTAATAGGCCTTGATAAATAATCAAAAAGAAATTCAGTGATTTGTCAAAATCATTGAATTTCTTTTATCCTAAAACTTTAGAATGATCCATCAATCATTCCCAACAAAATTTGCCCGTCCAAAAAATCGTTGATTCACGAAGTTATTGAGATTGGAACCAAACCTGTAATTAAACCCAAATCTTGTATCAATGGTATATGCTGAGGGTAGGGTGACTCTCCCGCTCAAGATATCCTGTTCGGAGAAATCTCCTGATGCCAGGTAAATCTGGTCCTTGACGTAGTTACCTTCTGCTCTTACATAAAAAGAAAAATTCCCAGTTACACGGACTTCTGCACTGACACTCATACCTGTGGTCCAAAAGCTAAAATCATCTAAATAATTTCTCAGACGATATCCAACTTGCAGGTTACCCCATCGTTGATTTAGTCCCAGACTGGCTCTTAGACTTTGGAGAGCCCGGGTTTCTTGAACTGCCCCGTAGATCGTTTCCTCCACATAGCTATTGTTTCTTACTTCAATCCCATAATTCACTCTCAGAAACCTGGAATTCTGCTCTGATTCAGGAAAAAAATTGAACTCTAAAGCTGGTCTGATGCTGACCTGAAACTTGTAATTAAAGCGAGTATTCTGACGTCCTTCAACATCATATCCATAAGACCAGCGGGGTGAAATGGACTTCACCAGCTGGTGACCAAATCCAAATTCTGAAACATCAAAATTGTTCTCAATTTCATCGATGATTTGGTTGCCGTTGTTATCAAGAACAGGAGCGCCATTCTGATCAACTCTTGGTTCCTTTTGAATCGTGGTTCTCAGTCTTTCACTTACTCTCCCAGATATGGAAATTTTCCACTCGTTCGTGATGCGATTTATATTGAAGTCTCCACCAAAATTGATTTGCCTGCTCAATTCCTCTATTTCAAAGTTCGCATCACTGCCAACATTGAAAACCCAGTAATTCCAGGAATCAACACTTTCCTGTCTAGTATCTTCCAGGTCGCTCTGGTCGGTCTTCATATTGATATCAACGCCCTCTCCTGCTTTGGTCTTCGCAACAAACGGAGCTAAACCTAATTTGATAAACCGAGTAAGCTTTTCACGCACTTCAAAGTCAGTATCCGTTTGTTTGTTATTTACATAAAGAGTGTCTCTTCTTCCCGCATAAATGTTTTGTTGACCTATAAAAATCAGTTGGTATTGGCGACCTCCGCCACCAGACCTGTTATTGTTAATGAGCAAAAAGACATCAGCCATTTCATTATCCCTGTAGAAATCAACTGCCGTAATTTCCGTTCTGATATAATCCATATCACAGCCTCCATCTCTCCGTTCACAGCCATCGATAAACACTCTGAGTTTATTGGGAGGATTGTAATTGTCAATTAATGTTTGACTAATAGCAGAAGAATTTAAGGCAAAGTAAGTCAGAATATATAAAAGTGATATTTTTTTCATTTTTTGGGAGGTGATTCGCATTTATCGTTTCATTTCAATCAAAGCTGTGTACTCGTTATCAACTTTGAAATTGTAATTTCAATACAATTTTTGAATATGATAAAACATTTTACACGAAGGTGCTAAGAAAATAATAAAGGAACCCTTTTTATTTATTTATATGAATCTAGGAAAAGTATAAAGATTCAGATTTACACAAAACTCCAAGCCACAATTCTGCTAATTTTATTTCCTTGACCCATTTCTATGGTTTTGATGATTTTCGGTTGGACGGCATCTAGCGTTTTGTAGACAAAGGGAAGATTAGCCTCTTTTGAAACCAAGCTAGTAAACCAGCGACATTGTTTGCCAAATCTCCTGCTTTCATAAATCATGTCATTGAGAAATTTCAACTCGCCTCCTTCATACCACAATTCATTACTCTGTCCGCCAAAGTTGAGTGTTGCTTTTGTTACTTTTTGGCCTTTGAGATTGCTGAGTTTTCGCAAGCTGCTTGCTTGTGCTTCTTTGGCAGAAGCGTGAAAAGGTGGGTTGCAGATACTGACATCGTAAAATTCACCTTCATGAATGATGTCAGTAAAAAAGTTTCTTTTTTTCGTCTGTAGTCTGAGAAAGACATTAGACTTTAGATTCGGGTTGTTATTGATCGTCTTTTGAGCAGCATCTATAGCTTCTGGATCAATATCAGAGCCCACGAATGTCCAATCATATTCCATGACACCAATGATAGGGTAGATACAATTGGCACCTACTCCAATATCCAGACATTTAGTCTGCTTTTGTGATTTACCATTTTTGTCAGTAAGTAAATCTGCGATATAATGAATATAATCAGCTCTTCCAGGGATAGGAGGGCAGAGGTAGTTTTCAGGAATATCCCAATTGTCAATTTTATAAAAATGCTTCAATAATGCTTTGTTAAGCATTAAAACAGCCTTAGGATCAAAAAAATCTATAGATTCATCTCCGTACTTGTTGATTAAAACAAAATTTTGAAGTGCAGGTAATGATTCTGATAGAGACTTGAAATCATATCTTTCCCTGTGTTTATTACGTGGATGAAGGATTGATTTGACCTTAGCGTGTACTTTTTTATCTTTTGGCATCATTAGTGAGCGTTATGATGTACAAAAGTATTCAAAATTTACCCTTCATCAATTATTTCTTACTTATTAAAACTTATTGGTGGAAATGATGTTTGGTCTCTATTGAATCATAAACAACAAAAAAAGAAACAAAATGAAAATCTTTAAAATTTTATCTCTTGCAGTTGCGTGTAGCGCGGCAGTATTCGCAGTTAGTTGTGACAACAAATCAACTGAAACTGAAGAAACAACAGAAGTTGTAGAAGAAGTAGTAGTAGTAGAAGAGGCTCCAAACACAGTAGTTGACATTGCTGTAGGTTCTCCTGACCACACAACTCTAGTAGCAGCAGTTTCTGCAGCTGGCTTGGTTGAAACTTTAAGTGGTGATGGTCCATTCACAGTTTTTGCTCCTACTAACGCAGCTTTTGCAGCTTTACCAGAAGGTACTGTTGATAATCTGTTGAAGCCAGAAATGAAAGATCAATTGACAGGAGTTTTAACTTACCACGTAGTAGCTGGTAATGTGATGTCAAGTGATTTATCAGATGGACAAGTTGTAACAACATTAAACGGTCAGGAATTAACTGTATCTATCAAAGACGGAAAAGTAATGATCAATGGTGCTACTGTTGTAGCGGCTGATCTTGCTGGAAGCAATGGTGTAGTACACGTAATTGATTCGGTATTATTACCAAAATAAGTTGTCAAAACTTAAAATTTTAAAAGCCTGCTGAAAAGCAGGTTTTTTTTTGCCCATTTTTAAAAGAAAATTACAGAATAAAACTTATTAATAGGTTATAATGTAATTACATTGTGCATACATTCAATCACAAATATAGAAACGGCAATAATTAAAATTGGAAATTCTAAAGGGCTGCGTTTAAGTAAAACTATTTTAGATAAATATAATATTATTGATAAGGTAGAGATCATTTTGGAAGAAGATCAGATTATCATAAAGGCTATATTTAAACCTGGATATATATAATGAATTGATAATCAAATTTTTGTGGTCTAAATAGCCGATTTTCCTACTAGTTTATTTGAGCTTATATACATTATTTTCATCAATTTTCTTGCATTCTAAAATTTCCTGAATTTACTTTGTGTTGTCCTTTCACTTTTTCCAGTGTTAGGATTTATAAAGAAGAGGCAAGAGACAGGCTCTATGACCCTCTGGCAACCTGGAAAATCCAAGGTGCCAATTCCTGCCGATAGAGAATATCCTCTTTCGGAAATATAAATTCTTAACAAGATGATTTATATTCAAACTTCAGGGCAATCCCAAAAATCAGAATTAGCAAAAGATAGACAGAATCTCCTGGATTCAGCGTTTATGTTTTGTCCTATGTGTAGGTAATTTTTTACCCCTACTCAAATCTCTGTATTCCTTCAGATCATACTTAAAAAGGAAATTCAAGTTAAAATTTTAAAATCTATTAAACCTATCAATTATGTCTAGTAATCATCGATTCGAAACATTACAACTACATGCAGGGCAAAATCCAGATTCTGCTACTAATTCAAGAGCGGTACCCATATACCAAACCACTTCTTATGTTTTCAATTCTGCTGAGCATGGAGCGAATCTTTTTGCCTTAAAAGAATTTGGTAATATCTATACAAGGATAATGAATCCTACTACGGATGTTTTTGAGCAAAGAGTCGCAGCTTTAGAAGGTGGTGTTGCGGCAGTAGCAACAGGCTCAGGACAAGCTGCTCAGTTTTTGGCTTTAAACAATATTTTGCAGACAGGAGAGAATTTCGTTTCTACTTCCTTTTTATATGGAGGATCATACAACCAATTCAAGGTTGCTTTCAAAAGAATCGGCATTGAAGCGAGATTTGCAAAAGGAAATAATCCTGAGGATTTTGAAAAATTAATTGACGATAAAACTAAAGCGCTTTATTTAGAAACTATCGGAAACCCAGAATTCAATATTCCCGACTTTGAAGCGATTGCTGCGGTGGCAAAAAAGCACAATATTCCTTTGGTTGTCGATAATACTTTTGGAGCAGGTGGATTTCTTTTTGCACCGATCAAGCACGGAGCAAATGTGGTAACAGCCTCTGCTACCAAGTGGATCGGTGGACATGGAACATCGGTTGGAGGAATTATTATAGATGGAGGAAACTTCAATTGGGGTAATGGAAAATTTCCTCAGTTTACTGAACCTTCCGAAGGATATCATGGATTGAAATTTTGGGAGGTTTTTGGAGAAAATAATCCACTAGGATTACCAAATATAGCTTTTGCAATTAGAGCGAGGGTAGAAGGTTTGAGAGATTTTGGTCCTGCACTTAGTCCTTTTAATTCTTTCTTATTGCTACAGGGACTGGAAACACTATCACTTCGGGTGCAGCGTACAGTTGATAATGCCTTGGCCATCGCTGAGTGGCTTGAATCACATCCTCAAGTTCAGAAAGTAAACTATCCAGGCTTAAAATCTTCCCCATATCATGAATTGGCAAAGAAATATCTAAGAAATGGGTTTGGTGGTGTTTTGAGTTTTGAGATTAAAGGAGATAAAGAAAGTACTTCTGATTTCATTAATAAACTTGAACTGATATCTCACCTTGCCAATGTTGGGGATGCCAAAACTTTGATCATACAACCCTCAGCGACTACGCATCAGCAACTATCTGATGAAGAACAAAAGGCTGCAGGTGTCACACCAACTCTATTGAGATTGTCTTTAGGTATCGAACATATCGAAGATATCAAAGCTGACTTGCAGCAGGCTTTTGATGATGTCAAATAAAGGTAACTATTGAATCAAAATCAAAATAAAAGTGGGTTTATTCCCTCTCAGAAATCAAAAATGAATCTAGAAAGTCCCTACCTGATTATCGATATGGTGCAAGAAACCTTTACCAACGAAGGCGAATTCCAACTGGAATCTGGAGATGTTCTCAGGAATTTTCAGTTGGCCTATTCTACACAAGGTCAATTGAATGCAAATTCTGACAATGTGGTCTGGGTTATTCATGCCTTGACTGGAGATACGCAAGTCCAAGTTTGGTGGTCAGGACTTGTGGGAGAAGATAAGTTTTATGATCCAAGTAAATACTTTATCGTATGCGCCAATCTTTTGGGTTCTTGTTACGGTTCTACGCAACCGCTTTCCCAAAACCCAACAACAGGGGAATCTTATTATTATGATTTTCCAAATCTTACCACAAGAGACATGGCCAATACCTTGGAATTACTTAGAATCGAACTGGGAATTCATCAAATCAATACCTTGATCGGTGGATCTTTGGGAGGTCAAGTGGGAATAGAGTGGGCGTATTTACTTCAAAACAAAGTAAAAAATACAATCATTCTTGCTTCAAATGCTAAAACAGCTCCTTGGACGATAGGCTTTAATGAAACCCAAAGAATGGCAATCTCTGCTGATCAAACTTGGGGAGAAAAATTTCCTGAAGCGGGAAAGAAAGGTTTGGAAGCTGCAAGGGCAATAGCAATGTTGACTTATCGTCACCCAGAAAATCTCTCCGAAAAGCAAGTCGATGAACCGAATAAATTGGATGGATTCAAAGCAAGTTCTTATCTGCGATACCAAGGTCAAAAACTCGCAAATAGATTTAATGCACTTTCTTATTGGACGCTCACTAAGACGATGGATAGCCATGATGTGGGTAGAAATAGAGGCGGAGCAGCATTAGCACTATCCCAAATACCTTCTCGCGTCTTGGCAATTGGCGTAGATAAAGACTTGCTTTTCCTCAAAGAGGAATCTCAATTTATTGCCAATCATGTCCAAAAAGGAACTTATAGAGAAATAAAATCTCCTTATGGTCATGACGCATTCCTAATAGAATACGAACAGTTAAATTATATTCTCAGCTCTTTTTACCTAGAAAACAATGACTAAGCGAATAGGACTCTTTGGTTTTGGAGTGGTCGGTCAAGGCTACTTTCAGATTGCTAAAAAACAAAAAGAAAAGTGGATCCCTGACACGATAGTGGTCAAGGATCAAAAGAAAAGAAGGCCTTCTGATATCAAGTTTTCATATCATGCTCAGGATGTGTTTGACAAAAATCCAGACTATATCCTTGAATTGATTTCTAATACAGAGGAAGCTTATGAATATGTTACTGAAGCCTTGAAAAGAGGAATAACTGTTATTTCCGCAAATAAAAAACTACTTTCTGCCCATCTTCCTGAATTGATCAGTTTGCAGAAAGTTTTTGGTGGAAAATTGCTCTATGAAGCCGCTGTGGCTGCTGGGATTCCAGTTATTACTACTTTGGAGACACATTTTGAAGAGGATACCATAGTAAGTATTGAAGGAATTCTTAACGGATCATCAAATTATATCCTGTCAAGGATTTTCAATAATGGATTGAGCTTTGACGAGGCGTTGAGAATGGCGCAACAAAAAGGTTTTGCAGAGTCAGACCCTAGCTTTGATATCAGTGGCAGTGATGTAGCAAGCAAGCTTAATATTTTGATTTTGCATGCATTTGGGAAATTTGTGGGAGAAGAGCAAATTGCCACTTTTGGAATTCAAAATTTGGGAGAGGATGAAATTGCTCTAGCAAAATCACTTGGACTCAAAATCAAACTTATTGCAAAAGCTGAAAAAGACTATCGAGGCATTTCGGCTTATATTATTCCAACGCTTGTGGAGGAATCCAATCTTTTCTATGGCGTAGAAAACGAATATAATGCCGTAAAAATCAATTCAGAGCATTTGCAAGATCAATTTTATCAAGGTAAAGGAGCTGGAAGTTTACCAACGGGCGCAGCTGTGTATGGAGATTTGGTCAAAGCTAGAAATGGCTTTTCGTACAATTATTCCAAAGTGAATTTTGACAAGCCTTTAGATGAGAAATTGCTGAATCTTGGGATAAAGGTCCTGGTAAAATGTCGCTCGGAGGAAATCATTGAAAATAATATCTTCTCCACAGAATTTATCGAACGTGTTGATGGATTTTATTTTGCAGTTGGAAAAGTCAAACCGAAAAGCTTAAACAAGCTTAATGAATTGAAAGAAGTTTCCTTGATTGCTTTGCCAGATTATCTATCTGCCGAAGATATTTTACACGAATTGAAGGAGATTCAAAAATCAGGAGAGTTGATATAGTATTACGCTTTAAACCTATTATTCTTCTAAACCCTAGAGTCGTGAATGCGACTTTAGGGTTTTTTGCTTTTTAAAATACAAGAAATTAAGTTAGGAATCGTTTTGTATCACTTAATTTGTTTTTTACCTTGAAATATGAACTATACTCAAATCAAAGAAATTTGTCTTTACATTTCAGATATTGATCAAGCTGAGAGATTTTGCCATAATTTGCTTGAGATGCCGGTCATTTCTAAAGTAGAAGGAAGGCATATTTTTTTTAGATGTGGGAGTTCGGTTTTGCTATGTTTTATACCCGAAGTGACTAAGAATGAAATAAACCTACCACCACATTTCGCATCAGGGAAGCAACACATAGCTTTTGAAGTTTCGGCAGATGATTATTCAGAATCCAAACAAAAAATAATTAGAAATGGGATTGAAATCACCCACGAACAAGAATGGTCTGACGGACAGAGAAGTATTTATTTTGAAGACCCCTTCGGAAATGTTCTTGAACTTGTTCCAAAGGGGATTTGGGAAGGGTAGTTATTGAACTTTTGTCCATTCTACAGTCCTTCCAACGAAAGAAATCCCGATATAACCTCTTACTTCTAGAGTTTTATCATTTTTCTTTTTGATGATACATGAATATGTTTTTCCGTTTTTAGGATCGTAAATCGTCCCATCTTCCCATACTCCATCGCTGTATTCAAAGTCATTGAGAAGCTTCATTCCCATGATTGGTCTTGTTCTTTTTGACTTGTCACTGTTGTTTTTATCTAATTTTGGTTTGCCATTTTCGGTCGGTTCGGCAAGCCAAACGATCTTACCTGAATATTTTCCGCCTTCTTTTGTGATTTCTACCTGAGCGTCTTTTTCAGTATTGTACCATTTCCCGAGGATAGCATCAGCATTCTGTGCAAAAGCTGTCGATGTACCAAAGATCAATAATACGGCAATACCTAATTGAATGAATTTGCTTGTCATGTTATTTTGAGTTAAGGGTATATAAACTTGAGGAATATTAATACTTTTATAATACGAAAACAAATGTCTTTGTTCCTCTCCTTACGGAAGAATATTAATTAGTACTGATCTAAATCAGAAATTTTAGTTTAAGAATGCAAGAGAATTCAGTTGGTTTTGAGTTGATATTAAAGGAGTTAAGTTGTAGTTTTTGGTTATTGCCTCAGAAAGCTATTTATATAAAAAAACACCAAGCTTTATTGATTGCAGATCCACATTTTGGGAAAGCAGGTCATTTTAGAAAGGCAGGAATCCCCATTTCTGAACATCTTCATGATGATGATTTACAGAAGATTTCGCAGTTAATCCAGCAGTTTGAGTCAAATGACATTTATTTTTTGGGTGATTTATTTCACTCAGACCTAAATGAATCTTGGTGGGTTTTAGAAACGTTTATAGATTCATTTCCAAAAGTTAATTTTCATTTGGTAAAAGGAAATCATGATATACTTCCTCAAGCTTGCTACACTTCCGGAAAATGGATCATTCACGAAGAACCTTTGGAGATTGAAAACTTTTTGCTTTCGCATGAACCACTTCCTGAAGTGCCTGAAGGTAAAATCAACTTCTGTGGTCATATTCACCCTGGCATAGCTCTTCGAGGAAAAGGGAGGCAGAAAATTACACTTCCCTGTTTTTTTTATAGTCAACGTAGGATCATTCTTCCCGCTTTTGGAAGATTTACAGGCTTAGATGTACTTGCTTGTACCAAATTAGATCAAGCGTTCGTTATTGCTGATGAAGTGGTGATTCAAATCAATTAAATCGAATAAGATTGGTTATATACCATAAGCTGATTAATTTTGACCAAATTTGAATATTCGATGTAATATTATCCATCGATAAAAAATCCAAATACTCAACGCAGGGCGCAAACCCATTTTCGATATATATGAAAGGCAATTCAAGGAAGAAGACAAAAGTTGGTAAATTCAAGTTTATCTCAGTACTTTTTAGTACAACGCTTTCACTTTTCATCGTCGGTCTTTTTGGAGTGATTTTTATACAAGCGAAAACACTCACCAAAATTATTCGTGAAAATATAGAAATTCAAGTTTTTCTAAATAAAAATATTACTGAAGAGAGAAAAGCAGAAATAGCCAAAACACTCTCTCAAAAACCGTTTTTACTTCAAAAAGAGGATGGGAATGGATTAGTTTTTATTTCTCAAGAAGAAGCAGCTGCAAGTTTTCTAGAAGATACTGGAGAGGATTTTACGGCTTTTCTAGATGATAACCCATTGAGAGATAGTTATACTTTAGCACTTTCTGAAGAGTTTCAAACTGCTGATCAAATCAAAGAAATCGTTACAGAGCTCCAAGATATGGATGGTGTCTTCGAAGTAACTTATATGTCCGATTTGGTAGAATCGATCAACGAAAATCTATTGAAAGTGAGTTTGGTGATGGGAGGATTTATTGTCATCTTGATCATCACCGTAATTATGCTGATCAACAATACGATTAGATTAGCTTTATTTTCGCAACGCTTTCTTATCAGAAGTATGCAATTGGTTGGTGCGACGAGAGGATTTATCAGAAAGCCTTTCTTGAGTAGGGCATTTTTCTTTGGGGCATTGTCAGGATTATTAGCATCAGGAATTCTCTATGCAATTATTGAATATACCAAGGCCAACATTGATGGCTTCGCTTTGCTTCAAAATTATGAATTGTTATACCTTCTTTTTGGAGGATTAGTTATTGTCGGAGCGATGCTGTCATTCTTCAGCACCCTCAAAGCTGTAAATAAATACTTAAACATGTCTTTGGACGAACTTTATTAAATATGAGCAATCAATCTTTTCCCTTTACCAAGAAAAATTATCAGCTGATGCTTATCGGCATCGCAATTATCGTAATTGGTTTTACCATTATTGGTTTGGATCCTGAAACACACGGATTTGGTTTCATGGGTTTGACTTTAGGTCCGATCGTTACTTTGGCGGGATTTATTTTTGAATTTTACGCAATCTTCCATAAGTCGGAATCAAAGTAAATTATGGACATTATTGATGCAATCATCCTCGGAATCGTTCAAGGATTGACGGAGTTTTTGCCTGTTTCCTCAAGTGGTCACTTGGAATTGGGTGCTGCAATTTTGGGAGATTCAAAACTTCCTGAAGAAAGTATGATGTTCACAGTAGTTCTTCATTTTGCCACTGCGTTATCTACTATTTTGGTTTTTAGAAAAGACCTCGCAGAGATTTTCAAAGGACTTTTTCAATTCAAATGGAATGAAGAAACCAAGTTTTCTCTCAAAATCATCATTTCTATGATACCTGCGGCGATCATTGGAGTTTTCTTTAATGAACAACTCGAGCAGTTCTTTGGTGGGAAAATCGTCTTTGTGGGATGTATGCTTCTGTTAACAGCTATTTTGCTGTATTTGGCCGATAAAGCCAAAAATACAGACAAACCAGTAGGTTTTTGGAATGCATTTTTGGTAGGGATTTCTCAAGCAATTGCAATTCTTCCAGGAATATCTAGATCAGGAGCTACGATTTCTACCTCAGTTTTATTGGGAATAGACAAATCAAAAGCTGCAAGATTCTCTTTTTTGATGGTTGTACCATTGATTTTAGGGAAAATAGCAAAAGATATACTAGATGGAGCTTTGACATACAACACAGAGAGCTTTGGCTACCTTTCAGCTGGATTTATTGCAGCATTTATTGCAGGTTATTTTGCCTGCACATGGATGATTGCTTTGGTGAGAAAAAGTAAATTAACTTATTTCTCTATTTATTGTGCCATCGTCGGATTGATTGCAATAGGCGCTGGATTATATATGTAATATGCAAGAACAGGAACCTTACGGAGAAGTTTTTTTAATTGATAAGCCTTTAGAATGGACATCGTTTGATGTGGTCAAAAAGGTAAGAAATGCCCTCAAAATCAAGAAAGTTGGTCATGCTGGTACTTTAGACCCATTGGCTACTGGCCTGTTGATTGTCTGCGCTGGGAAGAAAACCAAAAGTATAGACACCTACATGGGGCAGGAAAAGGAGTATACAGGGACGTTTGTACTTGGAAAAACTACAGAGAGTTTTGATAGAGAAAAAGAAATCATTGAAGTAGCTGATCCCTCACACCTTACTCTTAAAGATTTGAAAAGCGCAGTTGCTGAATTGACAGGTGACATCCTTCAAATTCCACCCATGCACTCTGCTATTAAGGTAGATGGAAAGAGGGTCTACGAGTCCGCTCGAAAGGGAATCGAAGTCAAAATGGAACCACGTCCCGTTACAGTGTCTGAGTTTGAAATCACAAGATTTGAACTCCCAGAAATTGATTTTAGAATCGTTTGTTCCAAAGGGACTTACATCAGGAGTTTGGCGAGAGATTTAGGAGAAAAGCTAGAAGTAGGGGCTTATATGTCTGCTTTGACCCGAACAAGAATCGGAGAATTTAGGTTAGAAGATGCAGAAGATTTGACCACTTTAGTAGATAAGATAAAAGCAAGAGTGCATGAGGATATATGAAGGCATCGATGAATTTGGACCAGTCAATAATCCCGTGGTCACCAGCGGAACTTTTGACGGTGTCCATCTTGGTCATCAAAAAATTCTCAAAAGGATAAGTAATATCGCGGATGAACTAAAAGGGGAGACTGTTTTGATTACTTTTTGGCCACACCCTAGACTGGTCTTATATCCCAAAGAGCACAATTTGATGTTGCTCTCTACTTTTGAAGAAAAAGCTAAACTCCTGAGAGAAGCTGGAATAGATCATTTGATCTCCATTCCATTTACAAAAGAATTTTCAGAATTGAGTTCGGAGGAATTTATTCAAAAAATCCTGATTGATAAAATCCAAACCCGTAAATTGGTCATAGGATATGATCATCGATTTGGGAAAAATCGAGAAGGTGGTTTTGAGTATCTTAAAGAGCATATTGACCAATATCCTTTTGAACTTGAAGAAATATCTAGAGAAGATGTTGATGATGTTGGCGTATCTAGTACAAAAATACGTCATGCCCTTCAAGGTGGTAAAGTAGCTATTGCCAATGGCTATTTGGGAAGATCCTACGAGCTCAATGGAATCATCATTAAGGGACAGCAACTTGGAAGATCTATTGGTTTTCCCACAGCAAATATTCACATTCCCAATGATTATAAACTGATTCCATGCGACGGAGCTTACGCTGTTGTAGTCAATGTCGAAGGGGATCAATACAATGGCATGCTCAATATCGGAAATAGACCAACTGTTGATGGAAATAGCCGTAGTATAGAAGTGAATCTTTTTGATTTTGAAGGAGACCTTTATGATAAAAGGGTATGTGTTCAGATCAAAGAATACCTCAGGCCAGAGACGAAATTTGAAGGTTTGGAGCAGTTGAAACAGCAGTTGAAAGCAGATCGAGAAAAAGCAATAAGCATATTAACCCAAAAATAATTTAAAGATATGATCAACAAAACAATAGCAAATGCAGCAGAAGCTGTAGAAGATGTTTTTTCAAATGCAGTATTGATGTTTGGCGGATTTGGTCTTTCAGGAATCCCCGAAAACAGTATCCAAGCTTTATTGGATAAAGACATCAATGGTTTGACCTGTATTTCTAACAATGCTGGTGTTGATGATTTTGGAATAGGTTTGATGCTTCAAAAGCGGATGGTGAAAAAGATGATTTCAAGCTATGTGGGTGAGAATGCAGAGTTTGAAAGACAACTTCTGAGTGGAGAGTTGGAAGTGGAATTGATTCCACAAGGAACATTAGCAGAAAGAGTCAGAGCAGGAGGAGCTGGGATTCCAGCATTTTTTACACCAGCAGGAGTCGGAACTGAAGTAGCCAATGGAAAAGAGTTACGAGAATTTGATGGGAAACTATATCTCTTGGAAAGATGGTTGAAGGCTGACTTTGCTTTTGTCAAAGCTTGGAAAGGAGACACCGCGGGAAATTTGATTTTCAAAGGAACGGCTAGAAATTTCAATCCAATGATGGCTGCAGCAGGCAAAATCACAATTGCAGAAGTAGAAGAATTGGTGCCAGCAGGGGAATTGAACCCAAATGAAATCCATACCCCTGGAATCTATGTTCAAAGGATTTTTCAAGGGAAAGATTACGAAAAAAGAATTGAACAGAGAACGGTAGCTAAAGGATAGGGTTTATTGAAATCCGCCACGGCGGACAAGTTATGCCTTCGGCGAAATATTACCATATTATTTCCACCTTATTTCTACAATATCTCCACCTTATTTCAATTATATTTCAAATGTATTTCCTCCCTTCGATCAATCATAAATCTTAATTCTAAGATCATAAATCTAAAATTAACCTGAAGAAACCCAATAAATAAATAGATATGCTCAACAAAGATCAAATAGCACAGAGAATAGCTCGGGAGGTTCAGAACGGACAATATATCAATTTGGGAATTGGAATACCGACATTGGTAGCAAACTATATTCCTGATGATTTGGAAGTTGTCTTGCAGTCCGAAAATGGACTTTTGGGGATTGGACCATTTCCTACAGAAGATAAAGTTGATCCAGACTTGATCAATGCTGGCAAACAGACCATTACCATGACCAAAGGTTCAGCACTTTTTAACTCAGCAGAATCTTTTGCGATGATCAGGGGAGGACATGTGCAGCTTACGATTCTTGGTGCCATGGAAGTGTCTGAAAATGGAGATATCGCCAATTGGAAGATTCCAGGAAAAATGGTAAAAGGAATGGGAGGAGCAATGGATTTGGTAGCTTCTGCCGAAAATATCATTGTAGCGATGCAGCATTGCAGTAAAAGTGGAGAGTCGAAATTACTCAAAGAATGTAGCCTACCGATCACAGGAATTAGATGCGTCAAAAAAATAGTCACTGATTTAGCAGTTTTGGATGTACTTCCAGAAGGTGGATTCAAATTATTGGAGCGTGCTCCAGGTGTAAGTGTTGAGGAAATTCAAGAAAAAACAGAAGGCAAACTCGTAGTAGAGGGCGAGATTCCTGAGATGAGATTTGAATAGGTAAATAAAACATTGTGTATATCCGCTTTCTTAACAGTAGCCATTTATAATATTGTATGAAGTTCATTTCAATCAGCTGTGGGCAGTTGACTATGGTCTGTTGGCGATTATTCGTATAATTCTAAGTGAAATATTCACATACTGGTGTTATTGAGGATAATCATAGAAAACATTTTGGATAGAGATCGGAACTCAGATTTCCCTTTTGTAGTTTTGAGGCATTAATCATCATACTAAATAATGAAAAGTTCAGAGATAAAATTTAAAATCAACCTTGACGATAAAAATCTCCCAAAATCTATACAATGGGATGCTTCTGATAAAGAAGGTGAGGGTGAAGAAGCTACCAAAAGTATCAGCTTGAATGTTTGGGATAATTTAAATCACAGTACTTTAAGAATCGATCTTTGGACAGATGATATGTCTGTGGTGGAGATGAAGAGATTTTATATTGATATTTTGGGAGGAATGGCTCAAACGATCTTAAATGCTACAGGTGATGAATACATATCTGAAGAAATGAAAGAACTCTGTGACAGACTTGTGAAACACGTCAATGAAGAGAATAAAAATTCAACCAAGTAAATTAAAGCCCTGATGAGAATCAGGGTTTTTTTATTTATACTTTTAAAGATCAAACTAATAACTTCAAATTATTTTTTATTGGGTTTTTGTTGATAATCAAAGGGTTTATTTTGTAAATGATATGTTCTTAAATTTTTATTCGCAATTAATTGGATAATAAATGCAGGATTATTGGGAATTTCTTCTAATTTTCACATTAATTACAGATTCAAATAATTGGATTGAAATTATTAACAATTAACCCAAGATTAAACATATGCTAAACTTTACTAGAAGAACTTGGCAAATAGTATTTTCACTATTTGTCATTGTTTCCTTAAGCACATCTTCGGTTTTTGCTCAGACGACGAATATTTCGGGCACAGTGACTGAGGAAGGATCGAAAGAAACACTCGTAGGGGTGAATATTGTGGTGAAAGGAAAAGTAATCGGAACAGTTACCGACTTACAAGGTAACTTTAATTTACGCGTCAATCAGGCACCGCCATTGACTTTGATATTTTCGATGGTTGGCTTTTCAAGCAAGGAAATAGAAATCACCCAAGAAAATGTTTCTAATCTTCAGGTCACCCTTGCAGAACAATCAATCCTTGGACAAGAGGTAGTTGTATCCGCATCTCGAATTGAAGAAAGTGTTTTGAAATCACCTGTAACTGTAGAAAGAATGGATATTATTTCTATTAGGGAAGCTCCTCAAGCGAGTTTTTATGATGGATTAAATAATATGAAGGGAGTGGAAATGAGTACACAATCAATGACTTTCAAGTCTTTCAACACCAGAGGTTTTAATGCAAATGGAAACGTAAGAACAGTGCAACTAATTGATGGAATGGATAACCAAGCTCCTGGCTTGAATTTCTCAGTTGGAAATATTGCTGGTATCTCCGAATTAGATTTAGAAAGTGTTGAGTTGCTTCCGGGTGCTTCTTCTGCTCTATATGGTCCAAACGCCATTAATGGTATACTACTAATGAACAGCAAAAACCCTTTTCAATATCAAGGATTGTCAGTTCAAATGAAAGGTGGTATAATGAGCGAATCAACTAGGTCAAACCCAAGTACTGGATTTACGGATTTTGCCGCAAGATATGCAACAGCTTTTAATGATAAATTAGCATTCAAGGTGAACGTATCATACTTGAAAGCAGATGACTGGCAAGCAAATGACTTTAGAGATCAATCTTTATCCAACGGGTTTGGAATTGAAAATGGAACTCGGGAAAATAATCCAGGGTACAACGGTGTCAATATTTATGGTGATGAAACAGGCCAAAGTATGAGAGGAGTTGCTCAAAGTCTGATTGCCAATAATCTTTTACCTGCAGGTGCTTTAGGCTTAATTCCGGATCAAACCATAACAAGGACAGGATATAACGAAAGAGACTTAGCAGATTATGGTACAGAATCTTTGAAATTGAATGCAGCACTTCATTGGAGATTAAATGATAATGTAGAGGCAATTTTACAAGGTAATTATGGTACAGGTACAACCGTCTATACAGGTGCAGATAGGTATTCTATAACCGGATTCAGTATTGGACAATATAAGCTTGAGTTAAAGGGGACAAATTGGTTTGTGAGAGGTTATACTACTCAAGAAAGATCAGGAGATTCTTATGCGATAGGTATTGCAGGTCAAGGAATAAATGAAGCTTGGAAAAATAGTCCTCAATGGTTTGGGGAATATGTAGGTGCTTTTGTAGGTGCTAGAGGGCAAGGTTTAGATGAAGCTAGTGCACATAATGCTGCTAGAAATTTTGCTGATATAGGAAGGTATGAACCTGGGTCATCTCAATTCAATGCAGCTTTAGCAGATGTAAGGTCAAGGCCAATACCTGGAACTGCCGCAGCTGTTGGGGCTAGATTTGTAGATAAGACAAACTTATATCACCTTGAAGGTTCTTACAGCTTTAAAGATATTACCTGGGCTGATTTTGTTGTTGGAGCAAATTACCGTGTTTATGATTTAAATTCAGATAGAACATTATTTGCAACTGATGAAAATGATGAAGAGTTTTCTATAACCGAATTTGGCGGCTATGCACAAGGAAGTAAAAGTTTGTTTGATGATAAATTAAAGTTGACAGCTTCTGTTAGATATGATAAGAATGAGAACTTTCAAGGTCAATGGTCTCCTAGAGTTTCAGCAGTCTATACTGCGGGAAAACATAATTTTAGAGCATCTTATCAAACAGGATTTAGGATTCCTACTACTCAAGAGCAGTATATAGATTTGAGAACTCCTCAAGCAAGACTCATTGGTGGATTGCCGCTACTAAGAGATAGATATAATTTCAATTCAAATCCAGTCTATTCTTTACAAACAGTAACTCAATTTGGAGGTGCTGTACAAGCATCTGCTGCAACCCCTCAGATTCAACAAGCTGCTCAAGCTCAAGCTACACAAATTGTAATGGCACAGGTAAATGCAGGTCAAATCCCAGCGGATCAAGCACCTGCGGCAATAGCTGCATTAACAATGCAATTAGTGCCTGTCGTTGCTGCTGGAGCAAATATAAATCAATTACAGGCTTATGAATTAAAAGAGTTTCAACCAGAAAGAGTAAAATCTTTTGAAATTGGTTATAAATCTTTGTTAGCGAACAACAAACTGTTAATTGATGGTTATTATTACTTTAATAGGTTTGAGAATTTTATTGGAAGCCAAGTTTTAGTACAAGATGCAAACTACCAACCAGGAACTCTTCAGACTGATTTAGGTTTAAATTTGTTACAAGCAAGTACTCGAAATGTTTACTCAATGCCAATAAATAGGTCAGAAATTATAAATTCTTTCGGTTGGGCTTTGGGTCTTGATTATAAATTACCTAAAGGATATACTATTGGTGGAAATGTCTCGTATAACAAATTGTCAAATATTGAAGATTTAGGTGATTTTCAGCCAGCATTTAATACTCCTGAATATCGAACAAATATAACTTTTGCTAATCGTGAGGTATTTAAAAATTTTGGTTTTGCTTTAGCTTACAGATGGCAGGATGAATTTGCATGGCAGTCTACTTTTGTTGCTCCAGAAGTTTCTTCCAGACAATTGTCTGTTGTGCCTGCTTACGGCACAATGGATGTTCAAATGAGTTATAAAATTAAATCTATTAAATCTATCGTTAAAATGGGTGCTACAAACCTATTTGGGGATGGGTATACTCAGGCATGGGGGAATCCTACTGTAGGTACAATGTATTTTGTTTCTTTAACGTTTGATGAGTTCTTGAATTAATTATACACTTTCCATAACAAAACAAAAAGCCACCCAATCGGGTGGTTTTTTTATATCTGAAAATCTCAACGAGAATTATCGTGTAGCATATACATAGCTGCCAAATCGATCAATTATCGCTCGTTCTAAATCTTCTCGGTGATCTGGATGAGAGATTTTCATCAGTTCATAAGCACGTTGTCTGAGGTTTTTTCCATAGAGATAAGCTACGCCAAACTCTGTAACCACATAGTGCATATGAGCTCTTGTCGTTACTACTCCAGCTCCTTGTTTGAGGAACGGAACAATCTTACTGGCACCTCTTCTTGTAGCTGCGGAAAGTGCCATGATCGGTTTCCCACCTTCTGAAAGCGCGGCTCCTCGCATAAAGTCCATCTGACCACCAACACCAGAATAATGGTAACTTCCTATAGAATCTGCACAAACTTGACCAGTTAAATCTAACTCAAGACAGCTGTTGATTGAAACTACTTTTGGGTTTTTTCTGATCACCGCGGTATCATTGACATAGGCTGCTTCGTGAAAAGAGAAAATTGGGTTGTCATGGATCTTTTGATACATCTCTTTATTGCCTATGGCAAATGAAGTCACGATTTTCCCAGGATGCTTTTTCTTATAAGAATTGGTGATGGCTCCTGATTCTAAAAGTTCGATTACACCATTGGAGAACATTTCTGTATGGATACCAAGATCTTTGTGACCTGTCAATTTTCTCAGAACAGCATCTGGAATGGCACCAATTCCCATTTGAAGTGTTGCTCTGTCTTCTATGAGTTCAGCGATATAGGAACCTATTTTTAATTCGTTCTCACCGATTTTATCACCATAATTTACCTCTGGAAGATTTTCATCTACTTCCACTGCAGCAGCAAATCTGCTAAAGTGAATGTGTCCATCACCGTGGGTTCTTGGCATCTGCTTATTCACTTGCGCAATAATCAGTTTGGCAGTTTCAATAGCTGGTTTTGCAATATCTACCGACACTCCGAGCGAACAATATCCATGATCGTCTGGCTCTGAGACATTGAGGATTGCTACATCGATTGGAAGGATATTGTTTCGGAAAAGTCTCCCTATTTCACTTAAGAAAATCGGTACATAACCGCCTTGTTCGCTGTTGACGGCTTGCCTTACATTTTCAGACACAAAAAGAGAATTCATAAAAAAACTTCCTAAACAATCAGGAGTTGCCAAAGGCATATCTCCTAAGGTTGAAATGGAAACGACTTCCACATCTCTCAGTTCTTCTTTTCTGTTTGCGAGAGCATGCAAGAGGTGAGTTGGAGTAGCTGCACTTCCATGAATGAATATTCTTTGATTACTTTTTACATGTTTGACAGCTTCTGCTGCGCTTGTGTACTGATACATAGCTATATAGTTTTGTAGTTTTTGATGTATTTATAAATTTCTCCTGCCCAAAGCGTAAGAGATGATAAAGCGATCCATTTGACAAATTCGATGAAATTGACAGGCCTAAAATCAAATAGTTGAGCAAAAATCGGAACTTCAATGATCAATACTTGAATAAGGATAGAGATGATCAAAGCATAATTTACCCATTTATTGCTGAAAAGCCCGATTTTGAAAATAGATTGATCAAGATTTCGCATATTGAAAACATTGAAAAGCTGGGTAAAAGCAATGACAATAAATACCATTGTCCTCGCTTTTTCTATACCCAAGGGCAAATAAATTTTGAAAGCGGCTATTGCCAAACCAGTCATGATCAAGGTATTGATTAATAGGAATGGGATAATATTTTTTGTGAGAATATTTTCTTTTGGATTGATCGGAGGTGATTCTAGTTCATAACCTTTTCCTTTTTCTGCGGCCAGGGCTTTGTCACAAAACCCATCAGTGACAATATTGATCCATAGAATCTGTGTTGCAGTCAAAGGAATAGGTAAGCCAAAGGATATAGAAGTAATCAATGTCAAAATTTCAGCAAAATTAGTAGTGACTAGGAAAAAGCTAGTTCTTCTCGCATTATTGAATACTATTCGCCCTTGCTCAATGGCTTGAACGATTGTGGAGAAGTTATCATCTGCCAACACCATCATAGAGGCATCTTTAGCAACATCTGTTCCCATGATCCCCATTGCAATCCCAATATTTGCCTGTTTGAGTGCGGGAGCATCATTCACACCATCCCCAGTCATAGCTACAAGCTCGCCTGCTTCTTGTAGTGCCTTGGCAATCTTCAACTTCATTAAAGGAGTCAGTCTCGAAAAAACATCAGCTTCCTGAACTGCTTTTTTGAATTTCTCTTTAGTCATTTGCTGAAGTTGGGTGTCTGTGTAGACTATCTCTCTTCCCGATTTGACGATTCCCACTTTTTTGGCAATTGACAGAGCAGTATCTGCGTGGTCACCTGTAGCCATGATTACCCGAATGCCTGCTTTGTGACAGGAAGCTACAGCATCGATTACCTCAGGTCTTGGTGGATCCATCATTCCTGCTATACCTACAAATTCTAAATATTCGTCTTTTTCTAAATCTGCTCCGATTTTCCTTGCCAGTGCCAACACCCGAAGGCTATCTCTAGACCAAGATTGAATTTTACTAAGAATTAATAATTTTGCATCACCATCTAAGGCATTCCCTTTTCCATTTTTGTCAAGAAAGGATGTGCATCTGTCTAATATTGGCTCAGTAGCTCCTATATAAAACCTCAATTCATCATTGTCTTTTAACAGTTGTGTAGATCTGTACTTAAGTTCAGAACTGAAAGCTATATCCTCGATTATACGTAGAGATTTTTTCTTTCCAGCTTTATTCCCCAATACTAAAAAAGCGGCTTCTGTAGGGTCTCCGATAACTTTGAGTAGATCGTTTTCACTAACTTCTATAGCAGATTGATGGCAATGTGCAGCGATTTCTAATAATATCTCAAGAGAATTAGCGTCTTTTTCATCACCCAAAAAAGTACCTTTGCTTTCCCAGCCTTCACCAGTCACTTCTACATCTGAAATACCATGTGTCCACACTTTTTTAATCGTCATGGTGTTTTGGGTGAGTGTCCCTGTTTTGTCAGTGATGATAGTACTCACAGACCCCAGACTCTCAGTAGCTGTCATTTCTCTAATAATGGCGTTTTTCTGAGACATTCTATAAGATCCCACTGCCAATACAATAGATAATACAGCAGGAAGCCCTTCTGGAATTGCAGATACTAAGGCTGCTATAGAAATCAACAATAATTCGCTTGTCTCTACTTCAAGCACCAAATAACCAATTATAAAAAGCAGAATAGCACTTCCTATTGCGATGAAAGCCATTTGCATGGCTAACTTATCCGTTTTCTTTTGAAAGTTTGTCTTCTTAGGAATGATACCCTTCAGACTGGAGGCAATTTGTCCAATTTGGGTTTGTAGCCCTGTGGCGGTGACTACAGCTCGGATACTCCCACTAGACACAAATGTGCTTTTCCAGACCATATTTTTCTGGTCTGAAAATCCACATGGGCCTTCGTGAACTTTTTCAGATTTCTGAACAGGGACTGATTCACCTGTTAGTGATGCTTCGGATGTTCTTCCGTTTTTTTCATAAATTATTCTTGCATCAGCAGGGATGTTATCTCCCTCTTCCAAGACAAGAATATCTCCTAGAACCAAATCTTCAGAATTGACCTTCAAGAGCTGTTTGTTTCTAATGACTTTACATTGGGGAACCAAAAGCCCTTTAAGCGCAGCTAGCGCCCCCTCGGCCTTGTATTCTTGGACAAATCCAATAATAGCATTGATTAGAATAATCCCCAAAATCACATAGACATCAACATAGTGCTGTGTCAGAAAAGATATTCCAGCAGCCACAAGGAGGATATAAACCATCAGGTTATTAAACTGCTTGATGATTAATTTGAAGAGTGATTTTTTATCCGGATCAGGAAGAGTATTCTTACCAAAATGTGCAAGTCTTCTCTTGACCTCCTCTTCAATCAGTCCATTTTGATCTGAGTTCAATTGCTTAAGTAGAACTTCAGATTGAATCAAATAAGGATCTTTGATTGGAGAGATCATTTCGATAAAGCTGATTTTACTAAAATAAATTCGGTAATGTTATCTTGGTCTAATATCCCCAAGAAATGCCCGTTTTCTATGACAAAAGCAACCTTTCTCTTTTTGATCATCATGTTTTTCCATGCCTCTTCCAATTCCATTTCGGTCTCGATTTTGTATGGGCTAAAATCAGCTACAACTTCAATTTTGGTGTTTTCATCACCATTCTGAAGTCCTTGGATAATTTGATCTTTACTCAATGTACCGACAGCGACGTCATCTCTGACTACGACAAAGTGTGTAGCTTGGCTATCCAGTAATTTTTGGATAGCTTTTGAAAGCGGAGCATCAAAAGCTAAGATCTGGAATTTCAGCATCATGGCATCTTTGACTTTGAAGCCCTTAAGGAAACTTGCCTGCTGCGTGTGATTGACTTCGGCTGCAGCACCAAGAAAAATAAAGATCCCAATTAGGACAAGGATTGGATTATTAAAAAGTCCATAAAAGATAAATGCTAAAGCGAGTACCTGCCCGATACCACCAGCTATTTTGGTAGCTTGGGCTCTTGGAAGTTTGATTGCTAATAAAGCTCTCAATACTCTACCTCCATCCATAGGAAATGCAGGAAGTAAATTAAAAAGCGCTAATATAAGGTTGGCTACAGCCAAATACATTAGAAAGGAATTTGCGTCAATATGCATAGCCTCAAAGTTTTGGAAATCGGTTCCAACAACTGTGAGTATGATGGCTAGAAATAGAAATATACCAACATTAACAAGCGGACCAGCTAGGGCAACCCAAAGTTCTTGTTTTGGGTCTTCAGGAAGTTTTTCGAGTCTTGCAACACCGCCAATGGGCAGTAGCGTGATATCTTGCGTACTGATTCCATATTTTTGTGCAGCGAGAGCATGACCGAATTCATGTAATATTACGCAGAAGAATAGTCCAAATACAAAGAGTAGTGTCCAGAGAATATCTTCAACTGGAGCATTAGCCCTAAGGTTAGAAATGACGATCCATAATAACAGCAAGGAAAAAGTCCAATGGATAAAAACTTTGACACGCTTGTAGGTTCCGAGATAGAGCGAAAGTTTCATGAGCTAATTTTTAATCATTTAAAGACTCCTTAATATAAGAATTGGAGCTTTCTTCTCACAAAGAACGGGTTAATCCTTTCCAAATTTCATGACAAAAATCAGTTAATAGGCTGATTTCACTTAATTTTAAAATATTGTATTTTATTTTGAATCAGGAGGGTATTATTATTCTGTTTGGGGAATAAGCAGAGAATGAATCATTTAATCAGAATAATATTTCGAAAACCTTACTTTTCATTACTGCTCAAATCTTCTATTTTTCTTATATTCGCAATCAGAAATTTAAGTATAAACTTAAATTGACTAATTTGGCTTTAACCTTCGTAGAAAGCATATAATATAAACCCAATTCATACATGTCAGTTGTAACAGAAATTTATAAACCTAAAAATCATATCCGACTTGTAACAGCCGCGTCACTTTTTGATGGACACGATGCTGCAATCAATATCATGCGTAGAATCATCCAATCTACTGGTTGCGAGGTGATACATTTAGGACACAATAGATCAGTTTTGGAGATTGTGGATTGCGCCATTCAAGAGGATGTCCAAGCTATTGCCATTACATCCTACCAAGGCGGACACGTTGAGTTTTTTAAATACATGTATGACTTGTTGAAAGAAAAAGGGGCGGGTCATATCAAAATTTTTGGAGGTGGAGGAGGAACTATCCTGCCCGAAGAGATCAAAGAACTTCATGAATACGGAATCACAAGAATCTACGCACCTGATGACGGAAGGTCAATGGGCTTGCAAGGTATGATCAATGACCTTGTAAAAAAATCTGATTTTCCGGTAGGAAAAAATCATAAAGGAGGAGAAGCACTGGATAAAGACAATAAGCAAGAACTCGCAAAATTGATTTCTGCTGCTGAAAATTTCCCAGAGGAAAGTAAATCGATCTTGGAAAAGGTGAGAAAACTCTCTTCGAAAAGTAAAACGCCAGTTTTGGGTATCACAGGGACAGGTGGATCAGGGAAATCCTCCTTGGTAGATGAATTAGTGCGAAGATTTTTAATTGATTTTAAGGAAAAAAATATTGCAATTATTTCTGTCGATCCATCAAAGAGAAAAACAGGAGGAGCTTTGCTTGGCGATAGAATCAGAATGAATGCGATTCATCACCCTAATGTGTACATGCGTTCTTTGGCTACGAGGCAGTCGAATCTGGCTTTGTCAAAGTATGTTCAGGATGCAGTAGATATCGTGAAAGCTGCAAATTTCGATTTGATTATATTAGAAACATCTGGAATTGGGCAATCAGATACGGAAATTATTGAACACTCTGACATGTCTCTATATGTAATGACGCCTGAGTACGGTGCAGCTACTCAGTTGGAGAAAATCGATATGTTGGATTTCGCTGATGTCATAGCTCTTAATAAGTTTGACAAAAGAGGAGCACAAGATGCGCTTCGAGATGTCAAAAAGCAGTACAAACGCAATCATAATCTCTGGGAAATTGCAGACGAGGATATCCCTGTGTTTGGCACGATAGCCTCGCAGTTCAATGATCCAGGAATGAATTCTTTGTACAAAGGGATTATTCAAAAGTTGGTAGAGAAAACAGGAGTTGACTTGAAGACTTCCTTTGAAGTGACAGGCGAAATGTCCGAGAAGATATATATTATCCCACCTTCAAGAACGAGATATTTATCTGAAATTTCTGAGAATAACAGAAATTATGGCAAGTGGGCAGAAGAGCAAAAAGAAGTCGCTCAGAAGCTTTTTAGCATTACGAAGTCCATTGAGGCGATTGCCATGACCAACATTGAAGACAAGGATCGATTGGTAAAAGAACTACAAGAAGTCTATGCTCAAGTAGAGTTGGAATTGGATCCGAAGAATAAAAAATGGCTTGAAGATTGGCCTGCGAAAGCGCAAAAATATAGAGATGAATACTATGTTTTTAAGGTAAGAGACAAAGAAATCAAAGTAAAAACCCATACTAAGTCACTTTCAGGGAGCAGTATTCCTAAAGTTTCCCTTCCGAGATATGAAGCTTGGGGAGATTTGTTGAAATGGGGTTTGACGGAAAATGTACCAGGAGAATTTCCATACACTTCAGGTGTATTTCCATTTAAGAGAGAGGGCGAAGATCCGACAAGGATGTTTGCAGGAGAAGGAGGACCTGAGCGAACGAACAAGCGTTTTCACTATGTGTCTAAAGGTTTGCCAGCAAAGAGGCTTTCAACAGCTTTTGACTCGGTGACACTTTACGGAGAAGACCCAGATTACAGACCTGATATTTATGGTAAAATCGGTAATTCTGGTGTAAATATCTGCTGTTTGGACGACGCAAAGAAGCTGTATTCGGGCTTCAATCTAGCAGATCCAATGACATCTGTATCGATGACTATCAATGGTCCTGCTGCGACGATGACGGCATTTTTCATGAATGCAGCCGTTGATCAACAATGTGAAGTTTACATCAAAGCCAATGGCTTGGAAGAAGAGGTAAATAAGAAAATAGATTCTATCTATAAGGATAAGGGCGTTCAGAGACCTCAATATCATGGTCAAATTCCAGAAGGAAATGATGGACTTGGGTTGATGCTACTCGGTGTAACAGGTGACGAAGTATTACCTGCTGATGTTTATGAAAAAATCAAAACTGAGACAGTTGCAAAGGTCAGGGGAACTGTTCAAGCGGATATCTTGAAAGAAGATCAAGCGCAAAATACTTGTATTTTCTCGACTGAATTTTCATTGAGATTGATGGGAGATGTGCAGCAGTATTTTATCGATCAGAATATTAGAAATTTCTATTCAGTTTCAATTTCGGGTTATCATATTGCAGAAGCTGGTGCAAATCCAATTACCCAATTGGCACTGACACTTTCTAATGGATTTACCTATGTGGAGTATTACGTTTCGAGAGGAATGGATATCAATAAGTTTGCTCCAAACCTTTCTTTCTTCTTTTCGAATGGCATTGATCCAGAATATTCTGTAATCGGAAGAGTAGCAAGAAGAATTTGGGCGAAAGCCATGAAATTGAAATATGCTGCCAATGAACGTTCGCAGATGTTGAAATATCATATTCAAACATCTGGGAGATCCCTTCATGCGCAGGAGATAGATTTCAATGATATCAGGACGACGCTTCAGGCACTTTATGCAATTTATGACAACTGTAATTCATTGCATACGAATGCTTATGACGAAGCCATCACTACCCCTACAGAAGCATCTGTAAGAAGAGCGATGGCAATTCAGTTGATCATCAATAAAGAACTCGGATTGACCAAAAATGAAAATCCACTTCAAGGTTCCTTCATCATCGAAGAACTCACTGAGTTGGTCGAAGAAGCTGTTTATGTAGAATTTGATAGAATTACTGAACGTGGCGGAGTATTGGGTGCGATGGAGACGATGTATCAGCGTGGTAAAATTCAAGAAGAAAGCTTGCATTATGAAATGCTCAAGCATACGGGTGAATATCCAATCATTGGTGTGAATACCTTCTTATCTTCTGAGGGATCACCAACGGTTACTCCAGGGGAAGTCATTCGAGCAAACGTAGAGGAAAAAGAAGCTCAAATTATTACGCTTCACAATCTTCATAAGAAAAATGAAGATAAATCCGAATCATGGATAACAGCACTTCAAGAAGCAGCAGTTCGCAATGAAAATATTTTCGAAAAATTAATGGATGCAGCAAAGTATTGCTCCTTGGGACAAATCACTCGTGCACTTTACGAAGTAGGAGGGCAGTACCGTAGGAATATGTAAGAGAAGGAGAGGCTAGATTTAAGATATAAGAAGTAAGATTCAAGACATAAGATTTCCATTTGCAGAGAGTATTCTATTTATAATTCTGAGTTCTTCATTTTAAATTTAAAAAATGGTGAATGCAGAACTCAGAATTATTGATAAGGGGATAATCTATCTATATGCCAAATCTTTAAGCTTTCAAACCTTCCAACTAATTTAAAAATTTCAATTCAAAAACCATGAGCAAAAGAAACGTAACTGTCCGAATGAAAGCGGATTACGAATATGAGGCTGTCAATCAGCAGGGAAATGTAGTAGAGATAGATATGTATGATGCTCCTAACAAAAAGGCTCAGTCACCTATGGATCTTTTGTTATCAGCTTTAGCAGGTTGCGGATCTGTGGATGCAGTAGGGATGATGAAGAAAAAGCGAAAAACTATTGTCGATTTTTATGTAGAAGCCGAAGGTGATAGAAATGATGGGATTCCAGCATTTTACAAATCGATTCATCTGAGATTTGTCTTAGTTTCTCCAGATGCTACGGAGGAAGAGTTTAAGAAAGTCGTTGCATTATCAGTAGAAAAATATTGTTCTGTAGCCTCTTCTTTAAAATCAGAAATTACATTTAGTGCTGAAGTGATAAGACCCTAATGAGAGTTGTAAAAGAGTTTGTAAAAGAGGATATCAGAATATCAATCTTTTCATGGAACAATAAGTACTTAATCAAATTCGAATTAGGTCCAATGGAACAAACTTTCAAAGTTCCTGAAATGGATATCTTAGAAGAAGCTGACTTAGATGTATTCTGTGAGGGGGAATTTTGGGATGCCGTGAATATTAGATTCAAAGAAATGGGTCAAAGTCTTCAAAAACAGCTTGAAAATCTTTAGCTTTAGGAAAACTCCTAGAGAAATATGAAGCGATTTGGTTTCCTACCTCTTTTTATTCTGATTTTTACATTTTCCTGTGGCTCAAAAGAAGAGAAGTTGTCTTCCGAGATGCCTATGGAAATTCAAACCTTTATTTCCCTAATTGAGTACGATTTTGAGCTTTTAGAACAAGAAATAGAGAAAATTGAGACAACGATTTTAGATCTTTTTTCAAACAAAGAGGATGTTTTAAAAAATGCTGATAGGTTAAAATATAAAATTGAGGGTACTTTTGCCAATGCAGCACCTAATGCTGATCCAAAGAAAAGTACGCTGTATATCCCTACAACTGGATTGGATAAAGAGGCTGTGGAGGAAATGATTTATTTGACCAATCCACTTGATGATGTTTTTAAGAAAGTTTTGAAGGATAATGATGTCATCACTCAAGTTTATTTTAATAGTGCAATACAGCTGAATAGACTTTATCCTCCTTATGACGCTCGAACCATGTTAGATCCTGACTTGGATGTTACATCTTTTAATTTTTACTATAAGGCAGACGAAAAGAATAACCCAAACAGAGATTTAGTATGGGTAGATGAAATTTATATAGATCCAGTAGGAAAGGGTTGGGTTTTATCTCTATTGAATCCAATATATTTTGAAGATCAATTAAAGATGGTTTTGGCTTTTGATATTTCGATAAACTCAATACTTGAAAATTACTTAGCAAAGACAAGTCGTCAATTGGTGATTATCGATCAAACGGGGACTGTGGTCGCAGGTAAGCCAAAAGCAATAGAAGCACTTTCTTTGCCACCTCTTAAAAATCACACTTATTTACAGACAATTACACTAGATAGTTTTCGACCTGAAGAATATAATTTATTCAAGAGTAAGAGCAGAGAAGTTAGGAAAATGATATCCCATTTGATGCTAGCAGGAGGAACTAACTATGATCTTGAAGAAGGATTAGAAATTTATGAAGTTAAATCCTATGATATGAAAAGGTTGAATTGGTTGATCCTAGATGTGGCAATTAAATGATAGAGTTTGATTCAAGATTTTCAAAAAGTTATAGCACCGCATATCGTTGGTTTGTAGCAACTGGTGTTGTTGTGGTGATGCTAATTTTCTTTTTAGCATTCAATTTTTTTAATGCGCTAACAGACAATCAGTTGGATGCGAGAGAGCAGTTTCTTAATAAACAGGTAGAACTTGCGGCAAAGGAAATTCAAAATAAGTTTGAGACAACCTACGAAGATTTAATCTTTTTCGTGAATAATCTCGAACCGTGGACCTATGAAAGAGGCGGGAATGAAGAATTAGCTTTTGAAATGCGTGCGAGAAGGATTTTCAATAACCATAGGAATATATTGGATACCCTAATTGTTTCTTTTCCAAACAAAACAGTATCCTTTCATTTTGATGAAAAGAATAATTTCAATAAGTCAATTTTAGACTCTGAAGATTTTATACTTGAAAGCAGGTCTAGTAAAATCAAATTTGAAAATCCATCAAAAGGAGTTGAAATCATTGGTATTTTTAATTTGGATAGATTTCTGGGTGATGAATTAGGAAATTACTATTTAGGATTGTCAAGTGAAAAGCTATTGTATAGAAATGGTGAGCTTTTTGGTTTATATGAATATCTCCCCAGGCCAGGGTATAAAATCCTACCATCTACATCTGAAAAATTAGACAAAGATGTGAAGAATGGTCTTAGAGGTGGTTATCAAGGTTTTTTGATCAATGAAATTGAAGGTAAACAATTTGAAGCCATTATTTTTCAATATCCTTTCAATTTATATCCACTGGAGGACACCTTATCTGTTGTTTTCATTCAAGATAAGCGGATAGCTACAGCGGGCATTTATAGTACCTACTTTTATCTTTTGATTGGATTAATGTTTTTACTGCTATTGGTAATTTTGATATTATATCGATTTATAAAAAATGCGAGGATTTCTAATGAAATATTAAAAGAGAATTCTGAAAAGATCAAGGGCCTATTCAAACAACAAAGCTTGCTACTTCAGGAATCCAAAGGATTTATCTATTTTCAAGATTCTCAGAGAAAAATGACTAGTGTAAGTTCTGAGGTCAAGGATGTCTTAGGGTATGAAGCGGATGGTTTTAGAACAAGTTTTCATAAATATATTTCTAAGGAGGATTTAAATAGGCTCAATAGTGTAATTACTGATTCTATAGAAAAGCGTTTAGATAACTTTTCTATTGAGTTTGACTTTTTACATAAAAACGGTGAATGGTTGAGAGTTAGAGTTTTTGAAAAATTATTTTTTGATGATCAGGGACAATTTACTGGAAATGTAGGGATTTGTACTGATTGTAATGATCGCTATTTGTCGGAGCAAGAGTTATTGAAGAGTAATAATAGATTGGTTTCTGTACTTAAAAGTCTACCCGACATCATTTTTATATATAGTAATGAAGGTGTTTTTTTAGATTATTTTGTACAAGATGATTCTTTGCTGATTAGTTCGGCACAAGATTCCATGGGTAAAACGATTATGGAAATTCTTCCGGAACCATTGAATCATAAGATCATGGAAGGTTTTGAAAAAGCTAGGAAAACTGGAAAGCTCGAAACAATTGAGTTTGAAGCTATTTCTAGGTCTGGAAAAAAAATCTATGAAACTAGACTTTTTAAATTGGATGAGGAAAGGATGATTTCTATAGCAAGAGATATCACGGGCCAAAAGCTTTGGGAAAAGGGTCTCCAAGAAGCAATGGAATCTGCAGAGCTTTCTAATCGGGCAAAGTCTGAATTTCTCGCAAATATGAGCCATGAAATCCGAACTCCTATGAACGGGCTTCTTGGGATCATAGGATTGATGGAAAAAACCGAGTTAAGTAAAAATCAAAAAGAATTTTTGCAAGTCATAAAAGATTCTGGGCAGTCTCTTTCAGGAATTATTAATGATATTTTGGATTATTCTAAAATTGAATCGGGCATGATGAAGCTTGAAGGTTCGGTATTTCATTTCAAAAAAGAAGTAGAGAAGATTTTAAAAATTTTTACTGCTTTGATTCAAGAAAAAAACATTAAGCTCAAATACCAATTTGGGCCTTTAATGCCAGAGTATATTGAGCTTGACAAAGAGAAGTTAGGACAGATTTTATTTAATTTAATTGGAAATGCAATCAAGTTCACTCCAAGAGATGGAGAAATATCAATACAAATGTTTGGAGAGGCATTTTTAGAAAGCAATGTTATTTTACATTTCTCAATTACTGATTCAGGAATAGGGATTCCTAAAGATAAAATTGATTCTTTAATAGAACCTTTTGTTCAGGTAGATGGAAGCGCTACTAGAGAATATAGAGGTACAGGTTTAGGTCTAGCAATATCGAACAAACTCATAGAATTAATGGGGGGTGAGTTGAAAATTGAGAGTAAAGAGGGCAAGGGATCTACATTTTCATTTAATATTTTTGGGAAAGTTTGGACAGAGGAAGAGCATGTTTTAGATAGCTCAAGTTCTATTGAGGAGGAGGATTTTATATGGGAACAAATGGCCAAATCTTATCCAATGTCTATTTTATTGGTTGAAGATAATGAGACCAATTTGAAATTTATGAAAATGTTGATGAAAGAATTGGGTTATGAAGTTACGATTGCAAACAATGGACTTGAAGCAGTGAACTTTGTAAAAGACAGAGATTTTGACTTGATTTTTATGGATATTCAGATGCCAAAAATGAATGGATTGGAAGCTACAAAAATCATCAAAGGTTTAGAAACTAAAAGAAATATTCCAATTGTCGGGTTGTCAGCAAATGCTTTTCAAGATGACATCAATGAAGCAATTGCGACTGGTATGGATTCCTATATCGCAAAGCCAGTGCAGGTAAAAGATATAGCCCTTATAATCAAAAAGTATTTTGAAAGTAAAATTAAAAAGGAGGTCAATTGACCTCCTTTTTAATTTTTATAACTCAGTATCTAAATTGAATTCTTCCAGGTAATCTGCTACTCTTTTTACAAACATTCCTCCTAATGAGCCATCTACGACACGATGATCGTAAGAATGTGAAAGGAACATTTTATGTCTTATAGCAATTACATCTCCTGTTGGAGTTTCTACGACAGCAGGTTTTTTGGTTATGGCTCCTACAGCAAGAATTGCAACTTGTGGTTGCATAATGATCGGAGTTCCCATCACGTTACCAAATGAACCTACATTCGAAATTGTATAGGTTCCTCCTCCTAGTTCGTCTGGTGAAAGCTTATTGTTTCTAGCTCTTAGAGCCAAATCATTTACTTTTTTAGATAATCCAGTTAGGTTAAACTGATCTGCGTTTTTGATATTTGGAACGATCAGATTTCCACTTGGCAATGCAACAGCAATACCAATATTGATGTCTTTTTTCTTAATAATCTTATCTCCGTCAACAGAAATATTGATCATTGGAAAATCCTTGATCGCTCTGGCAACAGCATGAACAAAAAATGGAGTGAAGGTTAATGCCTCACCTTCTTTTTTCTTATAAGCATCTTTCACCTTGTTTCTCCATAGAACTATATTGGTTACATCTGCTTCAACGAAGGACGTCACATGAGGAGAAATTCTTTTAGAATCTAACATTCTCTGCGCAATCATCTTACGCATTCGATCCATTTCGATAATTTCATCACTTGCAGAAATACTAACCTCAGCCTTAGGCATTGGCGCACTTGCGGATGGCTTAAGAGCGGGAACAGGTGCAGCAGATGTTTTCTGTCCTCTGTTTTTGATATATCCTAAAATATCATTTTTTGTAACTCTACCTTCTTTGCCAGTTCCAGAAATGGATGCCAATTCAGATTTTGAGATATTTTCTTCTTTAGCAATGCTCTGTACAAGCGGGGAATAAAATCTATCATCTCCTACAGAAGAGTCATTATTTGAAGCTTCTGATACAATTGCAGCAGTGTGAGCTGGAGCAGCCGCAATTAATGCTTCTTTTGGAGAAGAATCTTCTTTCACAGCTTTAGGACTTTCTCCATTAGAAACATCTCCATCAGTTTCAATGATTGCTATCGGTGCACCTACAGCAACGACATCGCCCTCTTTTACTAAAATTTGCTTCAATACCCCACCGTGGGTAGCGGGAACTTCCGTATCAACTTTATCTGTAGCAACTTCTAGAACAGATTCATCTTGCTCTATTGTATCACCTTCTTTTTTAAGCCAAGTTAGGATGGTTCCCTCTATAATGCTTTCACCCATTTTGGGCATTATCATTTCTACAGTTGCCATGTTCTTTTATTTAATTGGGTTTATTTCTAACTTTTAAAATTAAATTTTATTTTAGGTATTACAAAATCATTTAATAAAATTTTTATTCTGTTTTTCCACTAATGCACAATCTCAGCATATTGAGCGCCGCTACAGCTGTCAATTGGATATTGAGCATGCGATCTTGGGTAAGCTGGAGTTTTTTGGTAATTGTTTTTCCTTCCATTGCACAAGCTATCCAAACTGTACCAACTGGTTTTTCGGCCCATCCACCCTCAGGGCCTGCAATCCCACTACTTGCTAGGCCAAAATCTGCACCAAACATTTTTCTGACATTTTCTGACATTTGAATGATTGTCTGTTCACTGACAGCCCCATAGCTTTTCAAAGTGTCTTGATCTACATTTAAAACACTATTCTTGAATTCGTTGTGATACGGAACTAAGGCACCTTGGAAATATTTACTACTTCCCGGAATGCTGGTAATCAAATGAGAAATGTATCCACCGGAACAGCTTTCGGCTAAAGCTACTTTTTTGTCAGCTTGTTTCAAAAGTCTGCCGATAGACTCTTCCAGAGTTTCTTTATTGTAGCCAAAAATATATTTTTCAATGTATGGCTTCACCAAATCAATTTGAGTTTCTACAGCAGCCTGAAGTTCATCATAGTCATCTCCAAAGGCGGTAAGTCTTAACTTTACCTGTCCTAAAGATGGTAAATAAGCTAGTTTGATATTTTTAGGTAAATTATTTTCCCAATCTCTAATCAAATCTGCTAGCCAACTCTCACCAATTCCTACAGTTTTGATTACTTTATGATAAATAATGGGCAAAGGGAATATTTCCTTGATTTTTGGAAGGACGAAATCTGTCATCAGTTTCTTCATCTCGTGTGGAACGCCTGGCATGGACATCCATACAGTCTCGTTTTCTTCAAACCACATTCCAGGAGCAGTTCCTACTTCATTTGGTATGTACGTGCATTTGGTTGGAAGGTGAGCTTGAAGTCTGTTTAAATCGGTTAATTCCCTTCCTCTTTTTTCAAAGAAAGTCCTTACAGCTTCCAGTGCTTCTGGTACTAGCTTGATGTCACAATTGAAATATTCTGCTAAAAGCGGTTTGGTCAAGTCATCGTTTGTGGGGCCAAGACCGCCTGTCATCAAGACGATATCAGCACGTTTTTCTGCCTCTGCAAATGCTGCCATCATTGAAGCTTTGTTGTCTCCAACGGTAGTTCGTCTCACTACTCTTACTCCGATTTTGTCTAATTCCTGACTAATCCAATGACTATTGGTGTCGATAATCTGACCATAGAGCAATTCATCCCCGATAGCCAATATCTCTGCTTTTATTTCTTTATAGTTGGTCATTTATGAGGTCAATTTTTGTCATTCAATGAATTAAATAGATACTTGAACAGATTGTTTAAGAAGATCCATTTATCTCACTTTCGCTTTTCGAATCAATTTGGAGAATAGGCTAGGGAAGAATCTTTTTAAATATACAGCATAGGTCTCTTTTCCACCAATTAGTATTTCTTCCTTGTTGCTCTCAATTCCATTTCTAATGGCTTTTGCGCAAGATTCAGTTGACATTCCTTTGTTTTGAGCATCATCCATTTCGTTCAATGGAGTTCCGTCTCCCGTCAATGCGTTGATAGAGACGTTTGTTTTTATAAAGCCTGGGCAGATCATTGTTACCTTAATATTCTCTTTGAAATTCTCTGCACGAAGAGAATCAAAAAAGCCATGAAGTGCGTGTTTTGCACCTGCATAAGAAGAACGATATGGAGACCCGAATTTCCCGACCAGACTACTGACTACTCCAAAGTGGCCTTTTTTACGAGAAATAAAATGGGGTAGTAGTGCTTTACTTAATGCGATGGTTCCAAAATAATTGATTTCCATTATTTTACGATCCACATCTAAGCTTGTATCTGCTGCAAGTGATCTTTGGCTGATTCCACCGTTATTGATCAGTAAATCTATTTGACCAAAAGCTGATATGGCTTTTTCAACAGTAGCATCGAAACTTCCACTTTGTTCCAAATCTAATGGCAATACGAAAACATCTTCTGGATTTTTTGTTTTCAATCTTACACTTTCTAAAGCCTCTCTTTTCCTAGAAGAAATTATTACTTTATAATCAGCCTTTGTGAATTCATATACTAATGCTTCACCAATTCCCGAAGATGCTCCAGTGATCCAGACGACATTTTTTTTCATGATTTAACTCTTTTGTAAGTGACAAATTCAAAGTTGAATTCATTATTTTCATCTTTTGAAAATTGCTCACTTTGCTCTTTCTTCCATTCCAAAGAATTGAATTCAGGAAAGAAAGCATCTCCTTCTGGATTTGCATCCACTTCGGTGATCAGCATTTCATCACACATCGGGATAGATTCAGTATATATTTGAGCACCACCAATAATATAAACTTGGTCAAGGTTTTTGCTTATACAAAGTCTGATTGCTTCTTCTAAAGAATGAACGACATGATGTCCTTCAGGTATTTCAAAGTTCTTATTGCGGGTGATGACAATTGAAGTTCTATTAGGGAGGGGTTTACCCATGGATTCATAGGTTTTTCTTCCCATGATGATATGATGTCCAGTTGTTGTTTTCTTGAATAGCTTCAGATCAGACTGAAGTCTCCATATCAACTGATTGTCTTTTCCAATGACATTGTTGTGCGCCTTGGCAACGATTAAAGATATTTTCAATGCTCTCTTTGTAAGTTTAGCTTACAAGATACCAAGGAATTTCAAGTCAAAAAACCAAAATGAATAAAGTGTACAAAGAATTCAGAAAATGGTATAATCTTCTTCATCCTTCACATGGCAAAAGCCCATATTTAATGTAGATTATTGGTTTGATTTTAAGATGTTTGGATATGCTTCCATGTCAAAAGTGATTTCTGAAGATTCGTTGATTTCAGTGATTTTGATTTCAGATTTTGACTGATCGATTTTGCTCTCAAAGTACATTTCCATCATATGGCCATTTGGAATATTAGCCATTGATTTAGCTTGGTGATTAGAGGGGTTGATTAGAGGGTTACTGTCGCCCCAAAAAGCAGCACTGCCTTTGATAGGATCTTTTGTAATCCAATAAGTAGCTATTCCATCCTCAGAATCAGCAATATATTCCTCACAAACATAACCATGTATTGTTTTCGTATTTCCTGTTTTTCTCAATTCAAAATCATCTTTTCCCATCTCTTCTTCCCAATCTTCAAGATTCACACTTTCGGCCATTTTGGTGAAATCATAACCATAAGCTATACTGCTTTTTTCTCCATCAGAGTCTAACAGGAAAATCGAAGCATTCCTTTCCAAATCATAAATAAGAATCGTTTTATCCATTTTATTTTTGTCGCGATTCTCAAATTCCATTGCTACAGTTTTCCCACCTTGATCAATGAACGTTTTCATTTCAAAAGGTTCTTGAACTTTGCCTTTTTCATCAGTACTATTGATAAGCATAGTGGAGTACCCTTGAAAATTATATTGAGAAGCTGTTTCTACATCCATTGAAATCCCGCTCAGGATTTTTCCCATATCAAACCCACCTCCTGTAGGCAAATCTGAACCATAGATGTTTTCAAAAGCTTTCTCTAACTGCCTTTGTGCGATTTTCTCAGCTTCTTTCTCCACTCTTTTTTCCAATGCATTTCCCAGTCCTCGAGAAGCTGCCTGCTTGAGCCTATTTCCCAGTTGTGCCTGTGATTCTAGAGAAAATGAAATTATAAAAATGTAAACGAAAAATTTTATCAATTTATTCATAACAAATAGCTTTTAAATAACAAAATAAAGATAGTATTTACTGAGTATAAAATAAAAAAAATAATCGTAATCTATTATTATTCAAGGGAAAAGCCTTGAGTCAAAACTGATTGGTTCTATTGAAATGATTTTCACATTTTCAAATGCATAATGAGAAGGATTGATGATATAATTGCATTCGGAGTGCACTACAACAGAAGGGACTTCTAAGATAAAATGGCTCTTTTTCATCAAAAATGCATCACCGATGTCTTGTGTAAATTGAGATGGAGGTGATTCTCTCCATCCTGGGTTGAGTTCATCAACATTGACTTTTTGGATGAGAATAGGGGGGACTTGAATTCTAATTAATTTAAAATCTTTTGGGGCATTGTTGGGGTTGATATGAACTGCTACTTCTAGCATTGCTAGTGCAACAGATCCAGCAGTGTAAAGAGCAGCCTTCCCTTTGGTATTCCACCTGCCCCCATATAGCATAGAGCCTTGACCACTTAGATCATTGGCATAAGCTTCTCTCGTAATTCGGAAAACAATCATGCAAAAATACCATGCTGTATCCTCCCAAGCTCATCACGAACCAACTCCATCCCGAAAGTAGTATCTAATAATGAATATGGGCTCTGTGAACCTAGTGGAATACTACTCTCAAAAAGCCATGATTTGAAAAGCTGAAAATCACCGAAAACCTCTTCGCCAAATTTGAATAAAAGTCCAAGCTTTAATATTCGCTCGCTATGGATGGATTCAAATGATTTTTGATCTTTTTTGTACCGTTGAAGAGTCCTGTCTGATATGTGCAGCAGGTCAGCCCAGCTATCTTCGGGGACAGGACTCTCTTCCACTATTTTAGAAAAGTCATGATAGGATAGGCCGTTGCGACTGGTCTTTGCCATCCGTAAGGATAATCTATCTCCTGAAAATCCATAACTCGCTACAAAATCATTGACAATTCCCATAACATTATTCGCTTATAGGATAAATGTCGTAAATTTTAAGACAACTGTCAAGTTTTTTAATAATTATTTTTAGTCTAACTTATTGCCTCTCAGGAAGTCATCGATTTTCATTCTTTTCTTCCCTTCCAACTGTAGTTCAATAATGTCTAAAACTCCCTCTCCGCATTGGAATGTTAGATGGGTCTTTCCATCTGTCAGAAAGTCTCCTGACTTAAGATTCAGGGAATTGCTGTCTCTTAATTCAGTTTTATAAATTTTACAGGTTTTTTCATTTAAAGTAGTCCATGCAGCAGGGTAGGGAGATAAACCCCGAACCATATTATGGATTTCAGTGGCGGACTTATTCCAATCAATTTGACATGTTTCTTTGAAAATTTTAGGAGCATGATGCTTAGCTTGACTTTCATCCTGAGGAAGTGCTTTGATAGAGCCTTTTGCAATAGCTTCGATCGTTTTGAGAACTAGCTTGGATCCTCTTTTCATCAGTTTCTCGTACAAGGTTCCAATATTGTCATCTTCAAGAATTTCTTCCTTTTCTTGAAAAATAATGCTTCCCGTATCTATTTCATGCTTTAGAAAAAATGTCGTCACGCCAGTTTCTTTTTCACCATTGATGATGGCCCAATTGATCGGGGCTGCTCCTCGATAGTTAGGAAGGAGTGATGCATGAAGATTGAATGTCCCTTGTGGAGGCATATTCCAAACAGCTTCAGGTAACATCCTAAATGCCACTACCACTTGAATATCAGCACTGAAACTTGCAAGTTCTTCTAAAAATTCAGGAGATTTGAGATTTGTCGGTTGAAGAACGGGGATGTTTAGTTTAACTGCTGATTCTTTAACTGGAGAAGGGATCATTTTTTGACCTCTTCCTTTGGGTTTGTCAGGAGCTGTCACAACAGCCACAACATTCCAACCATTTTCAACTAATATTTCCAAAGAAGGAACCGCAAACTCAGGAGTTCCCATGTAGATAATTCTTAAATCTTTATTCTTCATTTTATATCGATATCTTCAATAGACAAAGGTAGAATTATCTATCAAAGTTGGTACAATGAGAAACTGACTTAAATGCAAAAGCTAACTTTACAATAATTTTTTAGGAGGATAAAAAAAAGTCTCTGTCAATGACGGAGACTTTTTTGTTTGTTGGATAAGATCCCACATAAAACTTAAACACCTAATAGATGAACTCTATAAAGTACTTCAAATATGGAGAAAAAAAATTCAACAAAAAATACCTACATATAGGTATTTTTTGTTGAATTGAATATGAATAATTATATATATAATATTTTTAATTATAAAAATACCTCAATTATTTAGTTGTTACCAAATACTCTCGTCTCCAAATGCTCCTCTAATTTGAGTTTGTCAACACCTGAGGCAATCCAATCTGGAGCATCTTTTTCCTTGAGATGATGATCAAAGAATTCCATCATTCTGACACTATAGTCCTTTCGATTCTCAAGTTTTGACAATCCATGATTTTCTCCTTGGTATTGAACCATAATCACAGGTTTTTTCAATCTTCTAAGCGCATTGTAATATTCAATGCCTTGTGTAAAATCTACTGCTCCATCTTTATCATTATGTAGCATTAGTAAAGGAGTTTTCACATTTTTCACATGGTAAACCGGTGAGTTTCGCTGATATGACTCCCAGTTTTCCCAAGGTGCACCTTTGAATCGGCCTTGAGAAGCTTCGAAAATAGACATGTTACCACCACCTGAATTCCAATAAATCAAATCATACATCGAGATCATATTCGTCAATGGTGCACCTGCCGCTGCTGCCTTGAACATGTCTGTTTGAGTAATTAAGAAGGATGTTTGGTATCCACCCCAAGAGTGACCATGAAGTCCCATTCGGCTTTCATCAATTACTCCTGATTTAATTGCTTCTTTCACACCCGGAAGCACGCACCATACAGCTGACATTCCTGGATCATCCATGGTGTAAACAATGTCTGGGATAAATACTGCATAACCATTACTTGTATAAATATTAGGATTCCAGCCAGTTCCACTAAATCCAGGAGCATTGTAATTATGTAGGGTCTGAGAAAGTTTCTCGTAATAATATATGATCGTTGGATATTTTTTACCTTCCTGATAATTGGCTGGTAAGAATAATGCACCTTGTAGCGAATCACCTTTATCAGAAATATAATCAATTAATTTTGCTCCCGAAGACCAAAGATATTTCCCTGCATCTGGTGTGTTTTCTGTTATTTGAGTCTGCTTGCTAATCTGAGAATCGGTCAAGAAAAATTCAGTTGGCTTGTTGAAGTTTTCTTTAGTGAAGTAAAAGACATCAGCAGATTTAGCTTTTGAGAACCTATTGATATTTGCATCTTCCCAAATCAGTGTTTTTACACCTGCTTGAAGTCCTGATTTACTAGGATCGATTTTTACAATACCGCTTTTCTTTGATTTTTCTCCATAGGTTCTGAAATACTGAGTTTTTTTCCAGTCATAACCTTTTTCTTCATCATCCAACACGAATCTTGACTGGTAACGAATTTTCTCTGATTTACCATTCTTAGTTAAGTTGATGGCTTTTTCTTTTGGGTTTAGTGGTACTTGCCAAATATCCCAACCATCTCTAAGCAAAACATAATTGCTATCATGACTCCACCCAAGGCTTCCATGGAGGGGTTTGGTTACATTATGATCATCCTCAACATCCACAAAAGTTGTTGGAAGTGATTCTGTAATGTTAGTTTTTGTTCCCTTTGCTAGGTCGTATATGTAATAGTGACCATCAAAACCATACATCATTTTAGTGCCATCAGGCGAAGATCTTGGGAAAGAAGAATAGGATGGGAGATAGAATTTTTCGAACAACATTTTCTTATCTCCAGTAGATAGGTCTACCAAATAAATATCTCTATAATTCTGTCCATCTAAGTTTATATCCAACTCATAAGCAGATAAATCAGCACCTAAAGCGTATTTCTCTTTTGGCATCAAAGTGAGTTCTTTCATGCTGCTATCTTGAAGAGCAGTATGTTTGGAGGATTTGATATCATACATGGCCCAGAAGCTGTAGTTTTTATCTTGATTCTCAAGTACCTGTTGTCTGGACTGCAACCTTGCATCTTGCCAATGCCAAATAGTCATGTCAGGTTTAGTCAGATCATCGTTTGAAGAACTTGGTTTTGACTTGGTGCTATCTGCCTTTGCAATAGCTTTCTGAAGATCTGAAATTGACTTGATGGATGTGTCCGCCATGATTTTAGCAAGTTTCTCTTCTTCAGCTTTTTTCACAGAATCTTCATTTACTTTTTTGCTGCTTTTTTCATCTTCTTTTTTTGCAAGAACTAATGGATGAATACCATAGAATAATTCGCTCAAATCCTCAGACCATTGAGGTCTTCTGTTTGGGCTAATGGTGTAAGCTTTTGCGAAATTGACCGAGTCTTTCAAAGGGTCATAGAGCGTCACTTGAGGGCTAGTTAAATTTTTAACACCAATTAATTTCCCTTGGTCTTGCTTGTATTTTTTGTCTTTGACTAATTTTAATAAAGCAAAAGCATCACCTTTTTCAGTCCAGTTGATAGACTTGTAAGAAGCGGCGTCGCTATCTAAAACCTGAGTAGTTCCGTTATTGACATTCATCAAATAAATTCCGTTTCCAGATTGATTTGCTGCATCTACAGTATAAGCGAGGTGAGTACCTGATTTATTAAAAGAAAATTCAAGTACATTACCCATGTTTTGTTTTACTCCGGTTGAAAGTTTTACCAAGAGTAAATCTGATCCTTTTGCATCTCCATTTGTTCCTTCTTTGGTAAGGTTCAAGGCAAGGTGACTTGACATTTCTCCATTGAAAGAAAAGTTAGACACTTTATCAAACTCTGTCTTTTTATCATCAGCTAAGTTCAATAAAATCACTTTTTCTGAGAGGGGTTTTTTAGCCTTTAAGTTTGCTTTTTTCTCTTTCTCTGTTGGATATTCTTTGAAAGCAATCCATTTACTATCTTGAGAAAAAGCCATACTTACAAAATTAGACGAGCCAACTTTGTAAGTTTTCTTATAACTAGGATCATCAGTTTTCTTTATGATCAATTCTCCGTCACCCTCGACTTGTAGCATGGCATAAGCCATCCATTTCCCATCAGGAGAGATATTTACACTATTAGTAGAGATAGATTTCCAAGATGGAATATCTTTCCAATCCATTGGTTTTGGAGCCTTCTCTTCTTGTGCGTAGCTGTTGAATATCAACAGGAATGCTACAAAGGCATAAATCATCTTTTGTTTCATCTTTTTCTTTTATTTGGTTTTATGGATGTGTGACATATCGTTCGAAAAATTCTACGATTCTTCCAATTCTATCTATTCTTCTATGTACTGCACCTGATCGTGACATTTCGTGACCTTCGTCTGGATATCTTACATATTCTACTGGTCTGCCCAATATTTTTAAGCTTTTATATAAAAGTTCGGACTGCCTTACACCTGTTCGGTAATCGACATCACCATGCTTGATCAGCAAGGGAGTTTTGATATTCTGAACATAAGTTTGAGGACTATTATAGTCCATGATTTCCTTTACTCCATCTTCCCAAGGATAGCCAAAATGATTAGGAACTAGCCTCCAAGCATTTCCTTCTCCTAAGAAGAAAGTCAATTCATAAACTCCTCTTTGTGAAAAGGCAGCTTTAAATCTATGATCATGACTTACTATCCATGCAGTCAAGTATCCAGCATAAGATCCGCCCGTTAAGAAATATTGGTCTTTATCAATCCAGTTGTATTTTTTAGCAGCATCGTCTAGCGAGCCAAGTACATCAGCTGATGGGCCATCTCCCCAATCTCTATAATTACCTTTCTGAAATACTTTTCCATAACCTCCACTTCCTCTTGGATTGGCATATACTACACCGTAGCCCATGGCAGTCATCACTTGGAATTCATGCCACATCGACCCTTCGCCAGGTCCCCACATCGCAGAAGGCCCACCATGCATTTGCAATACAGTCGGATATTTTACGCCCTCCTTTTTATTGACAGGTTCCATCACCCAGTAATCCACTTTGAATCCATCCGGCGTCTCAATTTGATGGGCTACAGGTTTAGAAATCTTCTTTCCTACTAGCCAACTTTCATTGAATTTACTGACTTGTTGTGGGTTTTTATTGGCTAAATCTGCAACATAAAATTCTGATGGGTTTTCGATCTTGATTAGACTGTAGACCATTTTCTGACCAACAATATGAAGATTGCCAACACCTACGGGACCTGTTATGATTGGGTCAATTTTCGCATTATTGATATTTACCTTCCAAAGGGAAGTTCCTCCTTCATTTCCACCTGTAAAGTAAATAGACTGACAGTCTGCCGTCCAATGACCGCTAGAAATACTTCGATCTAGAGATTCGGTGAGCCATTTGAAACCAGTTCCATCTGGTTTGATCAAGCCAATCATGCTTTGATTGTAACTTGGCTCTTCAATGTTCTGTCCATTGATAAGAATCCATTTTCCATCAGGGGAAAAAATCGGGTTGCCTACTCTGTGATTTTCTAATTTAAAAAATACACCTGACGCTTTTGTTTTCAAATCAATTTTCCAAATTTCAGCATGAGAAGTTAAGTCAGGGTGCTCTTCGTTTTTCAATGATGAAGCCAAAATATAATCAGCATTAGGTGCCCAAGTTGCTCCAAAATAACTTTGGAAACCTTGAGTTATCATCTCTGACTCCTGGCTTTCTAAGTCATAAATACCTAGATGCGAAAAATATAAATCGGGACTTAGGTCCTTTTCACCAAGGAAGTTCAATCGGTCTATTACTCTTGGATCACCTTTAGAAGCATTTTTTGCTAGCCAGGCACGAAGTTCTTCAAGATTTCCATCCGGATTTGGTTTAACTTCCTCCATTCCAATACCTGCATTGATGGCTTTGTAGTTAGGTTCATCACCATATTCTCTTCCAGGTCTTTGATGCTTCCATTCTGGCCTTCCATCAATTGCCCAAATTGGAAAAGTTGAGGAAAATAAAATTTTCTTTCCATCAGGAGACCATTGAGGATTGCTAGCACCGTTTTTTTCGTTGGTAAGTACTTGACTTTCTCCTCCGCTTAGCGGGAGAACCCAGATTTGAGCTTTACCATCTTTAGGTCTTACAAAAGCTATCTTCGAGCCATCAGGTGATAAAGCTATAGAAGAGACATTGTATTCACTTGAAGTAAGCGCTCGGCTTTCGAAAGGACTTTTAAGATCACTGATCCATACTTGACTTTTATAATCGTATTGATCTTTTCCTTTGTCTTCAACAAAGTTTTTGACAAAGACTACTTTTTTTCCATCAGGGAGGATTTGATGAGAAGAAGTACTGACTATATGAGTCAAATCTGTCAGTTGAATTAGATCACTTTTCTGTGCTATGGATAGGTTCCAGAACAGAAAGAATATGAATAACAAACTTTTTGTTTTATGTGACATTATTTTAATTTTAGTTGCAAATATGATTTAAAAGAATTTGTTGTAGTTTTAGATGCGAGAGCTAATGTTATCCTCTAATTTAAGATAAGAATATAAAATCGAAAATGAGTCTATTCACTAAATATGATATTTCTAATTTTTTTGATGAAATCAATGAACCTCTTTTAGTATTCAATCAGGAAGAGGTCATTTATTTTAATAAATATTACAGAGAGAATTTTATTGAACAACCTGATGATTGGAGATTGATTTTTGATGATTCTCAAATTCAGGTAGAAATTAACGATTTTTTTGATAAAGGTGAATTACCGAAAATGGAATATATCAAATCCCTTCAAAATAATCAGGGGGGAATTATAAGTTTTCAATGGAAGTTCACTAATCTTCCATCAAGTTACCAAGAAAGAATTTTTGTAGCGCAAGGAAGATTACATACAAACCCTAAAGGATTGACGCATCATTATGAGTTAGGTCGCGAGTCTGATAGAGATCTAAATTTAATTAAAAGCATTTTGAGATATAGTCATGATATGGTTGCCATTCTTGACAAAAATGGTATCTACAAATTTTTAAGTTCATCGATTATAGACAAACTTGGTGTTGATCCTCAAAAAATAATTGGTAAAAGTTACTTAGATTTTGCTAAAGAAGGCATAATTAAGATTCAGGAAGGTAGTTTTCAAGATATTTTGAAAACAAAAGAAGAGGTAAACTTGGACTTTATTGTTTGCCTACCAGGAAAGAAGAATATTTACATTGAAAGTTATGCAAGAAATTTAATAGATGATCCTCAGATTGGAGGGGTCCTGTTTTCCGCTAGAGATATTACGGATTATAAAAAGGCCGAAAAATCACTTCAAAAACGGTACGAACTCGAAAAACTAATCAATAGAATTTCCAAGAAATTCGTGAATGCTTCAGTAGATCAGATTGATTATGTATTCAATCAATCTTTGAAAATGTTAGGGGAATTCGAAAAAGCTGATCGTGCCTATATATTTTTATTACATGAATATAAAAGTGAAATCGAATATGCTTATGAATGGACTGCCGAAGGGATAGATCCACAGATAGAAGATTTAAAAAATATACCCATTACTGATGATTTATTGACCATCTCTTTTTTGAAAAAAGGAAAGATTTTCATTATTCCAGATGTATCCAAAATGGATCCTGAGTATGCTTATGAAAGAGATATTTATCTCCAACAGGGTATTGTTTCGGTAATTTTAATTCCAATTTTTTCTGAGAATAGATTGATAGGTTTTTTTGGTTTGGATGCTGTAGGTGAGAACCGGGAGTGGCATGAAAAGGATGAATATGTTCTTGGCCAGCTTGGTGATGTTTATGCAGGTACATTCATCAATCGATCTATCAAGAATAGACTTGAGAGAAATGAGAATCTATTGGCTTCAACTGAGATTTTAGCAAAATCAGGTTCATGGAGGTTTAGTAACTCTAAGAAAGTGCTGTTTTTCTCCAAAGGATTAAATAAAATTTTTGGATTAGATGAATTTATATCTTCTGCTACGATCTCAGAACTCCTTCATAAGATTGAAAAGAAAGATAGACGAGAATTACTTGAGCAAGTCAATAAAGCCATCAATTCAGGAAGCTCGATTTCTGGAGAATTCAGTTTAAATGAATCTAATAAGAATAAATTCATCAGTTATAGTGTTCAGGTTAGACCGATTTCAGGGACTTCGAATTTTCAGATTTATGGTTATTGTACTGACATCACTGATAAAAAAGATGCCGAAAAATATCTGAGGCTCCAGTCCCAAATATTAGCTCAAGTAAACGATCCCGTGTTTGTGACGGATAATCATCTCAAGATAATTTACATGAATAAGGCAGCTTCTAACGAAGTTCAATTATCGCTCGATGAAAAATATGAAGGGAAGATTTCTGATTTGTTTGAATTCCAATTGTCTGATAGTAGTGATCTCAATAAAGTTATCGAAAACTTAAAGGAGGGAGATGAATACCGCGAAGAAATTCATCTCAAAACATCAAGGGGGAAAATTGAGCCGTACGAATTGTCAGTTCAGGTGTTTTCTAATGAAATTGAAGAGAAACTAGGATATTCATTTTTGATTAGAAATCTCTCTCAGCAGTACAAGCAGGAAGCTTTGGCCAAAAAAGCTCGGATGATTGTAGAAAATAGTTCTGCGGTATTATTTACGGTAGACCCAAATGATAATTTTAGAATTATTTATATCACCGACAACATCAAGCAGTTTGGGTACAACGCGGATGTTTTGATCAACTCTGGAAAGAGTATTTTGGATATTGTGCATCCTGATGATGCGGCTAGTCTTTTAAATTACCATCATGAAAAACAAAATAAATCAGGTATTCCTGCATTTTCGGGAGAGTATCGACTAAGAAAATCTGATGGAACATACAGATGGGTGGAAGACAAAACACAAGAGGTTTATGATATCAATGGTGAGATTACCCTTCACGAAGGGATTTTGCAGGACATAACTGAGAAAAAGCTAAGTAGGGAGGAAATGATCCGCTCACAAAAGCGCTATCGTGTTTTGGCTGCAAATATTCCATTAACAAATGTATTTTTGATTGACAAAAATCTAAAATATATCGTTGCTGAGGGGACCAATTTCGCTAATTGGGGCATGACCTCTTCAGACTTTGAGGGGAAAACGCTTGAGGAGATTCATAGGTATAATTTGCATGAAATTAAACCAGCTGTCATCAGATCGCTTCAAAATAAGGAGTTTGTTCAAAAGATTCTAATTTACAGAAAGAGGGTTTACGAGATGACTGTAAGACCCATTATATATGAAGGTGAAGTAGAATATGCACTTGGAATCGTAAGGGATATCAATGAAGAATTTGAAGCGAAAGAAAACCTTAGGGCAAATGAAGAAAAGTATAGAACATTAGTAGAAGAATCAACAGAAATCATCTTTTCGATTTCTTTGGATTTGAATTTGACTTATGTCTCGCCTAATGTCAAGCAGTTTTTAGGTTACGAGCATCAAGAAGTTACCTCAAGAAAATTAACTGATTTTTTACATCCAGATGATATGTTAGTTTTTGCAGAAATGCTGAATCAGACTGTATCCGAGGTTTTCGAGAATCATCAATATTTAGAATATCGTCTCAGACACAAAAATGGATTGTATAAGGTATTCAGTTCTAACGGTCGATTGATCAGGGACGAACTGGGCAATGTACGTCATTATACAGGGATTGCTAGAGATATTACCAAGCTAAAAGAAGCGCAGCGAGAGCTCTTCTATGCGAAGGAACGAGCAGAACAAGCGTCAACTATTAAGTCACAATTTTTATCCATCATGAGTCATGAGATTAGAACTCCGATGAATGCGGTGATAGGAATGGCGCATTTGTTAATAGAAGATGAGCCTCGCCCAGACCAATTAGAGAATCTCAAGACTTTACAGTTTTCTGCGGAGAATCTTCTTGGATTGATCAATGATATATTAGACTATAATAAAATTGATTCTGGAAAGATCGAATTAGAAAAAGTAGCTTTTGATATTGATGTGCTCTTCAACAGAATTATTCATTCATATACGTATCAAGCAAGAGAGAAAAAGTTGGATGTTAGTTTTGAGCTAGATAGTGAGTTGCCCAAAATCATGACAGGCGATCCTGTGAGATTGGCGCAAGTTGCTAATAATCTAATTTCTAATGCTATAAAATTCACAGAACGAGGTTTTGTCAAGATTTATTTAAAGAAAGTTTACGAAAAAAAGGACTCTGTAAAAATACGTTTCGAATTTGAGGATAGTGGGATTGGAATACCAGATGATAAAATTGTAACTATTTTTGAAGCCTTTACGCAAGCAAGCACCGATACCACTAGAAAATATGGTGGGACAGGTTTAGGATTAGCGATTGTAAAGCGATTAGTAGAATTATTTGGTGGGACGATTGCTGTAAATAGAACTTCTAATGGAGGGACAATATTTAGCTTTGAAATTGAATTTGATAAACCAGAAATAGCTACAATTGAGAGTAAGGAGAATTATGTGAACACACAGAAGAATCTTTCTCATGCATCTATTTTGGTAGCTGAGGATAACTTGGTCAATCAGATTATGATCAAGAAATTTTTAAATAAGTGGGGTGTCAAAGAAGTCGTGATGGCCAATGATGGCAACGAAGCCATTGAGGCACTTGAAAAGCAAGAATTCAATCTTATCCTTCTAGATCTCCAAATGCCTGAAAAAGATGGATACGAGGTAGGAGCGTATATCCGAGCGCACGAGGATGAAAAAATCCGATCACTTCCGATAATTGCATTGACGGCATCTTCCTTGCTAGAAGTCAGAGATCAACTTGATGCCGTGGGTATGAATGATTATATTCCCAAACCATTCAACCCTGACAATCTTTATGCGAAAATTATAAAATACATCCAAGTTTAAATGATAATTGATCGTTTTTACTTGGGTTATTTCAATTAATTTTACAGCACAAAACTTATCTATGAGAATCGCTCTTCTTCTATTTCTTGTTTTTTCTTCTAGTTTTTCTTTTGCTCAAAGCAACAAAGCAAATAGATCTACTATTTATGCGACTTACGGCAGAACTGGAGCTAATATGCGCTTGTTCAATGAAATGTTGGCAAATAAAGGGCTGACTCCGATGAGAAAAGGTTATTCCAATTTGGGTTTGGGTTATCAAACTCGCTACAATGATTTTGTTTTAGGTTTTGAATTGTACCAAAACTCGGGCTTAAAGTCAACTTTTAATGGTTATGACTTAGATTATAGAACCACACGTGTATTACTCAATGTAGGATATTCCTTGACGGAAGAAGGTAATTTTCAATTTATTCATTACATGTCAGTTGGCTCAGGATTTTTGAATTTTCAAATGCTACGAGAAAATCCAGCTCAAACAGTCAATCAATTTTTGGAAAGTCCCGCACATGGATTTGTGCTACGAGACGGAAATATTCATAAAGGGAGTCGGTATTTTACTGGTTTGTTAACGGAGATCGGATTTCAAGCTTCTTTTGATCTAGAGATTCCCGGCCGTGAAGAAGTTCTCGAAATCATGACCAAATTCGGTTATGCTTTTAGTCCTTTTGAAAATTCTTGGGAGTTAAATGGAATACAGTTTGACAATGCACAGAGCGGTGCTTTCATCAGAGCTGGAGTTGGGATTTCACTTCCTGATCATAACTTTTTTTATAAAGATGCTTCTCTTGGTATTCACTTGATCAGCGGATTGCATTTCACAAGTCCTGATGAATTCAATACACTTTTGGAAGAAAATGGATTTGAACCCTTTGAAGACAGACCAAATAATTGGGGAGTAAAAGTATTGGGTGAAAGTAAAGGGTGGCTATATGGTGCTGACATATACAATGTCGCTTTGAAAGGTTCGGCAAAAGAAAATGTTTCTCACACGCTAAATAGTATTAGACTTTATGGTAATCTTGGTCGAAAGCTTTTTGAAAGAAAAAACCTCGAATTTGGTGGAGTTGCCGGTCTCGGTTATGCTAATCTACGATACTCACTTATAGACAATTCAAAACCAGACTTTCCAATGCTTTTTGAAGAACCAGATTATGATGGTTATCTCAGGAAATCTGGAATGATGCTCAAGCCTGAAATTTACATGATGTACTCAGTTCCCTTTAGCTCTGAAAGAGGGATTAATTTGGTTTTTGGAGTCCATGGAGGTTACGAGGCGCCATTGAGCAGATTTAGATTATTGGATACAGCTATGTATAAATATATGGCAAATCCATACCTGCATTTTTCGGTTGGGATAAGACCGTAGAAAATCTAGGTAGCTATCCAATTATATTATTGATTAAGATGTTATTTCTTCTATTCATTGCTGAATTGTGTTCATTGGTAAACAATTTTTAAAAATATGGATATAATTAAATTATAGAACTTACATTTGTACTTGCTTATCGAGAAAGACCGAGGGAAGGGCCCTGCGACGTCTTAGCAACCTGAATCAACAAGGTGCTAACTCCCATTCTGAAATAGTTCAGAAATAGATGAGCGGTAGATTAGATTAACAATCTTTTTTCTTCCGGTTCTTGCTCGCATAAGCTTTTGAATAGATACTGAGCAATATGAATAGAACCGAGTTACTTCTCACCCAATCAAAAAAACGAATCTTGATCCTTGATGGTGCCATGGGAACCATGATTCAGCGTTACAAGCTTTCTGAGGAAGATTTCAGAACTACAGAGCTAAAAAATCATCCCAAGCCGCTCAAAGGTAATAATGATTTATTGTCTCTGAGCCGACCTGATATTATCAAAGCAATTCATGCAGCCTATTTGGAAGTGGGTGCTGACATCATAGAGACCAATACTTTTAGTGGAACCACAATCGCTCAAGCAGATTATGGATTAGAGCGACTTGCCTATCAGATCAATTTCGAGTCAGCGAAAATTGCCAAAGAAGTAGCTTTAGAATATTCTCAAAAAACTCCAGACAAACCTAGATTTGTTGCTGGAGCAGTTGGACCTACAAATAGAACAGCCTCTATTTCACCAGATGTCAATGATCCTGGATATAGAGCAGTTTCTTTTGACGATCTAGCACTCGCTTACAAACAACAAGTGGAAGGTCTATTAGATGGGGGTTCAGATATCATTTTGGTCGAAACTATCTTTGATACACTCAATGCAAAAGCAGCGATTTATGCCATTCAAGAAGTATTTGAAGAAAGAAGTTTGCCACTAGACCCGCAAGAAGGTGGTATTCCTGTTATGATTTCAGGCACCATTACAGATGCTTCAGGCAGAACACTTTCTGGACAGACCACAGAAGCATTTTTGATTTCTGTTTCTCATATTCCACTGTTCAGCGTAGGACTTAACTGCGCTTTGGGGGCAAAGGAACTTAGACCTTACCTGAAAGTGCTTTCTGAAAACGCACCTTTCAATATCAGTGCATATCCAAATGCTGGTTTGCCCAATGAATTCGGTCAGTATGATCAGGATTCAGAAGAGATGTCAAATCAAGTTGAGGAATTTCTCAAGGATGGATTGATAAATATTTTGGGAGGTTGCTGCGGTACTACGCCAGACCATATTGCAGCTTTAGCTAAAACTGCTGCTAAATACAGTCCAAGAAAATTAGAATTTGTAAACGAATCAGATGACTAAGATTAAAAATAGAGGAGTGATGAAGCTTTCAGGGTTGGAGCCTTTGGTTTTTACTCCTGAAATCAACTTCGTCAATATTGGAGAGAGAACCAATGTCACAGGGTCGAAGAAATTTGCTCGGTTGATCTTAAATGGGCAATACGATGAAGCTTTGGAGGTGGCACTGGATCAAGTGAGAGGTGGTGCACAGGTGTTGGATGTCTGCATGGACGAGGGGATGCTTGATGGTGTAGCTGCTATGCAGAAATTTCTCAATCTAATAGCTTCGGAACCAGAAATCAGTCGTATTCCGATTATGATTGATAGCAGCCGTTGGGAAATCATCTTGGCTGGTCTAAAGTGTATCCAAGGAAAAGGAATTGTTAACTCTATCAGTTTAAAAAATGGGGAACAGGAATTTATTCAGCAAGCCAAAACTATCAAAAAGTTTGGTGCTGCTGTGGTTGTCATGGCATTTGATGAAGATGGACAAGCAGACACTTATCAAAGAAGAATTGATATCTGCAAGCGGAGTTATGATGTCCTTGTCGACCTAGTTAAATTCAATCCTGAGGATATTATTTTTGATCCGAATATTTTTCCTGTGGCTACAGGAATGGACGAACATCGAAAAAATGCTATTGACTTTTTCCACGCCACCCAATGGATCAAGCAAAATCTACCTGGAGCCAAAGTCAGTGGAGGTGTAAGTAATGTGAGTTTTTCTTTTAGAGGAAATGATCCTGTGAGAGAAGCGATGCATGCTTCTTTTCTTTATCATGCAATTCGTCACGGTATGGATATGGGAATCGTCAATCCAACGATGTTGGAGATTTATGATGATATCCCGAAAGACCTTCTTGAAAAAGTGGAGGATGTGCTTTTTGATAGAAATGAAGAAGCTACAGAGACACTCCTTAATTTTGCCGAGACCGTCAAAGCTTCTGATAAAAAAGAAGTAGCTGCCGAGGCCTGGAGAGACGAGCCTGTATCTAAGAGAATCGAACATGCCTTGGTTAAAGGAATCATTGACCACATCATAGATGATACCGAGGCAGCTAGAATTGAGTTGAAAAATCCACTCAAGGTGATTGAAGGCCCATTGATGGATGGAATGAATGTGGTTGGTGATCTTTTTGGCGAAGGGAAAATGTTCCTTCCTCAGGTGGTGAAGTCTGCTCGAGTGATGAAAAAGGCAGTAGCTTACTTGGAGCCATTTATGCCTCAGATAGGTGATTTAGATTACAACGAAGAACAAAGCAGCATTAAGAAAATCCTTTTGGCTACTGTAAAAGGAGATGTTCACGATATCGGGAAAAATATAGTAGGTGTTGTCCTTGCCTGCAATAGCTACCAAATTATCGACTTGGGAGTGATGGTGGATGCACAAAAAATCATAGACGAAGCGATTAGAAATAAGGTGGACATCATCGGTCTGAGTGGCTTGATTACACCATCATTGGATGAAATGGTAAATGTGGCATCCGAAATGGAAAAGCAAGGTTTACAAATTCCATTGCTTATCGGTGGAGCAACGACCTCAAGAATTCACACAGCAGTGAAAATTGATCCTGTTTATTCGGGTACAGTAATCCATGTGACTGATGCATCGAAGTCAGTTCCTATTGCTGGAGAATCCATTTCTGAGGAAACGAAGGAAAGCTATCACAAGCAAATCAAAGAAACCTACAGACAGCTTAGAATTGAGCACGAGGCTAAGCAACAAGTGAAGCAAATGGCAACTTATGAAGAAGCCAAGGCAAACCCAGTTTTTATAGATTGGGAACATTATACTCCTGTGGTGCCTGCAAAACTCGGAAATATAACATTGGAGCATTTAGATCTAGGTATTTTAAGAAAGTACATCGATTGGACACCTTTCTTTAGTACATGGATGCTTTCGGGAAAATATCCTAAGATCCTCCAAGATGAAGTTGTGGGTAAAGAAGCTCAGCGGCTATTCAAGGAAGCCAATGAAATGTTGGATAAGATTATTGAAGAGCAATGGCTTCAGGCCAAAGCAGTGGTTGGTTTATTCCCTGTTGAGCGCCTTGAGGATGATTTGGTTTTGCCAGATCAGGGATATAGTTTCCATTGTTTGAGACAACAAGGCAAAAAAGGCAAAGGAGTTCCTAATCGTTCCTTGGCCGATTATATTCATCCACAAAAGACAGATTATCTCGGTGGCTTTGCTGTGACAGCAGGCTGGGGGATAGAAGCAAAACTGAAGGAGTTTCAGGAAAACGGAGATGATTATAATGATATTATGCTCAAGTCTTTGGCAGATCGATTGGCAGAAGCAGGTGCCGAGTATTTACATGAATTGGTAAGAAAGGAGATTTGGGGATATGCTAAGGAGGAAAGCTTGGATAATGATGCTTTGATCAAAGAATCATATGCAGGTATTCGCCCAGCACCAGGCTATCCAGCTTGTCCAGAGCATTCTGAGAAAAGAACCTTATTTGATCTCCTTGAGGTGGAAAAAAATATCGGTATTACGCTCACAGATAGTTATGCCATGTATCCGACTTCTTCAGTGAGTGGTTTTTATTTTGGTCATCCAGAAAGCAAGTATTTTGGACTTGGAAAAATAGGTGAGGATCAAGTCAAAGATTATGCAAGAAGAAAAGGAGTAAGCTTAGCACAGGCAGAGAAATGGCTTTCACCGAATTTAGCTTATACCCCATCATTTAATGTTCAAGAATCTTAAATATGAAAATTACCCAATATATATCATCAGCGGAGAAAACTCTTTTTTCTTTTGAAATTCTTCCTCCATTAAAAGGACAAAGCCTTAAAGACCTCTGTGAAGGAATCGAACCCTTGATGGAATTCAATCCACCATTCGTAGATGTAACCTATCACAGGGAAGAGTTTATTTATAAAAAGCATCCAAATGGTCTTCTTGAAAAAGTGAGTACTAAAAAACGTCCGGGAACTGTTGGGATTTGTGCGGCGATCATGAATAGGTTTAAAGTAGCAGCAGTACCCCATTTACTTTGCGGAGGTTTTACCAAAGAGGAAACCGAAAATGCGCTGATTGACCTGAATTTCATAGGGGTCCAAAATGTATTGGCACTCAGAGGAGATGCGCCAAAAAGTGAGAATAAATTTGTCCCTGAGCCAGACGGACATACTTATACCAAAGACCTTGTCACACAAATTGTGGGGATGAATCATGGTAGATACTTGCATGAGGAGACAGAAACAGGCTTTCAGACGGATTTCTGTGTGGGAGTAGCTGGATATCCTGAAAAGCATTTTGAGGCTCCAAGTTTAAAATTTGACCTCAAACACCTCAAAGAAAAGGTAGATGCTGGAGCAGAATATATCGTCACACAGATGTTTTTTGACAATGAAAAGTATTTCGAATTTGTAAAAAAAGTAAGAGAAATAGGGATTACAGTACCGATCATCCCTGGACTGAAGCCTATTACTACTTTAGGACAAATTTCTATGCTTCCAAGAACATTTTTCCTTGATCTTCCTGATGCCTTGATGGATGAATTGGAGAAATGCAAAACCAATGCAGACGTGAAGGAAGTTGGCATAGAATGGGCCATTCAACAAAGTAAAGAGTTGATTGAGGCAGGTACTCCTTGTTTGCATTATTACACGATGAGTAAGGCTGATGCTACATATAAAATTGCTAAAGAAGTATTTTAGAAACTTTTGAGTGCAACTAATTGCACTCAAAGGATTTTTTCCTCTGCTTTTTCCTTCAAAAAACTTGTGTCTCCAAGTCCGCAGGTCTATCTTCAAGGCATGATAAAACTGATAGAATGTCCAAGGGATGCGATGCAAGGTCTCCCGCAATTTATCGATACAGCGATTAAGGCAGCTTATATCAATCAATTGCTTCAAGTTGGGTTTGATACCATAGATTTTGGGAGTTTTGTAAGTCCTAAGGCCATTCCTCAAATGCGAGATACAGCAGAAGTCCTTGACCTTTTAGACCTTTTTGACAGTAAGTCGAAGTTACTTGCAATCGTAGCCAACACCCGTGGTGCGGAAGATGCACTACATTTTCAAGAAATTGATTATCTAGGTTTTCCTCTCTCAGTATCTGAAACTTTCCAACAACGCAATACAAATAAATCCATAAAAGAAGCCCTACAGACCGTAGAGGAAATACAGAACCTTGCAGAAGTAAAAGGAAAGGTCTTGGTAACATATCTGAGTATGGGCTTTGGGAATCCGTACGGCGATCCCTTTTCACCTGATTTGATAGCGGGATTTGTCAAGCAGCTAGACGAGCTTGGGGTGAAGATTATATCTTTTTCCGATACTGTCGGGACAGCGAGTCCGGAATTGATTACAGAACTTTTTGAGGTAAATATTCAGGCATATCCAAAAATTGAATTTGGTGCGCACTTGCATACTAGGCCAGAAGATTTAGAGTCAAAAATCAAGGCTGCCATGCGAGCGGGCTGTCAAAGGTTTGATGGTGCACTAAAAGGTTATGGTGGATGCCCAATGGCAAAGGATGATTTGGTGGGAAATGTAGCCACAGAATCAATGATTAAGGTTTTGGAAAAATGTGGTCAGCAAACAGGCCTCAATATGACTGAATTCAATGAAGCGATGAAGATGGCTAATGTTGTTTTCGCTTGATTGAGAATCTAATATCACCGTTGGTATGAATGTTTTGTGAAAAGGAAGCTGCTTCTTGTACCTTTGAAGAAAGGTTATCTTTATGTCCAAAATCCCTAAACTAGTCAATCAAACAAGAATATCGAGGAGGATCCACAAGTGGATTGGTGTTCCTGTTGCTATTTTTTTGATTTTAGTTTCTGTTACAGCTATCATGCTAGCTTGGAAAAAAGAGATGCGCCTCATTCCTAAAACGCAAAATAGTAGAGTGGAGGTAGCATCCAATTGGGTTCCTGTGGAACAAATCATAGACTCAGCGATTCTTCATATGAAAGACAGCGTGGGGAAAAGCAGCGAAATCGATAGAGTAGACATTCGTCCTGAAAAGGGGATTGCTAAGGTAGTTTTTAAGAGGCATTTTACAGAAATTCAAGTAGATGGCTATTCTGGCGCCATTCTTTCCGTTAGTCAACGCAATTCGGATCTAATTGAGAAAATTCACGATGGGAGCATTTTAGATTTTATTGTCGGCAGAGATGGTGGAGTTAAACACATTTATTCTACCATAACCTCAGTTTTTTTAATCTTTCTTTGTGTTACGGGTCTGATTCTTTGGTACAATCCTAAGGCTATCAAAAAGGAGAAAAGTCAAAAATAAATTAACCTGCTTTTACCAAAATAGAACGCGGATAATACAGATTTGGCGGATAGATGCGGATAAAATAAAAGATCAGTAAAAATCTGCTTGCTTTCTCAACTTTTAATTTTGGACATATTCTCCTTATCTTAGTTAGGCGCATCATTCGAGATTATGGAACAAGAGATATTTGACTTTTGGAAGTTTTTAGCTGGAATCGGACTTTTCCTGTGGGGGATGAATCAGCTTGAGGGATCTATCAAAGAACTGGCTGGTAAATCCTTTCGCAATCTCCTTCAAAAATCCACAAATACAGCATGGAAAGGCATTTTGATAGGAGCCTTGATTACTGCCGTTTTACAAAGTAGCTCCTTAGTCACATTGATGGTACTAGCCTTTTTAGGAGCAGGAGTAATCAATCTCAAGAATGCCATTGGAGTAATTTTAGGAGCCAATCTTGGTACTACAGTCACCGCTTGGATCGTCGCAACTCTCGGGTTTAAGTTTAGTGTAGCAGCTTTTTCCATGCCCTTTTTAGGGATTGGGAGTTTGATGTTTATCTTTTTCTCTAGCCGTCCCATGCTCAAAAATCTAGGAGCGTTTACCGTTGGTTTTGGTCTTTTATTTCTTGGGCTTGATTTTATGAAGTCAGCCATTGAAGCAGTTGCCGATCAGATTGATTTAAGCCAGTTTGATAAATATGGACTTTGGATTTATTTGGTTATTGGGCTAGTAGTGACTGCTTTGATTCAGTCAAGTTCGGCAATGGTTGTGATTATCCTCTCTGCTATGAGTGCGCGAGTGATTGGATTGGTCGAAGGTGCAGTCTTAATCATAGGAGCTAATATTGGTACGACTGTGACTGTAGGGATTGGATCATTAAATGGACCGGCAGACAAAAAACGTCTGGCACTTGCTCACTTTCTTTTCAATATGATTACTGGCCTGTTGGTTTTTGCATTTATCAGGCCTCTGATTGATCTGACTATGACTGTTTTTTCCATACATGACCCATTAATGGAGTTGGTTTTATTAAATACCTTAATTAATCTAATTGGTATCGTGGTTTTTTATCCTTTTATCAATAAACTTGAAGGCTGGCTAAAACATAGGTTTGGTGAAGAGCAACAAACAGGTATTGCTACATATATTGGAAAAGTAAAGCCAGATGTTCCTGAGGCCGCAGTCGCTGCTTTAGAAAAAGATATTCATTTGGCTTTTGAGCTCACAGCGGACTTTATTTTTAAGATTTGGGAAGGAGATGCGCTAGGTAATAAAAGAGATATTTCGATTTGGAGAAAGTTGGTACAGCAGCCGTACGATTTGCTTTTTCAGTACAAAAGAATCAAACAATTGGAAGATGAACTGACTGCTTATCATATCACGCTTCAAGTGGTTAATTTGGATCAAACTTCTGCACAAAAAGCTACCTCTTTGATGCTTGCTTTGAGGACGATGGTCTATGCTGCCAAGGATATCAAAGACGTCATGCACAATATCAAAGAGATGCAAGAGTCAGAAGATAATCAAGTTCAGGAATTGCTCGAATTTTTAAGGTCCTTCACCTTCGAACAATTGAATAAAATGAAGGCTTTTATTGATCATCAAGAAGACTTAGTGAGGCCAGATTGGATCGGTCAACATGATGAGGTATATCAGAATACGATTGCTGAATTATATCAAAAAGTGCGCAAACGACAACCTGAAGTGGCTATTTCTACGCTTACCAATGTGATCAAACAAGTAGTTTCTAGCTTAGATAACTTAGGTAGCTCACTAATCCATTGGAGGTTTATGGAGAAAGTGGTGATCGATCAGAAAGTTAGGGAGAATTAGTATGATGTTATATTACTTGGTGGGGAATTGGAAATACATATGAAATAATGTAGAAATAGGAGAAAAATACGATAGAAATAAAGCAGTAATACTGTTGATATATTGTAGAAATATGATGGAAATATTGAAGAAATGAGATAGAAATATAGTGCAATAGAAATCTTTGATCGTGTGCTCAATCACAGGTATCATTGGGTTATCAAAAAAAGCAGAAGCTTTTGAGCTCCTGCTTTAGGTTAAAAAGGGTGGTTTTGCAATTTTTTTATTCAAATTTCACACTCAATACAGGAATGTCTGACTTGAACAGTACTGTTTCGGTTGCGCCTATCATATAGGTGTTGGCAGATTTTCTTTTATTGGAAGCCATGGCGATGAAGCCGATGTTGTTTCTAGTAGCGAATTCTACGATGCCATTTTCTGCTTCATGATGATTATATATATGTTTATGTATAATTAACTCTTCCTGTCCGATGGCATATTTTTGCATTTTGTGCTCAGATTCCATAGAAGTACTAAATTTCTCAGGAGTATTTACAAAAAGAAAGTGTACTGCGCATCTTAGCTGCTTGATCAATGGCTTCATTCTGGTAAAAGCAGGTTTTGACTCTTCGTTAAAAAGTGAGGCAAAAGCCATTTTCCGCAAATCATTTCCATTGAGTAGCTTTTTGACAGCTAAGACAGGACATTGTGCGTTTCTCATCACTTTTTGGAGAGTAGACCCAATAAATTTTCCTTCAATATGTCCTTTACCATATGCACCAATGACAATCAGGTCAGCTGCTTGTTTTTCAGCGAGATGAATGATTTCATCATTGGGAATACCTACCTCTACTACACCTTCAACTGGAACACCAGGGGATTTGTGGTCGAGAATAAAAGCCTTAAGTTTATCCTTACTCTCAGCTTCTAGATCTAGAATATCTTGATTTTTCATCTTTTCTTTATCTGTAAGCTTGGACCAATTTAGTGTAGAAGCGACCACATTGACACAGGTGATGCTGCTATTGCCTTTTGAAGCAATCTTCATAGCGCTGAGGAAAGCATTCTCAGAGTAACTCGAGAAGTCTATTGGAACGATGATTCTTTTCATGGCTAGGGTTATTTTTGTTTCAACACCTCAAAATTCGCTAATTTCTCTTTTTTAAATCATGACATAAGTCAGCTAAAGAGCTGATTATATTCTGTTTAAATCAATATTTGATTTTGTATCTTTGAATTACAGCAAAATAACAAGATCATGACTTTAAAAGGAAAAACAGCAATTATCACCGGTGGGAGTGGAGGAATTGGATTGGCTACAGCCAAGACATTCTTAGATTTGGGAGCGGCAGGTGTATTCTTGGTAGATCTTCGTGAGGAAGACTTGAAGGAAGCTCAAAAAACTTTAAAATCTGAGTTGGTTTACACCTATGCTGCTGATGTAAGTAAAGCCGATCAAGTAGCGGCTTATACCAAAAAGGCAATTGAGATGATGGGAAAAATAGATATTCTCTTTCTCAATGCAGGAATAGAAGGAGTAGTAAAACCACTTACCGATTATCCTGAAGAAGTGTTTGACAAAGTTCTCGCAGTTAATGTAAAAGGTGTGTGGCTTGGAATGAAATATGCATTCCCGTTGATGAAAAATGGGGGATCGGTAATTATTACTTCCTCTGTTGCTGGTCTACGAGGTACAGCCCAAATGATGGCTTATACGACAAGTAAGCATGCCACTATTGGAGCAATGAAAGTGGCTGCGCTAGAAGGTGCGCCTTTAAAAATAAGAGTGAATTCTGTTCATCCTTCCCCTGTAGACAACAGGATGATGCGCTCTCTCGAGGAAGGTTTTGCCCCTGGAGCAGGTGCGGAAGTCAAAAAAGGTTTCGAGCAGATGATTCCACTTGGAAGATACGCAGTCAATCAAGATATAGCTGACTTGGTCACATTTCTTGCCTCTGATCAAAGTAAATTTGTCACTGGTGCGACTTATGTGATCGACGGAGGCTTCACGACTTGAGTGTGTGGTTGGTTTACTATTTTAACAAAGGGTTGGGTATTTTATCCAACCCTTTTTCTTTTGTGACATTTATCACTAAATTGATTTATCTTTAGTTGTTTATTTAATTGTTAATCATTGAATAGACAAATGGCCCATTGATTTAGTAAAAAGCATGATGCATATCCGTTTTCTTATCAGTAGGCAAACAAAATGACGTGTTTAAATCAATTGATGTACTGATAAAAATCTACTAATAGCCCTTGTGCGCCCTGACGTAAATAACGATTATCCCTATCAGTATAAGAGAAATTTTCTCGACGGTGCTATTTTGGATAATCATCATATAAAATAAGTAAAGATGGAATTAACATATCTAAAGCAGATATTACCAAATATAACTGACCCGAATCTCCTTTCAGCAATGATCAATCTGGGGAATGTTCACAAATTTGATTACGGTAAAGTGATCACCGAGCCAGGTCAGTTTGTCAAAATGGTGCCCATCGTTTTAGAAGGTGCGATTAAGATTATGCGAATGGATGAAGATGGCAGGGAGCTTTTTCTTTATTATTTGGAGCCAGGAGAAACATGTGCTTTATCGCTCACTTGCTGTACTACTTCCAAACCATCCGAAATCAAGGCAGTTGCGGAGGAAAATACTGTTATTTTAGGGATTCCAATCCAACTGCATGAACAGTGGACAGATAAATATAAGCAATGGAAAGATTTTGTAGCGAGCACCTATCAGAATAGATTTCAAGAATTGCTTATCGCATTAGATGCAGTAGCATTCAAGCGAATGGATGAGCGATTGATGCGCTACATTGTGACCAAGATGAAGCAGTACAAATCCAATGAGTTACACACCACCCATCAAGAAATCGCCAACGAACTGGGAACTTCCCGGGAAGTGATCTCTAGATTGCTGAAGCAATTGGAAAAGAAAAAATGGATAGAGTTGGGCAGGAATGTGATTTATATTAGGGATGATTTTGAGGAGTTGGTTGGATAAAGGTTTCTCGCAAAGGGATCAGAGGTGCAAAGAGACGCAAAGAAAGAATTACAAATAGGAATACATTTGAATCGTATCATGTCCTCTGCATTTTTTCAAGCCGCTGAGGATCGCGGAGAGCCGCAAAGGATGACTTAATCCTAACATAGCTCCAAAAAGTCCGAGAGGTACGAGCGATCTATTAACGGTAGGTTTCAACCTACCGACAAAAAGTCTCGCTACCACCCTAAAGTCCCATGGGACGAAAGATAAAATTGCTATAAAGGTCAAAATATCTCAATTCTAATTTTCAGGTATTTAAAAACCCATCCAAATTTTTTTAACTAAGATTATTGAGTATAGACAAACATAATAATATTATAAACAGTTTATATATGTAAATAACCTGTTTTTATCTTAAAAAAACACTTAAAGTTCTTTAAAATATTTTAAACTAAAAATTTGCTTCTTTCTTTCTTTCTTTCTTTAAAGTACCTTTATTAGTAGTCATACTTTTAGAGTCATTTAAATCTTATTTCAAATCAACTAAAAAAAAATGTTAACAAAAAATTAATTTTAGGTGTGTTTTTAGCTTTTGGGCTTTCGTTTACTTCAAGTGGAAGTACCTTTGAATGCACAGTTTCCTCTGATGCTTCCCAAAATGTAGGTACTTGTATATTATTATCATCTGGAAACGGTGATATGTGTATAAAAATGAACCTTGATGGTCCTGGTTGCAATAAAACAATTTGTATTGATTGCATTCTTCCAGTTTAATTAATGTAAATTATTGAAACTCGATCAACATTAATAAGGACAGAGAATGTCCTTATTTTAATTGCTTTGTAATTTCCATGAAAAATCTACTTTATACATTTTTATCATTTTTAATCTTGTTAGTTTGTTCTTGTTCAAAAGATTTTGAAAATAAGGTTGATGATTCTAGCTTATTAGATAAAATCCAATTTGAGTCAATAGGAATAAAAAAATTTCCCACTGACGGAAGACTTTCAAGCTTTATAAATTCTACCTTTTATAAAAATGGAGAATTGAGTTTTTTAAATTCAATTTACAATGAACTTTACATATTTAATTATAAAAACGAAGAATTGATTGATAAACTCCATTTTGAAGAGGAAGGTCCGAATGGAATTAGTTTTTTAGGCGAAGTATCTTCTCATGCAATAATAAATAGTGACTCAATTATTATTTACAATATGAATTTGGGGTATTTGTTCTTATTAAATAGCAATGCGCAATTGCTAAAGAAAATTCCCATTTCAGATTACAAAGATCCTAATAATTTGCCAGTGCCATTTCCGAGTACTCTTAGACCAATCCAATATGCGAATGGTAAAGTATACTTAGCTGCTGGAACTAATGGTAGGTTAAAAAATTATAATGATTATCCCTCAACAGTGCAAGTCGATATTCAAAGTTCTAAAGTTTCCTTTAAAACACTATACCCTGAGATCTATAGCAATGCGTACTGGGCAAGTCGATTTAAATATGATCCCGCTATTGGGATAATAAACGATAAATTAATTATCAATTATCCAGTAGATTTTAACCTTCATATCTATAATTTGGAGAATTTTCAAGATTTTAATGTTATTCAAATGGGAAGTAAATATTTCAATGAAATACCTCCTCTTAACTTAGATATGAAATACTACGAGAAAAAAAGATATGTGGAAGAAGGTGATTATTCATTATCAACTTCAGACTTTGCGGGATTGCTAATAGATTCTTTTAAACAATATGTTGTCAGGATAGCCTACATTAGACCTTCATTATTTCAAGTACAAGAGGGAAACAAAATTCCTGATTTTTCTATAATTATCTCAGATAATGAACTTAATCGATTAGGAGAGTTTAAGTTTGATGGAAAAATTTATGATTGTGTAAATATTTTCATTACCGAAGAAGGTATAAATATTTTCAGGAAAGATTTGTACAAAGAAGATGAAAACTATTTGTTCTTTGAGACATTTAAGTATTCTCACATTGACTAACACGACTATGTAAGTTTTCTCGCATATATTATCAAACTTAGATAAACCTATAGACAAAAAGTCTCACTACCACCCTAAAGTACCATCGGGACGAGCGATATAATTGCTATAAAGGTCAAAATATCTCACTTCTAATTTTCAGGTACTTGAAAATGCATTCAAATTATTTAAGTAATGTTGAATATTGTCCAGTTCAAACCACCACTTCTTCCTTCAAATTCCTCACCAAGCCAGTAGAAAAATCAAATACCCAAGCATGTAAATTAAGTTCAATGTCATTTGAAATTGCTTTTTTGTAGACAGATGTTTGCTTGATATTTTCAATCTGCTCTAGGACATTCAATTCCACCAATCTATTTAGCCTTTCATTTTCATCTTCTATAGCCTCCAAGTCTTTTTTATAATGCCTGATCACATCCTTGATGTTGGCGAGCCAATTATCGATAAGTCCGTTTGCTTTATTTTCATAAGCTGCTTTAATGCCGCCACAGCCATAATGACCATAGACGATAATGTCTCTCACTCCTAAAACCTCCACCGCATATTGCATGACAGATAGGAAATTGAGGTCTGTATGGGAGACGACATTAGCGATATTTCTGTGAATAAAAAACTCGCCCAATTCTGTCCCAAAGACCTGAGAGGGACTTACCCGACTATCTGAACAGCCAAGCAGCAGTGCTTTTGGATTTTGACCTACTTTTAATTCTTTGAAAAATTCTGGATTTTTTGCCAAAACTTCCTTTGCCCAATTTTGATTTTTGGAGAGGTATCGATCGACATTAAACTGACACATTATTTCTTCAAGTTAGATTGGATAGCGTAAGGAGTATATTTTTCCAATGTCTCTGAATCCATCGTATGGTCAAATGAAGAGACTGCTGAATTGTCATCCACAAATACGTGGTCTGCACCCACAGCCTCTAAAATTGCCCACCTGTTGAGCACATCTCTTACTGGGCCTTTGATGCTTGTCATACAAATATCTATATCCGATTTTCTCCAAGCATTGATCCATTCATTGAGTTCGTGAGCGCCCGTACTGTCGATATTGGTGACAGATTCCATGTTGAACACGATCATTTTCACCTGATCATTGCGCTCTTGAATCCATTTGTCTAGTTTGTCTTTGATAAACTCTACATTGGCAAAATAGATTGGGCCATCGATTCTGACCATCAAGAGATTTTCCTTAACATCCAAATCGGTAAACCTATCAATATTTCGATAGATATTGGAGCCTGGAACTCTTCCTAACTGTGCCATGTGAGGTCTTGAGGCTTTGTAGATCACTACTAAAAGTGATAAAACCATCCCAGAAATAATTCCTGTCTCAATGCCCAAAGTCAGTGTTATGATAAATGTCGCCACAAGCATGGTGAAGTCAAACTTATCTTTGTGCCACAAGTGAACAGGTTCTTTGAAATCAATCAATCCTGATACAGCTACCAATACCACCGCAGCTAGGATTGCACTTGGTAAATTGTAGAATAGACCTGTAAAGAATAAAAGTGTCAAGACAATCAATACTGCACTGACAATTGATGATAATGTTGTCTTAGCACCTGCATCGTTATTTACAGCTGTTCTAGAAAATCCACCTGTTACTGGATAACCTTTAAAGAAGGCAGATCCAAAGTTGGCCATTCCCAAAGCGATTAATTCCTGATTGGCGTTTAATCTATAATTTTTATGTTTGGCTTGAATCGTCTTGGCCACTGCAAAACTCTCTGCAAATCCAACCAATGAAATCGTCAATGCAATAGGGAAGAGTGTTTTCCAAGATTGCATGTCAAATGATGGAGAAGAAAATGTTGGTAATCCACTTGGTACATCACCTACGATTTTGACGCCATATTGTGTTAGGTCAAAACCTGCTACTAAAGCAATTCCAACAACTACGGCAACCAGAGGAGCAGGAAAACTTTTATGGATTTTCTTACCGTACTTGATGATGATGATACCAATTACGCCAATTCCAAAAGTGATCCAGTGGATGTCTTCAATATTTTGGAATATGGCTACAGCCATTTCTTGAATATGCTCAGAATTAGGCAGGTTGATTCTGAAAAGGTGCTTGATCTGACTCAGACCAATAATGATAGCAGCAGCGGAAGTAAAGCCACTGATTACGGGGTGGGAGAGGAAGTTGACTACAAAACCAAGTTTGAGTGCTCCCATTCCAAATTGAATCAAGCCAACCAAAAAGGCGAGTGTTAGTGCATAAATCAAATATTGTTCGGGAGATCCAGCATTCAAACTCGCTATACCCGATGCTGTCAAAAGTGATACCATCGCCACAGGGCCAACTGCGAGTTGCCTTGAAGTTCCGAAAATTGCATAGAGTAGAAGCGGAACTGTCACTGCATACAATCCATGTATGGGTTCCAAACCTGCAAGCATGGCATAAGCCATTCCCTGAGGAATCAACATGATACCTACAGTCAGACCCGCTGAAAGGTCACCCTGCAGATCTGTTTTTTTATAATTGGGCAACCACTCTAAAATAGGAAGGTAGCTTTTCAATTTATTGGAAATCGTATTATTCATAATCTAATTGCTGTTTGAAGTTAGCAAAAATCAGGATAGGTCACACCATTTTCTGTTTTCACTCCACAAAAGTCATAACTATTGAGATTAGGTTTGGTGATGTTTGTTACATCCAAGATAAGTTGATATAGATTGAGAATTTTTTTTATTTCTCTATTTGTAACAATTATCACTTCATTGCTTTCAGGATTTTTACATTTTTGCTTTGTGACTTATTGAATATTCAAACTACCTTACAACTAACGAGTAGCTTGAAATAACCGCTAATACCCAAACATGAAAAAATCTAGAAGAAGTTTTATTGCAAAGCTCGGCGCTTTGAGTGCTGGAACAGGTTTGATTTCCCTCGCACCCGGCTGTGCAAGTGATTCTAAAAATCAAACTGCTGAACTTGACGATACCATCAAAGAAAACTTTAAACTGACCATATTTCAAACAACTGACGTCCATTGTCAGATTCATCCGCATGATGAACTATACTGGGAAAACGGAGAGTCTATTTTCAAAAAAGCAGGTGGATATGCAAACCTTCATACTTTTATTCAGCAAGAAAGAGTAAAAGCTGAAAACTCTTTTCTGATAGATACAGGAGATATGTTTCAGGGCTCTATGCTTTCTGTAAAAACGGAAGGTCAAGCAATGGTTCCAATTCTGAATGGCATGAGCTATGATCTCTATCTACCGGGCAACTGGGAAGTAGTCTATTATAAAAAGGCCATGCAGGATTTAATGGGTTCCTTGAATGCTCCAAAGGTATGTGCCAATATGTATCATGATCTTGGAAATGGCCAAAAAGGAGAACTGATTTTTCCGCCTTACTATATTTGGAGAGTGAATGGTGTGAAAATTGGTTTCTTGGGCTACAATGATCACCTTGTTCCCAACAGACAATCTCCAAATTACAGTGAAGGAATTATTTTTACCAAACCCGAAGACAATGTAGCACATTATGTAGATGTGTTGAAAAATCAGGAAAAATGTGCTTTTGTAGCCATCGTTTCACATATAGGACTTTCTCAAGAAATCGCTTTAGCTAACAATCCTGCAGCAGAAGGTGTGGATTATATTTTGGGAGCTGATACACATGAGAGAGTAAGAAAACCAATTCAAGGAAAATATGCAAAAGTGGTTCAGCCAGGAGCATTTGGCTCTTTCTTAGGCAAACTTGAATTGACTTTTGAAAAAGGGAAAGTTGTGGCTGATTCCTATGAATTGATGGATGTGTTATCAGATGAAATTAAAGCTTCTGAGAAAATTGAAAAAATTATAGAGACCGTTGAAGCTCCTTTTAAGGCTGATATTGAGACGGTAATTGGGTATAGTACAATTCCGCTTTACAGGTACTTTGTGATAGAAAACCCGATTGATCAGATGGTTTTGGATGCTTTGGAATGGAACATGCCTGATATAGATATTGTCTTATCGAATGGCTTTAGATTTTGTCCACCAAATGCCACACCTGACCAAACAGGAAATATCCCAATCACGAGAGGAAATGTTTATGACATGTTGCCTGTAGATAGTATAGTGAGAACAGGGAAGGTTACAGGACTTCAGCTGATGAATTGGTTGGAAAAAGAGCTCAACAATGTTTTTGCAGAAGACGCTTCCAAGCGTTTTGGTGGATGGGTGATCAAATTCAAAGGAATGGAAGTGGAATTCAATGCTTTTGGAAATGAAGGAGAGAGGGTTAAATCTGTAAAAGTAGCAGGGCAGCCTCTTGACTTAGACAAACTCTACTCAATAAGCGCTTGTGAAAGAGATGGAGATCCAGCTGATGTTGTTTGTCGAATGAACAATGTCAAAGATGTTGTGAACAAAGACTTGACTTTACACCAAGTTATGCTGAGCTATTTAGAGAATAATTCACCAGTCACACCGACACCAAGGGGTGCAGCAAAGGCATTGGATGCTCCTGCTACATTACTCACGCAGGTATCTGGAGTGGATTATAATTTTAGATAAAAATAAAATTTTCAACATAAAAAAAGCCGTCAGATAATTTCTGACGGCTTTTTTTATGTTAGTTTCTTCCTTTATGATGTGGCTTGCTGTGTGGCTTTCTGCCTTGAGTTTTAGCCTTTACTTTTTGCAACAAACTTCCTCCTGCAGGCATTTTGGAAGGATAAGGTTGGTCAGTGACCACCGGGATATCTTTACCAATCAATTTCTCAATATCTTTCAATTCCTTTCTTTGCTCTTCATCACAGATGGAGATGGCAATCCCAGTGTTTCCTGCTCTACCAGTTCTACCGATTCTGTGCACATAAGTTTCAGAGACGTTTGGCAAATCATAATTGATTACGTGAGCCAATTCATCTATATCAATTCCTCTTGCTGCAATGTCAGTAGCTACCAAAACCTGCAATTTTCCAGCTTTGAAGTCTTTCAACGCATTTTGACGTGCATTTTGACTTTTATTTCCATGGATTGCAGCTGCTCTTACACCATCTTTGGCTAAGAATTTCACAACTTTATCTGCACCATGTTTTGTTCTGGTAAAGACTAAAGCTGTTCTGATTCTATATGCATCAAGTAAATGCTGAAGTAGTTTTGGCTTGTCGCTTTTATTGGTATAGTAGAGTCTCTGATCGATTTTGTCAACCGTAGAAGAAGGTGGTGTCACCTCCACTTTCGATGGGTTTTTCAAGAGAACATCTGCCAGTTTCTGGATTTCAGGTGGCATAGTTGCTGAGAAAAAGAGCGTTTGTCTTTTTGCTGGAAGCAAAGCGATGATTTTCCGTACATCATGGATAAATCCCATATCCAACATTCTATCAGCTTCATCAAGGACAAAGAATTGAAGTTGTTTCAAATCAATGAATTTCTGATTGATCAAATCCAATAGCCTGCCTGGAGTAGCGACAAGAATATCGATTCCTCTTTTGAGGGCATTGGTTTGGTGAAGTTGAGAAACTCCTCCAAAAATCACAGTATGTTTGATATCTGTGAATTTCCCATAAGCTGCGATACTCTCATCTATTTGAATAGCAAGCTCTCTGGTAGGTGTAAGTATTAGCGCCTTAATTCCCGGTCTTCTCTGTTTTTGCAAAGCAAGAAGCTGAATGATAGGAATTGAAAATGCGGCTGTTTTCCCTGTACCTGTTTGCGCGCAACCTAGAAGGTCTCTTTTTTCCAAGACCAAAGGAATTGCTTTTTGCTGAATAGGTGTGGGTGTGGTGTATCCTTCATTGGCGAGCGCCTTTAGGATAGGTTCAATTAAATCTAAATTTTCGAATGCCATGAGGCTGTGTGAAATTGTGGCTGTAGGAGATGTTGTATGATCTGCGTCAGCGGAAATATTATTTAAAAGCGGCTTACAACTTGCCGTTCTTCTTACAAAGTGTCACAAAGATAAGATAAATAAATTTAGAACGCTTGTGAATAGGTTATTCCAGAATTTCATTAAATTGAAAATCTGATTTAAAGATTTTTGACATGTATGTAAAAAGATATTATAGTCTTTGGATGACTGTGAGGTGGTCCAAGAAACCACTTTTCTACGGCTTACTTTATTCTGCAATTATTATTGCTATTTATGAACTTACAGCCATTCCGTTTACCCTACCGTGGGAACCGATTAGCGTCATCGGTATAGCAGTTGCATTTTATCTGGGTTTCAAAAATAACAGCTCCTATGACCGTACATGGGAAGCTCGAAAAATCTGGGGAGCGATCGTCAACGATAGTAGGAAGTTTGCTACTGCCATCCTAACCATGATTGATTCTAAAGAGGGTCAAAAGCATCAAGTATTAAAAAAAGAAATAGTTTATAGGCACATTGCTTGGATGCTGGCTTTAAAGCATGTTTTGAGAATTAAAAAATCTTGGGAACACGATGAAGATCCTGAAAAACTGGTTTTCGCACCGTCTTTTTGTGGCGAATTTGCGGCAGGTTTAACAGCTGAAGTGAAGAAATACCTCAGTGACGAGGAGTTTGTTTATTTTCAATCAAAGGGAAATATTCCATCTCAAATCCTCAAAAGGCAAAGTGAAGAAATAGAAAGATTGAAGAATGATGGACTTATTTCTGACTATAAGCAAGTTTGGCTCCATCAAATTATAAGTAAGCTCTATGATGATCAAGGAATGTGTGAACGGATCAAAAATTTCCCTCTTCCTCGGCAATATGCATCTACAGCACTCTGGATGAATTATGTTTTTTGTGCGCTAATTCCATTCGGTTTGTTGAATATTTTTGATCAATCGACCGCGTTACATGTTTGGTTGACGATTCCTTTTTCTGGATTAATAATTTGGATTTTCTTCTTGATGGACAAAATCGGTGATTACTCAGAAAATCCTTTTGAAGCAGCATACAATGATGTTCCTATATCTTCAATTGCTAGAGCAGTTGAAATCGATCTCAGAGAAATGCTAGATGATACAGATATTCCTGGTGCTTACCCTGTTGAGAATGGGTTTATGATGTAATTTACTTTTGCATTAGATTTAGACCTAAAATAGGCTCGATAAGTTGACCATTTAGTTTGTTTTGATTGGAACTGACCACATCCCAAGGTTCTAAGGCGGGTTCGTCAGACAAGTCAAAAGTCCCGTAATGCATGGGAATAAAATATTCTCCTCCCATAGAATTAAATGCATCTATAGCATCAAGCGGGCTGATGTGAGATTGGTACATAAACCATTCAGGTTTGTAGGCTCCTATTCCCAAGATGCAATATTGAGGATTTCCGAGCGTATTTTTGATGTCTTCAAAATGTTGTCCTTGACCACTATCACTCATGAAATAGATGGACTTTTCTCCTGATTTGAGATAAAATCCACCCCAAAGACTTTTGTTATCATCGTTCAACCATCTCTTTGACCAATGTCTGCTAGGGACAAAATGAATTTCTAATTCCTCAATAGGGAGATTATAGGATTGATACCAACCAGCTTCTTGTATTTCTTGATTATCAATCCAAGAGGAGATTACTTCTTCCATTCCTAATCCTGTCAAGATTTTCACTTGTGGATTTTGTTCGATCAGCCATTTTAGACTGGATTCATCACAATGATCACGGTGATTATGCGACAAGAGGAGATAATTAATTTTAGGGAAATCTTCCAAAGGAAAAGGTAATTCACTTCGTCTTTTTAAGAAAAGATTGTCCATCAACATGGGGTCTGTAATAAATGTAAGACCTTCGATTTGAATCAAATAGCTTGCATGTCCCAACCAAATGATGTAATCTTCCTTTGTGTTAAAGTCAAATTTTTCCTTGGAGCTTGGTAAAATCCTAGTATCATCGTTCTTTTCTTCTTTCTGAGGATTTTTGCTCAATTTCCATTTCAATAAATCTTTGATAGAAGCTTCGAATGGATGATATAAATTTGAAAATCTACCTTTTGAATCTATTGGGGTCCCTTTCCAGTTTGGACTTGGGGATGTGGTTTTCAAAGAGGAATTGGAAGTAAAGTTCATTTCAAGTTGATCTACTGGTTTTACTATCATGTAAATCATAATAGCAGGGACTAAAAGTGCAAAAAGGTATTTAGGTTTCATGAAAGGCTTAACAAGTGAGTATGTTTAATAGTTTTTACTTTAAATATCTTTCCTTTCCAGTAGCCACTTACAATAATATATTCATTTCAATTCTTTCAGCAGTTGATCATTGACAATTCTCCGTATAATTCCGATTATTTCCCTTACTGAAACAATAAAGGAAAGGCATGTTACTTTTTATATTGATCATTAAGTCCTTTTCCTGCGATAATCAAGGGTTTAATTTTATCGAGTCTAGTGATTTGAGTTGCTTCTCGTTTGGCTTCGCTGATGTAATCAACATACTCCTTTTGTTTGGAGAGGCTTAGTTTATTGAAAGCTGTTTCGAGATCATGATTTTCTGATAACGCATCTGCTAAAGTCCCTGCTACAACAACATTATCGATCTTTTCTGCAACCCACCTTTTTCCTTGTTTTTCATTTTCAATCGCCTCCTCTATGTAGGCAATCAATGTTAATTCATCGATTTCTTCTATAGAATTAAGTCGCCATTGCCTTAGTGCTTTTGTTTTTCCTTCTTGTGCATTGATAAAGACATTTTTTGGGTCTTTGAGAAAAACTCCATTATAAAACCATATTCCAAAATAGTTTTTGAAGCCACAGATTCCGATCACATTATGTCCTGCAAAAGTATAGACATCAATTCCCCATTTAATAGAGTGTTTCAATGGAGTTTTTTGAATGATCTCGTTGAGCAGTTGTAGCTCTTTTACCCACGTTTTATCCTTTTGCATAGTTTATGGTTTTGGGTTTTCTTGAAATGTACATTGCCATCAATCCAAATATAGGTCCTAGTGCCAATATTAGAAATAAATAAGAATTTGGAATATGATTCATCATCAAATTGAGTAGCTGAATGCTGATGATGGTGATACCAAACCCGATGCAATTGACAATGGTAAGTGAAGTTCCTTTTGAATCCGATGGTGCATTTTGTGCTACAAGGGTAGAAAACATTGGAGAATCAGCTGTGACGGCCAATCCCCAAATCAGAAGGAAAAGAATAAGAATAGGGAAAGAATGCTGAATGATCAGAAGGGGAGAAAGTAAACAGCAAATCCCAGAAATAGACAAAGCTACAGTAGCTATGGTTTTTGGGGAGATTCTTTGTGAAATCAATCCACCCAGAGCACATGATATTCCTCCTACAGCAATGATCAAGAATGACCAAAATGAAACGTTAATTTCTAAATTATTAAGTGTTTGGAAATTGATCAAGATGATAGGGATAAAGGCCCAAAAGGCATACAATTCCCACATATGACCAAAATATCCAAAAGCTGCTGATCTGAATTTTTGGATTTGAAAAACCTTGAAAAACGCAGAGGGATTGAAAGATGGACTGGCTTTTCTGTATGGACCGTCAGGCACAAGAACAAGAATCAGCAATCCACCTAAAACAGCCAGAGTACTGGTAGAGTAAATGGCAAATTCCCAGGGTAGCTGATCTGTTAAGCTCCTGACTAAATGAGGGAAAGCTGTCCCCAAAACCAATGCACCAACTAGAAAACCTAAGGATTTCCCTAGTCCTTTATCAAAATAATCTGCGGCTATTTTCATTCCAACAGGATAAATTCCAGCTAGAAAAAATCCCAATCCAAATCGCACTAAAAGAATTTGAAAACTCGAAATTCCTTCAAATACAATCGCTAGATTAAGTAAGGCAGCAATCAGAGAGGAAAAGAAAAACACTTTTGACGGCGAAAACTTATCAGCAATGGTAAGGATTGCAAAAATCAATGTACCTGTAATAAATCCAAATTGAACAGCACTGGTCAGGTGTCCTAGATACTCCTTAGGGAGGTCAAGTGCAAGAGCCAATTCTGGAATTACGGCATTCCCAGCAAACCATAAGGAAGTGCTCAAAAATTGAGAAATGACAATTAGAGGAAGAATTCTTTTCATTTAGCCTTCAAAGCTAATCTTTTTATGTGTACCATCACAAAATGGCTTTTTCTGGGAAGACCCACATCTGCAGAATGCAGAAGATTTGCTTATTTGTTCTTTACGGCCATCTGCAAATTTCACTTCAATATTTCCATATACCATCAAAGGGCCGTTTGGTATAATTTCAACAATTTGCTCTTGTGAATCTGTTTCAATTTTCTTTGAATCATCATCCGAATAATAACCTAGTGCACCAGTCGGACATTTTTTCACTTGTTCTACAAGCACATCACTTGAGGCAGCATCGATTTTTATCCATGGCTTTTCTTTAGGTTGGAAAACCTTGCCAAGTCCCTTGACGCAGACACCTGAATGAACACATTTCTCAGGTTCCCATGTTATTGTGACTTCTCCATTTGAATATTCCTTCATATGTGTAATTTAAGTTATAACGTCTTGAATTTCCTCATTTTTTGTAAAAATGCGCTTTGCAAAGCCACAGTGAGGAGAGATTTTGAGCTTTTCCTTTCTTGCATAATCTACTGCTTCATAAACCAATTTTTCTCCAAGGCCTTCTCCTTTATAATCAGGACTAACCTCAGTATGTTCTATAATCATCTTTTGATTACCTGATAATGAATAAGTCATCAATCCGATTTCCTTATTTTCAATGATGAGTGTGAACTGACCTTTATTCTCAGATTTTTCATGTTTGATATTTGTCATATTATAATAATTTACTTTTAATCACCATCAATTTTTCTCTTGTCATTTCGTGCATAGAGTAGGGGATTCCTCCCATGCCTTCACCTGAAGCATCTCTACCGCCGAATGGCATCCAATCTACTCGGAATGCCGTGTGGTCATTGACCATGACTGCTGTTGCATTGAGTTTTTGAACGGTGTCTAGAGCTATTTCCAATTCTTGCGTAAAGACTGCCGCTTGGAAATGATAGGGGAGTGCGTTTGCAAGCTCGATCGCTTTTTCTCTATCGCTGTAAGGATAAATACAAACCACGGGACCAAAAATCTCTTCCTTGGATACTGAAACATCTTGCGAAGGATTCCATAAGACGGTTGGTTCGAAACAGGTGTCGGATATTCTTTTTCCACCACAAAGGACTTCAGCACCACTTTCTTTGGCTTCATTCACCCATTTTTCAATTCGATCAACTTCTTTAGGTAAAATCAATGGACCAACTTCTGTATTTTTGTCCAAAGGATCACCAACAACTAATTTTTTGGCCTCTGTAGCAATTTTCTCAGCCACATCTCTGGCAATGTCTTCATGAACAAAAACTTTCTGTACAGAAACACAAACTTGTCCTGCATGATAGAATCCTCCCTTTGTCAGTGCAGGAATCATATCTTCTAAAACTGCATCTTTTTCTACAATTACAGGTGCCGCTCCACCATGTTCCATCGCCACACGGGTACCATCTGCTACTTTTGATTTCAGATACCACCCAACTTTGGCCGATCCGATAAAGGAAAGAAAATTCACTCGTTTGTCTGTGACTAAAGCTTCTGCGGATTCATTATCTGTAAGAATCGATTGTACCCATCCTTCAGGAACGCCGGCTTCTTTTAAAATTTCAATAAAGGCCAAGCAAGAAAGCGGAGTAGTAGATGCAGGTTTCACAATAACTGGACATCCTGCTGCAAAAGCGGTTACTGTTTGATGAATGATCAAGTTTAGTGGATGATTAAAAGCAGATATGGAAGCTACCACTCCGATTGGTTCTCGTGTCGTAAAAGCAATTCTATTGATGGAAGCCTCAGTCAAACCCATTGGGATTTGTTTTCCCGCAAGTTGGCTAATTTCTTGAGCGGCTAATTTTACTCCATTGATGGCACGCAGAACTTCCACTTTAGAATCTTGGTACGGTTTTCCACCTTCTTCTGCTGCCGTTTTTGTAAGTTCTTCAATTTTGCTTTTCATGATTTCCTGGACTTTCTCCAAGATTTCAATTTTTTTGAAAGCAGGGATCCAATTTTTTCTATCCTGAAAAAGATCATAGGCAATTTCCAGTGCTTTCAGCACTTCTTTTTTGCCCATTTTAGGGATTTCTTTGATCAGTTTTTGATTGTATGGGTTATATACTTTTAGCGTGGTTGTATTGCTCATAGGTTGTTTACTTTTTCTTTTAACATAACATTAAGGATGGGATGATTCAGCGAATAATCCACTGGAAGGTCTATCAAATGAACACCATCTGAATTTAGACAATGGTCTAAGATTCTTTGAAAATCCTGATCACTTTCAGGTCTGTAGCCGTTAGCTCCATAGCTTTCTGCATATTTGACAAAATCAGGGTTTTTATAATCCAAACCGAAATTGTCAAAGCCCATGTCCTCCTGTTTCCACTTGATCATGCCATAAGCCGAATCATTCAAAATGATTACAGTAAGATTAAGATTCAGTCTTACAGCAGTCTCCATTTCTTGTGAATTCATCATAAAACCACCATCTCCGCAAACAGAAACGACTCTTTTATTTGGGTTTAATATTTTTACCATCATGGCAGAGGGTAAACCGGCTCCCATTGAGGCAAGTGCATTGTCAAGAATTAAAGTGTTTGGTTGATGACAAATGTAATTTCGAGCAAACCAAAGCTTATAGACTCCATTATCTAATGTGATGATATCTTCAGAGGCTAATTTATTTCTCAAGAGATTGACTAATCTTTGAGGAAGCATCGGAAATCTCTCATCTTCAAAATATTTGCTCAGATGCGATGAAACTTCTTCCTTTACTTTTTTGAAGAAATTAAAATCCCAGTGATCCTGTGGTTCGAGTTGCGCAGTAATCTTATTGACTGCACTTGTGATATCGCCTACCACATTGAGTTGAGGAAAATAGACAGGGTCAACTTCTGCGGGAGAAAAATTCACATGAATGACTTTTTTTCCGCCTTGTTTCATAAAAAATGGTGGCTTTTCGATTACATCATGCCCTACATTGACGATCAAATCAGCAGCTTCAATGGCTGCATGAAGAAAATCATTGCTTGAAAGGGCTGCTGTCCCCAGATATTTTGGATGTCTTTCGTCTATGACTCCTTTGCCCATCTGTGTATTGAAAAAGTAGATACCTGAGTGATCTACAAACCTTTTCAAAGCATCACAAGTGACTTTCCTATTTGCTCCGGCACCGATCAATAAAAGTGGCATTTTGGAAGATTGAATCATCTCTACTGCTTTATCAATCGCTAGTTCATCTGGATTGGGGATGATATGTCCAGTTACCTCAAATATCGTGTCATCACAATCCTCTTGAGCTATGTCTTCTGGAAATTCTAGATGAACAGTTCCCGGTTTTTCTTCAATAGCAATCCTAAAAGCCTCTCTTACTTGGGAAGCGATGTTATTGCTATTGACGATTTGTTTGGTGTATTTGGTGACAGGTCTCATCATGTCTACCACATCGATGATTTGAAATCTAGCCTGCTTACTTTTTTTAATTGGTTTCTGTCCTGTAATCATCATCATTGGCATTCCACCGAGTTGAGCGTAAGCAGCTGGAGTTACTAGATTGGTTGCTCCTGGGCCTAAGGTTGCCATACAGACTCCAGGTTTCCCAGTAAGTCTACCGTAAGTAGCTGCCATAAATCCAGCGCCTTGCTCGTGACGATTCAGGATCAGTTTGATAGATGATTTTTTAAGTGATTGAAGAAGGTCTAAATTCTCTTCTCCAGGTACGGCGAAAATATATTCTACGCCTTCATTTTCTAATGCTTTGACAAAAAGATCTGATGCTTTCATAAAATTGGTTTATGTTCAAAAAAACTATTCAATTGATATAACCTCATTTGTTAAGAAATAATTTCCTTAACTTAAATGGGTTTGCTTTAAACGCCAAAAGTTCCCGAAGGAACTTTTGAATTTTTCAGAATGCAAATATTAGAATCGTAGACCAGCTGAAAGTTGAAGTACTCTATTCGTTACTTCTGCATCAGGTTTGACGTCTGTCAGTCCAAGATTATATCTTCCTTGGATAAACAAAGGACCGATTACTTGTAAGGTTAGTCCTCCTGTGACTGCGAAATCGAATGTGTTTGACTCGGTAATGTTCACATTTTCAGACTCATTCATCAAATAAGAGATCTGCGGACCAAGGTCCAAGCTTAATCTATTTGGTATCAAGTAAATCCTTGCTAATAGAGGGATTGAAATATAACCTAATTCATTTCTGAAATCTTCAGCTGCTCCGTCGAAAGTCATATTAGCTCCAACTGTAGAATACAATAACTCTGGCTGAATTGATATCCTGTCTGATAATCCAAATTCTAGGAACAATCCTGCGTGGTAGCTCGTGATACTTTCTGAATTGAAGTTTTGTGAACTTCCTTCAAAATTAGAAATATTGGCTCCTCCTTTAAGTCCAAAATTTATGCCTTGGGCAAATGATACAGAAAACCCTACCAAAACTAGTAATGCGGTTAAAAATATTGATTTTTTCATACGTGAATAATTTTGAATAAATGAAATATTGGTTTAGTAATAAAACATTATCATCAAAGACCTTTCCAAAAAATGAAAAAAGCCAATAAATAGTGGTTTAAACTATATATTGGCTTAGAATTCTTGTTTTAAATTTTTCATCCTCCCGAAATTTGACTCAATGTTAATTCGGGACTCGAAACAGTGTTACTCCTGTTGAGAGCGCGATCTTGAATTTCTACATCTATTCGAATGGTATCATTTCTGAATATGGACTGCCATCCAAAGGAAAGCATGGCATATTCAATAGATCCCTCAATAGCTTGAGTTCGATTAGCGCTAAGAATCCTTGGGAATCTACCATTAAATGTGGTGAAGAAAGGTGGATCTTGCCAACGGAATTCTGTGAACGTACCATTTCTTTTGATAAAAAATCTAACGAATATATTATTATGATTTGGATTCTGTTCGACCCAAACCGTATCGTTTACTACAGTGTTGCCAATCAATGGATTGATAGCCCAATCTATTGGGTTGTAATTAGGAGCAGCAGGGGGTCTATTGCTAAAAGTGATTACCGATCCATCGGGATTTCGTCTGAAATTTAAGGCATTGAAGGGCTCGTTGATGTCAGTAGGATTTAAACCTAAATCACCTTCTGCATCTCTAAAACCAATTTTCACTTTAAGAGAGTCGGCCCCTGAGGTATTGACAAATCTTAGATCTTCAAACGTTATCTCGGGAACGGAAGGAAAATCGTCAGGAGGGCTGATACAAGCACTAGCAAGTGTTGCGAACAATAGAATGTGAAGCAAATATTTAACACTATTCATGCGACAATTAAATTTCGGTAAAGTCTTCTGAGGTAAAATTGCTTAATTTTGTCAAGACAAATTATAAAACGATGAATTATTTCAAAAGTTTTTCTGAAGATATCCTTTATTCTAGAATAAAAAATTTTGAAGAAAAGGCTTTGGAGCTTTTTAAATTTCAAGCTGAAAACAATAAGATTTATAAAGCTTACTTAGAGGCTCGAAAAATCAATCCTTCTCAAATCGATCAAATTCAAAATATTCCATTTCTGCCCATTAGGTTTTTTAAAGATCATCAGGTCGTTACTGGTGAATCTGAAATCTTTGATCAATTTTATTCGAGTAGTGGCACAACGGGAGCCATTACAAGCAAGCATTATATTTGGTCAGAAGAATTTTACCTGAAACATGCTTTGAATCAGTTTGAAAAAGTCTACGGAAAGATTACTGATTTTCATATTTTGGCACTTTTGCCTGCATACATGGAGCGACCAGGGAGTTCTTTGGTCAGTATGGCTGAGTATTTCATAAAACAATCACAATCGATTCACTCTGGCACCTATCTTTACAATCATGAAGAATTGTTGGCAAAACTTCAAGTCTTAAAAAGCGATAAGAAGAAAGTACTACTTCTTGGAGTCACTTTTGCCTTATTAGATATTGCTGAAAGTGGATTAAATTTCCCCAATATGGATAATCTAATCGTCATGGAAACAGGAGGAATGAAAGGCAGAAGGAAAGAAATGATTCGAGAGGAAGTTCATGAAGTTTTAAAGTCTGCTTTTCACCAAGAATCAATTCATTCTGAATATGGCATGACAGAGTTGATGTCACAGGCATATTCTATTGGCAAGGGTAAATATACTTTGCCCGATACGATGCACGTTATGTTACGAGATGTCAATGATCCATATTCATGGGCTGGAAGAAGTCAAGGTGGAATAAATATTATCGATTTAGCTAACTTTCATTCCTGTGCTTTTTTGGAAACTCAAGATTTGGGAAGATTTGATGATCATGGGCAATTAGAAATATTGGGCCGATTTGACAACAGTGATGTTCGAGGTTGTAACTTAATGATCAATTAATTTTGTATTGCTCAAAAAATAAAACATATTTGGAATCTATTAAAAAATAAATCTATGAAAAGATTAATCGTTGCAATCTTGGCGGTGGGTATTTTGGCTTTAAGCTCTTGCGCTTCTAGCAGACCTTGCCCAGCTTATGCCAAAGCGCTTGATGCGAAAGAAATTAGAGGTTAAAAATATGCTGACTATTGAAAGTCAGCATATTTTTTTATGTCCTCAACGCAAATTGTTTTTTCGCCTAATATCACCAATCTCTCGACCACATTTCTTAACTCTCGAATATTTCCTGTCCAAGGATATTCTTTAAGTTTTGTGAGCGCGTTTTTATCGATATCTTTTTTGGCGGTTCCATATTCCTTGGAAATATCATCTAAGAATCTATCTACTAAGAGTGGAATATCATCCTGTCTGTCTTTTAATGGTGGAACTTGGATTAAAATGACGCTCAATCTATGATAAAGATCCTCTCTGAATTTTCCTTCTTCAATCTCCTTCTTCAAATCCTTGTTTGTCGCTGCCAAAACTCTTACATCTACCTTGATGTCTTTATCTCCACCTACGCGAGATACTTTATGTTCTTGAAGTGCTCTTAAAACTTTTGCTTGAGCAGATAAGCTCATATCTCCGATTTCATCCAAAAACAATGTTCCGCCATCAGCCTGCTCAAATTTACCTTGTCGCTGTTTGATAGCTGAGGTAAATGCACCTTTTTCATGGCCAAACAATTCACTTTCTATCAATTCTGCTGGAATAGCAGCACAATTGACAGCAATGAATGGTGCTGTTGCTCGATTGCTTTTTTGGTGTAACCAATGCGCCACAAGTTCTTTCCCTGTTCCATTAGGACCTGTGATCAGAACTCTTGCGTCCGTAGGTGCTACTTTTTCAATGGTTTCTTTTACGCGCTTGATAGGTTCAGATTCTCCGACCATATCCAGCTTTTTTGAAAGTTTTTTCTTAAGCGTCTTCGTTTCCGTCACCAACTCTTTTTTATCTAAGGCATTTCTTACCGTTAGCAAAAGGCGATTGAGATCGGGAGGCTTCGGGACAAAATCAAAAGCCCCTTTTTTTGTGGCTTCCACAGCTGTTTCAATAGAGCCGTGTGCCGATATCATGATAAATTGAGGTTGTTTCTCAAGGGTGGCTACTTTTTCTAAAACCTCCATGCCATCCATTTTGGGCATTTTGATATCGCATAGGACGAGATCGTAGTCTTCTTCTTGGATTTTTTTCCAACCCTCTTCACCATCTTGTGCCTCAGAGATCTCGTATTTTTCATATTCTAAAATTTCTTTTAAAGTGGCCCTAATGACCTTTTCATCGTCAATAATTAGAATTTTTGGCATATTGTTGTTTTAATATTTTAAAAGAAAAAGAGTGCAAGCCTATAAGCCGGGTTCTGTGTTCCGATAGCAAAGCAATTGGAATACTTGTCATTTATCTAGATCTGCCCTCACGAACAGACTCAATCAACCTACCCATCCCGCAGAAAGACGAGCAGCCTTTTCCAGAATTGAATCTGGTGCGGGACCTATTTGGTCTTTCAACCCATAAGGTTTACCCTGCTCTTGATGTCACCATCAAGACGGTGAGCTCTTACCTCACCATTTCACCCTTATCCGCCGTGGCGGACGGTATATTTTCTGTGGCACTATCTGTAGCCAAGTCGTCACCAACTCGACCCCTTCCCGTTAGGAAGTATGGCGCTCTATGTTGCCCGGACTTTCCTCTCTTTCGTCAGACGAAACAGCGACAAGCCAGCTTGCACATCGCAAAGAAAAGAATTTTATTTCACTCTTCGTCTATGTGTATGATGTGTGGCACTTTTTTGAATTATGGTTATGATCTAATTTTCTTTTTGAAGCGTAAATACATGCTGTTGATGTGATTGATTTTTTCTATTTCTTAAAAATACAGATAGGTAAAAAGTATTAAAAATTCTTAAAGCTTATTTGGATTAAGTTTAAATAGAGAATACTTTTGCGCATTAATTATACTAAATCTAAATAAGAATAGTCACAGATTCAATATGAAACTAAAATTAATTGCTTTGATATGCTTAGTAATGGTGTTTTTGGGAGCATCAAGTTTAGAAGCTGCAAATAAAGACGGTGATGAAAAGTCATTGGTGATTTCAGGAAAAATTAAATCTACAGATGGAGAAGTGGTTCCATTTGCAAATATTTTGGTATTGGGAACTGTAAAAGGTACTTATACAAACCTAGATGGGACGTTTCAAATTTTCGATTTGGAGGATGGTGACTATACAATTAAAATATCAGCAGTTGGATATAAAACTTTCACTAAAGATGTGACTGTAAGAGGGGGGCAAATTAATCAATTGGATCTAGTTTTTATGGAAACTGGAGTTGAAATGCCTCAGATTACAATTATAGCTGACAAAGACAGAGTATTTAGTAAAGTTCCAGGTTCTGTGACTTATATAGACCAGAGAGAGTTGAATACAATATCTCCAATAAGCGGAAATGAAGTGTTGAGAAGATCTCCTGGTGTGCATGTGGTAGATGAAGAAGGAATTGGGATGCGTGTTAATATCGGAATCAGAGGTTTAGATCCTGATAGAAGTAGATCTGTATTGGTACTAGAAGATGGTGTACCAGTAGCACTTGCACCTTATGGAGAGCCTGAAATGTACTACACACCAGCTATCGATAGAATGGCAGGAGTAGAGATTTTAAAAGGTTCTGGTCAGATACTATATGGACCACAGACTATTGGTGGTGTAGTAAACTATATTTCACCAAATCCTCCACAAGAACAAGAAGGTTCTGTAAGAATCCAAGGTGGTCAGGGCGGATATTTTTCTGGTTTAGTAAACTATGGCAATACTTTCGGAAATACAGGAATGCAAGTTAATCTTTTGAAAAAGAGAGCTGACAATGTTGGGCCTACAAGTTTTGACATCACAGATTTCAATACCAAATTCTTATTCAATATCAATGATAAATCAGAGCTTGGATTAAAATTAGGATTGTACAATGAAGTTTCAAATTCAACTTACATTGGTTTGAATCAAGTGATGTATGATCAAGGAGGGCAAGATTTTACAAGACTTGCTCCAGATGATCAGCTTGATGTATCAAGATATTCTATCAGCTTTAGCCATAAGTATAGATTCAGTGAAAGAGTGAGATTGAATACCATTGCTTATGCTTACACAACAACAAGAAATTGGAATAGACAAGATTTCACAATCAACAGTACCAATACGCCTCCTACAAATTGGACTGGGGTGGTTTGGGGAGATACTGACATTCCTAGGGGTGCGATTTTCATGAGAAATGGAACTGGTAATAGAAATAGACAATTTGCCGTAGGGGGTATTGAGCCAAGATTGGAAGTTGATCATAACTTATTCAATCTAAAAAATGAATTGATTGTGGGAACTCGATTGCTATGGGAACAAGCCAATGAACAAAGAGTAAATGGCACAAAAGCAGGAGTAAAAAGTGGAAATCTTGTAGAGGACGAAGTTAGAAATGGAAATGCTTTTTCAGCTTATGCTCAGAATAAATTTGCCTTGTCTGAAAAAGTTGATTTTAATGTAGGTGTGCGATATGAAAATTTCAATTATGAAAGAGACATTAGAAGAAGAAGCTTTGCAGGAATTGGCGTAAGAGACACTGCTTTGGTTGCTGGCAATACGATACATGAAATTATTCCAGGCATGGGGTTCAATTACAGACCAATTCAAAAGCTCAATTTCTTTGGTGGTGTTCATAAGGGATATGCTCCTCCAAGAACAAAAGATGCCATCACTGCTGTGGGAGATGTACTTGAACTAGATGCAGAAGAAAGCTGGAACTATGAATTAGGATTTAGATCAGAATTGTCTAGTTGGGCATTTATGGAAATGACTGGTTTCTTTATGGATTTCAGTAATCAAATTATTCCAGTAGCTGAATCAGCTGGTGGACTAGGTTTTGGAGTAGTCAACGCTGGTGCGACAAGACACCGAGGGGTAGAGTCAGCTGTAGTTTTTGATTTAAGTAATCTTTTTGGATTTTCTAAAACCAGGTTGACTTATGACATCAATGCAACATATGCATTGTCCACTTATGCTGCGGATAGATTTGTTGATGATATCAATATTAATGGAAATAGAACTCCTTATGCACCTAACTGGTTTGTGAACTCTGCTTTAACTTTGGAAACTGAATCAGGTTTTGGTGCTCGAGTGTCCATGAATTATGTGAGTGATCAATTTGGAGATGAATTAAATACCGTCACACCTTCTGCAGATGGTAGAATTGGTAGACTTGATGCTTATACAGTATTTGATGCAACCTTGAGTTATGATGTAAAAAAATGGAATTCAAGATTTAATTTAAGTATTAAAAACCTATCAGATGAACGTTATATCGCTACACGAAGACCTCAAGGCATAAGAGTAGGTATTCCTAGATTTATCACTGCGGGCTACGAGTTTAAATTTTAAGAAAAAAAGTTAAATATTTTTCAAGAGTTTAAAACATTCTTATCACAACCATGTTTCATTGTCAGTAAGGCTTTAAATAGCTTTTCTTCATAGTGCTGGGTTGAGCCGTTCCGAGAAATCGGGACGGTTCTTTTTTTGATCCAATTGCTACATTTTGCTCGTATGTGTCTTCATAAATCAAATTATATGAAAAAGACAATCGGAATACTTACCACAGGATTACTTCTAATAGCAGCAACTTTTGGGTGTTCAAAAGAAGATGAAATGCCTGATCCTAATGCAATTTCTGCTACCATCACCGTAAATAATGTTGGAACGTCAGCATATATTTTCACAGCGGTAAATGGCAATGGTGCAGCTGCTACTTTAAATATGGAAAATGCTCCATTAACACTCAAAATCGGATCTCGTTATCAGATTATAAATTTAGCAGGACTACCTCATCCATTTTTGATCAAAGGAATAGGAAATACCACGCTCTTGGCACAAAATGATGTTGTCGGAACTTTCGAAAGCAATTCAGCAGTAAACTTTATATCAACGGACACCGGTATTACATTTACCTTGACAGCCGAAATGGCCGCACAAATAGCACCCTACCAATGTGGTAGGCATGCAGCGATGACGGGAAATATTAGCGCAATCAATTAATCCAAAACCGGGCTCACAGCCTGGTTTTTTATTTTTTATTCAAAATTTCTGAAATAGTGAAACTATAATTATCCAAATTTTTTATCGAGGTAAAGAGAAGCTTTTTTGTAGCTTTGCAATCAAAGAAATTATAAAGCATGATATTAGTTGGAAATGCTGTAATCAGCGATGATATAAAAGAGCAATTTTTCGTTTGTGATTTGGATAAATGCAAGGGTGCATGTTGCGTTGAAGGCGATTCTGGTGCGCCACTGGAAGATGAAGAGACTCAAATTATAGAAGAGATCTATCCAATAGTCAAAGATTACATCACCCAAGAAGGTAGAGATGCAATAGAAAGGCAAGGGACTTGGGTCATCGATAAAGACGGAGACAAAGGAACTCCGACCATTGGTGACAACAGAGAATGTGCCTATGCACTTTATGATGAAAAAGGAATTTTAAAATGCGGTATTGAGCAAGCTTATCTTGATGGTAAAATTTCCTACAAAAAGCCTATTTCCTGTCATCTTTATCCTATCAGAGTTAAAAAATATGATGATTTTGAAGCCTTGAACTATGACAGATGGGATATTTGTAGCGCTGCTTGTGTATTGGGGTCCAAACTTGGAGTTCCGATTTACAAGTTTCTCAAGGATGCTTTGATTAGGAAATTTGGAGAGGATTGGTATGCTGAACTAGTAGAAGAAATCGAAGGTGGAGAATCCAAAAAAGAGATAAAAATTGGCTGAATTTAATTCTGATTAATAATTTTTTAGTAAATTTCTCTATTATTAAGTTTAAAGACTCAAATTATGATCAGAAATATTTTAACTGGAATTTTTATTTTAGCAGCATTTGCTTGCTCCTCACCAAAAAATCAAGAAGTGGTAAATGATTTACTTACCCTTGAGCTCAGTTCGGAAACAAAATCTTTTGAGATGCCAGAGGGCTGGGGGCATTTCAATCATAGTTTTGTAGATGCCTGAGATAAAATTTATTTTTATAGTTATTCTAAAAATTCTATTGCAGCCTTCGAGAAAGAAACTACGGAATTACTTTTTGAGACGAATTTTGAAAAGGAAGGACCAAATGGAATGGGAGGGAGTATTTCTGATTTGAAAATTGATAAAGATGGGAATATATGGATTTACACTCCAGGTGACAAGCTCTATCAAATGTCTTCCACTGGAGAAGTGATCAAAAAATACGAGCTAAAAACTGAAGAGATATTTGAAAAGAATATATCTCTATTTGGCTATTTTGAGATTAAGGATGATATTCTTTTTGCTCCTACAATTCCGATGACTTTTCAATGGACAAGCTTGACGATTGATGAAATGGCATCTTTGTCAAATTTAATTACCTATGATCTCAAAGAAGATACCTATGAAGTTATTAGTACTTTTGATAAGGGGTATTTGGGAACAAACCTTAATAAAATGATCATGCCTTCTATGATTCTTGGGAAAAATGGGGAGGTGATTATCAATCATAATTATAAAGACATTTTTGTAATTCAAGATGGCAAACAAAATTCCTTTGAAGCTTCTTTCTCTGGATTTTCTTCAGATCCGCCTGTTTCATCCATGCCAGACATGTTTGATGATATGAATGAAATCATGCGCATTATGAATTATTCAGATGCTTACGAAAGGATTGCTTATTTACCAATTCATGATAAATATATGCGTTTGGCTAAATTTGAAGAGTCTCCTGCTGATGGAATGGATTTTGACAGAACTTTTTTACACTCAAAATGGGCGCTGATTTTCTTAAATGATCAATTTGAAAAAGAAGGTGAAATCATTCTTCCTGAAAGTGAAACTAACGGGAATTACATTTTTGAAACCAAGGAAGGAGTTTGGTTTTCTACCGATCATCCGGATAATCCGAATTTAGATGAAGAGAAATTTCAATTTCGTTTGCTCAAGGTCAAATAGTCTACAAGTATCCAGTCATCTTATACATCACAATGCCAATCCATTCCTTAAAAAGTTTTTGCCAGATGAAAATCGAGTTTGGATCTGGATACAGCAAACTTGGAAGGTCGTATTTGCTTTCATATCCATAGTAATCCACAGGAAAAGTATCAGTATTTAATTTGGCTTTGTCAAAACAGCCTTTTGATCGGTACATGTGAAATGCGGAGGTAATCAAAAGATGTTTTTGAGTTTCAGAATAGCCCAAGTTATCCAATATTTCTTTGGTGAAAACAGCATTTTGATAGGTGTTCTTAGCCTGATCTTCCAAAATAATATCTTCTTCATCTACTCCAGCTATTAGCATAAAATCTCTCAATAACGCTGCTTCAGTATTGGGATTGGTAGGGTTGAGACCTTGACCACCTGTAATGAGGATTTTTTTGATTTTCCCTAATTTATAAAGCTGCATAGCATGCGTCGCTCGGTCTGCTCCTTTGTTGAAAAATGTTCTGTCGTTGGTGTTTTTATCCAAATTGGTTACACCTGTCAATACTATTCCGATTTCATAATTAGGCAAGGTTGAGATAACTTTAAAATCAGGCTCCCAAGCGTTCATTACACCATTGCTGATGAATTTGTTACTGAAGAAAACTAAAAGAATGATACCAGCAATTAAAATGCGATTTCCTTTTTTGTTCTTCATTCGAAAAAAACCATAAATGATCAGAATCAAACAAATGCTCAATGGCATCAACAGAATACTTAAGAATTGGGAGAGGTAGAAAAACATAATTATTCCAAAATTTTTGGAAAGATAACTATGGATTTGAAAAGATAAGAGCTTATGGGAAGGAAATTAAGCGACCATCAAATAATAAAAAAATGTTGCCACTAGAAAGCTTAACACGACAAAGATGATTACAGAAAATTGATTGCTCTGATCTTTTCTATCAAATCTTTCTTCAATCATTTCAGTGTAATTCTCAGGGTTCTGGGTTAGTTCGCCTCCCTTCGCTTTGTTATAGGGGTTGTCAGACATTTTAGTTCTTCCACTTCGAAGATTTCGATTGCTCTTCATGGAATTGATCATATCGAATCCAGTCATTCCTGCCATAATTTTTCGGGTTTATCAATCTCAATATACCCAATGTTATTGGGATTCTCAAATCGAACAAATTATGTATGGTGAAGTTAAAGAAACAGATGCTTGTTTTGCCTTTAAATCTTTTAAACATAGAATGTTGTATTTATGTAGATTTCAAGAAATATTCCCGACAAGAAATAGAGAATAGAAAGAAGCGATTACTTATTTTTGACCCATGTCTATTACCAAACCTAACCTATTGCCATTCTTGAAAAATTTAGCCTCTGAATTGGAAGGAGAGTTAAAATTTGATTCACTTACGAAGACGCTTTATGCCACTGATGCCTCTGTCTACAGAGAGATTCCTTTGGCGGTCGCGTTTCCCAAAAATGATTCTGATATCAAAAAGCTGATTGCATTTGCAAAAGCCTATCAAACCTCTTTGATTCCTCGCACAGCTGGTACTTCCTTAGCAGGACAATGCGTGGGCAATGGAATAGTGGTTGACGTTTCCAAGCATTTTACCAAGATTATTGAATTCAATAAAGAAGAAAAATGGGTTCGCGTTCAGCCCGGTGTGGTGAGAGATGAACTCAATAGATTTCTTAAGCCACATGGTTTGTTTTTTAGCCCAATTACCTCTACAGCCAATAGAGCTATGATTGGAGGGATGGTCGGAAATAATTCTTCTGGCACTACTTCCATTGTGTATGGCACCACGAGGGAAAAGGTAATTTCATTAAACACGATTTTGAGTGATGGAAATCCAGTGATTTTTGGGCAATTGAGTAAAATTGAATTTGAACAAAAATGTCAACTCGATTCACTCGAAGGGAAAATTTATCAGCAAGTCAAAGAAGAACTTTCACAAACAGAAACAAAACAAAATATCACAGAAAATTTTCCTAAAAAATCTATCCATAGAAGGAATACGGGTTATGCAGTTGATTACTTGTTAGACTCAGAGGTATTCACTGAGAATGGGGAGTTATTTAATTTTTGTAAACTACTCACAGGTTCAGAAGGAACGCTGGCTTTTACCACAGAAATAAAAATTTCTTTAGATCCACTTCCTGATCCGGTTGAAGTGGTGGTTGCGGCACATTTCGTCTCTATCCATGAAAGTATGAAAGCTGCTCAGGTAGCAATGAAGCATCCAGCTACAGCCGTGGAATTGATGGACAAGATCATATTAGACTGTACAAAGGAGAGTATAGAGTACAGCAAAAACAGATACTTTGTGGAAGGCGATCCTATGGCTTTGTTGATGGTGGAGTTTACCGGAAAGACTGAGGACGAAGCTAGGATCAAAGGCGAGAAGCTGATTTTAGATCTTCAGAAAGAAGGTTTAGGTTATGCTTACCCAGTGATCGAACCAAGTATGACAAAGTCGGCATGGGCCTTAAGAAGTGCAGGTTTGGGTCTTTTGGCAAATATTCCAGGAGATGCCAAGGCGGTTGCCTGTATTGAGGATACTGCGGTAGATATAGAAGATTTAGCAAATTACATCGATGAATTTGATCAAATGATGGAAGCTTATGGACAGCAACCTGTTCATTATGCCCATGCTGGAGCGGGTGAGATTCATTTGAGGCCAATTTTGGATTTGAAGAAAAAATCAGGTCAAGAAGATTTCTATAATATCTCACTCGATGTTGCCAAGTTGGTAAAAAAGTACAATGGCTCTTTGAGTGGTGAGCATGGGGATGGAAGAGTGAGAGCGCCTTTTATTCCAATGATGGTAGGAGAGGAAAACTACCAGCTTTTCAGAAGAATCAAATACACTTGGGATCCAGATAATGTTTTTAATCCAGGGAAAATTGTAGATACAGCTCCGATGAATACCTCTTTGAGGTACGAAGCTGAAATGCAGACTCCTGTACAGAAAACATTGTTAGATTTTAGTCACTCTGGCGGAATGCTAAGATTGGCTGAAAAATGTAATGGTTCGGGTGATTGTCGCAAGCTTCCAGAGTCCGGAGGTACCATGTGTCCAAGCTTCCAAGCAACGCGAAACGAAAAAGACTCGACTAGAGGTAGAGCAAATACTTTGCGGGAGTTTTTGACTTTAGACAAAAAAGAAAATGCTTTTGATCATCCAGAAATCAAAGAAGCGCTCGATTTATGTTTATCATGCAAAGGCTGCACAGCAGAGTGTCCTTCCAATGTAGATATGGCCTCTATGAAGGCCGAATTTCAATATCAGTACCATAAAACACATGGAGTACCGCTCAGATCAAAGGCATTTGCTCATATCAATGAACTCAATGAATTGGGATCGAAAATCTCTGGACTTGCCAATTTCGGTCTTTCTAATTCACTGACAAGCGGTCTAATGAAGTCTATATTGGGTGTTGCGCCTAAGCGTCAACTTCCGACGATTTCAAAGCAAAGTTTGAGGAGCTGGTATAATAAAAACTATTCAGGATTACCAAAGCCACAAAAAGTAATCAAGTCACTCTATCTATTCATTGATGAATTCACCAATCACAATGATACTCAGATAGGAATTACAGCAATAAAGCTCTTGAATAAATTAGGCTATGAGGTAAAGGTGGTTGATCACGATGAGAGTGGACGTTCTTCACTTTCAAAAGGCCTCCTGGAGAAAGCCAGGAGACATGCGGATAGAAATGTTCAAGTTTTCCAAGACATTATTGATGGTAATTCACTTTTGGTTGGAATTGAGCCTTCAGCAATATTGAGTTTCCGAGATGAGTATCCCAAGTTAGTTTCCGAGGAATTTGTGGAAGGAGCAAAGAAATTGAAATATCATACCTTATTGATAGATGAATTTATTGGGAGAGAAATAGCTTCAGGAAATATCAAATCAGCGTCTTTTAATAAAGAAGCCAAAAAGATCAAACTTCATGGACATTGTCATCAAAAAGCATTGTCTTCCCTTTCATGGACGCAGAAGTTATTATCCTTACCAGAAAACTACCAAGTGGAGGTAATCCCTTCAGGATGTTGTGGTATGGCGGGATCCTTTGGCTATGAAGCAGAGCATTATGATTTGAGTATGCAGATAGGAGAGATGGTGCTCTTTCCAGCTGTGAGAGAGGCTTCCCCAGAAACACAAATTGTAGCGCCCGGAACATCCTGCCGACATCAGATAGCTGATGGCACATCAAGTAAAGCAAAACATCCTGTTGAGGTGCTTTGGGAGGCTTTGGTCTAAAGCATATAGATTGTCTATGATTAATCATTGAAACTTCAGAGCCAATAAACATATCATAATTTATGTTTATTGGCTTTTTTAGAACTAGCTACTTAAAATAATCGAAAGTCCCTATTTGATTGCTATAGATCAATAGCTCTAGCTATTTGACAATTATGCGCAAGATTTTTTTGATAAAATTATTAACTCGAGTCACTGAAAATAATCATTTAATAAATATATTTTTATCAAAAAATTCATATAAAAGTAAAATTCTTTTGATCGCTATTTTTTTACCATTTATCACTATTTATATACCTTTAATAGTTTTTTATATATAAAAAATTGCTTTTTAATTGATATTAAACGTATCTTGTGATGTAATTAGGTTCTTTTAAGTTGTTTTTAAAACTTTAGCATGCATAATATTTTAATCTTAGGCTTAGAAAAAATTGAATTAAATCAATTTGAACAGTTTCTGCCAAATAGTGGCTATTTTTTTGTTTATAGCGCTGATTACACAGAAGCTATAGAAAGAATAGACTCAGGTGATGTGGATCTAGTCATTTGTAATGCAGAGGTAGATGGGGATAATGCCTTTAAAGTTTACAATGTCTTAGAATCATTTCTAAGAAAAAATAATATTCCTGTTTTTTTAGTTGTTGATCAAGAAAAGTTTGATCTGGTCAAAGTCGCTCTGGAAATAGGTGTTGACAATATTATTTTTAAGCCATTCAATTTTACTTCTATCGAAAGGAAAATTCAAAATCAATTTAAAAAATCTAAAAACTTAGGAGTACATAATAATGAGTCTTTTTTAGGTTTCTTTCAAGAAAATAGCTACCCGATGTTGATCATTCAAACAGGTAAGGTTAAGTTTTTGAACCGGGCATTTGAGCAGATGATTGGCGATAAACATGACGAGTTTCTTAATACAAAAGTAAAGCAGCTTTTCGATTTAGAAATAGATCCACTAAAGTATCATCAATATAAAAGATTAGAATCAGGATTGATTCCACATTGTACTTTGAATAATGTGAACATTAAAGGAATAGATAATAGTAATTTTGAGTTGTTTTTGGTTCGTGACTCAGCTGGCTATATCATTGCTCAGATTAATATTTCTCAAAATGATCAAAAGCTTAAGAATTTAGGTAATTCATTAAAGATGAATTTTCAATCTATTGAAAATGAAATAGATTTTATTCTTACACATAGAGAGAAAGAAGTCTATAAACTCTCTGCAAATGGTTTACCTATAAAAATTATTGCAGAACGATTGAAACTATCTCCAAGAACTGTCGAGAAGCACAGATCAAATATTATGGAAAAAGTAGGTGCTAAAAATATGATAGAGGCTATCAACTTAATTTAGTTTTTTTCTTAGTATGATGTAAGAATGACCCCGAGAAGTTGGGGTTATTTTTTTAATCTTATTTAAGGTATAAATAATGAATTTTTTATAAAAAATATACGTGAATTCACGTAGTTAACTTTTTAAAATTTGCGGAAAATACGTATTGCCAGACCTTATTGGATTGCCTAGTTTTGTTACGTTGAAGTTTTGAAATACAAAAAACAATCTTCGAATAACAAAATAAAGTATTTATCATGTTTAGGTTTTTAATTCTTATGATCATCGTTTTTAATACAATACCTGCCTCTATTGCACAGGCACAGAGTGCTAGGCATGATGAAACAAGAGCTCGAATGGATAGCTTAAGAAATGCGCACATTCAGCGAGCTGATGCATTGAAAAAAGAAATGCTGGAAAGGCATCAAGCGCTTCAAGAAAGAATTCAAAAGCCAAATGCTGAAAATGTAGTGATCATCAACGGCAAGGTATACTCTGCAAAAGATTCATTAGAAATCAAAATGCAGCCTGGAATGGAGATCGAAGTAAAAGGAGATGGAAATGCTGTAATTATAGAAAGTAAAGGCAACAACAATTCGGTCATCATATCTCAATCTGGTAGTGGAAACAAGGTCTCAGTTAACAATAATACCCAAAATCAACCTAAAAAAGAGCATGAAGATTTGCTAAGGTAAATCATGCCGCTCTAAACCATTTAAAATTTACATAGATTAATTTATAACCAAATAAACAAACAATTACAAAAACCAAAAATCAATTTTCTTAACAACAAATTTTACAATTATGAAAAAGACAAGTTTAATTTTCGCAGCGCTCTTCGCAACTACGTTTGCTATGGCGCAAAACACTGCTACAACTACGCAGACTGGTAATGGCAACGGAGCAGAGACCACCCAAACTGGTAACAATACTTCAACAACTACCCAGGCTGGTCCTAACAACATTGCTGAAACTACTCAGGTAGGCCAAAACTCTGCATCTATTAATCAGTCTAATTTTGCTACTCCAGGCCATTTCGCCTCTATTTCACAACAAGGTGATCAGGGTTCTGCAGGAATTGGTAATAGTGCGGACATTGTTCAACAGCAAAGAGGAGCATCAGCTACTATTGAGCAAGTTGGAGATAATAACAGAGCTGGATTAACACAAGCGGGACCAAATGATGCAGGAACAGCCGTTGCTACAACAGCTGGGATCTATCAAAAAGGAAATGACAACCTTTTGTCTACGGTTAATGGTAATGGAGTGATAGGTAATGCTAATGGAAGTGCTTACATGCAAAATGGTACTAGTTTTCCTAATGACAAAAGTTTTCTTCAAGTTGATCAATTAGGAGATGGGAACAAAGCAGGTGTTTACTTAATGGGTGGTACTGATGCTTCAATTTTACAAGATGGAAACTTAAACAGTGCATCAATTAATTCACAGAGTAATGCTACAGGCGCTCTAAACTTGGCGAGCATAGCACAAACAGGTGATGAAAATACAGCAAGAATAGACCAAGGTCCAAGAGGAAGCTCATTATTTTCTGGAGACGACAATCATGCATCAATCGGACAAGACGGATTTGATAATACAGCCTCAATAAATCAATTTGGGGAAGGTAATAGAGCAACTCTTACTCAATTAGGAGATTTGAACCTTGGAACTATTAGTCAAACTGGTATTGGACACATAGCTACGATGACTCAAAATGGAATGAGTAATACAGCAGTAATTACACAAACTGGTAACTAATAATATCCTCTAAAAAGAAGAAGTGTATTTCTATACACCTCTTCTTTTTTTCTAACTAATCACCCATTTTTTAAATCGGGTTAGGTTAAATAAAAAAAAATCATGAAAAAAACAAGTTTAATTTTCGCAGCGCTATTTGCAACCTCGTTTGCAATGGCACAAAATACAGCTTCTACTTCCCAAACTGGTAATTCTAATGAAGCTACTACTACACAAGCTGGTTCTGGCCTTCAAGCATCCAGCACTCAGTCTGGAAACCTTAATGAGGCGAATGTTTCACAAATTGGTCGTCTGCACAATTCCGAAGTAAATCAAACAGGTGCTTCAAATACAAGTACAGTCAATCAAACTGCCACACTTGGTGCTGGTTCTGTTGTTAAAGTAGATCAGATTGGTGATGAGAATACAGCATTTTACGAAGGATGGAATAATTCTAAGGCTACTCAATTTCAACAAGGTAATGGTAACTTTGCTACCGCTGGCTTGATCGGAGACAATAGAGACGATTTTGGAGGTGGTTCTGTGATTACTCAAAGACAAGTGGGTGATGATAACAGCGCAACTGCCCTTAGAGTTGGAACGAATGCTGATGCAATTAAAATTACTCAAATCCAAGAAGGAAACGGAAACATTGCAGAAGCAAACAGAATCCAAGCTAGAAATACTGTTAATCAAACACAAACTGGGGATGGCAATAAAGCTTATGTATTTGAAAACAATGATGGTAGATTAGTTGGTAGAAGTACTGTGACTCAAACACAAACAGGTGATAATAACTATGCAAGTTTAAGTTCTTCTACTGGTACTGGATCTATATTGAGTACAGAATATTCTCAGATTCAAATAGGTGATGACAACCAGTCTAGAATTTTATCTTTCAATCCTACTTTAGTGGCTACTACTTATCAGGAGGGTGATAATAATACTGCCTTGATCGATCAAAGTGCGGCTGATAATTCTGCAACCATTATTCAAGGTGATGCTTTGAATTTAAGTAATGACAACACTGCTTCAATTTTCCAATCAGGTGAATTAAATATTGCTAACCTATCTCAATTTGGAAATTCTAATACAGGTATGATTACTCAATCAAGTGATAGTAACTTAGCTAATTTAACTCAAACTGGTAATTCTAATACAGCTACGATTACACAGTCTGGTATGGGTATACCAGGTCTTACTCCAGTTGGTGGTAGTATCCCAAATAATTAATATGATTTAGTTATAAAGAGAGGTATAGGGAGCTATACTTCTCTTTTATTTTTCAACTCAGCTACAGGGGGATCTCATAAGAGATAGTAAAATACAAATTATGAAAAAGATAAGTCTAGTAATAACCGCATGCTTGCTGATTTCATTCGCTAAAGCGCAAAATACCGCTTCTACAACCCAAGTAGGAAACTCGAATGAAGTCAAAGTGATGCAAATAGGTTCCAATTCGGCCATAGTCTCACAGACTTCTGCTGGAGGAAACAATAAAGCTGATGTGAATCAGAATGGTATTGGAAACGAAGCGTTCCTAAGTCAGCAAGGCAATGGAAGCGGTGCCAATACCACACAAACCCAAATTGGAGATAATAATACCACATCTTCTACTACAGGAGACAATAATGTAACTACGCAATTTCAGCGTGGAAATGATAACAACATTTTCTTGGGACAAGGATTGATTCAAAATTCATCTGTCTCTCAAACTCAAATCGGGAATGAAAATAATGCTTCAATTACTATAGCAGGTCCTGGTACTAGAGGTGTGTCTATCGAACAACTTCAGGAGGGAAATGGAAATAACTCAGAAATCATTAATTTCAGAGGAAATGGTGGAGATGCATTTATCAGACAGTACAAAAATGATAACAACGCCGTAGTAACCTACAGTGATAATGCTCAAAGAAATCAATTTCAATTGACTCAAGATGGGTTTGAAAATGAGATGATTGTTAATTTCCAAGGTGCCAGAGATAGTAAAGTCATGGCTTCTCAAATGGGAGACTACAATGAAGCTTTGTTTACTATTTTGGGTAATGATAATATGATCAGCTTGATTCAAAATGGAAACTTAAATAAAGCAAATATTTACCAAAACGGTGAAGATAACATTGGGCTGATCATGCAACAAGGAAGTTCAAACTTGGTTAACCTGACACAAAATGGAATTGGTAATTATGCCAATATTTCGCAATCAGGCAATGGCAATACTGCGAATATCACTCAAAGTGGAGGCGCTTCAATTATGATCAATGGAAATTAAGCCAATTCATTGAGGATTAATAAAGTTAGTTTGAAATTCAAGCTAACTTTATTTCCTTTTTACATGAAAAAATTATATCTTTCCTTAAAATAATTTGAGATGAAATATTTATTAACCATTTGTAGCCTTATTTTATCTTTTTCTGTTCAATCTACTCTTTTTGCGCAGGAAATTGAGCAAGAAAATGTGGAGACGGTTCTTGAGCTGTCAAATATCAATGCCATTCAACTTGAAGTAGGAGCTTCTGAGAATGTAGCAATCATTAGACAGTTAGGGAACCAAAACAATGCAACAATTTTTCAAAATCCTGCAGGAATGCAATCAGGAAATTTTGTACAAATTTTTCAAAATGGAAATAGAAATAGCTCAATTATTACACAACAAGGTGCTGGATTGAGAACAGAAAGTAGCCAAAATGGAACCTCTAATTCTAGTAATTTTGCATCCAGTGGAGAGAATATCAATATAACTGCTTCTCAGTCGGGGTCAATGAATAATATCAACGCAACTGTTCAGAATAATACAATTTGGAACAAATCACTGATTTTAGACCAAAACGGCAGTAATAATCAGATTAATATAGAATTTTTGAACGGTACTATATTAGGTTCTGAACTTTTGGGAACTCCTTTTCGAATCACTCAATCAGGTTCTAGGCAAGATTTGAATCTGAATTTCGATAACTCAAATAGTCCTGTTAATATCACCCAAACACCTGGTTCTGGTGGACGTGGGATGCAGGTAAACATCACAACCTCCGCATTTCCTGTAAATTAATTTTCGAATAATTATATTTTTTATTTTAAAGTAATTAATATTGAAAAAATTCTTGTGCAGAGGGTAATATTTATATACATCTTTCTTTTGTTTATCAGCCCATGTTTTGGTCAGGGGACTGTAGAAACCGTGAGTCAATCAAAAATAGATTCCACATCAGTTTTGATAAATGCAGATGATACTACCAAAGTCTTAAAAGAAGCTCCTGATGCATTAAAAGATTTGTTTAACGAAATTGTCAAGGAAGAAACTGATAAAATTAAACAACAAAAGGTCAAAACTGGATATAATTTGGAGATTGATGGTTTAATAATAGATCAAACTAAAACTAAAAGTGGTCGAGAATTTTATGAATATTTCTTCAATTCTTGGGATGCTCCAAAAGAAGCGAAAGACTTTACGATATTTATAGAAGAAAAGCCTTTTAGATTAAATACAACACTTGTAGAAATATCAATTAACGAAACATTAATTTTCCAATCATTACTCCAACCAAGAGGTGACTTTATTGAAAATTTAGCTCTTGAGTCTATTGGTACCACTCAAATGTACCTGGCAAATTATGAAGAGCTACTCAAACAACTAGGAGGTGGCGATATGGTAGGAACTGGAATATTTTAAACCTAAAATAAGATGAATAAATTATTACTATTATCAGTCTTTTTGTTTTTTGGAATTGCATCAGAGTCCTTAGCTCAGCAATTTGTTTATCAACCAAAAAACCCTGCTTTTGGAGGAAATACTTTTAATTATCAATGGATGTTGAGTTCAGCCCAAACTCAAGATACCAATGTTGATCCGAATGTACAAAGTAGAAATCAGGCTGGCTTACAAAGAGATCCACTTCTTGAGTTTTCTGAAAGTTTAAACAGACAAATTTTAAGTAGACTTTCAAGGGAACTAGTTACAAGACAATTTGGTAGTGAAAGTCTTGAGGAAGGCAGTTTTTTACTTGGTGATTTTCAGATTGATATAAATGATGGGGGCAATGGTCTTAGTATTACCATCGTAGATACTTCGACTGGAGCGACTACTGTTGTAGAAGTACCATTTAATTAAAAGGTTAGGAAAATTAATGAATTTGAATAGAAATTTTGTGCTTGTAATAGCACTTGGTGCACTTTTCTTTTTAGAGAGTTGCTCTCCTTTTTACTATCAGCCTTTTGGAAATAGAGACGCTAGATTAGGACCAGAAACTCCGATGAAGTCTGAGCTTCTTGAATTACCGAAGCCAACAGAGCCTATTGTGGCGGCTGTTTATAAGTTTAGAGATCAAACAGGTCAGTATAAAGAATCAAATGTAGGTGCAAGTTGGTCAACAGCTGTGACACAAGGTGCAACAAATATTTTAATTAGGGCCCTTGAAGAGTCAGGATGGTTTGTTCCTATCGAAAGAGAAAACATCAGTAATTTAATAAACGAACGAAAAATCATAAGTGCGAGTAGAGCGCAATATGAGCAAAATGCAAATGTTGTGTTGCCACCACTACTTTTCGCAGGTATTTTACTTGAAGGAGGAATCGTATCTTATGAAACTAATGTCTATACAGGTGGTGCAGGTGTTAGGTATTTTGGTGCTGACGCTTCGGCACAATATCGAGAAGATAGAGTTAGTATTTATTTAAGAGCTATTTCTACAAGTAATGGAAAGATTTTAAAATCAGTTTACACAACCAAATCAGTTCTTTCTCAAGAGGTAACTTCTGGGTTTTTTAGATTTGTTAAGTTTAAGCGTTTATTGGAAGCTGAAACAGGTTATACTTACAATGAACCAAGAGAAATGGCTATCAATGAAGCTGTGGAGAAGGCAGTTCATAGTATGATTGTTGAAGGAATGCTTGAGAATTTGTGGGTTTCCTCAGATTCTTTGGGATTAGAGCATCCAGCTGTAAAAGATTATATTATTGAAAAAGAAAATAATACGCAGATAGATTACATCGGTAGACTTAATAATTCTACAGCGAGATCTTCATTTTATCTTGCTCCTAATGGCTCAGGACAGACATACTTAGGAGATTATCCTTCATCAATGTTGCAGCCTGGTTTTTCTACAAATATCGGGATAGGAATCTCCCCAACAATTTTTATAGATGCTAGTTTCGGGCAACATCAAGTCCGTGTCCAAGACATTTTTCAAAAAAGTGAAATGTTTGCGAATCTTGGGTTACTCTATATTGCTAATCCTACAGGTAAATTATCTCCTTTCTTAAAAATAGGTGGTGGAACTTACGTTAATTTTCAAGATCAGATTGGGGTTTCAGGTCAAAAATTATTACCATTTATAAATTATGAGCTTGGACTTGAGTATATGGTATCACCCAAAGTTGCAATTGTGGGTAAAGGATTTATTAATCAATTATTGAATGATCGAATAGATGGAGTTGAATCAGGGTCATTCAACGATAACATAATAGGTTCACAACTTGGTTTAAAATTTTATATCGGTAAAAAAATACAGTAATGACTAAGTCTAATATTTTAATATTATTTATAATTCTCTTTGCTTGTATATCATGCGAAGATGAGCAGTTTGGGATAGATAAGTTTGGGTCTATTTCGGGAACTGTTGTTGATGGTGAGACATATGAGCCATTGTCAGGTGTTTTGATTACCACCTCACCTGCCAGTACTACAGTTTTGACTGACTCTGCGGGTAATTTTTCTTTTGATAAAATTAGAGAAGGAGATATAAATCTCTCAGCAAGAAAAAAGGAGTTTTTAACACAAACTGTTAACGTGGCCGTATTTCCAGATGAAAACACCTTTTCAACTTTTTTCCTATTAAAAGATGAAAGGAATATTGGTAATGTCTTAATTTTTGATCCTGTCCCAGGTAATGGTGCAGTAAATCAGCCATTTAATATTACATTTAGATGGTCCGTAGAACAACAAAATAGAAATATTGAGTTAACTTATAATGTTTTCTTATTTGAATCTAATTCATCATCTCAAATTACTGTTGGAGATAATCTAACTCAAAGAGAAGTTGTAGTTTCAGATTTGAAACCAAATACTACTTATTTCTGGTACGTACTGGCAAGGGCAGATGGTAGGAATGTTGGAAATAGCCCTACTTGGTCATTCAGGACTCAGCCATAATTGAAAAAAAATATTTAATAGAAAACTCTCTTTAGATTTCTGAAGAGAGTTTTTTTATGACATCTACTGTCATTCACTTTTTTATTTAACCTAATTAGGTTTGTTTTGCTTATCTTAATTTTTGACTATGGCAGCTAGACCTTTTATCATTTACAAATCTTCAGCAGGCTCAGGTAAGACGTATACGCTTACCATGGAGTATCTTAAACTTGCCCTCAAAAACCCAGAGAATTTCAGGTCTATATTGGCGGTAACTTTTACCAATAAGGCTACTCAGGAAATGAAAGAGCGGATCATTAAAGAATTGAAACGCTTAAAAACTGATGTCAAGCCAAATGAGAAAATGGACGGTGAAATCATGGCTGCACTTGGACTTTCTGTTGAAGAACTCAAACTTCGTGCATCACAGACCCTTACAGCGATTTTGCATGACTATTCTAGATTTTCTGTCAGTACGATTGATAGCTTTTTTCAAAAGGTAGTGCGTGCTTTTGCAAGAGAGATGGATCTCAATGCCAAATTTGAAGTTGAACTCGATCAGGATGCTGTCTTGGAAAGGGTAGTGGATCGGGTAGTGATGCAGGTGATGGATGATGAGTTTCTGCACAAATGGCTCGTAGATTATGCTGTAGAACAGATCCAAAATGGGAAATCTTGGGATATAAGAAAAAACATTAAAGAACTAGGAAGACAGATATTCCAAGAGGATTTCAAGAAATACGCTCCCGAAATCAGAGAGTTTTTGAAGGATAAAAATAACATCACCGAACTTCAGAATTTTCTGAAAATCAGAAGATCTGAGATTATTGAGATCACCACTAAACTCAAGGATCAAGCAAATCAAATCAGAGTTGGCAATGGCTTAGAATGGACGGATTTTAAAGGTTCAGGATCTTCGTTTGCCAAAAAATTCGATCAACTCGGAGATAAAAATTGTCCAGTTCCGAACTTGACAGATCTTCAAGCAATTTTGGCACATGATGAAGAAGGTTGGTACACTAAAACTAGCAAAAGTAAGGTTGCTATCATCGCATCCTATCACCAAGGATTAGGACAGATTCTCGCACAATTCCGACCATTAGAAATCAAGTGGAACACGCTTGAAATGATTGGGAAGAATATCTTTGTTTTTGGGATTTTTAGAAATATGCTGGAAGAACTTACCGCTCTCAAAGACGAGGAAAATATGCTCTTGATCTCTGACGCCAATGAATTTCTGAAAGAAATTACCAAAGAAAATGACGCCCCGTTTATCTATGAAAAAGTCGGCAATCAATACAGAAACTACCTGATTGATGAGTTCCAAGATACTTCAGGATTCCAATGGGCGAGTTTTAAGCCGCTTTTGGAAAATTCCCTTGCACAAGGTCATACCAACTTACTTGTAGGTGACGTAAAGCAATCTATCTATAGATGGAGAGGTGGAGAGATGAAGTTGCTCCTAGAGCAAGTGGAAGAGGAAATTGGAGAAGAAAATGTTCAAAGTAATAGCTTGGACACAAATTATAGAAGTCTTCCAAATATTATCAATTTCAATAATTCACTTTTTAAAGCCCTTTCAAATTCCTTTGAAGATGTTTTAAGATCAAATTATGGGTCTAATGATGGAATTATTACTAAGGCTTACTTAGATGTTCATCAGCACATTTCAGAAAAGAAAGCAGCTTCTGATTTTAAAGGCAAAGTTCAAATTTCCTTTCTAGAAGAGGATAAGGAGCTTGAGGACGAGGGAAAATTTAATGCTCTTGCTTTATCCAAATTACCCGAAATGGTCATGGAACTTCAAGATAAGGGCTACGATTTGAAAGACATTGCATTCTTGGTGCGGAGGAAAGCGGAGGGAGAAGCTATCGCGGATACTTTGATGACTTTTGGAGCCGAAAATACAGATTCACCGTACAGTTTTGATGTGCTCTCTGATGAAAGTATGTTTCTTTTCAGAGCAGCATCTGTGAAAGCGCTCGTCGCAGGATTGAAGTATTTGAATAATCCTGAAGATCAGGTTCAATTCAAAACCATGTGGTACTATCGCTCTATTTTGGCTGGGGAGGAAGTAAATCATGAACTTTTTGCTTTGGGTAAAGTTCCTGGACATTTGCAGCAAAAGGTTGCTGAGTTTGTCGAAAAGGAAATGTTATTACTCCAATTGCCCTTGATGGAAGCGGTCGAGGAATTGATCGGAATTCTCGATTTACAAGGATTTGGATTGGAGAAGGCCTATATCTCTGGATTTAAGGAGGCGATTTATGATTTCACAACCAATAACAGAGCAGATTTAGCTGGTTTCTTAGCTTGGTGGGAAGATCATCAGAGCAAAAGAACCGTGAAGATTCATGAAGGACATAACGCCATGAGGATTTTGACAATTCACAAGTCCAAAGGTCTTCAGTTTAAAGTAGTCATTATGCCATTTTTGAAATGGGATATTTTTGATCACAAAAAATCAAATGTGGTTTGGGCTCCATTTGAAGATAAAGAAAAGCAGTTAGATGCAATCATTCCCTTGACTTTGGGCTCTAAGCTTGCCCAATCTGATTTTGCAGACATTTATGCAGAGGAAGCTGTTATGGCTTATTTGGATAGTTTAAACATGATCTATGTGGCGTTAACACGAGCAGAAGATGTGTTTTTAGGAATTGCTCCTTTTAGAGAAAAGATTAATAGCCAAAACTCGCTCCAAGTACAAATCCAACAAGCCTTGATGTATAGCAAGGATGAAGAAGGTGTACTCAGTTTATCGGATTATTTTAATTCAGAAACTAGAGTTTTTGAAGTAGGCGATTGGCCAATAAATCAAAAAAGAGAAGTAAAGGAAAATATTGTCAACCAATTGAGTTGGTCTTATCAGAATTGGACACAGCTCTTGAAAGTAAAAAAGTATGCCGTTGATTTTTCGGCAGAAGGCTTAGAACAGCGCAAAAAGCAAAACTTTGGTTTGTTGGTGCATGAAATTCTTGAAATTTCAAAAAGTAAGGAGGATACCAAGCTCAACTTAGCTTCATTTTATTATGAAGGGAGATTGACGCTTGAGGAAAAGGATGATGTTGAAAAACAGCTTGATGCACTCTTTTCTAACAGCCTTTTTGCATCTTGGTTTGAGACGGATGGGGTATTGCTGGCCGAACAAGGCATTCTCCTTCCGGGAGGAAAAATGAAAAGACCTGATCGAATAATTCTCAAACAAGATCATGCTATGGTTGTAGACTTCAAAACCGGAGAACCTTACGAAAAGCACAAAAAGCAAGTCGGAGAGTATATGGATTTAGTTGCTCAACTCACTGGAAAGCCTGCATCTGGTTATTTATGTTATTTAGAAAATGGGGAGATAATCTCTGTTATCAATGATTGATTCTTTTTTCCCAGTCTCTAGGATTTTGACTTGGATGAAAAATACCTTCTATTTTTAATTGAAGTTTTTCTTGATCAATCCAAAAGTGTAAAAGATGCTGGAATGGTTTGACCTTGATCAATCTTATATTGGAGTATCTTATTTGGTAGTGAAAGGGATTTGATTTTATGTTTGAAATCGTTTTTTCAATCGATTTTAAGAATTTTTCTTTCATTTTTTCATTTTTCACAACGTTTAAAAAGTACTCAGTATTTTTATTAATATCTTGAGCTACTGAGGGATTAAATAAAACAGTATAATCTGGTTTCATTTTACTTCCTTAACAAGGTCTTCCCAAGAAACATATTCATCTTTTTTCATGGAAGCTATTCTTTTAAGAACTTCCTCTTTCTGCCATGCAGGAACTTCTAGATCACTATCATTGGTAGGGATTTCCTTTTCTTGAATTTTCTCTATTCCCATATTTTTCACTAAATCCATGAAAAAGGAATAAAGATTTTCGGGAATATTAAGTGTTACCTGTTTCATAATTATTTCAATATATTAAAATTTGATCAAAAATAATGTGAATTGGTTGGCTGAAATTTAAATTTTTTTGATGTTTAATAATTCTAATTTTTTAAAGTATTGGGTAAATCATCAATCTGAATCTTAAGTTTATTGAATTTCAAGTCAAGTAATGTCAATTACTTTTATTCCTTAAGTTTTTAACGTTTTTTTGTTTATTAACATCTCTTCCATGAACAGTTTTTTAAAAAATACAGCGCAAAGCATTTTGTCCAATCATCAGAATCTTCAAGATCTCTGCATCATTCTTCCGAACAGGCGAGCAGGACTTTTCTTCACGCAGCATCTTGGGACTTTGATCAATGAACCTACATGGCTTCCCGAAATCAAGACAATAGAAGATATATTTTATCAGTATGCTGGACAAAGACCTGCTGATGACCTGACTTTGATTTTTGAATTGTACAAGGTCTATCAAGGCATTCATCCTGAGCCCGAACCATTTGATAAATTCTTCTTTTGGGGTGAAATGATCTTGAAAGATTTCAATGATTTGGATCAGTTTATGGCAAATGCCTCCAAGCTGTATCATCACCTCTCTGAAATCAAAGATTTAGAATCTGATCTGAGTTTCTTAAGTGAAAGTCAAATTGATTTGATCAAGCAATTTTGGAGTTCTTTCCAACATCAAGACAAAAGTCATCAGGAGAAATTCTTGAAATTCTGGAAAATGCTCGGCCCACTTTATGCTTCCTTCCATGCCTCTTTAGATGTGTCAGGACTTGCCTATTCTGGAATGCTGTACAGAAAAGTAGCTGAGCATTTAAATGCGCTCGAAAAGCCAGAAAAGAAGCATATTTTCATCGGTTTTAATGCTTTTACAGCGACGGAGGAAAAGTTGATCAAGCATTTTATATCTGAGTTTGAAGCAGAGATTTATTGGGATATTGACTCGTATTATTTGGTGGATAAGAATCAAGAAGCTGGCTTATTTTTCAGAGATTATCAAAAGGATAAAATTTTCGGACCAACGTTTCCAGAGACTCTTCCAGAGTATATCCAATCTAGAAATGCAAAAATCCAAACATATGCCACACCCCTAAAAACCAATCAAGCCAATTTGGTTGGTTCTATACTAGGAGATATAGAAGATGAAAAGGCTTGGGAAGAAACCGTCATTATTCTTCCTGATGAGCAGATGTTATTCCCGATTTTACATACGCTCCCTTCTCAGATTGACAAGGTCAACGTGACAATGGGTTACCCTGTCAAAAATGCTCCTGTCTATGCTTTTTTGGAGGCAGTATTGGAGATGCAGCGCTATGTTAAGGTAGAAGAAGGTAAGGTCTTATTCTACCACAAAGCGGTCAAAGATCTGCTTTCATCCATCTATTTGAAATCTGCTAATCAAGCGCATACAAAGTATCTTTTGAGTGAAATGCAGGAAAAAAATCAGATTTATATTACTCAAGAAGACCTGCATCAAGGAGGAGGTTTCTTTAAATTAATCTTCCAGAAACTCAGTTCTGAGAAGCTTTTTGAATATGTAGCTACACTGATGGAGGAATTGGCTAACAGGCTGGAGGAAGAACCGCTTCAGAAATCCTATCTCTACCAATGCTTCAAACAGTTGAATAGATTGCAGGCGATATTCGAGCAAGAGCAGGCAACAAAGGTTGATATTGAGTTTTTTATTCGACTATTCAGACAGATTTTTAGAGAAGTAAAGTTGCCATTTGAAGGTGAACCACTGCAAGGTTTACAAATCATGGGGGTTTTGGAATCTAGGAATTTGGATTTTAAGCGGGTCATTATTTGCAATATGAATGAAGACAGTTTTCCACCTTCTGCAGGCTTAAATTCCATGATTCCCTTCAATATTAGAAGAGCTTTTGGGCTGCCAGTTCAAGAGCAAAATGATGCGATTTATGCTTATACATTTTACCGTCTGCTACATAGTGCTGAGGAAGTCCACATGATCTATACGACTGCCTCAGACCAAGGAAAAGCGGGTGAAAAGAGTCGCTATATTCAGCAAATGACGGTGGAAATGGGTTTGTCACACGAGGAAGAAGTGATCTATGTTCCTATTGATTTGAAAAATACTGGAGAAATCAATATTGAAAAAGAGCCAGAAATAGCACAAATCTTAGAGCGATATGTAGTTCAAGAAAACGGCAAATCAATCACAGCTTTTTCACCTTCAGCGCTGAGCGTTCATTTGGATTGTAGGTTGAAATTTTATCTTCAATACATAGCCAATATTAGTGAGAAAGATGAAGTCAAAGAGGAAATTGATGCTGCTGTTTTTGGGAATCTTGCTCACTACAGCATGGAGTTTCTATATCAGGGTTTTCAGGAAAGAAGTAGGAGAGATACACTGGAGAAAGGTGATTTTAAAGCCTTAAAGGAAAAGTGGGTTTTTCCAGCCATCGAACTGGGAATTAGAAAATTCTACCATCTTGAAGAAAATGCCGAGACCAAGTTGAGCGGTCAGATGGCAATCGTAAGAGATGTTTTGCAGAAGTATATTTTTAGACTTTTGGAAATTGATGAAGCTGCTGCTCCTATCAGAATTGTTTCCATGGAAAAGGCCCATCAAGCCCAATTTGAAATCAATACTGCCCATGGACCTCGTTTAATATCTTTGAGAGGATTGATAGATAGGGTAGATGAACAAAATGGGTCGATCCGATTGATTGATTATAAATCAGGTGCAGATAAAAAGGATTTCACTAGCACAGCTAGCTTATTTGATAGAGATGATTCCAAAAGAAATAAAGCTGCCATGCAAACCATGTACTATGGCTTGCTTTATCAGGCCATGCATCCAGAAAATTCACTTCCTCTAAAACCTGCGATTTTCAATTTCAAGGAAATTTTTAAAGACGATTTTAATCCTTACCTACAGGAAAAAGAGTCTCGGAAAGCAGGTGTTGAGGTCAATGATTACAAGGATTATCAGCAGGAATATGAAGCAGGTTTGCGAGGTTTATTAGAAGAACTTTATGATCCTGAAGTTGCATTCAATCAGACCGATGACCTAAAGAAATGTGCTTATTGTCCCTATATTGGGATTTGTGGAAGGTAATGGAGTGATCAAATATTATTTTGATTAATCCTTAGCGATCTTTTCATAGGAAGCTAAGACGCCTCTCACCATGGCAGAAGAGAAGCCTTGATGTTCCATTTCATTGAGTCCGACAATGGTACATCCTTTTGGTGTCGTAACCTTGTCAATCGCTTCTTCTGGATGCATATTTTTTTGAATCATCAATTCTGCTGCTCCTTTGACGGTTTGATTGACGATTTGACTCGCTGTTTTAGCATCAAAACCAATTTGAATTCCACCTTGGATCATCGCGCGCATAAAGCGGAGGACGTATGCAATCCCACAAGCACCAAGCACGGTAGCTGCTTCCATCAAAGCTTCGTCGATTGTAATAGAAAAACCAATATGATTGAAAAGTTGCTTTACCAATTCATCTGATTCAAGGATATTATTTCTCCCACAAATACAAGTGATAGATTCTTGGATGTCAGCTGCAATGTTAGGCATAGCGCGGTACACCACCATATCTGAAGAAACCACTTCATACATTTCGTCCAAAGTCACTCCAGTTGCCAAGGAGATAATTGTATGTTTTTTGGGGTCTAAAGCAGGTTTGATTTCTTTTAAAATAGCAGCAACATTATAAGGTTTTACTCCGAGAATGATAATGTCAGACTCTTTTGTAGCTAACACATTATCTGAGTGAACGCGAACACCTTTATCTTGAAGATAGAAGAGATTGGCTGGGTTTCTCTTCGTGAGGTGTAAGTTTTGGGCTGAAAAATCTGCTTGCTCAAGTAATCCATTTGCAATGGAAGTTCCTAAGTTGCCGCAGCCAATGATTGCTATTTTATGTGATGAATTCATGGTTTAAACTAGGTTTGATTCGAAGTTAAGCAATTTGGTGTTTTTGTTGATGATTAATCAAAAAAACGTTTGATTGATCTCAGAATTATAAAATTTGTAGTCGAATAATTAGTGATTATATAAGTAATATTTTGAGCTATTGGCTTTGGGTAGTTTTTCATAAAAGAAAAATATAGCAAGTCTATTTGATATTATGTAAAGTTTGTTTTACATTTGGTAAAATAAATTTGACTTATGGAAAAAGATAAAATTTTACATGTTCCGTTATTAAATAAAAAATGGAAAATTTTCGCCTACTTTTTATTTCCAGCTCCAATACTTGCTATTGTAATTCTATCTCTATTAGAAGTTAAACTGACAGGAGATGCTGTTTCAGATTTGGGTTATGCTTTTTGGGCAATGGGAGCGATTATTTTGATCTTGACCGCTGAGGAAAAGGAAGATGAAATGATCAAGCATTTCAGACTTCAGGCATTTCAAACAGGGTTTTACTGGCTGGTTTGGGGGCTTGGATTTCTGATAGTAGTTCATGTCTTGGGAAATTTCACTAGTGAACTAATATCTGGGCCAAAAATATCAGCTCCATTGGTCATGTTTTTATTAAGTAGTTATGTATTAGGTGCATTGAAATATCAAATATGGAAATCTAACCAAATTGATGAACATCGCTCAAAATAAATTCAAACTTATGATTCCCAACTATTTATTACCAAGCTATTTCAAATCCATTGGATTTTCTATATTTCTTTTTTCGGTCTTTGGCCATTTGATATTTGGCTATTACTATTTCCTGCTGCTGATGAGTTTAGCATTTTTTGGCTTGTTCATCATCGCATCAGCAAAAGAAAAAATTGAAGATGAAATGATTCAATCTGTTCGGTTGAAGTCTCTACAAACTGCCGTGTTTATTCAAGTGATATTCATTCTAGGATTTTCTTTATTCGATGAATGGAGAGCTGAGGGTCTTGTGAATTTGCCCATGCCGGCTATTTTGGTTGGGATTATCTTCGTTGGGATTTATCTTTTTGTTTTCTACTATCAACTCTATTTCAAAAACAATGAAGAATAGTCTCAAGGTAGAGCGAGCCAAAAAAGATATGACTCAGCAAGATTTGGCTGATCGGATTGGTGTGAGTAGGCAAACGATCAATTCGATCGAAGCTGGTAAGTATGTTCCGTCTACTGTACTTGCTTTAAAAATTGCTCAAAACTTTGAAGTATCTGTAGAAGATATCTTTACACTAGAAGAAAATGACTGATTTATAATTTTAAACAGAAACACATGAAAAAGATAAAAGTAGTATTGCTCGGAGTTATAATGTTGCTATCAATAGCGTCATTTGTAATCAAATATGAAACGCTAAAAACAGAAGGGCCAAGACAAGAAGCGGTCATTATTGAGAAGAATGACAGATTTGAGTTGGAATTGCATAGAGAGAAATTTCTTACTGCTTTCGAAACAAAAGGCTCTGCTTGGGGTCCACAATTAATTCAAAAATCAGGATCTTTTGAAGAAGTGATGGCTGTTCTTTTGGATACTCCATATTTGGAGTTTGAAGAAGGGGATAAGCGAAAATACAGGTTGGATTTGAAAAGTTCGGTTCCTTTGGATGAAGTGAGAAAAGAAGTAGCTGCTTTTATTTTCAAAGAATTGAAATTGAAATCTAGCAAGAACACTTATGAACTGGAATTTTATGAAATTAGTATCTCAGATGAAACTATTATAAAGAATAAGTTAGAAAGCATGGATGCGGGAGTGATGTCTTATTCTGATATCAAAAATGGAAAAGGAAGATATATCGGATTTACATTGGAGCAGTTAGTCAGTAATTTAAATGAAAACTTGGGGAATAATGTTTTTGTAGCGACTTCTGAAGATCAATCAAAGAGGATTGGTATTGAGATTTCAGATATTAATAGTTTAGAGAAAAATCTATCAGATATGAAGAGTCAAGGCTTTGCTGTAAAGACAGTTACCCAAAGCAAAGAATATCTTGTGATTTCTGCTCAATAGGATATCTGGTGAGTGAAATACGTCACTGTATTTCACTCACTAATGAAATTTTTTGAGCTGCTCAGGATCAGCGGTGGTTGAAAAGTCTTTTGTTAATCTCTCAGCATAATTATCTAGCAGTTCTCTCACTTTCGCATGTTTTTTTGACCTTACTATCATTCCAGCATGATAGTCTAAGGGAACTCTAAAACACACTTCAGCATCGTCAAATGATGATAAATCTGGCTTTTCAAACTTGGAAAGTGTTAACACAATTCCAGCATATTCTTTTCGTTTTTTTGGAAGTTGATATTCTTGTCCACGAGCAAGTGCATTTTCAATTTTCGCCCATTCTGCCCATAAATTAATCCCTGTAGCAGCTTCCACCATTTCAGCGAGATGTGCACCGCCTACGCGACTGGACGTTTCCAAAAAGTAGATTTCACCATCTTCTCTATTTTTGATGAATTCTGTATGGGTGGCACCACTTTTCATTCCAAAAGCCTTCATGACTTGTGCATTGGCTTTTTGGATTGCTTTATCATCATTAGAATTGTATTCGATGTTGGCACTTCTGAAAATTCCTCCCCCTTGGGAGATTTCCATTGGTGTACTTAAATATTTCGAAACAGTGCATGAAAGGGTTTTTCCCTCTAGATTTAAACCATCCGCATGGTATACGTCGCCAGGTTTGAATTGCTCCACAAGGTATCGACTTCTGTTTTCACCCAATTCATGGATGTGATTCCATAGATTTTCCTTGTCATAAACTTTGATGATACCATTCGCTGAAGCTTCAGACCTAGGTTTCAAAACCCAAGGTGCTGAAACATTATCCGCAAAATGATTAATCTCTTCATCATTAAATAATGCTGAAAATGCCGGAACAAGAACGCCAGCATCCATAGCACGCTTTCGCATGGCAAGCTTATCTCTAAAATATCTACCAGTAGTTTGCCCCATGCCCGGAATTCTTAGGTTTTCCCTTAGAAAAGTAGCTTTCTCGACATCATAATCATCCAAAGCAATAATGGATTCTATTTTGTTGGACTTCATCAAATCCGCAACTCCGAGGAGTAGATGCTCTAAATTCCAATCCAAATCTTGTCCTGACATGTAAAAAATCTCCTCCAAATGTTCTTGAGGCCAAGGTTTTTCTTTGAGCTTTTCAGAAGTGATCAAATAGACTTTATTTCCTAATTCGTTCAATTGCTTCATAAAGTCTCCTCCTTTAAAAAAGTTAGAGATGCAGATAAAAGTTTTGGTATCGGTGTTCATAGGTTATAAGTTTTGCAACAATTTAACAATTAAATGGACACCATATGCAGTGGCATGTTTAGTTTTTGCAAATTCCGAATCTCCGAAAGCTGTGCCTGCAATGTCTATGTGAGCCCATGAAGGATGATTTTCTGTAAAAGCTTCCAAAAATTTAGCAGCGGTAATCGCACCTGCTACAGGTTTGCCATTGTAATTTTTGATGTCTGCAATTTCACTATCCATCTCAGATTTGTAACTGTCCCAAAGGGGGAGTGGCCACATTCTTTCACTGATTTGATCTCCTGCATTTTGTAGATTCTCTGAAAGTACTTTGTCATTCGTAAATAAAGCTGCACAGTCATACCCGAATGTTCCTACGGCACTTCCTGTCAAGGTAGCAAAGTCAAGAACGTGATCAGTTTTGTAATTTTTGACCAAGTAGGAGAGGCCATCTGCAAGAATCAATCTTCCTTCTGCATCTGTATCGATGATTTCTATGGTTTTGCCACTATAGCTTCCGATCACGTCAGAAGGGAGAAATGAAAGGCTATCAACAGCATTTTCCACACAAGGCACAATCGCAGTTACATCATAGGGCAACTTCAAATCTGCTATAGCTTGCAGTGCTCCCAGAACTGTTGCAGCTCCTCCCATATCGCATTTCATGTGCACCATGCCTGCAGTTTTGATATTCAATCCACCTGTGTCAAAGGTTACTCCTTTACCTACTAGTCCAAGGTGTTTTTTAGGATTTTCAACTCTATATTCTGCAATGATAAATTGTGGGGCTCGATCGGTTTCACTTCCTTGACTTACAGCCAAAAAAGCTTTCAATCCTATTTTTGTGGCAGCTTCTCTATCTAGGACTTCTAATCTAAAACCATATTTTTCAGATGCTTCCTTTGACCAATCACTCAAATAGGATGGGGTAGCTGTATTGGGAGGTAAATCAACCAGTTTCATGCACTCCAATTGAGCTTCAGAAATTTTGATAGTATCCTTAGCAAGCTTTTCAATATCGTTTTCACTGGATAGAATACCTAATTGAATAGCATTCCAATTCTTAGATGGCTTCTCTGATTTTTTAAAATGACTCAAACGATAGGTTCCTAACATCAAACCATTCAATGCAGCTTGTACCTGTGTTGCTGAAAAATCAGCTGTAAAATACAAGTCAATTTCATCCTCGATCAAATCTGCATGTTTTGCTGTGATTCTTCTAAAAGCTGTTAGAATTGAATTGTAGGTAGGTTCAGAACCTAAACCCAAAAGAATGTAAATTGTATTTGATCTTTCAAGTATAAACAGGCTGTCTTTTTTTCCAGAAAACACATTTTTAGATACCTGTGTTTCAAGCAAGCTAATAGGTAATTCTATACCTGAAATTTTCTCAAAAAATGGGATAATGACCAGCTTTCCAAGTTCAGAAGCAGCTGATTTGATTTTGATTTTCATATTGTTGGTGTTGAATTGCTAAAATTAAATTTATTTATAATAATCCGCAAAGACACCGGAATGCATATTTATCACAAATGATAATGCGGATAATCGTTATTAGTCGATTAGTTATCAGTGCATTAATTATTTAAAAATATACTGATTTGTTTGGTCACTTTTGTAAAAGAGACACTCATAATTATTCAATAGTACATCTCAATTTAAACTGCTTGTATTAATTAGTTCAATTGATTTATAGTGCTTTGGACTACTGACTGTCGTCAGTCGATCTATTTAGCTATGGTTCAAATTTGGTACTTTCTATCCTGATTTTGGATAATCTTATTATTCCACTTTATCACTAAAAAACAACCACTCTATTGCTTTAGGAAATTCATCACTCCAATAGCTTTCATTGTGTTTTCCTTCTTCGTTGATAGAAAGTCTAATTTTCATCTTTTCATTGACCGCATCATGCTTAAGTAACTTCTTTTTAAACTTTTTGACATGCTTGATCATTGTTTCACTCTCATCTCCACCAGCATATAAATAAATCTTGGTGTTGGATGGCTCAAACAAATCTAAAAAGGCAAATTTAATCTTTGGTAAAACCCACAAAGAAGGGGAGAAAATCATCAGTTTGCCATACACTTCCGGGTACATCAATCCGCTAAAAATGCTTACCAAACCTCCCATAGAACTTCCACCGATACCAGTGAACTCTCGCTGTGGTTTGGTTCTGAAGTTTTTATCTACAAACGGTTTGAGCGTATCTGTAACAAATCGGATATACTTTTTCCCTTGACCCTTACCTAGCAAAGTGTTTCCTACATTGTATTCAATAATTCGCTCTTTTTCAGCATGTTCTACAGCTATCACAATGATTTTCCCAATACCATAATATGACATGACAGCAAGCTTTTTGTCAATTTGCCAGTTACCGTATGCTGCATTTTCATTGAAAAGATTTTGTGCATCCTGAAGGTAGAGTACAGGGTAGTCTTCGTTGGAAGTTTCGTAGTCGTGGGGGAGGAGAGCCCAGATTTTTCTGGTTTTGTTCAGTTGGGGAATTTCAAACTCCTCTGAGATCAAATGAATTTTCGGTAAATGTTCTTCCTGAAATGGAAGCCAATTTCTTCTCCATCTTGGTACATATTCTTCTTGAAGATCAACAAGTTCTGTTATAACCCTATTCGGAGTTTTATTACCATATCGGTCGATTTCAATCTCTGACCAATCGCCTTTGGTGAATTTGTATTCCAAAGGAATTGGGAATTCAAAATTAGCCGGAAATTGGAAGCTGTACTTACCAACTTCCAGTTTTACCATTTGAAATCGCTTATCTTGAGTAAGCCAATTGTTAAAATTTCCAGCGATAAAGACGGGCCTATCGTCATCTTCATCGGTTTTTAGAATAAAGGTTATGCCTTTTTCTCTATTCACTATTCTATTTTCCTTAGGCAAGACCACGTTTTCTAAACTCATTAGTATTGGGATTTTCTATTAGAACCTAACAGGAGAAGTCCTGATTTCTGGTTCAGCAATCATAATATAAGATTCACCTTCTTTGGCATGACAAGCATTACAACCGGAAGTGAGCGCTCTGAACCCTTTTAAAAACTCTTCTTTATTTTCTTTTTTTATAAGTTCTTCGATTGCTGGAATAGATTCTTTCATAAAACTCTCAGCAGACTCAGCTCTTTCAGGTCTTCTTTTCAATCCGTCTTCCATAGCTTCAATGATGTGTTCTACCTGATGGTCTGCATATCCCCAATTTTCGTCCATTCCAGCCCAATAGAGCTCTGAATATCGGTAGGAAACTTCTACCATTGTTCTGCTAAAGCCACCTAGCTGATGCGCTACTTCTTCAAATTTTTCTTCCGTAGTTCCTTCTAACCACCCCTCATGGCCTACAGCTGTGCTTGTTTCCTCAGTTTGAGTGTTTGTCTGACAAGCAAAAAATGTAGCTAATATTGATAAATAGAAAATCGTCTTTTTCATAGTTCTTTTAAATTATTTTTAAGTTGAATTGTATGTACTGCCGCGACACCTGCGGTTTCAGATCTTAGTCTACTTTTTCCCAGAGAACAAGGCAAGAAATGATTATCAAAAGCTAATTGAAGTTCTTGTTGAGAAAAGTCACCTTCAGGTCCAATTAAAATCAAGTAGGCATTGTCTGGCTTGACTTTATCAAATAGATGACGATCATTTTCCTTATCCACATAGGCTATAAACCGCTGATAAGTATTGAACTCGCTGTCCTGAACCAACTCGTTCATTGGCCTAACAGGGTTCAGTTTAGGAACACGTGTTTTTAGACTTTGTTTACATGCTGCAATGATCTTTTTTTCTAGTCTTTCCAGTTTGAGATGGCTTCTTTCAGAGTATTCAGATTCCATAAAGGTGATTTCATGAACTCCTATTTCAGTTAATTTCTCAACCATCCATTCCATTCTTTCTGAATTTTTGGTAGGGGAAATCGCCAAATGAATGTAATAATCGTCTTCGGGTAGAAACTCTCTTTCTTCGATTCTAATTTGAGCTTTTTTAGGATTATCGTCTATGATTACACAATGAAAAAGGCAGCCCTTTCCATTTGTGAAATTAACGCGATCACCTTGTGTCTTTCGCAAAACTTTGATGAGATGTTTTGACTCTTCAATATCAAGTGTGAATTGATCATCACTTGTATGTTCATGGAAAAATAGTTGCATGGGCTTGATATTTTAAACTATAAGCTAAAATAAGTAATGCTTTTGATAAGAACGCATTGTGTGACAAATATCTCTTATGATTTAATTCATAAAACAAAAAAAGCGTACCCCGTGTGGAGTACGCTTTTATAAATATCAATTAAGAAATTAACCTTTTGAAATCTCAATGTTTACAACTTTACCTTTAATGGTATTGTCTCTCATCACACTGATTACGTGTTCTGCATCTTTTTGTGGTACGTCTACAAAAGAGAAGTTATCAAAAATATCGATTCCTCCAATGCTTTTGCCTGGTACACCTGTCTCACCTGCGATAGCTCCAACAATATCGTTTGGACGAATTCTGTCTTTTGCACCTACATTGATAAACAATCTTGCCATACCTGGCTCTCTTACGCCTTTTTCTCTAGAAGAAGTTCTTTCTCTTCTAGGTCCTCTTTCGCTACTATCAAATCTGTCACCACCTCTTTCAGAGCGGTCTCTGCTACCTGAGAATCTGTCTCCTCTTTCGCCTCTACCTCTACCTCCGAAATCTCTTTCACCTCTTCTAGATCCTCTGTCACCTCTATCACGATCTCTTCCTCCACCTAGTTCAAGGCTGAAGTTTTGATCTCCCATTTCTTTGACAGTTTCACCCATTTGCATTTTGATCAAACCAAGAGCAACTTGCTCAATAGTCAAACCTTCCGCTAACATCATTCCAATAGTTTCTTCGAAAAGTTGATTGTCACCACTTTTATTGATTGATGCAGTTACATCTTTCACCAAAGAAGCTTTTTTCAACTCAACCAAGTCAGTTACCGAAGGTGGATCCATTTTATGGATTGTAGTCTTGATAAATTTCTCAAGATCTCTCAATCTATAAGTATCTTTTCTACCAGTTACAAAACTTAATGCCATACCTGATTTTCCAGCCCTACCAGTTCTACCGATTCTATGAACGTAGTTCTCTTCGTCTAATGGTAAATCGTAATTGAATACTGCTTCTACATCATCTACATCAATACCTCTAGCGGCCACATCTGTAGCTACTAATACAGAGCAAGTTCCTTTTCTGAACTTATTCATTACTTTGGTTCTCTGTGCTTGAGAAAGATCGCCATGAAGAGCTTCTGCCATGATTCCTTTAGAAATCAATGCTTCAGTTACTTCGTCTGTTGCTCTTTTTGTATTACAGAATACCACACTTAATTTAAATTGATTGAGGTCCATTAATCTTACCATCAATTCAATTCTTAAGCTTGGTCTTACTTCATAATAAGCTTGAGAGATATTTTCTACAGTCAATTCCTTTCTTAATACTTTTACAATCTCAGGATTGGTTTGGTATTTTCTTGTCAAATCAAGAATAGGTTTTGGCATTGTAGCTGAGAAAAAGACTGTTTGTCTTTCTTCTGGCATTGAGCTTAAAATCGTCTCAATATCATCTCTAAAACCCATATCCAACATCTCATCAGCTTCATCTAATACGATAATGCTAACTTGACTTAGATTAAGAGTTCTTCTTTGCATGTGGTCCATAATACGACCAGGTGTGCCCACTACTATTTGAACACCTCTCTTCAAACTTTTGATTTGTCTATCGATAGACTCACCACCATAAATACAAGTGCTGCTAATGCCTCTTTTGTATTTAGAAAGTTTTACGATTTCACCTTCTACTTGAACTGCAAGCTCACGTGTAGGGCAAAGGATTAATGCTTGTGGTTTGTTGATTGTTGGATCAACTTGATCAATCATTGGAATACCGAATGCTGCTGTTTTACCAGTTCCAGTTTGAGCTTGTCCAATGACATCTCTGCCGTCAAGCAAAAGAGGTATAGTTTGTGATTGAATAGTAGAAGGTTGGGTGTAACCCATATCTTCTACTGCCTTTAGGATTTCTGATGAAATCCCAAGGTCAGAGAATGTTAATTCTTGTTCCATGAAATGTTTCCTTACTCTTCTGAACCATGATTTCCTAGAAGCATCCCAAAGTAAGCGACAGTAAGGAAACCCACGGTTAGAAAAATGTTATAATTTTAATTCGGTTGCAAAGGTAAAATTAATTATTTGGATTACCAATACATTGTGTAAAGATTTTAGAATATTCTTTAATAATATTCTTATTTGATTAACAAATATTTTGTTAATCAATCAAATATATTTTGTGGAGATGCTATTAACGAAGGAGATATATTGTTGCTGTGCCTCCTCTTTGCTCTTTCCAATATTATTTAACCAAGCATTATGCTTTGCTGCTGCCACAAAATCAAAGCCACCTGGTGTCTCTCCTTTATTATCACCTTCTGTGGCTTGCTTATATAAACCATAAAGTTTTAAAAGCTCTTCATTGGATGGTTTTGTTGTGAATTTCTTCGTAAGAGCCATGGCTTCATCTAAGGTATTTGCATTCATATATTTTGAGTATGTTTTTAAATTTTAAAAAAGCCTGAGGCTAAATTAACCTCAGGCTTTTAGGATTATTTTTAAGAATAATTTTATTATCCTCTTTTGTTCATAGATACGTATGATCTTTCAGTTGCACCAGTATATACTTGACGTGGTCTACCGATTGGCTCATTGTTTTCTCTCATTTCTTTCCATTGAGCGATCCATCCTGGAAGTCTACCGATAGCAAACATAACTGTAAACATGTCTGTAGGAATTCCCAAAGCTCTATAAATAATACCTGAATAGAAATCCACATTTGGATAAAGATTTCTCTCGATGAAGTACTGATCACTCAAAGCAGCTTCTTCGAGTTCTTTAGCGATACCGAGTATTGGATCATTTACACCTAATTTTGCCAATACATCGTCAGCAGCTTTCTTGATGATTTTTGCTCTTGGGTCAAAATTCTTGTAAACTCTATGTCCAAAGCCCATTAATCTGAAAGGATCATTCTTGTCTTTCGCTTTATCGATGAATTTTTTAGTGTCTCCACCATCAGCTTTGATTGCCTCTAGCATTTCAATTACAGCTTGGTTTGCTCCACCATGAAGTGGACCCCAAAGTGCATTGATACCAGCAGAGATGGACGCGTAGATGCTTGCTTGAGACGAACCAACCATTCTTACGGTAGAAGTAGAGCAGTTTTGCTCGTGATCAGCGTGTAGTATTAATAATTGATCTAGAGCTTTTGCAACAACAGGATCAACATCATACTTTTCTGCTGGAAGTGCAAACATCATTTTCAAGAAGTTTGAGCAATAGTCAAGACTGTTATCAGGATAATTTACCGGATGACCAACCTTGTTTTTGAATGCCCAAGTAGCAAATGTTGGGATTTTAGCTAGGAGACGTATGATGCTTAAATTTACATCTTTTTCATTTCTGGTAGGATCAAGAGATTCTGGGTAGAAAGCTGTAAGTGAACATATCAAAGAAGAAAGTACTCCCATTGGGTGGGAATTTGATGGGAATCCATCAAGAATTTTCTTGATATCTTCGTGTACCAAAGTGTGAGTAGTAATTTCTCTTGTGAAGTTTTCATATTCTTTTTGGCTAGGCAAGTCACCATAAATTAATAGATAGGCAACTTCTAAAAATGAAGACTTTTCTGCAAGTTCTTCGATACCATAACCTCTATATTTCAATATACCATTTTCACCATCTAGGTAAGTGATTGCACTTGAAGTTGAGCCAGTATTTTTAAATCCAGGGTCTATTGTGATCAAGCCAGTTAAAGCTCTCAATTTTGCAACGTCAATTGCTTTTTCATTTTCTGTACCTTCAATTACTGGGAGTTCGTATTCCTTCCCTCCGTATGATAACTTCGCTGTATCTGACATATTTGGTTATTATTATTTATAGTTATTTTATTTCTTTATCATTTAACTCTATTCAAACCCTTAAGTTAGGTAAATCGGTTGTTATTTACATGAAAATTCGTATCAATGGTAAAATTTCAACATCTCATGTCTAACAATACTATTATGCATCATTCATTTCATAGGAGGTTTGTTTTTCAATAATATTGGTTAGAATTAAGTTTTATTTAAAATGAATTGCTTCTGTAGCAAAATATTCTATTGAATCGTTCTTACAAAATTGCTATATTTTTTTAGCAAAAAAAAAGCCCCGAAGGGCATTTTTTTATTTACAGAAGTGTTCAAAAACCTCGACAAGGTGATCACCGATCATTTGAGCATTCCTACCTTCAATATGATGTCTTTCAACAAAATGAACCAATTCGCCATCTTTAAACAATGCCATGGCAGGGGAGGATGGAGGATAAGGCAAAACGGCTTCTCTAATCTTGTTGACGGCAGATACGTCGTTACCCGCGAATACTGTTGCGAGATTTGTTGGTTTTACACTACTCTTATCAAGTGCAATCCTAACACCCGGTCTTGCAGCTCCTGCAGCACAACCGCATACTGAGTTTACCACAACAAATGTAGTTCCTTTATGATCTTTAAGATGATTTGTTACATCTTCGTCTGTTCTGAATTCCTGAAAACCTACTTCAGTCAATTCTGCACGCATTGGTGCTATTAAATCCTCTGGATACATATTTTTAGCTATTTAAATTTTAAAGAAATCCTAATTCAAGTTTTGCTGCATCTGACATCATATCTTGAGAATATGGTGGATCGAATGTCAACTCTAATTCAACATGATTGATTCCCTGAATTTGTTGAATCTTATCTTTTATTTCACTTGGGATAAACTCGGCAGAAGGACAGTTTGGCGAAGTAAGTGTCATCAACACGAAAACATTATTGACTGGATAAACGCTTATTTCATAAATCAATCCTAATTCGTATACATCCACGGGGATTTCAGGATCATACACTTGCTTGATGGCTGTTATCACCTTTTCTTTTAATTCCTGACTAGGAATTTCCACCATGTTATTTGTAGTCTCTGACATAATATTTATGCATTAAGTTTAGCTTGATAAGCTATTGCGTACAATTTCATTTGTTTGATCATCGCAGCAAGGCCATTAGATCTTTGTGATCCAATGATATTTCCCATTCCGATTTTTTCTATAAAATCTAGTTCTGCTTTAATGATTTCTTCAGGCGATCTGCCTGAAAGTACTCTAATTAACAAACTGATTAAACCTTTTGTAATATCTGTGTTGGAATCAGCCAAATAGTTGATTTTGTTATTTGACTCACTAGCCGTCAGCCAAACTTTAGATTGACAACCTTTAATAATATTCTCTTCACTTTTATCCTCTTCGGGCATCTCAGGAAGTTTCCCTCCTAATTCCATAATGTAAAATATGGTTGATTCCCTATCGTCTCCAAGTATTTGGAATTCGTCTATGATTTCGTTTTGAATTTCCTGAATGCTCATTTATTCTTGATTTTTGCAATTTTAGAAACTGAAGCTACAAGGCTATCAATTTCTGATTTGGTATTGTAAACAGAAAATGATGCTCTCACAGTTCCTTCAATACCGAATCTCTGCATCAACGGTTGCGTACAGTGATGTCCCGTTCTCACAGCAATTCCGTTAGCATCTAGCATCATACCAACATCAAATGGATGCATTCCGTTGATATTAAAAGAAATTACACTGATTTTGTTTTTCGCAGTTCCTACAGGAATAAAGCCTTTTATTTTACTCAACTGTACTGTTGCGTATTCCAATAATTCATCTTCATGTGCTTTGATAGCGTTTTTTCCATTTTTATTGATGAATTCTAAGGCTTTTCCAAAAGCGATTACATCACCAATATTCGGAGTACCTGCTTCAAATTTGAAGGGGAGTTCGTTGTATGTTGTCTTCTCAAACGTCACTTCCTTGATCATTTCTCCACCTCCTTGGTAAGGAGGCATGCTGTCAAGAATTTCTCTTTTCCCATACATCACCCCAAGACCTGTCGGGCCATATAGTTTATGCGCAGAGAAGACCAAGAAATCACAATCAAGTGACTGTACGTCTACTTCCAAATGACTTGTACTTTGAGCGCCGTCTAACAATACCTTTGCTCCAATGGCATGGGCTTTCTCAATAATTTCTTCTACAGGATTGATTGTACCGAGCGTATTGGAAACGTGGACAATACTGACAAGCTTGGTCTTTGAAGAAAGCATGCTGTCAAAAGCTTCTATGTCCAATTCGCCCATATCACTGATTGGGATTATTTTAAGTAGTGCACCTTTTTCTTCACAAAGCATTTGCCATGGAACAATATTGGCGTGATGTTCCATAGCAGAAATAATGATCTCGTCCCCAGCATTGATGAATTTTCTACCATAAGTAGAAGCAATCAAATTGATGCCTTCTGTTGTACCTTTGGTGAAGATTATTTCTTCAACTTCTTTTGTATTGAGGAAAGATTGGAGTAAGCTTCTAGTATTCTCATAATAGCGCGTAGCTCTATCAGCTAAAGTGTGCGCTCCTCTATGAATATTTGAATTATCAGTTTTGTAATAGTGAGACAAGGCTTCAATGACAGCCAAAGGCTTCTGCGTCGTTGCAGCATTATCAAAATAGATCAAAGGTCGCCCATTCACTTCTTGGTGAAGAATTGGGAATTCTCCTCTGATGTTTTCAATATTTAATGACATAGAAATTTTTTAAAAACTGCTACCCAATCTGTCTTCTACAAGTTGGATGCAATATGCTTTGAATGGTTCGTAGGCGATTTGTTCCAATACCTCTCCAGCTACTGCATAGAGAAGTAACCCTCTTGCTTGTTCTTTTCCGATTCCCCTCGCTTGTAAGTAAAACAAAGCTTCTTCATCAAGTTGACCTGTGGTACAACCATGAGAACATTTCACATCATCTGCCCAAATCTCTAACTGAGGTTTGGTATTGATGATGGCATTTTCAGATAAAAGAATATTGTTGTTTTGCTGAAATGCATTGGTTTTCTGTGCGTCTTGTCTGACGAAAATTTTCCCATTAAAGACACCTCTTGCAGAATCAGTCAGAATGCCCTTATACAATTCATTGGAATCTGAATTTGGCTTAGTGTGATCCACATTCGTATGATTATCTACATGGGTTTTTCCATTGAGTAAATAAAGTCCATACATGTTTCCTACACAGCCTTTGTCCAATAAATTCAAAGTCAAGTTATTTCTCAACATGTCGGCTTGTAGCTGTAAAGCCACAGAAGTGAAGGTAGCATATCTGTGAATATCAGTTGCGAAATTAGTTACAGAAATAGCTTTTCTATTTTCATTTTGTAACCTATAATAATAGGCATGTGCATTTTGAGCTACTTTTACTTCAACTACTGTATTGGAAAAGTAGGTTTCTTCATCTTGCGAAACAGTATTTTCTATGAAAGTTACTTCACTATTTTCTGCTACTTCAATCAAAACTCTAGGCTGAATAATTTGACCTTGATTTGCTTGATTGAAATAAAGGAACAAAATTGGTTTTTCAACTTTTTTTCCTTTTTCAGTTTTTATGTGAATCCCATCTTCAAAACTTAGATTGTTTAGCGCTACAAATGGATCATTTTCGATTTTGGCTACACTACCTAACAGCTCAGAGTTTGAATCTGATAGCTTAGAAAGTGTATAACCGGGAGAAGAAATAGACGAAAGCTCTTCGATAAAGAGTCCATTATTGAAAACAACAACATCACCTTCAAAACCTTCGAACAGATTTGATTTGATAAGTTCAGCTGAGATTGAAATCTTATCAGCAGCAAGAAAAGTAGAGATGTTTTGCTCAATCTTCTTACTGATCTGCGTGAATTTATATTCCTCTTCTTTGGAATGAGGCAAACCTGTATTTTTTAGAAACGCTAAACTTTCATTTCTCAATTCCTGAAAATTTGAGAAATATGCTATGTTTTCCAGAAATTGATCTGTTGCTTTATTTTTTGTAATAGTAGTCATGGTAGGGGATTGTTTGAAGAATAAATGGATATTAAACAGACGCTGCGTCAGCCTCTTCTTTGATCCAATCGTATCCTTTTTCTTCCAATTCTAGCGCAAGTTCTTTCGTGCCTGATTTTACAATTCTTCCATTGTATAATACGTGGACAAAATCAGGAACAATGTAATCCAACAATCTTTGATAGTGAGTGACCACGATTGTAGCATTTTCTGAAGTTTTCAATTGGTTGACACCGTTAGAGACGATTCTCAATGCATCAATGTCCAATCCAGAGTCAGTTTCATCCAAAATAGACAAGGTTGGTTCTAACATTGCCATTTGGAATATTTCGTTTCTCTTTTTTTCACCCCCAGAGAAGCCTTCATTTAAAGATCTGCTTAAAAGCTTTTGATCAATTTCAACAAGCTTCATCTTTTCTTTCATGATTGAAAGAAATTTCACGGCATCAAGTGATTCCAAACCTCTATACTCTCTTACTTGGTTTACAGCAGTTCTTAAAAAGTTTGTAGAACTAACTCCAGGTATTTCTACAGGATATTGAAATGCTAAGAAAACACCTTCTCTAGCTCTATCTTCTGGAGAAAGATCTAGTAGGTTTTTGCCTTTGAAAGAAACTTCTCCTTCAGTTACTTCATATTCCTCTCTACCGGCCAATACAGACGCTAAAGTAGATTTTCCTGAACCATTTGGTCCCATGATTGCATGAACTTCTCCAGGTTTTACTTCAAGATTGATTCCTTTAAGTATAGGAGTTCCCTCTATTGAGGCGTGTAGATTCTTTATCGTTAACATTTTGTATTCTATTCAGTATTAATTTTGAAATTATTCAATAGGGAATTTTACCCTACAGATCCTTCTAAAGTAAGGGCGAGAAGTTTTTGTGCCTCAACTGCAAATTCCATTGGCAATTGGTTCAAAACTTCCTTCGCATATCCATTTACAATCAATGCGACAGCATCTTCTGTAGCAATACCTCTCTGATTACAATAGAATAGTTGATCTTCACCAATTTTTGAAGTTGTCGCTTCATGTTCGACTTTAGCCGTTGGGTTTTGAATGTCTATGTAAGGGAAAGTATGTGCACCACATCTGTCTCCCATAAGTAGAGAGTCACATTGTGAGAAGTTCCTTGCGTTCGTAGCACGTTTCATAACTTGCACCTGACCTCTGTAGGAGTTTTGAGACTTTCCTGCGGAAATACCTTTAGAAACGATTCTGGATTTTGTGTTTTTCCCAATATGAATCATCTTGGTACCTGTATCTGCTTGCTGATAATTATTAGTAACGGCAACAGAATAAAATTCACCAATTGAGTGGTCTCCTTTTAAAATACAAGAAGGGTATTTCCATGTGACAGCAGATCCTGTCTCAACTTGAGTCCAAGAAATTTTTGAATAATCACCTGCACAAATACCTCGTTTTGTCACGAAATTGTAGATTCCGCCTTTTCCATTTTTGTCTCCAGGAAACCAATTCTGAACAGTAGAGTATTTAACTTCTGCGTGTTTTGCAGCATAGATCTCTACCACAGCGGCATGAAGTTGGTTTTCATCTCTCTGCGGAGCTGTACAACCTTCTAAGTAAGACACATAAGAGCTTTCTTCTGCTACAATTAAAGTTCTTTCAAATTGACCAGTATTTGCTGCGTTGATTCTAAAGTAGGTTGATAATTCCATCGGGCATCTCACTCCCGCTGGAATGTAACAAAATGAACCATCAGAAAATACTGCGGAATTTAAAGCTGCGTAATAATTATCAGTAATTGGGACCACTGAACCCAAATATTTTTTCACTAATTCAGGATGCTCTTTTACTGCTTCACTGAAAGAGCAGAAAACAATTCCTAGCTTAGAAAGTGTGTGTTTGAATGTTGTTCCCACAGAAACGGAGTCCAAAACAGCATCCACAGCTATGCCTTGAAGTTTTTTTTGTTCATTTAGCGAAATACCAAGTCTCTCATATATTTGAAGAAGCTCAGGGTCTATTTCGTCCAAACTTTTAGGTTTATTTGATTTTTTTGGCGCAGAATAATACTTAAGTGCCTGAAGATCAATTTTAGGATAGGTGACATTTGCCCAATCGGGCTCTTTCATCTCTTGCCAAGTTTTAAATGCTTTCAATCTCCACTCAAGTAACCACTGTGGTTCTTCTTTCTTCGCAGAAATCCATTTGATTATATCTTCATTCAGTCCTGTAGCAGCTTCATCTACCTCCATGTCCACAGACCAGCCGTGTTCATAATCTTTTGATGTAAGCTCTTCTAGAATTTGATTGTCTTTGCTCATGTTTGTGAGTTATTTAGACTAATTATAGTTTGTGATGCGAAGATACAACATTTATCTAAATTACTTTGTTCATCTCGATTCAAATAATCTATCTTTAATAGATAAAAAAAATGGTAAGAACATGAAAAACAGATGTTTGAAAATAAAATTAGGCTAGTTTTTTCATTACTAGCCTAATTAATAAAATTATAAAAAAAATTGGTTTAATTACAATAAATTTTTATTTAGATTTAATCTAAAGTAATTCAGATTTATTGGGTTTTACCATTCTTGTCAAAAAACTGAATGGGTCTGTTGATACTTTCCTCCAAAACAATTAATGTTTCTGTTCTATCAATGCCGTCTACTTTCTGAATATTATCAAGGACAGTTCTCAGATGATTCGTGTCTTTACAAATGATTTTTGCAAAAATACTGTAATTTCCCGTGGTGTAGTAGGCATTGATTACTTCAGGAATTTGTTTTAAGTTATCTATAACTGTGTCATATAATGAGCTTTTTTCCAAGTAAATTCCTAGGAAAGCGGAAATATCATAGCCAAGTTTGGAGAAATCTATGTTCAAAGTAGCGCTTTTTACAATCCCCATATCTTCGAGCTTGCGCATGCGAACATGCACCGTACCTGAGGAAACGAATACTTTTTTTGCTATTTCGGTATATGGTGTTTTTGCATCATCATTCAAAAGAGAGATGATTTTCAAATCAACATTGTCAATATCTAAAATTTTGTCCATTATTTTGAGGTTATATTAGAGGTATGTTAATAAATATGCTGTTAAATTATGAAATACTTAAAAAAATGCAAAATATTTTTTTCAATTTGTAAAAGTGGTGAAAATACATTTATTTTGGCATCTAAGAATTAAGAGTAAATTTTATTTGGTGGAATTTGATTCGAATCAAATATTAAATTGAATAATAAAGATTTATCTTTTTATTTGATTTTAAATTAAAGAAAAACTTTTAATCTCTAAAGTTATATTTGGGTTTATATTCTGATAAAGGGTCTTGCTAATGGCAAGACTTTTTTGTTTTCTTTTAAAAATTTAAACTGCAAAAATTTGGGTTTGAAAATATTTATTATGTATTTTTGTATTAATAAATGCAGTGATTAAGATGAAAAATTTTAAAATTAATATCTCACTTCTTTTCATGTTCATATTAAGTTATGGACAAGTTAGCACTTCAATTGGTGCTCAAATTTCTGATGGGATTGAAAATGAGGCTGTTAGTGCGAATGCAATTAATTTTAAAAACGTAACTTTAAAAAAATTGAATTCTGTAGATACATATACTATAGAAGTAAATAAAATAGAAAGTGAAGAAGATTTGTCGGATTTTGGCTCTCCATGGGCTTGGCCTGAATTTACTTTAGAAATGGTTGATAGCTACACACCTTTTATTTTTAGAACAAAAAGTAGCGCAGCTTTAGATGAAGTTAGAGTTATTTTGAATGTTAATGATAAAGGTAAACTTGTGGGTTACGAGTTTTTGACAGAGGCTGATAGAGGTTTAGAACAAAGAATAGCTCACGTTTTAAGAAAATTACCTAAATGTGTTCCAGTTCCAGGATATAGCAATTACGGGGCGATAGATTTTGAATTGATAATCAAAAAATAAATGATAAGAGTGTTTTAATTAATCCCTACTGAGAAATCGGTGGGGATTTTTTTTTGAATGGTTAGGAATGATTTTTTTCATACCCTAATTTTAGATAAATCAATTTTATCATTCATGAAACAATTTATACTCTCAATTGCATTTTCAATAGGTTTTTTGAATATTGGATACGCACAAAGTAGTTCTCTCCAATCCGAAAAGCTTTGGCCTGAACAAGATGATAAGGCCAAACATTATATAGTAAAAGGTGAGCGTCAAGGTCAATCATTTTTCAAAAAGCATCAATTTCCAGAAGTTCAATATGAACCTGGGGATAAGTTAGCTTTTGATATTTACCACACTCCCGATGTCATGTATCATTGGTACAAGGTGTGGGCAGAGCAATATCCAGAAATTACCGAGTTGTATGAAGTTGCTAAATCTTATGAAGGTAGGCCGATTCTTCAAATGACAATAACTAACAAGAAAACTGGAAAGCATACGGACAAGCCGGCAGCTTATTTTGAAGGTGGAAGACATGGTGGAGAAGTTACAAGTAGTGAGTCGGTACTTTGGTTGACGCAGCATTTATTAGAAAATTATGGGAAAGATCCAGCCATAACCAATTTAATTGACACCAAGACGATCTATGTTCGCCCACAGAATAATCCAGATGGCTCAACCATGTATCTATTTACAGAACAAAGAAATAGAAGTACGGTTAGACCCTATGATGTGGATAGAGATGGTTTGATGGATGAGGATCCGGAGGAGGACCTTAATGGAGATGGGATAATCCACTCTATGCGTAAGAGAGCAGTTACAGAGGAAGAAAAAGAAAAAGCAAATTATATTATCGACCCTAGAGACCCTAGTGGAAGATTGATGAAGCGTGTCTTTGAAGGGCAAGGAGAATGGTTGATGTACAGCGAAGGGATTGACAATGATGGTGATGGGAAATATAATGAAGATGGAATAGGTGGGTTGGATTTACATCGAAATTATCCTGAAAACTGGAGACCCGATTCTGGGGGTGACATGACAGGTAGGGGGTACACTCAATGGGGAGCAGGAGAGTATCCATTAAGTGAAATCGAAACAAGATCAACAGTTCTTTGGCTTCTTTCACATCCTAATATCTCAGTAGTGAACTCTTTGGATACTCGAGTTCCAATGCATCTAAGACCTCCTTCAACTTCTTCAAGTGAAGAGAGTATGTTTCCTTCAGATCTAGAATTATATAAGAAATTTGACGCAATGGGAATCGCTATTACGGGCTATCCTTGGGCAGGAGATGTTTATGAAACTTACAGTACGCGTTATAAAACAAATAGATTAACAGGAGATCCATTGAAGCCAAGTCCTCTCTTTGGTCACGGCCCTGATTTTGGGTATTTCTATTATGGTTCTATGTGGTATGGTGACGAGTTGTGGAACAATGGAGCCATGAAAGATTATGATGGAGATGGTGTCTATGACGATTATGATGCGCTGAGATGGGATGATGAAGAAAATGGATCCAATGGCTTCAAGAAATGGGAAAAGTTTGATCATCCACAGTTAGGCGAAGTAGAAATCGGCGGTTTTCACCCAAAATTCTTTTCGCAAAACGGTCCACCTTGGCAGCTAGAAGGCTGGATCAGAAAGCAATCTCTTTTCAATTTGGCCATGGCCATGGAGCTTCCACAGATAGAATTAGAAGATGTAAGTGTCAAAGCGATCTCTGAGGGAGAATACGAAATCTCAGTTTCTTGGAAAAATTCTGGAGGACTCCCTGTTGCGCTAGAACAAGCCAAACGTGTGAAAATCGTCCAGGAAGATAGGGTAATGCTTGAGTTTGAAAAGAATCTTACCAAAGGTTTTGAAGAGGCAATAGTGCAGATCACCTCACCTTCTCTCTACGATAAAACAATCTACACCGGGTACACAGATGCAGGGGAAAGCAAGACAGCTTCTTTTGTGGTAAAAGTGAATCAAAAAGAACCTGTTAAAGCAAAGTTGAAATTGCTTTCTACAAGAGGGGGATATATTGAAAGAGAAATTACAATTGGTAATAAATAATCTTTTTGCTTTAAAAGCAGAAGAGAAGTGTCGCTTAAGGTAGATTTATCTACAAAATTTTCCTTTAATATAAAAGCAAGCGTATTTCAAAGCATTGTTTATTTACTTGTACTTAAATATAAACGAATTATGATACTAAGAAAAAAATACCTGTTAGGGTTAATTTTCTTCTTTGCAGTCCTTAGCACCCAAGCACAGCAAAAAAGAGCATTAACTCACGCCGATTATGATGGATGGGAATCCGTTTCTTCTGACAAAATCTCTGCAAATGGACAGTGGGTTGGTTTTGAAGTCAATCCTCAAGATGGAGACGGAAGGCTTGAAATTGTTAACCATGGCAATGCACAAAAAAGATTTGTCATTCCTAGAGCCAATAGAATGTCTTTTTCACATGATAATAATTTTGCTGTAGGTAGAATTGTAGCTGAAAAGGATGCTATCAAAATGTTGAAACTTAAAAAGACAAAGGCAGATGATATGCCGAAAGACAGTCTTTTCATTATCAACCTTGCCTCAGGTGGAGTTGAGAAATTATCAAGAGTAAAATCTTTCGCAACTCCTGATAAAATTGGGAATTGGTTGGCAGTGCATTTTGAAAAAGAATTGCCTAAGAAAGCAGCGAAGAAGGAGGAAGGGGATACTACAAAAGTAGCAGCACCTGAAAAGCCTAAGAAAACAGATGGAACAACTCTACTGGTAAGATCATTTGATGGAAAGACGACTTACGAATATGATCGTGTAAAGTCTTATGGTTTTTCTGAAAATGGTGGGTATTTATATTATGTGAAAGCAACTGAAGATACTTTGAAAAATGCAGGTATTTTCCTTTTGGACTTAAAATCTGGTATTTCTCAAATCATTGATATCGGCAAGACAGATTACATGTCCCCACAAATCTCTGATTCCAATAAGTTCTTAGCCTTTATCACGACTGAGGATTCTTTGAAAGCTAAAAAGCCATATTACGATCTTTATCTTTATGATATTGCTAAAGCGACAAATCAGAAAATAGCTGATAAAAATACTGCAGGAATTCTTGCAGGCGGTATGGTCAGCAAGTCTGGAAGAATTAATTTTTCAGCTGATGACAGTCAAGTTTATTTTGGTACCACCACGGATTATAAAGACTTCGAATATGAATCTGATACCACCATTTTGGATGATGAAAGGGTGAAATTAGACATTTGGGGCTGGCAAGATGCTGAAATTCAGCCAATGCAATTGAGAAATAAGAATAGAGAGGAAAACAGAAGTTTCCTTGCTGCTTATAATATCAAGGATAAAAAAGTGATTCAAATTGGCGACGAACAAGTATACAGCATTAACTATGATCCAAAATCAAAACTTAAAATTGCTTTAGCTACAGATGATTCTCCATATAGAAGAGAATATAGCTGGAATACACAAATCGGTCGAGATACTTACTTAGTAAATCTTGAAACAGGTTCCAAAACACTTATCAAAAAAGCATTGTCAGGATATGCGCAGCTTTCACCTGCTGGAAAATATGCTTATTGGTATGATGCCGGTGATAGTGCTTGGGTTGCTTTTGATATTGCAACTAAGACATTCAAAAACCTAGTTGAAAACCTTGATGTTAATGTTTACAATGAACAACATGATTCACCTTCCCTTCCAGGGAGCTATGGCGCTGCTGGTTGGTTAAAAGATGATAAAGGATTCTTGATCTATGATAAATATGATGTTTGGAAAGTTGATCCAACTGGTAAAGTATCTCCTCAAAATATTACTTTAGGAGCTGGAAGATCTCAAAACATTGAGTTTAGAAGACAAAGAATAGAAACTGAAGAAAGAGAGGGTATAGACCCTTCATTGCCATTCGTTTTGACTGCATTTCATGAATTCAATAAGAAAAATGGATTTTTCACAGGTGATATAAATGGTAAAAAAGCTCCATCTGAAATCATATTTACTGATAATAGATATTTGGGATTAAGCAAGGCAGAAAACACAGACCTGTTGACAGTGAGAAGATCAACATATCAGGAATATGCGGATATTTATGCTACCGATTTGAAGATGTCAAAGTTGACTCAATTGTCCTTTGCTAATCCGCAACAAGACCAAGTAAATTGGGGAAGTGTAGAATTGGTTGATTATTTGACCAATGATAATGTTCCTCTTCAAGGTTTATTGTTCAAGCCAGAAAATTTTGATCCAAACAAGAAGTACCCGATGATGGTGTATTTCTACGAAAGAAATTCTGATGGGCTACACAATTATAGAGCTCCTGCGCCAAGTGCATCTACGATCAACATTCCATATTTTGTAAGTAATGAATATTTAGTGTTTGTTCCAGATATTAAGTATGACCTAGGCCTTCCAGGACCAAGTGCTTATAATTGTATTATTCCTGGTGTTCAATCAATCGTAGCTAAAGGTTTTGTAGATGCTGATAATATGGCGATTCAAGGCCAAAGCTGGGGAGGATATCAAGTGGCTCACTTGATTACAAGAACTAACATGTTTAAAGCAGCTGGAGCAGGTGCGCCTGTTGTGAATATGACTTCTGCTTACGGTGGAATTCGATGGGGAACGGGAATGAGTAGAATGTTCCAGTACGAGCAAACGCAAAGTAGAATTGGTGGTACTTTATGGGAAAAGCCGATGTACTATCTTCAAAACTCTCCTTTATTCTACATGGATAGAGTTCAGACTCCTGTTTTGATTATGCACAATGATGCCGATGGCGCAGTTCCATGGTATCAAGGTATCGAAATGTTTATGGCTTTGAAGCGTTTGAATCAACCTGCTTGGTTGCTACAATACAACGGAGAAGACCATAATTTAGTACAAAGAAAAAATAGAAAAGATCTTTCTATAAGGCTATCTCAATTCTTTGATCACTACCTTAAAGGAGCTCCGGCACCACTTTGGATGACAGAAGGGCTTCCTGCAGTAGAAAAAGGAAGAACATTGAAATATGAATTAGAAGACGAGAATTAATAATTCTATTAAAAATTTACAAAGCCCTTCAGAGTTTTCTGAAGGGCTTTTTCTTTTAAAATAACCCAGTAATATTTCCCTCAGCATCGATATCTATGTTCTCAGCAGCTGGTTTGGAAGGAAGACCAGGCATACGCATGATATTCCCAGCAATCGGAATGATAAATCCAGCTCCTGCTGCAATATCAAACGCTCGGATTTTTATGGTAAAGCCAATTGGTCGATTGATCAATTTAGGATCATCAGAAAGTGAATATTGCGTTTTTGCGATACAGATAGGGACTTTATCTAAACCGATTTTATTAAATAGCTTGATTTGTTGCTTGGCTTTCAAACTATATTCCACATCTGCTGCACCATATATTTTCCGGGCCACTGTTTCTATTTTTTGTTCTATTGGCCATTCGAAATTATAAAGAGGAGTAAAATTACTTTTTCCCGATTCTGCAACTTCTTGAACAGTTTTAGCCAAATCAATACAGCCTTCACCACCTTTTTCCCAACCTTCTGAAAGTGCCACTTTAACACCAAGTTCTTCACATCTCTGCATCACCACATTGATTTCTTCTTCAGAATCAGTGGCGAATTTGTTGATAGCTACCACAGGACAAAGCATAAAGTGTTTGATATTCTCAATATGTTTTTCGAGGTTTTCTAAGCCTTTTCTTACAGCATCTGTATTGGCTTCTTTTAATTTCTCGAAAGGGATTCCAGCATGGCTTTTCAAAGCACGAATTGTAGCTACAATAACTGCTAGATCAGGCTTCAAACCACCATATTGACATTTTAGATCTAGGAATTTTTCTCCTCCAAGATCAGAAGCAAAGCCCGCCTCGGTTACAACATAATCAGCCAAAGACAGCCCCATTTTTGTGGCGATAATTGAATTGGAACCCTGTGCAATATTTGCAAATGGCCCACCATGGATGATTGCCGCATTTCCTTCTATCGTTTGGACCAGGTTTGGCATGATCGTGTGTTTGAGTAAAGCAGTCATAGCTCCTTGGGCTTTCAGTTCACGCGCATACACAGGTTGGTTGTCATGGGTGTATGCGACGATGATGTTTCCCAGTTTATCTTTTAAATCCACGAGATCATTAGCTAAGCAAAGCGCAGCCATGACCTCTGAAGCTGCAGTAATATCAAAGCCAGATTCTCTTGGTACACCTTGCGCATGACCACCAAGGCCAATCACGATATCTCTAAGAGCTCTTTCATTCATATCCATCACTCGCTTCCAGACTATTTTCCTCGGATCGATATTTAGGCTGTTTCCTTGATGGATATGATTGTCTAAAAGAGCTGCTAGTAAGTTATGCGATTTTTCCACCGCGGCGAAGTCTCCAGTGAAATGGAGGTTGATTGATTCCATTGGAAGTACTTGAGAGTATCCACCTCCAGCTGCGCCACCTTTCATTCCAAAAACAGGCCCTAGGGAAGGCTCTCTTAAGACCACTGCTGTTTTTACACCGATTTTATTGAGTCCTTCACAAAGCCCAATACTTGCTGTGGTTTTTCCTTCTCCTGCCACCGTTGGTGTAATTGCCGTAACCAGAATTAACTTTTTGCCTTTCATTTTCTCCGAATCTATAAGTCGAAGAGGTAGTTTTGCAATATATTTTCCATAAGGGCGAAGGTCATCTTCATTGATTTGAAGCTTTTTCGCTATCTCTGAGATTGGTTGCATCGTTGATGCTCGAGCTATTTCTTGGTCAGTTAAGGTCATTTGGGAGTCGTTTTATTAATTTTTCAATTTAAAGATTTTAGGAAGATTTAAAAGTGACTTTTGACATGTTTGAAAAATATTTTCATCTTATCAAAGTTCAAAATTGTCTTATTGTTTTGTTTCATGACTTTATCTCTTAAAAATATGATTACGAGCTTTAAAGTATTGTCCCAATTCCCTCTACTATTTTTTCAAAAATGTTTATTACTAAATTGAAAAACTTATATTTGAAACTCGCAAACCAAATTTAACCCCCATATAATCAACCTCAACCTATGTTATTAGAACCTTTAGATCTCATTGTATTCATTGGCTATTGTTGCCTTATCATCGGAATGGGTCTTTTTGTCTCTAGAGAGAAGAAAGGACACGTCAAAAATTCACAAGATTACTTTCTAGCTTCAAAGGCATTACCCTGGTGGGCCGTGGGTGCTTCTTTGATCGCATCCAACATTTCTGCAGAGCAATTTATTGGAATGTCGGGGTCTGGCTTTGCCTTGGGATTAGCCATTTCTACGTATGAATGGATGGCTGCAATTACACTTTTGGTAGTTGCTATTTTCTTTTTACCTGTTTATATCAAAAAGGGTATTTATACCATGCCTGGATTTTTACTGGATCGATATGATACCAGAGTAAGAACTACAATGGCAATTTTCTGGCTTGCCTTATATGTATTTGTCAATCTCACGTCAGTTCTCTATTTGGGTGCATTGAGTTTAAATACTATTTTGGACGTACCGATGAGGTATGCTATTATTGGATTGGCCTTATTTGCCATGGTTTATTCCATTTACGGTGGTCTTAAAGCAGTTGCTTGGACTGATGTAGTACAGGTCTTTTTCCTAATTGCAGGTGGCTTAGCTACAACGTACATCGCCTTGACGATGGTAGGAAGTGGAAGTGCATGGGATGGTTTGGGCTTGTTGAGACAAGAAGTACCAGGACATTTCTCTATGATTCTTTCAAAAGGAGAAATGATGATTCCTGATGGAAAAGGTGGCGTCAGAGATGCCTATTTAGATTTACCAGGGATCAGTGTACTCGTAGGAGGAATGTGGATTACCAATTTGAGTTATTGGGGATTCAACCAATATATCACGCAAAGAGCACTAGCTGCAAAAAGTTTAGATGAAGCCCAAAAAGGGATGATTTTCGCAGGATTCTTAAAGTTATTGATGCCATTAATTGTGGTTATTCCAGGAATTGCAGCTTTAGTTATTGTAAATAATGGTATAGATACAGGTTTTATAGAATCTATGAAAGATCCAGTAACGGGTATTATCAAATCTGATAGAGCTTATCCTACCTTATTGCAATTACTTCCTACGGGATTGAAAGGATTAGCATTTGCGGCATTGACAGCAGCAATTGTTTCTTCATTGGCCTCAATGGCTAATAGTACATCTACCATCTTTACCATGGATATTTATAAGAAATATTTTGGTAGAGATGCTTCTGAAGCAAAACAAGTAAGGGTTGGAAGAATCACAGCAGCGGTTGCATTTATTATTGCTGCAATTGTTGCCCCGGCATTGGGTGAATTGGATCAAGCGTTCCAGTTTATTCAAGAATACACAGGATTCATTAGCCCGGGTGTATTTGCTATTTTCTTCTTTGGTGTGTTTTGGAAAAAAACCACATCGAATGCAGCACTTACAGGTGCAGCACTTAGTATTCCGCTCTCAATTGTTCTTAAAGTAGTTTGGCCAAATCTACCTTTCTTAGATAGAATGGGTGTGGTTTTCTTGGTGTTAGCTTCCTTAATGGTGATTATTAGTTTGGTAGAAGGAAAAGGAAAAGATCATCCAAACAGCATTGATATCAGCGGTGATATTTTCAAAACCAGTACAGGCTTCAAGATTGGAGCATTTATCATTACTTTGATTACAGCAGCACTTTATATTGTGTTCTGGTAAAATCAAAAATAAATTCAAATTTTAAAGCTCAATATCTCCTTACTTTCTAGAGATATTGAGCTTTTTTTATTCCGTGGCAAGAATATTGTTTTAATTTTTATTGAAAGGAATCCTTCGGTTCATACATTTTTATAGATGAAAATATTTCCGTTGAGGTCTTTTTTATTTGTTTTAAAGAACCATTAAACTCAAAAAAATGGCAATTATTGGAGAAATAATCAAAAAGTCGGTAGAAACTGTAGATAGAGTTTTTTCAAACACCAATCCGCAAGAAGCACAAGAAAAAGTATTGAAAGAATTACTCTCAAAGGCTGAAGATACAGCATTTGGTAAATATTATCAGTTTGAGCATATCCGCAAATCAGAAAATATAAGAGATGCTTTTGCTAAAGAAGTTCCTTATCATGATTATGATCAGTTGAGGGAAGCTTGGTGGCAAAAAGTGATCGATGGTGGTGAAGACATTACTTGGCCTGGAAAAGTGAAGTTTTTTGCGGTTTCCAGTGGGACTACAAGTTCCAGAAAGCATATTCCTGTGACAGAAGATATGTTGCAGTCCATTCGCAGAGCTGGAATGCAGCAGGTAAGGGGAATAGCAGACTTTGATCTTCCAGCAGAATTTTTTGAAAAAGAGATATTGATGTTTGGAAGTAGCACCAACCTCAAGGAAGTTAATGGACACCTAGAAGGGGAAATAAGTAGTATCAGTGCCAGTCAGATTCCGTTTTGGTTTGAGGGTTTTTATCGACCGGGAAAGGAAATCTCCTCTATAGATGATTGGGATGTAAGAGTTGAAGAGCTGGCTAAGGAATCTGCCAATTGGGATATTGGAGCGATCTCAGGAATTCCTTCTTGGATTGAGTTGATGCTCAAGAGAGTTATCGAGTTCAACAATGCTGAAACCATTCATGACGTTTGGCCAAATCTAAAGGTCTATACTTCGGGTGGGGTTGCTTTTGAACCTTATAAAAAGGCTTTCGAAAAACTATGTAGTAAGGAATTGATTGTTATTGATACTTATTTGGCTTCGGAAGGATATATCGCTACACAAATCAGAAAAGATACGGATGCGATGGCTTTAATTACGAATAATGGCATCTACTTCGAGTTTATTCCTTTTCTTCCAGAAAATATGGCAGATGACGGCAGTATCAATCAGAATGCAAAGTCAATCAAGATTGAGGATGTAGAAGAAGGTGTAGATTATGTATTGGTGATCAGTACCGTTTCAGGAGCTTGGAGGTACATGATTGGAGATACCATTGCTTTTACCAGTAAAGAAAAAGCTGAAATTAAGATCACGGGGAGAACGAAGCATTTTCTTAATGTAGTCGGTTCTCAGTTATCTGTCAATCAGATGAATAAAGCTATAGAACAGCTTAGTGAAGAGTTCGATTGCCAAATCAAGGAGTTTACGGTAGCAGCAGTTCTGGAAGAAGATGATTATTTACACCGTTGGTATTTAGGCTTGGATGCTAATGTCAAGCTAGACAAAACAGAAATTGCTGAACATCTGGATGAAATTTTGAAGGAAAACAACAAAAATTATAAAGTTGCCAGAGGCAAAGCATTGAAGCGGGTGGAGGTGAAGCTTATCACTGAAGAATTATTTAGGAAATGGACTGAAGAAACCAAACAAAAAGGTGGTCAAGTCAAAATCCCAAGGGTGATGAAGGAAAAAGACTTCAAAGATTGGGAAAGCTATGTTTCGAAAAATAGCTAAGCCAAAACCCCGAACCGTTGACCTAAAAAATTTTATCCATTGACCGCCGACTCGCTGTTTTTTGATAAATTTTGAAATGTTTAATATTTAATCTCCAACCGGTATGTTTTCCATTAGATACATGATTTCTTCTGGTGGTAGATAGAGTTTGTTGATTTTCTTGATATAATCATCTGACATGCCTGCTTCGTGGAGAATAAACTCTTTTGTGGTCAAGATGTATTTACCAAGTCCATGATTGACCGCATAAGTGTCAGCAGCTCGTTCTGCAGAGATTATAAAACTCCTTGAGGTGAGGTATCCAACGCCAAATACCAACATTGACCAATTACTTCTTCTCAGATAGTCGATGACATGTCCGAGTTCATGACCAATCCAACCGACTAGAACATTTTCTGGCAGCTCGTGAATAGGCGTGACTTTTCCTTTAAGAGAAAAAAATCTGCTGATTTTTATGATATAAGCTCTTTTCTTTCTCGAGCCCAGCATAGTATTGAACTTTGGTTGCGCTTGCATCACTGATTTTCGAATATTTTCGCTGAGTTTGAATTCTATAGTTACGTCAACCAAATCAGGATAAAAGTCAAGTGCTTTGATGATTACGTTTTTCAATTCATTAGGAATGCTATTTTGAATGTACTTTGTGTTAGTCAATCTCATAATGAATTATACAACATTTTTTAGGTAGAGTCAAATCGAAATGGAAATTACATTACTTTTTTACAATGTTTCCAAAGTGAAATTTTAACTAATTTGGATAATAAAACTCTACTTTTAATCATTACTCCTCTTCTACAATTGCTACTTTTCTCAAAGACTTTTCCCAAGAAAATGTAGCCGAAATTGGATAGTGATCTGAATAATCTACTTCCTTGTGTGTTTTGAATCTCTCTATTTGTAAAATCTCGTCATAGAAAATATTGTCAATTCTAAGAAAAAATAAGACTTTGTTATAGGTAAAACCAAAACCACGACCTGCTGTTTCAAATGCATTTTTCATGATTTTTCGCAGGGAAAAATAAGTGTAGCTGTAAGGCACATCATTAAAATCTCCGACCAATACATTTGCATAGGGGCTATTGCTCATGTGTTCAACCAAGACACCTAACTGAGTTGCACGAATAACTTGTCCTCGTTTGAGTTTGCTTAATGTCTCTCTGTAATTCTCTTTAATACCATCCAAATCACTTAATCCTTCAGAAGGAATACTCATGGATTCCAAATGTGCATTATAGATTCTAATAGTATCTTTATCGACTTTTATATCAGCGAAAATAACGCCATTATTCCGCTTGGTATCAAATACTCGTCCTTCATTGATGATCGGATATCTACTGAAAATAACCATTCCATAAGAACGTTTTCTAGGATTTCCTTCAATGATTTGGTAAGAATATTCATACCCCGTATCTGTCGCCAATGCTTTAATCGCATTTTGAGCAGGTGTGGTAAAGTCTTGATAGAACTCTTGAAAACATTTAATGTCTGATGGATTGTCCTTGAGCCATTTTGTTATATTCTTGGTGACTGTTTTTCGATCCCCTCCAGGTTTCGCATAACTCAATAGATGAACATTATAACTTAATACAGATAATCCCTCTGGGTTGGTATTGACTGGATTGAGCTGAAAAGTAACTCCCATGAATTGCCATCCTATGACAATCGCTAATAATGGAAGGAAAGCCAAGCGTCTTTTTGCCAATAGTAATAAAATAAAAATTATACCATTTACAATTAATAAGGGCGGAATTAGAAGCGTCATTAATCCAGCGTAAGGGAAATACTCTGGAGATACATAAACACTGAAAAACAGTACAAGCGAAATAAAAAAGATGATACCCGTAAGAAATCGCAGCATGTAGTCTAGTTTTGAAACCGAAATTATACCTTTAACTCCTTCTTTGCAAGTTTTTAATTTTCTTTGGCTAAGTTTAAGGATTGTACTCAATTCAAACCTCAAAAAAATAAATCTATTATGACAAAACGATTATTTATTTTCGCAATGGCTTTTACTGCAGTTTTATGGTCTTGCGGCACATCAACAAACACCACAGAAGTAGAGATTTCTGAACAAAAAGATTACAGCAATGATTGGATCCAACTCTTTAATGGTGAAGATTTAAGCGATTGGATAATTAAAATCTCCAAGCACGATCTGAATGTGAATTTCGCGAATACTTTTAGAGTTGAAGATGGATTGATGAAAGTGCGATATGATGGTTATGAAAGCTTTGACAATCAGTTTGGACATATTTTTTACAAAAACCCTTACTCTTATTATTTGTTGAAAGTGGAATACAGATTTGTTGGTGAACAAGCGGAGGGAGGGGAACCTTGGGCGACAAGAAATAGCGGTGCAATGCTGCATTCTCAAGATCCGGCTACGATGATGGTAGATCAGGATTTCCCAATATCCATTGAAGGACAAATGTTAGGCGGAGATGGAGAGAACCCAAGACCGACGAGTAATCTTTGTACTCCAGGGACAAATGTGGTTATGGAAGGAGAATTGTTTACACCTCATTGTGTGACATCAATGGCAAAAACCTATCATGGAGAGCAGTGGGTAACCGCTGAATTTTTGGTTTTAGGAGATTCTGTAGTACATCACATTATGGAAGGTGAAAAAGTGTTGACATATTACAAACCTCAAATAGGAGGTGGGAATGTTAATCCGTTTGATCCTGCTGTAAAAATTGATGGTCAACTTTTGAAATCAGGGTATATTTCTCTCCAAAGTGAAAGTCATCCAATTGACTTTAGAAAAGTAGCGTTATTTGATTTAGCTCCTTATTCAGAAAGCAAAGAAAAATTACAAGAAGTGATCGATGCAATCACAAAAGAATAAAAATCATGATGCAGGGCAGGGAACTACTCTGCATCATGTCTTTTTGGGATATCAGGATTGATAAAAGTAAACCCTCTCGCATCATTTCCTTCATAAAAGTCTATCTGCATACCCATAAGAAACATGACATGCTTTTTTTCTATGAGTACGGGTATTTCATCTAAAGTGAATTGCTGATCACCCTCTTTGATTTTATCGAAGCCAAGTGCGTAAGACATTCCACCACATCCACCACCTTTGACCCCAATTCTCAAAGAATAGTCTCTGGGAATATTTTTATTGGTAATGATATTTTTAATTTCTTCTTGTGCCTTGGAAGTTATGCTAATTGGTATAATCATATTCTGTAAATTCAATTTTTCGCGATTCGGTTCAAATCACACTACAAAATTAGCGCTTCTGTTTCATGATTCGTTTTTAGAAAGATTTTATTTGAGCTAGATCTTTCAAGCAACCTTTTTGGTAGGAGATATAAAAATTCTAATCTGTGGTTAAATTTTAAACCAATTTTTAAATGTTTATCTAATTTTTGAATGAACACACAATATTTATAAACCATATTTAAAATAAAAAACGTAAAAAATATAAATATAGGTTTTTTAATAAACCAATTATTACTAGATTAACGTCAGAAATAGAAAGTAAGGGTAAAAAACCAATCAAAGCCTTCTATTTCACTACCCAAATAACCTTTTTGAGATCTGTGTTGAAGCTTTTTTTGACACGCTTTGTATTTATAATTCCACTAATAACAATTCATATGAACAAGTCGGTAAATAGAAGAAATTGGATTAAATCCTCTCTTTTGGGTTTAGGTGCGCTCACAGTAAGTCCTGCTATGGCATTGAGCAAAAGAGAAATTTTACACGCTTACCAACCAGAAAGTACCCTTAAAGAATATATACCCAACTTTAATTATGATGAAGCCAGAATTACAGCTCGGCTTTCTGCCAATGAAAATCCATACGGTCCAGCACCAAAAGTAATTCAGGCTATTTCTGAAGCTGTAAGTTCAGGAAACAGATATGGCCATAGAGATGCAGCTACTTTGATCGAAATGATTGCCGAAAAAGAAGGTGTTTCTCCTGAGCATATCATGCTTGGCCCAGGTTCTTCTGATTTATTGGAAAAAACTGCATTTGTTTCTTTTAGTCATGGAGGAAATATTGTTTCTGCTGACCCTGCCTACATGTCGATAGTAAGTACAGCAAAAGCCCTCGGAGCCACTTGGAAACCTGTCGGATTGACAAAAGACTATGCCCATGACTTGGATGCAATGGCAAACGCAGTGGATACTGAAACCAAATTGGTTTATGTCTGTAATCCAAACAATCCTACAGGATCTATAACCGATCCAGTAAAGCTCAAGTCGTTTTGTACATCAGTTTCTGAAAAAACACCTGTTTTCGTTGATGAAGCTTATCTTGAATTTTTAGATGATGCTGAGTCTCACACCATGGTCGGACTTGTCGCAGAGGGTAAAGATGTGATCGTAGCAAGAACATTCTCAAAAATTCACGGAATGGCAGGCTTAAGAATAGGCTACATAGTCGCGCAGCCGGAGAGGATAAAGTCAATTACTAATAAAGTAAGAAGTACGATGGGGCTCTGCGTTACTTCTCTAAAAGGTGCTATTGCAAGCATGAAGGAGCAAAAGTTCCTAGAGGATTGTAAAAAGCGCAATGCTGAGTGCAGGACATTTGTAACCGCTGAGATTTCAAAATTGGGTTATGATATCATTCCTTCCTATACCAGCTTTTTGATTTTTCCGATTACCATGGCAGGCGATGCTTTCATGAAAGGAATGTATGATGAAGGTGTTGGAATTAGGGTTTTCAATATAGCTGACAAACCTTGGTGTAGAGTCAGCATGGGGACCATGGAAGAAATGAAATATTTTGTCGAGACATTTAAAAAAGTGACAGTTTAAATATTTGTAAAATGAGTATTGCTTTACAAAAAACCTTATCGCTTCTTTTGTTAATTCTATTGGGGATATTCCTGAAAAGGAAATTTTCAAATGCGGATCAGAATAAAGGAATAAAGACCATAATTTTAGATATAGCATTACCAGCTATGATTTTTGTAGCCTTGCTGAAGATAGAGATCAATGCAGACTTGATGATTTTACCTCTGCTTGCCTTGCTCTTCAATCTACTTATGCTGCTTATGACTCGCTATATCATGCCTGTATTTGGAGTGGAAGAAGGGACTGCATCGATGCGGACATTGATGCTTTTGATTCCTTCACTAGCTCCTGGATTGACTTGTTTTCCTTTTGTGGTGGAATACCTTGGAGACGATATTCTTGCTTGGGCGGCATTATCTGATATTGGTAATAAAGTCTTTGTTCTGCTGATTGCTTATATGTTAGCGATGTCTTGGTTTTACAAAAATCACCGATTGACAGCCAGATCAAATACCGAGAAAATTAAGCAGCTGCTTCTTTCTATGGTGAAGGAACCTATTAACATGGTGATTATCTCAGCAATTTTGCTTTTAAGTTTTGGTGTGAATTTAGAAAGCATGCCTATTTTTTTGAGTGATGCTATACTGATGATGAAGAATATGATGACTCCGCTTGTGTTGTTATTTATAGGAATAGCAGTGGTTTTCAAATGGGCTCAATTGAGAATGATTGCATCCTTATTGACATTTAGAGCGGGATTTGTATTTCTTTTGAGTGGGGTATTCGTGTTGCTTGTTCCAATGCCAAACGAAGCAGCAATTCTTTTGGCTGTAGTTTTTCCTCAAAGCGCAGTGAGTTTTTGGCCTTTTGCACACATGTCTGCCGTCCGATCAATGGAAATTGGAAATAAGGAATTGGAATCAAATCCAACTTTTGATCTGGAACTTGGAATAAATGTGCTTGCGATTTCTATGCCTTTTAGTACATTATTAATACTTGGGATATTTACATCAGGGTCATATTTCACCAATCCTTATCATGTATTGTTATTTGGAATCGTGATGCTTATCATTTCTGTAATTCCAAAAGTTTTTCAATACATCAAAAGCACGGACATTGGATTTGGTACACTGCCCGTAAAGGTTTTAAAGATAGTCCAGCAGACTAAAAAATAGTGGTTTACAAGGTTTGATAGTAAATAAGCCTCCGCATTTTGTGGAGGCTTATTTTATTTTTTAATTATATCTTCCAAATCCCCAACTCAGGCCAACATGAAAATCAGCTTGTTTGGTATCTACTGTTAGACCAGTCAAAATAGAATTACTGCCCATGAAGAATCCTCCAAATCTCAAGCCTAATCCACCAGCATAACCTGAAACATCTGTTTTGGACCATGGTGAGTAAACTTCAAACTTTCCTAAGATAAGTCTTGGCGTAATTACAAATAAGTTCTGAGCCGTCAGTGTTTCATTTGCAAAATCATCACCAGTTCTTACTTGCCCGTATGCACTCACATATAGATTTTTCAAAAATTTCACCTCTGCGTATCCAGAGATTATTGAAGGAAGATTGGTTTTAATTCCATCTGTTTCAGTTGTTTTGGTGAAATATCCGCTAGCCAAAAGTTGTTGTTCTACCTCGTCCAAATTACTACTGAGTTGATCCAAGCTAAAAAACTCTCCTTCAGGAATATTCATGCTGTAGGTATTATTAATTTGACCTTCGGCAAAAGTCATGCTGCCAAGATTTCTGATGGAAAGCCCCAAGTTTAATTTTGATCTACCTTCGGCGTCTTTTAATTGGTAATTTCCACCGAGGTCAAAACCAATTCCATTTACTTTTCCAAAAGTAAAACCATTTGTTCCTAGCCCAAAATTACCACCATCAAAATCCTCTTCAGAATATGATAAATTGAGTGTGCCAGTTGCCTCAGTCAAATTTACTTCAAACTCATCTTGAACAATTACTGCGCTAAGTCTGTCAAGACCAAAATTGGCATAAGATCCTGGAAATAGAAGTTTGGCAGTAGCTCCAATCGAAAATTTGTGCTTTTCTGTATTTATAATTTCACGTCCTAAGAGAAAGCCCATTTCTCCCCATCCTGCTGCATTTACTCTTTGATTATAATTACTTGAAATGGAAGTTATACTGTTTGAACTTTCAAATGCAATATCCAAAATAGATTGACCTAAGGTTGGGTCTAAATCAACGATATCAGCTTTCAGAAAAGCCTGTGTACTAAACCCAAAAGCCCATTTCCCACTTTTTATACCAAATGATGGGCCTAAGATAGAGAGGTCTGTCCGCATATTGACAGTACTTCCTGCATTTTGAAAGGCAACATCAACAACATCTCCTCCAAATTCTAAAATGTTTCCAAAAGTGATTGTATTGTTATTGAAAGAACTATTGATAGATAGAAAGTTGACTTCTATCTTTTTGTCTAAGTTGTTAATTTCTGCAGGATTCATCATACTGCTGATCATGCTTTTTCTTGGGCTATTTTGGACACCAATGAAAGGGCTTTGCGCCATAGCCAGCACCCCTGTTCCAAGTAAAAGTGACAATGTCAAAAGATGTTTTTTCATAAAGAGATCTAAAATTAGAAAAGAGTTAAATGTTACTAAAAGTAAAATTATATAAAAAAAAGGAAGACCTTTATAAAGCCTTCCTTAATTATTTTCATTACACAAGTGATTAATACCTGAAAAACAAATTTTTAACTTGGAATATTTTCTTGCTTAAACTTCTTTGACTTCTGCGGCAAGTTTTTGTAAAGAGTCTTTAGCATCTCCGAATAGCATTCTGGTTTTCGGATAGAAGAATAATTCGTTTTCAATCCCTGCATATCCTGCACTCATTCCTCTTTTTAGAATAATCACATTTTTGGCTTGATCTACCTCTAGGATAGGCATTCCATAAATAGGAGAGGAGGGATCTTTTTTAGCAGCAGGATTCACCACGTCATTTGCTCCAATCACGATGACTACATCGGTATTAGGCATTCTAGGATTGATTTCATCCATTTCTTGCATCCGCTCGTAAGGAACGTCGGCTTCAGCAAGCAATACATTCATATGACCCGGCATACGTCCTGCAACTGGATGGATGGCATAATTCACATTGACACCTTTGTCTTCCAGCAGTTTTTCGAGTTCGTGGCAAATATGTTGTGCTTGAGCTACTGCCAAACCATAACCTGGTACAATCACCACGTTCTGAGAGTAAGAAAGTAATACTGCTGTATCAGTAATGCTAATTTCTTTGGCTGTCTGATCACCTACTTCTCCTTTTGCTCCACCTGCTTTTGCACCACCAAAGGCTCCAAGTAGTACGTTGGTCAATGAACGGTTCATCGCAGTACACATTAGAATGGTCAGGATAGTCCCCGCAGAACCCACCAAAATACCACCTGTCAGCATTGCTTTATTGCCATAAAGGAATCCTCCAAATGCCGCAGCCACACCCGTAAAGGAATTAAGCAAAGAAATCACGACTGGCATATCTGCTCCACCAATTGGCATTACGAATAGGATACCATAAATCAAGGCAATCACTAGAAGAACATAGAAAACCGTAGCATCACCATAACCCAACATCTGATATACTGTCAGTGCAACAATAGTGAATAGCATAACCATATTGATTAGCTGATTCATCGGAAGCACTTTGTCCTTGATTTTTCCTTCTAATTTGCCGTAGGCAATCATAGAACCAGAAAAAGATACCGAACCGATGATTAAGCCCAAAAGCATAACCAAGAATTCACCATCAAAAGAACCACTTACGCTAGTTTCGTGATTTTGAAACTCAATTATCGCAATCAAGGCAGCACAAGCGCCACCCATACCATTGAAGAAGGATACCATCTGAGGCATGGCTGTCATTTTCACCTTCTTGGCCATCATGGTACCAATGATGGTACCGACAATCAAACCCAATGCAATCAAGCCATAGTTGATGGCTTTTGCACTATCGAAAGGCTGATAAATTGTAATTGTAGCTATTACTGCTATTAGCATTCCAAAAGCTGCTATCAAATTACCTTTTCGAGCTGATTCTGGATGACTTAGCATTTTCAAACCTATCACAAAGGTCAGAGAAGCAATCAAATAAATGATTTCTAGTATATTTAGACTCATGATTTTTTAGGTTTTTTCTTAAACATCTCTAACATTCTATCCGTCACCACAAAGCCGCCGACAACATTCAATGTACCCATCACCACGGCTAGGAAGCCAACGATCAGAGATGCATAATTATCGGGTGATGCGTGAAGCATCACAATGATGGCGCCTACCACAACTACACCGTGTATAGCATTGGCTCCAGACATCAATGGAGTATGGAGGATTGCTGGAACGTTAGAAATTACTTCTACTCCTAAAAGGATAGCGAGAATCAGGAAATAAATCATTTCCATATTGTCGCCTATAAAATTTAATAAATCTTCCATTTTTATTGAGTTAACATTTCGGAAATACGGGAATTTACTGCTTCACCTTGATGGCAAACACATGTTCCTTTGACAATATCATCTTCAAAATTGAGATTGATCTCCCCATCTTTGATGATTAATTTGAGGAAATTGATGTAGTTTTTGCCGTACATTTTACTTGCATCTTGAGGTAATTCAGAAGCGATATTTCCGACACCTATAATCTTCACACCATTGATTTCTACGGTTTGATCTGCTTGTGTTAGAGCACAATTGCCACCTGACGAAGCTGCTAGGTCAACTATGACCGAACCTGGCTTCATGGCCAATACGGTTCTCTCTTCCACCAAAAGAGGAGCTTTCCTTCCTGGAATCTGTGCAGTAGTGATGATTACATCAGACTTTGCAGCATATTCGTGAATGGTATCCTTTTGTTTTTGGATAAATTCAGCTGATTGTTCTACTGCGTATCCACCCGCGGCCTTATCTTCTTTGGCACCTTCTACATCCACGAATTTTGCGCCAAGAGAAAGTACTTCTTCTTTGGCTGCTTGTCTCACATCAAAGGCGAAAACAGAAGCACCAAGTCTTTTTGCTGTCGCAATAGCCTGTAATCCAGCGACACCTGCTCCCAAAATCAAGACTTTTGCCGGAGTAATACTGCCCGCAGCGGTCATGAACATTGGAAAGAATCGAGGGAGTGAACTTGCTGCTAGGAGCACGGATTTGTAACCGATTACTGTTGCCATAGATGAAAGAACATCCATGCTTTGCGCTCGTGTAGTTCTAGGAACAAGCTCCATGCTGAAGGCAGTTCGCTTTTCTTGAACAAGAAACTTCGTCAATTCGGGATTGAATAAGGCGCCCATCTGACCTAAAAGGACGGCCTGAGGTTTCATTTTTGAGATTTCTTCTTGTGAAAGTGGCTGTATGCTGCAAATCATATCTGATTCAGCAAGGACTTCCGCACGACTTTTAATTGAAGCGCCTACGGCCTTGTATGTGTCATTATCAGTAAATGCAGATAAACCGGCATCTGTCTCAATAATAACTTGTGCGTTCCAAGAAAGTAATGTCTTGACAGCCTCAGGAAGCAAAGCCACTCTAGACTCCTCCTTCGGTTCTTTTAAAATTCCTATGGTCATGAAAATAGTGTAAAGCGATGAATAAGAGTTCAAACCTATTTTGAAACCTATTGTTTCATTCCTTAAAGCTATTAAAAAGAATAGGAATTGAAAGTGATTTTCATACAAAAAGAGTGTAAAAAGTTCTTTTTTTGATTGATTAAGTTGAAGTTTAATTCACTTTTAAAATTTTGTTTTGTACAAATGACTTTTATCCAGATATGAACTGATTAAAATCAGGATAAGAAGCGATATATCAGGTATGTGTTGAAAAAAATATACCGAAATCAGATTTTAAAGTGGAATTAAATTTTGAGTATGCTGTCTTTTTGTGACTTATGAGAAATTTCAATCTATCTTCACCATATCTTTTTGAAAATTAGAAAATACTGATTAGGTCAGTCTAGGACTATCTTTTATCTCCTCGACAATGTGGTGCATTCAATTTCGAAATTCGCTATATATGAATACATGATTCTTATGCTTCACATTGAACAGAATTATAAGGGTTTTGAGAAAAATTGAGGTTTTAAGGTCCTTGAAAAAGCTTGTTAAATCAAAAGTTTACTCAGATTCAAATAGCCCAATCGTCCCACCAACCCAATCTTTGTCTTTATTGAATTTTACACCGATCATCTCGCCTCTACTCAGACGAACCAAGTTGGACATCAAAGTAGGTTCTTGATCTTTTTCAGGCCAAGCCAAAAGAATTCTAACTTCAGCTTTTACCATTCCGTCAGGAGCTTGAAGAATAGGAGCGTAGTTTACCTTTTTTTGTAAAATATACAGGTCTCTTTCTTTTATTGCATCTATGTCTGATCTTTTGACATGGAAAATCACTCCGCTGCCTGAAAAGGAGAAAAGAGGCTTTAATACATAATTTTCTAAATCCTCAGGAATCTCTTTAAGTTCACTTAAAAGGGTAGATTCTATAAAATAAGGTCCGTGCAAGTAAGGGAGTATATATTTACTGATTCTAAAAAACCAGTTAGGATGACCTGCCCACTCCACATCTAATTCTTCCCTAAAATCAAATTCTAAATTCAGATCTTTTCTCAGGTTCAACTCATCAAAAATCACTCGATTGTAGATTCTATGAATTTGAATTTCATCTCCAAGGTCATTTTTATAGAATAATTTCTTCTCTTTTTTGATCACTTCTGTGACACAAATCGTTAGGATTTTCAAATCCCTGCTGCAATAGTAGAAATCGATTTTAGTATTCTGCTTTTCTGGTTCAATTTCCAATAAAACAACATTTTTCACATCATGACCATTGAGGATCGTTTCCTTGAGTTTGGCCAGATAACTTGCCGTATTCAATCCATCAAAATAAGGAGTAAACTGCTTTAAGAATGGATAATGCTTTGAGAATTTATCAAATAGATTTTGCTGAAAATTGAATACAGAGGGGAAACCTTGTACCTCAATGAGCTTGGGAATAATTTGGCCATTTTCTTCACAAATACCAAAGTCGACTGCGAGGAATTGGGTATGGGAGTCTTCATTGGGTACCTCGGTATTGAGATCAAGAGCTCTTTGAGTAAGAGTCTTGAATTCAGGCCTTTTGACGAAATCTATTACTTGCTTGGTACCTTCAAGTAATTGTTTTTTTAGCTCTTTTAAAATAAAAAAAGGCGTTTCTGCAATACGGAAAGTAGGTAAGTAATCAAAATCATTTGTAATATCCTGAATAAATTCACGATGCTTTTCCTCAGTGAATTGATTGTTGAAATGCTTTCTATATTCCTGAATCATATTTTTAATGAAAAATCAAAGTCTGTTCTTTTATCTTTTTGATAGCACTCTCTAAGAAATTTGGGATAAGGGTTTCGTTGGTCTTATAGATTTTATCTTCATCCATCAAGTGTTCCAACATAGTTCTGTATTTCGCTTTTCCTTTTTTTGCAATTATTTTCTGTTTGACATCTTCCTTTCTCAAGTGATTCATAAAACTTACAGGATCTGCTTCAGGATGAAATTGCGTACCTACGACCTCGTATGAAAAACGAATAGCCATCAAAGCTCTCTCGTACTCTAGATGTGAACGCATTTTTTCTATTGCGATGATTTTTGCACCCATTTCTTTGAATTTTTTCATCTTGGGTTGGACTACTTGAAAGTCCCTAGAATCCACTGCCCAAAAAGGATTTTCAAGATTTTCAAACAAAGGATCTTCCATCCCCAAGGGGGTTTTATGGATAGACATCACTCCAAAAGATGTAGATTTTCTCTTGGTAATTGCAGCCAATCCAAATGTATGAACGGCTATTTGAAAGGAATGACAAATCAACAACAAGTGTTTTTTCTTGCTGTGGACTTTGTTCCAATTCATTAAGTCAATTAGAAACTGAGCGTATTTGATTTCCCAGTCTCCATTGCCTTCAAGAGGATCTCCTGGACCTCCCGATGAAATGTATAGATCATACTCTTCAAGTTGTGGCACTTGGGACTGACCGCGAACATCAAAAACCTGAAAGGACAAGTCTTCCTCAAATCTCCCAACAATATCTTTAATGCAGCGCATCCCTTGATTGGGCTCCCCATCATTCATGTCCAATATGGCTACATTAATCATATTCAAGCTTTTTTAAATTTGCACAAAGATACGCTAGTTCGCACAGGATTTTTATATTCCTTTGGTAAATTGACTCGTGATGAAGTCTACCACTTTATTCAGGTCATGTGTATATTCCCAAACCTTTAGTTGTTTATCCGCTCCAGTACCTTCAGCTAATATGTTATGGACGTAGTTGATTTCTTCTCTACTTCCCAATTCATCTACTACATCATCAACAAAGTCCAATAATTCGACCATCAAATCTTTATACTCTACTTCCTTTTTTTCACCAAAATCAATCATTTTACCTTCGATACCATAGCGAGCAGCTCTGAACTTATTTTCACGAATCAAGGCAATTCTGTAAATATTGAAACTGGTATTCATCAGGTTCATCTTGTAAAGTTTTGCAACAACCGCCTGAATCAAGGCTACAATACAAGTTGTTTCTTGAACTGTTAGACACATGTCACATATCCTGAACTCTATGGTACTGAAAAATGGATGCATCCTCAAATCCCACCAAATTTTCTTAGGATTGTCGATACAATTGGTTTTGACTAGGGTGTCAAGATAATTATCATAAGACTGAACAGAATCGAAATACTCTGGCAAACCCGTTCTAGGAAATTTTGCAAAAACCTTGGCTCTATATGCCTTGAAACCAGTATTTCTTCCTTCCCAGAATGGAGAATTTGCTGATAATGCATAAATGTGAGGAAGAAAATAACAGGCCTGATTCATTATCTTCAAGGCAATATCCCGATTTTCGATCCCCACATGTACATGAAGTCCAAAAATTAAGTTGGAACGGGCAGTGTCCTGAAGTTCATTGATGATATGGTGGTATCTTGGATCATCAGTGATGGCCTGCTCCTGCCATTTGGAGAAAGGGTGCGTCCCTGCTGCTCCAACGATCAGCTCTTGCTTTGCTGCAAGCTCCACGATTTTGTGACGCAAGAAAGCCACTTCCTTTTTGGCATCTGCTACATTATTACAAATATTGGTTCCTACTTCCACCACAGACTGGTGCATCTCAGATTTGACTTGCTCTTTGAGGAAAATCTTCGCCCCATCCACGATTTTGGACATGTGGGAGCGCAAATCTCTGGTGTCGGGATCGATAATTTGGTATTCTTCTTCTACGCCTAGCGTAAAAACAGGTAATTTTTTCATCTTAAAAACGTTTTGCGGAGTTCACAGCATCTTTCATAAATGTACCCCAAGTGAGGTTGATTTGTCCTGGCTTTTGATTTTTCGCATATGCGATTGCCATTTTTGCAGCTTCTTCTACTACCCAATCAAAATTCTCCTGACCAACAGAGTTGATGTCTGCATCTGGTGCTGGATTTCCGAAATCAATCGCATAAGGAATACCGTCTCTTACCGCAAATTCCACGGTGTTGAAATCATAGCCTAGTCCCTTGCAGAGTGTCAGCGTATATTCTTTTACTTTTGCGAGCAACTTTTTAGATACCGGTGGCCCATCGATGACGTAGCGTAGATGATGTGGATTGCGTGGTTCGTACTGCATGATGCGAACGGCTTTTCCACCCAAACAATAAACTCTAAAGTACTCCGTGAATACAATTTCTTCTTGAAGCATCATGACGAGCTGACCCGTTTCTTGGTGTTTTTGGAAAAATTCCTCTTTGTTTTCCAGTCTATATACATTCTTCCATCCACCGCCGGCATAAGGCTTCATGTAAGCAGGGAATTTCACATAGTCGAAAATCGCCTGCCAATCCATTGGCATAGCCAGATTTCTGAATGACTTTGCTGTCGTATCCGTAGGATGTTCAGCAGATGGTAGGATTACTGTGTTGGGTAGGGGAACACCCAAGGTATCAGCCAAGGCATTGTTGAAAAACTTGTCATCTGCAGACCACCAAAAGGGGTTATTGATAACAGCAGTGCCTGTCAAGGCTGCATTTTTCAGATAGGCTCTGTAGAATGGAACGTCCTGAGAAATTCTATCAATAATGACAGCGTATTCTGTGAGTTGGTTTTGGATAACTTTATCTATACTTACCGCTTCAGCGACTATGCCTTTTTCATTTTTTTCGTTTACTCTTTCGATAAATGCATGGGGAAAAGTGTCTTCCATGCCAAAAAGGATTCCTATTTTTTTCATAAGATGATATGCTTTAGTTAAATTTTATTCTTGATAAATAATGTGGAAACATGTCTTTCCACAGGGGCCAATCGTGATTTTTGTCTTTTCTCACATCTAGCCAATGTCTTACACCTCTCTGTTCCAAAATATCACTGAGTTTGATATTGGCATCAAAGCAAATATCCCAATTGGAAGTGCCTAGTACAATATCCATTTTCCAGAGTTCTGGATCATGAAGCCCATGCAAAAACTCTAAAGGTGAATGATAGAATATGTCATCGTGCTCGTATCCATGCATAAAGCTGCGAATGTCAAAAGCACCAGACATAGAGAACATATGGCTCACATATCCAGGATGGCGCAATGCATAATTCGCCGCATGGTAACCACCAAAACTACAACCTGCCATAGCGACTTTTCCTACTGCAGTATTGTGACGAATTCTTTCGACAACTTCATGATTGATCATTTTATCATACGCCACATGGTTCTGAATCCGATCATGCGGATGAATACCTTTATTATAAAAACTATTTTTGTCATTGCTCTCTGGACAGAAGATTTGAATTAGTCCCTGTTCCAAGTACCACCTACATTGTTCTATTAAGCCCATGTCTCTATTTTCATGAAAAGAGCCCATAGAGGTAGGAAATAAAACGACTGGATAACCTGCATGGCCAAAAACCAACATCTCCACTTCTCTATTTAAGTTTGGAGAGTACCATTTGAAATATTCTTCTTTCATGTGTTTATATTCAATATTCCCCAAAATAAGGGTTATTGACCAAAGTCAAAAAAATATGTGCTATTAAAAATAAAATCAGTAAAATATTTTATTGAAATCGGTTTTGATGATATATTAATTGGAAAAAAGGTTAAAAAAATTTATAAAAAGGGTTCATATTATTTAAGTAGTTTTATTCTACGGTATTTCACAATTTGAGTAATACATTAATGGTTAACAATTCACTAAAATCCATAATTATATATCACCTTAATTGTAATGTAAAATCCATTGCAACCCTATTCCTCCTTAAACCACTCCGCGTACATCGGATAGTTCTTGGCTGTTCTTTCGATGACTTCTAGCATTTCAGGACCAGTAGTCTTTACTTTTTTGGCGGGCATTCCAGCGTAGATGCTGTTGGCTTCCACGATTGTGCCTGCTAGAACAACTGCCCCTGCGGCTATCACTGCCCCTGAATGTACCACGGCATCATCCATCACTATTGCTCCCATACCGATCAGAACATTGTCATGAATGGTACAGCCATGTACAATTGCGTTGTGGGCGATAGAAACTTTATTGCCTATGTAGGTTCCAGCTTTTTGATATGTACAGTGAATGACTGCGCCATCTTGAATATTGGTATCGTCCCCGATTCTGATTTCATGCACATCTCCACGGACGACAGCATTGAACCATACCGTGCAGTTTTTACCCATGATGACATCTCCAACCACAGTTGCATTATCTGCCAACCAGCAGTTTTCGCCCATTTGGGGACTTTTTCCTTTGATAGTTTTAATTAGGGGCATTTTTAAGTGTATTAATTATTAGTTTATCAGTGATTAAAGACTATGACTTTAAAATTTTAATTAACTCATCTGGGTCTTGTCGATTATCCCAAAATGCAGTGATGATGATTGATTCTTCGACAATTTGATAGTAAATGCTAAAGTTTCCCATTGCAGATTCTCTGCTGTCCTTATGATTAGTCAATTTCCCCGCTTCTGGGTTCTCTGATATAAAAGTCACTTTATTTTTGATCTTCTTGATCAACTTTTTTGAATAGGTGTTAGATTTATTTCTATTCACCCAATACTTAAGAATTTCACGTCTTTGGCGAACTGCTGTTTTGGTCCAAATTATTGACTTTCTAGCCATTTTAAATCTGATTCATCCAAATCTTCTTGAGAAATTAGTCGGTTCTTTTTGATATCCTCCTCGCTCATATTTAGCATCGCAATTTGGGCATCTGAAAGTTGAATTTTTTCACCTTCTTTTTTGCTATTATTTATGATTTCAAATATAGCTTTTAGATATTCCTTGTTTGAAATAGTTAATAGCTGGTCTATTATGCTATTTCTGATTTCTTCTGCACTATTCATATCATTGTTATTTATTCCAATATTAAAATCATATCGATAGCATTCAAATTTTTATTTCGTCTCTTTTCTATTTTTTACTTAATCAAAGAGAAATGGTCTTATTACACTCAAAGTTACTTTATTTTGAGGATTTCATTTATGTTCTAGCGGTCCTAAATACAGCCCAAGACTTTTAAATTTAAAAATATCGAGCATTTTTTTATGCTTTAGCAACATTCTGAGTCCACTGATTTACAAAAACCCTTCACCTGTATAATTTTTTTTTACGTACTTATGAACTTTTTTAGCCAACATTGGTTTTCGTGTATATACATTTAAAATCAGAAACTAAAATTCAACAATTAATTATGAAATTATTACAACAAACAGGTTTGTTTATCGCTGCAGCATTGATCGCGGTATCTTGTGGATCTCCAAGCGATACAGTAGAAACTACTGATGCTCAAGAAGTAGGTGAAGCTACAGGTTCTACACTAACTATCGATGCATCTACAAGTAAAGTAGATTGGAGAGGTTACAAGCCAGCTGGTCAGCATTACGGTTTTATTCCAGTTACTTCAGGTGAATTGGTAGTAGACGGCGAAGCTATTACTGGTGGTAAATTTGTTTTTGATATCACAGGATTGAAAATTCAGGATATTGAAGAGACAGATGAGAATTATGGCAAACTTTGGGGTCACCTTCAGTCAGCAGATTTCTTCGATGCTGAAACTCATCCAGAAGCAATGTTTGAAGTAACTTCTATCGAAACATACAACTCAGGTGATCAAATTGAAGACAACGAGGAGTTCGTAACTGACAATACTCCAAAGAAAGATTCTGAATTGATTTCAGGAACTCCTACACATTGGATCTCAGGAAACTTGACGATGAGAGGTAATACTAAAAACATCAAATTCCCTGCGGTAGTAGCTATCAATAATGGAGTTGTTTCTGCACAAGCAGGATTCAACATCGATAGAACAAGCTGGGGCTTAATGTACGGTGACGAAAGCACTGCAGTAGACAAAGCAAAAGATCAGTTTATCTACAACACAGTAAGTATCAACTTTGATATCAAAGCAAACTAAACCAACTATAAAAATTGATTGAAAGAGGAAATCGTAAGGTTTCCTCTTTTTTTGTGTTTAAAAGTTAAATTTGCAGCATGGTTCAAACTTTTAAAATTCCAGAAGAAATAAAAAAAGAGTGGTTAGAAAAACTTCTGTTTTGGGCAGAAGACAACTATACGCTCTTTACTTTTTTTGATGACAATCAAGTTTTTTATCCTTTGAATGGCTTTAAGAAAGCGTTCTACGCTGGAAATAAATCGCTTACGGTTGAACAAGCTTTTGATCTTTATGGGAAAAATGAAATGGTGGGTATCCTAAGCTACGACTACAAAAACAAAGTAGAAAAACTAGTCAGTCAGAACCCTTCCTTGGTGGATTTACCGGAATCTGTATTTTTTATTCCTGAATTATCCATTCATTTCGAAGAAAATGAAATCAGAATCAACAGTTGTGATCCGGAAAATATTTTTCAAGAAATTGTTCAATTTGAAATCAATCAAAAGCCTAATCCATCTGTAGAAATCCAGCCACAAACTTCAAAAGAAGAGTACAAAAAAGCGATCCATTCCATCCAAAATCATATTGTGGAGGGAGATATTTATGAGATGAATTATTGCATGGCTTTTTCATTTGAAACAGCACAATGGAATCCAATTCAAGGATTTTTGGATCTTATGAAAAACTCCGCGATGCCTTTTTCTACACTGCTCAAAGCTGAAAATAAATATCTTATCTGTGCTTCTCCAGAGCGCTTTTTGAAAAAAGAAGGAAATAAACTGATCGCTCAACCTATCAAAGGAACAATCAAAAGGGGAGCTGATACCCAGCAAGATGACTTATTGAAAGCGCAATTATTTGAAAGTGAAAAAGAGCGTGCGGAGAATTTGATGATTGTGGACCTGATGCGGAATGACCTTTCAAAAATCTCTGAAACGGGATCCGTGAAAGTCGATGAACTCTTCGGGGTTTATGCATTTCCCAAAGTTTTTCAAATGATCTCTACAGTAAGTTCCACTTGCCAAAATGAGGTGAATTTGAAGGCACTTTTTCATGCAACCTTCCCCATGGGAAGCATGACTGGTGCACCCAAAATCAAATGTATGGAATTGATAGAACGGCACGAAAACTTCCAAAGAGGATGGTTTTCTGGTACGGTTGGACATATTTCGGAGAATGGAGATATGGATTTTAATGTGATCATCAGAAGTATTCTCTTCGATAAAACAGCACAAAAAGGTTTTTTTGCAGTGGGTAGCGCGATAACTTTTGATGCAGATGCTTCCTATGAATATGATGAGTGTTTGCTCAAAGCTTCTGCCATCATGGAAATGTTGGCAGGTAAAACCATGGAAGCATAACAGATGGATAATATCAGGAAAATCATACACGTCGATATGGATGCTTTTTATGCGTCTGTGGAGCAGTTGGATAATCCTGACTTGGTTGGCAAACCGGTAGCAGTAGGAGGGAACAGAGAGCGGGGCGTAGTTGCAGCAGCATCCTATGAAGCGAGGAAATATGGCGTTCGCTCGGCTATGTCCGGCAAAATGGCAGCTTTGAAATGTCCTCACTTGATTTTCGTTAGACCGAGGTTTGAGCGGTACAAGGAAATTTCCAATCAAATTAGAGAGATTTTCTTCGAATACACAGATTTGGTGGAGCCCTTGTCTTTGGATGAAGCATTTTTGGATGTGACTGAAAATAAATTCCAAAACCCATCAGCCACCTTATTAGCAAAAGAGATCAGAGAGAAAATTAAGCTAAAAACAGGCCTAAATGCTTCTGCCGGTATTTCTTACAATAAATTTCTAGCCAAGACTGCCTCAGATATCAACAAGCCCAATGGCCAAGCCGTCATCTTACCAAAAGAGGCAGAGGCATTTCTGGAAAAGTTGCCGATTGAGAAGTTTTTTGGAATTGGGAAAGTGACGGCTGAGAAAATGAAGAAATTCGGTATTCATCAAGGCAAGGACCTCAAAGAGTATAGCCTTCAGTTTCTCACTAAGAAATTTGGCAAATCTGGGCTTCATTTTTACAATATCGTTCGGGGTATTCACATGAGTGAAGTGCAACCCAATAGAGAAAGAAAATCTATCAGCGCTGAAAATACTTTTGAAAAAGACCTGCCCACGCAAGCAGAATGGGAAGATGCCTTGAAAGGTGTTTTTGAAGAGCTGATGAGGCGCATCGAGAAAACAGGAATTAAGGGAAGAACAATCACCCTGAAGATCAAATACAAGGACTTCACCCTTCAAACGCGGAGTAAGAGCTTCGACCAATATCCTGATAAAGAGAAAATATGGGAAACAGTCCTAGAACTTCTTAATCAAGAAAGACTCACAGATGCTGTTAGATTATTTGGTATAGGGATTTCCAATTTGAACTTACTAGAAGAAAAAATCCATTTTGGAAAGCAGTTATGGTTTGAATTTGAAGATTTTTGATTAACCCATGTCAATTTACGAAGTACGTTGTACAAAGTACCAAGTGCGATGATCTAAGTGAGAAGAATCAAGAATGAATAGATTTGTAATAATATAAAAAAGTTGAATTTGTTTTAGTTAGATTTTACAACAAACCAAATTGGGTTGAATTTAAAAATCAAATCACTCCAAAATTTGAATCAAATTCATAATCACTTTCTACTTTACAGATTCTTGTTTTGAAATGCGTATACCATTTTTCACGCCCCATTTTTTGAGCGAGGAGATGTTCTGAATTCATTTTCCATTTCTTGATGGATTCCAAGCTATCCCAATAACTCACTGTAATTCCCATCCCATCTCTTACAGATTCGTGCCCGAGATAACCATCTTGATTGATGACAAGAGATTCTATTAATTCGCCCATTTCACTGTAGCCTTCCGAATCGTTGTTCAGTAGGTTTGTGAAAATAACGGCGTAATAGGGAGGATCAGGTGTGTTGGCTATTTTCATCAGCTATTTGGGATGGATTCAAAAAGACCTTCTATATTTCTAATGTTTTTACTCTCTTTACCAATAATTCTTTTTGTTCTGAGGTATCGATTGAGTTCGTATTCGTCATAATCAGGACTCGCAGGATCAAAACTGCTGATGCGAACTCTCCCTCTTGAATGGATAAATGAATTGTTTCCAATCCACATTCCTACGTGCACTACACGCTCTTTTGAATCAGCGGTGGCTTTACTTCCAAAAAATAACAAATCGCCTACTTCAAGATTTTCCCAATTCTTATTTACATCGATTTCTTCTCCTTCGTGAACTTGCTGGGAAGCATCACGAGGTATGATTTCTCCATTGAGAAAATAGATTGTCTTTGTAAAACCGCTACAGTCAACTCCTTTAACAGAAGTTCCTCCCCAAAGGTAGGGTACACCCATCATGGATTTGGCAGTCTGAATTAATTTCTCTGGACTTGTCTTCCGAGTAGCAAGCCACTCTTCATAAGGCATCATTTGATCTTTTCTGACAAACCCTGACCTGCCGTCAGGAAGTAAGATTTCCAGATGGTTTTGAAATTCATTTTGAGCTATTAAGATATTTCCTGCGACGAGATCACTAACAATTTCTGCTTCACTTTCGGAAGCAAAGACATGACCGAAAAGTGGTGTGAAAACTGCTTTTTCTTTTTGATACCAGGCATTGATTTCTTGTTCGGTCATCAAAGCGATTCCTGCGGCATCGATCCATGATATATATCCCTCAGGAGTTTGAATTAGATACCAAGTATCCTGTTTTTTCAAAACGCTCAACGGTGTTCCCATCGTTGCTTGTGTGGCTAATTCTGCAGAGTGTTTGGGTTCACTTCGGATATTTCCAACTGAAATGGTAACAATGGCATATTCTTTTCCTTCAAGTTCCCCATCAGGAAGGAGTTTGATTTGGTTTTGATATTCTACTCCAGCACTGTCAAGAGAAGTTAAAAAAGAGGTAAGTGGATTTTCTAAATTTGTTTCACCTGTCAGGTTTTTACCATCCCATTGAATATCCCAAAGCGCTACTCTTTTATCAGGTGCGTATTGAGTTTTGAATGTTTCAATTACTTGATTTACATCCGTTTTCTTTTCCTGACTACAAGCAACTAAATAAAATGAAATTAAGAATAATAGAAGAGCGGATTTCAAGATTGATTTCATGACTGAGCTTATTTTTAATACAAAAGAAGAAAAAAAAAGCGGGCTTGTAAATCAAGTCCGCTTTTTTTAAATGGAATGTGAAAATTACTTTTCCAATCCTGGAGATCTTTCTAAGAATTCTTGGTATAACTTGATGTGTCTATTGCTCATTGGCACTCTGTAGCCATCAATGAATACATGAATGATTTGAGTTCGGGTTTCGAATGGATCCCCAGAAGACACAAACAAAGTAGCATCTTTTCCAGCTTCAATAGAACCTCTTCTGTCTGCAATACCGAAAACTTCAGCAGCATTGATCGTTACAGCTTTTAAAGCTTCTTCTTTGCCCATGCCATAAGCTGCAGCAAAACCGGCATTGAAAGGTAGGTTTCTTGTGTTTTCAGCATCATTTGATCTGATGACAACTTTTACACCTGCTTTAGCCATTTTGCCTGGGTTGGTATAGGCTGCATCATATCTATCTGATTGTCTAGTAGGAATAGATAGCATTGGTCCTGTGATCACAGGAAGTCCTGAAGCTGCGATTTTATCAGCGACTCTCCAGCCTTCAGCTACACCAGTAAGGATTGCTTTTACACCTTTGTCTTGGATCCATTTGATAGCAACTTCGATATCTGAAGCAGCATTCACTTCTACAAGAAGAGGGAGCTCACCTGTCACAGCTTTTGCTAATTGCTCCATTTCTGGATAATAATCTAATTCTGCTTTGGCAGCTTTCATTGATTGATACTTCACAGCTCTTTCCCATATGTCATTGAGATTCTTTTGGGCTCTCTCAGCATCTTTTTTCACTTCCTCTTCACTTCTTCTATCCCATGTGCTTCTTCTTGCCGAAGTCGGGAAATTGAGGATAATGCCTTTGAATCCAGCATACATTTGATCAGGAGTATATCCATTGAGATTGATCAATGCGGCAGTTCCCGGGAAAATCCCTCCAGAAGGATTAGCCAAAGTAGTCGTCACACCACTTACTCTTGTAACTGGTATAGCCTCAGAATTAGGATTGACAGCGACCAAAGCTTGCATGTTTGGAGTCACATTTCCAATTTCAGAGAAATCTTGTGTTTCTGGAACTGAATTGACTTCTACTAAGCCAAGTCTTCCTCCTCCGTCAAATAGTCCTGGATAGATAAACTGTCCAGTACAATCGATCACCTCTGCATCGCCAGCAGGAATATTGGTTCCTACAGCTTCGATTTTTCCATTGACGATCAAGACACTACCATTTTGAATATTTCCTTTCGTCACAGTGACTACTGTGGCATTTTGTAAAAGAAATTTACCATTTCTAGGCTTGATAAATTCTCCATCAAATTGCTGTGCTTGAGCAATCATCGGTAGGAGAACCAAGGCCATGAGGTATATTATTGATTTGAATTTCTTCATGATATTTTAAATTTTGAATTGTACAGGGATCAGATTAATGAGAATGCTCAAATAAATTTCTACCAAAATTGGTAAAGAAGAAATCCACACCATGCATACAATTGTGGTCATGCTCTTTTAAGAAAATAGGTTCAACCATTTCATTCGCACTAACTCGAATTCTCATGTCATTCTGATCTTCATTGAGATCGAAGTATTTCACGCCATCTACAAAAGTCATTTGCGGAATTGCATAAACCGATAGCGGATGGTCATTGAAAATCACTAAATCACCTTGTTTACCTTCTTCAATAGAACCGACTTTGTCAGCGATACCAAGCTGTTTGGCAGGATTGATCGTAATCAAAGCAAGTGCTTGCTCGTCAGATAACTGACCATAACGCTGTGTTTTTCCAGCTTCATGGTATAAGTGACGGATCAATTCACCAGAATCAGAATTGATTGAAGTAATCACACCATTCTCAGTTAGGATAGCGGCATTGTAAGCTGTAGAATAATACACTTCAAACTTGTAAGCCCACCAATCTGCAAAAACAGATGCACCCATCGTGTATTCTGCCAATTCAGGAGCCACTTTAAAACCTTCGTTTACGTGAGAGAACACGATGTTTGTAATCCCAAAATCCCTACAAGTATTGATCAAAGCATAAATTTCATCTGCTCTATAGGAGTGACAATGAATAATAACTTTTCCATCAAGAATGTCTACAAGAGTTTGCAATCTCGCATCATTTTTTGGAGGGATTGGAGTTGCTCCTTTTTGCTTTAAAGCACTTTCATAAGTTTCCCAAGCCTTTTTGTATTGTAATGCTTCATTGAAACCATTTCTGATAACGGCTTCCACACCCATTCTTGTTCTTGGTTGAATATTTTTTCCTCTACCATGAACACGTGTTGGGTTTTCACCAAGAGCAAACTTAATGGTTCTTGGAGCTTCTTTCATGAATAAATCTTCAGGATTGAATGTGCCATATCTGTGCTTTAAGGTGATATTTTGACCTCCAATAGCATTTGCTGATCCGTGCATCGCATGTGAGATGGTTACACCACCAGCCAATGCTCTGTATAAACCGATGTCATAAGGATCTACGACATCCGCCATTTGAACCTCCGAGGTGATTGGTGCAGTAGCTTCATTTACAGCGTCAAGAGCTACGTGTGAATGCGCATCAATGATCCCAGGCATCACATATTTTCCTTTGGCATCAATGGTAGTTACGTTGTTTGCAGTAAGTCCTTTTCCGATTTTTTTGATTATCCCATTTTCTACCAAGATATCAGTATCTTCTAGAGTACCTTGAGTAATGGTGATAACTGTTGCATTTTTGATAAGTACAGAGCCCTTTGGGGTTTGACCCATGGAAGGCATCCAAACCATCACCAAAAATGCGGCTATGATATAATTAAGCTTTTTCATTTTTATTTTGGTTTAGAGATTGGATTGATTTGGTTTTTTTGTCGCAGTCAATGGAAAACTCCCAAATTCAGCTAAAGACATTCTACCAGTAAATTGGTCATCTGTCAAATCACCATTTACAGAAACTGAAATTTCCATTCCACCAGCAGATACATCAAAAGTGAAACTCATCTTGCCATCTTTTACAGTTATATTTTTCATTGTAGCTTGCGCCTTCCCATTTCCTGCTGGATCATCATAGGTAATTGTACCTTCATATCCTGTAGCAGAATTATCGATCGTCATCATTCCACCTGAGCTTCCCGCAGGAGTGTCGGATACATATTCCCAAGTACCAGAAACTCCAGCTGCACCGTTTCCATTCTTATTTCCATTTGCAGCTTTCTTAGGTTTGGTCTCGTAGTCGAAAACATAACCATCCGCTACTACATGTTTGATTTGAGCATCTTCTGTAAATAGGGGAGCGGTAGTTATTACCATATTGGCAAGTTTTCCTTTTTCTAATGTTCCAGCAAACTTCTGAATACCTAGGTTTTGAGCATTATTGATTGTCAAAGCCGCTAATGCAGCATCTTCACTCAATCCATTATCAATCATGATTTTGATGTTTTTCATCAGATCACCAGTTTTAGCTCCTGAAGTAGTGAAACCGAATTTGATACCTGCTTCTTCGAGCATTCCTGCTTGCTTAAGTGCTGTCTCGTAAGCTTCTTTGACTCTATCAGTTCGCCCTTGAGCTTCTTCATTGAGCTTTTCAGACTTATTTTTTGATTTATCTTCTGGTAAAGTCAATGCAAGTAATACTGTTGCGTTTGCTGCTTTAATCTCGCTGATCACTTTATCAACTTCGGTTACACCCAATAACATCAGATTAAATCCTAATTCCTTTTGTAACCTTAGTGCTCTTCTAATTTCAAGGTCATTTGAAACTTCAAATATCACAGGGATATTTTTGTTGATCACAGGGTACATGGCTTCATAGGTTTTGTTGATTTCAGGTCTATTTAAACCAACATTAGAAGCGAAGATATTTTGATGTTTGGCAGAAAGCTCGGTGTTTTTATAAACATCTCTAAATTTAGCCATTACTCCGAGTGGCGTTCCAGGATACATCCCACGAGAACCGCGGAATCTTGTACTCAAAGCTGTATTTTGACCCAATATGTTTGTGGATGACGAGCTACCGAAGACTACTATGGCAGACTTTCCTGAGATCATTCCACCATCTGGAATCATGTGTGCTACGGTAAAACCAGCTTTTCTCCAATCGCTGATTGCATTGTTGTTCATGTCCACTTGATCGATCACGTTTCTCCAAGGAGTTATTCCTGCTAATTCATCAGAAGGATTTGAGGAATCAAAATTTGCTGGTCTTTCTGGTTCTGAAGGTCTAGTGACACCGGCCGAGCTAGCCCCATCAATAAATCCAGGGTAGATGAACAAGGAATCTCCATCGATTACATCTGTACCCGCAGGCAGATTTATATTTGTTCCGACAGCTTGAATTAATCCGTCTTTAAAAAGGATCGTAGCGCCAGTAATTGTCTTACCTGGCGAGGTAGTTATTGTAGCGTTTTTGATCGCATAAGTACTTGTCACACGCTTGGTTCCACTTGGATCACTTTGAGCCTGTACAGAGGAATAAGCAATGAAAAACACCGCCACTATAAAGCTACCGAGTAACTTGATTTTTGTGTTGATATTCATTGTATAAATTGATGATTGGTTGAATTTTATTAGGTTGTAAGCTAGTAAAAGATTTTTTCTCGAAAAATTTTTATTTTTTTTTATACTTGATTTTTGTTAGGAACGGCAAATTCCATGAGTCGTAAATCAAAAAGGTATGTTTATAATTTTAATAAGAAAAATTGCATTATTTATGACAATCATTTGTGATTTTTTTATACCAAAAACCTCGTATATTTCGATCATATACCAAATTAGAAGAAGATGAAAAACGTATTAATTATCGAAGATGATAGACTTATATCAAGTCTTGTTCAATTTAGATTGAAGAAAGATGGTTATAATGTAACGATGGTAGAAGATGGGATTGCAGGGATGAATGCGATTGAGAATGCCTCACCTGATTTGATTATTACTGATGTCATGATTCCTTTCAAAAATGGAATTGAAATTATTAATCATGCTAAGAAATTTAGCCCAAAAGTTCCTATTATTGTATTAAGCTCGCTTGGAGAGGAAGAGGGTACTGTAATGGAAGCATTTAACTTGGGTGCCTCAGATTTTATTCCAAAGCCTTTTAATCCTAACGAGTTGGCTATGCGGGTAAAAAGATTGATAAACAATTAATGATTATAAATGAAGAAAGGATATTTGAGGAAATTTTTATTTCTAATCTTCTTATTTAGTTTTTTCAATATATCCTTTATCAAAGGTCAGAATGACTCACTTTCTGTTGAAAAAATCGAGGAAATTTTGACCTTTGAGCCTTCTATACAAGGTCTCTATTATCAATTAGAGGTTAAGACCCCAAAATCCCAACTAGGTCAGATTGATTTTGAAGAAATGAATTTTTCAAAATCAGGTGATTTTTTGCTTTCAGATACACTTGTTTCTTACGGCAAGGCTCTGGAAATAAAGTCCTTATTAGAGACTAAATATAATCTTGATCCTTTTTTGAAGTATTTTATTTTTGATATGGTTTCCGATCGTGAATCTGTAAATGCCTATCTCTCTAATCTTATAAGAAATGAAATTTTTATTCCTGGAATACAAATAACGCAGGAAGAGATGGAAGGTGAACTTATTATATTAGGTTCTAAAGTGCCATTCAAACCTTTTTATAAATTAAGAATCAAGCTTTTACAAGATATTAAGGTGATTTTACTTTTAGCAATTTTAATTTTATTTATCTTTTCTTCCGTAATATTGGTTCTTACCATGATTTTCATCAAGGCAAGAAAAAAGGAGAAAGAGATTTTGACTAAAAGATTTAAAGATTTGACCTATGAACCGCTCTCCAATTTATTATTTGAGAAGTCATTAGAGGAAATTATGGAATACTCTAAACAAGATTTAGAACAATTTTTACCTACCAACTATCTTTCTAAACCATTATTCAAAACTGTTTTGATACAGGAAATCATCAGTCTGAATAAAAATATGAAAGGTGATTTTAAGCTAAAATTGAAGTTAATATATAGAAAGCTAGATCTTCATCAATTTACACTTTCAAGACTTCAAAGCAAAAGATGGGATGAAGTAGCTACAGGAATAGTTGAGATCAATGAAATGGATCTTACTGAAGCACTTCCCGAAATGGAAAAATTAGTTTCAAACAAAAACTTTTATATCCGTTCAAATGCTGTAGCAACCCAACTAAACCTCTCTAATGATAAAAATCTAACAGTTTTAGCAAGGCAAAAATATCCTTTATCATCTTGGCAACAAATGAAATACCTGAGGATTATCAAATTCCTTTCTACCCAAAATTTAGTTAAAATTATTTATCTCCTTGAGTCAGATAATGTTTCAGTTAGGATTTTTGGAATTCGCTTAGTTCGTTATTTGGGTAGGGTAGATCGTATTGCAAAACTTTCAGAAATGTACCCTACTGCCTCACTTCCAGAAAAAGTAGAAATCTTACGAAGTTTCAATGCACTGAATGCAGAATCGGAATTAAATCATGTTCATGATGCTCTTTACTCAGACCAAGAGGAGCTTTGTTTGATTGCCATTCAAACCCTTGGAAATATTGGTGATGAGAATTCGCAGGCTTTTTTGATTCAAAGATTAGGCATGATTCAAAGTTTTGCCTTAGAAAAGGCGATTTTAACTTCTTTAGCTACTTTGAATAAAGATGTTTTCTTAAACTTTGTAAGTACAAGTACTAAAGCGTCATACATGAAAATAAAAGATCACCTTTTAGATCCTATTTTGAGTAATGTATAGCCTCTTGTTCAACATATTAGTCGATTTACTTGGGATTTTCTTCCTTTTTTACAGTTTTTCAATAATTGTATTTTATCTCCTGACTACGGTATTGTCTGCCTTAGAAATGCGAGATCATTTGAGAAAAAATAAATTTGCCGATTATAAGGATATTATAACGAGTCCACTAGCCCCATCTATTTCGATCATAGCACCAGCATACAACGAAGCCAATACAGTTGTACAAAATGTAAAGAGTTTACTCTCGCTACATTATGGTAAATTTGAAGTAATCCTTGTCAATGATGGTTCTAAAGATGATTCTATCAATAAATTAATTGAGAATTTTCAGTTGGTAAAAACCGAATACGCTTACAACGAATCAATATCAGCCAAACCAATAAAAGGAGTTTATAAATCAGAGAATTCTTCTTATTCTAAATTGACTGTAGTAGATAAAGAGAACGGAGGAAAAGCCGATGCTCTAAACGTGGGGATTAATATTTCCAACAATGAAATTATTGCTTGTATAGATGTAGATTGTATTCTCTCAAGTGACTCACTTACAAGAATGATGCGTCCATTTATGGAAGAAACAAACAGGCAAGTTATAGCTGTTGGTGGTGTAATTGGTGTTGCAAATAATTGTGATGTCAAAGATGGTACTGTTACTAAATACAGAGTTCCTGAAACGTTGTTGGGGAGATTTCAGGTTATTGAGTATTTTAGATCTTTTCTCATGGGAAGAATGGCATGGACACGTGTCAACGGTCTGATGCTAATTTCTGGTGCGTTTGGATTTTTCAAAAGAGATTTGGTCATGAAAGTTGGAGGATATTTTCCAAAAACAGTAGGAGAGGATATGGAACTGGTGGTAAGAATGAGAAGATATATGGAAGAGAATAAGCTCCCATATAAAGTCGGATTTATTCCCGATCCTCTTTGTTGGACGGAAGTGCCTGAATCGGAACAAGTATTGTCTCGTCAGAGAAATAGATGGATGCGAGGAACGATCGAAACCCTTCAACTACACCAAAAAATTAGATTAAATCCAGAATATGGAATTATGGGAATGGTTTCCTATCCTTTTTGGGCAATTTTTGAAAAAATGGCTCCTATTTTTGAAATTTTGGGAGTTATATACACCATTGCCATGATTATCACAGGTGATATTAGTGCATTGTACTTTATTGGACTTTTTATCCTAATTTATTTTTTCGCAATTATGATTTCATCTTTCAGTATTCTCTATGAAGAAATCGCATATAACAATTACAAAAGTTCAAAAGATTTGAATAAACTCATTAAAACTATTTTAATTGAGCCATTTGTCATTCATCCTAAGTTGATGTGGTGGGGGCTTAAAGGGCACTGGGACTTTATCAAAGGTAAAGGTGGATGGGGAGTGATGATCCGTAAAGGATTTGATAAGGCTACTGATAAACAAAAAGTAACAGAATAAGCTAAAGGAAAAAGGAACATGAAAATCAATATTTATATCAAAAGCTTGTTTGTCATCTTAGCATTAAATACCTTGACCCCAATCATCTTTGCTCAGGAATCCTTTGATCCAGATGTTTTATATGCTGAGGCTCGTAAATTGATATTAGATGGCAAGAGAGAAGAAGGAAGAGCTATAGCTTTCAGAGCACTTGAAAAATACCCAACTTATGCAGATATTCTAATATTGGTAGGTAGGTCGTATAGCTGGGATGGATCCTATGATTCGGCTTCCGTTTATTTTGAGCGGGCCATAGAAGCTAGTCCTGAATATCAGGATGCTTATGTAGCTTATATTGACAATCTTTTTTGGTCAGAAAATTATGATCAAGCAGAATTGATAATTAATAAAGGTATTGATAAAATTGGCCCTCAATCGACTCTTCTTAGCTATAGAAAATCAAGGTTGTATTATTACCGTGAAGACTACAGTACAGCTCTAGAAATTGCAAGAGAAGTGTTTGAGAAGAATAGTAAAATAAATGGCATTCTTAACTATATACAGACTTTACAGAGGCTAGGCCGTAACAATGCCATAGGAGCGACCTATGATTATGATAGCTTTAGAGGCCAACTTACTCCATGGAACACTTACTCTCTATATGGACGAACTCGGACCAAATTGACCGGGTCCTTAATTGCAAGGGTGACAAACTCTTCTCGATTTGATGCCAATGGAACCCAATTTGAATTGGACGCATATCCTTCATTGGGAAAAAATTCTTATGGCTACTTCAATGTTGGTTTTTCACAGGCTTTTTTCTTCCCAAGTTACAGATTTGGAGGTAGTGTTTATTGGAATCTACCTAAAGCTTTTGAATTTGACATTGGATATAGACATTTAAGCTTTTCTGAAGTGACACATATTTTTACAGGATCTATTGGGAAGTATGTGAGTAATTGGTGGTTTAATCTTCGAGTAAATGTCATTCCTGGTACAAGTGGAAGTTCAACGAGTGGAAATTTGCAAACAAGGTATTACTTCAAAGGTCCTGAGGACTTTTTTAGTATCCAGTTTAGTACAGGTGTTTCTCCTGATGAAGAGAATAGAGATTTTCAATCACAATTATTAAATTCTTATAGAGCAAGATTGGGATATCAGCAACTTTGGACTGATAGATGGATGGGATTTGGTTTTTTAGGATACTCTAGAGATGAAATTAATCAGGGGAATTTCAGAAATAACATAAATATATCAGTTGGGACAGAATTTAGATTTTGATGAAAGAATTTTTAGATAGATACTTCCCGATTGAGCTAAGATTATTATTCAAATGGATAATTTTCTTCGGATTTATATTCTTTGCATTTCCTTTGATCAGCTATTTAGTCTGGAAAGGTACTTCAAGTGCAAAATTAGAAGTTGTAATTTTGGATAAAACAGTCCCTTTTAAAGAGCAGGGAGAGTTTCAATCTATTCAATGGGTTTTGAATCATTTGAAATATGTAAAATCAGACGAATCATTATATCTTGGAGAGCTTGGATATTGGGGTTTTCATCCTAAGGATAATTCTGATGAATTTGAGATTAAAGATTTCACACAGCTTTCAGATGTAGAAATAGACCGTTTAGCAGATGATTTAGATCTTTTATACATTTCTGATACTTATGGAGTTTACGAAGGTGATTTTGGAAAAAGCCAAGGGCAAAATAGGTCTAAAAAAATCTATGGAGGAATGGATAGGAGTGACCTCCAAATAATAAAAAAGTCGATTGAAAAAGAGAAAGTAATTATAACAGAATTTAACTCTATTGCCTCTCCCACAAGCAAGCAAATAAGGACGGAATTTGAAGAATTGATGGATATGAGGTGGACAGGATGGATTGGTAGGTATTTTGATGAATTAGATACTGTCCTCAATGAAGAAATCCCAAGGTGGATGATAGAAACTTATAAAAAGCAACATCAAGATATTTGGGGTTTCAGAGGCTCAGGTCTTATTTTTCTTCATGAAAATGGACGTATTGAGGTGATGAAAAATATTGAGCATCTCGGAGATCCTGTACCCACTGTGGTTACCAATCTACAAGCTCAAACTAGATACGGACTGCCAGAGATGGTTAAGTATCCTTATTGGTTTGATATCATGCTTGTGAGTAGAGATTTTGAAGTGATTTCATATTACGATATTCAACCGACAGCCGCGGGTATAGAATTACTTAGAGAAATGGGATTACCAAGATATTTCCCTGCTGTAGTTCATAAAAAAAGTGGGAATGCCTCGTTTTATTATTTTTCAGGTGACTACTCTGATAATCGAATTGCTGATAATTCTTATCAATATCAAGGAATAGCAACCTTATGGCGAATGTTTCTTCATCCAGATGATTTCTCACAAAGAAGAAGTTTCTTTTGGAATTTTTATTATCCCTTGATGAAAGAAATACTTAGAGATACCAACAATAAAAAGGCTAAACGTTAATTTTTGGGGATATATCTCGTAAGTGAATCGGGAATGATTCGATTGAATTCCATTACATGTCTATTTGAACTGTTATAATTTTCAAACTTTTGGATTAGATTTTCTCTCAAAAGATTATCAGAAACAGGATCTAAATTCATGTTGTCTGATAGTTTAAATAATTGGTTGTCAGATAGTACATATTCTCCATCGATGTATTCTAAAAGTTGATTTTTGTTTCTCATAAGTGGGTTAGAAACAAAAGATTGGAAATTGATCGCCGTATCAAGAACATATCCTTTCCATGCCACTAAGGAAGGTAATTCTAGCTCAAATCTAGCGGATAATAAACTCAAGATAGTAGGTGTGATTTCAAAATGTGTTGTAACACTCGCCATCATTCTTGGACCTTTGAGTTTTGGAGAATAGATCATTAGCGGAGTATGAAACCTATCAATTCTTGTGGACATAGGAACTTCAGGAAGTCGGTGATCACCAGTGAAAATAAATATTGTATTTTCGAAATTGGGCATTTTTTGGTACATCTTAAAAAATGATCTTACAGCATTATCCGCATACATTACACTTGCATATACATTGGTGTATTTTAAGTATTCACTTTTCTTTTGGCCACTTATTTTCAATTTATTATCTAAATGATCTATGAACATTTGATTATAATAATCCTGATTTGGTACTAAATAAGGGTCATGAGATGTCTGCGTTTGGAATATGGATAATTGAGGCTTTTTTGAATCTTTAGGGATTTTTCTCATCCCATTTTCAAACATTGCATCATCAGGATATCCCCAAGAAAAGCCAGTATTGGTAGGGGTCATGTCGAAGTCATTATCAAAAGAACTAACATCTAAAACCCTGTCTACATGTTGGTAATTTAAAAATGTCCCTACATTATCGAAGGCTTTATCTGCTCCAATATGATAATTGATTTGGTATCCATTGTATTTCAATAAAGAGAGCAAACTCAAGTGCTTTGGTAAGTTTGGGGCTAACTCCATAAATCCATTTTTTGCAAATGGTAAAGAACCAAATGTACCTGTCAAAATACCAAAAGTTCTTCCTGTAGTGGAGAGGTTATTTTTCCAATACAATGAATGATTTTCTAGAGAATCTAAGAATGGTGTGAAGCTACCTAAATAGGCATCTTTCCCAGAATAAGCTTTGCCTATACTTTCTAATAAAACAAATACAATATCGGGGAGAGTATCAAATTCATAGAAAAATGTCCCTAATACATCTGGATAATTGTTTTCATGTAAAAATGGATAATCTGTTGACACGAATTTTTTCTCTACCAAAGCATTTTTTCCTTGTGGTGAAAGGAAAAAATCAAAATACATGTAATTACCCGAGGAGAAGTGGTTGTACGATTGATTATAGAGATAGTAAGATTTGTTGACTTTTAGATTTCTATCTAACTCTGAGACAGAACCAGTTCCATCTTGTGGAATCAGATTGAAAATAATCAAGTATAAATAACAAATCACTGTAAAGTATAGCGCAGATTTTGAGGATAAATTAATTTTTCCTCCAAGACTAATTAGGTAAGTTATAAGAGCAAATAAAAAGATGATTGCTGCAATATTAATTACGTTTAACTCTCCCGAAGCTTGGACAGTTGCTATGATGTCGGATACTGAGTATGCGTACAAATCTTCTCCTAAGGGTAGAAGCATTTTGGTGAAATAAAACATTAATCCCCCTTGGATAATAACAAATAGGGTGAGATTGAATAACGAAAAAATCCGTGATAATTTTGGAGTAATACTGTCTAAAATGAAATGTATGATCAGAAGTACTCCCAATAAATAGAAGACCCATTCAAGATCAAAAAACAGTCCTCCTATAAATGTTAAATAGGGATTTTTGTCTATTTGATGTGAAGAAAATACCCAAGCGACTTCAGCAATTCTAAGCAATACCATCAATACCAAAAAGGGGATAGCAATTTTCCAGAATTTGGTAAGCGTGTTTTGAATATTAACTAATAGATCAGATCTAATTTCAGCTTCTTGACTCATTCTTAAAAAGATATTTAAGGGATTTTGTTACTTATGGATTATTTGCCTTAATATTTTTCTAAATTACCTATATTGCATTATTATCCAAGTTTAGTTATGAAGAAAGGTTTGCTCTTCAAAGAGCTTTTTACGAATATTGGTACTACGGGTGCGATCACTTTTAGTTCAAAACCCCTGGTAGATAAAATGTTATCTTTTGCAGATTTCAAAGGCGCAAAATTATTAGTTGAATTGGGTGGTGGTGATGGAAGTATTACCAAAGGAATTGTTGAGAGAATGGATAGCGATGCCAAGTTATTAGTGTTTGAAATCTCCAGGAATTTTTGCGACAACTTAGAAAAGATGTTTCCTCAAGAAAATGTGATTATCATCTGTGATTCTGCTGAGAATATTGACAAATATCTTGATCAAGTTAAAGCTGATTTTATTCTTTCATCTTTACCATTTAGTTTGATTCCTAAGCCAATTAGGGCACAAATTTATCGCAAAAGTAAAGATTCGGTAACGGAAGAGGGTAAATTTATTCAGATTTGCTATTCATATCTGTTGAAATATCAATTTGCAGATTATTTTTCTGAGATAAAGACAAGCTTTACGCTTAAGAATTTCCCCCCAGCATTTATTATGATCTGTAATTGACAATTTGAATAGGTATCAAAATATATCCATTTTAGAAGTAGCTTTTTTGGAAATGGCAAGACTAAAGCAGGGGCAAGATTTTAACCCCTTAGAAGTTCTTCAATGGATTTTTCCTGAAGCATGGGAATATTTCATTCCGGATGTTTTGATAGAAATTGAACGATTGCATCTAGAGGGAAAAATTGTAGTAAAGCAAAATGGGCTTTCTCCTAATTTCCCTCTGAAAAGCGTAGAAGAAATTATAATTTCTATAAAAGTCTAAACTACCTCTACGTTTTTTTGGTTAGAAAGAAAATTGTATATCATGAAAAATCTTTTTCTAATCACAATCCTAACTGTATTTTCCCTAACTCAAGCACATTCACAACAAAAGAATAGATCTATGAAAGAAATCCCACAAACTCAAGCTATTGCTCCAGAAGGCATGGAATTGGCAACATTAGGTTCTGGATGCTTTTGGTGCATAGAAGCGATCTATCAAGACTTGAAAGGAGTAGAAGGGGTAAAGTCTGGTTATAGTGGAGGTCATATAGATAATCCAAGTTACAGACAAGTGACCTCAGGTACGACTGGACATGCTGAAGTGATTCAGTTTAGTTTTGACCCAAATATCATTTCTTTTGAAGAGATTCTAGAGATTTTCTGGTCTACACATGACCCAACTACCTTAAATAGACAGGGAGCAGATGTGGGCCCTCAATACAGATCTGCCGTATTCTTTCACAATGAAAAGCAGAAGGAAGTTGCAGAATTTTATAAAGAGAAATTGGATGGATCAGGAGCTTTTGATAAGAAAATAGTAACTGAAATCACAGCTTTTGCTAATTTCTATGTAGCTGAAGATTATCATCAAAATTACTTTAATGATAATGGAATGCAGCCTTATTGTCAAATTGTAATTAGACCTAAGGTTGAGAAATTCAGAAAAGTTTTTGCTGATAAATTGAATAATTGATCATCTTGTATACTGATATTTCAAATTGTGATTACTTTTATACTTTGTAATATTAAATTCAGAAGATGATGAAAAGTAAATTCTTATTGGTTTTAATCCTCCCTTTGTTTTTTGCTTGTAACAATGCTACAGAAGTGAAAACTGAAAACACAGAAGAGGAAACTACTGCGCAAGTTCCAGGTAATTATGGTGCGATTGTAGAAGAGATGGAAATAATGACGATCTCACAGTTGTATGATGAACTAGCGTCAAAAGGTGAGTTTGAAGGAAAAGTCATAGGTCAGATCAAAGAAGTGTGTTCAAAGAAAGGATGTTGGATGACTTTAGAGCTACCAAATGGAGAATCGATGAGAGTAACTTTCAAGGACTATGGTTTCTTTGTTCCATTGACTTCCCAAGGGTATCCTGTTATAATCGAGGGGAGCGCCACAAAAACTGAAACTGATGTGGCGACTTTGAAACATTATGCTGAAGATGCTGGTAAAACTAAGGAAGAAATTGATGCGATTACTGCTCCCAAATTAGAATATGCTTTCGAAGCCGTTGGTGTTATTATAAAAGAGAATGCATAAACCTTTCCTTTTTTTAGCTCTTTTAATATTGTTTTCTTGCGGAAACGAGGAAAGTAAAGGCAAAGTAGAAGAGGGGATTAAGTACCCAAATCAAGATGCCCCTTTAGCTTTATTAATGCGAGAGATGTTTCTAGACATGGAAGAGATCAGGGTTTCTGTTGAAGAAGGGAAAACTATTAGAACGTATATTGAAGAGCATAAAAAGCTGCTGACAGCCAAGCCAACTGACGCTGGAGTGAAAACAGAAACTTTCCAAACTATGGGGATTTCCTACTTAGCAGGTTTGAAACAACTTGAACAAAGCAGTGAAGAAGCTCTTTTGGAAAACTATAAATCCTTAGTAAATTCTTGCTTAGCTTGTCACAACAATTTTTGCCCTGGGCCTGTTAAAAGAATTAATTTATTGAAATTGGATTGATTATGGCCATTGCATTAGACAACCTTAGGGTGGGGAGAGTTTATGAATTTAGGAATATGGGTGAAGAAAGGAAACTTGAAGTCATCGCCAGACTTTCTGGGTCAAACTTTAAAGTCAAAGACTTAGATACCACAGAAATATATACCATAGAAGAACTTCTCCGTTGGGGAATTGGAAAGGACTATGAACTTGACGAATGTATTGATCAAGGAAGTGGTTTGGTTCCTAAGAAATTTTAAAAAAAAATGGCTCTGATCAAATCAGAGCCATTTTTTTTAATGAAAAGTCTTAAATCCAGGTTCATAAATAATTCTAACAAATGAACTCATGCTGCGATCTTGTCCACTTACGGGAATTCCTGTGACGATACCTACCATTAAGTTTTCAGCTAGGCCGATTCTCATCTGTGGACGGAGAACACCAATAAATTCATTTTGATGAAATTCTTTGTTGAATTCTAATCCGATAAAGTTTCGAGTGCCAGGAATCATGTAATGAAAATTACTGTGCAGCTCGTAGGCGAACTCACTTCTCTGATTAAATTCTTTGACGATTCGTGGTCCTGTATAGATGAGTGTATGGTAATTGCTTCCCCATCTTTTTGCCGCTATGAAAAATGGATTATAAACATTCCCTTTGAATAAATCGCCACGTCCTAACCTATTGAGATCTACAAATTCAAATTCATGTATGTAACCTAGAGCAAGGGAAGTTTTGGCTTTTTCTGAAACAAGAAATGACCATTGAGTTGCTAATTTCAATGATTCAACGCGATTTGAAGGGCGCTCTAAATTTGGGGATAATTCACCCCTAGTTGAGAATAATGTAACGGGGACTTCAACTTCAAACCCTAATCGGTCAATGGGAGCCCATTCGTATTCTACTAGAATCTCATATTCATCAAAACCTCTTTTATCGGTCATTCCTGCGCCCAGATTCCATTCTTTTTCTCCTTTTCGTGCTCCAAGGTCACGAATTAAATCAATGTATAAGGGTTCGGCATGAAGTACTTTTGGCTTTTGCTTTGGTTTAATTTCTTCAAACTCTGCTAGAAAGCTACTGTCTAGTTGAGTTCTTTCTTGTTTTATACTGTCTGTTTCTGCTTTTTGAGCATAAACGGACATACTGTTTAAGGCGCATAGAAATAATATGCAATACTTTATATTACGCTGTTTCATTTAAGAAATAAATTAGAAAATTTAAACAAAGTGATCTTTTCAACAGGTTTTATCACCTGATTTACAATTAATTAACCTTTTTTGTGAAAGGTTATATCCTAAATCAAATTCTCAGTAAAAGTCTCGGGAGGAGGGGAGTTTTCCTTATCTATTCCGCTGGTGAGAGAGACATCAAAAGAGTTTCTCCATTTGTTTAATTCAAAAGTGAAATAGCAATTTACCTTAATTTCATTTTTAGTAAATGCTAATTTGATATCAGGGATTTTCTTTTTCTCGTGCGGGACATCTGTATCAGGAATAATTTGGTTGTCCATTTCAAAAATAAATTCTACTATAATTTCAGCCAATGTATCAATTGGATCATTGAGACTTTGTTCAAGTGAATTAAGATTACCTGGATGATAAAAATTAGCAGTGAGGTTAATAAAATTTACTATCAACACGAAGGTGATGATACTTATAATTTTACTTTTTCTCAATGCTTTTATCATAAGACAAATATACTTTTTTCTATGCAAAGATAGAATCAAATTAGTTTTTGATGTTGATTAGGGTAACTTATGTCACATCCAAATCGGCTATTTTTAGTACCTTTGAATAAAGAATTAGATCGATGAAAAATAGAAGTTTGGGAGCAGCAATGCTTCAAGGGTGTTGTCCAAAATGTAGAGAGGGTAAGTTATTTCCGACATCTATATTGAGCTATACAAAATTGTCAGAAATGCATCAGAAATGTCCTAAGTGCGATGCTGTTTTAGTTCCAGAGCCTGACTTTTTCTATGGAGCGATGTACATAAGCTATGCTTTTTCTGTGGCGTTAGTTGTCAATGTGTTGATCATTCTAAATTACCTTTTTGATGATCCTGACGTTTGGGTTTATGTCACCACCGTAGTAGTCGCTAACCTTTTACTAGTTCCTGCTTTTCTTAGATATTCGAAAGTCTTATACCTTTATGGAGTGGGTAAATTGTCTTATGACCCTCATTGGGAAAATAAATAGATCGATTCTACCGAATTTGTCCACTTCCTTCAATGATCCATTTGTAACTCGTCAATTCACGCAAGGCCATTGGACCACGGGCGTGAAGTTTTTGTGTGCTGATACCTATTTCTGCACCCATTCCAAATTGATTTCCATCTGTGAAAGCTGTCGAAGCGTTGGCATATACGGCAGCAGCATCTACTTGCTTCAAGAATTTATCAATATTCTTCCTGTCCTCTGAAATTATAGCTTCGCTATGTTTGGAGCTGTATTGATCAATATGTTGAAGAGCTTCGTCAAGACTTGCCACCGTTTTGATCGACATTTTTAAAGAAAGAAATTCTATTCCAAAATGACTTTGATCTGCCATTTGAATCAAATGATGCGTTTCTAAAGCTTCAAAAGATTTTTTATCTGCGAAAATTGTCACTTTTTTAGCTAATAGATCTTCAACTATTTCATTGATATCGGACAAGTGTTTTTCGTGGATTATCAAGCAGTCCAAACTATTGCAAACACTTGGTCTTCTTGTTTTTGCATTAAGTATGATTGCTTTTCCTTTTGCCAAATCTGCTGTAAGATCAAAAAATGTATGGACAATGCCAGCACCTGTTTCAATTACAGGAACTTTTGAATTTGATCGCACATATTCTATAAGTTGTTGACTTCCTCTTGGAATGATAATGTCTACGAAGCCAACAGCTTCTAAAAGTGATTGTGTAGCACCGCGATCCGAAGGAAGTAAAAGAAATGCATCTTCTGGAATATTGTTTATTCGAAGAGCCTGATGAATCAATTTCATAATCGCTTGATTTGAAAACGCTGCATCAGTACTCCCTTTCAACACCAATCCATTGCCAGATTTCAATGCAATACAGAAAACATCAAATGTCACGTTTGGCCGAGCTTCATAAATTACTCCAATTACGCCAAGTGGTACAGTTACTTTTTTTAAATGTAATCCATTTTCAAGCGTTTTTTCCTCTAGGATTTTCCCTAAAGGATTTTGTAAGATTTTAACTTGTTGAATTTCTTCAACGATCGCTAGAATTCTTTCTTTAGTGAGTTTTAACCGATCATATTTCGGGTCGGATAAGTCCATTTTAGCCAAATCTTTTTGATTTGCTAAAAGGATATCATCTACATGCTCAACTGCCAAGCTCCCTAATGAATCTAAAGCTCCCCAGATCTGTAAGTCACTGATCTGATTTAATTTTTTGGTTGATTTTTGAACTGTATAGAATTTTTCCTGAAGATCAGTCATTATGGAATACGTAGAGGTAATTGTAATGAATGATTGGTTTTTGGTTTTTCAAACCCATTTTCTCTTTTGCAGCAGTTGAAGTGTATTCTGCACGTCCTAGACCTATTCGATTGCCTGATTCATCTTTGATGCTGAGAATATCGCCTTTTTTAAATTCGCCCTCCAAAGCTACTATTCCTATGGGTAGGAGGCTGGATATTTTTTGATTGAAAAGAGCGGTTCTTGCTCCTTCATTGATTACTATCTCAGCTACATAATACTTGTCACCATGTGCAAGCCATTTTTTAGTACTTTGTTTTGACTTGTTAGGTTCAAAATAAGTGTACTCTCCTCTATTGTAGAATATATTCTCTAAAGTATTCAATTTCTTACCGTTGGCTATGAAAACCTGAATTCCTAAATCTGCCGACTTTTTAGACATGTTAAGTTTCGTCAGCATTCCACCTCGACCAAAAGATGATTTTGAGGCTGTAATGAAAGCTGATAGGTCTTTCGTTTCTTGACCTACATGTTTGATCAATAGAGACTCTGTTTCTTCGGGTGCACCTGTATAAATTCCATTTACGTTAGTAAGGAGAATCAATGAATCTGCATTGACCATAGCAGCTGTAAGGCTAGCTAATTCATCATTATCTGTAAACATCAACTCTGTGATGGCTACAGTATCGTTTTCGTTGATAATTGGAATAACATCTTGCGAAACAAGACCTTGGATGCAGTTTTTCATATTGAGAAAATGCTTCCGATCTCTAAAATCTTCTTTGGTAACAAGGATTTGTGCAACCTGAATTCTCTGCTCTCTAAATAGTAATTTATACGTTTGAATCAGTTCTATTTGACCTGAAGAAGCCCAAATTTGTTTTTTTAAAACAGGATTTAACTTTTCAGGAAGCTGAATTTCTTTTTTTCCAAAGGCAACGGCACCCGAACTTACTAAGATAACTTTCACTTGCTGCTGCCGTAGAAATGTGATCTGCAAAACGAGGTGTTCGATCCTCTTTAGATCTGGATTGCCATCCTTTTGAGTGAGAACATTAGAGCCAATCTTGATTACACAATATTGCAATGAATTCATGTTAATTTTGAGATATCATCACAAAAATAGGCTAATTAATAAAAAGTGCTAAAATATTAAGATTTTTATTGAAGATTATGCTAAAACCATTTTTTTCTTTTGAAATAGATGGCCATAACAAGAGAAACTATTATAAAAAATATCCAGCTAGTTACATATCCATATTTCCAACCAAGTTCAGGCATGTATTCAAAATTCATTCCGTATACTCCGGCGATAAAAGTCAAAGGAATAAAAATCGTCGCAATGATAGTCAATGTTTTCATGACCTCATTTTGTTTCAGGCTTATATTAGTCATGAAAATTTCTACCAATGTAGTAATTGATTCTCTTTGCATTTCGAGGTTTTCAATGATTTCCACAGTGTTTTCATAAAGATCATTGACGAAAGGCGTTGTCTTTTTTGTGACAAAGGAACTGTCTGATTTTCTCCAAGCTGACACCAATTCTCTAGTTGGCCAGATGTTTTTCTTGATTTCTTGAAGTGTTTTTCTTTGTCTATAAATATCTGCTAGTTCAATTTTTTTATCCTGACTGATGATATCATCTTCAAGTTTTTCAATTTGATCACTGATCAATTCCAAAATAATATAATATTGATCAATGATGGTGTCGAGTAGGGTATATACAAAATAGTCTGTGGCTAATTTCCTCATTTTGCCATTTGGATTTTCTAGCCTGATTCGAATAGGATCAAATATATCATATTCATTTTCCTGAAAAGTAATGATTAAGTGCTTATTGAAAGCAATGCTGACTTGTTCTACCTCAAGTTGATCAATATCACTCCTGGTATAAAGCATTTTGCTCACAATAAGAATGAAGTTATCGAAATCCTCTAATTTTGGTCTTTGTTGTAAATTGTCAATGTCGTCGAATGCGACGGGGTGAATTTCGAAATGTTGGCATATTTCGTGAAAAATTGTACTATCATTCCTTTTATGAATATTAAGCCAACATTTTTTCTCAGGATGAAGTTTTTCTTTTAATTCAGCAATACTTCTGAGATGGAATTTCTCAAAATGATTCTCTCCAAAAACATATAATTCTAAGCTTCTGTCTGTATTTGATGCTGAATTAAAGTTCATTTTTTTAAAGAAGGTTTTTGAATTTTTCAGGGGTTAGAGGCTTTTCAATGAATCCTTCTACACAGGTAAATTGCTTTGCCTTTTGTCTGTCTTGAAAATCAATCGAACTTGATAACATGATGATTCTGTCACCTCTGTCTTTAAACTCTTTAAGATAGGCATTCAAGAAATCCCAACCATTCATAACAGGCATATTGATGTCAAGAAGAATCAGCGTTTTTTCTGTTTCTGCAAGATTTTGGATCCTGTTTAAGGCTTTTTCTGCTTCCAAAAACTCTTCAACCTGATCTGCAATATCCATTTTAGATATCAAACGCTTATTGATCAAGTTATTGATTGGGTCATCATCAATTAAAATAATTGAGTAATATGAATGCATTAAGTGTAGCGGTAATAAAAGTTAGTTTTAGATTCTAATATGCGGACTAATTTACAATTATAATCTTATGATAAAAATAGAATGTTTGTATTTTTCCTTTACTTATTTAAGTAATTGTTAGAAAAGGTCAGTTTTGTAAATGAAAAAAGGGAAACCATTATGGTTTCCCTTTCAAATATTTGCTTTGGCTTGAATTACATCATTCCGCCCATTCCGCCGCCGCCCATAGGAGGCATTCCAGAACCTTCTTCTTTTACATCAGCGATTACACATTCTGTAGTCAAAAGTAAAGCTGCAATAGATGCTGCATTTTCTAATGCTAGACGTGTTACTTTAGTAGGATCGATAACACCAGCCTCAAACAGATCTTCATAAACATCTGTTCTTGCGTTGTAACCAAAGTTACCAGTGTTTTCTTTAATTCTGTTGATTACTACAGAACCTTCACCACCAGCATTTTCTACGATCGTTCTCAATGGAGATTCGATTGCCATTCTGATGATATTGATACCTGTGTCCTGATCTTCGTTATCTCCTTTCAGAGAATCTAATGCTGATACAGCTCTTACTAGCGCTACACCACCACCTACTACGATACCTTCTTGTACAGCAGCTCTAGTTGCGTGCAATGCATCGTCAACTCTATCTTTCTTCTCTTTCATCTCTACTTCAGTGGCTGCACCTATGTATAGGATTGCAACACCACCTGAAAGTTTAGCTAATCTCTCTTGTAGCTTTTCTTTATCGTAATCAGAAGTAGTTTTGTCGATTTGAGATTTGATCTCTGCGATTCTAGCTTGAATAGCAGCAGGATCACCAGCACCATTTACAATAGTAGTATTATCTTTATCGATATTGATTTTCTCAGCCGAACCTAAGTAATCAATTGTTGCATTTTCTAATTTGTAACCTCTTTCTTCAGAAATTACAGTTCCGCCAGTCAAGATAGCGATGTCTTCTAACATTGCTTTTCTTCTGTCACCGAATCCAGGAGCTTTTACAGCTGCTACTTTCAATGCACCTCTGATTTTGTTAACTACCAATGTTGCCAAGGCTTCACCGTCCACATCTTCAGCGATGATCAACAAAGGCTTACCTGTCTGAGCAACTGGCTCCAATACAGGAAGCAATTCTTTCATAGAAGAGATTTTCTTGTCATAAATCAAGATATAAGGTCTCTCCATTTCAGCTTCCATCTTTTCAGTATTGGTAGTGAAATATGGTGATAGATACCCTCTGTCAAACTGCATACCTTCTACAGTTCTAACTTCAGTTTCTGTACCTTTTGCTTCTTCTACAGTAATTACACCGTCTTTACCAACTTTTTCCATGGCATCAGCAATCATTTTACCGATCTCCTCGTCATTGTTGGCAGATACTGTAGCAACTTGCTGAATTTCTTTACTTGTCGAAATAGCTTTTGAGCTTTCTCTCAAAGAAGCTACAACAGCTACAACAGCTTTGTCAATACCTCTTTTCAAATCCATTGGATTTGCTCCAGCAGCTACGTTTTTGATACCTACATTGAAAATAGCTTGTGTCAATACAGTAGCAGTAGTAGTTCCATCACCTGCATCGTCAGCAGTTTTAGAAGCTACTTCTTTTACAAGTTGAGCACCCATGTTTTCAATTGGTTCTGCTAATTCGATTTCTTTGGCTACAGAAACACCATCTTTAGTGATAGTAGGAGCACCAAATTTTTTGTCTATGATGACATTTCTACCTTTTGGTCCTAGTGTGACCTTCACAGCGTTTGCAAGAGCATCCACACCTTTTTTCAGTCTGTCTCTCGCGTCGATGTTGAAAAATAATTCTTTTGACATTTTTTAAATCTTTAAGTTTTTGATTGTATTGAATTAGATGATTTAATCTCTTCTGTATTAGATTGTATTTCTATTTGATTAAAATAATTTAAATATCTAATACAAAATTTGGATTAGAGAATAGCGAAGATGTCTGCTTCTCTCATGATGAGAAAATCTTTTCCTTCTACTGAAAGTTCAGTACCAGCATACTTGCCATACAATACAGTATCACCCACTTTTACAGTCAAGGGTTCATCTTTTTTGCCACCACCAACGGCTACAACAGTACCTTTTTGAGGCTTTTCTTTAGCAGTATCTGGGATATAAAGTCCAGAAGCGGTTTTCTCTTCTGCTGCAGCAGGTTCTACCAGAACTCTATCTGCAAGAGGTTTGATGTTCACGTTTGACATAATTATAATTTTTATTAAAGTTAGTTCTAAAATTTCCTTAACCCCCTGTTTCACTTTTTATGCCAATTGAGATTGATTCATTTTTCATGACATAAAGTCGCGATTCTGTTTTTGTAAGCTGTCAGAGGAAGTTTTTTTTAAATTATAGCTGTCAATTTTTCGGGATAGATTTTTATTGATGTCAGTTTTTCTTAAATTTTCTACAAATCTGTAGACTATGAAAAATTTGTCAGAAAACTGGATCACGGAAGGGTGGATTGACTTTGAGTACAAAAAGTATCTGCTGCTCGCATATCTCAAAGAAGTCGGTGCGAATTTCAAGCAGGTCAAACTTTATCCACCACTTGCTGACTTAATTTATCACTACAACAAATTGAAAACTTTCGAGGAGGATAGAGAAAAACTAAAGTCAGCTTTCCCCAAACTCTTAGAAGGTCCCGATTTGAAAACGATGAAATTGGAATATAAGCCCATCTTTATTCCTGATGAAACGATGAAGCAGTTAGAAGAGATTGTACAGTATGCTTTACCATTATTGAAAAATCACATTGAAGAAGGAAAAGATATTTATGATTTTTTGGAAAGTGAAATGCTGATTGAACCTATAGGAATATCTCCTTTGTACCAAAATGAAGGCTATGTTATGCTTACTCAAGAGAAATCAAAAGAGATATTCGTTTATAGATATAAAGTGAGTCTTTTTCAAAACAGCATAGATCGATTCAAGGGAGTCATGCTCCAATTTATCAAAAATGTGCATTTATCAATTTCCAACACCTTTGAAAATATTAAAATGAATTTGGTCAAAGAGTTTAAAGAACTGCCAAATCCTGCCACATATCGAATTCATTCAAATTGTGAAATTCCGCTTCATGAAACTTTGATTCCTATAGGTAAAAGACTTCTTTTGAAAAATGTGGAATAAAAAAAAGCTCTACTTCTCAGCAGGGCTTTTGTTATATTTTAATTCGGTTTAGTTTTCTTCTGTAGTTTCTTCTTCAGTAGTTCCACCTTCTTCAGTTGGAGTCTCTTCAGTTGGAGTGGAAGGTAATAAACTTTCACCTTCTCCGCTATTGTCAAATTGAGGCATTACAATTTGCTGTTTTGCGCTTTCGATATTTGGTGAACTGAAAGAGTCAACACTAGAAGAAGTGTAGAATGCTGAAGAACCCAATGAAAGGACAAGTATGGCAATTGCTAAAACCCAAGTAGATTTTTCTAAAATGTTTCCAGTTTTAGTTACTCCCATGATTTGAGAAGCACCACCACCAAAAGCAGAACCAACTCCACCTTTAGAATTTTGAGAAAGTATCACCAAAACCAATAAAACTGCTAAAACGATAATAACACTGATAAGTACGGTAAACATATTTTTTAACTTTTATCTTCTAATTCTTTTATCAAGTCCGCAAAGTAAGTGCTTTTATTTGGAAATTTCACCATTAATTTTTGATAAATTTCTTTGGCTTTTTTATTTTTTCCTTGTTTGGCAAGTAGTCTGGCGTAGGATTCAGAAAGTAAATTTGGATTGAGTTGAGTGCTGTTTTCAGATAGGTCACTTTGCTTTTGAAAGTTCTCTAGTTCTTTGATTGTAGCGAGTTTGATTTCCTTTTTGCTGAAAGATTTGATGATGTCAATTTGTTCCTTTTTCTTTTCATCTAAAATCTCTTTCTTTTCTTTTTTCTTGATTGTTTCTATCAAGTCATCTGGTCCAGAGCGCTTTCTTCTTGGTTTTTTAATTTCCTTTTCTGGTTCGCCGGCTTTTTCTTCCTTATTTGAGTTTGTAGTAAGGTTTTCACCAAGTTTTTTCAATAAACCGGCTCTTTGTGCGAGATTTTGCTCTGGAAGTGGCTTTGGAATTAATTCTCCATCAGAATCCTCATCTTCGATAATCTGCGGAGCTGTAGTTTTTACTATCTCAGTACTTTGAATGTTTTTACTAACTTCTGAAATGATCAAAGGATCTTCAATCAATTTTTTCAGCCAACTTCTGTTTGGACTGTTTAATGCGGCCCAGCCCAAGAATTCGGATGGATTCCCTTTGCCTTTCTGAGCTTCGTGTTTTGCAAGTAGAACATTAGGTATTTGAAAATATGGGAAGTTTTCATGCAGCTTATAAAGCTGATTTACCTGCTCCCTGTTGAGCTGATCTCCCTGATTGACTATTTCCAAAAATTGTTCTGCGTTCACGTATTTAAGAATTATGTTGTTCGAATATAAGCATTTTTACCAATTGGCTACTGTTGCTGTGAAAACATCCTGAATGATATTTTCGAAAATCTCTTCAATTAAGACACTCTCAACCTGTAAAACAGATACTGTTCGTGGATCATAATCTCTGAAAAATGAAAAACTTCTTTTTAGGTTTTCTTCTTCTACAGCCATATTAATATATTCCACTTCGACTACAATTGTCAAACGCATCTGACCTGCTCGGTCAGGGGAATTTGGATCTGTGCTTGTTACTGTTGCTTGAGGAGTGATGTTATATCTTGAAATTGCTCCAGAGAGTTGAAGGTCTCCATTAGATCTTACTAACTCAAGTTGTGTATTTCTTTGGTAAAAGTCTTTCAAGGATTCTGTGAATTGCTGTCCCATATTGGCTGGCCCTCCACCAGAATCATTAAAGAAATTCTCTACCGAGAAAGTTTTTGTCAAATCGTAATTGATATTTGTTCCAGTGAAACTGTAACTTACGCTGCATCCTGATAGTAAGGATAGCAAACCTATACTGACCAAAAGGATATTTTTTCTGATTTTAATCAATATCATATTGCTTGATTTTTCTATATAACGTCCTTTCTGAGATTCCTAGGTCTCCTGCAGCATATTTTCTTTTATTGTTATGCTTTTTCAATGCCCTAATAATCATTTCTTTTTCTTTCTTCTCTAGCGAAAGTGAATGATCATCTTCTTCATGGATGATATCTTGGATGGAGTCGTCTTCATAATCATCTTCATAGTCATCTAGATCATCATCGTTGCTATTCTTATTTGAATCAATTACCAATGGCATATTGACCGAAGGAACGTTAGATTTAGATTCATCAAAGGATACAGGCGATTCTAAATCTTCAAAGAGATTTTGATGCTTATTAATAATGGTGGAATTGATTCCACCCGATTGGTAGCTTTCTAAAACCAGTTTTTTGAGTTCATGCATGTCCTTTTTCATATCAAAAAGGACTTTGTAAAGAATATCTCTTTCGGAGAAATCTGTACTACTTTCTTTTCCAGAACCGCTTCCTGTGTATGCTGCTGGCAATCTACTTTGTTCGGTTGGTAAATATCGGCCTAATGTAGCGGCATCAATTTCTCTTTCTTGCTCAAGCAATGATATTTGCTCTGCAAGATTTTTTAATTGTCTGATATTCCCTGGAAAAGGAAATTTCATCAAAAGTGTTTTGGCATCTTCATCTAAAGACACTGGTTTTACCTTATATTTTTCTGAAAAATCAGTGGTAAATTTCCTGAATAATAATACGATGTCTTCACCTCGCTCACGAAGTGGTGGGACAAAAATCGGTACAGTATTCAGTCTATAATACAAGTCCTCTCTGAATTTCCCCTTTTCTACTGCTTTGAACAAATTGACATTTGTTGCAGCGATCACACGTACATTTGTCTTTTGGACTTTGGAAGAACCAACTTTGATAAATTCACCATTCTCCAAGACTCTTAGCAGTCGAGCTTGTGTACCCAATGGCATTTCTCCAATTTCATCCAAAAATATGGAACCTCCATCAGTTACTTCAAAATAGCCTTTTCGAGCTTCATGGGCACCTGTAAAAGATCCTTTTTCATGACCAAAAAGCTCTGAATCAATAGTTCCTTCTGGAATAGCCCCGCAGTTGATGGCGATAAATTTACCATGTTTGCGAACGCTTAAAGAGTGAATGATTTTCGAAAAAGATTCTTTACCACTTCCACTCTCTCCCGTGATCAACACAGTCATGTCAGTAGGAGAGGCTTGCATAGCCACTTGAATGGCATGATTGAGTAGCGGACTGAATCCGATGATACCAAATCTTTGCTTTACACTTTGAATTTCTGATGCTGTGATCATGATGTGTAGTTTAATCAGGAAATTACCTCACCAAAAAGTGTGGCAGGCGTACAATCAGTAATTTTTACAAGAGCATAGTCCCCTTTCTTCAAGTTTCCTTTTTCTACAATAACCATTTTGTTGGCCGAGTTTCTTCCTCTCAATTGATCTTCGGATCTTTTGGATACTCCTTCGATTAAGATTTCTTGGATTTTCCCAACATCAAGTTTGTTTCTCTCCTCTGAAAGTATGCTTTGCTTTTGGATGATGTCATTCAGCCTCCTCTTTTTCACTTCCAAAGGAATGTCATCTTCATATTTTTTGGCAGCTAATGTCCCTGGTCTTTCTGAGTAGTAGAACATGTAAGAGAAATCATACTTTACGATATCCATTAGAGTCAATGTGTCTTGATGCTCTTCTTCTGTTTCTGTGCAGAATCCCGTGATCATATCTGATGATATTCCGCATTCTTCCCCTAAGATTTCTCTGATTTTCGAAACTCGCTCTAAGTACCAAGCTCTGTCATAAGTTCTGTTCATCATCTCCAAAACTCTTGAATTTCCACTCTGTACAGGAAGGTGGATGTATTTACATATATTGTCATACTTCTTCATCGTATACAAAACCTCGTCTGTGATGTCTTTTGGATGAGAAGTGGAGAATCTTACGCGGAGCGTTGGACTTACTTGAGCCACCATTTCTAAAAGATGGGCAAAGTTGATCACAGCGCTGACTTCATCTTCTTTTTTATTTAATCTTGCCTTGTTGTTTTCTTCTGGTGACCACTTATAGCTGTCTACATTTTGACCAAGGAGAGTTACTTCTTTGAATCCCTTATCAAATAGCTCTTGAGCTTCGCGGACGATCGAGTGTGGGTCTCTGCTTCTTTCTCTTCCTCTAGTAAAAGGAACTACACAGAATGAACACATATTGTCACATCCTCGCATGATCGAAATGAAAGCGCTAACTCCATTTGAATTCAGCCTTACAGGTGAGATATCAGCATAAGTTTCTTCTCTTGAAAGAAAAGTATTGACACCTTTATTACCATCTTCTGCTTCGGATACTAAATTCGGAAGATCTCTGTAAGCATCAGGTCCAACGACTACATCTACTAATTTTTCCTCTTCAAGGAGTTTTTCTTTCAGTCGCTCAGCCATACAACCCAGAACTCCAATAGTCAACTCAGGTTTGTTTTTCTTGATGTTGTTGAATTGCGAAAGTCTTTTTCGGACAGTTAATTCAGCTTTTTCTCGAATGGAGCAGGTATTTAAGAAAATCACATCTGCTTCATGGAAATCAGACGTGGTGTCGAACCCATTGTCTTTCATGATAGAAGCGACAATCTCCGAATCAGAAAAATTCATCTGACAACCGTATGATTCAATGTATAATTTTTTGGCTTTGCCGGTATTTTCATCTTCAGTTGTCTTGTAATCACATGCTTGTGCTTCTTCTGCTGAGATGATATCTATGTCTTTAATAATATTTTCCATGTAAATTCAATTTCAATCTGCAAAATTAAGTAAATACCGACAAAATGACAGGGTTTTCAAATGTTTTCTTTGAAAGAAATGTAATTATTATGGCTTTATTTTTGCCCTTTAAAGTCTCGATAATGTTATATTTGAATCTTTAATCACTCCAAACCAAGACTTTGTTATCAAAAAGCTTTTAAAGAAATTTTTAAAAATATCAGGAGTTGTACTGTTTGTCATCTTCCTTCTTCTGATCATGCTGATATTTTTTGTCAGAAGTCCTTGGGGACAGAATATAATTGTAAATAAGGCTACAACCTTTCTTTCTGATAAGACAAAAACTAAAGTAGAAATCGATCGACTGTTTGTTACTTTTTCTGGAAATCTTTCTCTTGAAGGTTTTTATGTAGAGGATTTGCAAAAAGACACTTTGATTTATTCCAAAGAGTTAGAATTAGGGTTTGGGTTGATCAACTTCATCCGAACAGGTGGTATTCATATCTCTAAGCTCGAATGGGAAGGATTAAAGGCAAATGTTAGTCGAAAAGAAAACTCGGATGAATTCAATTATGATTTTTTAATAAATGCTTTCGCTTCCGAGCCAACTGAACCTGACCTTCAAAATTCTAAGAATATTGAATCTGATTCTGATCCATTAAAAATTTCATTAGACCCAATTTCATTTAGAGATTTTGATTTGTCATATCAAGATGGGAAAATGGGAATGGATGCCAAATTGAAGCTTGGAGTATTTGATTTGAATATTGCTTCAATGAATTTGCAGAATTTGGCCTTTGACATTAAAAGCGTTGTTCTAAAAGATAGTAAGGTCAGTTACCGACAAACCAAGCCTTTCGAAGAAACTGAAGATTCTGATCCTGATTCAGAAATTTCAACTTTGCTTTCTTTGGAGAATTTTTTAATTCAAAATGTTTCATTGACTTATGACAATGAAGTTGATTCCCAATTAGCGGATGTTCATATTGGTAAATTGATTCTTCAAATGCCTGAGTTTGATTTGGCTGATCAAAAAGTACTCGTGAAGTCATTGACTTTGGAAAAATCTCAAATTTTGTATCATGATTTTTCTATACCTCAAGCTATGAATCAATCAGAGGATCAAGTTGAAAATACTCCATTTATATGGCCAAATTGGAAAGTTGATGTGGGAAGCATTGAGTTAGCTGAGAATAAAATTGAATTCAAAACGAAGGATACAGCAATTCAACAAGGTTTCTTTAATCCTGAAGCTATGATTTTTGAGAATTTGACAGTGAGTATCGACAATGTCTATCTAAAAAATGAAAAAGCTGGATTCAACCTCAATCAATTTCAATTTCAAGAATTAGGTGGTTTTGAGTTAAAGAAATTGTCATCTGGAGTAAAAATAGAAAACGAATCCATTACGGTAGATGATTTTAAAATAGAGACGAATAGAAGCAAACTGTTGGCAGATGTAAGTCTTGGGTTTGATTCAATACAAGCTTTGTTAGAGAATCCAGAAAAAAGCAATTTCGAGTTAATCGTAAATGAATTTTTGGGTGATATTCGTGATGCTTACTTTTTTGAGCCAAGTTTGAGCCAAGACGAACTGATTAGAAGCCTTGCTTCTGCTCCTTTGAAGTTTAAAATGCGAGCCAATGGAAACGTCAATTCCATAGCAATTCCAAATATAGATTTGAAATGGGATCAATCCAGTTTAACAGGTTCAGGAACATTAAACAATGTCCTTGATATAGATTTGCTGGTTTTTGACTTTCCTAAAATCAACCTTAAAACGGATAAAAAAACGATTTTAAAATTTGTCGATGAACAAAATCTTGCTGGAATAAACTTGCCGGAAGATATCTCTCTACAAGCAAAAGCCAAGGGGAAAATTGATGACTTGACTGCTGACCTTGCACTCGAAACGGAGATGGGCAAAATCAATTTTGATGGTGGGTTTAAAAACAATGGAGAAATTGCGTATTTGGCTAGCATTGAGGTAATTGAATTACAGTTAGGTAATTTACTGGGAAACTCAGGCCTAGATACTTTGACTTTTGACATTCACAGTAGTGGAAGCGGAACTTCAATGGATAACCTAACAGCAGAATTGTCTTCTAATTTTGATAGATTGAAGATCTATGGCAATGATTATTCAGGTCTGATCTTAGAAGGTCAATTGGAAAATGGGGTAGGAGATCTTAAGCTTGCTTTGGAAGATGAATATTTGAATTTTGACTTATTGACCAAACTTGACTTGGATTCAATTAACTCCAAGATTGATTTAAATTTAGATTTGAAAGGTGCCGATTTTTTTAATTTGGGATTTTTTCCACAAGATCTCAGAGGTAAGTTTTTCTTTACTGCAACTTTTGAAGGAAATCTTGGCAATTTTGATTTACAGACTAATCTGAGCGATGCAATTATGGTTTTTGAAGGGAGAAATTACCCTCTTGGAAGCCTAGATCTAAAAGCTCGAATTAGAGAAGATTCTACCAGTTTGGATATCAAAAGTCTCCTTGTAAACGGAAGCTTAAGATCAAACACCTCCCCACAACTCTTGAGTGATGCGCTATATCAGCATCTGGTCAATTACTTAGACGAGAATCAAGATTCCACTTTAAACCCGCAAGGAGAAGTGATGATGAATTTGAATTTGACTTTAAATCAAGCTCCAATTTTGAATCAGGTATTTTTACAAGGATTAGAAAAACTTGATACAGCTCGATTTGATGTTGATTTTAATCAAAATAAAAGCAAACTCGATGCAAATATTGATTTCCCATATTTGAAATATGCAGGTGTTGAAATTGATAGTTTGGGCGTAAGGATAAATTCAGATCAAAAAGACTTAGATCTGGCTTTTGGTTTCTTAAGATTAGAATCGGGGCCGTTGGGTATGGATAGAACCTATTTTACTGGCGAATTGGAAAACAGAAGGTTATACTTTGATTTCAATTCATTTGACGGCGACGAGCAAATGGTTCATGTAGCATCAGACATTGGGATGAAAGGAGATACTTTAAGTATTCATATTTCACCCGAGGATTTATTGCTGAACAAAAGAGAATGGATGATTCCTGAGTCCAATGAAATTCTCCTTGCAGAGAATTACCTTCATTTCAACGAATTTAGATTTAACAGAAACAATCAGGAATTATTGATTAGGGATGATTTAGAAGAGGTAGGCGAAGAGCACTTAGCAATACTTTTCAAGGATTTTAGATTAGAGACATTTACAACCTTGTTTAATCCTGATCAATTGCTCGCAGGCGGTACGCTAAACGGAAGATTGGTCGTAGAAAATCCGTTCGGAGCGGTTGGACTCCTAGCAAATCTAAAAATCAATGAACTCAAAGCTCTTGATGTGCCATTGGGAAATCTTTCTTTAGATGCCGTTGCTGCAGATTTAGGAAGTTATAAAGTGAAGCTTGCGCTCAAAGACGGAGGATTAGATATCGATATGGGTGGTAGTTTTGTTGCCGATGAAGGGGGTGGTGAATTTGATATTGACTTAGATTTAAATAAAATCGAGATGCAACTTTTAGCAGCCTTATCTGGATCTGAGATCAGGGATGCATCAGGATTCATATCAGGAAAAGTCAATGCGACTGGATCAACAGCCGAACCGGTTTATAATGGGGAAATTGCCTTTAATAATGCATCTTTTACAATCGCTCAATTAAATTCCAAGTATCTTTTACCAAGTGAAAAGATAAGTATCAATAATGATGGTGTTTATTTAAAAAACTTTACTTTTCAAGATACAGGTGGACAAAAATTCATTGTTGACGGGTCAATATTAACAGAAAGCTACATCAATCCGAGTTTTGACTTGACGCTAAAAGCAAACAGTTTTAGAGCTGTAAACTCCACTCGTGACGATAATGAATTATTCTTTGGAAGTGCAATTTTAGATGCAGATGTGACAGTCAAGGGTGACCTGAACTTGCCGAGAATTAATGCACAGGTTACTGTAAAAGAGGGAACAGATTTTACTGTTATTATTCCAGAAACGGAATTGGATATAGTAGAAAGGGAAGGTGTGGTTGTTTTTGTAAATAGACAAGATCCTTATGATATTTTGACCAGACAAGGGGAGGAAACTTCAAGTGCATTTTCAGGATATGATATTCGCTCTATTCTTAAGATTGATCCCGCAGCGGTATTCAAAGTTATTGTGGATGAAAGATCGGGAGATAATCTTCAAGTATCAGGAGATGCTGATTTGAATATGGAGATCAATCCAAATGGTAGAATTACTTTAAGTGGAAACTACGAAATCAACAAAGGACATTATGAAATGTCACTTTACAATTTGGTCAGCAGAAGGTTTGAAATTGCGTCAGGAAGTAGGATAACTTGGAACGGTGATCCTATGGATGCGGACTTGAATATTTCTGCAATTTATACAGTTAGGACAGCATCATCGGAATTGATGGCTTCGCAGCTTTCAAGTTCTAATACTGAAAACAGGACCCAATACTTACAGGAGTTGCCGTTTTCAGTGTATTTGAATGTTGATGGAGAATTACTAAAACCAGCAATTTCCTTTAGATTAGATATGCCAGAAGAGCAAAGAGGAGCTTTGGGGGGAAATGTTTACAGCAGAGTTTTGCAAGTCAATGAACAGGAAGATGAACTCAACAAACAGGTGTTTTCACTTTTGGTTCTGAATAGATTTTTCCCATCAACTGGTAGTGATGTTTCTGGTGGTGGTACTTCTGCAATCGCAAGAAACAGTGTTAGTCAAGTGCTTTCTGGTCAGCTCAATGCGCTTTCTAGCAGTGTGTTTGGGAATTCCGGTCTTGAGTTAGATTTTGATCTGGATAGTTTTACGGACTATCAAGGAGGAAGTGCACAAGACCGAACGCAACTCAATGTAAGTGCAAGGAAGCGTTTGTTGGATGATAGATTAATTGTCCAAGTAGGAAGTCAGGTAGATATTGAGGGGAGTTCTCAGAATCCTGAACAAACAAATGCCATTTTGGGGAATGTAAGTTTGGAATATATGCTCACTGAAAATGGTCGCTATAGGTTGAGGGCTTTTAGAAAAAATCAATTTGAAAGCATCATTGATGGTCAATTGATCATCACTGGAATAGGTTTGATATTCAATAGAGAATTCAATCAGTTCACTGAGCTTTGGAAAGGAGTAGATTTGAACAAAAAAGAGGAAAATCCCATAGATAAGCTACAACAAAAGAGTAGTGAAAAGGAAACTGAAAAAGAAAAAAAGTCTTCTGAAGGAAAGTCAGAAGGAGTAAAAGAGGAGGAAAATGAAGACTAAATCCTTATATATATTGTGTTTTGGTTTTTTACTTGCTTTTAGTGAAGCCTGTAGTGTGAAGAAATTCATCCCCGAGGGAGAACGGCTTTACACGGGTGCTAACCTCAGTTTGGAATCAGAGGAGTCTTTGAAAGACTTTAAAGAAGTCAAATCTGAGTTGGAGGGATTGGTTAGACCTGAAGCAAACACCAAGATTTTAGGAATGTATTTTGGGCTTTGGGCGCATTACAAGGGGAGTAAAGAAAAACCAGGATTTATCAATAGATTTTTGAAGAAGAAATTAGGCGAAGAGCCTGTTTACTTTAGTAAAGTTGATCCCAATAAGACAGAGCAATTAATTATCAATAGACTAGAGAATAAAGGTTTTTTCTATTCTAATGCAACATCAGAAGTGAATCGAACTGAAAAGTTTGCCTCTGTCGATTACCAAGTAAGTGTAACCAAGGCTTATAAACTTAGAAACTTCAAGATTGATCGGGATTCATTAGAAATAGATAGGGAGATAAAGGTTTTAATGGAAGAAACTGAGCTTAAAAAAGGAGCACGCTTTGATCTTTCTTTACTTAAAAGCGAAAGAGAAAGACTCGATGAAGCTTTAAAAAATCTCGGTTACTACAATTTTAATTCCAATTACCTCATTTTTGAAGCAGATACAAATGTGAGTGATCAGAGAGAATTTGATTTGTTTTTAAGATTAAAATCAAATACACCAAGCAATGGCTTGATACCTTACGTGGTGAATAATATTAGGATTTTTCCTAATTATTCCGTCAAGGAAGAAGAAGAAAAGATCGATACGGTTTCTATTGATGGAAAAGACTTTATTCAAGGAGTGGAAGTTTTCAAACCCGAGCTATTGGAACAATATGTTTTATTGGAAAAAGGAGCTCTTTATTCTCCACAAAAATCAAGGTTGACAAGTAATAGACTAAGTTCTATTGGTACTTATCGGTTTGTAAACTTACGATATGATGAATTGGAGGATAGCCTTACCAAAGGGAATTTGGATGCCAATATCTATCTATCACCACTGAACAAACGATCAATTAGAGTTGAGTTACAAGGTGTGTCAAAATCAAATAATTTTGCTGGACCTGCATTAAATGTGATTTACAGAAATAGAAATTTGTTTCATGGAGGTGAGACACTCAATCTTACAGCTAAATTTGCTTATGAAAATCAACTTTCTGGCGGGCAGCTTTCTGGTTTGAACTCAATCGAGTTAGGTTTGAAAGCCGATTTGATTTTTCCTAGAGTAGTATTTTTTATCCCAATAAAAGAACGATTCAGCTATTCAGTTCCGAAAACAAAAATGAGTTTGGGAACGGAATATCAGAGTAGGGGTGGGCTGTATAGATTGAATACCTTCTCAGCTAATTATGGTTACTATTGGAATGCTAACAGATTTGTCTATCACGAAATCAATCCGATTAGCCTGAACTTAGTCAATCTTACTAGAACCTCACCTGAATTTGAGCAGATTTTGGATAATAATCCTTTTCTAAGAAGAAGTTTCGAGCAGCAGTTTATTGCAGGGATCAATTATACATTCAATTATAACAAGTTATCCGACAGGTTTCGAACGCATGGTATCTTCTTTGGTGCGGGTCTAGATTTGGCGGGAAATGGATTCAACTTAGCCAATACGGTTTTGGGGACTGAGCAGGGTACTTTCTTGGGATTGAATTATGCACAATATGCTAGAGGTGATCTGGATTTGAGGTATTATTGGAGACCAAATGAAAAGCATACTGTAGCCACTAGACTTTTTGGGGGCTTGGGTTTGCCTTATGGGAATTCAGAATCCTTACCATTTGTGAAGCAGTTTTTTGCAGGAGGGCCGAATAGTATTCGAGCATTTAGAATCCGAGGTTTAGGACCTGGTACTTATAGACCTGAAGAAGCAGGTTTAGGTTCTTTCTTTGATCAGGCAGGTGATGTTCGTATTGAAGGAAATATTGAATACAGATTCCCACTGATATCTGTTTTGAAGGGTGCATTGTTTGTTGATGCTGGAAACGTTTGGTTAGTCAATGAAAACGAAGCGCTACCCGGAGGGAAATTTACCTCAAATTGGTGGAATGAAATGGCTGTTGGTGCTGGATTTGGTGCGAGAATCGATATTGAGTTCTTCGTGATCCGATTTGATCTTGCTACACCATTACGTGTGCCCTACCTTCCAGAAAACGAAAGGTGGGGAAATAACTTTGACTTCAAAAGCAGATCTTGGAGAAGGGATAACCTTATTTTTAATTTTGCCATAGGTTATCCATTCTAAGCAGGCTCTTCAGGTCTAAATCGAATTTCTTTCGGATATGGAAAGGCATGGAGTAGTTCCCCTTTACGAATTCTGTTCTGAATTTCATTCCAATGATCTGGATTAAATAGGTCTTTGTGATAGTCAAAAAAATGTTGCTTTACATCTGCCCTTCCAATCATAAACCTTTTAAAATCCTCAGGAAAGACATCATTTTTAGCGATATCATACCAAGGGGTAGCAGCATATATTTGTTCGTAATTTTCTGCTTTGGGTTTCCATCTGAAATTCATATCAGTCAAAAATTCTATTTCATCATAATCATAAAATATCACTCTTTTCTGACGAGTCACACCAAAGTTTTTGGTCATCATATCTCCGGGAAAAATATTAGCTTGTGCAAGTTGTAAAATACTATTCCCATATTCTTCTACTGCATACTTAGCATCCTCATGGTCACAGTTGTCAAGATATATGTTTAAAGGAATCATTTTCCTTTCAGTATATAAATGTTTGATTATGAGAAATTCATCATTGATGATTAAAAGTGAATTAACGGTGTTTTTGAGTTCTTGCAGCAATTCTGGACTAACTCGATCAATAGGAATAGAAAAATACTCAAACTCGTGGGTATCAGCCATTCTTCCAACCCTGTCATGCTGAGAGACGAGTTTATATTTCTCTTTTACCTCTTGCCTTGTCATGTTTTTAGGAGGCTCAAAGTGATCCTTGATCATTTTGAAAACAATATTGTAACTGGGTAAAGTAAATACCGTCATAACCATTCCTTTAATTCCTTCTGCTAGGACAAATTGATCCTTACTTTGATCTAAATGATTGAGGAAATCTCTGTAAAATTCAGTTTTTCCATGTTTATTAAATCCGATAGCATTATAGAGTTCATGGATCTGTTTGTGGCTGATGACAGCATTGAGAAAGGAAACCATTTGAGAAGGGATTTCAGTCTGAACCATAAAGTAGGACCTACTGAAACTGAACATATGTGCCATAATTTTTGGGTCAAAAATCATGGTATCGACATAGATTCCATTTTCGTTGTGAAGGAAAGGAATAATGAAAGGCATCCATTTGCCACCAATCATAGTTCTACCGATAAGGTAAGCAGCTTTATTTCGGTAGAATACACTTTTTAAAACTTGAGTAATCGTGTCTTTAGTAGGTTCGTATCGAGTCAAAATTACTTCTCGAATGGCTTTGACTAATAATTGTATGTCCTCTTCCTTATTAAAGTATTGCGTACCGAAATCAAAATCCTCTATAATTTTCCTAATGATTTTTTGTAGGCCCCAAGAAGAAGGATAACTGTGGTATAGATTTTCATTGGTGTGGAGATCGCAAGTGTCATATCCTTCGTGGACATACATCAGATTCTCGTCAATCCCAGATTCAGGTGATATTTTTCTGAGTACAGAATTGAAGAATGTCTCGGCTAATTCTTTGTCTTTTCTGTTTGAAATTCGATTTGAATATTGTAGTTTAGTATCGTGCCAAAATTCGTAATCTGTTATTTCTGGACTGAGTTCTTTTTCTAAAGCCATTCTACTTTTCTGAATGGAATCTTTATAAAGGCGCAGCCGATTCCTATGATTCTCCTGCATTGATTTCCAATTTCGTTCAGCAAAATGTACAGAGGCAAATCGGGTAAAATTATTGAACTCATCAATATAATTTTTAAAGCCGATTATGATTGTTTCAACTGTAAAATCAATGGCTTTGGAATGCGTCATATTTTGAAGTGATTTTTTGATTCCTCGAATTAAAATTGAATTTAATTAAACTTATCCAATAGGCTCAATTTAATTATTAATTATAAGCTGCTTCATGAAATTTTCTGAGAGATTTTGAATCTACAATTGCTTCGATGTGAGGGTTAATATCTTTTTTTATTAACCGAATAAAATTTTCGCAATCGATTGTTTGGACAATAAAAAAACATTTTCTACCTTTCCCACGTGTTATTCATACAATGAATATCTACAATAGGTTTAATAGGTTTGAGAGATAGAAAAGGTTCGAGCGATGCTCGAACCTTTTTTTAATTTAAGGGATTTTCTGTTTCTTTAACATTCATTTCAAACCTTCTTGATCACATGGGTTCTAGCGCTATTTACAAATTAATCATTTTTGTTTTTACACTCATATTTATTGGAGCATGTACATCCGAAAAGTTAAGTGAGGAAAATATTGCAGAATCCAACTCTCTCTCAGCTGCTGAAGAGGAAAAGCAACTTTTAGAAATCGGTATACAGCAACTTTCATCATGGTCAACTCATTGGAAAAGCAATGCGCCTGACTTCAATCTGCAAAGTTTCACCTATTCTAGAACAGACTCAATTGAACAAATTGAAAGGCCTGAGGAACTTCATATTGGAAGTGGAAGTCCATTTTTTCCATATTTGAAGAAAAATCCTGATGGAGAAGGGGTGGTTGATATTTATAGTTATAAAGTAGTATTTCCTGAGGAAGGTAATCCTTATTTTAATCCAGATGCAGAAGTGACCTATTTTAGGTCTGATGGCATGCGCGAGCGTTTATTATTTATGGGGCCATCAGGAGTTTTTGAAGACGCAGTTTGGTTGACTTCAGAAGCATTATTGGTAGTTGGCCATTTTGAAGATGAAGCAGGAATCTCGCCAAAAGCATGGATTATTTATCCCGAAACAGCCAAGGTGAGCCAATATGATAATCCACTTCATAGCAAAACATATACTCGCGAGAGTTTTTTGACCAAAAGGTTTAGTAGACTGAAGACACAAGATGGAGTTTGATCAAATTATAAAAAAATTAGAAAAATTACTCAGCTTGCCGCTACCGGGGAAAATGGGACAAATCACAATGGCTCCCAAGCCAATTGATGAAGCACGGTTTGCAGAGTTGAAGCCACACAATCCAAGGAAGGGCGCAGTTTTGATGCTTTTTTATCCTGATGAAAGGGGCACGCTTGTCCCTTTCATAAAAAGACCAGATTATGATGGTACACATGGTGGGCAGGTTGCTTTTCCGGGAGGAAAGTGGGAGGAGTCTGATAAAGATCTGAGCCAAACGGCCTTGCGGGAGACAGAGGAAGAGATAGGTATAGATCAACTTAAAGTCAAACTTCTAGGAAAACTTTCAGATTTATTTATTCCACCAAGTAATTTTTTAGTATCACCCTATATTGGCTTTGTGGAGGAAAAACCAACTTTTATTCCTGATCCTTTTGAAGTTGAAAGAATTATTTCATGTCCTATAGAAATGTTGACCGACAAGGCTATCAGGAAAGAGGGGGAGATATTAATCAGAAAGGAGTACAGACTCCATGCACCATATTTTGATATCGAAGAACAAATGGTGTGGGGAGCTACTGCCATGATGCTAGGGGAGTTTATGTATCTCTGGGAAAATAACTAATGTAGTTTTTTTGTTGATTTCGGGCATTTGGTGTATTTATGTATTTCATTAACCCAAACATAATGGAAGAGCACACTCCCTTACTTACCAATGATGCAGTAGTTTTTGGCATCTTGATGATGATCCTAGCTTTTGTATTTGCAACTTCTAACAGTAAGAATCCTTCTTGGAAAAAGTTTTATCGAGTAGTCCCTTCTATTTTACTTTGTTACTTCATCCCTGCTGTTTTGAATTCATTTGGATTGATTTCCGGCGAATTTTCAAACTTGTATTTTATGGCATCCCGGTATTTGCTACCAGCTTCCTTGGTACTTTTGACATTGAGCATAGATTTCAAAGGAATCGTAAAACTTGGTCCAAAAGCTTTGATTATGTTCTTAGCAGGTTCTTTGGGGATCATCTTGGGTGGCCCAATGGCTTTGTTTGTTATTTCATGGATATACCCAGAGATTCTTGGCGGTGTGGGGCCAGATGAAGTTTGGAGAGGTCTTTCTACGATTGCAGGAAGTTGGATTGGTGGAGGGGCAAATCAGACAGCCATGCTAGAGATTTTTGGAGCAAGCCCGTCTCTTTTTTCTCAGATGATTGCAGTAGATGTGTTGGTAGCCAATGTTTGGATGGCTGTGCTGCTTTATTGGGCTGCCAAACCTGGAGTTATCGATAAATTATTTAAAGCCGATAGCTCGGCTATTCACGAACTTCAAGATAAGGTAGAAAAATATAGAGAAGGGATATTGAAAATTCCGACCATGGCAGATACTATGCAGATTCTCGGAGTAGGATTTGGGGTCACTGCATTGGCCCATTTTATTGCGGATAATGTTGCCCCTTTTATTGGTGAGAATTATCCTCAGTTGAGTCAATACTCCTTGGACTCTACTTTCTTTTGGATTGTTGTAATAGCTACGACGGGAGGTTTGATTCTGTCATTTACTCGTGCAAGAGAAATGGAAGGAGCGGGCGCTTCTCGACTAGGTTCGGTAATGTTATATGTCTTGGTGGCAACTATCGGGATGCAGATGGATTTGATCGCTATTTTTGACAATCCTATTTTGTTCTTAATTGGGATTATCTGGATGTTCTTCCATGTTATAATCATGCTAATTGTAGCATATTTGATAAAAGCCCCATTCTTCTTTGTTGCGGTAGGTTCACAAGCCAATGTCGGTGGTGCAGCCTCAGCACCAATTGTAGCCTCGGCTTTTAATCCAGCTTTGGCACCTGTTGGAGTATTGATGGCAGTATTAGGATATGCAGTTGGTACTTATGGCGCCTTGCTTTGCGGCTATCTACTTCAATGGATTCACAATTTGTAAAATTGTGAATCCATTATTGCCTTTAAGTATTACTTAAGTAGGAAAAAACTAAGCTTCCCTTTTTACTATTTTCACTGCTGTGCCACTGGCTGTCACCATCAGCATTCCTTCGCGGATGGTTTCGTAATCTAGATCAATTCCGACAATAGCATTTCCTCCAAATGCTCTTGCTTGCATTTCCATTTCTGCCATGGCAGTCGTTTTTGCCTCTCTCAATACTCTTTCATAAGCAGATGAACGACCTCCTACGATGTCTGTAATACTTGCGAAGAAGTCTTTAAAAATATTGGCGCCAATTATAGTTTCTCCTGATACTACACCTAGGTAAGCGGTAATTTCATAGCCTTCTAAGGAAGGTGTTGTGGATACAATCATTTTGTTGTGTTGTTTGAGTTGATAAAGTAACTAAAGTACAAATTTGAAATAGTTTTTAGGCATTTTTAATTAAATAATTGATTGAAATTGTTTAATCTATCCATTTTGATCAAGTCAATATTGAGAATAGGAGTGAAGGATTATGTATATTTGATATTGAGCAAAAAAATCAAAGGAATAAGAAAGAAATGAATGTAGATATAAAATTAGCCGTACTTATAGATGCCGATAACGTACCATCGGGTCAAGTCAAAGAGATGATGGAGGAAATAGCCAAATATGGTAATCCGACGATCAAAAGAATCTACGGAGATTGGACAAAGCCACAATTGAGTAAGTGGAAAAATGTTCTGCTGGAAAATGCCATCAATCCCATGCAGCAGTATGGCTATACTACGGGGAAAAACGCAACAGATTCAGCCATGATTATTGACGCGATGGATATACTTTATTCTGAAAAAGTCAATGGATTTTGTTTGGTTTCCAGTGATAGTGATTTCACAAAATTAGCAACAAGGCTCCGAGAAGCTGGAATGACCGTGATTGGATTAGGAGAGAAAAAGACACCTGAACCTTTTATTGTAGCTTGTGATAAATTCATTTATCTGGAGATATTGCGCAAAGAGCCGGGAAATCAGGAAGAGCAAAAAGGAGAAAAGAATGAAAGACCCCAAGTCGATAAAATCAATCCAAAATTAATCAATTTAATTGCTGCTACGATTGGAGATTTGGCAGATGATGAAGGATGGGCATTTATGGGAGATGTTGGGAACTTACTTCAGAAAAAGCAGCCCAATTTTGATTCTCGAAATTATGGATACCAAAAACTAACTCCTTTAATTTCTGCAATAGAAAGATTTGAGGTGGAACAACGCGAAAACCAAAAGGGTAGATTTAAGTTGATATTCGTTAGGGATAAAGTTGGATGAGGATATTCTAGCTCTTATTAACTTTAATAGTAGAAAAAATAGTTAGTGTAAGAAAAAAAAAGAGGCGGTATCGCACCGCTTCGACCACCTACCCTTGCTTCCTTCCGGACCTGGGGGATTCAGCAGGAGCTGGTCGTACCGCCAGAACAAATGTAAGTCAAAAATTCTCCACTGCAAACGCTTCGTGGTGAATTAATCAATGAAAATGCTAATTGGCTAATTGTCAGGTTAAAAAATATTGGCAGTGTATTTGCACTATTTTGTACATTATATAAAAGCAATTTATTATGAAAAAATCACTCGTTTTAATCTTAACAGTTCTGTTATTGGGTTCATGCTCAATTTTTGGTCCAAGAGCAGAATTTTCTAAAGGAATGTCTGAAAGACAATTTCTAAGGCAAAACAAAGATGCTGTAATAAGTAATTTGGAAGGAGATTTCACTACTTATAGAGTCAATAGAGGTGAAACTTTCTTTGTCTTGGCAACTTTTGAAAATGAAAAATTGATCAAATTGGAAGAAAGAGAATTGGTGCCTGCTTGGATGCCTGCTCAACCTACTAATGATGATGGAAATGAAGAATAATTAATTATCCATTCTATTAAAAAAAGGACTGATAGCGTATTGCCGTCAGTCCTTTTTGCATTCTATTTGAACAGGAAAAAATATTTAGGATAGTATTTCAATAATTTACTTCACTCCTTTTAAATAGAGATTAAATTCCATTGCTCCAGCTTCTTCAAATTCGTCTACAGCTAAATCTTCCAATACTTCTTCGTCAAATTCCATTTCGGTTTTTTCGATTTTTCCATCAGGATGAACAATAAGTTCCGTGCCTGTCCAATCAGCAGGATTTACTTTTACAAGGACTTTATAATCTTCAAAAGTCCTTTTGAAATATTTGGATAAGGTAGACATAAGCGTGTTTTAACTTAAAAACTTTAATTTTCACGAAGGTAAATATTATTTTTCAAAATGAATTTTACTGTCTGGAAAAATAGAAATACCAAATAATATAGATTATCTAAACCTTTAAACTCAAAAAATCACCTCTCCTAATAATTTATTTATAATTTTTTCCAATATATGTTTTGTTACAAATTATGCATCTTTATATTTGTCCAAGTAAAATTTATGAAAACGATACAAGCAAAATATTGGTGGTGGCATTTAACTTCTTTTCAAGGGGAAGAACCTAACGCTATTGTCTAAAATGTAACGCTTGTTAAAAGATATTTAGGCTTGCTGGTTTCTCCCAGTAAGCCTTTTTTTGTGCAAAAAAATAACCACGAAAACACTGAAAATGAATAAGATTAAATTGATTACAAAGTATAAAAAGCGACTAGCAGATACGATCACTCCTGTGAGTATATATCTTCAGATTAGAGATCGATTTGCCAATCCAATATTGTTGGAAAGTTCTGATTATCATGGACAGGAAAATAGTTATTCTTACATCTGCTTCAATCCATTGGCTTCTTTTTCTTTCGACGGCAAAGTTGTAAAAGAAGAGCTTCCTTTAGGGAAAAGCAAAAGTTATACTTTAGATCAAGAAAACAAGTTAATTGATGCCTTAAGGTCTTTTTCTGCCCAATTTGAAGAAAAGTCGTTGAATCTAAAGTTTATCACTAATGGGCTGTTTGGCTACATGCAGTATGATACAGTTGCTCGATTTGAAGATATCAAGTTGACAAATACGGAGGAATCCAAAATCCCCATGATGCATTATTCAGTGTATCAAAACGTGATTGTCGTAGATCATTTTAAGAATGAAATGCACTTACTCGAACATCAAGTCGAGGGAGATGAAAAGCCTGAAAATATCTCTCAACTGGAATCTATCCTTAACAATAAAAATATTCCTTCTTATTCGTTCCAACTTGTGGGAGAGGAGGCATCAAACTATACAGATGAAGCTTTTCTTGATATTTTGAAAAAAGGTCAGGAACATTGTTTCCGAGGTGATGTTTTTCAAATTGTTATCTCGAGAAATTTCACCACAAAATTCAAGGGAGATGAATTCAATGTGTATCGCGCTTTGCGTTCTGTAAATCCATCACCTTATTTGTTTTACTTTGATTATGGATCTTATAAAGTCTTTGGTTCATCGCCGGAGGCACAGATTGTAGTCAAAAACAACGTAGCAACTATTTTCCCTATCGCAGGAACTTTCAAGCGAACAGGGAATGATCAAGCTGACGCAGAATTGGCACTCAAACTCTATGATGATCCTAAGGAAAATTCAGAACATGTGATGCTGGTTGATCTAGCACGAAACGATCTCAGCCGATCTTCGGAGAAAGTAAATGTCGATGTATTCAAAGAAATTCAATATTACTCACACGTCATTCACTTGGTTTCGAAAGTGACGGGTCAATTGCCAAAAGATGCAAATCCATTGCAGTTAGTAGCGGATACGTTTCCAGCAGGAACGCTTTCTGGAGCTCCAAAATATAGAGCGATGGAATTGATCGATGAATTGGAAAATACATCAAGAAAATTCTACGGCGGTGCGATTGGTTTCCTAGGATTCAATGGCGATTTTAATCATGCTATTCTTATTCGATCCTTCGTATCAGAAAACAATCAACTCCGATTCCAAGCTGGTGCAGGTGTAGTAGCAAAATCTTCTATAGCATCCGAACTTCAAGAAGTCTCCAACAAACTCGAAGCCCTAAGAGTCGCCCTAAAAGCTGCTGAGGCGATTTAGAGATTAAAAATTATAAGATTATAAGATTGAAGTAGGTTAAAAAGTTAAAATGTTTGAAAGTTGTAAGGTTCTTGAACATCAAAGGCTTTTTATAATAAGCTAAGACTATGTTAAGAATAAGATTTTAAAATGAATTGATATGGCAAAGATTTCGGCATTTGAAGATTTAGAGGTTTGGAAAGAAGCGGTTAGAATTGGAGTGGAAATTTACCGACTTGCAGACTTAAGTCCATTGAAGCATGACTATAAATCAAGAGACCAAATTATAGGTGCTGCAATTTCTATATCAAATAATATTGCTGAAGGCTTTGAATACAACAACAATAAAGTATTTATCAAATATCTGCACTATGCCAAAGGATCGGCTGGTGAAGTTAGAAGCCAATTAGCAATTCTAGTGGCAGCAGGAAGAGTAAATAATGAAGATTACGAAAAACTCAAATCTGATTTATCTGGTCTTTCCAGTAAGATAAAATCATTCATTAATTACCTGAAAGCTTTCAATCAAAAAAAAAAGTAAGTAATTAAAAGACAATACCGATAAGTAACATAAATATTTCGAACTGAAACAAAGAAACTTGAAGCCCAACCTTACAACATTCGAACCTTATAAACTTCCAATATTACAATTCACCCAACCTTATAACATTTGAACCTTATAACTTTCGAACCTTATAATCTTACAATTTTCCAATCCAAACCTCCCAACATTCCAACTATTATACAACCTATGAAAATCCTTGTCCTTGATAATTACGATTCATTTACCTACAATTTGGTGTACATCATCAGACAGTTGGGTTATGAAATGGATATATATCGAAATGATAAAATCAATTTGTCTGATATTGATGTTTATGATAAAATACTGCTATCACCTGGCCCTGGAATTCCATCCGAAGCTGGAGTTATGCCCGAACTACTTAAGGAATATGGAACAACAAAAGACATTCTGGGGATTTGTCTGGGGCACCAAGCCATCGGAGAAGCCTTTGGTGGGGATTTGATAAATTTGTCTGAGGTCGTTCATGGTCTAGCATCAGAAGTAACTGTTGAGGAGGACCTACTATTTCAAGGACTTCCCAAGCAATTTAAAATCGGTAGATATCATTCTTGGGTGATCAATGAACAAACCCTCAGTCCTGATCTGGAAGTGATCGCTCGTACTCCTGATGGTCAGATTATGGGAGTAAGACATAACAAATTGAAAGTTAGAGGCCTTCAATTTCATCCCGAATCAGTCCTCACAGAACACGGTGTTCAGATGATGAAAAACTGGCTAAAGTGATTAACGAGACACTATAGGTAAGATACAAGATTAAAGATTTGGAGTAAAGTGTAAATAATCAAAGTATCTCATATTTAATAAGCAGTCAGTCAACCAACAAGCTGCTAAGACGGACATAATCTTATAATTTTAAAATTTTATAATCTTCCAATTCACATGAAAGAAATACTAAACCACTTGATAGAGCATCGAACTTTGAGTAAGGAGCAAGCCAAAGAAGTTCTTTTGAAAATCACTTCTGGAGAGTATAATCAAAGTCAAATTGCCGCATTTTTGACCGTTTACATGATGCGTTCTGTGACCGTAGACGAACTTGGGGGCTTCAGAGAAGCAATGTTGGATCAGTGTGTACCTGTAGAAATTGAAGAGTATGATGCGATGGATTTATGTGGTACAGGTGGAGATGGAAAAGACACCTTCAATATTTCAACTTTAGCCTCTTTTATCGTAGCTGGAGCGGGTCAAAATGTAGCAAAGCACGGCAATACAGGTGTGTCATCTATCTGTGGTTCATCAAATTTACTCCAGAGCTTTGGATATGAATTCACAAACGACGTGGATAAGATCAAGAAAAATCTTGATGAAGCAGGGATATGTTTTCTTCATGCACCGCTTTTTCACCCCGCGATGAAGCATGTTGGACCGATTAGAAAAGACCTTGGTGTAAAGACTTTCTTCAATATGCTCGGACCAATGGTCAACCCAAGTTTCCCGAAAAAGCAATTGGTTGGCGTATTTAGCCTTGAATTGGCAAGACTTTATGCGTATCTCTATCAAAATCAAGAAGGAAGCTTCAGTATACTTCATGCCTTGGATGGATATGACGAGATATCTCTTACCGGAGATTTTAAGATGATATCGCAGGAAGGAGAAAAACTCTATGGACCTTCGGATATCAATCTCCCTATTCTTGAGGCCACTAGCATTCAAGGAGGAGAAACGATCGCAGATTCGGCTGCCATATTTGATAATATACTTAAGGGAAAAGGAACAGAAGCACAAAATTCGGTCGTAATCGCAAATGCAGCCGCAGCGCTTCATACCGCTGATGGTTCTCTTTCCTTCATAGCAGCTGTAGACAAAGCAAGAGAGTCTCTGCTTTCCGGAGAAGCACTTAAAAAATTCAACGCTTTGGTTAATCCAAAGAAGATCATTTCACTCGCATAAAAGCATAAAATATGAATATTTTAGATAAAATTATAGCATTCAAAAAAACAGAAGTAGCGGAGAAAAGTAGTCTTGTTCCGGTAAAACTACTTGAAAAGAGCATTTACTTCGATTCCGATATTGTATCCATGAAGGATTATATTTCTGATCCAGAGAAAACAGGAATCATTGCCGAATTCAAAAGAAAATCCCCATCAAAAGGGGATATCAATCCAAGTGCGTCTGTGGAAGCGACAAGCATCGGGTACATGCAGGCAGGAGCTTCGGCATTGTCTATTTTGACAGATCAGGAGTTTTTTGGAGGGAAAAATGATGATTTGATTTCTGCTAGGAAATTTAATTTCTGCCCGATTTTAAGAAAAGACTTTATCATCGATGAGTACCAGATCATCGAAGCAAAGTCAATAGGAGCAGATTGCATCCTATTAATAGCCGCAGCTTTGGAGCCAGCGAGATTAAAGGAATTAGCAAAATTCGCCAAATCACTCGGTATGGAGGTATTGATGGAGGTACATGATGAGGAAGAATTAGCCTCTTCAGTCAACGAATTTCTCGATCTTGTAGGTATTAACAACAGAAGTCTCAAAACTTTTGATGTATCTCTACAAACGTCTTATGACTTGGTAGGAAAAATCCCGAATGAATTTGTAAAAATTTCTGAAAGTGGCATATCTAGACCTGATACATTAGTAAGTTTAAAGCAAACAGGATTTGAAGGTTTCTTGATAGGTGAAAATTTCATGAAATCAAGCAGACCACATCAGGCAGCTTACAATTTCATGAATGAATACAGAGACTTGTTGATGGCGGCAGACGGACTAACTCAAGAGAAATGAAACTGAAAGTCTGTGGAATGCGGTCCGAGGAGAATATCAAAGGCTTGATTTCTCAAATCAATCCTCATTGGATGGGTTTGATCTTTTATGCCAAATCTCCAAGGTTCGTTTCAAAAGATTTTGCCGATTCTATAAAAGGTCTAACCATTTCCAAAGTAGGCGTTTTTGTTAATGCCAACCTTGATGAAATTAAGAAGGCTATTTCTTTGTTTGACCTTCATACGATCCAACTCCATGGAGATGAATCGGTGGGTTTTACTAAATCAGTCAAAGAAGAGACAGGATTAGAGATTTTCAAAGTCTTTTCTGTCAAAGAAAATGTGGACTGGAGTGAATTGGAAGGCTACTTACCTTATGTTGATTATTTTCTTTTCGATACTTTTACCAAAGGGTATGGTGGGAGTGGAAAGACCTTTGATTGGCAAATTTTGAGAAGCTATCCTTTTGAGAAGCCTTTTCTACTGAGCGGAGGCTTGAGTTTGGAAAACATAAAGGATATACAAAAGCTTTATTCTGAAATTCCTCAATTGGCAGGTTTGGATATCAATTCAAAGTTTGAAATAGAACCAGGATTCAAAGACATCGATAGGATAGAGGAGTTTTGGGAGAAGGTGAGAGTCTAGAAATGAGAAAGAAGGGCCAAAAAGAATAAAGACAAAGATTAAAATACCGTAGGCATGATCAATGTATTAACGCTGCAATTCATTGCCAGGATATAAGATCAGCCAGGTGGATTCAATCTTAGAAAATTAGAAATAGATCATAAATAACATAGAAATGATTAAAGTTGACGAAAAAGGGTTTTATGGAAAGTTTGGAGGAGCATATATCCCGGAGATGTTGCACCCAAACATTGAGGAGTTGAGAGAAAATTACGAGCAGATTGTGGCTACTGCAGAGTTTCAAGCGGAGTTTCAGTACCTTTTGAGAGATTTTGTCGGCCGTCCTACTCCTTTGTATTTTGCTAAGCGGATGTCAGAGAAGTACGGTGCCAAGATATATTTCAAAAGAGAAGATTTATGTCATACAGGTGCTCACAAAGTCAACAATACTGTTGGACAGATTATACTGGCCAAAAAACTAGGAAAGAAAAGAATTATCGCTGAAACTGGTGCTGGACAACATGGTGTTGCTACGGCCACTGTTTGTGCTTTGATGGGAATGGATTGTACGATCTATATGGGTGCTTTGGATATCCAAAGACAACGACCTAATGTAGAACGAATGAGAATTTTAGGAGCTAAGGTAGTTCCAGCAACATCAGGAAGTCAAACGCTCAAAGATGCCACAAATGAAGCGATGCGTCAATGGATCAATAATCCAGTTGATACGCATTATATCATCGGTTCAGTAGTTGGCCCACATCCTTATCCTGAAATGGTAGCCAGATTTCAATCTGTTATATCTGAAGAAATCAAAAAGCAGCTCTTAGAAAAAGAGGGAACAGAAAATCCAGACATTTTGATCGCTTGTGTAGGTGGTGGAAGTAATGCCGCAGGTACGTTTTATCATTACTACAATGTGCCTCAAGTTAGACTTATCGCAGCTGAAGCGGCAGGTTTGGGGATTAGTTCTGGGAAATCAGCAGCTACAACAGCCTTAGGAACTCCAGGGATTCTTCACGGAAGTAAAACGCTTTTGATGCAAACAGAAGATGGACAAGTTGTAGAGCCGCATTCTATTTCCGCTGGATTGGATTATCCAGGAATTGGGCCTGTGCATGCGCATTTGTTTGATATTGGAAGAGCAGAATTTGTAGCGGTAGAGGATGAAGATGCGATGAAAGCAGGAATTGAGCTAAGTAGGATGGAAGGGATAATTCCAGCTATCGAAACTGCCCATGCTGTCCATGCTTTGAACATGATCGAGTACAAAAAAGATGATGTAATTGTGATCAATCTTTCAGGTAGAGGAGATAAAGATTTGGATACTTATATCAAGTGGGGAGCTTATTAAAGGATGAAGGATGAATTTCGTTCTGGCAGATCAACTGCAGGCCAATTCTTAATTCATAATTCGAAATTTAAAAATGTCGAATATCGAATGTCAAATTTCGAATTATGAAGTGTGAAATTAAAGCCAAGAAGTAAGAACAAATAGGAGATGCGAGATAAAAGACACAGATCTACCAATATTCTAATAACTCAATAATCTTTATTTTGCTTCTGCCAATCTTCCCATTAACTTTCTAACGTCAAAACCTTCCGACATTAGAACAAATCTTACAATTTTCTAATATTAAAATCTTGCAATTCCAATGAACCGAATACATACATTATTTCAAAATAAAAAAGAGCGCGTATTGTCTATCTATTTTACAGCGGGATTTCCAGCTTTAGAGGATACACTACCTACCATGCAAGCCATCGAGGAAGCAGGTGCTGATATCATCGAGATAGGTGTACCTTACTCTGATCCAATTGCTGATGGGCCTACTATCCAAGAAAGTAATCAGACAGCTTTGGAAAATGGGATGAGCTTAAAAAAGCTTTTTGATCAAATCAAAGATATGCGTCAATCGGTCAATATCCCCGTGGTTTTAATGGGCTATTTGAATCCAATTATTCAATTTGGAATGGAAGCATTTTTGCAACAATGCAAAGAAGTAGGAGTAGATGGATTAATTTTACCTGATCTTCCTATGCAGCAATATCAGGACGAATTCAAAAGTTTGTTTGATCAATATGGATTGAGCAATACTTTCTTGATTTCGCCACAAACAAGTGAAGCAAGAATCCGTGAAATCGACGAAAACTCAAATGGATTTATCTACATGGTATCTGCCCATAGCATTACAGGAGCAAAAGCTGGGATTTCAGAAGAGCAAGTAGAATACTTCAAACGTGTTCAAGCGATGAACCTCAAAAACCCAAGATTGATAGGTTTTGGTATTTCTGATTCAGAAACTTTCACAAAAGCTTCTCTTTACGGAAATGGAGCGATTATCGGAAGTGCATTCATTAAAGTAGTAAAAGACAGCAAAAACTTATCTGCTGATATCAAATCATATATTCAGTCAGTAATTCAATAGTTATGATTATACAACTAAAACAAGACATCACCGACGCGCAAAAAGAATCTCTTATTGCAGAAGTCGATCAAATCGGATACAAAATCACGGAAGTAAAAACTCAATTAGGAGATTACTTGGTAGGGATCGGGAAGAAGGATTTTGATATCAGACGAATTGGAAAAAAGGAAGGGATAGAAGATATTCATATTGTATCAGATGAATACAAACTGGTTTCTAAAAAATGGAAAGCAAAGCCTACTTCAATTGATCTGGGCAATGGAATTTTCATCAAAGACGGAGATATGGCCGTTATCGCCGGCCCTTGTTCGATCGAATCAGAAGATCAGATTAGAAAAGTGATTGCGCATTTGAAAGAAAATAACATCAAAATGATGCGTGGCGGTGTTTTCAAACCAAGATCAAGCCCTTATGCATTCAGAGGATTGGGGATCGATGGCTTGAAATTATGGTATGATTTGGCTCAAGAGGCTAATATCAAAATCGTCACCGAAGTAATGCAGGTTTCTCAAATTGAAGAGATGTATCCTTATGTGGATATCTATCAAGTAGGGGCGAGGAATACCCAGAATTTCAACTTGCTTGATGAGCTTGGAAAAGTGGATAAGGCAGTGATGATCAAAAGAGGGATTTCAGGAACCATAGAAGAGTTACTGCAATCAGCAGAGTATGTTTTCTCTGGAGGGAATGAAAAATTGATTCTTTGTGAAAGAGGAATCAGAACATACGAGAAAGCGAGTAGAAACACTTTGGACTTGAATGCCGTACCTATTCTCAAAGCAAAATCACATCTTCCTGTTATCGTAGATCCTTCGCACGGTATTGGAATCAGGGCTTATGTGCCGCAGATGGCTCTATCGGGAGTGATGTCGGGTGCAGATGGGATCATTTATGAAACACATGAAATACCAGAAAAAGCCTATTCAGACGGACAGCAAACATTAGATTTCGCTCAAAGTGCGCTCTTGACAGATCAGATTAGAAAAACGTTCGCATTGAGAAAAACCTTTGCGTTATTATAGTTGTCGGTACGTTATCTGTTTACTGTTGACCGTTGACGAACATTTCTTAGATTTGTATAATTATTGGAGAAATGAAAGCTACTTGTTGTGAGCTTATAAATATCGAAAAAATATAACCCAAATATAATGACTAGTAAACCAAAAGATTGGGTCTTTACAGACCCTAGACTTCAGCAAATGAAACAAGACTACGCGGCTTATACTGCTGAGGATTTCAATGTATGGAAAATCTTGTTTGATAGACAAATTGTCAACCTACCAAAAGCAGCTTCTATCGCATACCTCGAAGGTATCAAAGAGGTGAACTTCACAGCAGATAAGATTGCTGATTTTGAAGATGTGAATAAGAGACTGGCTGAAAGTACAGGTTGGGCGATTCAAGTAGTTCCAGGATTGATCGATGATGATCTCTTCTTTGGACTGATGAACAACAGAAGATTCTGTTCATCTACTTGGCTTCGCAAGATGGAACAGCTAGATTACTTAGAAGAGCCAGATATGTTTCATGATGCATTTGCACACATGCCGATGTTGACGAATCAGCCTTATGTAGATTTCTTGGAAAACTTGAGTGGCTTGGCGCTGAAGCACATTGAAAATAAATGGGCGGTTGAAGTGCTTTCTAGAATCTATTGGTTTACCATAGAATTTGGTTTGATTCGAGAAAATGGAGAACTCAAAATCTATGGAGCAGGTATTCTTAGCTCTGCGGGTGAGACCAAATATAGCCTTTCTGACGAACCTGCACACTATGAGTATGATGTTCGAAAAATCATGAACACACCATACTGGAAAGATAAATTCCAGGACAAATACTTCATCATAGAAAGCTACGAACAACTTTATCAATCACTTCCAGAAATTGAAGCTGTCTTAGAAGAAATGGTTGCAGAAGAAGCGAAGTGAGAATTGTAGAAGTGATGGGCTAGAGAAAAGCCATAAATATAATAGAAATAAATTAGGACCTTTAAGCGCGGGTGATCGTACTTTAAGGTCTTTTTTTGATTAGAAATCAATATCATTATACTTAAATACTTAAAGAGTTTTAAATAGCTTATTTCTCTTTTTTGAAAGTAGAGAGAATATTTCCTATAGTCTTTTATCAACTAGATTATAAGTAAAAATATCAAGCAAGTGTTTACAAATCGAATACGATATACATTTACACGAATTTTTGTGAAAGCTTATTTTATTTCCATATTTGAAATGTGAGAGCAACGCAAATGAATATCCTATTTAAAAACCGAAGTTTAATATTTTTTAATTATGTGATTATTTTTTATTTCATTATGCTTTGGTGGATTAATCTAAAAGAGATTGATATAGTAATAATAGGTGTATTTAGAGAAATCTCGACAATACCTTTTCTAATTGCTCAATTTGTTTTTATCACAATGAGTATTAAGTACATAATGAAAAATCGAAAAGCATATTTTCTACTCATCAGCTTAATCTTTTTATTAATTTGCACTGTTGTTACCATAGGGAGTTTCTTTTAATCAAACCACCCCAAACCATTATACCATGAAAAAAATGAGGATACTTTTCACAGGAGGATCAGGAAAGGCAGGGAAACATGCCATTGCTTACTTGCTAGATCAAGGGCATCGCGTGATGAATGTAGACTTGAAGCCGCTCGATCATCCTGGAGTGGATAATCTCATTGCAGATATCACCGATTCTGGGCAGATGTTCAACGCTATGAGTTCTTATGCAGGTTTAGATGAACTAGAAGAAGGGGAGGGGATTCCAAAATTTGATGCGGTAGTACATTTTGCAGCAGTTCCTCGAATCTTAATCAATCCTGATAATGAGACATTTCGTGTAAATACTGTCGGAACCTACAATGTGATTGAAGCCGCTGTAAAACTTGGGATCAAAAAAATCGTCATCGCTTCGTCTGAAACAACTTATGGGATTTGTTTTTCTGATGGTATGACAGATCCAAAGTCTTTGCCATTGGAAGAAGACTATGATGTAGATCCGATGGATTCTTATGGCCTTTCTAAGGTGGTAAATGAGCATACAGCACGGAGTTTCCAACGCCGATCGGGATATGATATTTATGCGCTGCGAATTGGGAATGTGATAGAGCCTCACGAGTATGCAGAACTTTTCCCTAATTATTTCAAAAATCCAGAAGTGAGACGTAGAAATGCTTTTTGTTATATTGATGCAAGAGACTTAGGGCAAATAGTAGATTTATGTTTACAGAAAGATGGACTTGGTTTCCAGATTTTCAATGCAGGAAATGATCACAATGGTGCAATTATCCCTAGTAAAGAGCTAGCAGAAAGATTTTTTCCTGGTGTTCCTATTACGAGAGAGTTGGGTGATCACGAAGCTCTATTTTCCAATCGTAAAATCCGCGAAGTTCTAGGTTTCAAAGAGGAACATAATTGGAGAAAATATGTAAAAGAGGAAGAGTGAAAATGAATATAATTTACAAACCCCAGCTTCATTAGTGAAGCTGGGGTTTTGCTAAAAAAACTACTCTTTTATGTAAACTTTAAAAGTGGATCCTTTACCGAGAGCACTCTCTACTTCTATTTTTCCGCCACTGTCTTCTACCATTGATTTGACGATAAACAAACCTACTCCCGTACCTTCTACTTCATCGCTTATTCGAGCATAGCGATCAAAGACAGTGTCATGTTTATCTTCAGCAATTCCAATTCCGTTGTCTTGAACTGTCAAAACGATAAACTCGTTTACTTTTTCTGTTTTGATACAAATGGTTGGGATTTCCTCAGAAGTCGCATACTTGATGGCGTTGCTTACTAGGTTGTAGAGTATACTCCTGATTTTTCTCCTAACATACTTAATATCAGGAATATCAAAATCGGTTTTAATCACAGCGTTTGATTTGGAGATTTTGTCCTTCAAAGAGAGTCTTACTTCATGAATGATTTGCTGCAAATGTACTTTACCCAAACCTTTTTCAGGACTTTTACTGTCCATTACATCACTCTTGTCTGTCAAATCTGAAATGGTTTGTTTGAGGTTTGTCACTGACTCTACTAGTGAATCTAAAATTTCCTTAGAATCCTCAGATTTTATGTCATCAACATCCTCCAATAGTTTGATTAAAGATTCGATATTCCCAACAGGCCCTCTCAAGTCGTGAGAAACGGTGTAAAAAATATTCTCAAAATTCCGATTAAGCTTTTCAAAGGCTTTTAAGGTTTCTATGCGATCAGTGATGTCCACAAAAGTTATAATTACCCCGTTCGACCGGCCTTCTTTGCGAACGATATAGGGTAAAATATTCATTTGATACCAATTCATATCGGTAGTTTGAATCTCCTTTTCAAAATCCTCTTGAGATTCAATCACCTCTTTGATATTTTCCATAAAGGTTGGATAGCGAATATTATCCGAAATATCATCAAGATGCTTTCCTAAGTCTCGATTGCTCAAATTAAAAAGTTTCATAGCCGGCGGGGTAAATTTCCGGAGGATAAAATTGGCGTCAATAAATAATTGAGGAATGACTGTATTCCTAAAGTAATTTTCTAATTCTTCATTTAACTCTTTGAGGTCCTTCATTTACTAATCTTTTTTGGGTGGTTTAGTATGTGCAAACGAATTCTGAGATGTTTAGAGTTCATGGTTTCATAGCGTCATAAATGTTGTTTGAATATACTTTTCTAACAAAACACTGTCTAATCGTTGTAATCGACATGAGAGGGTGGGATTTATGTAAAAATCAATTTTATAGGTATAAATAATAAAAACTCTTCGTAGGGAAAAACAAAGAAAATTGAGCCTTTAGTCAATAAAAATTCAATTGAAGTTTAGTCGCTGTCTCTTGAACACAAAATATTTAATTATTCGAAATGATACGATATTGTGGGAATCGTAATTGGGTTTTAATCGAACAGTTATCATTTCATCAATTGATTTAGCCCCCATCATTTTGTTTAGCTAATTGTGTAAAAACAGATATAATTATGGAATAAAGGCTTAATCTATAAGTCAAAAAGCTAGAAAAGCATTTAATGATTGGAATTTTGAATAAGAAATCAATTTTAGGGTGAAACAGCAGAGATAATTTCTAAATTTGCATTCTGAAAATGAACGATATCAAAGACGAGTTCTGGGATTTCGAAGTGTCTTATCTTACCTTAATTCTAATACTCCAATTTAAAATTTATCAATGCAAGTAGCAGTTATCAAATATAATGCAGGCAATGTGCAGTCAGTTCTCTACGCACTCGAGAGATTGGGTGTTGAAGCGGTTTTGACTGATGACTTGGAGATTATTTCTAAGGCTGATCGGGTGATTTTCCCAGGACAAGGAGAAGCAAGTACTGCGATGCGTTATTTGAAAGAAAAGCAATTGGATCAATTGATCCCCAACCTCAAACAACCTTTCTTCGGTGTTTGCCTCGGACAGCAATTACTTTGCGAGTATTCAGAAGAAAATGATACTGCTTGTTTGGGTGTTTTTCCAGTGAAAGTCAAAAAATTCATTCCCGAAAATTCATTTGATTTTAAGGTTCCCCATGTAGGTTGGAATAACTTGACGGAACTCAAAACACCTTTATTGAAGGGTCTATCAGATGAATCATTTGTGTATTATGTTCATAGCTTTTACTGTGAACTGAGTGACTATACCATTGCAACGACAAATTATGTTTTGGATTTTGCAGGCTTGATGCACAAAGATAATTTCTACGCCATGCAAGCCCATCCAGAGAAAAGCGGGTTAGTAGGAGAGCGAATCTTGAGAAATTTCTTGAGCCTGTAAACTGTACAAAGTACAAAGTATAAAGTATAATGTAAAAAAAACGAGAAACAAGACAGGTAGGCAAGAGACGAGATGCGAGAAACAAGAAGCAAGAGTCAAGACAGGATGGTAAGAGACATAAGTGTATCTGCGACTACGTTACCTCGATCCCGAAAGAATCGGGAGAAGCCTGTCCCCCAGAATTGCAGGGTGGACTCGTTCCGATTATGGTCAATGAAATAGAAAAATGAAATATATATATAAATTTCAGTTCGAGATTTCTCTCCACGTTCGAAATGACCATCAGGTCACCTCGATCCCGAAAGCATTCGGGAGAAGCCTGTCCTGCAGAATTGTGAGGTGGACTCGCAACCTTAAAGCTTTCTAACCTTCCAACAATCTTATAATTTTGAAATTTTCCATCCCGATAGCGATCGGAACCAATCCACCAATCTAAAATTAAAATGTATATCATACCCGCAATAGACATCATCGACGGAAAATGTGTTCGGCTTACCCAAGGCGACTACAATCAGAAGAAAGAATACCATGACAGCCCATTGGAGATGGCCAAGCGTTTCGAGGATGCTGGAATCAAGAGGTTACATTTAGTGGATTTGGATGGTGCTAAAGCCAAAAAAATCATCAATAGTGAGGTTTTGAAATCAGTAACCTCAGGGACTTCACTGCAAGTAGACTTCGGTGGTGGGGTGCAGTCGGATGAAGATATTGCTTTGGCTTTCGAATTAGGTGCCCATCAATTAACAGGAGGAAGTATTGCAGTAAAAAATCCTAGTCTCTTTGAATCTTGGATTGCCAAATATGGTGGAGAAAAGATCATTCTAGGAGCAGATGCAAAAGACAGGAAAATTGCTATCTCAGGTTGGGAAGAAACTACATCCATGGATTTGATAGACTTCATCAAGGATTATCATGCCAAGGGAATCAGCTATGTGATCTGTACAGATGTCGCCAAAGACGGATTACTCCAAGGTCCATCAGTGGATTTGTACAAAGAAATCATGCAAGAGATACCAAATATTAAATTGATTGCTAGCGGAGGCGTATCCAATGTCAAAGACCTCGAAGAACTCCAGAAAACTGGTGTCTATGGAGCCATTGTTGGAAAAGCATACTACGAAGGGAGAATCAGTCTCGAGGAGCTAGCGGCTTTTTGAGAAAATTGATATGAGACGACTTGTCCGCCGCGGCGGATGAGATATGAGACGTGAGACACAAGACGTAAGATGCTTGACTTTATAACATTAAAACCTTTCAACTTTCCAACAATCTTCCAATCTTTAAATTCCTTAATTCTCCCATGCTAACTAAAAGAATCATCCCTTGTCTAGATATTAAAGATGGCAGAACTGTCAAAGGTGTCAATTTTGTGCAGCTGCGTGATGCCGGTGACCCGGTGGAATTGGCGAAGATTTATTCAGATGAAGGCGCAGATGAATTGGTATTTCTGGATATCACTGCTACAGTAGATAAGCGAAAGACACTCGCTGAACTTGTAACTAAAGTTGCAAAAGCGATTAATATTCCTTTTACCGTAGGTGGAGGAATCTCAACGGTAGAAGATGTAAAAGTGCTTCTAAATGCAGGAGCCGATAAGATTTCTATCAATTCCGCCGCGGTCAAAAATCCATCGATCATCAATGAAATGGCTCTGGAGTTTGGAAGTCAGTGCATTGTGGTAGCTATCGATACGAGGAATGTTGATGGAATTGATTTTGTGCACACGCATGGAGGAAGGAAACCAACTTTGCTGAGAACGCAAGCCTGGGCACAGGAAGTTTGTGAGCGTGGAGCAGGGGAAATCCTCTTAACTTCCATGGATCACGACGGTACAAAAGCAGGTTTTGCCAATGAAATTACCGCTGAAATATCCAGCATGCTTTCCATCCCAGTTATTGCATCTGGTGGCGCGGGAAATATGGAACATTTCAAAGATGTGTTTACCTTTGGGAAAGCAGACGCCGCTTTAGCAGCAAGCATCTTTCACTTCAAAGAAATTCCAATTCCAGAATTGAAAGGCTATCTTGGTGAAGTGGATATCGCGATTAGAAAATGAGATTTGAGATTTGAAACGACTTGTCCGCCGCGGCGGATGAGATATAAGATGCAAGACTCAAGACAGAGAGAGGCGAGAAGCTAGAAACGAGAAGTGAAGAATCAAGAGGAAATAGACTGTACGAAGTACTATGTAAAAAGTACAAAGAATATGGGTTGATATAAAATTTTAGAGATAGACGATTGAATTCGGGACATTTAGTTGACAGGGGCGAACATAAAATAAAAATGAACAAACTGAACATAGATTTTAAAAAGGTGAATGACCTCGTGCCAGCCATCATTCAAGATGCAGAATCAAATGTGGTACTGATGCTAGGCTATATGAATCAGGAAGCCTTGGACATTACTTTGGAAACAAAGAGAGTCACATTTTTCTCAAGAACCAAAAACAGACTTTGGACCAAAGGAGAAACTTCTGGGAATTTTCTCAATGTGGTTTCTTTGACTGTTGACTGTGATAATGATACCATCTTGATCAAAGCCAAGCCTGTTGGACCAGTTTGTCATACAGGTGATGATACTTGTTTCGCAGAGGAAAATAAGAGTAAAACTCTTTTTATCGATCAGTTGAGAGCGATCATCAAGGATAGAAAAAACAACCCAACAGACAAGTCATACACCGCTTCACTTTTTGCCAAAGGCATCAATAAAATAGCTCAGAAAGTAGGAGAGGAAGCTGTAGAGATTGTGATTGAAGCCAAGGATGACAACAAAGACCTTTTTATGGGAGAGGCAGCGGATTTACTTTTCCACTACCTTATTCTATTGGAGGCCAAAGGCTATGAATTGGACGAAGTGATGGAAGTGCTGATTGATAGACATGATAAGAAATAATTGTGATTATCCGGGAATGGTGATTTAAATAAGTATCTAAACTTTACGAGGTCTTTTCTTTACCTTGATCCCGAATGGGATCATATGTTTATAGCAACATTCGCGACGATGAATGGTGCGACCCCATGGGGGTCGAATGGATCCTGGGTGGATCTTTTTCTATAAACATGTGACCTCTTCGAGGTCGGAATATCGTTGGTCATTTATCGATTTTTATAGATATGTGACCCCTTCGAGGTCTTTTCTATATTTTGATCCCGAATGGGATCATATGTTTATAGCAACATTCGGACGATACGCGATGCGACCCCGTAGGGGTCGAATGGATGGTGGATGAATATGCTTTTTGTTATAAACATGTGACCTCTTTGAGGTCAAAATATCGTTGGTCATTTATCCATTTCTATAAACATGTGACCTCTTCGAGGTCGGGGTGTCGTTGATCATTTATTCATTTTTATAGATATGTGACCTATTTTAGGAAATGGTTTTTCATGCTTTGAATATCAAATATTGTCCCCTTCGAGGTCTTTTCTATACCTTGATCCCGAATGGGATCACATGTTTATAGCAACATTCGTGACGATGATTGTTGCGACCCCATGGGGGTCGAATTCATTTCCAATATGATTTCGATAGATCTCAATTAATCCTTCATTTTGTTTTTTGCATAAAACAAAATAGAAAAGTGTTTTTTATAGAAAGCATATAAGAAGTAAATTTTAGGAAGATAAAATTTGGATTTGAAAAATGAATTAAATCTTTTTAGTTTTCAAATATTATAAACAATTAGATTTCAGTTATTTTCTAATCAAACTTATTTTCTCCGAGCCAAAATTTGTCTAAACATCAAATCTAAAACGCCCCTTCTTGATTCGTTTGAAAAGTTTTTGGTTTAAATTATCTAACCCTAACTCATCACCCATTTGGTTTATCAAGGATTCCATCTCCTCCGTTTGAGTTTGAATATATGATTCCATTAGTTTGGGAATATCATTATTATCTTTAATGTTGTTACATTCCAAATCTCCATATAAAGAAATCAAATAAGAAAGAATATTATCTAGCATAGATTTAGAAAAATAAATAGACTTAATGCCGATTGTTTTTTGAATTTCTTCAATTTCATTATCAACTACATAAGAGAGTGCATTTAATTCGTTTTTTTCAGACTCTGAAAGATTATTCATGTCCATACTTAGAAGCTTTTCATGATTGCTTCTAAGTAGGCTGAGAAGTTTTAAAAATTCAGATATTGTATACTCATAAGCATCTAACTTTTTTAAATACAATTAATTCTGCAGGTCAATGTTACGGCCTCGAAAAAAAGCTAGTAAGGAAATAACCAAGGCGATTAATGAAAGTATTAATGTTCCTAGTTCGTTTAATTGATTTAAAATTATATTCATTGATAATTTTTAAAAGATGATATTTTTCTAGTTTAAATATTTTTCTAATCCTTTTATTACTCCAATTCCCAGCTTTTTGAAAAATATGATGTATAAGGTAATGTAAGATTTCGTTTTTTACATCAAAAGGGGATTCATTTATTATCAAAGCTATTTAAAATGGAATAATAAAATCTCCCGAAAACCTTGATCCTTTTGGTCTACTGTGATTTAAAAGCATATAATTTAAAATATACTTTAATAAATATTCAGCTTCATTTTTGGCATCAGTATTAAATGCTTCTTCTTCATCACGTGGAAAATGATTTTCTTTATTTTGAATATGAACTCTATTTCGTAATTTTTTAAGGTTAGCTAATCTGTGACAAAAATCTTTAGTTTCATTTCCAAATAAATTGTGTTTTTTAGCTTGGTCTATATAAAAACCAAATTGATCATTAGGTTTCTCTTGAAAAATTGATATTAAACTATCTGGAATTTTAACACTTTTCTCCCTTGTATGTCCTCTAACTCTTGACCGCCAATCAGACAAGATAGCTTCAATTATAAAGGCAACTGAGATAATTATAGGTTTTAACAATAAAGACCTATTCTCTTTACTTTCTGTTTCATAATATGAATAAAATAAACGTAGTGTTTCAAGATTTCTTTGAATGTTGTCACCTGTTTTGAAGGAGCCAATAAAATCACCTGGTATAACGGTTGTCTTCATGTATTAAAAGTTAGGAGTTGAAAATTAAAGATAGGGTTAAACATCCAATTAAAACTTAACTTTTTTGTTTCGTTTGAAAAACTTAAGGTTCAGTTTTTGGTTGAATCATAGCTTCGCATTTGGTTCTGTTTACAACTTTAGCCCTCAAGTCTGATTTGCTTTTGAAATGCCTAGATATAGCATAGGTTTTCTTTTCAAAATCGTCACCTGCATTCCACTTGTGATAAAATAGTTTTATTGAAATACAATTTTCATTTTCAAAGACTGTATTTAGCAAAGTACGATCAGATAAACCGCATGAATGACCATAAATATGAACTTGAAATGGTTTACTGTTGATGAATTCTAATAGGTCTCTGTAGTGATTGAAGTGTAAATATTTAAAAGACTTGATGTTTTCAAATAATGAATCATTATTCATGTTTTCAAACTTTAAATAATCATCATCAAGCTCGTCTCCGTAACCAAATACTAAACCTTGAGTAGACATGTCATCTCCTTTTAATTCTCCGTGTATTGGAATTTGGTTAGTAGGTATATTTTTTATCTGTTTTATATACTCAAGTGGCAAGGAGGTGTAATTGAAATTTAAAAAACAGATTGATTTTGGATATAAATTTTTTTTAAGAGTGTTTGGGCTCGTTTCTTCTTTAGATATTTTTTGAATAAACTGTTTTAGTAAATTACTTGATGTTTTAACTGATGTGTTTTTGACTTGTTCTAGCAAGTAGTTTTTTAAAATTATCTTTAATGAGTTAAGGTCCTCATTTATTTTTATTATTCTTTTTTCATTAGACTTCATACTCGCCTCCTTTAGGATGTGAAAAAAGTCTAATTCAATATCTACCCAAGATTTATCTTTTATTGACTTTAATATTCTTTCTAAAAGTTCAGAATTTTTATGAATGATTATTTGATCTCTTTTTAGAATATCCTCAAATAATTCTAAAATCTTAATATCATCCAGTGAACTAAAGCTTCTATTTAAATCTGAATAGATAACTATGGATTGTAAAGAAATAAGTTCGTCTTTGTGGGAAAGATTATTTTTAATATTGTTCAGTATCTGAACCAAATAATCTTTGATAAAATCTTTAAAACTAGTCTTTAGGCCGTGGGCTAAATCAAAACCATTTCCAATGATTATTAGTCGATTAACCTCCGAATATTCATCAAATATATCTGGATTAACCTTGATGTTTTGTATCATTTTTGGCTGAATTAAATTTGAAAAATCCATATTCATATTTTAATTCTCAAAAACTTCCCTCAAACAACTCTTCATCCATTGTTCTTGGCTGGTTTGATGGGTTTCTATTTCTTTTTTTAGTTTATCGCATAAAGTCATTAAGGTATTGACTTTATCTACAATGACTTTTTGTTCTTCTAGGGGTGGAAGTGTCACAATTGCATCTCTTATAGTTCCCATTGACAAACTAGGTTGGGCAGTTGCTTTACTTGATTTAAAGATTTGTTTCTGACCTTCTGGAGACATTAAATAATAGAGTAAATAATTCGGGCTAATTTTTTCTTCATAATAATTGAATGGTTCTAACTTAGCAACATTCGGAGCAAGGTGCCATCTTTGAGGTTTGTTAAACAAAGCAACATCTCCAATTCCTGCACCGATAAATGTCATTAATAAGCACGGTTTAGTTAAAGCACAACGATAAAGTAATTCAGATGTATCCTTGTCAATGTATTTTAGATTTCGCTCATCTAACCTATTCATTTTTACGTTTTGTGCTCTAATTACTGGTATTTCCCCTGAATCCTCAAGCTTTATATATTTTGTATATTCGAATCCCGCTAATTTTGTAACAAAACACAAATCCACAATTTTGGCGATTTGCCATGATTTAGGAGATGTATTTTCAAATTCGTCTGGCATTATTTCTCCAGATTGTTGAGGTTTCTGAAAGACTTTATCTTTTATAAGTTTGGACTTCTCCGCCTTGATTTTTTCAAGTAGGGTAGATGCGTGTTCGATTGGTATTCCTTGTGTTTGTCGAATGGCACGCCAATCTCGTGTCAACTTCCCCTGAACAGCCAATTGCAAAACACCTTCTCGGAGTTTTTTGATGTTTTCTTTTTCAGTAAAGAAGGTGCCGAAATGTTGCTGTAAAAATTCCCATTGACTAGCGGTGTCCTGTTCTGCAGCCTGAGTCAACTGATTCAAGGCGGAAGTCACAAAGTCAGCCTTCAGCTGAATCCGCTCTTTTGCCATAGCTTCCAATTGCTCTACTTCTGCAAACAGTTGATTGACTATTGCTACAATGGCTTTTTGTTCTTCGAGGGGAGGGATTGGAATTAGAAAATCTTTTATCTTCCTTAATACCAAGTTTTTATTTCCTACGCCTTCAGTCCCATCCTTTGATTGTTGTTTAATAAAAGGAGAATTGATACAATGCTCAATAAAGTAAGGGAAGAGATTTTGTTTTGCGATTTTTAATAATGCTACGCTTACAAAAATGCTAAAATCAGTTTTGATGTCTATTACTTTAGCAATTCCTGTGGTTCCAATTTTGGTTAACAATACATCTTCGTATTCTGGATTACATCGTTTAATTAGATCTTTATGCTCCTCTAAGGAAATAAACTTAGTGTCTGAAAAATCAATGCCTCCTTGGCTTAAATTTTTGACTGATAAAAATGGAATACCATTATCAAGATATTTTGGCGTATGGTGTGTACCATCAGTAATTAGGTGACAAATATTTAGCATTCGACTCCATTCCCAAGAAATAGGTAAATCAAAAGGTTCCTCTTCTTTTGTTATAGATAGCTGTACTTTTTCCTTTCTTCTTTTTGTTTCTTTGATAAACTCATCCTTCTCCACCTCAATCTTTTCCAATAAAACCGAAGCCGGCTCCACATCTGAATTCACCATTCGCCACTGCTTCGTCAATTTGCCTTGCACTGCCAATTGCAAAATCAATCCTTTGAGCTCTTCCGCATTTTTGGGATGCAGGGTCAGTTCTTTAAAATGTTCTAATAACTGCATGGCTTAACGTAAGGCTTCTGTTAGGACTTTGATAATCTCGTCTTGAATGTCTGAGATCTTATTTTCAGTGGCTTGATATTTTTTCAGCAGGACTTCGGGACTTTCCAAGTCATCGGCTACCTGATGTGGGTTTTTGATGTCCAGGTTGTAGCCTCGGGTTTGGATTTCCTCGGCAGAAACCTTCCAGGCATATTGGCTATAGGCTTCATTTTCCCGATCATTCCACCAAGCTTTTTCCAAATCAAATTCCTTGATATGGATTGGTTTACCCTTGTTGTAGCTCTTCACTCCATCAGGATAAGGATGCTCAAAGTACCAGATGTCTTTGGTCTGTTGCCCTTTTTCGAAGAAGAGCAAATTGGTCTTGATGCCTGTGTAGGGATTGAAGACGCCATTAGGAAGGCGAACGATGGTGTGCAGGTTGCAGCGCTCCATCAGTTCTTCTTTGATGCGGGTTTTGACACCTTCACCAAAGAGCGTCCCATCAGGTAAGACCACGGCGCATCGGCCGCCATCTTTTAGCAAGCGGATAATCAGGGCCAAGAATAGATCGGCTGTTTCCTTGGTTCGGAACTTCTGTGGGAAATTCGTTTCCGTCCCATCTTCTTCCACCCCACCAAAAGGAGGGTTGGTCAATATGATATCTACCTTGTCACTTGCTCCCCAGTCTGCATAGGGTTTGCTCAAGAGATTATCTCTACGCACCGCAGGCACATCAAAGCCATGCAGCATCAGGTTGGTCGTGCAGAGCAAATGGGGTAGGGGCTTCTTTTCTATCCCACGAATGGTGGCTTGCAGGTCACGCTCGCCTTGGTCATTTTGGACTAATTTCTTCTTATGGTCTATGGTACAAGTAAGGAATCCTCCCGTACCGGAAGCCGGATCGAGAACGGTTTCCTTGAGTTGGGGATCGATGATATCCACCATAAACTGTGTCACCGCCCGAGGGGTGTAATACTCCCCCGAAGAACCTGCGGATTGCAGTTCTTTTAGAATCGTTTCGTAGAGGTCATTGAACAAATGACGGTCTTTGGAACTGTTGAAATCGATGCGGTTGATTTGATTGATCACCTGACGGAAGAGAGTTCCGTTTTTCATATAGTTGTAGGTGTCCTCAAATACAGATCGGATGATCTTGGCCTGAGGACTGATGCTGAAATCCAGTTCTTTCAAGGCTGGAAACAACTCATTGTTGACAAAGTCCATCAATGCATCACCGGTCAGGCCTTCTTCCTTATCTGCAAAAATCTTCATAAAGAGCATCCAGACCATTTGCGAGATGCGCTGTGCATCCCCATCTACTCCTGTGTCTTTCCGCATGATGTCGCGGATGCCTTTGATATTGGTGGTAATTGTGGTCATTTTTGATTTTAATTTTTTTGTTTTTACCCTAAGGGAATTTTAAATGTATCTTTTGTGAAAATGTCTTTAACATTTCGATCTTGATCCCGAATGTGATCATATGTTTATAGCAACATTCCGACGATACGTGATTCGACCCCGCAGGGCATATGCGTTAACTTAGTGATAGATTATTTGCATATCTATTTGAAAATGAGTTCTTTTTAGTCTTTTGTCGTAGGAGCAATATTTTGCCAGATTGTTGATATGAAAAAGGCGTCCCTTTGATTTATCCTGCAACTCGTTCAATATTAATATTATCTTTTTTACATTCCTTACCAGATAGTGTATCACTTTTATTAGGCTCAGGTCTTTGTTTAAGCTAGATTTAATCAATATTCTACAGGGGGTATAAATAAACTGTGTGCATATAACCACCATTATAAATCGTGTCCATAGTATTACCCAAAGCTGGATTTTGGATACATTATGTATCCTGTCAAAAGCCATGTTGCTTTTCCAGGATTTGAATATTATTTCAATTCTCCACCTTAATTTGTACAGAGCGAAAATCTTTTCTTTATCGGCTGTTTCTTTAGGCACTGTTGTTAGGAAAATTGACCAGCCCAGAAGTTCCATATAACCTGCTAGTGGCATTCCTTTTAGCTCTTTTTTGGCTTTTCTACGCCTCTCCTCTGCAATCTTATAACTGACGGGCGTGGCCAACAGCCTTATTGTGATTTTGGCTTTGTTGTTCAGTTTTACCATCATATCGATATTCTTTTTCTTTTTAAGTAAAGCCAAAAGATTGATGACCTTTCCAGTTTTAGTACTAAGAAGTGTCAGTTTGTACTTGTGACGGTAAATACAGTCAGCTCCTTGATCTATGTGTCGCTGGATTTCATCTGCGATCAGGTATCCACGATCCCTTAAAGTTAGGTCTCCTTTCTGGAGAACAAGTTCGGGCGCTGCTTCATAATCTACTTTACTGTAACTGTCCACGGAGAAAAACAAGAATTTTTCGGCTACTAAATCATAGACACCCTGGATACGGGAGTTGCAGACTTTTGAATGTCCGTTGGCCACGCCCGAATATTCCTGGAAGAGCCTCTTTGGTAGCCTGATTATAGTACTGTCCTGCACTATAATCCTATTGAAAAGAGGTGTTTCCGGGCTATCGGGATTCTGTAAGAATTTGTTATGTATCACCAGTTGAAAAACTTTTTCCAAAAAGACCCGACACTGTTCGTTTATCTTTTTCCATACCGCAACCTTACTAACCGCAATTCCTGATGCGGATTCAGTTTTGGAGGCAAGATCATTGTGACTGACAGTGCCCTGCAATGATTCGATGCAAAGAGCGTGGAGTAGATCGGTTGGATCAATAGATCGCCTACGTTTAATCAGCTGGGCTTCAAATGCAAGGTCGAAGAGAATATCATTACTTATATTGAGTTCATGAAAAAGGTTAAAAAAATCTATATTTTCGGTCAAAGGATTAGGTCTCAGGGAGTTTATTATTTAAATTTATAATAGTAAATATACTATTATTATATCAAAAAAGCAATGGGTTATAAAGTTAAAATTCAACGAGTTGAACGAGGAAAAACAAGCTCCTATTACATCAATTTTCCGGCAGCTATAGCGGAGTCTTGCGATTTGGAAAAAGCGGAAGAAATGGAGTGGGAAATAGAGGATAGGAATACTTTTGTCCTAAAAAGAGTGATCAAAAAAGAATCTTTTCTAAAAAAGAAAAGTACAATTCCGAAAACAGACAAAAAATCACCTGAAATTTAAGCATATACACTTAAGTTAACGCGTATGCCCGCAGGGGTCGAATGGATGGTGGATGAATGCTTTTTGTTATAAACATGTGACCTCTTCGAGGTCGGGTTGCGTACTATATTATTTGTTTATGGATAAATTTTTAATTTTCGTTCATTCCCGATCCCGAATGGGATCATATGTTTATAGCAAGATTCCCAGCGATGATTAATGGTACGACCCCTTAGGGGTCGAATGGATCATGGGAGGCACTTTTTCTATAAACATGTGACCTCTTCGAGGTCAAAATATCGTTGGTCATTAATTCATTTTTATAAACATGTAACCTCTTCGAGGTCTTTTCTTTATCTTGATCCCGAATGGGATCAAATGTTTATAGCACTTAATTCGTCTAGGGTTAGGTTCGACCCCAAAGGGGTCGAATGTAGCTAGGCACGTTGATTTTAGCTATAAACATGTGACCTCTTCGAGGTCAAAATATCGTTGGTCATTTATTCATTTTTATAAACATCTGACCTCTTCGAGGTCGGGATATCGATTATCATTAATTCATTTTTATAGACATGCGACCTCTTCAAGGTCTGTTTTTTACCTTGATCCCGAATGGGATCATATGTTTCTAGCAACATTCCGACAATACGCGATGCGACCCCTTAGGGGGCGAATGGATGGTGGATGAATGCTTTTTGTTATAAACATGTGACCTCTTCGAGGTCGGGTTGCGTACTATATTATTTGTTTATGGATAAATTTTTAATTTTCGTTCATTCCCGATCCCGAATGGGATCATATGTTTATAGCAAGATTCACAGCGATGATTAATGGTACGACCCCTTAGGGGTCGAATGGATCATGGGAGGCACTTTTTCTATAAACATGTGACCTCTTCGAGGTCGGGATATCAATTATCATTTTTACATTTTTATAAACATGTGACCTTTTCAAGGTCAAATCTTTCTAATCCTCTTCCTCTATCCATTTAAATAAATACGCTGAATTATAATCAACCTCAAATTTTTTCAAGAAATCAATGTATTCTTCTTTGAATGTTTTTTTCTTATGATGTTCTTTTTGATTTTGAATATATGTAATCACATGATTCAATGCAGATTGAGAATAGGAGAAAGCACCAAAGCCTTCTTGCCATTCAAATTTTGATCTGATAAATTTCTTTTCATTTACAAATGCATTCGACGCCTTTTTTACTTCTCGAATCAAATCTGATAAGCAACACGACGGTTTCATACCTATTAAAATATGAACATGGTCCGGCATACCGTTAATTGCAATTAATTTTTGTCCCATATTTGTGATTATTCCTGTGATGTATTTATACAATTCTTCCTCCCAAATATTCGAAATCAAACTATACCGTCCTTTAACGGCTATTACTATTTGAATATAAATCTGTGAATATGTGCTCATCTTCCTAGCTAAATATTTAAGGACTTCATTAAGCTATCTGATAAATTTCCTTTTCCAATTCCTTGATTGCATTTTCAAAATCCTTCCCTTTCCCAAAAGCTCTGACCAGTTCAACAGGTGAGCCTAATTTATTGATTGGCTGAACTTTGAGGATAGAGCCTTGTTCGATAGTAGTGATCCCCTCTTGTTCATATTTATCCAAAAGGGCATTTAGCACCGATTGCGCTTTTGCGCTATATTTTTCAAAGTAGTTTCTTTTGCGCACTTGTTCAGCTCTTTCCTTTCGCGTCAAAGCAGGTTGATCAAAAGCAATGTGACAAATCAGGTCAAAATCATCCATTTCTTTGCCGATTTCCTCTCGAAGTGCCTCCAATAAAATCCCTTGTTCAGCTAATTCAGCAAGTAAAACTTCTTTTTTATCTGCTGCGGTCCAGCGCTGAATGAATACATCCAGAGAGCTGAAATTTTGATCTATGTTTTTGCGGGTATAATCTTTCAAAGATTCTGTTATCAACCTACCATCTGCTCCAAAATATTGAATACGTTGATTGATGACAGACACCTCTACATCGTTGACATAGTATTTTCTTGGTTCGGCATCTGGGTCGCCCTCATGAATTTGAATACCTGGTGGAGTTTCAAATTCTAGAGCTTCAGGTTGTCCAAACTGATTGTCAGCATCTAGATCTTCTTCCTCATTTTCTGGATACATCGGAGGTACTGGTGAATCATCAATTCCAGGTTCGTAAATCTGAACGGGATCTCCATCGAATTCTGGATCAGCAAATAGATTGGTGGCTTTTCTGAAATCCATAATTGTAAAATAGAGCTTTCCTTCGGCTTCTCTGATTCTTGTACCTCGGCCCACGATCTGTTTGAATTCTGTCATGGAAGCAATATTTGCTTCAAGTACTATCAGCTTCACCATCTTAGTGTCAATACCAGTGGTTAGCATTTTTGATGTAGTAGCGATTACGGGGAATCGCTCTTCCACATCTGTAAAATTATCCAACTCGCGTTTACCTACTTCATCGTCTCCAGTGATCTTGACAACATAATGCGGGTGTTTTGATACTAGGTCAGCATTGGTGTTTATCAATGCCTGTCGCATGCGTTGTGCATGTTCTATATCTATGCAAAAGACAATTGTTTTGGAAAAACGATCAGTGGCTTTTAAGAATTCTGTGATCTTATTCGCTATTAACTGTGTTCGCTGATCCATGACCATTTTGCGGTCATAGTCTTTCAGATTATATATCCTGTCTTTGATTTCATTGCCAAATTTATCCAACATACCCGCTGAAGGACGCCATCCCTCATCCAAATTGGTTGTTATCCTCACAACTTTATAAGGAGCCAAAAAACCATCCATTATTCCCTGTTTGAGCGAATAGGTATAGACAGGATCTCCATAATAATCCATATTGGAGATGTCTTTGGTTTCTTTTGGCGTAGCAGTCATACCGATCTGAGTTGCGCCTTCGAAATAATCCAAAACTTCCCGCCATGCTGATGCTTCGGAAGCTGATCCTCTATGACATTCGTCAACTACTATCAGATCAAAAAAGTCCTTGCTGAATTCTTTGTAAGCATTTTTCTCTTCCTCATTACTGGTCAATCCTTGATATAATGCGAAGTAGATTTGGTAGGATTTATCAATTTTTCGGTTTTTGATGATATGCATGATATCATTTCCAAAAGGGGAGAAGTCACCATTTTTGGTCTGCGTAAGTAGGGCATTTCTGTCAGCTAAAAAAAGAATTCGCTTTTTGATGCCTGTTTTCCAAAGTCTCCAAATCAGGTTGAAAGCAGTGTATGTTTTCCCTGTTCCAGTAGCCATGACCAAAAGAATTCTATTTTGACCTTTAGCTATAGCCTCAATGGTTCTATTTACTGCATTTGCCTGATAATATCTCAGGTTCATACCAGAATCATCCACATAGTAATCTTGCTCTACTATTTCACGTGCTTTTGGCGTATTGATTTCACTGAATTTTAGATATTTTTCCCAAAGAATAGCAGGTGAGGGAAAATCATCTAAGTGAATTTCTTTTTCTCTTTCGTCAGGATTGGTTTTGTCATGGAAAACAAAAGAGTCTCCATTGGAGGTAAAGACAAAAGGAATCTGGAGGATTTCGGAGTATTCCAAGGCTTGCTGCATACCTGAACCGACTCCTTTGGTATTAGCTTTAGCTTCAATGATGGCAAGGGGGATGTCTTTTTTATAGTATAAAATGTAATCAGCTCGCTTCCTTGTCCCTCGGGTATGAAGAGACCCTTGGACGATGATTCTTCCGTCAGTAAAAAACACTTCTTCACGAATTTGCTTCAAAATATCCCAACCAGCATTTTTGAGTGCAGGTGTAATGTATTTGGTGCAAATGTCTCGTTCACTTAAACTCTTTTTGTGCATTAGAAAAAATTAAAAGTATAAATCGTTTCTTAAAGATATTAGTTTGAAGCGTAAAAGAAAATCAAAATTATAAATGAATCGGTAAAAAGTGTTTCTAATAAAATTTTACTTTGATGTTTTGCGGCTCTGATGGTTTTTTTTTAAGACAAAAAAATATCAAAATAATATGATTTTATTGGCAAAAAAAATTCTCTGCGTCACTGCGTGAAATAAAATTAATCACTACGCGGAAAGTGTTTTTTGGAAAAAAAAATCCACCCTAAATCAAGGGTGGATTTGAACAAACCAATTAACCAATCTAAATCAAATTTTTAAGCACTCCAATCGGCCCAACCACCTGAGTAGTTTTGAATATTATCAAACCCATTGGCAGTTAATACAGAGTAAGCGATAGCTGCTCTTGCACCACTTTGACAGTGAATGATTACAGGCTTGTCCTTGGAGATTTTGTCTAAGTTTTTGTCAAGCTTACCTACGAAGTGATTTTCAGCACCTTCAATATGCCCTTTTTTGAACTCAGCGGCTCCTCTTACATCTACAATCTGCGTGTCTCCTTTTTCTAAAGCTGCTTGAACTACCTCTTTTGAAATTGGCTCAAAAGTAGATAGATTTCCTCTTTCAAATTCTGCCAATTGACTTGGTGTGATATAGCCGATTAAATTGTCTAAACCTATACGCATCAACTTCCTAGTTAAGTCCTCTACCTGTGCATCTTCTGCGATCAACACGAAGTTCTCTTCATAAGTCAAATACCAACCCATCCAAGATGAAAAGGAATTGTTGTTGGTGATGCTGAGTGTTCCTTTGAGGAATCCAGCAGCATAGTCTTGCCATGGTCTGGTATCTATTACTTTTAAACCCTCGGCAGTGATTTTATCAAAATCAGCTTTTCCTAGATTCTTGATCTTTGGAACTTCTGTCAAAAGCTTTCTGTCTACTTTATTGAGCTTTTTCATCATTGCAAAGTACCTTGGTGGCTCAGGTTGATCGGCCAAGAGTTCTTTGCTAAAAGCAACTTTATCATTCAAAAGCTGTAATGCCCAGTTTCTGATTTTTTCGTATCCCACTGTAGTACTTGGTACAGCTCCAAGAGCTTTGCCACAGGCAGAACCTGCACCGTGTCCAGGCCATACTTGGATAAAGTCTCCAAGCTTCGCAAATTCATGTAAGGAATCATACATCTGTGCAGCACCGATGTCTTGAGTACCCTTTATGCCTGCTGCCTGTTCGAGTAAATCCGGTCTTCCAACATCACCAACGAACACAAAATCTCCTGTAAACAACATAACAGGTTCGCTTGATGCAGGCTTGTCAGTCAAAAGGAAACTTACACTTTCTGGTGTGTGACCAGGTGTGTGGATTACTTCGAAATTCAAGTTTCCCAATTTTATATTGTCTCCTCCTTTGATTTTATTATGAGGGAATTCGTACTTCCAGTTTTCATCTCCTTCGTCAGAAAGGTACATTTCTGCACCGGTTAAGGCGGCTAACTCTCTAGCACCACTCAAGAAATCTGCATGAATGTGTGTTTCGAAGATATGGGTGATCTTCATGTTGTTTGCCTTGGCAATTTCAAGATAGGTGTCAACATCTCTTTTTGGATCGATTACAGCAGCTATACCACCTGCCTGGCATCCGATTACATAACTGGCTTGCGCCAAACTCTTATCATAAACTAATTCGAAAAACATATACTTAAATTTTATTCGTTTTTATTTTTTTTTTCAATTTTCAATCAAAAGACAAATACCTGCTTTATCCTTTGACAATACAATTTTAAGGATAAGAAATAAAGATGTTTGTGATAAAGATTACTTTATGGTTTTTTAATCCAATAGATAAAATCAATCAAATCTATCTAACTCTAATTTTTCAATACATTCTCAGAGACATAAAACTTATTATCAAACACAATTGTCATCAATAGCATTGTTGATTTCTCCGATCTATTGATTTCTATGCTTTGATGATTCACACCTATATTTGAACTTTCAAATTTCCCCTGCGCTATAATTTGACCAAGTGAGTTGGTAATGAATTAATTGACCGGAAACAATTCGTTAAGTTAGTATTTTAGATTGATTTCTGATTCTGTTGGATTTGGGAAAATCAATATTTCGAAAGGATTTCGTCCATCAATACTTTGCACACTCGCAATTTCACTTCGAATTAACTTCACTTCAAAAAGTGTTGGGTCTGCACTTGTAGTATTTGTGGCGTTGGTAGAGAACGGATTCTTACTTGGACTGAAAATTCCTCCACATATATACCCAATTATCACTATGTTTTTTCAATTTTCAAGTGAATTTATTTAAGTTATTAAGCATATTTTTTATTTTTCATATTGATCTATGCGTGAAAAATTTTCTGTTTATCCTATATTTGAGCATGAAAAAAATTGTTCAAGTATTTTTGATTTTCATATCAATATTTCTTATTTCATGTGAAAAGGAGCCATTTTTAGAATTAGGCATGGAGTATCAAGGAGGGCGAATTTTCTATTTGGATAAAACTGGAAAACATGGCCTTATTGCGGCTCCGGAAGATTTGCCAACCTATGTTTCATGGGGTTGTGCGAATCAGGTAATTCCTGGGACGAATTTTACTTTTATTGGAGCAGGAATGCGGAATACAAATAGAATTATTGAAGTTTGTCAAGCAGTCACTGCTGCAAGTCTTTGCGCCGATCTGGTAATAGACGGCTACGATGATTGGTACCTCCCTTCAAAGGATGAGCTCCTGCTGATGTATGTGAATAGGGACTTTATCGGAAATTTGCGAAATGGAGTCTGGGAGCCTTATTGGTCCTCCTCACAATACGAGCCTGAGCTTCGTGCAATTGTACATAATTTTGGAACAGGACTCACCACAAACGAAAATAAAGCAAATGAATACTGGGTAAGAGCAATTAGGAGTTTTTAAATAATGTGAATAAAAGAAGGAGCGGCAATCACCGCTCCTTCTTTTATTTTAAAAATCAAAATCACAACTCATATCTTCAGTACCAATTGGCGCCCCATCTGGAACACTGATAGAATTCGGAGTACTCAGTTCCTCTGGAAGTCTCATAAAAGCTGAAATCTTGTCAGCTAGATACATTCGGTGACTTTCTGTTGAACCTTTACCTTTCTTAGATCCTTTACCTGCAAAAAGATTCAATTCTACACTGCTAATATCTTTTAAAATTGCTCTTGCCTCGGCTTTCACGAGTGAACTGGCTCTGGAGTCTTTAGATAGCATAATCAAATTATCGACCATTTTATTTTGAACCATCAAGCTGATCTGATTCTGGTAATCACCTTTTGAATTTACCCCAAAAACACTTTTTCGGATTTTATCCATTACCTCTTTTAAAGAAGGGAGTTGATCATCAAAAGCGTTTTGCTGAGCTATTCTATTGGCTCTTGCTGCATCAAAAAGGAAAGAGAAAGTTAAGTCCACCACATTCTCAGCAGGTGCAATAGGATCGAAGTTTGGCCCTGTGCGAGAAGGGAAAGTCTCTCTATTTCTTCCATAACCCATTGGTCTAGGCGGAATCAAATCAACAATATGACTTGGCAAAGCTAAATTCTCAGGAAGAACTGTTTGCAGCAATTCATCTAATGCTTCCATTTGCGACTTGGCATCCAATCTACTTTGCTTTCGCTGATTGTCACCTTTTACTTTATAAGTATAGTCTACCCCTCCGATAAGTTTGGCAGCTGCTTCCACTTGATATCTATGCATCAAGTATAGTGGTGCCAAAACTTCCTCCATCATGGCCTCTGGAGTGTTTTCTTCGATTGCATTCAAGCCAAAGGAATTGAGCTTAGCTCTTCTGATTTCCATCATTCTAGCAAGTTCCTCTGGTGCAGAAGTTCCATTATCCCACAAGTGGGCCGTTGGATGACTTCCACTGGAATTTCTTGAATCTGAGTCAGAAATAAATGTATGGCCCGCCGCGTAGGTATCTTCCAATAGTTTTTTCAAATAGGCTTTTTCGTCTTGACCTTCAGGAATCACATCATAGCCATAGCGGATCGCCCATTTGTCCCAATCTCCAATTTTATCATCATATGCTTTGGAGAAATCTAAATTCCCATCATTATCTATGCTGATATAAGGATATGGATAATCCATCACAGATGCTCGACTTGTAGGAGAGGAGGCATAAGCATGTGCTAACCCAATGGTATGCCCAATCTCATGTGCTGAAAGCTGTCTTAATCTAGCCAGTGCCATTTCTAACATCTTTGGGTCTTTAGGCTTTCCATCTTCAAATGGCTGTAGCAAGCCTTGAGCAATCAGGTAATCTTGTCTTACTCTCAAAGAACCCAAACTCACATGACCTTTGAGGATTTCTCCAGTTCTTGGATCTCTTATGGAAGAGCCATAAGACCAGCCTCTGGTAGAGCGGTGAACCCATTGGATCACATTGTACCTGACATCCATTGGATCGGCTCCTTCGGGCATCAATTCAACTCTGAAGGCATCTTTGAAACCTGCTGCTTCAAATGCTTGATTCCACCAATTGCCTCCTTCGATCAAAGCAGATCTTACCGGCTCTGGTGTGCCTCTATCTAAATAATAAACAATAGGTTCTACTGCCTCAGAAATAGCAGCAGATGGATCTTTCTTCTCCAAGCGATGTCTTGAGATGAATTTCTTTTCCATGGGTTCACCGATAGGAGAAGTGAAGTCTAGGTAGCTGATATTAAAATAACCCGCTCGTGTGTCAAATTCTCTCTGCTGATACTGATCATCGGGAAGTTCAATAAAAGAATGTCTTTGTCTTACAGTCACTGCCTCAGGAGATGGCGTGACAGAGCGAATATAACTTCCTGATGGTGTTCCGGTGACTGTGATAGTAGCTTCCACTTCGGTGTTTTGAGGAAAGTTTTTGGTCATCGGTTCATAAATCGCACTTCTGGAATTATCAACTTTGTATGAACCTTGTCTGGCTGAACCCAATTTCTCAGCGACTTGATGTACATCTTGCAAATAGAAACTTGTCGCATCTACGATGATTTTATCATCTACATTATTGCTGATTTCAAATCCCCATAGAATCGACTCTGCAAATGCATCTTTGACAGATTTTACTTCTGCTGGATTATCACTGAATGCTCTGAAATCATAGTTTTTATGAACCAACATCAGCTTATTTCCAGCTTTTCGGAATTCTACAACTCGCGTTCTGCCCAATTGACCACGATCCAAACCGATGTCATTCGAACCTACCCCAGCAGGGAGAGAATTGACATAAAGAAATTCATGATCAAGTTTTTCTATTTCTAAATAGATTTTACCTTTCTCATCGTCCAAATAGAAATTGATAAATCCTTCTTTCTTTTCCATCTTTGAGACATCTAGTTTTTGAGAAAAACTGCTTGAAACGGAAATTAAAAGAGTTAAAGTCAGTAAATATATTTTTTTCATAGCGTATGATTTTTCGAAAATGAAGTTACAAAATGAAGTGTAGCGTAGGTTACCGATTATGGAAATTATCGGTTAAATTGATACCTAAGTTGAAAAATAGTTTCAGTTTGTCGATTTCCTTGAATTGATTGTAAGCCTGAACCGATGACTTCCCGATCAGTAAAAATCGTCCTAGAATACCTCGCCCATAAGGTCAACTTTTGACTTACGCGGTATTGTGCTAAAGTGTAGTACCTGAGGCCTTGTCCTTGAAGTGCGGGAATTGAGAATGCCCAAAGTACATTTCGCTCGTAAATGTATTGTCTGTTGTCATAATCATCCGTATCGAAAAGTACAAATCGCGTAGAAACTCTCCATTTTTGAAAGTCTGCGTTCAAATCCTGACTGATTGCAAATCCTTTGGTGATCTGATTGTTGAAATCAAAACGGCTGCCCATCACCCGTGATTTTAAACTCCAATTGTCATTGATTTTGTAGTCCAAATTGACCACATAATTCCATTTTTTTCCTTGAGAAAGCTGGTATGTAGACTGAAAATTTTGGATTTCACTGATATTTCTCGCTTTCGATTCTTCTCTGAACTGAAAAAATAATAGAACAGCTTTGGAAGGACGATAGGTAAACCGGGTCAGCCACTCATAGCCCTCCGAAGGTGAGTAAGTCCTGAATTTTATCCAAGGAAACTTGAACTGATCATAATAAATCGACCAATTGTATTTGATGTTTGGGCGAAAGTTTAATCCGAGATAAATCCCCTCTTCGTTGATTGGACGGGTATTTTCTGAAAATGAATTTCCATAGAAAGTATGGAAGTTTCTATCGAATTTTCTCCAAAGCAGCGATAAATCAACCGTCCTACTCAGACTGCTCATCACGCCCAAAACACTACCCATGCCGCCACTTTTGGAAATGGCTGTTTCTCCAAATAGGAAGTAATTCTGAATATTATAAGAGATGTATCCACTATGTATATGATTTTCCTGACCGGAGAATTCAAATTGATTATATACTTGAGGATTTCGAATGAAAGGCTGATTATATCGAGTGAAAAGTGAATTAATACCGACTTGTAGCATCCTGTTTTCACTGCTATATTGGATGTTTCCTCCGAGATTACTTTCCCTGATTTGGTCTTTATAGGCAATTTCTGTAGGAGTTCGATGTAGTCCCGAAAGCTGTAATGAAGAAATAAATACGTCTTCTTGTTCCAAAGTATCCAAGGCAATTTGCACATTCCCATCTCGTGGAGTATGCGATGCGATCAAGCTGATGTCGATGTTTTTATGCTGATAGGTCAAGCCCAAGCCACGAAAGAATCCAAATTCCATGGCTCCTGTGTAAGGACGTAGTCCGATGCTGCTTCTTCGGATTGTGGTAATTGTTTCAGAACCTTTACCCACCGAGAACCCTGCTCCATAGACCAATCCTTGACCAAATTGAGCTTGAAAATCTCCAACAGTGATTGTCTTCCACTTTTTTTGATTGTAAAGGGTAAAGTGATAAGAGAAGAAATTGAAGCCATACCTTTTGGTATCAGGATCCCAAATAAACTGCTCTCCAGGATCTTTGTCAATCGTAAAGCCCAAACTGAAATCTTTACTGTGCTGAATTCTAAACCTTCCGTAGAGATTATTTGGATCACCAAGGAAACGACTTGTCAGTCGACCATTGCTCAAAGTGTCTGCCGCAGTAAATCCTCGTCTCGTTTCCCAAACTCTATTTTGTCTGAAAATAAAGTAGGCATCCCGTTCATTGACAACTCTTTTCAAAAAAGAGCGACTGCCATATTCAGAACCATCATCCAAGGTTACAAATGGGAGCATTTTATAGATAGTCTGTAAATCAAAACCTGGAACAGCCTGTAATTCATAGATAGAAATAAAATTCCCAAAAGCTGCTTTATACTCAAAAAACGAATTGATTTGGTAAGGATTTAGAATATAAATTGACTTCAATTCTTCCTGTGTAGCTTTATTCAGATGAATTGGGTTTAGGAATACCTGTAATAATCCTTCATACATATTTTCAAAATCCACATCATCTTGCTGCATAGCAAAAAGCTCCTCGATCAATTTTTCTATATTGATTTCATCCTTTCTGTAGGTCTGGGCAGTAAGCGCTGTCCAAAAAAGTAAAAAGAGATATGTAAAAATCCATTTTCTCACTTTTTTTGAATTAGATAGCCAAAGGAAAAATGATGTGTATTGCCCAAATATTGGCTCTGGGTCATTGCGTAATCGATGACAAAATTTCTAGGTCGAAAACCAATTCCAAAAAACAAGTTGCTTGGATAGGTATTGACACCACTTCTTAGCCAAAGCCTGTCCATCAGATTGTATTCAATTCCTAATTTGATCATGGCTGGCAGCAAAATGTCTTTTTCAGCCTCAATATTGACCATCAGTTTTTCAGTTGGTCGATATGAAATACCGGATTTGACTACTGTTGGAATTCTATCTTCTGAGTTGCCCCCGACTTTTGCATTGGTGAGGTTATAAATGTGTGCACCAAAAAACAGGTTAGGACCTAATTCAGCCACTCCTCCAAACTCTATCACAGGTGCTGCAGCTCTTCCAAATCCCTCGATGTTGGTTTGGAGATAGTTTATTTTCAGCCCTAAACTCGCTATTCCCATTTGGTTGGCAATTCCCAATCCAATATTACTCTGGTTGAAGTGCTCTCCACCAAAACTTGATACGCTTAGTCCATATTGAAAACTTTCGGTATGCATGACAGCGCCTGCTGACAACGTAGTAAGTTCATTGAGATTGAATCGGTGGTCATAGCCAACTACAATGGCTGAACTTGTCAATCTGCCTAGAGCGCCAATATTATTGAAAATCGACCAAGAGTCTGCAATCGTTAGGCTTGCATTTCCTAGACCGGTACTCCTGGCACCACGAGGTAGTGCTTCAATGCCTCCCTGCGCGCGTAGACCTAAAATTGGAATTAAAATCAAAAGAATAGAAATCCAAGACCTGCTCATTTGAAAAAAGATAAAATGGAAAAACAAACTTTAAGTTAAATTTTTCCTACAAAAAAGTAAAGCTAGAAACCAAACTTAAACGTTTAAATCATTAGCCTTATTCAGCGCTACTGAGAAAGGAGGAGTTTAGTTAAGCGGGGATTAAAATGGAGCCTTAAAATTGATAAAGAAATTGCCTTCATTTTGATTGTTTCTAGAATATTCAAATCTAAAAACCAAATCATAAAAAATAACTAGATCTAAACCAGGACCATAACCAAATAGATATTTATTGGTTAGACGAAGATTTTCCGGGATATTATTTCTATCGTTGACAAAGCCATGATCAAAGTTGGCACTGAAATATAATTTGACTGGGAAATTTGAAAATCCACTAATGGGTGAAATTCTTGAAATATCATATTCTAAGTCTAATAGATTATACCTCAAGCTATTTTTATGGACTATCGATTGTTGCCCTTCAATGACATTCAATTCGTACCCTCTGATAAAATTAGGATTATATCCAACTCCCCTAACTGATGTAAACGGTTGTCTTCTTCCAACAAAGGCGGTAGCATATAAGCCACTTGCCGCATGGATTTTACTGTTAATAGGAAAGTATCTATTTGCAATTCCAGTAAATTCCCAATCTTTAAAATCATCTGAACCAAACAAACCAAACTTTGTGATTCCTAGATCCAATAATGCACCATTGGTAGGATAAGAGTTATAGTTTCTTCTATCATGCCGAAAGTTATAGCTAGCTAAGAAGTATCGCAAATTGGTATCGTTATGGAGAAAATAGTTTTCGTTTTGGGTAAGTACATCCTCATTAATTTGAATATTGTTATAACCTAATGTAACAAAATGAAAATTATAGAAACTTCCGCGATAGCTGTATCTGCCGAAAAAAGAAAAAAGTCTTCTTAAAACATCTTCGTTCTCATTGGTATAGAAAACTTGCTTGTTTTCCGCTGAACGTACCGAAATAGTCTTATTTGTGAGATAAGAGATTTGAGTTGTTAATCCGTGTTTTTGATTTCTATCAATGTACGGAAAGCTGTATCGCAAATCGAAAGCTTGTGTAAAACCAAACTGTGCACTCAAGCGCATTTTTTCATTTCTACCACCCACATTGTTATGGTAGAAGCGCGCTCCATAATTTACTCTTTTAAGACTTCTATTCTGGTTGGTCCACCATTCTGAAAAATTTCTATCAGCCAATTCAAAAATAATTGAAGGAATAAAATATCTTCTCTCATCTACCGTGATCAATATTTCTATCTGTTCTTCACCTGTAATCAAAGGTGTAAGTTCAACTGAATTAAAAAGTTGAAGATTAAAGATTTTTTTCTGATCAGCAGCAAGTATGGAGACTAATTCTTCCCAATCGTAAGTGATTCCAGCACTAAAATTTAACTCTCTAAGAATGATGTTTTTTCTTGTCTTTTGATTTCCAATGATAAAAATATTGTTGATTGTTACCTTATCTGGGATATCTAAATTTAACTCTTCAAAAAACAAAGAATCAACATCTTGTGCTAAAGCAGAACTATTTGAGATCAATCCTATTCCTAAAAATAGCGAGCTAAAGAAGATAAGGAATTGCTTTTTCAATTTACGGTTGGCTTTATTTTTAATTCAGAAATATAAGTTATCAAATGGATAAAATCGTTTCTTATTCCAATATTTAAAGAATAAAAATTAGCTATCCCAAAAATTGAATCATTTGGAGGCTTTATTATGTTGATTATTAAATTTGGAAATAGGTACCACGCCATTGAAAACACTCATTAGAAAAATAGCCATCTTCCCTGTATTGATTTATCAATATTTGATTTCGCCACTTTTTCCAGCGGCATGCAGATACACACCTACTTGTAGTTCTTACATGAAAGAAGCGATACTCAAACATGGGGTTTTCAAGGGTGGCTGGCTCGGCATCAAGCGAATTGCAAGCTGCCACCCTTGGGGAGGTCATGGACATGACCCAGTTCCATAAATTAATCTTTAATTGGTTTCAACCCTTTCTTGGCTGCTAAAAAGATCAAGATGATTCCGGCTATAACCAATGGAATGCTAAGAGTTTGACCCATATTGAGGGTGAGATTGTCTTCAAAATCTACTTGATTCTCTTTAAAATATTCCCAAACGAAGCGCATTCCAAAAACTGAAATTAAAAACAGCCCCAAGAAAAGCCCATCAGGAAGTCTCGATTTGTATTTGCCCCACAGCAATAACAATACAATGAAAATCACAAGATAAGATAAAGCCTCATAAATTTGAGTTGGATGGCGAGTTTTTCCAAAAGTCTGAACAACAGCTAAATAATGATCTCCTTTGTCTAATAATTGATATGTTAAATCAGTATTTGGATCTTCTGCTAAGTATTTTTGAGAACTTCTGAAGTTCGTAAAAACATACTTTACATCCGTTTCTATTACTTTTTTCAGATCTTCAATATCAAAACCTCCCTTTTCAATCTTAATATCAAAGTTTACAGGTACGATTCCATTTCCAATGAGATCACTGGATCTTTCAGCAGGCTTGTAAGCATTAATTTCAATGATTGGTATCCTTAAAGTCTCCAAGGCTTCTTCAGTATCTCTTGCAAAAACAAATCCACTGTCAGTACCTGTTTCTTTACCACCAATTTCAGAATTCATCAAGTTCCCGAATCGTATCAAAACTGCGGTCATTGCCACGACGATCACAATTCTATCGACCACCCAGAGATAAGATTGTCCTGGAGTTTTTTTGGAATACATATACAAAGCAATTAAAATAGCAATTGCGGCACCATGACTGGCAAGACCACCTTCCCAAACTTTCAGGATGTCAATCGGATTGCTTAGGTATTTTTCTGGCTCGTAAAAAAGGACATGACCAAGTCTTGCTCCAATGATGGTTGCCAAGACCATATAAATAGTCAATTTATCTACCAACTCTTCATTCTGCCCTTCTTTCTTGAAGATGTAAACCATGATTTGTTGAGAAATAATAAAGCCCAGGGCAAAGAATAAACTATACCATCTCAATCTTTCAAATCCTGAAAAAACAGCTGGATCAGGACTCCACACTACATAACTTAATATACCTTCTATCATCTTTGTGTTTTTGCTAATTCAAATATGTCGATAATCATCAAAACTCTTTACAAAAATTGTAATAATTTCAATTGATCATCGGATTTGATGGTTTCGTTTTGCTGATATTTGCTTTCTTACCAAAAGCTGTTTAAGATATCTTATCCACTTTGTTTTAAGCTGCTATAGATTTCGAATTGGTCGTTGACTCTTAGCGACCTTTTGCATCAATCGAATGAAATATCTAAATGTTGCATGAGACGCAAATCATCATCAATAAATTATTCTTCGTCTAATGCTTTTAATTCTTCCTCAAAGCCTCCTGATAAGATAGGAAACCTGCACCAAGATTTTGGATCAACACTAAATTCATCAAGGTGAAAAGCTGGAGCAAGACGCTCTCTTTTCCACTGATTTCTGGACCATAGCTTGAAGAATTTTTTGATGTATCCTTTTAACGTTTCTTTATCGATAGGTAATTCTTCATTTAGAATATAGAAAATGTCTAAAGGAGATCTTCTATCACGAATAGCGAGCCTCTCTATTTCAACAATCACTGAATAAGGCATCAAATCCTGCTCATCAGTTTGGTGATTTTCATTGGGCCTCAACTCGGCTGTTGGTTGAAGTGCATTTACACTTTTCAATCCAGCGTAGCCTAATTCTACTTCTGCCCATTTCAGCCATTGTAACAGGAAATATTTGTCTACAGATGCGATGGGCGAAATACTCCCACTTGTGTCTCCATCCATTGTTGTGTAACCCACGTCTCCTTCACTTCTGTTCGAAGTAGTCAGGAGCAAAGCATTTTCGATGTTGGCCAGCATCCAAATGATAGGAGATCGTGACCTAGCTTGAATATTTTGTAAAGCAAGATCATCTTTTTCCCAGGTAAGCTTTCTTCCTAGGGCTTTTTCAATTTTCTCTGTATATGATTTTACTTCGTCCGAAATCTCCCAATTGTAAAACTTGGCGCCAATACTTTCAGCGAGTGATTTGGCACTTTGAAAAGTAGCGTATGATGAATTATCAGAAGCCTGATAAGCTGTGGTGAAAATTTCTTGAATTATTTCTTTTTCAGGATGAGCTGTTTTTGGAATGTAAACAAGACCTAATTTCTTTAAAAATGGTGCAATCCCCAGTTCTTTTACGCCTCTTCTAACCATTTCTGCGACAAGGATAGCTATAGAGGAAGAATCAGCACCACCACTCAAAGAAAGGACAAAGCCCCGGCTTTTACTTTTCCGCATGTAGTCAAATAATCCCAAAGAAGCAGCTTTGACAAACTCTTCGTTTTTGAAATGCTGACTGTCTACAAGAGGATAATTTTCTTTGTTTTTATCATAATCAAAAATCTGAATTTGATAATCAGCAAAAGATAGGATCTCATTTTTTGAAAGAAGCTCTCCATTTTTCGCAACGAGGATTTCCCCATCAAAAATCATTTTTCCAGTTTCATTACCAAGTAAATTAATATAAAAGTAAGTGGCATTGAGTAGGGTAGAAGAGTTTTTGACCAAATCTTCTCTTTGGATGCTTTTGCCCATAGCAAAATGACTTGCACTAGGGTTGAAAATCACGTCAATATTTTTTTCTTTCAATCGGTAACCTGGCCTGACCTCACCACGCCAAGCGTCTTCGCAGATTTCGAATCCATAGCTTACTTCATTTTTGGAGAAAACGATGTCACCAAGTGGAATTGGCTGTCCAAAGAAGTCAAAATCGATTACTTCGTGGGCATTCCATGGTGTAAACCACCTGAATTCATAATGAACACCATCGATTGCCATAAATTGCTTTGCAGCAAATGCTTTCAATTCAGCATTTTCGATGATGGCCATGCAATTGTAAACCTTTTCTTGAACCCTTACAGGAAGACCAACAGCAACAGTTATTTCCTTACAAAAAGGAATTAATTTTTCTAATTTTTTGAGGGCTTTTTGCGGATACCAATAACTCAAATATAAATCTTCACTTCCATAACCGGTGATGGTTAATTCTGGAAAACAAAGCAAATCAACTTGAGAATTTTGAGCCTCCTCAATTGCATTGGTGATATTCTTAAGGTTTCCCGTCCAATCCAAAGGTGTTTGGTTGACAGTAGCACAGGCAATTTTTAAACTTGACATAGGGTAAACTTGAATCTTAAAAACATCAAATTCAAAGATAGTGTTCTAAATAGGGATATTTAGTTTTTCACAGGCATTTTTGGACGCTTCTTGTTCAGCTTTTTTCTTTGTAGCACCTTTGCCTTCAGCGACTATTTGACCTTGTAGTTTGATTTCTACCAAAAACTCCTTGAACCTTTGATTACCTGAAACAGAGACTAAATTAAAATCAATCTCTTTTGCTTCTTTTTGTGACCACTCGATTAATTTACTTTTGAAATTCGTAGTAGTATTGATGATATCATCTACGTCAAAGTGGATAATGATTCTTTTTAGAATAAATGTCTTGGTAAAAGCATATCCTCTATCCAAATAAATTGCTCCAACCAAAGCTTCTAAAGTATCTCCGTAAATTGATTTGTGGGAACTTACATTTCTACCAGGCATCTCATCATTGATCAGTTTACTAAGTCCAATTTTCATGGCAATCTGATTCAATGCTTCCCTATTTACGATTCGAGAACGGGTTTCAGTAAGAAATCCTTCATCGCGATAGGGGAATTTAATAAATAAAAACTCAGCGACTATCGTTCCCAACACAGCATCACCTAGGAATTCCAAGCGTTCATTAGAGATTTTCAATCCGTTGATTGATTCTTCTGCAACAGACGCGTGCTTGATCGCGAGCTTGTATAGGGATAAGTTAAAAGGCTTGCTACCGACCATATGTTTAATGGCGGCAGCAAGCCTTTTTTCATTTTTATTATAAAGAAGTGCTTGGAATCTGAGTAAACGTGATAGTCTCAATTTACTCCTCGATTTTCTTGAAAATGATAGAACAGTTATGTCCACCAAATCCAAAAGTATTACTTAAAGCAGCTCTAACTTCTCTTTTTTGAGCCTTGTTGAAAGTCAAATTCAATTTGCTATCCAAGTTTTCATCATCCGTAAAATGGTTGATAGTAGGAGGGACAATATTGTTTTTGACAGAAAGGATGGAGGCAATCGCTTCGATAGCTCCCGCCGCTCCCAAAAGATGACCTGTCATAGATTTAGTACTACTTATATTTAGTTTGTAAGCGTGCTCACCAAATACTTTTTGGATCGCTTTCACTTCACTCACATCCCCAAGAGGGGTAGAAGTACCATGTACATTGACATAGTCAATACTTTCTGGGCTTAGGTCAGCATCTTCCAAAGCAAACTTCATCACGTTGGCAGCACCTTCTCCGTCAGGATGTGGAGCTGTGATGTGATAAGCGTCTGCAGTCATTCCGCCACCTACTAACTCAGCATAAATTTTTGCACCACGTGCCTTAGCATGCTCATATTCTTCAAGAATAATTGCACCTGCTCCTTCGCCTAAAACAAACCCATCTCTGTCTTTGTCGAAAGGTCTTGAAGCTGATTGTGGATCATCATTTCTTTGAGACAGCGCTTTCATGGCATTAAAACCACCGATTCCAGCTTCTGTTACCGCAGCTTCGGAGCCACCGGATATAAAAATATCCGCTTTACCAAGTCTGATGTAATTAAATGAATCAATTAAAGCGTTTGTTCCTGAAGCGCAAGCTGATACTGTTACAAAGTTAGGGCCTTTAAATCCATACTTTATGGAAAGAAATCCTGCACTAATATCAGCAATCATCTTTGGGATGAAGAAAGGATTGAATCTTGGCGTTCCGTCACCATTGGCGAAATCGACAACTTCATCTTGGAAGGTTTTAAGCCCACCAATACCTGAACCCCATATTACACCTGCTCTGTGTAAATTGATTGTTTCAAGATTTAATCCTGAATCCTTCATGGCCTCGTCTACCGCAATCATAGCATACTGCGTGAAAGGGTCCATTTTTCGAGCTTCCTTGCGGTCCAAATAATCTTCTACGTTGAAATCTTTTATTTCACACGCAAATTGAGTTTTGAAAAGCGAGGCATCGAATCTAGTAATAGGTCCAGCACCGCTCACACCATTAACTAGATTGTCCCAAAACTCGGGGACAGTCTTACCTATTGGTGTAAGGGCACCTATACCTGTTACTACAACTCTTCTTAAATTCATAAATGAATTTTAAGTGATTATCTTATTTTACGTTTGCTTCCAGGTAGCTTACTGCTTGACCTACTGTACCGATTTGTTCGGCTTGGTCATCTGGAATAGAAATGTTGAATTCTTTTTCGAATTCCATGATGAGCTCTACTGTATCAAGAGAGTCAGCACCTAAATCATTTGTGAAGCTAGCCTCAGGAGTAACTTCAGATTCTTCTACGCCTAACTTATCAACGATAATGGCTTTTACTTTTTGTGCAATTTCAGACATTTTGTGATTAGTTTATATTAAAACACTCCGCAAAGAAATATATTTAAAACCTTATTGCCAAAAAAAACAGGCAACTAAATTTAAGATATTCTGTTTCGACCTTGAGATTGAAGGATTATTTTTAACTTTGTCTTTCAAAATTCTTCCTGAATGAAGAAATCAAAATTACTAGTTGATAACCTTTACGAATTCGAACTTTTAGGCTTTGTGGCACCTATTAAAGACTATAAAATGGCTTGGGTGATCAACAATTGTCTGAATATTAGGCTTGTCAAAACCAAGGATTTTGAGCTTCATTTCCTCGATGATTCTGCTTTGAAAATTTCTCAATTTATTATTGAAAAAGATCATGGATATATTCAACTCCTAAAAAATAGATCTGTAAATGATAGTGGAAATGTTCACTACTTAATCCCCGAACTCAAAATCATGGATTACTTCCTGCTCTTGCAGGATCTTACCTTCGATTTGAATATTTATGCTTATATTGAGCAACTTTCAAAAAGTAATTTTATCCAAAACGTCGTCAAATTAGATGTAGATAAGATAAAATCTAAAGAAAACCTGTTAACCTATTAAAACGAAAATTACCCATGAGTGTACCTATCTTTAATAAAACAAAGATTTTGGCTACAGTAGGCCCAGCCTCTAACAATGAAGAAACACTTCTTAATCTCTCCAAAGCGGGAGCAAACGTGTTTCGATTGAATTTTTCTCACGGAAATCATGAAGGACATGCCAAGGTCATCAGCATGATCCGAAAAATCAACAAAGACAATCAATTATCTATTGGAATCCTTCAAGATCTTCAAGGACCGAAAATTCGGGTTGGTGAAGTCCAAGATAATGGTGTCGAAATCATTCCTGGTGATCCTATCACTATTACCAATGACCCTGTCATTGGTACAGCTTCTTTGGTAAGTACAGTATACCAAAACCTTCCTAATGATGTTCTTCCTGGCGACAGAATACTTATCGACGATGGTAACTTAGAGTTGGTAGTGAATAGCACAGATGGTAAAAATGTCAATTGTACTGTTATCCACGGTGGAATCTTAAAATCTAGAAAAGGGATTAATCTTCCAAACACTAAGGTTTCTGCTCCATCTCTCACAGAAAAAGATCTTGAAGATCTAGAATTTGGACTTGAAAATGAAGTCGATTGGATAGCCTTATCTTTCGTAAGACATGCTGAAGACATTTATGATTTGAGGCGTAGAATCGAGAAGGCTGGAAAGGTTTGTAAAATTGTAGCAAAAATCGAGAAGCCTGAAGCTTTAGAAAATATCGACGAAATCATAGCCGCCACCGATGCAATCATGGTAGCTAGAGGAGATCTTGGAGTAGAAGTTCCCATGCAAATGGTTCCTCTTTGGCAGAAAAAGATGGTAGAAAAGTGTAAACTTGCTTGTAAGCCTGTGATCATAGCGACTCAAATGCTAGAGAGTATGATCGTCAATCCAAGACCAACAAGAGCGGAGACCAATGATGTGGCTACAGCTGTGTTGGATGGAGCAGATGCAGTCATGCTTTCAGCTGAAACTGCCTCTGGAAACTTCCCTGTTTTTGCCGTAAAAGCAATGACATCTATCATTTCTCATATTGAGCAGAATGCAGATGTTTATCACAACCTTTATAAGATCCCCGAAGAGGACGAGACTTTCCTGTCAAACAACCTCATTTTAATGGCTTCTAGGCTCTCTAGGAATGTCAGAGCTAAAGCGATAGTTGGAATAACTTCATCAGGATTTACGGGATTTAGGATTGCTTCGCATAGGCCACTAGCCAATATATTTGTTTTCACCCGAAATATGCCATTGCTTACACAGCTAAGTTTGGTATGGGGCGTTAGAGCATATTACTACGAAAGTAATGTATCTACAGATGCTACTTTCAAGGACATCGAAAGTCAACTAAAAGCAGATGGACATGTTACTGTTGGTGATGTCATCGTAAACACGGCAAGTATGCCACTCAAAAAGAAAGGGAAAACCAATATGCTTAAAGTGCATATAGTGGAATAACTTTTTTTCGATTAAAAAATAAAAAGATCTAATGGTCAAAAATAGTTGGTAAAAACCCTGTAACGTATTGATTTAAAATTATTTACAAAAACCTTATTGAAATCAGTTTCAATAAGGTTTTTTT
>NZ_BMFD01000004.1:323192-403959 GCF_014637795.1 Belliella aquatica | reverse complement strand
GCAACTCCACTCAATGCTCCGGCTGTAACATCTGCACTTGTCGTACCGTCGTAGGTCTTAGTCTTGGTCAAAGTTGGGTCAGCGATCGTCAACGACTTGGTCGTGATTTCACCATCTGTTACCACAAAATCTGCGGGAGTCGTATAATTAGCAGCATCTGCTCCACTCAAAGTATAAACAACCGTTATCGTCTTGCCTGTACCAACAGTTTCATCATCATAAGTCGCAACAGCAGCTACCGTCACGTCTTCACCTGTGGCAACTCCACTCAATGCTCCTGCCGTAACATCCGCACTTGTCGTTCCGTCATAATCTTTGGTCTTAGTCAAGATCGGATCTGAAATAGTAAGTTCTATAACTGGAAGATTTGGCGTACCACTCACCTCATTACTTTCTGCAAAAAGGGTATTAAACGAATTAAAGGCTCTGATTTTTACATTGTATGCTGTTCCGTTAACTAAACCAGCTAGTTCCCATTGGCCACCGATAGAAGAATCTTCACATATAGAACTTTCATCAATTAGGAGATATCGATCTAATCCCTGGGGTAAACCAGCATCCGTTGGGTCTGAACCAAAACCAGTGTAAACAGTAAATGTCGAGAAATCAACTCCTACCCAATTAATTATAGTACCATTTTGGTTACACTGAAAATCTTGAGACGTATCCGTATCTATGGTAATGGTGCCCGTGTAAGCCTCTGTTACCAATCCATTAGCTACAGGATCTATCACACCACTAATGTAGGTACCATTAGAAGTTTTATATTCAATACGATCCCAAGCGGAACCAGCAGGGATATTAAATTCTAAGGTAAGTGTTTGATCACCTGGTATTACGTTTGAAATTGTCGGCGTTTCGGGAGCTGTTGGCGCTTCTGGCGTGCCACTCACTTCCTCACTTACTCCTTGAAGTCCAGTCTCAAAACTAAACGTACGAAGCGTTACTCCATATAAAGTACCATTGACAAGTTTGGCAGCTGGATTAAATCCAACTGAATTTCCCGTGGAATTATCATCTTCATCAAAAGAACAAAATGATATATCTACTCCATCTAAAACATTACCATCTCCATCCATACAAACTCGGAATGGTTCAAAAGATGTATCATATTCAATAATTGCTGTACCTGTATAAGCTTCCGTTTTTGGCCCAAAAGTCAAAGATGGATTGACTTGTACTGTTTCCCAATTTCCATTGGTGGTTTTGTATTGTAATCTATCCCACACAGAGCCTGCTGGTATATCGATTTGGAGTGTAAGCGTTTGATCTCCTGGCACGACACTTGTAATCACAGGTGTTGGTGGAGGTGTTGGTGCTTGTGGTGTAACCGTTACCTGATTACTCGGCCCACTTGTGCCAATTTGATTATAAGTATCTATCAACTTGATAACCACATCATAGGCCTGATCATTTATTAAAGGATCACCGCCTTGCGGTGGAAAAGCAAAGGTTGGATAGGTAGATGGAAATGCGAACGCCCAAATATTAATTACATCTGGAATAAAAGTGTTCCCACCATCTATTGAAACTTGTACATTCCATCGTCCTGATGATAAACTTTCATAATCGTCTGTATTCTCTATAGTAATACTTACACCGCCTCCAGCATTAGAAGAAACAGCAGAAATAACTGGTGTTGCTGCAGGTGGAGGAGAATTTGGCGTAATCGAAACCGTATTACTTAACGGGGACAGCGGATTTTGAAAATCCTGATAAGCAAGTTGTAAAGATACCTGATATTCTTGGCCACCAACAACACTTGGAGAAGGATCCCAAGATGCATAACCAGAGTTTGTAGGGAATATAAATTCTCCTGCAGTGCCATTATAAAGTTCACCTGCCCAAGGTGCAAAAATAGTTTGGTGACTTGTAGTCACCCCATTGAGCGTTAAATTAATCTGAACAGCAGTTTGAATAGCAGGCTGAGTATTTGGATCATCAATACCAGGGTCACTATTCAGAAAATCCTGCCAATTCGTAATGGTCACTTTAAAGGCATTGGTTTCTGGAGATAGGGTAATATTTGGCACAAAGGTTCCCGGTATAGCGGTAACTGGCTGAGAAGCTGCACCTGCTCCAGCACTGTTTACTGCTCTTAATCGTATACTGTATTGCTGATCATTAGTAAGTGGAGAAATGGTTACTGGGCTGGTTGTAACAGCAGGACTAAACGCTTGCCAAGCACCACCATCTAAAGAATATTCATAATTTGTAAATGGAGCTCCAATTTCTGGTTCCGTAAACGCAATTACAGCCTCACCAATTCCGGAGGCACTCAAGCCTGTAGGTGCTGAGGGAGCCCCAGGTGTGATGAAAATCTGTGCTGATTCGAGACCAGAAATACTTCCGTCCGTTGCGCGAAGACGGATACCCACTTCTGTTCCTTGCGTAAGTCCTGAAATTGTGATAGGGCTTGTGCCATCTGCTGGACTTATTGCTTGCCAAGTGCCATCATCTAATTGATACTCATAATTCGTGATGTTTGATGCAAATTCTTGCTCGAAAAATATTTCGACATCATCCGTACCAGGCATAGGAAACAGGTTTGTAGGCGCTGGATAAACAACAGTTGCCGTTACAATCGTTTCAACACTCTCTCCCTGAATTGAGGCTTTCAGCTCATTGACACCAAAAGTTGTACCCACAGTCCAATTGGTAGAAGCGGTTCCATTTGTAGTTGTCATTGGCCCTGCGGGACTTACTGATCCGCCGCCGCTCAAAACTTCATATACAATATCACTTTGTTGCTGAATAATTTCTCCCTCTGTATCTTTTACTCGAAAAGGTAGGTTGATATTCTGACCTGGACTAACAATTTGGTTATCGAAGTTAGGATCTACTAACTCTATAACAGCTGGAATTTGTATGATACGAGGGTAAATTAATAAATCTCCAAAAACAAATCGAAAACCTTCAGGACCATAAGCTGCCTGTTGAGTTCCACTTGGGAAATTAACTGAAGCTGGTGTGCTAAATTGTCCCGTATTCCAAGTTGCACCTCCATCTTCACTATATCTAATTTGCATACCACCAAATTGGGAATTGGCTGTAATAACAGACCACGTTGGATTACCTTCAAAGTTTAAGCCATAAGATAGCGCTGTTAAATTGGCATCGCCACTTATGGATATAGTTCCTAGTTGCCAAGTTAGTCCGTTATTGCTACTATATGCAACAGATTGTGTACCTGCAGCTACCCAATTCCCATTCCCATCCGTTGAAAGTTGTGTAAGCTGTTCATTAGTCGGTTTATTAACAACTACCCAAGTATCTCCATCATTATCACTGTAAGCAATCTCATCTCCTACTGCCACAACACGATCGTTTAGCCCATAAGCTAAAGAGGTAAAGGATGTATAAACCCCATTAGTTAACGCAGCACCAGACCAATCAGAGTTACCAATCGGTTTCATTGTCCAATTAGCACCATTATCTGTTGTAATAAATAATGCTTTTCCAGTAATAGGGTCACCAAAAAGTGTATTAAAATCTGTAACATATGGAGTTCCAATCCAAACATTACCTCTAGATGCATAGCTATTAAAAAATTGAAAATTTTGTACATCTAATTCACTAGGTGGGCTAGCAGTTGTTGTCCAGGTAGCTCCATTATCATTACTCCAAACGATGCCGTTTGATAAATCTGAAATTTTCCATCTTCCGTTATCGTATGTTAAATTTTGAGGTATCTGAATCCCTACAGTGGCATAATTAGAAGTAATTGCCGTCCAAGTGGAACCATCGCTACTTGTAAATACTTGGTTATCATTTATAGCCATCCAGGTATCTGTACCGTTGTGAGCAATACCCAAAATTGACGTGTTTACATTTGGTATTACTTCAGAATCCCATTGATTAAGAGAATAGGCTTGTTGGGCATGAACCGGGTTGATAAAAATAATATATTTTAAAAATAGGATAAGTGTAAAAGAGAACATATTCCATTTTCCACTTTTTTTAAACCATCCATCATGATTGCTTGTTTGAGCGTAAATTTTATTCATTTGTGTAGTATTCATATTATAAAAACTAGCGCTTAATCGCACCTACTAATTTTATTTGCAATGGTAGACGCTAATCCGTCCAATCCAAAAAAAAGTACTATCACAATTCTATCACAATCCTAAATGAAGTAAATGAAAAGTAATAGATTACTAATGAATCACTACTGATGAAAAAAATATTGATTTTTTTCAGATTTGCTAAGGATGATGCATATAGGGAAAAGGACAAAAGTTAAAGAAAGAAGAGAAAGTGAATAGGACGGAGTCGCCTCTCTAAACGATTAAACAATTTTCGAGGACTTTTAGATATATTAGAGAAATGTAAAAAGGTCAAAGTCTATAAAGGCTAACTTTATTAAGTTTAGACCTGAATCTTTATAAACCTCCTGAAAATCCATCGCTATATTGAGTTTAAAGAGTATATCTTCTCTATCAGTAAAAACTGTCATTTGTATTTTTTTATTTAAATATCAATTCATCTATTTATAAGAATCACTATTCTGATTTGCTTCTTTCAATTTCCTAATGTATTCACTTAATGTCACTCCCGTTTCTTTCTTGAACATCCGCTCAAATGGCGTTCTAGACTTAAACCCTGAGAGTTTATAATAGTATCCAGGCTTTTGAAACAGGAACGCTTTATCTAATTCTTGCACCAAAAACGCTATCCTTATATCGTTTAAAAATTGCTTAAAATGTTTACCTGTATTCTGTTTGATATCATTAAGCAAAGCATCTTCTTCCATTTCTAACTTTTGAGCAAGCAGCCAACTATCTAAATCTGGATTTTTATACAATTCCTGCTCTATGATATATTTTCTGATGTTATCTAAATTGAGTTCTTTCATTGATTGATCGTTTTGTTAAAACGTTAAACATAATTGATTCGTAAAAAGGACTGAGTAGTTTTAGTGAAAAGGTCAAAGTGAAAAAGCCAAAGGAGGGGATTCGTGAATTTGGAGGAGTCGCCTGTCTAAAGATTAAACAGCTAAGCAGTTAAGTAATTAAATTTTCCTTTCTACCCTATCATTTACATTTCTAGTATATCGACAAAACTCATCAAAATCAAGCCCAGTTTCGGTTTTCAGATCTCGCAGCATGGCATCAGTATGGGAATAACCGCAAATAAAAGTATATTCATTTAAGCTTGTATCCGTAGCTGTATTTTTAACCGCTTGTTTAAGACAGTTAATTCTCATGGTACGAGTAAGTTGGTAAAAAGACTGCTGATATTCTGATAGTAATATCTGGTTAATTAGTTTTTGATCAGCTCCTGTTTTTTGTTCCAAGAATTCCAAACTAAATTCAGGATAGGTGTAAACAAAGTCTTCTTCTAATAAATATTTCAATTCTCTGATTAAGTTTTTCTTTTTAGACTTAGAAATAGATTTGTATATTTTTTTTATGAATTGCATGAAAGTTCAAGTTAACAGTAATTTAATATGATTATCCGCGATGACACCAATAAGTAATTTTGTCACAAATAATCTTGCGGATAATTGTCAACTGTCGACAGCTAATAGTCCACATTTGTGCGCGGCGGCGTAGCATTTTCTTATTTTGCTGTAAACACCTAAAATAAAACACACTTCAAAGTATGTTATTAATAAACCCCAATCAACCATGGTTTGAATGGGGCTTAATACTTATTTGAAGATTAAACAAAAACTACTAGTTATTTTTTTTCATTTGAACATCTTTTCTAATTTCAGAGGCTAGATTTTTAATTTCCATTAAACCTTTACGGACTCTTGTACCAGCTGCGTTGTTTTTCTTTTCATAGAACTTTGCAAAGTCTTCTTCAAGACTTTCTAACATTTCCTTTAGCTTGTTAAATTCTGACATGTTTAAATTGTTATAGTTTAAGATAAATCCACCGATTAGTGGACTTTCAAATATATTGCATTTCTCTTGTAAGAATTGTTTTTTCAACTACTACAATTCTATCACATTTGAGAAAAATCAAAAAAATTTTACTTAATAATCAACAAAAAAATCATAGAGATTAATTTCGGAATTAGTTAGATTGAGTTTTTTCCTTAACCTAGTTCGTCCCATTTCTATTGCTCTAATGCTTTGTCCTGTGATGGCAGATATTTCTTTTGTAGTTAATTGTAACTTGAGAAAGGCGCTCAATCTTCTATCATTGTGAGTTAGGATAGGGTATTCTTCGATTAACTTTTCAAAAAAACCAATATAAACTCCACTAAAGCGGATTTCAAAATCAGATAATGTATTTCCCATTTGACCTGTTTTAAGTCCATTTAAGATTTTATCTAGGTCTTCTTTGAGTATATCATTTTTAGATAGATTTTTGGTAAGAGACTTAAGCATTTCATCCTTTTGAATTGCTTGCATGGAAGCAAATGTCAATTCTTTTTGAGTATTTTCTACTTTTCTTTTAAGTATTACTGTTTCTTCTAATGTTTTTTCTGCAACTTGAGATATTTTCTCTCTTTCCAATTCAGCCTTTTCCAGATTTTTTCTGACAAAAATTGCCCTAACATATAACACAATAGACACCAAAAGTAAACCTAGAATTGACGTAATTAGTAAATTTTTATTCTTTTCATAGAGTCGTTGTATTTGATTTTTCTCTGCTCTAAACTCGGAGAGCAACTCTTCTTTAAGAAGATTTTCAGCAGTGTTTTTAAGATTAAGAGAGTCCTCATACATTTTACTTTGACTGAGATATACAAAGGCAGAGTCCTTGTTCCCTATTTGATCATGAAAGCTTGATAAGCTTTTCGATATATGATGAATATGGGAATATCCTTTTACAGCTTTTGCTTTGGACAATCCTTGGTGAAAAACCTCAATTGCCTGATTATATGACCCTTTTTCAACATAAGATATAGCTAAGCTATGATCAAGCATGGCATCAAACAATAGATTTGAATCATCTTCTAACTTGCTCTTGGCCACAAAATAATACGAGATGGCCTCTTCAATACGATCAGATTTTCTATAAATATCTCCTAAATTATTAAAAAGCTGAATAGTAATCGTCTTAAATTCCGATGAATCATCTAATAAAGCAATCCCTTTTCTTAATTCCTCTTCTGCCTTTTGATAATCTGACAATCCAGCGTATATAACCCCAAGATTGTTGTGCATAGTGAGTCTACTTAATCGATCTATTGCATCTTCAGCACCATAATATTTCAAAAAATACTTCCTCGCCAATTCGATATACTCTCGAGCTTGAGCATAATCTTCCATCACTAATCTTAAACTTCCAAATTGGAAGTATCCTTTAGCAAAGCCCAAATCATCTTGATTAACTTCTGCAATTTTGATTACTTCTATAGTGTTTTCTAGCGATTCTGAATAGAGCCCTAAGTAAAAGAAAAATTTACCTAAGTTAAGTTCAGTTTCAAGTTTTAACTTTGAATCATTCAATTGATAAGCTAACTCTTTGGCCTGAAAAGCAAAAGACATAGCCTCTCTGTAGTCTGATCCAGTATTTTTCTTTGACTTCTCAATCAGCTCCATGACCTGAGCGCTGTCTGCTAGATAAAAAGAATCTGATCTATTCTGTGCTTGAACCGAATAGTAATGGCTACATAGATAAATTGTGCAAAACAAAAAAGTTTTAATCCCTAATTCAATCATATTTTTTTTCAAGTTCCTATTGACCATTTAAAACACTTTAAACTTGAAGTTAATTTCATTTTTTTTCAAAGATATCTCTGAAATGATCAAAATCAAATTTGTAAATACTATGGAGAGTTTTATACCATCTTATATCAGCAGTCGAAACCTGTATGAAATTCAGCTTACAATTTTTAGTAAAATTATTTTTTACAAATATCTATATTCAAGGCGATCTTTAACCTTATCTCATATTTTCTGATCTATCAATAAAACAATTAAGTGCAAACAACACGCTTTGTCGCTTGCACTTATACAATTGGTTTAATAGGCTTTTAATTATATTATGAGTTCTTTTTCTCCTGAACTTCTTTTCTAATTTCCTGCGCCAAGTTTTTTAATTCTTGCATCCCTTTTCTGATTCGAGTTCCAGCAGCATTGTTATTTTGCTCATAGAATTTTGTAAAATCCGCTTCTAGACTGTTTACTAAATCTAATACTTTTTTGAATTCTGACATGTTTAAATAAAATTAAGGTTTAAAATTATATTAATTGATTTTATTATTATGATATCATAGGAATTGGGAATTTCATCCCTTTTTCAAGCTCAAAGTCGTCTAACATGTCTTGTATAAAACTGTATCCTGTAAATCTGGCATATTCCTTTAAACTTAGAGCTCCTCCATATTTGTAAAAGAAGTTTGTCAGGTAAGTTATTCTTGATTTTCTCAACCACAATGAAAATGAAAGACCAAAACTTTGCTGAAAGTAGTTCTCAAGTTCATCTTCATCGGCTCCTGTTTCTATTACAAGATGTGACAAGGAAAAATTCTGATGAAGATACCGCTGCTCAACAAACAATAACTTGTTAAGCTCTTTACCAAGGTTATTAAATTTTTCCTTGCACATAGATTCACCTTTAGTAAAGCTCCACTAAAGAGGATATTTAGTTTTTATGATTATCCGCAAGAGAGCTATTAATTAACTATCCAATTATAATCGTTACTTAAACCAATGAGCACACGGGGTATTAATCAATTTTCATCAATGCGTCGGTTGATTTAAAACAGACTTCTCCATTTCGTATTTAAAATGAAAAACTATTTATTCATTAATCGTAACTTTTACCAAGCATCAAAATTAAAAATTTCAACAAAAATAAATTTCTTTTTTTTGGAGGAAATCAATTAATGAAAATTAATGTATATAAAAAGTACTTATTATCCATCATAAGTCTATGAAAGAATTAATTCTATCGCATATGACCAAATTTAATTGCACAGTAGTATTTTTTCGTTACAAGAAATATCCAAAATAATATCAGTATTTTATTGTTTCACTTTAAATCATGTGGTTAATTGTCAAAAGTTACAGCAGACGGACACAGCTGATTTTAAAGAATATGATTATCCGCAATGAAACCAGGATATGAATATTTCACTTATAATTATGTGAATAATCGTAAATAGTCCATAGGCAACTACGCCACAGCGCACAAGTGACCACTGCTGATTGAAATGAAAATCAAACAAGATTATAAATGGCTACTGATGTAAAAGCGGATCTACATATTAAATAAATTTAATAAATGGTTACTCGTAAGAAAGTGAATATGCTTAATAGCTTATATCCAACCACCCCCAAATATTAAATCTTCAGGATTTTCAATTACATCTTGAATTTTTGTTTTTGATTTTTCTTTCAAATCAATTTCATTTTTCAGCTTTTTATTTTCTTCTAGAGCCTTTTTATTAGCACTAATTTGATCTATATCCAAAACTGGTAAATCTTTTTCAATTTGAATTCTTCCAAGAACATTTGATTCTCTATCAATAATTATTTTTTTTGTAGTCAAATCACCTTTTAAAACTGCTTTAGGGGCAAGATTAATCCATTCGGAAGCATAAATTTCACCTTCACAAAATCCATGTAGTTCTATCCACTGAGCATGTATAGGACCTATAACTTTCGCATTAACATCAATAATAACTTTACCAGAGCACAAAATAGAACCTTCTACCTTCCCTTCTACTCTTAAATCACCTTTGGTAACAATGTTACCTTTAAAAATTAAATCTTTCGAGAAAATAGTAACTGCAATATCTTTGTTTAATATCATTTTAACGAATCTCTAATTAGCTCTCAACCTTAAATGTACAAATGACAGTAGTTGAATTCCCGATATCCAAACCAATAGCTCTCCCTTTATCCCCACCATTAGAAATTAAACTGTTAAAACAATAGCCTTTAGCTGCTAAATAAGGAGCATCTTCGGGAACTTTTATGTCAAGGATATCTTCAAATTCTTTTTGAAAACATTCAAACAATTCAGTGTACAATGCTCCACCACCTGCCAAATACATGGTGTTTGATTTAGCAAAATCATTATCGTCAAATGCTTTTCTTAAAGCAGGTGAAACCACATCTTCAAAATATTGTCTTAGAACCTTACGCTTTAATTCTGTTAAATCAACTCTCTTCCTATTTAAGAAGATAAATGAGTTTCTAAAAGCAGTATCAAGCTGATGTTCATTTTTAAGATCCAAATAATATATCTTCGAAAGTTCAGCCTCCAGTAATTTGATAGCATACCTTAGTCCATACGTAGATACTGAAGACCTTTGAACCAATCCACCTTCTGTAGATAAAATAGCTTCAAAAGTACCATAGCCTAAACTAATCATAAAAAAACTTCCCTTAGCGGCACCTTGCTTTCTGAGAGCTAAAGCACAACTAACTGCCTCAGGCATAACGTATGCATTATCTACCTCTGCTACGATTTTCTTTTTTCCCCCACTAGAGAAAGTTGCAGTATCAAACTCTAAATCATGTTCCCCAACCAACATTTCCCTAGCTTGATCTTTATAAAGTTGGAAAGTAGAAAACGGAAATCCTGTTGTAAGTGTCATTGGATTACCAATTTTATGATAACCTAAAAGCAAGCCTGATTTCAAAAGGATTTTATAATCTAAGTCATCCGGAGACCCATTGATATTTTTGTGAGGGGATATCCCTTCGGATAATGCTAGATTACCGACGATATAAGAAGTGTCCTTGTGTATAATTTTAAGTCCATTAACAAGATCTTTAGACACAAACCTTAAATCAACATTGTTACTTTCGTAAACGCTTGGTATCTGCTCTACCTCCAAAATATTTTCAGTTATCATATTCATACTAATTCAAAATTTTCCCTGCTTGGAATCCTACAAAGGACTCAATATCATGATTAATAATTTATAAACGATTTCGAAATTCATTCATGGACACAAAAATACAATTTGAAATCTAATAAGAATCTTAATGCGTTTTTAAGTAAATAAAATGACTTTTTATTTATTACTGACCTTAATTTTGTTTGAATATTTGAATTTGGGGATTGGGAGACAGATCAAATTTACGCTGAACAAAAAACCAATAATTTGTATTTAGTTTATTTTCAATTCGTTAGTAATAAAAAAGCGCAAAATAATCCTAATGTAATTTGAGACACCTTATAAACTAAGAAGCTGTTTTTTTCATTTTATTCACAAAAAAATCTATCCTCTTAAATTCTAAAGCACCATAATGGTCCTTGTCTAAACTAAATATTTCTATTGTATAATAATACTCAAAAGTATCAAACTCTCCCAATCTACCTTAAATCAAGTCAGTGACTAATTGTCTAAATAAATCAGGAAATAATTCTTCACTTACTAAATTAAAAGATGTTGTAACTTGATTTAACTTACCTGAATTTGAGACCGAGTAAATTATATCAAGAAACTTTAATTTAGATTCATCTTAATTCATGATTATCTATTCTGGTGTTATGAGCCTTTGAGAAGTTAAAGTAATTTCAAAAGTTGACAGAATATAAACAAAGTGGATCAGATTTGAAATAAACTCTATAAAACTCAGATATCCTTAAACCAAATCAATTTTTATAAAAATATCAAAAGATAACATTCGTCACCATTGAGTTCAAACTTGAGATTAATTAGGTCTATTTCAGCGTTATAGGGATAATTAAGACTGAAATCATATTTTATACAAAAGTTCAAGATTTGTAAAAAAGACAAGCGCTTTATTTACAATATTATGCGAATTAAATGATTTATTAGTTAAGGAAGTTAAGATATGCTAAATTTGATATGCTTTATGAATAAAATCAAAACAAACTTATGCAGTCATGAAAAAGTTTATCAAACCATTAATTATTAACCCTGACCTAATAATCAGTTTAATAGTGTTTGTCCCTTTATTTTTACTTGTGAACAATACCTTCGTAATAGTTCTGATCTACTCACTTACCTGTTTGTTATTAGGCCCAGTAACTTTTTCGATTATTGGGTATTTAGAGCGGAAATTTTCTGTTTTTGACAGAAAAGAAATTGCAAACCCTGTTTTGGTTTTGGGAGGAGGTCATACTCCGGATGTTAATTTGCCTTCAAACCAACAGCTTACATCAGGAGCGATGGGAAGAGTTTTTGAAGGACTGAGAGCTTTTCATAGTTCAAATTCAAAAACACTTGTTCTTTCTGGCCCAAGTTTATCGAATGGGCACCCAAGCCAAGCAGAGATTCAAGAGAATATGTTATTGGGTTTTGGGAGCATAGCTCCGCAAGCTATTACAAGACTTGACCAACCAACAACGACAGAAGAAGAGGTGATTTCTTATCAAAATATATTTGGAAATATTTCACCAATATTAGTTACTAAAGCTATCCATATGCCACGTGCAATGAAGACTTTTCATCTATATGGTATTCATCCTGTACCTGCTCCTTGTAATTTTATTTTTAAAGAAAAAAGTATGGAATGGAACAAATGGATCATACCTGCGTTCACATATACGCCTTTCTTAGGAGAATTACTTAAAGAAGTATTTGGTATTTTATTTCTTATATTTCGATCAACTACACAACCTAAACAGGTTCTTTCAAAAGCATAAAAATGGGAAAGTTTATTATAATTGCTAATAATACTATTTGTAAACAAACAAGTAAGATCATCAATAAAGGAGAAAAATGTTATTATGTTCCAGGCTACGGCTATTTTCATGAAGATTCTGATATTTATAAAAACAAACTGAAATCTGGAGGTTTTAGAATAGGAACAGTCTTAGTAAATAACTAAGAGTCTTCATTCCAAGTAGTTTTTAATTTATCCTTCAAGTTGTAATACTCTATATTCAATCTTGAAATAAATTCGTCTAAGTTATTTGTTTCATCATATAATATATCGCAAATTTCTCTTTTCTCGCTGTTTGAAATTTCTGGAGACTTTAGGATGGTTACTAATCCGAGCATATTGGCAATTGGTTTCCTAATAACATGAGAAATATCAAAAAGCATTTTTTCTAGCGTGTTTAGGTGAATTTTTTTCTGAGTTATCTCCTGAATATTGCCATACCATACAACTTCTTCTTTAGATTTTCTTTCAGGATTTGCTTTAATCCAACACCATTTTTCAGTTTGATCGTCTACAATCACTTTAAATTCAAATTCTACCTGCTCTAAGGAGTTGTAAGAACTTTTAAAAAGATCATACAGCACATTACCATTTTCTATATAGTTCGAAATTATTCTTGGTTCCTTTTTGAGATCTTCAGGACAAAGGCATGGAATAATTCTCCGAATTCCTTGACTTATAAAAACAAATTTCAACCCTCCCTCTCCATTAAATAACAATTTAAATATTGCTCCTGGAGCAAGATCTGTCAATTTTTTCAGCCTCTCAGCGCTAAACTCAATCTCCTTATTTTTTTGAAGCATTTGCTTTCTTGTTTCCATGTAGTTCATGACTTTTTTCGAGATCAAGTCCAATGCATGATATTTCTTTTCATCATAAACCCGCTTTTTATAATCAACCACACAAACCGTCCCAAGTACATTTCCAATTGCCGATACCAGTGGAGCGCTTGCATAAAACTTAATTCCACCATCACAAGTAACTCTTGGATTATCCTTGACTCTATTGTCCAACTCAGGATTTTCAATGATCAAAATATCATTAGGATTACCAAGAGTGTATTGACAGAATGTTTCTTCAATTTTATCTTCATCTGATTCAATACCAATTTTCGCCTTAAACCATTGCCTTTGATCATCAATAAAAGAAATAAGAGAAACAGGAGTATCAAATATTGCACTTGCAATTTGTGCCAAATCATCCAATTCTTCTTCGGGCTCTGTGTCTAAAATAGAATATGTTTTTAAATCTTCTAACCTGTTCATTTTTTGTTAATTTAATTTGAAATATAAGTACCACTTTTAATACCAATAGCAACTTAAACCATCTCTATTTTACAAACTCGTGCTCAAGTGGAGTCAGATAAACTTTTGGATATTTTACCCTCAGTAATTTATCAAGATCAGTCTGAATATTTATGATCATTCTGCAAGTTGACCTCCTGAGATAACTGTTTATATGAATATCCGGAATGCTGCTAGAAAGTAAATATTTCAATTATAATCATACGGATAATTGCCCTCTAGACGATCAACACACAACTACTCAAACAGGTGACATTAAACCAGCTGATTGGATTAAACTTCATGCATTATTTCAAGTGGCTACTGGAAATAACCACCATACATCCTTAATTTAAGAAATAATTTTAAGTTTGAAAAGTTATAAATTAGCTTTCTTAGAATGATTTTCAGAATAAATCTCAAATAGATCACGAATTAACTGACCAAAAAAGGGGTTTTCACCCCTCTTTAAGTTTTAAAAAGGACTAGTTGTCAAAATATATTCAACTGCTTTTTGTGCCTTTGAAGCTGCTGATATTAAAAGTTTTTTATCTGATTTGAGCCTGTCTAACCAAACTTTAATATAAGCTGCTGAATTTTCTAAAAGCTTTTCATCCATAATCCCTGTATGATTACACAAGTAACTAGCTCCCATTTCAGCAGTCAGTTCTTCCCTACTGTAGTCTTCGGATCCAAACTCGTTAAATTCAACTACTTCTTTTCTATTTAATCGATTTTGATGACCTGTCGCATGGATAAGTTCGTGAAACAAGACAGAATAATAAAATTCAGCTGATTCAAATAAGCTTAAATCTGGCATGTTGATATAATCGTCAATAGGTGAGTAAAAAGCTTCTGCTATTACATGTCTGATTTCAGGAACATTAACCATATTTAAAATGATTTCCTCACAAGACCCTATTGTTTCTTTCGTTTCCAAATAATTCGTTTCAGGCAAATCAAAGTCAATTCCTTCTACTTGAGCTATGTTAAAAACAGTATAGTATTTTAAAAAAGCTCTTTTCTTCATTTTAGCAGGATCATACTTTTTCGCTTCTTGATCGCTTAACTTCCTTCCTGTTTTCGAATCAAAATAGCTGAAATTCCAATAACATACAGGGAATCCTTTTGAACCTTTTTTTACCATCCCACCCAGACTTTGTGCTTGTTTGAAAGTCATAAAATACGGGTGATTATATTTTTCAGATATCAAGAGCCACAAATTAATTCCATGATAAATCTTTCGAGTAACATAGTTACATGGCAGTCCTTTTCTACTCCAAACTTTTCTCCAAGGAATTATGCCTTGTTCCAGCTTTTCAATCATCAAATCAGTAATCATCTGATACACATCCTTTTTCTGAGTTTTTTCCTTTGTCTTCATGATTTCTATCGTTTTGGTTATAGATTAAATTATGAAGCATCATCAGGATTCATTTCGCACTGAATGCAAGAGGAAACGGAATAAAAAGTGATCGAAGAGAACGGCTTTATGCCGTAGTCTCTTGCCATGTGTGCGGAAGGACATCCTAAATTGCTGAAAAATTGAATAGTAAATAAATCAATCACATACCATTTTGAGATTCAAAAGATTACTTCATAGAGTAAAATCGTTTCAAAAAATTCTAAGAAATGGTATTAAAATTGGTAGTTTCAAGTTCAATTGTGGTTTATGATAAAGCTTAAAGCTTTAGATCATGTGCTACCTTTCACAATAAATATTCAATTAACATTTAAATTTTAACACAATGAACAGATTTGAATCAATCAAGAACATGATTTCAGAAATGGAAGAAGACTTTACCAAGTTTTATGAAAATGGTAACAAGGCTGCTGGGACACGCGTGAGAAACAGCATGAACAACCTTAAAAAAACTGCTCAGGAAATCCGCTTGGAGGTAACAGAGTTGAAGAATTCAAAAAAATAAATAGAATTGAACTAGCTTTTCAACTCTTGAATTCCTGCCAAACAATTTAAGCTTTTGAGAATAGGGATTTTTTGAATTCTCAAAAAGACCCTCCTGCTTTATTTGACACAGTTCAAATTGTATTATTTTTAGAACCCTGTCCAAGCCTAATAATCCTCCCGATCTGACAACTTTTATTAACTATATATAGAAATACCTATGAATAGCGGCCATATTTACCGGATTAACCGATCTTCAAGAAAAAGAAGATTTATGCAAAGACTGTTAAGTGAATGGCATCTGATGACAACACCGTAAAGCATAAATGCCAGTTGCTTCCATATGGTCATTGTCTTATAGTACCTGTCACTTTGGTGTTAAGACACGCAGAAATCAATAATTTGACGAGGTAGAAAAGAAAGTGGCCGTCAAATTACCAGTTTACCCGCAAGGTTCGGGTTTTGGTCATGATGCATTTTAGTGTGGTAACTTCAAAAATCATAAGCTTTAGCGAGGTGTCAAAACTTCGCTATTGCTTTTTTTCAAGAATATCCAATAACACCTAATTTTTTTTGTCGGATGACAATAAAAAAATCATAAACTAGAATTAAGAACATTACGTAAAGACTTGGAATCAAGGTAGGAATTTATTCTTTTTTTAATTAAAAAATTTTCATCCATCAACAGCAATAGCGGGGGAGCAAATGTTTCGTTTTGACCATTGAACAAAATGGCTAAATCATGTAGTGGAGTTCTCGATTTTTTCAATTGTCGGTTGGAAAATACCATTCCATCAAAAATCACATCCTCCGGATTTTCTGCATCGAATTTGACTGCATAATAGTTTTCAGATAGCTCAGCAATAATAAAGGGTTTGGAGAAAACCTCAGCCTCCATTTTCCGGCAATAGGTACACCAATCTGTATGAAAATATAAAAAAACAGGTTTTGGATTTACCTGTAAAGAATCTTCCAACTGCTCAAAATCCAGCCAAAAATTTGTAGATTTTTCCTGAGCAGGAGAATACCTGCTCAGGAAAATCATGATCAATATAACAGTAACTGTTTTCATCAGAGGAAGTTACCGATTTTTACTCCAATGAAGAAAGTTCTTGGTCTCATTGGGCCATAAACAAAATCAGAATCCCTGGTTGGACCGGTACTAAAATCACTCTGGAAACTATCAAACATATTTTGTACTCCTCCGCTTAATTCCATATTGAATTTATTTTTCAATTGCCACTTGTAAGCCAATTTTAAGTTAACGTCAAAGAAGGAAGGTGTATCAATCAGCTCGATAAACGCGTCATCATTGACTACCAAAGGAGTTACCATCGAACCGGTGTAGATTCCAGTCAGATCCAATGTGAATTTCTTGTTTGGTGTCCAATTAGCAGCAAGGAAGCCATAGGTATTTGGAGTTCTTATAAATTCAGAAACACTGATCTCAGGAAATTCAGTAATCCCTTCCTCCGGCTCAAACAAAACTTCATCTTCGTCATACAAAGTGCGCTGCAGGGTTCCTCCCAACTGGAAGGATAAGTATCGGGAAGGAGAAATAGAATATTCAAAGTTCACGCCAGAAACTGTGGCTCCGCTACCGTTTCTGGTTTCTTCTAAGAATGACCCATTGGCCTGTTGTCCCAAATTCACTCTTTGAAATTGACTATTCAGTTTTGTATAAAAACCTTCAATCAAAAAATTACTTTGAACGATCCCTGTATTTTTACCAAAATTAAAAGAACCTGTAAGCGCATCAGATGTTTCCATTTTAAGGTCATTTGCCAAAATGATAAACCTTTGCTCACCCGCTACAGAAGAAATGTGCAAGTCTTCATCAAAAGCCTGAGGTGCCCTAAACCCTCTGGCATAGCCTCCTCTCAATTGTGCTCCAGGCATCAATTCGTATAATACGGTAAACCTAGGGCTCAATACCCCATTATTGAAATCAACTACCCTGTTTATATTACCGATTTCATACACGCCATCCACATTGACAACATCATATCGAGTCCCCAAAAAGAGCGTCAATTTATCCGCTGCTTTCCATTCAAATTGGCCATAAAAACCTACTGAATTGACTTTTTGGTCAATCAATTTTTCATAACCTGCAATTTCGTCCTTTACAGAATTTCCCTGGTATTCAATTCCACCAACAAAAATATTCCTTCCTGTAAAGTTATGGGTAAACTGGGTACCCAAAACTCCTGCAAAGTCATTGGTCAATCCATAGGCGCTGGCTGCTGCAACACTATCTTCCAATGTTCGCTCACCTCCAAGACCGCCATAAAAGCTCTTTCTTGTCCCTGAAAGTAAGCTGCCATAGGTGGAAACTTTCGTTCTCCTGTCCTTACTGAACTGATCATATGTCAGACCCACGTTTACTATATTATGGTCCAATTGCTCCGCAATATCTGTAAAATGTGGAGGCAGTTCTAATTGATCTCCACCCCTTCTGAATTCATCAATGGCATTCAAATCCAAAGTCAATTTACTGAGCTCTGTAGGCTTGTAAAATGCCTTAGCCCCAAAAGTGAGGTTATTCAACTGAACAATTTCGGTAAATCCGTCACCATCGGCATCAAATCCGCCTCTGTCTCTTTTCATACCATAAAAAGTAACGCCGCTGTTGAGATCCTCACTTACGACTGATCCATTGAAATTAAGGGTATTATCGGGGATATCTCCTCTTAACAAAGCAAAATTAGACCCAATTTGCCAAGAGTTTTCCACAGGTTCTTTTGTGATAATATTGACAGTTCCTGCTATGGCATTAGAGCCAAATAATGCAGACCCCCCGCTTCTTACGACCTCAACACGCTCAATCATATTTGCAGGAATCATTTCCAGACCATATACACCAGTCAAAGTACTGAAAATGGGTCTGCTGTTTACCAGAATTTGAGAATAAGGGCCTTCCAAGCCATTCATTCTTAATTGAGTGAATCCACAGTTTTGACAATTCGACTCTACCCTTACACCCGGTTGGTAACTCAAACCATCTACCATACTTACAGATTGTGTGGCATTGAGGATTTTGGAGCCTATGACAGAAACTATACTAGGTGCGTCTTCCCTATTCAGTTCGTATCGGCTACTGCTCACTACAACTTCATTCAAACCAATTCTGTCTTGATTGATTTCTTTCGTAAATTCGGTGGTTTTACCTTCTTCGATCTTAATATCAACAACAGTCGTAGCAAAACCTATCGCTCTGATCTGTAACTTATAATTTCCTGCAGGGATATTGGCAATGCTGAATTTCCCATCAAAATCAGAAATTGCTCCGAATCCTGTATTTTGAACAATTACAGTGGCCTGGACAAGTGGGCCATCATTACTTGTCAAAAATCCTTGAATAACTCCTGTTTGTTGAGCCAACAATGGACTCCCTACAAGAAAAAGCGTAAATATAATCAGTATGTATTTTTTCATTTTTTGGTTTTGGTAAAAGGTTACACAAAGAGAAAGGTTAATCCAAAACCAGAAAAGGTCGGAATAACTCAGAATCAAAATCATGGCTCTTGACTTTGCTTAAAAAGCATTAGGATTTCTTTGTATTTTTTTTCTAATGCTTTATTAAAAAAATAGGCCCAAAACCGGTGGCCCTCTTAAAAATTGGAAGAGCTTAATTTTGCTTTCGTAAGAAATAATTTTTTTTGAAAAAGTTGTATTTAACTTATAGTAAAAAGGAAGTATTTTAAAGTAAAAAAATTCCAATTCTAGGATAGGAGCATTGTATATTGAATCATACAGTTCATATTCTTCATTAGAATGGGTATTCTTCTTTTTCTTACTTTCCTGATCAAACGTGAAACTATAAGGGTGTGCATGAAGCGCCACAAGATTACCTTCGGACCAATGAGAATGTACAAAAAGGATATTGTTGAAAAGCGTCAAAAAGTAAATCAGCATAAATATGCTAAAACCTACTTTTCGAATATTTGAGATATTACTTTTCAATTTTTAAGGTTTAAAGAAGAGCCGCCAATTATCTTGAATCTTGTTTGAAAAATTTCATAACACAAAAGTCGATATAGATTTTTGGTTTAAATCCGTTTCAAATTTTTTGAATCAAACGCAAATATTGTCAAAATGAAACAAAGTTGCAAAAAATAAAATTGGAAATACAAACTTAATATCCTTCGGTATTCAAATCGACTTTTCCCCAGAATGTTCTATACACAAAATAGCTATACAGTAATACCAAAGGTCCTCCTACAGCTACAAACCCCATCATTATCTTAAGTGTCTTGGTAGAAGCTGCGGCATTGTAGATGGTGATGCTGTTTTCCTGAACATCATTAGACCATAATAATCTTGGGTAAAGTTCAAATGCAACGATAACCAAGAGTAGTGCAATTGTTAGACTAGTAAAAATAAAAGCCCAACCGTATTTTTCTTTACTTGCAAGTCTGGGGACATTAGCGATACTTAAAAAAACAAGAAATGGAATTACAAAAAGGATTTGGTTTTCTTTGAATACCACCAATAAGTGATCTAAATTAATCAAGCCATATGCTGTGGTAATGATATAAGATATAATAAAAAATGCCATACCTGCCCTAAGAAAAACTTGTATCCTATTATACAGTTTTCCTTCTGTCTTTAAAAGCAAATAAATTGCTCCATGCATCATAAATAACGCAAGACTAGTCACCCCTACGAGTATCGAGAATGGGTTGAGAAATTCAAAAAATCCTCCTCCAATATATTCAAAATTTTCATCTAGTGGCATACCGTTTAGAATATTACCTAAGACAACACCTAACAAAAAGGCCAACATGATACTAGAGATCGAATAACTCCAATCCCACATTTTTCTCCACCACGGCATATCTTCCATATTCCTGAATTTGATAGAGATACCTCTAAAAATTATAAACAATAGGAAAAGTATAAAGGGAGTATACATAGCTGAAAATAAGGTTCCGTAGAACACAGGAAAACCTGCAAATAAAGTCCCTCCCCCAATGACCAGCCAAACCTCGTTTCCATGCCAGGTAGGATCTATGGCTTTCAAGGCAACTTCCCGGCTACTGTCTTTTTTGAAAAACATATGCCAAGCTCCTGCCCCAAAATCAAAGCCATCTAAAATGGCATAACCTGAAAAAAGACCACCAACAACTAAAAACCACCAAGTGGGATAATCCAATCCAAATAACGTCTCCATAGTTCTTTACTTTTTTGAAATTACATTTGCAATTTCCTTATTTAAACTGCCTTCATCAAAATCAATGTCACTTAACGGTCCTTTTTGTATGGCCTTATTCATCAAATAAATGAAGAGCAACAGAAGTATAGCATATACAATAAAGAATAATAATAAGGAAAATAATACTTGGTTTGCCTGCACGCTTTTAGAAAGTGCATCGGAAGTTCTCAACAGTCCGTATACCACCCATGGTTGTCGCCCCATTTCGGCAGCAAACCAACCAAACTGATTAGCCAACTGAGGTAAAATGGCAGTAAATACAAAAGTCCACAACAGCCACTTGCTTGCAAAGAGTTTCCCACGTTTCCACTGCAACAATGCAAAAAGACTCAAAACGATCAAAAACATCCCTATAGCTACCATCAGGTGATAAAATTGGAAAACAGCATTGACTTGAGAAGGCCTATCTTCCACTGGAAATGCATTTAGTCCTGTAACAGGTGTTTCAAAATCCTGATGTAGCATAAATGTTAGACCACCTGGAAGTTTTAGTCCGGTTACTTCTTGTTTTTCCTTATCAACCCATCCGAATAAATAGAGATCTGCAGGAGCATTAGCTTTGAAATGACCTTCCATAGCAGCTAATTTGGCGGGCTGATTTACTGATACACCCTCTGCTGAATTATGTCCTGTAAATAATTGCGCCAGAGAACTCACAGCGGCGACAATCAAGGTGATTTTAAATGCCTTTTTGGACATGACTACAAATCTGCCTCTGATAATGTAGAATGCGTGTACACTAAGGATCAAGAATGCTCCTGCTAAAAATGCTCCTAACCATACATGGGTAAGCCGATCTACAGATGAGGGGTTGAAAACCATTGCCCAGAAATCCACGATTTCAGCCCTTGCTTGCATTCCTTCACCTACTATGTGATAACCCGCTGGCGTTTGTTGCCAAGAGTTTGCCACCACAATCCATACTGCAGAGAACATCGATCCTAAGAACACCGCCCATGTAGCCACAAGATGTACCCAAGGTTTTACACGGTTCCAACCAAAAAGTAATATGCCTAAGGCACTACTTTCCAAAGCAAAAGCAAAAATACCTTCAGCTGCCAAGGCACTTCCAAAAATATCACCTACATATCGAGAATAGGTCGCCCAATTTGTACCGAACTCAAACTCCATGACAATTCCCGTGACTACTCCAATACCGAATGTAATCGCAAAAATCTTTGTCCAGAATTTGGCCAATACTTCGTACTCTTTTTTCTTCGTCCGAATATAAATACTTTCAAAAACCACCATTAATAACCCTATTCCAATACTTAATGGCGGATATATGTAATGAAAGGCGACCGTAAAAGCAAATTGAATACGTGATAGAATTTCTACATCCATGATTGTTTTTTTGATTTGACCATATCACAAAGTAATATCTATTATTAAAATATATCACTTGTAAACCTAATTGAATTCATTTAACTATTAAGTGACTTATATCACTTTTAATAAAGTAAAAAACATGGAAGTTTGATCTGAAATAAAAATATAAATAATTAATAATGGAATATCAAAATAATAATGTAATACCTCGAATTGGAGATTTAGCACCTGATTTTAAGGCTATGACTACAACGGGACCTATGCAATTCTCAGAGCATATTAAAGGAAGCTGGACAATCCTGTTTTCCCATCCTGCGGATTTCACACCTGTATGTACTACCGAAATGACTGGTTTTGCTCTTGATCAAAAATTTTTCGATGAAAAGAACACCAAACTTGTAGGGCTGAGTATAGATAGCATACACTCTCACATCGCATGGGTAAACAATGTGAAGAAAAACTCGGGGATTCTTTTCGAATTCCCAATTATTGCAGACATTGATATGAAAGTATCTAAGATGTATGGTATGCTGCAACCTGGTGAAAGTGAAACTGCAGCAGTAAGGGCTGTTTTTTTCATAGACCCTAAAGGGAAAATCAAATTGATCATGTACTATCCACTTAATGTAGGTAGAAATATGGATGAAATAAAAAGATCCCTTATCGCACTACAAACAGCTGATCAACACAAAGTTTCTCTACCTCTTAATTGGAAAGAAGGAGATAAGGTAATTGTTTCCCCGCCAAAGACTGTTGCAGAAATGCTTGAAAGAGAAGCAAGTGATTACGAAATGGTTGATTTCTATCTCGCAAAACGAGATTTGTAATTTATAAGTCACAAAAAGTGCTGATTGAAGATTTGATCAGCACTTTTTGTGACTCTTAATAAAGTAATACTTAACATCCTGCAGGGCAATAGCAATATTTAATTCAGTAAGGTTAGCTTTGTCCATAAAAAAATCACTCAATAACCTTTTCTAAAATAGCGAAGTACTATTTTCCATACTTCAGCACTCTTGCCAATTGACCAGCATGATAAGCAGTGTGCGTAGTAATTCTTCCCAAACCTTCTGCTTTAGTTTTTTTGCCAAATTCTTTTGTTTCTATGATTGAATCCCAGTCCTCCTGACTATTGATGGCCTTTTCCAGTTGGACTCCTGCTTTCTCTACTATGGATTTCAAGGACTCCAAATCCGTCCATTCACCAGTGTCTTTTCCTGCTTTGAGCGTTTGGGCATCTACCCTGACATCCGTATTGCCAAATACATTTTTAGCAAATAGCAATTCCACCTCAGCCATATGCCTGATTAGAAACCCAGCGGAATTAGGACTTGCCCCAAGTTTTTTGCTAAGGTCTTCGTCTTTAAGATTTGCCAATTGATTGGTGAGTCTTGTGCGACCTTCTTTCCCAAGGTCTATAAATGCTGTCATGATACTGTGGTTTAAATGTGACTATTTCCTTAGAGGCAAACAAAGCTGCCAAATTCCATTGATGACGAGGTCTTCAATATGCCCTGCCTCTTCTTTGTCAGTTCTAATGTAATGCATGTGTAGTTCACTTGCAGGATTATTGCCCATAGCAGGTATGGCAAAACGTCCTCCCGCAGTTTTACCAGCGAAACCAATGATCCAGACATTTTGATCTTCCAAAGCCAGTGGATAATCATCCTGTTTTTTACCTTGTGGGGTGAAATTAGTCACGGTTTCAAGTCTTAGAAAGGCTATATGTGCTTGGATTTGGTCAGCTTTTGCTCGTATTCTAAAAGGAAAGCCACCGACGGTGTCCAAGCCTGCTTTTGAAGCTTCCCGCATAATGATTTTTGTGAGTTCCTGCCTATTTGAAATAGGATCATCTCTAAAAACTGTCTTGTGCCAGGCATCCACATTACTTCTTACCAAGAAAATAGCTTTCTTATCAAATGTTTGTTCCCAATAAGGTAGTCTGTTCTCATCCAATCCAGCATAGAGCGGTTTCCCGTTGAATACAATGATTTCACCCTGGAGATTTTCCATTGCTCCTATGGCATAGAGGAACTTCCTATTGGTGATGGTATCCAAATCAATGTTTGCGGAAAGATTTTTCTCTTTCATGATTTGGGCTGTTGAGCCAATGAGTTGGATATTTTGGGCTTGACTCCAAATTGGAATCATCAAAATAGAAATGAATAAGTACTTTTTCATGATAGAAATATTAAAGTGTGCAGCTGTCTGCATTTTTATTCAGGATATCTGTTTTGGTGAAATCTCCTTTGAGTACAGGATTCCACTTAAAGTCTTCCAACGTGGTGATTTGGAATATTACCTTGGCATCAGCTTTCAAAAGAAAATCGGTAAAATCATCTTCTATACTTTTTAACTTATCCAATTCACAGCCCGTCAATTTTTGATTGACTGCCATTTCACCCATTTCAACTATTACTATTGGCTTAACACCTTTATTGAGGTTAACTTGATAGGTGCTTCCATTTGAAATTTTCTGAACCACATATATCCCATCGATGGCATCATCCACATAGAAAGTTCCAAACTGATACCTTGCCCCTGTTAGGTAAATTGCCACATCAGTAAGACAGGGAGAGGATTTGGAAACAATCCTCAAGTCTGTTCTGTCGATTACGCCATCAGGAAAAAGGGCTCCCAAAACTTCATTTAGACCCATAGCTCCCAATACCAATCCATCACAAAGATGTCCGTGGAATTTTACCAAATCACCAAGATCTATCTCTTGTAGAAAGCCCAAGCGACCTTTGGAGAAATCTGTATCATTGGTTTTGAAATTGAGCATGGTTTTAGTTTTTGGTAGATATAATGTTACAGCTTCAAGTCCAGTCTGGATTTTATCCAAATGTCCTGTAAAAGACTGTTGACCGTTTATAAAATGCACATGAATATGGCTGCTTTGAGCAGTATATATTCCTTTTCCGATTTGAGAATAAACTCCAATCAATTCTCCGGATTCGTTTTCATGATTGAAGTTTTCTTGATTTCTTCCTTGTTTGAAGCCTTCTATATCAGGAGATCTTGGGGTCACAATATGGGTCACCATTTCTTCAAAATTTCCTTCCAGTTTGAAGAAGAAAGGCTGACTTATGTCTATTCCGTTTTTTGGAGCCATTTTTTCGATCAACTTTTCTAGCTGAGACATATTTTCCAACTTACCCTCAAGAGGAATTTGCATCCATTCCTCCACTTCACCATATACAAAAAAAGGTGATTCAATAACCCAATTTTTTTGAATGTAAGGTTGCCCTTCCAAATCTGCATATCCAGAATAAGGAACCCCGTCGGCAAAAGTGATTTCTCCTTGCATTTTACCTAAGGGACCCATTCCGAAAATCCGGGGATATTGCTGTAGGGTATCCATTGAAATGGTAGGAGCAAAACCAGTTTTACCCATTTCACTCATGGCACCAGCTGATTTAACTTTATTTTCTTGACCCAAGGCAGCAAAGGAAATTAAAGCAACTGAAAGAATAAGACTTAAATTTCTCATAATAAGAGGTTACTATTTTTGAATATAAAATTGAAGATGAATCCTGAAAGAATAATGAAGAATGTGACCGTTCCAAAGAAGATGGTGATCAGTTTCAAACTCATTACTTTTTTTAGTAGGGTTCCCTCAGGAATAGAAAGGCCGATAGTTGCCATCATAAAGGCAATGGCAGTTCCAACGGGAATGCCCTTGACAACCATCACTTGAATGACAGGAATAATACCTGCGGCGTTTGCATAAAGAGGTACGGCCAGAATTACGGCAAGTGGTACTGTCCACCATTGGCCATCTCCGAGATATTGCTCAAAGAAGTTCTCGGGAACGTAACCATGCATAAATGCGCCAATGGCGATACCGATGATTACATAAAGCACAATGCTTTTGACAATGCCCCACGCTTCTTGGGTGATGTAAGGTAAGCGTTTCAAAAAAGGTGTTTGCTCGGACTCGAAGTCTTCCTGCACCTTGTTTTTGTTTAAGATCAACTGTTGCACCCAATCACTGAGGTAGCGTTCAAGCTTTAATTTTCCTAAAACCATCCCGCCTAGCATTCCTAGAATAATACCTAAAATGGCATAGATCAAAGTGAATTTTATTCCAAACATCCCTAAGAAAATAGCCAAGGCAATTTCATTGACCAAAGGAGAAGTAATCAAGAAAGCGAAAGTCACGCCTAGTGGAATCCCTCCCTGCACAAAACCAATAAATAAGGGAACTGAAGAGCAGGAACAGAATGGCGTGACGGCTCCAAAAAATGAAGCGAAGAAATATTCCAAACCATAGAGTTTACGCTTGTTCAGGAAATCCCTCAATCGCTCCACCGGAAAATAGGCATTTACGATCCCCATCAGCACCGTTATGACAAAGAGTAGGATCAGGATTTTCAAAACGTCATATACAAAGAAGTTTAGGGCCATTCCTAAGTGACTTTCTGCTTCTATTCCTATGACCTGAAAGATCAACCAGTCCGCAAAACTCTGAAGCCAATCAAACATATGCTATTTGCTTTAAGCCAAAGCGGCTATGATTTCCTGTGCAGATGGCACTTTACCTTTGATCTTGACAACTTCATCCACCACTACTGCAGGAGTGGAAAGGATATTGTACGCCATGATTTGCTGGATATCTTCTACTTTGATGACGTTTGCTTCAATACTTTCTTTGGCAATCACTTCTTTGATGATAGCCTCGGTCTGTTTGCACTTCGCACAGCCTGTACCTAGTATTTTGATAATTTTCATAGTTTTTGAGAATTAAATAAGTTTTTAAATAACTGTTGGGCTTCTTCCCAAGAGTCTTTATTAAGACAATACCTGATTTTTGGAGGCATAATTTCTCCTTGGATTAGTCCCGCCTCTTTTAAGGATTTCAGGTGCTGGGAAATAGTAGATTTTGCAAATGGAATAATCTCGGTCAAATATCCATTAAAACAGCAGGATTGCTGATTTAGGATATTCAAAATCTGAATCCGTACTGGGTGGCCCAAAGCTTTGGCATACTTTGCTAGCCTTTTCTCCATGATAGAAACCTCCACATTGTTTACTATTCCTTCCATTGAGGATTTTTTATATCGTGAAATTACGATAGATATAAAACCAATCAGGTGATGAATGTCACTATCAAACAAAAACATTATCAATGTCTGATTTCAAAAAAATGAATGATATCGCTTTATTAATAATAATTTGTTTGGAGAATTTAACAAAATCTATTAGACTAATTTTATGAAAAGCTTTTTACCAAAATTCTGTCCTTTTCTCTTTTCTGAATAATCAAACCCCTCAAACCAGGACTATCCGTCATTCTTTCAAGTTCTATTTCAACCAGTGACAGGATTTCAGCCTTTATTCATTGGAAATTATGAATTATATCATTTTTAACCCTACTAAAATAATTCAAAAAGCTGTTCTTTGTTTGCGATTTGCAAACAAAGAACAGGATATTTAACTTTGTCAAATGCGAGAACACAACGGAATGCGACCACAGGATATCGTTATCCTAATGAAAATTGTAGCTTTAAAAGAAAAGCCTTGGCAATACAGAGATTTGTCATCTTCTATTTTCATTAGTATATCTGAGATTTCAGAATCTTTAAACAGAAGTAAACTTGCTGGTTTAATTGATATTGAAGGAAAAAAAATTAAAAGAAATGCTCTTATGGAGTTCATACAACATGGTTTTAAATACGTTTTTCCTCAACTCCCTGGTGCTATTGTGAATGGAATCCCTACTGCCCATTCGCACTCATTTTACAAAAATCAAATTGTAAGTCAATTACTAATTGTCTGGCCAACTCCTGACGGGTCTGTTAGAGGCCAATCAATTCAACCTTTGCATAAAGGAGTGGTAAAAGCTATCGAGTATGATGAGTTATTTTATAAATTATTAGCAAGTCTCGATATCATTCGTATTGGAAAAGTAAGAGAGGTAAAGTTGGCTATTGAGGAACTTAAAAAACATATTTTATGAATAGTCATCTAAACATTCTTCGAATTAAAGCTGTGGCACAAGCTCTTCAAGAGTTAAGTGAAAATGTAGTCTTTGTTGGTGGCGCTACAGTCTCACTTTATACTGATAGGAATTCTGAGGAAGTTCGCCCTACGGATGATGTAGATATTTTAGTTGAACTTGTAAGCTATAAAGAATATTGATGATGGAAGGACAAGTACAGATTTTGAAGATATAGTCTTTTTTCTCAATAACAGGTCTGTCATTTGGGATGAGTTAGCAAATACAACTTCGCCATTATTTGAATATCTGAAAGGTGAAATTTCAGGACTACTGCAACAAATGTATATAGATGAATGGATAGGCAGCCATCTTGAATATTCAGACCAGTTGAGAGTAGCATATATTCTTTCTTCCTTAAAAAAATTCATCTGTGTTTAAATCCAATTGAAGAAAGAAGTTCAATCTAGTCTGATCTGTCTTATTCTCTTCTCTGAATAATCAATCCAGCCAATCCAGGACTATCCATCATTCTTTCAAGTTCTATTTCAACCAATGACAGGATTTCAGCCTTTATTCTTTGGTAATTATGAATTACATCAGATTCCTGAAGCGTTCTGATTTTTGGAATAGGTTTAAATTGCTTCTCTTCCTCTTTTAAACCTTGGTGATCATTGATGATTTTGGCATGAAATCGTTTCAGAGTAATTTCTTGATCTGGATTATCCGCCACAATTCCAACAAACTCTCCTGAAGTAAGGGTGGAAATAGTAGATGGAGGAACTGCCAAATCCATCTGAAATGAATGGCTCACTGATGTATCATTACTATTAATCGATAGACTTTGTCGAGGCTGCATGATTTTACCGAAGCGATCAGAAAGCTGCTTTGCCGTATCGCCCAAAACTTGACCTGATATGATATTGCCAACCGTATTCATAATCACTTCAGCCTGCTCTCTTCCGTAATCCTTTTTCAATTGACTATAGTCTTGAACTCCTAAGGTTGTAGCAACTTTGTTTCCTCTAGCAGTGGCAATCAGACTATCTATGCCATTAAAATAGATAGTGGGAAATTCATCAAATATCAAACTTGATTTCAATTGATTTTTTCTGTTCACCAGTTTGGTAATTCTTGAAATAAAGAGTGACAAAACAGCGCCATAAACCTGCTGTTTTTGTGGATTGTTCCCCATACACACTATTTTTGGATCAACTGGATTATTGATATCCAAAGTGAATTCAGATTCTGAAAGCACATAATAAAGCTGAGGAGATGAAATTCTTGCCATGGTAATTTTCGCACTGGCAATTTGTCCTTCAAGTTGTTCTGCGGCACCTTGAAGGTAAGCCGAAACAAAAGGGTTGATCAAAACCTCAATTTCAGGCTCTGTTCGTAAAACAGAAAAGAGTTTATCATATTCTACCTGCATCAACTCAATCACATGAGGCAAAGTGCAATATTTTCCAGCCTTGTATTTCTTCAAAAACCAAATCACTGCTGTTAAGAAATTGATTGGTGATTCAACAAAAAAGTCTCCTTGCTTTTTTATCCATTCTCTATTCAAACCCATCATGATTGTTCTCGAGGATTCAGAAGCATCAGTAATATCCAACATGGTACTGGGCTCCAAAGGATTACACCGATGACTTTGTTCTAAATAATCAAAGTTTATTGTAAAAAACTTGGGTACAACTGAATATGATTTTTTGTTTTTTAAAAGCGCATTGTATGCGATTTTAGATAAATCGTCATATTTAAAATCATAGATAAACATGGCGAAACCCTTAGCGATATGTTGAGTAATAATATGTCTAATCACAAAATAACTTTTTCCTGATCCTGGTGTACCTACGACCAAAATAGCTCTAAATGGATTAATAAAGTTTATCCAACTTTTGCGGACTTTTTTTCCAAGCTTATAAACTGCGGGTAAGTTGATCGCAAATTCGTTCTCTAATTTCCTTTCTTCTTGAGGAAAAGTCTCGTTGAGTTTATTGAATATATCTGTATTCCTATTCCCCCATATTACCCTTGTGAAAAGAGCCCCTCCACTTAAGATCATCATATATCCAAAAGAAGTCACTCCAAGATAGCCCAGTTCTTTTATGAATTTATCTGGTTGATTGACAAACATAAGATGAGATAGTGCAAATAAACATAGCCCAAGCAAAACCAAGAAAATCACGAATCCAGCTTTAATCTTCATTGATTTCTTCCCTTTTGCCCCAAGAAGTGAGACCAATAACAACAATAAGCTTAGCCCTTTAGCAAACCAGAATTTCTCAAATAATCCAGTTTTCGAAAGTTCAAGCATAAACTGGTATAGGATCTTAAAATCTAAGCCCCAAAACTTAACCAAATATGTGCATTCCCAGTAAAAATGAAATATCAGAAGAGCAACTGAAACTCTTCTAGTCAAATCAAGTATTTTCCTTAATGCTTCCGCATTTTCTCCAGTTGCCATAATACTATCTCTTTTTCTTTTTACGTTTCTTTTTTAGGTTGCCAGCATCAAATTCATTTTTAGTATGATAATCTGGACCAAGTATTTCAAATGCTGATTCAAAAACAGACACAGAATTTTCAATCATGAAATTCTCGTTATTATTACTTACTCCTGTGGATTTCTGATCGAAAGCTTTAGAACTATTTGACTTTTCTTTGAGAGATGTAGCATTCAAATTCTCCTCATTTACTCCCACCAATTCAAATGCATTGTTAATTGCCTGAGCAGTAAAATCCTTCCCTAACTCAGAGCCTTTAAAAACACTCCTTTGAAGATTATCAACATAAGTGCAACCGTATAGCCTTCCTGATTCATTAAAAATTAAATGAAGAAAAACACCCTTTTTCTTAAGTAATTCTTGGAAGGCTACTAAGCCAATTTGCTTACAATTATTAGTCGTCTTTACGACCATAATTCTTTCCATCAAATTGGCTTTCACTAATTTTAAACTTGCATCAGATTTATTTTTCTTATTGAATAATGCCTTTTTACTGATCCGGTCGAAAGTAGGTTTATTGTAAATACTGCTGGATTTTATAGGCAGACTTACTTTTTTTCCTCTGGAGTCTAGAATGTTATAAACTAAGCCGTTTTTATGCATGCTATCACCTTTTCTAATCACTAGTGAAGCATCTATATTGAATTGCGCCAATACGGCTTTGAATCCAGCAAAAGACTCAAAATGATAAGTCCTCATTACTTCGGTGACAATATTGCTAATCAAAGCCTTTGTTTCTGCTTTCCCATAGGAAGCTTTCTCTAATGGTTGATATATCAATTGAGAGCTTTTCTGCTCTTCTGCCACAACCAAATTAAGTTCGACCTCCAATGCTTTTCTTGCTGTTTCAGACAGCGTTTTACCGAGATTATGGGTTTCAATTCTTTTACCTGTTTGGGCAATATTCGTTGTGACTATATGGATATGTGGATGGTTGGCATCATCATGTCGATAAACCAAAAAGGGCTGTTTTCCAAAACCTATTCTTTCCATATAAGTCTGCGCGATATACTTCAATTTATCATCATCGAGCTTGTCTTTTTGAGAGAAGTTAAGGGATATATGAACTGCATTCGTTTTGGTTCTCCTGTTCAGGTTAGTTAATTTTTGAAACCTATAAAGCTTTTGTGCTAGCGTCATTTCGTCAACTCTCCCCATAAATCCTTGTGCATGAATCAACTTGGCGACCTGTTGTTGCATCTTGTTTTCATTGTAGTGTAATAGTCCTCGGATTGCCTTGCCGGTCGTTATTTTTGCAACCATTTTTCCAAAAGAGGTTGAATGCAATTTTTCAATTGATCTTGCTTTTCTAAAACCACTTCCAATCTTGCTTCCACCTTTTTTACCAATGCCAATTTCTTAGAAAGATCTCCAGTTTGATGAAAGAATTTTGTCAACTGATTGATGTTAATTCCCACTGAATTGATTTCCTGATATATGGTAGAAAGCTGTTCTAAAAAAATATCCAACCCCCTGTCATAAGTTGTCACGACAAGTTTATTCTTAGATAAAATATCTCTGATTAAACCGCTCATCGTAAGATTCTGTGACCTAGATAATATACCCAATAACTCTTGAAACTTAGCCTCTGAAATTCTACTTTCTACCCTTCTAGGATATCCTTGATTTTTGTTGTTATAGCTATTCATGGTTTTTTGATTTTATCATTGAATGATTACGAGTTCCGAGTAAATCAACCTCCTGTGACTTCGGAACTTTTGGAGGGAAACGGAATGGCGTAGACATTCCTACTTCTTGCTGACTGCTGCTTCGCGCAGTCCATAGCCTTTCGGCCTCTGAGCTTAATTTTTATAAATCTTTATTCTTGACCCTTACAATATGTTTGGATCTACATTTAGAATTCGTTGGAGAAGTCTTAAAAGTCAATGCTCCAGATTCCATATCCATTGTCGTGCAGCCGCTTTCCAATCTAGGATCGGAACATCTGAATCTGTTCTCCATTCCATAGATTCGAAATAGAAAAAAAACAATTCTGCTTCTTCCGAAGGAACATCTCTTTCCCTAAAAAACAGCTTAATCTGATCGATCTGAGGTGAGCACCTAAGAGGCAGCGCTTGGCTCTGTAATTTTTTTATCGGTTCCATCATATCCAATTTTTGGTTTGGATATAAATGTTGAAAAGTGATTAGACATTCAGTCAGTAGCTTAACCTAAGGTGGGAGAAATTATGTCTACAGTTCCTTTATAAATTGATGGACTATTGAAAAAATTATTAAAAAAACATAAAAATTGAAAGCAGCTTTTCATCCAATTGTTTGAAAAACTACCTTCAATGATACAGCTCCTTGCAAGACCAATTTAATCAGAATGCTTCCTCGAAAGAAATCCCAATAAACACTAGCACTAAGTTTAATTCTCTATTAAAGCCCTTTTTCTATTTGTCTTTGGTGATTTTGGATAAGTCGAAAAGCAGTTTCTTTTCCAACTTTATTAATTTCTTCTACGAGACTTTTACTGTCTAAAACAACACTTCTAAATTCAATATAATCAGAAGCGAATTTTTCATAATTGCTTGCTCCAAACCAAGAACTCGTTCTGATATTACCAGCCTGTTTAGAAGCATCTCCCCAAAAGCTACTGTGCAGATGATTCTTTTTCATATTCTCGATAATTTGCAGCATCTCAGCCTTTTTCAATAACAAAGCTTGGTATTCTGCAATGATGTCCTTAGCATAAGAATCAGAAAATATTCTTACTTTTTCATTGTAATGCGTTACAAAAGCTTGTGCAATATTCGTGTTTTCTCCTAGTTTTTTGATATTTGTCAGCACAGTATCTTGAAGGTATGCTTTCCCTTTGTCAGGAGTTGCGCTAAGTTCCGCCTTTGACTTAAGAGAGTTTCCTAAGCTAGCAAGGACCTCATTGATTCCATCCCAGCCGCATCTCTTATCCATAAAAGTATTATAAAATTGGAGGTTAGCTAAGGGTGCATTATTGAATTTTGCAGGGGCACCTAAAGTGGTTTCCTCTGTCGTAACGGACAACTCCCTCCCAGCCTCTGCTGTCTTGATCACATCTAGGGTATCTTTTTTCTCATCAGCGCTAAACCGATGATTGTAATCTAAATCCAATAATTCTTCTAGGCTTAAAGATTTGGCTTTATCCTTATGCTCCTCTTCCATCATTCCAACCAAATTCTCCCGATCAACTAAAGCTGTTTCTCCCACATCTGGATGAGCTACTTTTTTATTAGAAAACTCAAACGAGCCGAGTGATTTTTCTGCAAATACAAAATTTAATTCTTTCCTAAAGAAAAGCAATGCTGAAGCTACAAGAACCAATGAACCTTCCATTTTGGCATCACCTTTAGTTTCATAAGTCAAACCAGCATCCTCTTTGATTTTACTACCCACAGGCGGCTCTCCTAATAGGAAGTCCTTTTCGTAAGTAATATCTCCTCTAATTCCAAGGCTCAGTGCAGCTCTCAGCAACAGTGCTAAAGCAATTAAAAGTTGATGACCACCTTGTACTCCACCAAAGACTCCACCTGCAATATTCCCACTAACCCCCGTACTTGCTTTTAGATGGATCGCATTTTTTTCCTTATCGAGCTCAATAATTGCTGCTATTTCATTATCAAATTGAGCCCCAAACTCCAAAAACAATCCAAATACAGCTGAAACAGCTGGAAAAACAGGTATTGAAGCACTCAACTCATACCTAGATCCCGACCAATTTTCCCCGAATAATTCACTTATTTTTTGAAGTGGATTAGGCATACTTACGTTTGCCTTACCTGCAGTAATGCGGTAATCAGGGGCAGCCTTATTTAGCCCTATTCCAACTTCACCTTCTATCTCGCCACTGCCTTTTACCCCCAGGTAATCAGGCAGATTAAGACGCATAGCACCTTGGGCATTTACTTTTAGTCCCCCTTCTTCTTTAGCCTGTGTGATGGAGTAGGACTTTGGTATAAGGCTAAATACTTTCACATTAAATTCTTGGCCTGAGGCTTCAGTTTTTAATTCTTCAAAAGCAAATCCTTGTTCATTCCAGTCAATATTTTTTCCCTTAAAGCTTTTTTGAAAATCATTGATGTGGACATTCAAATTCAGTTCATGCGCTTGAAGTCGGTTGGCTGCTGAATTATAATTAAAGCTCGTAACCTCCGCTTCCTGCTCAAATAATTTGAATTTCAACTCCCCTTGATTAATCGCATAATACTTCTCTCCCTCAGGATTCCAATGTATATCTACCTCCCCACTCGTTTTGAAATCTTTAAACCCTAATGGCAGAGCACTGCTTCTAAACTGGTAAGCCGTGTGCCCTTCAAAGGCACGAGATGACTTCGAGTAAGAGATTTCAGTTTCATCTAAACTAAAGAATCCATAATCTACTTTTGGAAGCGCTCCTTGGATCGTTTCATAATCAAACTTCTTCCCCTCTAAAGACACACCAGTGGCAGTCAAAGCGATAGGTCTATCAAAAATAGTTAATTCTCCTCGAGCCTCTACTACTGAAAATTTCTGTGCGCTATACGCATAACTCAATCCATTCAGCTCAAGTTGAAATGCCCCCACCTGAGCCATTCCACTTGCATTTTCAATACGTATATCTTGAATCTGCTGACTTTGATCTAAGAGAATTCCAACTTTACCTGTGCCATTTACTACATTTTCAATTTGAAGACTCAGTTTTCCATTCACCTCTATAGATTGACCTTTGACGTATTTGACATCAGGATCAACCACTGCTATGCCCAATGTACTGTCTATATTTCCAAGCAGCTTACCTTCTAAGCTAAGGAAATCTGCTTCGCCATTTTTTATGGACACACCCAAAGCTTTTAGGCTTGCTTTGGTTCCTAGAATGTCTAAACTACAAGTGGCTTCCTGGACAAGAAATTCCTTTTTACTGTAATCATAATCTAGTTTAGTCAGCTCAAAATTGATCCCATCAAGCACAAATTTACAAGAAGCACCCTTAAGCGTAACCTGATGGAAGGTGTCATCCTTATTAAATTCAATATCAGCTTTGCCACTTGATGAAATTACACCTCCAAGAGCTAGGGCTAAATCACCTGAAAGCATGTATTTCCCTGAAACCAAATCGAAATTAATTTCGGTATTGCTGATGCTAAAGCCAAGTCCTGAATTAAACTCTGCCCCTTTTTGTGAGGCAGTTTTAATAAGAGCCTGATCAGCTGCCTCTATAACTTCTAATTCAGAAATAAACAACAAATTAACAGAAGGTGGATAAGTACTCTTATAGGTTTCTACAGCACCATTTAATTGTTTATAATGGTCGACTGCTTCATAAAACAGTCCTCTATTTTTAATTGGATCAACCTTAAAAGTCTCCAGACGCTTTTGAAGATTTTGATATTGCGCTATGATTTCGGGAAAATTACTATTGGTTTGATCTAAAAATCGTTGGATTGACGCTCTTTTTAATGCCTCATTTTCATCTTCTTTAGCACCAGAAACCGCAGGTTCTTTGTGTCTTTCCAGCCATGTTCTAGCCAAAGGTTTTAATTCTTTAAGCAAGGTTTGTTTTTCTAGGACATCCTTAGATTTATTGAATGCCTCAGCTTTTTTTAGAAGAATGGAATAGGTGCTTTCTTTCCCAATAAATCGGTTAAATCTTGCCATCCGAGTAAGCTCACCTTGAAATGCAATCTGAGCTTTTTCACCCATTTCAAGCCCCTCAGATTTTAAACCATGTAGCTGCTCTTGATACCCTTTATATGCAGGATTTACTTCACTTTCCTTAGCAATATTCTTTGAATCCAGCTTATCTATCGACTCGTCGGAATGAGAACCTATTGATTTATCATCCTTTGTTTGCAGTTGAGTTGTCACACTGCTTAGATTCGAGTCCGATAAAGCTTTAGAAGGCGTTTTAATCTTTGTATTCAACGCCATATTTCCCATCAGGTCAGCCTCTCGTTCAAGAACAGCATCATTATTAATCGGTAGACCTTTGTTACTTTCCAATTTCGAATCGCCAGTCCGTTTTTTTAATTGCATTGTAGGTTTTACCCTACCCTGACTTTGTTGGACAATATGCCAAGCCTCATGCGAAAGGTGCTTTTCTTGTCCCGGAGCAAGATGGATATCTTTTCCTTGCGCAAAAGCATGAGCATCCATTTGAGCTGGCTCCTTAGAATTGCGATGAACTCTTATATCATCCATGGCTAAGCCAGATAGTTGCTCAATCCCAGTTTTGAGCTGATCAGGCAATCCTGTCTTGTTTTCCTGACTTGGTTTAGCTTGAGTAGGTGGACTTAAAACGCTATCAGTAGGAAGCGCCGGTTCCTTACCTAAACCATTATCTAAATCAGAATTGGCCAAATTTCCAAGCAAATCAAGGGCTGCAACTGACGAACTCTGATTGGCCAAATCCACAAATGCACGTTGACTTTCAGCTTCTGGCCTAAGATCCGAAATTTGAGCAACAGACTCTTGTTGCTGCATCGTCTCCAGATCAGATGATCTAGCATGATCTTGATGGTCTTGTGATTTTTTAGCGGGTTCAAACATCTATCAAGTATAAAATTTAACCCTAATATAAGTGAATTCTTACATGTTCAACTTTCCTAATTGAGCTGATTTGGTACAAAGCAATGAAATGCATCAGTTTGTTTATGTATTGCTTTACCAGCATTCATATTTTAAAAATTAATGACCTCAACTTTAAGAGATTACCCAAAAAATTAAAACTACTTTCCTTTTCCCCTATTTTTTTCACAGAATAAAAAATCGTCATTGCCAGAATTGACTTTCAAAATTAAGATGTCCTTCGCCCAGCATTTTATAAAATTACAGAAGCATAAACAGCAAAATTCAATTCACCTACAATCCAATTAGTCCTTAGCTAAATTCATTTTAAATGGTAGAAATAGATCAAAAAAGTTGAATATATGATAAAGAGGAAGATAATGTAAATTATCTGAATAAATTAGTTTTACATTTTTCATAGCTTTCGGATTGGAATTAGAGGTAAAAAAAAGTCACTTCCGTGCTTAAAGCTAGGCTTTACTATCTCATCCATGAGGAACTAACAAAATAAATAGTTTGAATTTTATGGGATTACAGCATCATCAATCTGAGCAAGGAAAATCAAACATCGAATTTTTACCTGGAAGACAAAGACAAATTTATGATCTCTTAAGCCTTTTTCAAACTTCACAATTAATTGGATTATTTGGCGAAAACGGAGCAGGAAAAACCAGCTTAGTAGAAAGAGGACTTCTTCCTGAGTTGCAAAGCGGTTTCTTAGGTATTGGAGGGAGAAAGTGGAATACCATTTCCATCCGTCCAGGTATATCCCCAATTGAAAACCTTGCTGCTGGTTTCAACCAACTCGCTGTTTTGAATGGCAAGCAGAAGCTTGAGGAAGAGGTTCTTTTAAGCAAAACAATGAAATCAAATCATGAAGGATTGAGAATTGCCTCTTCCAAGTATTTGAGTGCATCAAATGGTTTCAACTCTCTATTGATTATTGATAATTTTGAAGATCTTTTTCAATTTAAAAATGTAGCGGAAAACCAAGCAGATTGGGATCGTACTGTTAAAAGTTTCATCGCCAATATTTGTAAGTGTGCAACCAATACCGGCGTTCCTATTTATTTTTTAATCCTCCTAAGATCTGATTTTGTGACCTCTATTTTTGAGCACAGACAATTACATGAGATGCTATCAAATGCTCAGTATAGCCTTCCTCCTTTTAGAAAGGCAGAATTCATGGAAGTGATTGAATCAATGCTCAAGCCCCATCAAGTTTTAATAGATCAAGAGGCAAGAGATACACTCTACCTTGAATTAGGCAATGACCTCAAAAACCTCACCTTGCTCAAATTATTTTTTACAAAAATGATTCTGAACCTAAATGAAAGTTCACAAAAACAAATCAACAGAGAGATCCTACAAGCCATTTCGATTGAACAATTGTATGCTGAATTAATAGAATCCTTTTTCAATCAAAAATCAGCATCTGAAAAAAAGTTAATTGAAAAGATCTTCAAACAAATCACAGTTGTTCAGGAGGGGTCTAGACAGCGTAAACCCATTCAAACCGAGCAGCTTTTAAAAGTTACAGGAGCTGATTTAACCACTTTAGGTCCATTATTATACCAGCTTCAGGAGGAGTTTAAATTTCTCCTAGAAATCATTAATCCTTTTCAAGAAAGAATAGAAGTTCGTGATCAGAACGCCATTTCAAGAGCATCAGTGATCAATATCAAAAACGAACAGTTTATTGCTTTTTGGCCCAGATTAGCCGATTGGATCAAAGAAGAAAAAGAATCTCAGGAACTATACAAGCGCTTAAGTGAAACAGCGGAAATGTTTGATCAGGAGTTAACCGGTTATTTAAAACCACCTGATTTGGATTATGCTTTAATTTGGTACGAGAAATATAAACCTGATGAACTTTGGGCAAACCAATTCAATAAAAACCATCAAAAAACCATCCATTACCTTCTTGAAAGTAAATCCAAGTTTCAACAAGAATTAGTAAAAAAAGAAGTAGAGCAAAAGGAAAAAATCAAAAGAATCCGAAAAACGGGATTTTACATTCTATTAAGTTCTCTGATTATCTTGGTCGTAATTGCAATTTTTGCCATTGATGCTAAAAAGCAAGAAGCAATAGCGCATAACGCCCGAGAAAAGGCAGAAAGAGAAAAAGAAAGAGCAGGTCTAGAAAAAGAAAGAGCAGACCTGCTTTACAATGAAGCACAAAAAGCCATGAAAGAAGCTCAAACCAATGAACAATTGGCACTTCTTGAAAAAAACCGTGCTGATGAAGAGTATTTAAGGGCAAATTATTTAAGAGCAGAAGCAGAGAACCAAAAGTTACAAATCCAAGAAGCGTTCCAAGCCTTAGATCAGAAAAGTGATGAACTCAACTTGACTGTTTCTGAATTGCAAGTATCAGACTCCCTTAAAGGAGTCGCTACCAAAGCAGCAGAAAGTGCAAGAGCTTACCAAGAGTCGATCAATAAGATACTCTCTCTGAGAAATCAACTTCAGAAAAAAGACTATCAAAAAGAAGAACTAGATAACTTGTTGAAAGAAATTCAAGAAGCCTATCAAAGCTATAAATTTTCCAGTTTAGCCTTTAAAGGAGCTGCCTTACCAAACAATGATCTTTATCAAATTCTATTAGATGTTAGAAAAGATTTGATCAATGTAAAGGCCTTAAATGGAATTGCGAATGATATCGCTAGTCTTCAAAATGGATTGAGAAAAATAAATGTTTCTTCTTCAGGAATCTTAGCAGCAGGTGGAGATGACGGGATTTTACTTTATACAAAACAAGCCATCACTAAGGGAGATTTGGAATTAAAACAAATTTCAATTGGTCAAGATAGGATTAGAGCACTCGCATTTATCAATGCAAAAGAGGTGGCTATTGGAACAGTCAACGGTAAACTTTTCAGATTTGATACCAATACCGCTTCCCTCTCTCCAATTGCCATAGGAAACCTTTCAAATCAAATAATTGAACAGTTGATTCCCACCAAAGCAGGCTTATTTGTGCTCACAGCAGGAAAGGTATTACGCCTCAACCCCTTCACAGCAGGTGAGACCGCACAGATCAATCAAATATTTGCAAAACGTATTTTCAAACTCAATGACCAAAAGATTTTGGTAGTCAGTCAAGATAATACACTCCTTGTTCTAGATACAGCTACACTCCAATGGCAATCTATTGGTTCTGATTTAAAAAAGACATCAATTTCTGCCTTAGTAGCCGATGGAGATAGGCTTTTCCTAGGCTTAGAAAATGGAGACATTTATGTCTGTGAGGCCCTTCAAATTGGTAGCAATTTCAGTATTAAAACAGAGTTTGTTGTTTCTGCACACCTCACTAGGATCACAAGCTTGGCATTTGATCCATCATCTCAAAAGCTATTTACTGCAAGCCTTGATCAAAAAGCAAATATTTTTGATCTCAGTCTCAGACGGCTAGGCAAAGACTATATCACCAACCATCTTCTACGCATTGAAGGCTTTGATAAATGGATTTGGGATTTTGCACTTGTGAAAAATCAAGAAGAAGATGCCATCCTAACAGTTGATGAAAATGGTGAACTAAAAATATGGCAGACTGGTACTGAAATGCTTTACAAAGAGATTTTCTTGAATAGAGAAATGAGCAATAAACCTGCGAAATAAGCAAGCAAATAACTGATTTAAATAATCTACGGCAAATTTAAAAGAAAGGTAGGGAATTAGAAAGTATGACACTTTTAGATCAAAAACTAAGCAATTTAATCTCTGACATCTCATGGCAGCTTCAAAAAAGAAGGGCAGTGTTTTTAGTAAAGACAAATGATGCATTCTTGAATGAATTTTTAATTTCAAAACTAAAAAACTTCAATTGGATCGATCATTTAACACAAGGAAAAGATGTGCAAACAACGGAAAATAAATCCTCTGTTAATTCAGACTTAAACCCTGTAAATTTCAAGGAATTCTCCAATGAACAAGCCCTGATGGATCAACATCTGTTTGATACATTCACCCAAAAAGAAAAATTTGAAACAACTATTTTTATCACTCCATCCCATTTCATTCATCAAATCCTTGCTTTTCAGGCTAAAGAAACGGTTTTTTCATCTACTATTTTTATAGCTGTTTATATTGAAGAATTGGCTCCCACTATTTTTGAAACACATTTAACCTATGATACTCAAATCAAGCTAACTACTCGGGCCCGAAACTATTTAATTGATCAAATAGAGCATAATCAAGTGAGTTTAGGAAAAGTTTTCTATGCCGCTCAATTTTTCAAAGAGAACACCCTTCATCAGGAAAATGACGACATGGAACTCCAAAGGCTTGAGTTTGCCCTTCGATCTGTTCTTGATCAAAAAGGAAGCGCACTGCTGAAGCACCTATCCAACAAAATCTCTGTAGAAATCATCGAAGCTTTTTTCCGAAGCCTAGTCTACGTGGAAGAAAATAAAGTAATCGCCAGAGAATTAGACCTCCAAGGCCTATTTGATTTTAACCAAGCACCCAAAGAACAAATTGAATACATTTTAGAGACCGCTACAGCTCACCCCTATCAGATTCTAATTCAAAATCAGCAAGGCTATACTTTCACACTCTCTGAATTTTTGGTAGAATGGAAAGATTTGAGAAACTGGATCAAACAGGAAAAAGCAGCACATCAACAATATAAATACTTTGTAAGCTTGGCCTTATCCTACTTCAATGAATCAGGATCACTTTTAAATAAAGATCAAATTGAAACTGCTTTAACTTTAAAAGAAGAAATCTCTTCCATTTACAACTGGGATAAAAAGTATAGGTATGACAAAGAAATGATTTCAAGTTTCATTCTACTATCTCAAAATAGCTTGGAAGAAACTTTAAAAATGCAGCAGAAGAAAAGAGCCCAATTACTAAAAAATTCTGTAAGAATCAGTATTGCTGTCAGCATTGCCTTTTTGTTATCCTCTTTTACTGCCCTCATCGCATACCTCGAGCGGAATTCAGCTGTTGTTCAGCAAGAGCTAGCGCTTCAAGCTAAGGAAGAAGCTGAAGGAGCGAGGAAGACTGCTGAAGTTGAACGATTGCTAGCAATAGAGGCTAGAAAAAATGAAAGCACCGCCTCTAAAAAAGCAGAGTCAGAGCGCCTAATTGCCTTAAAAGCCAAAAATCAGGCAGAAATAGAAAGAAAAAATGCAATGGCATCCTTAGAGCTTGCCAAAATCTCTGAATCTGAAGCTTCTCAGGCAAAGGGAATAGCAGAAAAAAATGAAGTTTTAGCCAACGAGGCGAAAGAAACCGCCCAGCTTAATTTTGAAATAAGTGAGCGGCTTAGAAATCAACAAGAAGCCAGAGTAGCTGCACTTGAAGCATTAGGTTTATTTGCAAATCAGTCCTTCCAGGAAGGCCTGTTACTCGTACGGGAAGCTTATTTTAAAAACTTAAATAATAAAGGGTTTCCCCTTCAATCAGACATTTTTCACGCCCTCCTGTATGCAAAGCTCAATTCCAATACAGCTGAACTAAATTTTAGCTTGGACCATCCTGCTAAATTTCTGGCCCTTTCACCCAATAAAAAAGCACTAGCCGTGTATACCATCAATGGCGAGATTAGCATCTACCGAACAAAACCAACTGTTCAGCACATCAAAGTGATCAACTCAGGCTATATCCAAACCTTAGCATTTTTGAATGATGAAGAAATAGTTTATCAGACTCTTGAAAAAGAAATATTTACTTCTCACCTCAAAGAGTCCAATTTAATTCTTCCCCTAGCACATAGAAAACAGCCAACAACCGCATTTTGGTCTGCATCCAACCCTGCTCCTTTGATCAACGATCATATATACCAAAAGCATGAAGGCTTAAAGCGCTCAAATGAAAAATCTGCAGTCCATTTTATTCTTCCTGATTCGGTTGGCAAGGCAAGCGTTTGGGCAGAAGGCAAAGTACTTTTCCAAAAGAAGGCATTTGACGACAAAAAAGAAATCCTATTTGAAGCATCCAGCAATATTGTAAGTCTCGCTTGGTCTCAAATCCACGACAGGTGGATTCTTGGATTAGAAAATGGTCAAATCGTAAGTATGAACTCTAGCCAAAAAAATAAAACAGAATCTTTTGCAATCCACCGATCAAAGATAAGCCATCTAAAAATCATTCCCTACAGCCATCAGACAGAGTTAATGCTAAGTACCGGATACGATGGGAATATAACGCTTTATATCTTTGAAAGTCAAATCCCGATCAGCTCAAGTATTTCCTCTAGAATCGAGCTTCAGGGACATCGCAGCTGGATTACTGGATGTGCTATAGATGAAGAAGATAAAATTGCTTATACCGTAAGCAATGACAGAAATTTAAAAATTTGGCCGTTCCAAATTGAACAATTATTAGAGCAGTAAGAAAAAGACCCTATTGGGTCACCGAAAAAATGAAAAAAACATTTATCAGGCTAACAATTCTCCTACAAATGACGGCCCTTGGTGCCTCTGCACAAAGCAATTTATGTTCGAGCAATACGCTAGAAAATAGCAAAGATGCATACGAAATTGGTGATTTTGGTGGCGTAAAAAAAATTTTAGAAAGTTGTGTCGCCAATAGAGGTTTTAAAACGTCAGACGAACTGAACAAAGGCAGAGAACTATTGGCACTTACTGCTATTGTGGAAGATCAGTTAGATGTTGCCACGCAATTGATTGAGCAAATTGTAAAAACAAATAGCAAATTTGTCCCTAGCTACAGAAATATTGTTTTCAATTTGATATTTGATCAATTGAAAAGAGAGAATATCGGTGTGACCGTAAGTTCTGTATCAAAAAAAGCGGAAGACCTCAATACAGCTCCTGCAACCGTTAAGTTGGTCACTCATGAAGAAATCATGGATAGAGGCTATATTGATCTAATCGATTTACTCAATGACCTTCCTGGATTTGATATCAGTAAAATTTTTGCTGTCACCTATGCAAACATCTATCAAATGGGTTATCGACAGGAAAATACGGAGAGAACACTATTCATGATAGATGGAATTGAGGAAAATGATTTATGGCTCAATTGGGCATATATCTCAAGGCAGTATCCCCTATCGAATATCAAAGCAGTAGAAGTTTTATATGGTCCTTCATCAACCATGTATGGACCTAGGGCTTTTGTGGGGGCAATTAATATCCTCACCTATTCCCCAAAAGAACAAGCTGATGATAGTCTAGAGGATCCCAGTAGAAAAAATGGAAAAGAGCAAAAAGTATACCTACATGGAAATACGCAGCTGGGGAATTTAAATACAAAATCAGCAGACCTTACTTTAGGGTTAAAAGGAAAAGCAGCTGCAATTCAAATTACAGGAAGATATTACAGTTCTGATGAACATGATATGTCGGGAACAGAGTTTTACAATTACTCACCCAATGACATTGATCACCTGTCATATAGACATATGAATTTATCAGGAAGCATCGGCTCTTATTCCTTAAATGAGTACATAGCTAATTTTAACTTACCTTTAAGTCATCCGTTTTACGAGGTAAATCAGGATGCGCAAGGAAATATCAATCAAGTTACCTTGACCCAAGAGGGAATCAATCATGCAAGAGAGCTCGACAGAGCAGCCTATACTGGTAAAGTAAATGGAGTGCCGATCGGTTATTCCAATCAGACTGAAAATTATTTTTTAAGTGCCAAAGTTTCAGTAGAAAACTTCTTATTTGGAATTAGACATTGGAAAAGAACAGAAGGATTCAATTTTTATCAAGATATTGATGTTGCCGGATCTCAAAATGGATCCTTGTGGTCACCAGAAAACACCACTATTTATGCCCAATATGACCGTGAAATTAACGAAAAAATAAGTATTTCTAACCTTTCTAATTTTGCTGTTCATCGGCTTGGGAAAGAATCAAATAGGGTTAACTTTATCGCCTTTGGTGACCCTAGAGCAAATTTACATCTGGCGCATCTATTGGACCCTAACTCCTTGCTCCCAAGCATACGAGGTGCAAGCATGGAATCAAACACCTATGGTACAGAGGTGCAAGATGTATTCAGCACTTCTATGATGAAAAATGGCTGGAGAAATCGATATTATTATTATGAAGCCCAACAATTCAGAAATGAAGCGCGGTTCTTCTATGAAGGCTCAAAGATCAAAATAGCTAGTGGAATCGATTTAAGAAGTACCCTTACTCAAGGCGATTATTTGATTTATATGGATTTTGAGACAGATGCAGCAAACCAAAAAGCTTATCAAGACAAACAGGCTAATATTTCATTGGCTCGGGAAAAAGGAATAGTTGAAAATCAGCTTGAAGGAAGTAATTTATTTTCCATTTTTGATATCGGTTTTTTTAATCAGGTCACCTTAAATCTAGGGGAGCGCTTCTACTTGAGTGGTGGAAACAGAATAGACTACAATAAAATCAGAAGCTCTGGGGGTTATGGCCTTGCTTTTAGTCCTAGGATATCTGGCATATACAATGGTGAAAACACTACCCTAAAATTAAATTACTCCAGAGGATTACAGAATGTTTCTCAATGGACAAAATATTCTACAGGTGGCGGGAGAGTCCCTAACCCAAATTTGGAAACAGAATCTATTCATTTTGTTAATTTAGAATACTTAGGCCGCATCATGAACGGAAGCCTAGGTTGGGAAATAAATGCTTTTGGATATTTAATTGATGATGCTGTAGCTTCAGGGGTTATCAAAGGAGTAAGGAGAAACTATAACGCTGGGTCTTACAGAAACTTAGGGTTAATGTCAGGCTTTTATTTTAGACCAGAATCAAAAAATTGGAATATTCAGGTTAACCATACTTTTTTCAAACCAGAAAAAATCAGTTCTACCCTATTCGAATTAGAAGAGCCTTTGAGATTAGGAGATATTGCCAGTCATAGGATTAATTTATCCATAACAAGAAAAAACCAACTGGGAAAACTCAACAACGTCATCAATATAAGAGCGAATTATGTAAGTGAGCGACCTCTAGGACAAGGCACCACACAGAGTCAAAATTTTGGTTTACCTGGGATCGGAAACATTCCAGCCTATTTATTATTGAATGGAAATATTGGATTCAAAATTCAGACATTACCTTTCTTGCGGCTTGATTTGAGCGTAGAGAACATTCTGAACAAGAATATTTTAGATGGGAATAACCCAGAATATTTTCATCCAGGTCCAAGAGAGGCTTCAGGAACTTTTAATATGATGAATGATATCCCCGGTAAGAGTTATGGAGATAGAAATGTTCCTTATATCCCTCAAAGACCAAGATTTTATTTGCTAAGACTAAGCTACATGCTGTAAAATCTAATGAAAAAAACAAAAAGTTTTAAAATACTTTCATGGATGATTTTGCTCTCCCTTGCCTTGGGAGTTTTCATATCCTATTTCTTTGTTTTTGTAAACGCACTCTTTATTAGCGAAATAGGAACTTCACAACTGCCTTTGGCTTATGTGATTTCAGGAATAGGTGGGATCTGTATTACTTATATTTTCAATAAAACAGAAAAGCGCTGGGGCTTTGCAAAATCTTCCTCCATTTTTTGTCTTTTTTTTGCCCTTGTCATGTGTGCCCTTTGGTATATGTATACTGAGGGACTATACTATTCTTATTTGATCTTTTTCGCTTATGCATGGTTTTGGATATCCATCAATTTCACCTCTTTGGTATTTTGGAAGCTTCCAAGCAACTTATTTGATCTGAGCGAAAATAAAAAATACAACAGCATTATCAGTACAGGAGAGGTAATTTCGGCCATCATTGCTTATTTGTCTGTTCCAGCATTACTCAATTTAGAATCCTTCACGAGAGATAAACTTCTGCTTATTTCATTTATAGGGATATCTTTATTTGCTGCCATCACCTTTTACTTGGGAGATAAAATAGAAAAAAAACCTCAGGAGAAAAAAAACTTACCCAAGGAATCTAATGATCACAAACAGAAGCAAGTCATCAAAGAACCCTATTTCCAATTTATCTTTTATGCAGTTTTTCTGGCTGTAATCATTCAATTGCTTATCGATTTCAGCTTGATGGAAGTTTCGGCAAATTTAATGACAGACCCAGACGAGCTAGCCAAATATTTCGCATTTCTTTTTGGAGGGATGAGACTGCTTGAGTTAATTCTTAAATCCTTTGTATCAAAATTCCTTGTGCGGGAATATGGCGTCTTTATAAGCCTCTCTACCATGATATTCGCACTTGCGCTTATTGCTATCATTGGAATTTCTTCTTTATTTATTGGGTATATCGGTATGATCTTAATTGTAGCCTCTTTGAGTAAGGTTTTTGAGCGCTCCCTTTACAGAGCTATATATGCACCAACGATCAATGTCTTGTATCAAGCCTATCCCATCGCCAAAAGAACCACAACACAAAATTACGCAGATGGGTATGGCAAAACCCTTGGTCAATTTGTTGCAGCCCTATTTATCTATGGGATTGCATCTATCACTTCTTTTGAGAAAAAAATATTTATATTACTTCTCAGTATTTTAGTGATTTTAGCTATTTGGTATCTTATTTCAAAGAAACTTATTTACTATTATAAAATTGAATTGTCTAATATTTTAGATTCATTAGGAAGCTATCAAATCGATTCAAAAAAAAATAAGCTTAAAGAATTAGAAGAGCACAATGCGAACAAAATCAATCCATTAGATTCTGAAAATAAAAAATTAGGTCCTACAAAAATTAATAGGCTTGAAGAAATCAAATTAAGCATTGCTAGCTTGACTCATCTTGAAAGTGTTTTTTGGGGAAAGCCATTTCAAAAAATCAATTCAAACGAACTCTTTGAAAGCAAAAAAAATAAGCAGGTATTGGATAACCAAATGCTTCAAAAAACTGAAGCGCTCATTTATAGTCTGTGGGAATCCGATCACCAAAACTTAATGAAATTACGGGAAGCCTTAATCCCCAACTCGAGTTCACTAGATAGAAGAGAAAGTCCTTTTCTTAAACTTGTGGAGCTGTTGATTCACACCATCATTTTAACAAAAGACCCAAAATTCAACTTCTATAATTTCCAAAAGAAAATTAAATCAATAGATTTTCTCTATAGCGCTGTGATTCAAAATTTATCAGTTAAAAAAGTAAAAATCCTGTCTAATCAGGATTATTTCTATTTGTTAGAAGAAAGAATTCAAAAATACACCTATCTTCTGATGTGTTATCAAGATCTTCAAAAAAGCAGTTCTCAGCTTAGTGAACTTCTATTATTTGAAGCTACATCGGTTAAAAGTAATATTCTCCTATCCCTTGCCTTCCAGCATGATCCAGAGATTTTAAATAGAATCATTACCATGTTAAATAAAGCGGATAAATCTCAGGAAGTAATCGCTTTGGAATTACTCGAATTGGTTCTAAAGGAACAGGAAAAGAAATGGATTTTGCCAATATTTAAAGAAGAAAAATATGATAAAGTACTCCAAAAACTGTCCAAAGATTTTCCTCAGGTATCCTTAAGTAAAGAAAAAAGACTGTTATCTATGCTTGGGAATCAAATTACAAACCTTTCTGGACTTGTAAAATCACAAGTACTTTCAACTTTGATGGAATCTTTTCCTTCTAAAATCAATAGAGAATTAGAAAATACATTTAAAAAACATGTTGATGTTCAACAGCTGAACCTGAAATTACCCTGTAGAAATGAAAACTCAAAACCTAAGTCAGACCACAAAATAAGTCTAAGTGAGGGTACTGTTGAACAAGATTTTTCAAACAGGCTCGAACGGGAAGCGCAACCACTCTCTTATAGGATACCTCTTGAAAGCTATTATTGGACGACGCAAATTAAACAATTGAATGATGATATAGAAAGCGGAGCAGTCTTAAAACAGGTTTATAAAACTTTGTACCAAGCAGTTTTCCCTTTGAATCACTTAAATTAAGATTCATGGGTTCTCTCCATCTACCTCCGGATTCAATCTCTTGAAAACAATAAAAACCAATAAGCGAAGCACATACAAAGAAATCAAGACTAAAAACCAAATGAAAATAGCCAATTGAACTAAATACAGCTCGTCAATAGTCGTCATAGTAGGAGACGCTGATCTGAGCTGAATTACACTCAAAACAGCATAGCTAATCCAAATTGCTGCATAAGCAAATAGGAATAGAAGGGTGAGTTCTTTTATGATTTTAAACATCTTAAGGTCAAGGTTTATTAATTTTGATTAATCCACCATACTTTTCAATATAATAGCTTGCTGCAGCACCTAGGAAAAATAATAAAAAGTAAGTCCAATTTCCTTGTCCCAAAATACCAAAATAAGTAGCAATGGAGAGCGTAATAAAAATGAAACCGAAAAGGAAGATGATCCTATAAAGTTGCCTAGCTAAAATGGTATCCCTAAAGCGCCAATCCGAAAATGCCAAGGCGAGTGTAAAAAAAATGATAATCGTAAGCATGACAAAAGTGACCACAAATAGCTTTTCATATTTCTGGATGAATGAAGCAACTTGGATAGGGTACCCCTCCATTTCAGCAATGGGGTCTTGAACATAAACTGTGTTTCCTGTGAATTTCTCTTCTACAACATCCCAAATATCAGTAGATCCCAAGTCATAGCCAAGTGCCCAAAAACCTACTCCTTTAAAGTTCTTAAATAATGCCAAGTCAATCTTTTTCGCTAAGGTATAAGAATCATCATACCAGCATTCCACAGAGGAATCATCCTCAAATTCTAAGAAAAAATAATTTGTCATAGACACTTCGTCTAAGACAGGACTAATCACATAGCTGGTATCTCTCGATTCAAATACCCTAGAAACTTCTGACAAAGTTATTTTTCTTTCAAAGTCAGTCTCGTAAAAGCCCCCTGCCCTGTCCCAAGTTCCTGACCACTGAGATCCATATAAAGGCAAAGCTAAAATTGATTTTTCAGCGACTAAACCCATTTTCAAATATTGACCAATAGAATTTTCCAAACTGAGACCATCAGCGACATCCGTTCTTAACGGTGCTACAGCTGTTCCATTTTCAACCAATTCATGATAATCAAGACCCTTAATAATGAATAAATCAATGTACTCGTCTAAATCCTCGATCTCAGCAAAAAAATTATCAGGCTGGGTGGGTAAGATTAAGGAGACTAGCATCTTTTTAGCTATAAAACGATAATCTAAGTTGTCTTTTATAAAACTAACAAAATCCAAAAATTTACCAGCACTTCCTTCGGGAACGTTAAAAAACTCAATCTCTATGCCATCAGCATCTCTTTCCCTGATCAAAACGGCAATAGAATCTAAGGTTGTATTCCAGGAAGCTTCATTTTTGAGATATTCATTCAGATTATTTTCACCTTCCAATGCAAGATTCAATAATACTTTTGTGCCATGCTGTTTGGCTGAGTCTATTAAGGCTGTTTCTCGCCATTGTGATATTTGTACAGGATTCAGATAGCTCCCTGTTTGTGGGTCGATTTTATAAGAAAAAAAGGAAATAGTTGAAATCAGATCGAAATTATATGACTTCCACACATCACCCATCCAATAGGGATACCAGGTATATACTTCTACATTTTCTCGCAGTTTCTTTTGAAACAAATCTTGTCTTTTAAAAACATTTTTTGAAGAATCATATTCAAAAGACTGCAAATAATTATTTGTTTTTTCACCATTTAAACCATCGTAAAGAAAGGCATAATCTTGAATAAATGACTTTTGAATCAAAGGAGTCATTTGGGTTTTAGCAGTGTCCAATCCTTCGGACTGATCTCCCAAACCTAAGGCTGCAATCAGACCTCCTGAGGTTCTTTCCAAATAACGCATTTCAGAAGAAACCCTTCTGGTACTCGATTTCAATTTAGAATATTCTCTCCTACAAGAGAACAGCGTTAAAGACAATAAAAAGAAAACAAAAACTAAATTATAACTTATCTTTTTCATATGAGTGACAATAATATTTTTTCAACGCTAGACTTCACTTCAACTTCCTGCAGCACACTGAAACGTTGTCTAAAAAGAGCCAAAATCCGAATACTCAAATTAAAATCATACAAAGTTGATTTATTGGTCATTTTGAGGTAAATCTTCCTATCATCTCCTATGTTGCTTGGGCTAAACATGGCATAATTTCTTTTGCTGTTCTGACTTGGTTCCCAGTCATCTTCTTTAATCAGACTTTGTCCATTGAGCCAAACTTTTTCCTTTTCTTGATTGGTGATCCATATATCAAGCTCCGGAAAAGAGAATTCAGGTAAATAGGTAAAAGAACGACCCGTCAACTCCTTGATTGAAAAGTCTTGAAAAGGATCCTCTCTCCAAATCTCTTTTCTTTCAAAACGAAGCTTTTCTTTTTGTTCAGAAGGGAAAAAGAAGATTGAAAAACCAATCAATTCTTTGTCTTTATTAAATAAGATCTCTTTCTCAAAAGATGCAGTTTCAACAATATTTAATTTGTGGGTAAGTCTAATGTCTTCATCCAATACCGTTTCAAAGAGCGTATCAAATACCATGGTATTGACCAATTTCAATTGCGTAATTGGCTGCTGAATTTGTTGAAGCAAGATATTTTCTTTCTTCGCTTTTACCTGAATATCTAAGAAACCCTCATGCCTTAAAATGCTAAAACTTTTAATGATCACCTCGACTTTTCCTGCTTGCTTCGCTATAAAATCTAGCTCAATTTTTTTTCCTTTTTTTACACTCATAGATTTCTCTATGCTCACCTTATTCAACAAAATTTCAATTTGGATTGCTGAGCCTTTATTGACAATAGAGGAATAATTAAAAAATACCCGATCCCCTGCATTAATTTCAAAATCAAAGGTTTGTATTTTACTTTTCGGAAGGATATCTACTGACTGAGATATAATCTGCTGAAGATCAGGATCCTCAATTGTAAATCCTAAAAACTTCCAAAGATCCTTTTTATCAATACTAATTTGCTTTTTCTCGTTAAACAGTTGATACAAACTATCCCTTTCAGCATCTTCAATTTTAGCTAAAGTTTCATTTGAATTAAAAAGTTGTAGTTCCTCTCCTATGTACCAATCAAAGTCGCTTTCATTTTGAAATACTTGGGTAAATAGGGTATCTATATCCGTTAAACTACAAGACTTCATCCGATACGTATTTCCAAAAACACTCCCAGAGGATGAGAGTAAAGTACCCATCCCAATAATAAAAAACACCAATAATCTAAGTTGATTCACCTTTTCAATTGTTTACTTAATTCCTTTGCTAAGTCTCTGTAATCCTGTTTCACTCTACTCTGCTTTTCAGCAATTAATTCATTTCTAATCAACTTAATATCATGAAGCTTTCCTACATATTCATTATCAAACTGTTCTTCAGATTGATAAAACTTTTTCATATAGTCAATTTTATACTTGCTCTCTTCCAAAGCCAATAGTTCATCATAAGGTCCTTGAGAAGCAAATAACTTGGTTAATACAGGAGCAATTTCCACAAAAAGAATCATCAAAGTAACCGCCCAAGGTGCCCAACTGTCTAAACGGTTTAAAGCTTGAATTCTGGCTAAAAGTCCAGAAGAAAAAGAAGATTGGATATGCTCTTTTTCTTCAAGAAGCTGACTTTTGAAACGATCCGCTTCAGCATTTAACTCAAGTATAGAAGCCTGAATCGCACGTTCTTTTGCATAAAATTCAGTGATGAAGTTTTCATACTTTTCTTTTTTTCGAAGGCATTCTTCTCCCCTTCCTTGTTGACCTGTACCACAGGTACCATCACATTCACATTTGTACTCTTGATAGTAAAATTCCTTTAACTCAAAGTAGTGGTTTGATTGGCTTTCATACGCTTTCTTTTTATCATCAATTATGGCGAACTGCACAGCATATCGTTGTTCAAGATTATGATTTTTTTGAATTAAATCCTCTCCTAATTGTTGATCAATTTCAGATTTAAATATTTGCAATTCTAAAGGTTTCGCCACCACCAATGCAATGCAAATTGATAAAATCAGTCTCGGACTAATTTGCATTAGTTCATAAATAAACTGGTTTTTTTTTCTCAGTGTAGCAACAATATATCTGTCCAAATTAAAAATAATCAGCCCCCAAAAAATTGCGATAAACAAATTAATCCAGGCAGACTCAAAAATCAAACTGAAAGCAAAATAAGAGGAAATTATAGCCAATATGCCAGTAAAAAGAACTGATGCACCTATACTAACATGTTTGATTTTTTCTGAATCAGGACATTTCTCTAAGACGACCTGACTTACTCCAGAGCAAAACAACAAAAAAGAGGTCATGCCCATATCAGCTTTTTAATTTCAGAATACTCACTATTTTTTTTATCCAAGCATGAATAAAACTTTGTTGCTTGGGGGCATAAGAATCAGAAATATTTAATGACTCATCATGTATTTCCAAGGGTTTCTTATTCCTATTTACTTTTATAGGTTGAATGGTGACATTTTTATTGACAACTTCATTATTTGCGTGCAGTTCAAAATTCAGAGCAATGGATTCACCTATAATGAAATCATAAAATCCAATATTATCTAATTTACCCATTTTTGCTTCGAATAACTTTGACCTTGCCTTACACACCCACTCAATCCTCACCAAATCATTAAAATATACCGCATAAGTTGGTTCATTTGTGGCAGCAGGATCTATTTTTATATATTCTCCTAACTCCTTATTGAATACCAACACCACTAATTTTAAATCTTCGTCTTGATAGCATTTAATAAAAATAGACAAAGAAGTTTTACTTTTTACATTTTTGGAAGTAATTGTAAACAAGCAATCATCTTGGATAAATAAAGTCTCCTCGCTATGAGGATCTACGCTCTTATTTCCTGGATCTAAGAAAACTGAATTAGAGTTTTCTACCTTCCAAGAAAGCTTCACTTCATCTCCTCTATAGACAAAATATTTATTTGCCGAAAAAGTAATTTTGGGAGCATCTGAAAAAGAGGATATTTGTTTACATGCATTCATGATTAAGTCAAAATCATGACGCTTTTTAATAAAAAATTGATCTAAATCTTCTTCCCGATTTACCGATCTGTTGCTGAAGAATAGTTTACTATCAAAAATAGAAAATTGTTCCACTTCTGGATCAAAAGTTGAGACCTCTAAAACACCAACCTTTGCCCCAGCATTGGCTATTCTATGGATCAAATTTGCATTTTCTAGCGTCCTATAACCTTTTGGCAATAGAATAATTAGTTCGAAGTATTTACCACGAACCTGTGCTTTGATGATTTTATTTGATAAGTCTAAGAAAGCTTGCCCATCAACCAACATTTGAGCTTGGTATTGGAACATTTCAAGCTGCTTATTAAGCTCTTTCTCTAGCGCTACAGGATAATAATAATGGTCAAACATCACTAATGTGTTATTGAAATTTTTAAATCTCAGCTTGAAATTCAAACTCAGCTCCGTATCATTTTCTATTAATCAAGTAATTTATTTTACTGATTTTCCTTCTTTAGCCATTTCCCGAAGTAGTCCAGCCTCCAAATCAATTTTCAAAACTTCGTTCCTCAAATGCTTTTTGGCTATTAACCATGCAAATTGCGTAGCATTGTTAATTGCAGCACCTGAGACTTCATACTTTTCAGCTAATGTATGTACATCTAAATCTTTGGCAAAAGTGATGCTTTTCAATGCGTTATTCCACATTTTGACTCGATCTTCATAACTAGGCAAACTAAAATACATAACGGATTGAAACCTTCTTAAAAAAGCACGATCTATGTTAGGTTTTAAATTGGAGGCTAAAATAACCAAACCATCAAACTCCTCAAGTCTCTGCAACAAATAAGAAGTCCCTTGATTTGCATATTTATCTTTTGAATCATTAATTTCTGTACGCTTGGAAAATAGAGAATCCGCCTCATCAAAAAAAAGAATCCAATGCTGATTTTCAGCTCTATCAAATAAGTTAGATAAATTTTTCTCAGTTTCGCCAATGTATTTAGAAACTATCCTAGATAAGTCTACTCTATAAACAGGACAAGCACTCTGACTACCTAAAACTGCAGCCGTCAATGATTTTCCAGTTCCAGGTGGCCCATAAAACAAAGCCTTATAGCCCTTTTTAAAACTTTTAGATAACAGTGAATTGGATTTAATTTCCTCACGGTGTTGCATCCATGTTAAAATATTTGCCAATTCATCCTTTAAGTGACTCGATAAGATTAATTCATCGATTTCTATTGGAGAATTTAATTCTTTTGCAGGAAAGTCGGCAGAAAATCTAGGTTTAACTGCCACTCCAGAGACCAGGTGATAGAAAAAATCCTCGTTGATCGTAAGTGGATTTGACCAAAAAGAATGGAAAGCATGTTGTTCCTGCATCAGCAAATATTGATTCTTCACCAAAAAGTGACTGTTGGAAAATATATTAAACAAATCAACCCGTCTCATGATATCCTTGCCATGAAGTACAAAATGAACCGTTTCTAAAGTCGGTTTAAATCCTGTTCCTGATTTTGATTCTAATCCACCAAATTCTGAGAATTGTCTCCCAATGGATTTATTCTGAATAAAAAAGCAGTCAAAAATCTGTGGATAAAGTAAAGGCGCCAAACTCATGAGTAGAACGATACGCTCAGTTCTACCCAGCTGATTCTCTAATAAAAATCTATAAAAAGGAGAATCATTACCTTCTAGTTCAGGAGGTTCAGGTAGGTCCAGACTTACAGACGAATCATCAAAGTAAGTCCGCATTCTCCAATCAATAACAGCTTTCAACCATTTGAGATCTTCTACTATAGGTTGAACAAATAACTCATTAATTTCTTTTATTGCCATTGAACTGTTAGTCTCTTCTTCATCCAACTTAAATTAATCATAGAAATATTCCAAGGTAGTGTATCCAATAGAACATCATAAGCTTTTTTCTCAACGATCAACTCCCACCTGTTGTCCTTTTCAAAAAGCCTACCTTCTCTGTTTAAAAAAGTCTCTCTAAAAGTTTCAAGCTTGGTTCCTCTAATCTTTTCCCAGTTATAGATTGTCCCCTTGATCAGTTTCTCACAGAGTTCCTCTTCTTCTATGGAGAGTTCTAAGGTAGGAGATACCGGAAAATCAGGCTTTACACCACATAAAATTTTATTTAAAGTAAGATTCCATTCCTCAGACTCCACCTTTCCAGTTGCTATATATTGAAGAAGCTGTATGGCTTTCTCTTCCATAATTTCTCCACTAAATTCTCCATTTTGAACCATTCCAAGCGCAGAAAAGAATCTACCATAAAAGGGCCAGCATAAAATTAATCCCGCATTCGCAATCGTTACCCCTTCCCCGTAGTCTACTTCTTCAATATCCAATTTTTCTTCCACTTTTAACATCACAGTTTCTTCCTCGAGATCATCTAAAATACTTTTGATCTTCTGGCTAGCATTCATCAACAAAGCGAATAATTCAGATTTGGCTTCATTAGGGTTAAAAACTTTTGCAACTAAAACGGGATCTACCTCTTTAATCCAATTTTCTACGACAGGAATTAGAATCTCTACAGGATGCTTTATATGTAGATTCAAAGTCTTCCAAATATCTGTGATGTAAATTAACCTATCAAGCTTTTGAGTAATGCGCAGCTTCGCAAAAAGATTCTTATTGAGTCTATTTCTAATATTTCTATTCAAAAAATCTAAATCGACAGGAAGCTTTGGATGAATGAGTTTAAAATACCAATCTTCATCCAAATGACTCAATAACTTAATGATATTTTTCCTCCCAAAATTTGATTGCAATGCACTAAAAATCAACAATCTGTACCTTTTTAATGATTTGCCTTTTGTAGTTGAAAGCGCTTTTCCTAAATCTTTCAAGCTAATCTGATCAAAAGGAAGTACACCATCACTTAGGAAGCGTTCGAGAATTTCATCTAATTCCAGCTTTTTTTGGTTTTCAAAAGTTACAGTACGCAAACTTTTAAATAAATTTGGAGCATTAGTTTCAAATATGTCTAACTCCTCATGTTTTAATTTTAAGATTTCTTGATAAGTCTTCTTCCCTTGGGGCAGGGATAAAAATTCATTAAAAAAAGACCATACCTTCTTTTCAAAATTTATTGTGTTAGAATAAAAGTTCTTTTGAAAGAGATTTAAAAACGCAACAGCACCTGTTTGACTTTGCTTATTAAAATACTGCTCAAGCCAAATAGACAGCACTTTTTGTCCTTTTATTTGTCGCAAATAAGGGTCAGGTCCTTTGACAAAATAACCAAAGATTTCACTTTCAGATTTGATAGAAAATAAATCCATCCAAAAATCCTCATGAAAATCGTAAGACCAAAGCTTATTAAGAGGTATAGACCTTATTTCTTCAATTATTTCTGGGGTGATTTTTCGGAGACTTTCCTGTTCCTCAAAAAACCTAAGTCCTTTGCTGATTAGCAGATGAATATAATATTCAGAAAAGTCTTTTGAGTTACCCAGCAACAAACGTTCATTTTTATTTTCCAAATGCCAAATTTGAAACCATTTGTTTGCTAGTGTTCCTCGCTTCGTTTCAAGACTGATGAAAGGAATTCCAGCGATCAATGAAGGCTCATTTGCTAACCTAGAGAAAAAAGTAGTCAATTGATTTTCGCTCTTCATTAATTTATTCATAAACGTATAAACAAACTGTGCTTTAAAAGCATGACTTTGAGAAACAAGATAAAGTTTATTAAAGAAATAAATTTGAAGAATATTCTGAAAATAAACTTTGTCTTTGAACCTCACCGCAAAAGCTTCCCATGCTGCCAAAATCGGTTGGTGACTTTTTAAAATGAATTCTTGTGCAATCGCTTTTTTGAAAAAATTTTGGTAGTGGCTTATACCAAACGAATTTGGAAAATAGATAAAATCTAAATTAACAGGAGAAAATAGATCACCAACTCTTCTCCCCTTAGATGTAAGCATAGAATCAAACTCAGGCTTAAACCAGTGTTGCTTTTTCAATTCAGCAAGAAACAAGACTTCTTCTGAGGGTGTAAATCCAATACCTTCAAAGAAATCCAACCAATTCATTCGAAGTGTAAATTGTTCTCTACTGATAATCCTTTGATCCAATAAAAAAACAAGAATACTTGAAATCGTCTCAATAGGAGACAAATAAGCATTTTTCTTATCCGTGATTCTAACAATTAGCTCAGCAAATACAAGATGCTGCTTTTGCGGATCTGATACTTTAAAATACTTCAGAATTGAATGAATTTGTTTTATAGGTAAAAAAACATTCACTTGTTGATATGCTTCAACAAGCACTATTTTCAATGCTTGTGTATTTAAAAATTGAAGGAAATGATGCAGGAGTGGATTAGAATCGGTTTTTTTTAGTACGCTCACCAAGGCCAACTTGTTTTCAATCACCAACCTATTGATATACCGTATATAATCCTTAATCTCATTGCCTTCAAATATATGAGCACTTGGAAAAACAGATTTATTGATCAAACTTTCAAAAACAGGAATAGCATGCTCTATTTCTTTCACATTCGGATTAAAAGCAGCAAAGTAGGAAAGATAACCCTGCTGATTCAAGATTTTCAACTCCTTGCTGCTTTGCGGCATCACGTCACCCTTTTTATGATCTGAAAAATTTTCAAATAAATCAGTATCCTTCCAAAATTGATCAGAAAAAAGCCTATCAGTAGCAGCCTTATCCAATACTAGAACCCACAAATCTTGATAGTCTAATTCCTTGGTTCCAAGAATGCTAGTCCATAAAATCTTTTCTAAAAAAAGCCTTAAAGCCTCACCCTTTAGCGTTATCCATTGAAGAGTTGCTAATTTCTTTAAAATCTCTTCTAATAATTGAAACTGAAGCTTTTGATGATGAGCGTCTAAAAAATAGAGTAAGTCTCTTTTCAACCATTTGGGAGCTTGAATTAAGATATAATCTCTCAATTCTACATTGAATTGATTTTTTTTAAGAGTCAATAGAAATTCTATTGCATATTTTGAGAGGAGCAGCTGAAATAGACTTTGTTCATTGAATTTATAAGCATCAGGAAAAAAGCTATAAATCTCATTCTTTCCAATCAAATGAAAAAAGCGAGCGATTACTAAATTAGGCTGCTTATAGCTTAAAGGATCAGCCATTTTCGTTGTACGAAAAGGCTTAAGCTCTCCTGCATTTCTCCATTGATTCGCTTTACCATCAACTTGTATAATCCTGTTAGACGTGCTTTTTATAGACAAATCAGCAATTTTTAAGAACTCCAGCGTCCATTCCTGCAAGCTAGCTAAAGTATATTTTCTTTGAGGAGCAAGTAGAATTTGATAAAATAACCAATTGAAAACCTTGTTCTGCTGGTGTACCAAACCATGACTTTGAGTAGTTTGACCTAACCATTGGATATATTCCTCCATAAAGGAAGTCAATTTGGGATTTATCAAGTTTACTGATTTTAAAAAAGTAAGCTTATCTCCTTTAAAGTCAACTGGCAAATGTTGAAAAATCTCAAGCAATATTTTCTTTGGAATCAAATGCTTTTGAGCTTGTAAGGAAGAGACCAATTCATTAATTTTTGACTTCCTATTTCGATAAGCTCCCTTGAGTTTATATTGCCTCTTTAATTTATTATAAGAACTTTCTGTGAGGTCAAGACTAGAATTTTGACCTTGTGCAATCAAGAGTGGGATGAGCAATCCCTCTTTTTGGACATTAAATTTAGCAGCAAATATTTCCCAAAGTTCAATCAAGTTACTGGTTTCGCCGAGCCTACTGCCTTGAACATTTATCCTCAGCCAATCAACGACTTTTGAATCGCTCCTTTTAAATTTCATTTTGTACAATTCCAAAAATAAGTTGAAGACAACATCCTTATTTTTGAAATCATTTCCAACGATACCTGAATAGATCTGAGGTGAAAAAGGAGATAGAATTAAACTTGACGCTCTATCTTTTAAAATATCAATATGATAGAGTCCCATCAACACTTGATGAAAGTTATTCAACTTGTATTTATTCCCTCCTGTATCAATTGCTTTTAAAGTATAAAAAAGCAATCTATTGTATTGAATACCATACTTCTTCGCGGTTTGCTTAAATAAAAAGCGCAAATAATTGGAATCAGAAATAGCATTGATCTTCTTATTCAAGAAAAGTTCAAAAGTGATCTCATTAATAGACTTTCTTACTTGAATAAAAGTCTGGTTAATAGGTTTATATTCTTCTTGAACTTTTTCAAATACAGCAAGTACCCATTGTAATAACTTTCTTTTCTCTGGAGCAACTAACAAAAATAATTTACCAAGAAGTTCTTGAGAAACAGATTCTAAAAACCTTTTCTTGATGGAATGATTTTTTCCATGGGTACGTAAAAAATCAACAATATTTTCTAAGTTATCTTTTAATAAATACGCGAAAAGTGTGTTGAAATTTTGAAATTTATAAGCTGACGCCCTTCTTTCAGGAATTGAATATCCATTTTCAAGATAAAAATAAAATTTAAGCAATAGACTTCCTCTCAAATTCTCCTGCTTGTAAGTTGATCGATGACGAGCTGAATTGTTTTCAAGTAGATTTTCCTTTTGAAATAAAATACCTGAGTTACTAGGAAACCAACTCTTATGATTACTCAAGTATTCATTCCCAAGTACATTATTGTCAATGCTTCTACTTAATACAAAGAATAAACTTTTAGAATCCTTCAATTCATATGGATAAAAAATAAAATCAAGCAATATTTTCTTAAAAAGAATGCCTATTTGATGGGTACTGAGATGCTTAAATCTTCTTTTCAAAAAGAATTGAATAGAGCGCATTTCACTTTTTACGGGCAATTGATTTGTACCCCGAGTCGCAAAAAAGACCTCTAAAAGAAAGTCTTCTTTTATATTTTCAATAAATCTTTTTCTTAAAAGTGGCTGCCTTTGCAACTGTTTTAATACCTTTAAAAGCCTCTTTGGGTTTTTTTGTAGGGCTTGTTGAAAAAAAACATTGCTATTAACTGATTTGGTATTGACCCACCAAGGCATCACAGCCTGATACAAAAAATACTGTATCAAGATAAATGGCAATTCCTCCTTTGAAAACTGAAGACCTGAATTAGATTTTAGGAATTTCTGAAGAGCAATGATAAATGCTTTCTTAAATTTATCGAGCAGGTTCGTTGAAAAATCGTCTAAACTAAGCGTACCTAAATCTATTTCTAATTTATTGATGAGTAGATCCTGTTCACTTATTTTAAATACTGCAAGTTGTTGATCTATAAATTCACTGAGTTGATCCACTACAGCATCAGGAATTTGACTCACTAGAATATCAAAATCTGATCTTTGGTCAATTCCTAATTCAAACACCAATTTATCTATCAAGCTGTCAGTCATTCCCTGAAGTAAAATTGATTGACTTAAATTCTTGCAAGAGTTGAATCAGTTGAAGTGCTAATCCATCAATTTTTTTTAGGTCTTGCTGATCCTGATTCTTCAAAAATAACCACTGATGGTAGCGCTCTTCAAACTGTTCGATTTCTATCATATTCAAAAAGTATATTTTCACTCCTTGATGGGCCATGACATGTTCAGCAACTAATTTCTCCAAATACTTTTTAAAATCATTTTTTTGAAAACGTGCTGGCCAATTTGGGAAAATAAAACTTAATGTGTCAGAAAATGGAAAATTCTGAGGGAATCCATGCCCCGCCCCACCCATATGATTCACTTCCATAAAGTTTTCTGGCAGAAGCGCCTGAACATTCAGGGCATTGAAAAAATTCATTGCATTGTCAATTGCTCTTTTTGCTCCAGGTTTAGAATTAAAAGTTCCTTTGATTTTGGCAAAAGGTTCATGCTTATAATTATAAATAAGAACCGCATAAGTATTTGTATTTTCCTGCTCAACAATACTGTAATTATCAATATCTATTCCGTAGCTTAAAAGGTCTTCTCCCAATGATTTTTGCTCTTCCATTTCACCAGGATATAAACCTTCTATAAATTCTTCTCCCTCAAAATTTAAAAAAGAGAAAATAAAAGAAACAGGTTCTAGCGGGCGCAGAAGGATATGCTCAAGCATATGAAAACCCTCAGATTGCTCATCCAAATCGTTTAATTTATCAATTATCTTTGCCTTGGCAATGATGCAATCTTCTGAAATTGAGGATTCATATAAGATAAATGGAGTATTCATACCACTTTGTTGCATCATGAGGTAATGCATGTCTTCATTTGGTGAATAGCGGGTATAAATCTTTTTTTTGTTTGAGGTAATTTGAAATATTTCTTGTAAAAATCTCAAACCCTTCCCGTAGAAATGAACCATCCTATTCTGATAAGCTTCTTGGGGTAATTTATAAACTTGAAATTCCCCTTCTTCAAACGATAGACTTTGAAGCATCCATTTCAATTCCTTGTCTTTTGGTTCTGATTTTTTTGTAAAAAGTGTTTTTAAAGGAGCAGATAAATACCTTCTTTGATAATTTTTAATGTTGAGTGCTATGGCTATTCTTTTCTCAAGACCAGAAATATTTTCAGCATCCCATACCTGTTCTCCTTTAAGATCAAAAGCTTTGGATTTATTCCTACCTATCTCAATGATTTCATTTAAATAGCTCATCTTTGTTTGGATAATCGGCAAATTGAAGTGCTCTTGTCCATCAAGAGTAGCCGATTTATAAATTTTCTTCAAACTTGTTTCATCAATTTTTTCTCCAAACCTCGCTAGTAAATGATCTAGCAGTCTGTTTCTCCTCTCCACAAAATCATCGCTTATTTGTGAACATTGGTGGAGAACATTTAAAAAATCAGAGGTGTCAGGAAGAATATTTTGAATGAGTGGGATTTCAAGAGGTATCTGATTATAATAGCTTTCTTTCAGGTCACGCGTAGAGAACAAAAACCTAAGTCCAGAAAGTTGAGCAAGGTATGAAGCCATCATTTGTTCAAAGAAATATAAATAAGCAGATACCTGATAGGTAGAAGATTGTAGCACTTTACCTGAGTTTTTTGAAACTCCAAATTTCCCTACGCCATACAATTCAGGCAATTCATTATGAATTGGATAATGCTTACGGAGCTCTTCTAATGAAAATCGCCCTTCAGGAAGCTTTTCCTCATACCTCAGTTCTTGGTGGTAATATTGATTAACAGATACCCCTTCAGAGGTAATCAGTTGCTTGGTAATGATGGGGTCAATGTCATATTTAACGTTATTCTTGAGAAGATGAATAAAACTTTGAAAAGTATCAGTTAGTTCATCTAAGTATTGGATTTTTGGAAATTCATCCTTTGAGAAACGGACAAAGTTATCAAAAACAGGTATTCCATTTTTAAGAAGAACAAGCTGATTTATCTCCTTTACCCCTTCAACTTCCAAAATCAACTCTTTAATTCTAGAAATGTAAATGGCTTCAATTTTAGGAGTCAACTCGTGATCGAATATAAAACCAAACATAGGTAAAGGTCCATTGAGGACTTGCTCAGCTCCATAACCAGCTTCTTTCCAAAGTTTAATTGGATCATGAAGTTCTACTTGAGGGTTGATATAGCTGTCCAAAGCTGTATAGATCTTAGCCATGACCAATTCTCCTAAGGCATCCGATTCAATACTGATTTCTGCCTCAATGCTCAAATAAACTTTTTTAAGAATCCATACTTGTTCCAAGTCATGACCAATCAATCTATTTTGATGAAACAAATCAGTAACCTCATTTTTTAAATATTGAAGTTCTAAATCAGTCAAGTCTTCACTGCATTCAATAAAAATCTCAAATAATCCTTTCAAACCCATTCTATGATCTTTGATTGGTATCACCCAAGCATTTGCAACAAGTTTGATCCTATCAATAATAAGTTTTCTGTAATCATTGATTGTTGACGGAGAAGAATTAAAAACTTCTGCAGGACCAAATAATAAATTTTCTTTTACATTATTGAAATCATCCTTACCAAACAAAAAGAGATCTGCAATAGGAAAGTCAGTCCTGTATCCTAAGTCAGTCAATGCATAGCATAAATACTCTAAAAAAGTGACGCCCGGGTCATGGTAATTGTAATCCGTCCAAATTTTACCCGAGAATTTTTGCGCATGTTTTAGCCCCTCTTCAAATAAGAGGTCATATCTTAAAATAGTTTTATCGGTATGTTCTGAAGGAATAAAATTTGACACGGATATAAAGGAGTTAAGAAATTAAAGAGTTAAAAAGGGAGCAAGTCACTCGCATTGAAACGAATTGGGTAAGGTTCCCCTGTTTTGGGATCTAATCCATAATGCCTTGCTGTTTTGACTTGCAGTGCATAGTCGTATAAATCCCCAGTCCATCGAAACTTAAGCCTATTGAAAAAACTCCCATAATAAGCGCCTGTTTTGTTAATTGCGCCATTGGATGCTTTACCACCAAATGTATTTACTGCAATTACATGAGCCAATGCGTACCGTCCACTGCCTTGTGCTCCATCAATCCGAAACATCAATTCGAAAGCACAGGGTTCTTTGATTTTATCAATGACATCATACCACTTTCCATCACCTGGAACTTGACCACTATAAAGAGATCCAATTCTACCTTTAGAAGTAACTATTCCATTTACCTCTAACTTGGTTTTAGGATTATCCACACCCACGCCCACCTGGCCACCACTTTTTAGGACCAATAAAGGTACTTCCCCTTCCTGTTGAAAGCTCAAACCATTTACTTTCTCCTTATCTAAATTGATGCTCCATTCTGGCTTTATTTGTTTGAAATTTTTATAGAAAGAAATCAACTTGTTAGAGTTACCTATTGGTGTAATTCTAAACCCATTCTCTCCTTCTCGAGATATTCCATCATCAACAATATTGACGGTAGATTCTATCAAATCAGCAAAGTGCCTTTCAGAAGGAGCAGTTCCTTTTTTAAAATAATTCAATAAAGATTGTCTATTTAATAATGTCATAGCTAAATATTAAAGTTAAAATGATAAATCTCTTCATCCTCAACTTCTTCAAGTTTTACAGAGGGCTCAATAGTAGAATCAATATTTCCAGAAGTGATAATCAGATTTTCACCAAGTACTAAATCTTCAAAATCAAAAGGTTCCGGAGTCATGTATTTTTCTTCCTCTATCAATTCAATTCTTTTCAATGGATAAGGAACCAAAATTGACCAAGGTTTACCGATATCTACTTTCTCCATACCATCTTCTATCAAGGCACCATCTACAAAAGAGAACTCTCCATTTTCATTTTGGTACATATGTACCAGAGAGAAACTGGTAAAAAACTTCACATAAGATCTATTTGTTATCAAATTTAGAATTTGGGATCGCTTGGCATCTCTGTAGGTAAATACCAAGGACAAATCTTGGTAAAACCAGGGGCAAGTTTTTTCCAACAACTCTTGATAGAGCTTCTTAAATAATAGGCCTGTATCTAATGAATTAAATTTTATTTTACCCTTGATCAATAAGTACTCGTATTGTGGATTGATAACCTTGAATGTAGCAAATGGATTCACTATTTTCCCAAGATAAGTTTCTAAGTCTTTGATTTGGCCAGGATTCATTTTTGGGAGGTAAAAGCGCTGTTTTTCTTCTATTTTCGGAACTCCAACAACTACAATTGATCCAACATCCACAAAACCTTCAAAACCAAAATTGCCAAAGACTTTGACAAATCCAAGCCAATCAAATTCTTGAAGCAACATACTTTCAATATCCCATTTGGTAACTGCTCGAAACTTATGCTTAAGGCTATCACTCACTCTTTTATAAAAGGCCAATTTACTTTCTTCAGCTTTTCCTCCTTCAGAAGCAATAGGTTGAATTATTTCTAAAACCCCTTGGACTTGCGGTTCAAAAGATTGCACCTGAAAAGCTGGTAAAACAGGCTGATGAATTTTATCTTCCTCCAATATGGCTTTCGCGGAGAATGCATTCAAATAAATGCCTGAAATTAAACTTGCTATTTCCGAATTATCCTTCGTCCTACAGCAGATCCAATAACAATCCTTAGGCATCACCAAATTATCCAAACTAATATCCTTTGGACCCTTAAAAGAGATTATACCCGATCTAGTAAGACCATATGTTCCATCAAACAAAACATCCTCTATTTTAAATGGTTTCCAAATGTCGTGGGCTAAATAAAACCAATCAAGCTTGGGAGCTTCTCCATGAAACCAATTTTCATTTTTCCCTATTTTAAACAAAACACTTAATTCATCAGGGAATTTTTTAGCATTAAAACCAAGAAATAAAGCACCCTGAAGTTCGAAAAAAGGCAGTAAGCCCTTATCGAAAACTAAACCATTCTTGAGTAAAAACTTTTTGCCAAATGGATGAATCTGAATAAAATTTTCCTGTTTATCAGCAATGTTGACAAAGGATCTTGATCCCATAAAATTAATTTCCGATAAAGCACTATAATCAATAAAAAAATCCTTAGCCATCGGAGAGAAAGGTTCTTCAGGAGCCTCAAAAGAAAATCCAGATTTAGGCTTATCAATCTGCTTATTAGTAGATTGAGTTAAACTTTTATTATAGACATCCGCATAAACATCAAAACCAAATCCTATTGAAGGAGCTATTAGTTCTATTTTTAAAAACCCTGTCATTTGGTCTACTGAAAAATCAGCATCCCCTTCAAAAGAAAAATCATACTGGGGAATGATCTCTAATTTTGAAAGGTCGAAAAGCTCAATAAGCCTTTTATCAGAAACATTCCCATTATTTTCTTCAAACAAGTTTACTGAAATAGCATTCTTATGATCTTTTGGCATAAATCTATAGTCCGACAAAGCCTGAATTTTCATTTTGAAGCTTTCATTTTGTATTCCATAAGGATAACCCTTGAAGTAAGCCTTCATATCCCCTTCCAAAGGAAGGCCATGATGCGTCCATCCAATTTTCAAGGTTTCCAAATCTTTACTAAAAATCTCATCATTTCCAACAAGCAAATAGCTACCCACCTTCGGTGTAGGGCCAAATAAATCAAATGGTATTGATTGGTCTAGAGGCCCATAGCTACTGAAAAGATTTAAAGTCTTTAATTGCTGAACATCTACTAAAATCTTTATTTGTTCCAATTCTAAAAATTGTAAGAAAGAATAAGGATGAAATACACTTTGATTTTGAAGAAGGACTTTCAACACAGGCTGTTTGAGTGACAGATTATCCTGATGAACTTCTTCTACATATGGACTCATCGAAGGATAAGAAGGTCCCAAGGTAAATGAAAGTTGAAAACCATCTTGATTCCAATCTAGTGGTGGAATGACCTCATAATTTTTAATTTCAGTCCACCCAGTAGGACTTGAATAAGTAAGATTCAGTGATCCCAAGAAGATTTGATGAAATATCTCCTCGGGTAATTGATTCCGTGTTTTAGAGACAGACATCAGCATGGCTAAAAAATATTGGAAGCTTTCCTTCTCGAAGAGAAAATCAATTTTAACAGAGCGCGATCCTCCCTGAAGTCTTAATGTTGGTGAAGAAATGGAAAAACCAATTTCCACTTCCTTCATTGTTTTGGATTCATTACTTAAAAACCGCTGTTCTTCACCAAGTGCTAAAAATGGTTCAATAAGTTCATTTGGATTGATATTCTTAGAATAAATTCCATTGACAGTTTGGAAAGCAGAACCAGGGTCTATTAATTTATTTCTCGAAATGAAGAGCGTGAAAAGGTTATTCAGTGAGATGTTAGAAACTCTTAAGTTGTCTTCAAGTTCATATTTAATATCTTGTCCATCTTGATTTTGTCCAGCTAATACCTTAACGTCCTTCGGAATAAAAATTTCCTCAGCATCAGGATCCACTCTAGCATAGCAAAGTATGGTATCAGGCACTTGATCCAGTATTCTTTGTCCCAAGATTTCCTCGAAGTAATATGACATCAATCTATCCGGAACAGTATTGATCTCATCTTGAAGTTTTTTAAACAATTCAAAAAAAGTTAAAAGAAGACCAACATGAGGCTCATGATCATCTTTTTGTGACAAATTCACATGGATCAGCTGTTTCGACCTTTCAACTAAATTAACAATCGTTTTTAGAACAGGGCGATGTAAGAGAAGCAGCTGCTTCAAAACATAATTTAATTCTAAAATTTCTGCTCCCCATCCTGCTCCAGGCCTATTCAGAGCCTGATCTTGACCAGACCAAAGTTTATTTAACTGCAGGTCATCCACAGGAAGGATTAAAGGACTGCCAAGTTCTTGTAGCTCTTTAGAAAGCAATAAGACTTGAAAATATACTTGCTTACACCTGTAATTAATAGCGGCTACTAGTTCCGTTTCTAATGTGCTACTTTCCCTTTGCTTATTGTATTTTGATGCAAGCAGATACCAGTCATCAATAGTTTTAAGCATGAATTTTATTTGATCAAAAATACGAGTGATTAAAATTGCTTTTTCTTGATCATTTTCACTTTTCTCAAAATTAAGAAGCGTTTCTGTTTTTTCTCTTTCCGCAGATTTGATATCGAAGCTTTCAATTTCAGCAAGCAGAAAAAGTTCGTCTGAAATAAAAAACTTGCTCCAATCACCTTTGTGGTTAAGCTGATCATCAAAAAATTTAATTTCTTTTGAAAGTCTATTTATAAATTTCAAAAAATCACTTAAAGTCCGTTCATCGGGCAGAAAATAGCGCGTATCTAAAGGATTTGAGTTGACTTTCATGTTTATATCTCGAACAAAGTTTACTTGATGATTCAAATTATTATTCAGGTATGTTGGTACCTTCAAGGATGTAAAAAGGATAAACTATATTGTCACGTACATTTGACGCTTGTATTTCATATTCTACTTTAAAGTGAACTAAGCCTTCATTGATTCTATCATCATCAACATCCACATGATGTACCATTATTCTTGGTTCATAAATTCTGAGATCATTTTTCAGCCTTTCACAGAGGTAATTTAAGTTATCCGTCCCCGCCATATCATAAACATGATCTTGCAGGACAGTTCCATAATTTAATCGAAGAAGCCTTTCTCCCCTCTTTGTATTCAAATAGATCTCCAAACTTTGTTTGATATCCAAAGCATCGCTCACCATATTAACCTTTCCAAGCTCACTATTAAAAGTAACTGGAAATCCCCAACCTCTACCTAAAAAACTCTTTTCTTCTGCCATCTCTTCTTATTTTCATCATAACATTATTAGAAACCATTTTTATCGCTTAACCTCCAAAATGATCTTTACTTATTGATAATTCGTCTTTAAGCATATTCATTTTTAGGTCTTTTTGAGTGCTATTGAGTATATGAAAAATGAATTCATGGCCAAAATCAAGCATTGGACAGCATTCCCTGAAATAGATAAAGTCAAAGAAAAACCATTTATTCCCCTATTGTATGAAAAAATAAGGATTGTGGCTACATCCATCCCCTGAGTATTCATGAAACCAAAATGATTAAAAGAGAATAAACTAACTCCCTGTTTTTCCATATCCATCAGTTTACATTAATCATTGAACCTTTAATATTCACAACTCCTGAAGATTTGATATCAGCTCCAGAACTACCGCTCAATTCAACCTTGGCTTTGGCTTTAGCACTTAGATTTTTCCCTTCGATTTGAACATCCCCAGCAGAAGAAGAAACCGATACCCCTTTGTTGCCCTTTAATTCAATTTTACCCGAAGATGATAAAATAATATCCTTTTTTGAGGTGATACTAATGCCTTTACTTGAAGTCAGAATGATATTTCCATTTTGATCTTCAATTTCAACCCCCTTACTTTTATCAGAGACAAGAATAGAATTTTTACCGGGTGTTGATATCTTGTAAGCCTTATCCTTATCATCAAACTCCACCCTTATTCCTCCTTTAGTTAGAATTGATTTGATGTTATTTTCTTTAGTAAATGTTTCTTTAGCTTTATTAATTTTGCTGTAAAGTGAACCCAGAACAACAGGAAATCTTGGATCATCTCCTAAAAAACCTATGATAACCTCAGAATTAAGTTCTGGTATAAAAAAAGAGCCATAACTATTTCCGGCATACGCATGACCTAGCATGGCCCACAATCCTTCACCTGTGTTCTTTAAACTCGGAATCATCACCTTGATTCTGTTCTTTTTATCCGGATCACCATCAATTTTTTTAACTATTCCAACATGTAAACCAGAAATAGACTTTACAAGAAAAGGTGTAGGAGATTGAATTTGATTCATCCATTCATCTTTCAAACCAAAAGAAATTCGAGATAAAAACTCTCCATTTTCAATTCTATGCTCCACTCCTGTTACATAAACCAAACCATTAAAAAGCTTTCCAAATCCCTCAAACTTCATCAGATCACCTAAAGTTACATCCGTCATCCCCCTAAAACTTATTTCACCAACTATTCTTTTCAATCTTGCATTGATCAATACCGCATCAGCGATAGATTTTAATTCTTGTGATTGAATTGGGACTGGCACATGCCATTTCAAGCTAGTTGGAGCAGTTATTTTACCTAATTTTTTACCATCAATACTGCCAGGTTTATCTAATTGAGAAGGTTCGGAGGCATTTTGTTTAACTTCAGATTCATTAAAAACATCATAATTAACGGCTTCAAGTTGCTGAAATTGACTTGATCCATTCAATTCAGCATGGAAACTATAAGCATCCTTTCCATAAATCAATACAGCTTTCTCTGTCCCCGAAACCTTGGGCGTTGATATCATAACTTTATTGAGACCATTAAAAACAAGCATTCCATTTGCTTTAGCTCTATTCAATATAAATTCCCAATCTGTGCTTTCATATCGAGAAATAAAATCATGCTGTAATTTCGTAGCCTCTACATTTTTCAGCATGCCTCCACTTGAAAGGATAGTATTGATGATATCACTATCTTTTTTCTTTTCGTAGAGTTCTGATGACTTTTCAACTGTTAGCTTAATGGCCTTATCAGCAGCCTCTAAAACCACCAAACTTCGAGACGCATAGTTTAAGTATCCCTGCCCGATATCTAATTTGTGTTTAACTATAATTCCAGAAAAAACTTGAGTATTCTTTTCTGAATAACCTAAAGCGATTTCAATTTCTTTACCTGGTTCAAAGTCTACATTTTCACTTTCCAAAAATGCATTTTCGTAAGAGTTACCCCCTAAAATTGAAATTGAAGCCCTGGCTATTTTATTCACTTCAGATTTTACAAAAATCTTCATAACCACCAACTCTTTAGACAAAGGTTTACCTCCTATCTTTATTTCAAAAGAAATCGGTAATTGTAAAGAATCATTTGGTGATTTTCCAGACATATGGGGCTATTTTTCTAAAGGAGGAAACTCCAATTTAGATCCAATTTTTAATTTTCTAAAAGAAGGAAGGTTGTTGAAAGCAGCAACTTTTAAATAATACTTAGAATCATCGTAAAAAGATTCACACAAAGAACTGAGCACATCACCATCTTTAACCGTAATAATTCGGGTGATATCTGGACTTTGAAATTCCCTACTGATAACTTTTTCATCCACTTCTTCTATTAAACTCAAGTTGACAATTGCTCTAATAGGATCCCCCGCAGAATTGAATAGTGTATATTTTACACTAAAATCATTGATTTTTCCAATTAGGTGGAGAGTTCCCCATTCCAACTCCACGAAAGGGGGTCTATGAGAGGCTCTAGTAGGTTTAATTGTAACTTTTTTTAATAAATCAATTGAATCTTTAATTGATTTTCCCGCACTTTCCGAGGAAAGTCCATCAGGAGTATTGGGGATAGCACCAGAATTGTCAACCATAAATTCAAGGCTGATTTTTTGTCTGCTATAAACTTTATTTTTATCACTTACGGGCATTCCTGCTGCTGAGGCAGGTTCATCATCATCTTCAACTGTTTTATTAAGATCAAAACCTACATTAATTTGTTCAGGGTTCATTTGTAATGTATACAGGCCACCACTTAATGGTGAACTGGCTGTACCATTTCCGAATTTTTCGTAAGCTTTTAATTTTAGTCTTGATGCACCTTTACTCATTATAAATCATTCATACTTTTTAGTCTATGTAGCACCTCAGCTGTACAATCATCAATAATTTGCTTTCTTTGTGCATAAGTTAGTTTTTCAGCAGCCCCTTCTTTATTTTGTTTTAAAGGAGCTTGAGTTACATTTTGATCTTTTTGATCACTACAAATCGCACGAATAATTAATTCTTTAATATGAATTGCCATTCCTACTATTTTAAAATTTCCATACTTGAAAAAGCCATTTCAATAGATTCTATAGCAACAGTTGACTCTTTTGCATTAAAATCTCCCATAGACCATTTCACTGGAATCACATTATAGAAAGCCCAAACCATTCTTGGTTCTTTAGGGTTTTTATCGAGTAAGGAGATAATCATCTGCTTTGGACTGATTTGCGTCTTCTCAAACTGAATGCTCTTAAAGCACCATTTGATCAATTCAGAATTAATGGAACCTAAACCCCTTTTAAGCGTTATTCTACTTCTTTTTACTTTTTTTGGAAGATGATAAACCCAATCATTTAGTCCTCCTTCCATTTTTTCTTCTACTTCTAACTCCGCAGCAATTCCAGAAATTTCACTAAAGTAAGTATCTTCAAGTGGAGTATATTTGGTTGAGCCAAATGCTACGGCGAAGTTATAAGCTACAGGCGGATCTATGTATTTCGGCTTGTCTGCCATTTTATCAATTTATCTAATTTAAAAAAGGCCGTCTAAAATCTTTGCTAGTTAGAATACCAACGAAGATATATAGACAGCCTTTAGAATTGTAGCTCTTTAAGCTGCCTCAATTCTTAAACCTTCATGTGCAAATATGATTGTTTCAATAGCTGCTTCGCTGCTTTGAGAGTTCATATCAGTTGGGGTTATCTGCTTAGGAAACGCATTGGTAAGTGTCCAAACCATTTTAGGTTCACCTTGCTCATCTAACAATCGGATGACAACAGTCAACCTCTCGTAAGTATTTAAGCTGATTTTAGAAATCCAATCGTAAAACTTATTATCAGTTGTGAATACGCCTTTTTTAAGCGTAATATCTCCATATTTCATTAAGCCAGGCATCTTGATTGTAGAATGCACAGGACTATTCCCATGTCTATACTCAATAACCTCTGTGTCTATATCTAGCCCTGAAACTTCTTGAAAAGGCAAATCGGTCTGATCCCCGATATCCACTGAGAAATAAAATTTAGGTAAAGGCCAAAACTGATCCTGTTCTCCACCTGTTCCTGCGGTTGGTGCTGCCATAATTATTAATTTTTAGTTGATAATTGATTATGATTTTTGTTGTTGTTGTTCAAAAGAAATGACAATAAATTCAGCCGGTCTTGCAATCGCTACCTTAATGGTCATTTTCAATATTCCATCTAGAATATCATTTGGTGTCATTGTAGTTCCAAGCCCAATCTCTACTGAAAAAGAATCTTCCGGACTTTGTCCAGCAAGAATACCTGATTGCCATTGATTCAGTAGGAAATTTGTTACTGTCGCTTTTAAAGTAGACCAAGTTGTAGAATTATTCGGTTCAAATACATACCCTTCAGCAGCTGCTTTAATGCTTTGCTCAAGGAACGTCATTGTTCTTCTTACAGAAATGTATCTCCAATCTTGACTATTTCCATCCAATGTTCTCGCTCCCCATACCAATACACCTTTTCCCTGAAAAGAACGGATAGCATTGATTGCTTTGCCATTCAATGGAAGGTTTAATTCTTCTTGGGTAGTATTGGTAATTTGGACACTAGGACTGATCACTGAGCCTAAAGATAGATTTGCTGGCGCTTTAGCTACATTGATAGAGCTATCAACCATCGCATAAATACCAGCCATTCCTGAACTAGCAGGCATCAAATTCAGCTTTTCAATAATTTCGCTTAATACTGCATTTAGCTTTGGACTTACAACTTTTAGCGTTGCTTGAATTGAGCTTATTTCCTCTTTACTAGAAGCATTTTCGATTTTCGCCAATTCATCTTTAATCGCATTTGCTCGTGCTTCATTGATCTTTCCATTCTCCAAGTCATCATTCACATCTTTTGAAAGAATTTCAATCAAATCTGTTCGATTGTTGATATTAGTAAAATTGACTTCTGAGGAAGAAACGATAGTTGTTTGAACAAAAGGATAATAGGCTGCTCCCCATTGTAAGAAATTTGAACCCACTCCTTCTCTAAACTGATTGATAACATCTTTATCATCATAAGATCTTTCTTTGTTCCCATCAAAAACATCCAGAATTGCAAACCTGTTTTTAGTTGCGAAACCGCAATGAAGAAGCATAGCCTGTTGAAGCGAATAGCATTCATCTTTACTAAGGAGAATTGCCTCAGGAATGACTAGAAGGGTAGGCTCATTATACTTCAATAGTTGAGGAAGCCCAGAACCGGTCGCCTCATCATTAAAGTCTTTCGCTTGAATACCAGCTTCATAATTCCCAACAGAAAGGATATAACAGTTTCCTCCCCCATTTGAGTAAAAGAATTTAACTGCACTATGCAAAAGGAAACGGGTAGATGGATCTACCTCTAATTTGTAACCTGTTACACTAGTATCATCTGCACTGATTTCGAATTTGACTTTAGGTGCTCCACCAAAGTATTGTTCAAATTCAGCAAAAGAAGAAATTCTAGTAGGTACATTTTTTAGGGATTTAGATCCCTTCGCTGCTTTTTGGGTATATCCCAAAAAAACAGGAATAGCCGTAGCTACTGGTACTACTGAAGAGGCAAAGGCGCTTTTTTCTTCGATATACACGCCCGGGGTTGCTAATACAGTTGCCATAGATTTAATTTAAAGTTTAACATAGTTTTCTGATATATAAGTATTGTGATGCTCATCAAACTTAATTGATTGAGGTCTTGGATTCGGAAGGCTCTTTTTATAGGTTCCTAGTTGATTTGATCTTTCTAAAACAAAATATCCATTCCAAAAAGACTTCATAGGCACCAATTCTTTAGAAATAAATTTATATGCAAGGAAGCCTGATGTAGTTTCTACAACCTCTAAGTTTTCAAAAGACACCTTTCCTTTAAATTCTCCTTCATTTTTAATTTGCAATCCATCAAACTGTTCCAAATTACCCAGAGAGGAATAGCAAATGAATACTATCTTAACCAATCTAGTTTTCATAAGAACCACTTTATTTCTAATTTGATAATCAGAAACACCATCTTTTAGACGTGGTAAAATAGCAAACTCGTTGGTGTGTTTTAATCTTAGAATTCCCGCAAGACCGGGCTTATCAAGACTGTTATCGCTCACTTGTAGGTTTTCACTAAAATGAATAAATGTCTCAAAATCATCATTCAAAAAGTATTTGACTTCTGGATTGATATTTAGGGATGTAAATGAGAAGAAATAAGGGCTTTTAAATCTAAATTCAAAATCAAGATCAAAGGAATCACCAAAAACAGCATTGTTATAACTATTTTCTTTATTCGCGGCAAGGGAGAACCCGCCTACGAAAGGTTTGAATATAAGCTTATAGTTCTTAATTAAAAGTCTAGATGAGAAATTTGGCTCAATAATCAAGTCTGTACATATCTGATCGGGATAGAACTCATGTCTAAATGCACAAGAGAAAATCTCTTCATATTGACTTTTGTAACGATATGTATTGGGATTTATATCCATTTGATTTTATCCTAATTAGTATCATTTTGAGATGTGATATCTTTCAAACTGATTGCTGCTCGGGCTGCATCCTCTAAAGACTTTTTATTTATTATATTTTTTTTAGACTGACCAATAATTGAGGGAACCTCTTCTCTAATGAGATTATTGGTAAAGCTTAACAATTTCATTTTATAAATCAGAGAGGGCATATATTTTAATCCTATCATTCCCCAAATATTACTTAGCTCTTTTGAATCTAGATTTACATATTCAAAGGCAATTTTCTCCACATTATTTGACAGCAATGGCAAATTACTCCTATCGAATACCCTACTCCCTTGAAAAAACTCCAAAACGATTGATACAAAACGAAGTGACTCCAAATAGTTGGGGTCAGGGAAGTTGGCAATAAACATCAAATAAATATTAAAATGCATAGGTGGGTTCATTCCAGCATTAGCCTGATACGCCCCATTTTTGATCAGCTTTTCTTCCTCCAAATGCTGTAAAAAAACACAAAGTTTATTATCTATTTGCGTATTTAAGCTTCCTTTCATGTCAACAGGATTTGTCAAGATCACCATGTCATCTTGAAGGTTAAGCTCGTTTCTAATGTATTCATTCAACGAAGCAATTACTGCTGGCACAACTTTATGGATCATTCCTTTCTTATCATTTTAAAGATTTAAGAACAAAAAGTAGCCACCTTCCTATATAAATATTCAATAACAAAATTACTAGGCCAACCAAAACATAAGGTAACACAAACATCTCTGAAATTGTTGAAGAATTATCAGTCAACCATAGAAATATGAAAAAGACTGGTAAACATAAAACTGCCAGAAGTAAATACATCACGAAGGATAAAACTTCTTGAAATATCATTTTGCCCATTGTCAAATATATCAATATTTATTGTTGGGAAAAGGATACAGGATTGAGTTTGAGGCACTTTTCCTGTGTTTTGAAATTAATTGTAAATAAAGCGTCCTTGTTGTAAACTCAACAAAAAAATTCTACTGATCAAAACCTCATTTGCTTTAATTTATTAAATCATAAATTGATCTAAATTAAAAATCACCCAAAACCAATTTAAAAGTTAATAATTCAAAAGTATCACTTTTATTTATCGAATAGGTCTCCTTCTGTCCCTTAAATTTTTCAACAACTTGTCGGAAAGTGGTGAATTAATATGTAATCAACAAAGTAAATTGTTCTTCCAAATTCATAAATACAGGATGACAAAAATTGAATTGATCACAAAGGAAGATTTGGAAATGTTAAGACATCAAATCTTGGAAGACTTAAAAGTATTTTTCATTCCAAAAAAGAAAGTTGTCAAAGAATGGATGAAAAGTGGTGAAGTGAGAAAAATGCTCAATGTATCTGCAAGTTCACTTCAAAACATGAGAATCAATGGTCTTTTAAAGCCCAAGAAAATTGGAGGAACTTACTATTATCGCACAGCAGAAGTTCAGGCCTTATTTGATTGATATTATGAAAGAAGAACAAATTATTCATACCCATCAAAAGATTTCACAAATAGTCAATTCTTTAATAAACGACAATACTTTCCAAACATCCCATATTAGTATCGGGTTGGCGCTGATTCATGAATTCCTTTTAAATGGAGGAAGTGAATTTTTCAGAATTTCACGTAGAAAAATCATGAAGCATTCACAGGTAAAGTCCCTTGGCACCTATCACAGGTGCATGAAAGAATTGGTCAAAAAAAACTTAATCACCTATAACCCTTCATACCATCCTAAACTTGGTAGTGAAGTCAGTTTTGTTTAAAATACATGCATTTACAAATCATAACCTTTTTTCCTGCTTCTCCAACTTACCTTTCAACTTCATCACATATCCTTATTAATCTTTTTGTCCAGTATTTTGGCATAATATTGAGTCTCCTAGAGTGAACTATGACCTAAAAGTTTTGAGACAGTTTCCATAGCCTTAGCATTTGTCAAAGTAATGGTGATTTCAAAAGTATGCTTTATTCTGTAATCCAATCGGCAGGTCTTTTATTTAGAAAAAGGACTTACCTAAGCATTCCATTTCATTATTGATTTTCTTCAAATTTTAGTTAATTGAAGGTATAAAACGCAAAAGATCACATTTATAAAATGTAAGATTTTAACTTTAACTCTGATAAAAAATAATCAAAAAACGTTTATTTAAACCATTTGAGGTCCATTTTATGATCCTCTTTGTTGAATGCTAATCTTCAATTTATCGTTAAATTAAATCCTCTCTTTGATCCCATTAAAAAACGAATACATTAGAGATAGTGTGTATTCTATTGGTTCATTTAATTTAACTGCCCAATCTTTAGCAATAATAGATTCAAAACCTTTTGACAAGTTTTCTTCCAGAAGCCCATAAACCTTCTCTTTTACTTGATCTGATTTTCTTAATATGATTGCTGCTTCTCTTCCTAACACTCTTGAAGCAATCAAGCGTTGACTTTTTTCTCCATCACTCTTCAAGTCTTCAAGCAAATCAAAGTGATCATCCAAAATATGATTCCACATCAACATATAATATTTTGGTATGATTAAAAGAATGTCACCGAGATCATTTTCTCTCTCCTCAGGCCTATCCGACCATGCAATCAATTTCAATATAATTATTCCATGTAGAGCAGGTATGTTTATCATTATCTCTTCAACATAAACTTGCATTGGTTCAGACATCACTTCTTTTAATCCGAGTACATGAAGATCTGTTTGACGTTGATCAAAATTAGCAGTATAATTTTCTTCAATTTCACCAAAAGGCATAACATCAATTACGATATCGAACTCTGGGTGGCGAAATGTCCAAGGCGCAGTCACTTTTATAAACCCTTTCTTTTCTAAATCTTTTATGAAGTCTTCATATTCAGATTTAGAACTAATCATGATAGCAAAATCAATATCCTTTGTACCTCGAGCAGGTTTTATCCCATCTTTAAGAAGCTCCAATGCAATTGCTGTGGCTCCTATTAGATAATAGGGAATTCCTCTTGCTTTGAATGTTTCATCCAGCAAATCAAATACTTCTTTAAAGTAAGGAATACCCAATTCTTTGTAACTCTTAGAGATATCTGTCATCAATCAATTTGGCTATTTCAAGACTTCTTTTATCTCCATTGATGATTAAATCTGCATAGACCAGTAATGGCGGAGCACATCCTTCTTTTTCATTCCCTAACTTCCAGAAGGTTTCAAAAACTTCAACTTCACCTGTTGGATCTGGCATTAGTCGTGTCCCCTTAATAAAATCATTTGTTTTTAAATCTGTGAATAAAATAAATTTTTCAGGCCTTAGATAATTCGTCAATAAATCCGCTCCAGATTCTCCTCCCCATCTGGTTTTTTCTGTAGGCAGATCAACTTTCTTCCAGTCTTTATCCCTGGGTAGCCTATACCTTCCTTGGTACAATGTATTTTTCAGAGTTGTCCTATAGCCATTGATCCACTGTATAATTGCCTTTTCTTTATTGACCCACTGATAACTGAATTTATTTTTATTAACCAATAAACCGGCTGTCTTTAGCCCCTTGAGGACTAAAGGGATATTTCCCAAAGCTACTCCAGCTTGATCCGCAAGTTCTCGCTGATTAATATTAAGGTTATGATCATCAATCAACAATTTGAAAAACACTTTTAATCCTGTCTTAGTAAAAGCCCTGTTAGTCTCGACTTCCGCACCCTTGAGTGTTGGAAACTTATCTATCAAAATGAAATGATCCTTGGTTTGAATAAATGCATTTCCATTGGCCTCTAAATAGTTAATACGCATCTCCCTAAGTAAATCCCTGTATTTGGGATAAATCCGGTAGGCAACCAAAAGAAAATCGGGATACTTATCATTTAATTCCTTAAGGCTTCTAAAGATATGCTCTCTTACTTCCTGCTTCACTTCCACATTGAACTTCAGATGTCCCTGAGGAATTTCTAAATCTATGTACGCGTCCATTTCTTTATTTTCTTGGCATTCCCAATGACCACTACCTTGAAGAAGCGGAATGAACGTATGCATTGCATGATCTAAAATTTCTTTTTCTTTCATGTTCACAAATATAGCATGTTCACGAGACGTGAACAAATAAAATTAATGAACAAATATAAGTATTCAACAACTACATATTAGTATCGGGATGGCGCTGATTTTTGAATTCCTTTTAAATGAAGCATTCACAGGTAAATTCCCTTGGTACCTATCACAAATGCATGAAAGAATTGATCAAAAACTTGATCACCTATAACCCTTCATACCATCCTAAACTTGGTAGTGAAGTCAGTTTTGTTTAAAATAAATACATTACCAAAATCTATTTGAAAGCCCGACTTTATAATTTTATAAATACCGTTATTTATTCAGACTTATTTAGCCTAACCCTTATCTTCATCATTTCTAAAGTGATTGTATTTCACATTTTGGTATAAAATAGAGTTTCTTTACAAGAGCTAGGACCCAACTCAAAAGTTTTGAAATAGTCCCCATTGAGATTTTATTTCCTATTGAAATTTTTCTCAAAAAATTTACTTATTGTCAAAAAGCGCTCAACACTTTGATTACTTAAGAAGGATTACTTACCTTTTCAACGGTGTATAAACTTATTTTGCCTCAACGTTAGTAAGTCCTGGTTTCGCAACAGAAATCGATCCTGCCCAAACACACATTGTTTTACTAGTTTCCAACAAAGCAGGTAAACCCCCAATTTTAAGTTTTTTAGCAACTGGGCTCCAAGGCATTACAGGAACAGGTATACAGGAAGAAGGTACAAATACAGGCACTGGTCCAGCCATTTTCCAATTCATAGGATTAGCTGGTGACTTACACTGACCAAAAGCAGGAATATTTAAAAAAGGAACAAAATCCATTTGCGTGGCTATAGGATTAGTTTTAGCGTTCATTGTTCTACCTATGGGAAGAACTACCATGTCTTTAGGTCCTGCACCAAAGGAACATTCTAATTTAGCACTCATGCAAACACATTTTGGCATAGTCGGATATAAGTTTAATTAAATAAAGATGTTTATCTTAAAAATCGCATCGTAGTTTTTTAACAAAAGTAAGCGCTCAGCTTTTGAATTCCAAACATTTAGCTAAAGGGATCTAAATGCGTTATTTCCTCTATTTCAAAAATATAA
>NZ_BMFD01000004.1:243897-323076 GCF_014637795.1 Belliella aquatica | reverse complement strand
AAAAAAAAAAAAAACAGTAGTTGAAGCTTTATTTGATTGATTTTATGAAAGAAGATCAAATTATTCATACCCGTCAAAAGATTTCACAAATTATCCAATCTTTGATAAAAGACAATACTTTCCAAACATCCCATATTAGTATCGGGATGCGCTTATTCATGATTTCCTATTAAATGGAGGACGTGAATACTTCAGGATTTCATGAAGGAAAATCCTGAAGCATTCACAATTAAAGTCCCTTGTTACCTATCACAAAAACATGAAAGTATTAGTCAAAAAAAATTAATCATCCACAACCCTTCATATCTTCGTAAACTTTGTTGCGAAGTTAGATTTGTTTGATTAAAAGATTTTAGAATAATTTTTTCGTGATCTAATATAATAACAGTTAGGACTTTAAAAACGAGTTAAAAAACTTTATTAAGGTCAAGCCTCCAAGCTAGTTATAAGACTAAAATATGTTATTTTTTTTGCTTTCATTATGTATTATAATTAACTTTATAAGGAGTGTGAAAAAAGACAAAGCGTCATTCGTGGAGTATATTGAAATAACAAAAACAATATATTGATAATCAGATATTTACAAGAAGGGTTCGAATCCTTCCGAGCGCACAAAAACCCACTCTACTCTCTGTAAAGTGGGTTTTTTAATAGCTGTGTAGTAGATTGTGTAGCAAGCGTTTAAATTATTATTTAGACGATAAGTTTATTTGTCCCTGCCTTAATCCTTTTCCAGATACTTTGAGTTGAATATTTCCAGCCTGCTTTGTTGATTCTACGATTACAACCAGTTTACCACTAAATGCTTTCATAGATGGAAGATGGAACATTTCCAAAGATGTAGCATCTCCATTACAAACAGCTTTAAAATTCCCCTCCCCACTTACTTCAAAATTCAATCTATTTGTGGCATTTGGCACTGGGATTCCCTCCTTATCGACAATCGTTGCTGTGACAAAACTCAAATCTTCTCCATCAGCTGTGATCGTGGTTCTATCTGCTTCTAACAGGATATGATGAGGTGCACCTGCTGTTTTGATTGATTTCTGAGCAACCGCTGATCCTTTTTCATCAAAAGCTACAACTTTAACTTCACCGGGCTCATAAACTACGTCCATCCACATCAATCTGTAGCGATGTTGATTTGATGAATTATTTTTCTTTTGAATCCCCTGACTTTTCCCATTTATAAAAAGCTCCGCCGAATCATAATTCGTGTAGACAAAAACAGGCGTCTTCTCTCCTTCTCTACCCTTCCAATTCCAATGTGGGAGAATATGCAAAGTTTCCTCTTTGGTATTCCATCTGCTTCTATATAGATAATATCTATCTTTTGGTAAACCTGCCAAATCCAAAATACCAAAATATGAACTTCGAGAAGGCCAGAAATTATCATAAGGTGTTGGCTCACCTAAGTAATCAAAACCAGTCCAAACAAATTCTCCAATTACCCATGGCTTGTCATCCTGTAATGCAAAATCATCATCCGGAAGATTAGACCAACTGCAATACTCCACATCATAAGAAGAACTCTGAAGGTCGTCATGGGTTTTATTGAAGCCCATTTCAACTGGAAATTTATAAATTCCTCTGGAACTAACTGTTGAAGCTGTCTCTGATCCTAAAATCATTCCTTGTGGAAATAGTTTATATGCTTCCTCGTAAAGATGTACTCTATAATTCAACCCAGGAACATCTAAAATTGCCCCAAAACCATTTTCCATCACGGCTTTCACTTGATCCATCCCTACAGTGACCGGTCTGGTAGGATCTTCACGATGAAAGATATCTTGCAGCCATTTTGCTCGCTTTACGCCATCACTTCCCCACTGATCGGGTACTTCATTTCCTGCGCTCCACATGACTATACTTGGATGATTCCTTGTGGCATGTACTAAATCTACAATATCCTTTTCAGCCCATTCATCAAAGTAGAGATTGTATCCATTTTTTACTTTTGGCTTTTTCCACTCGTCAAAACTTTCAGCCAAAAACAGAAAACCTATTTCATCACATAATTCAAGTTGCTCGAGAGATGGCATGTTATGAGAAGATCTAATCGCATTTACTCCAAGATCTTTCAATATAGTCAGCTGCCTTCTCAATGCTGATTTATTAATTGCTATTCCCAATGGTCCAAGATCGTGATGCAGACAAACACCTTTAAATTTTACCACCTTACCGTTCAATTCGAATCCCCTTTCAGCACTGAAGTCAATATCGCGAATTCCAAATTTAATTACTTCAGAATCTTTTAGTACTCCATCTTGATGGAGTTCCAAAGTAGCAGTATATAGAATTGGAGAATCAATATCCCATATTTCTGGATTTTTTATGGAAATGCTTTGCTCAATTTCATCTCCAAATCTCTGAGATGTTAAATTTTGATTTACGAGATTCCCATTTGAATCCCTTATGATTGTTTTTAAAACAACATTTTCCCCTTGAACTTGCGACTTGATATTAACTTTGGCAACTTCATCTGAGATATAAGGTGTGGTGATGAAATGGCCCCAATGCTTGAAACTTACTTTATCCTTTAAGATTAATTTAACTTTTCTATAAATCCCAGCTCCAGGGTACCATCGTGAGGAAAAAGCCTTGTTTTCTAACCTTACTGCGACTACATTTTCACGATCAGAGAATAAATTATCTGTTATATCAAAGTAAAAATAACTGTATCCATAAGGTCTATTACCAATTTTTTTACCGTTTATAAATACCTCAGCATTTGACATGGCTCCATCAAAAGTCAGAATAACCTGCTTACCAGACTTTATATTTTCAATAGGGATTTTGGTTCTATACCAACCGACACCAATAAAAGGAAGTGCTCCAGTCCTACCAGTTTTTTCGGTCGCTTCTTTTTCATTATTTTGATCTATGCGGACTACTTGTTTATCAATTTCTTTATCAAAAGGACCTTTTATTGCCCAATCATGTGGAACGATTACATTTTCCCATGCTTTATCTTGAAAATCGTACTGATCAGCATTTTGAATTTCACCTAAATGAAACTTCCAGTTTTTCAACTCTCTGACATCTCTTGATTGACCAAAAACTACACAAACAATGAAAAACGTATAAATAACTGAAATAAGGGTGATTTTCGACAAAAGGCTATTTTCCATAAAATCTAATTTCTCTACTTGAAAACTCGATATTTACAAAATATAAAAGCTGATAAATAAATCCATCCTGCTCTTCCTTATTTCAATAAAAAATTATGTGTGTACTTGGGTTTTGGAATGTAAGTAAATAATTAAAAGTGTTGCTCTTAAAATCTATCAGTCAAAGTGATTGGAATAACTTTAAATTACTAGGTCGCTTTTGATAAGCTTTCCGATTTGAAAAAATTAAAATGATAGGCTCGTGGGCTAAATAAAGCCTAAATAAAAAAGCAGAAGAATGTCTCCTGCTCTTTATATGAAAACTAAACCAACTATTATTTAACTACCACAATTAGAACAAAAATAGTATTTAAATATCATATTCAAAATTTTTAACAAAAAAGGTGTATAAACACCTACTTTTTGTTGCTTACCTTGTACAAAATACCAAGGGCAAGTGCTTGTGAGTATTGGATACCTGGATCCATGTCAAGGTCATACACATTGATACTGGTAAATGTCACATCAACAAATCTCGTGATTTTGGCTATTAAGGTAATGTCCAGCCTATGATCGATTGTATTGAAAGCCAAAGTTTCATAATTAGCGAACATCTGATACCTTGATTTCATACTTAAGTTTTCAGAAATATCTTTGTCATAAGTCGCAAACAGTTGGAATGCTAGCCATTCAGTTCTTACTGTCTGACCCTCGGGAACTCCATAGTTACTAGGAACATTTTGGATGATATTTGGATCAGTCACAAATGTAAATCTTGGAGAAATTGGAGCTATTCTTAGTGCAAACTCTTTGTTAGGCTTATATTCCATACCAAAACCCGATGTCAAAAATGCAGGAGAAAAGAATCCTGAGATCACCGTTCTCTGATCATCAGGTCCATATTCAAAACCATCGGTGAACTGCGTCATGAAATTCAAAGAACCAAAATAAGACCAATTGCCTCCAGCTTTGTAACCTAATTTGGAATCTAGAAAAATTCTATCGTTAGATTTTCTAACCTGCTGTCCCTCATTTTTCACAATTCCGTACATCAATTCTAATTGGTTATCCCAACTTAATTTTCCTTTGGCATAATTCGCCTTTCCAGCTGCAATTGATCCAAAAGCAATAGAATTTACTCCACCCGCTTTCCAATTTCCACTGAAAGCTGCTTGATTAAAATTCAGGCCAACACTAAACTCGGAATTCCAATATGTAGTATCCTTTTGAATAGATTGGTTCAAAGAATCTAAGTCTTGAGAAAAAGATTGCTGAAGCGAAATGAATAAAAAGCAAAGTGTAATAAGTTTTTTCATAGCTGATATAATTTCAAATTAAACTAGAACAAAAATGATAATTTATTGTAAAGAATAAAACTTTGAAGCTATCCAAAACTACTTAAAAGTTTATTTCCAGATTTTGAATCAAATTACCCAACCAAAGGAGAAAAAAAGATTATTTTTCTTGTTGCAACATTCAAAAGGCATTTTAATGGTATCTAATCAAAAGAATTGCCGTTAGTATTCTGTATAAAGATTATTTAACTCTATCAAACTATGCATAGATTACCCACCCTAGCTATTTTAATTGTCACGTTATTGATCTCTTCTTGTAGTTCTATAGAACTATTCAAAGAACGTACAGAGATACGCCCTTACAAGGAATATACTTCCTTCGTGATCGTCAACAAAGAAGTAGAATCGAGTAGCTTTAGTGATAAGCTAATTGATGCAAAAGTCACTAATGAATTAGAAATTAAAATGAAGGAACTTGGTCTAACTTATAATCAAGAATCTCCAGATTTAGTGATAAGGTACACATCCAATGAAGATCCAAGGCAAAGGGAAACATACAATAATCAATTCCCAATGTGGGGGATGCGAGTTTGGGATCCATGGATGTATGATCCTAGATTTATGGGAAGGCAAAATATGGTAAGTACTAAAGATTACGAATTGATTCAGTTAATCGTAGATTTCATCGATCCAAAGCAAGACAAAATGTTGATGACCATTACGGCCGTTAGTGAAGCGAGTAATCCAAAAGCCAAAAGCAAAAACTTGGTTAAATCTGCCAAAAAAGTTATCAAAGCCTACGAGGCTCATATGGAGGCAAATTAATTCATATGATTGTCCGCTATGGCAATAGTAATTAATTTTTGCACAAATGATCTTGCAGATAATCGCTGTTCACAAAACGACTCAAAATGGCTATAAGTCGATTTTTATAAGTTCATCAGTTGCTTTAAAACAACCCAATTTGTTTGGCTATTGGTGTTAAAACGGATACATAAATCAATTTTAAATGAACCGTAACATTGACTAGGGTGGATTTGATTTAAAGATGAGATTATTGCAATAATTGTTAGAATTTATAAATTTAGAGAATTAAATACTTCACGAGAATCATAATAAATACGAGAGAAAAGGGAGCGTACTTTAAAAAATATATTATGGTAAAAAGAATTAAAAGCCTGAAAGAATTTTATCCATACTACTTAAAAGAACATCAGCACCCAACGAGCCGACTATTGCATTTTATTGGAACAGGAATCGTGATAATTTTGCTTTTATCAGCTATCATCTCAAGTCGTTATATCTATTTAATCCTAATTCCTCTTGTTGGATATGGATTTGCATGGATAGGTCATTTTTACTTTGAAAAGAACAAACCAGCAACATTCAAGTATCCTTTTTACAGCTTAGCCTCTGATTTTTTACTTTTTTTCGATATTCTGAGAAAAAAAGAGAAAATCAATCCAAAAAACACTTGATATTTCAAATATTTATCTTTTGCTATTGTTTATTAAAAGATATCAGCTATTTTTGTATTGAATTTAATGCATTTCAACACAACATTTCTGCACTTCAATGCTCAAAATAGTTCTCATAGATGACGATCCGATAAGTACTTTTGTAACAGAAAAGCTTATATCGAAAAATATAAAGGTTCCTTGCAGAATTTTCAAGTTTCAGAATGCTTCTGATGCATTGAAAGATATGGCAAGTATTCACCCAAACTATTTATTCTTGGATTTAAATATGCCCGAAATGACGGGGTGGGATTTTTTAGAAGAATTTGAGCCTAATGATTACAGACCCGAAGTTTATATCCTTAGTAGTTCCGTAGATGAAAGAGATATCAACAAAGCCAATAATTACGCATTAGTCAAGAGTTACCTTTCAAAACCCTTGATAAAAAAATATATTAAAACAATTTTTAACTAACGGGAAAACTTCCCGTTATTTTTTTGCCTTTTATTTTTCAAATTTCATGTAATTTTAAAAACTTGATCACTTATACATAGTTATAGTAGAGTAAGATATAAATCAAAGATTACGATTATGGCAAGACCTAGTGTAGAACTGATAAAAGCATTCAGAAAGACAATTGATAAGCTAAAAAGTGGAGCTCCTTACCAATGGGGTCATATGGGAGCTTGCAACTGTGGAAATTTAGCACAAGAAATTACAAAAATATCAAAAGGTGATATTCATCAATATGCCTTGCAAAGACACGGAGACTGGAACGAACAATTGAATGACTATTGCCCAACCAGTGGATTACCGATGGATACAGTAATAGAGAAATTGATTGATGCTGGTTTAACGATTGCAGATCTAGGTCATTTAGAAAAATTAAGTTCTCCCGAAGTTTTGAAAGAAATTCCATTTGAGAGAAGAATGGATCTAAAGAAAAACAAAAAAGAAGATGTCATTTTTTATATGGAAACATGGGTTAAAATTCTCGAGAAAAAATGGCTAGAAGATCAAAAAATTGATCTGAAGATCAACGACTTAGGAAATAAAAGAAAAAAAATATCCACTAGCGTATTGGCTTAAATAAAAAATTTCCTGTATTTAGTACTAGTTTAATAATTTACTTAGTTAGATCAATAATTAACATTAAGCTATGGGCGATTTAGACGATGATTTTGAAGACGATTTTGATGATTTCGATGATGATGACGACGAGTTTGGAGAAGAATTCCGCGATGAAGTCTACGACTTAGACGAGGATAGTGAACTCCTTGACGATAGCATCATTGATTTTGATGAAGATGATGATGATGACTTTGACGACGATGATTTTGAAGAACTTGATGACGAGATAGACTAGTCATTAATTAAAAAGCAGGACAGGCAAAGAGTTCTGCTTTTTTTTATATCTACTTTGCCGAATTAGTTATGTGTGTTATCTTGCACAAAAATTTAAAGAGAAACGTTTAATTATATATATCATGTTGTTACAAATATTCAACTCACCTATTGCACCTGGAGCACAGTTATTCCTTCTAATTGTTTGTATTCTCATTGGTTTGGGTGCTGGCTTATCTGCTATTGATGCAAGAAGTACTTTATTCAAGAAAAAATCAGATGACAAACATTAATTAGTAAAAAATCAAAAAAGGCTCCTTTCGGAGCCTTTTTTGATTAATGAACATTTCCCATTAATTTTTTGATAGGTTTGCTTAAAAATAGGAGCAAAACCCCTCCACCAACGACTGTCGCAACAATCAACATGTATTGACTTGGCATGGCTTGAAGTGCTTCGTCCGTTCCTCCACTTACTTCTCCAGACACCAATCCTGCAATAAGATTACCTAATGCTACAGAGATGAACCACATCCCCATCATCTGTCCTTGATATTTTTCTGGAGCCAGCTTGGTGGTCAAACTCAAACCTACAGGACTTAAACTCAATTCACCAAAAGTGTGTAACAAATAGGTAAAGATCAACCATGTGGGAGCCGCTAATTCACCCGAAGCTGCAATTTTGGCTGCAAAATACATCACCAAAAACCCCATACCTAAGAGCAAAAGACCGTATGCAAATTTCAAAGGTGAACTTGGTTCAAGGTTTCTTCTACCCAGCCAAACCCATAGCGCCCCAAAAAAGGGAGCAAATAAAATGATAAACATGGAATTGATAGATTGAAAATAGCCAGGAGGTATCTCCCATCCCATAAAACTTCTATCTGTAAATCTATCTGCAAACAAATTCAATGTAGATCCTGCTTGTTCAAAACCTGACCAAAACAGAGCTGAGAAAATCATGATAACAACAATAGCAGCTGTTTTTTTCTTTTCATCCTTATTTAATCCTCCAAAAAGAAAAACATAACCAAAATACAAAACAGTTATCACTCCTATAATTTTGTACGCAAGGTTGGCGATTTCATTCGCATTAATACTAATTACACCCACAAAGATTAGGGCAACAACTACAACAGAGATAAAAACCAACAAAGCGGAAAATTTGATCAATTTTGATCTTGAAATCAAATCCTCAGGAGTATTCATTTCGATTGCTTCGCCTTTCCCTTCAAGGTATTTACCAGTCATTTTATATTGAATCAACCCAATAAACATCCCCAGACCTGCTAGTCCAAAACCTAAATGCCAATCATATACAGCCAAAGTAGAACATGCAATTGGAGCAATAAAGGCACCTAAATTGATCCCCATATAAAAAATCGAGAAACCTGCATCTCGCTTACTACTTCCAGCAGGATAAAGCTGTCCAACGATAGAACTGATATTTGGCTTAAGAAGTCCAGTACCTACTACTATCAAAATCAACCCTAAAAAGAAAGCATTGATATCTAAGCTTGAAAGTTCTGTAGCTTGCACCGAACTTTCTGAAAACAAACCAATTATTCCAGGAAGAGCCATTGTAAAATGGCCTATTGTAATGATGATTCCACCGTACCAAACTGATTTCTTTAATCCAAAAAGCCTATCAGCAAACCATCCACCAGGTAAAGCCAATAAATAAACTCCCATAGTGTAAAGCCCATAAATCGCACCACTAGTCTTATCATCAAAACCTAAACCTCCGCTAAGGATAGGCGTGGTCATAAATAAAATCAATAAAGCACGCATCCCATAGTAACTGAACCTTTCCCACATTTCAGTGAAAAAAAGTGTCATCAATCCTTTTGGATGTCCGAAAATAGTAGGCCCCTCGATGATATCAGCACCAAGAGATTTCATTGCATCATTAGGTATCTTTTCCAATATAATATCGTTTTGATTAGTGATGAGTAATTAATAGCTACAATGATAAGAGATTTTTTTAATTCTAGCTCAAAGCCTTTTTGATATCTTGTATGAATTATAAATTTCATTTACTTTTTCCCAACCATTCACCCACCAAAAAAACCACCTGACAATCACAATTACCAAAACCCTCTTAAAACTCTTCGTAATCGATTGAAAAGTAAAAAAAAGCCATTTTTTAGTGAAATGACGTTTCATAATTACATATCTTTGCCATCAGAAATAACCCAAATAAAATTATATAAATATGCAAGATCTAGAGCTCAAGTCAGCAAAAAAAAGCTTGTCTGAACTAGGCATTCAAAATGCTTCGGGCGTAATGTGGAACCTTACCTCTGCTGAATTGGTAGAGCACGCACTGCTTAATCAAGAAGCCGTACTAACAGACGAGGGTGCTTTGATGTCCGATACTGGTACTTTTACAGGTCGATCGCCAAAGGACCGATTCATAGTCAAAGATGTCAATACAGCAGAAAGTGTCTGGTGGGGAGATGTGAATATTGCATTTGATGAAATCCAATTTGAGAAATTACATCAAAAAATGGTTGACTTTTTAGCTGACAAGAAGCTATATGTTAGAGAAGCATTTGCAGGAGCTGATCAAAATTATAGACTCAATTTGACCGTTGTCAATACATTAGCTTGGCAAAATTTATTTTGCTACAATATGTTCTTGAGACCAAGCTTAGAGGAACTTGAAAATTTCGAATCTGACTTTACCATTATTTGTGCTCCCGAATTTGAAGCTGATCCAGAAATCGATGGAACAAGGCAAAAAAACTTTGCCATCATCAACTTAACCAAAAGAATGATCTTGATTGGAGGAACAGCCTATGCAGGAGAGATGAAAAAGGGTGTTTTTTCAGTATTAAACTACATTTTGCCCCACGAAAAAAACGTGCTATCCATGCATTGTTCCGCTAACGTCGGAGAAAAAGGAGATACAGCAATATTCTTTGGACTTTCTGGTACTGGCAAGACTACACTTTCGGCAGATCCAAACAGAGGTCTTATTGGAGATGACGAGCATGGCTGGACAGAAGATACCGTCTTTAACTTCGAGGGCGGCTGTTATGCAAAAGTGATTGATCTATCTAGAGAAAAAGAACCTGAAATCTGGGATGCAATTAAATTTGGAGCAATTGTCGAGAACACGCGCTTTTATAAAAATTCTAGAACGGTAGATTACACAAATAAAAGTGTCACTGAAAACACCCGAACTGCTTACCCAATTCATCACATCAAAAATGCGATTGAACCATCCATTGCAGGCATACCGAAGAATATATTCTTCTTAACAGCTGATGCTTTCGGTGTGATTCCTCCTATCTCAAAATTGAATAAAAGTCAAGCCATGTATCACTTTATCTCTGGATATACGGCAAAAGTAGCTGGTACAGAGGTAGGTGTTACCGAGCCTAAGACTACTTTCTCAGCTTGTTTTGGAGCAGCATTTCTCCCACTTCATCCGACCAAATATGCAGAGCTATTTGGCGAAAAAATGGAAAAACATCAAGTCAATGTATGGTTGATCAATACAGGATGGACGGGAGGCCCTTATGGTGTCGGTTCTAGGATGAAACTCAAATATACAAGAGCGATGATTACCGCTGCACTCAATGGAGAACTTGATAATGTATCATACAGAAAACATAGCGTCTTTGGTGTCTCAATTCCTGAAGCTTGTCCAAATGTACCGGTGGAAGTTTTAAGTCCTAGAGCAACTTGGTCTGACAAAGAAGCTTATGATAAAAAAGCAAGAGAACTTGGTGCTGAGTTTATCTCAAATTTTGAAAAATACAAAGATTATGCAACAGAGGATATCCTTGCAGGATCTCCGAACCTATAGCCAATTGACCCTTTTATAGAACAAACCCAAATATAGGAGTGCTTCGGCACTCCTTTTTCTTGACCGAAGAAAACCCATTTATCAAACATAAGAGTTAAAGTTTTCTTATTTTTGTGAAAAATTATAAAAACATGAAAACAGCAGAAATACATACCGCCAAGGGAGTAATGAAAGTAGAGTTTTACGAAAAAGATGCTCCAAAAACAGTTGAGAATTTCGTTAGCCTTTCAGAAAAAGGATTTTACGATGGCTTGACATTCCATAGAGTTATCCCTGATTTCGTAATCCAAGGTGGATGTCCAAATGGAACAGGAACTGGAGGACCAGGGTACAAAATAGATTGTGAACTTACTGGAGATAATCAATATCACGATAGAGGTGTATTATCAATGGCACATGCTGGTAGAAATACTGGTGGTTCTCAGTTTTTTATCTGTCACAGCAGAAACAATACAAGTCACTTAGACAGAAATCATACTTGTTTCGGGAAAGTAGTTGAAGGCTTAGATGTCATTGACGATATCCGTCCTGGTGATAAAATCGAGAAGATCGTAATCAGCGAATCATAAAAAAAGCTGTGTTTGAAATTGATATCAAACACAGCTTACAAATTTTAAAACTTAAAAAAGGCTTGAATTTATTTCAGGCCTTTATTTTTTTAAGCAAATAAAGCTCCTGCTATTGTTGCAGTCATCATACATGCCAAGGTAGCTGCTAACAAGGCTTGCATTCCAAGTTTAGATAGATTGCCCTGTTGATTTGGTGCAATACTTCCTATACCTCCAACTTGGATAGCAATAGAACTAAAGTTAGAAAAACCACAAAGCGCATAGGTCGCAATTACAATGGATTTTGGGGATAATCCTCCAGCCTCTTTCATCTCTGATAAGCTTAAATAAGCTACAAATTCATTGATCACAGTTTTCTGTCCCAACAAAGAGCCTACTTGAAGTGTCTCACTCCATTGGACTCCTATGACCCAAGCAAAAACTCTAAAAATCTGTCCCAAGATATATTCAAGGGAAAACCCAGAAAACTGACCCTCAGTGGATGCTACTACAAAAGCATTTAACCCAGTCCATTCACCTATCAATCCAGAAAGAATGTAATTCAATGCTGCAATCACTGCAATGAAGGCCAGCAACATCCCACCAACATTTAATGCTAATTTTAATCCTTCTGAAGCACCAATTGACATAGCATCAATTAGGTTGACTCCCATATTTTCTTGATTAACTTCCAGTTTATCATTGATTTTCTCTTTCTGAACTTCAGGAATCATAATCTTTGACATCACTATTGCAGCAGGTGCGTTCATGATACTTGCACCAAGTAGATACGCTGCAAATTTACTTTGCTCTTCCAAACTATCTCCTCCCAAAAAAGCCACATAACCTGCCAAAACTCCTCCGGCAATGGTCGCCATCCCTCCTGTCATCAAACACATCAGTTCTGACTTCGACATGGTAGGAATAAAAGGTCTTACAAGTAAAGGCGCTTCTGTCTGTCCTAAAAAGATATTTCCTGCTGCTGATAAACTTTCTGCTCCGGAAAGTCTCATGGTTCTAGCCATTACCCAAGCGATACCAAAAACTATTTTTTGTAAAACGCCTAAATAATATAACCCAGCTGAAACAGTTGAAAAGAAAATGATGGTTGGCAAAACTTGAAAGGCAAAGATAAATCCAAATGTATTGGTTGCTAAATCACCAAATATAAAGGTTGCTCCGGCTTCTGAAAAACTGAGAAACTTTACAAATCCCCTGCTAACTGATGCGAAAATATCGGCGACAAACTCAACCTTAGTAATCATATAGCCAAAGAATGCTTGGAGTACTACACCTATACCTACTAATCTCCAGTCTACTGCCTTTTTATTGGCTGAAAAAATAAAAGCGACTGATAGCAGAACCAATATTCCAATTAAACCTTTGAAATAATCCATTTATAGGAATTGTTTGAATAAATAAAACTTAGTAAATAAATAATTGCTAAAGATAATTGATTTGAAATGATTTACTAAAAGTAAAAGCCTGGCTTTTGACCAGGCTTTTCAAAATTAGTTACGTTTATTAATTTCATCTCTTATCCTAGCGGCCTTTTCATAATCTTCATTACTTATGGCCTTATCCAATAACTGATTCAATTTATCAAGACTAAAGTCTTTTAGTGAATCACCAGAGGATTTTTTAGGAGCAGGACTTGCACTGCTTTTTGATGGTTTAGGAGATTTTTGTTTCACTCCACTTTCTTCTTCATCACTTACTTCAATAGCTGCCTCTGACATTACTTTTGGTACGCAGAAGATTGGAGCGTCAAATCTAACCGCAATGGCTATTGCATCAGATGGTCTGGCATCAATCTCAACAATTTTAGAAGCATTTTTACAAATTATCTTTGCATAAAAAACTCCCTCCTGCATGTCAGAAATTAGAATTTGCTCTATAGAATAATTAAAGCTAGTAGAAAAAGACTTAAACAGGTCATGTGTCATGGGCCTGTTTGGAATGATCTTTTCTATTTCAATAGCAATTGCTTGCGCTTCAAACATCCCGATCACTATCGGAAGCCTCCTTCTTCCTTCCATCTCCCCCAGTACCAAGGTAAATGATCCCGATTGAGAATGATTAGAGGTAAGCCCAAGAATTTCTAATTCAATAGTATTGTCCACAAGTTTTATTTTATTGCTTTGATAGCTTCGGTTAATTTCGGAATTACTTCAAATGCATCACCAACTATCCCGTAGTCTGCTGCTTTGAAAAAAGGCGCTTCAGGGTCTTTATTGATAACTACAATGTACTTTGATGAATTTACGCCTGCAAGATGTTGAATCGCTCCCGAAATTCCAACTGCTACATATAAAGTTGGTGCAACTTTTACACCTGTCTGTCCTACGTGCTCATGATGAGGTCTCCATCCGATATCCGAAACTGGCTTAGAACAACCCGTAGCTGCACCCAATTCTTTGGCTAAATCTTCTAACATTCCCCAGTTTTCAGGTCCTTTCAATCCTCTACCACCCGAAACTACGATGTCTGCTTCTGGCAATAAAATTTCTCCTGTTGCTTTATCTGTTGATGTTATTTGTGTGACAAAATTATTGTCAGCAATAGACAAGCTTATAGTCTCTACAGCTGCATCTCCTCCATCAACTTTCAGGTCTACAGCATTCTTTTTAACAGCTAGTATTTTATGTTCGGTAGTTACTTCCGTTTCTGCAAATGCCTTCCCTGTATAGATACTTCGTCTAACTTTATAACCGGCACTTGTATCAGGCAATTCTACAACATTAGAAACTAGCCCAGCGCCTAACTTAACAGAGAGTCTTGCTGCCACTGCATCGCCTAAAGAAGATTTTGCAAGGACTAGGGTGGTTGCTCCTATTTGTTTATAAACTTGAGCGATTGCATCAGCATGAGCTTGAATTACTCCCGCAGTCAGCTTGTCGTCATTGACATGCATTACTTTACTCGCTCCAGCAGAACCTACTTTCGTTAATTCTGAAGTTTCAACTGTCCCAAGAGCTACAGCGACAAGATCCCCTGCTCCTATTTTTTCTGCTAAAGCCTTTCCATAAGAAACTGCCTCTAAACTTGATTTTTTTACAGCACCTTCTGCGTGCTCTATATATACTAAAATTGACATACTATTTTGAGTTTAATGATTTGAAATGGAAGAATTAAAGGATTTTGGCATCGTTTTTCAACAACTTCACTAATTCTTCAACATTGTCTTTGTCGACTAATTTCACAGCTCCTTTTGCAGGGGGAAGTTGAAATTCATGAACGGATGTGAATGTGCTATCATCCGAAGGCTCAACTACATTCAATGGTTTTGTTCTCGCAGACATAATTCCACGCATATTTGGAATCTTCCACTCAGCAATTGGCTCTTGACATCCTGCAATCAAAGGTAACTTGGCTTCTAAATACTCTTTTCCACCTTCAATTTCCCTTGCCATTTTCACTGTCTCTCCTTCGATTTCTAACTTCATCACTGGCGAAATTGATGGCATATCGAGCAATTCACCTACCATCCCGTGAACCATTCCACCATTGAAATCAATAGATTCTCTACCCATCAAGATCAAATCGTAATTATTTTCTTTAGCTATGGCTGCGATTTGCTTCGCTACAAAAAGTGAGTCTTTAGGAAAAGAATTAACTCTGATAGCATCATCAGCACCTATGGCTAATGCTTTTCTTAATGTCGGCTCAGTTTCTGCTTCTCCTACATTCAAAACTGTCAAAGTCGCGCCTAATTGTTCTTTCAGCTCTACTGCTCTCGCTAATGCGTAATCATCATATGGGCCGATGATAAACTGAACACCATTTTTATCAAATTTGGTGTTATTGTCAGTAAACTGAATTTTGGATGTGGTATCCGGTACGTGTGTAATACAGACAAGAATTTTCATTATGTATATTTAGGTTATTTAATTTTTATAAATTGCGTGAATTTAGTGATTAAGCCTTTAATTAAAAAGAAACCATGAGCAATTTGTCCCGCATTGAAGCACTTAAAAGTTATGCTGAACAAGAGCCCGAAAATCCTTTTAATTGGTACGCGCTTGCGTTGGAATTTAGAACACAAAATCCAGAACAGGCTTTGTTCTATTTTAATAAACTCTTAAATGAGTTCAAGGTTTACCTACCTACCTATTTTCATGCTGCTTCTCTGTATTCTGAAATGAATTTGATCGAGGATGCCAAAAAAATATATGAAAGCGGAATAGCTTTGGCAAAAACTCAAAACGATGCCCATGCATTAAGAGAGCTTCAAAACACCTACCAAAACTTCTTGATTGAAAATGACTTAGATTGAAACTAACTGAACTTAATGACTATTTTACCTAGTTGCTGTCCGGCTTTCATTTTATCAAATGCAAATACAGCCTCTTCTGGAGCAAAAATCTGATCTAAGACAGGCTTGACATTTCTTCCCTCAACAAATTTCAGCATGGCATCAAAATCTTCGTCTGAACCCATAGTACTTCCTATCAGATGCAATTGATTCCAAAAAATCTTTCTAGCATCAACTGATGATGGATTACCTTTGGTTGCTCCATAAAAAACAATTTTTCCACCAGGTAAACTGACTTTGATTAAATTATTCAAAGTATCCCCCATCGCGCTATCTATGATCAGATCAAATCCACCTGTTTGCTCCAAAGCCTGCTTTGTCCAAGCTTCATCGGTGTAATTGAACCCTCCTTTTGCTCCTAACTCTTTTGCTACGTCAAGTTTATCCTTTGAACTACTACTCACATAAACTTCAGCTCCAGCTGCTATAGCAAATTGCGTCGCAAATTGCGCTACGCCTCCACCAAAACCTGTTACCAAAACTTTCTGCCCTCTTGACAATGCACCTTGAACCATCACAGCGCGAAATGCAGTCAGTCCTCCTAAAGGTAAAGCAGCCGCTTCTTCCCAGTTCAGATGCTTAGGCTTTGCATGAACCCTGTCCGCTTTAACTTTTACAAATTCTGCTAAAGTACCGTTTTCGGGCATTCCTAAAATCGAAAAATCCTTTGCTTGAGCTTTAGCATCTTCTCCCCAATTATTAGATGGATTAATAAGTACTTCATGCCCAATCCAAGATGAATCTACCTTTGCTCCAACTTTTTCAATAATCCCTGCTCCATCTGAACCCAATACAACTCCGTTTTTCAATCCAGGATAAAGCCCTTGTCGACACCATTCGTCTCGGTGATTCAATGCTGCCGCTTTTACCCTGACCAATACTTCATCTTCTGCTAGACCTGGAATTTCTAACTCAACAAGTGCGATTTTATCTTCAAGATCTGTATTTAGTACGATTGATTTCATTTGGAATGTAGCGTTAAGATTTTAAATTTTAGAGGGTAGATTTTAGATTGAGCAAATGTAATTCTTTAGAAATTTTTGTATTCATCTACTTCGTGTTTTTGGGATATACTGATAATTAGAAATGGTCACTCACATTCATTGCAAAGTCTTAAATTTCATGTCTCACATCTCAGATCTAATATCACTTTTCTCAAAAAGGTGCTGGCTCGTCACTTCCGAAGCCACCTGGGAATGGAGCATCGTTGTCTCCACCATTTGCTTTGGATTGAAGGCGAATGGTATTACCTGAGTCAAAACCTTGACCACCTGCACTGCTTGGAAACTTACTTCCGTAAAGGGCATCCTGAGGTTTGTAGGGGACATTTAGTTCTAAGTCTGTAAAACGTGTGTACTTACCAATAAATCTCAGTTTAACCGTTTCAAGAGAACCATTTCTGTGCTTCGCAATAATCACTTCACCAACGCCCATGGTAGAATTACCATCTTCATCTTCATTGATGCCATAATATTCTGGCCTGTATAAAAACATTACCATATCCGCATCTTGCTCGATGGCACCAGATTCTCTCAAATCCGAAAGCTGAGGTCTCTTGTCCCCTCCTCTTGTTTCTACTGCTCTCGATAGCTGAGAAAGTGCAATAACTGGCACAGCCAATTCCTTTGCAATCATCTTCAAAGAACGTGAAATACTCGCAATCTCTTGTTCCCTGTTACCTCCGCCACTAGACTTAGAATCTCCCGACATCAATTGCAAATAATCTATTACAATCATTTGAATATCATGCTGAGCTTTCAGTTTTCGACACTTAGCGCGCAATTCCAAAATCGATAATGCAGGAGAGTCATCCACAAAAAGTGGCGCCTTCGATAATTTTGCGGTTTTATGTACAAGCTGCTCCCATTCGTAATCAGCCAAATTTCCTTTTTTGATTTTCTCTGAATCCAATTCTGCTTCTGAAGAAATTAACCTGTTCACCAACTGAACTGAGGACATTTCCAAGGAAAATATAGCAACAGGTCGGTTGTGATCTACAGCCGCATTTCTCAAAACGGAGAGGACAAAAGCTGTTTTACCCATTGCAGGTCTTGCAGCAATAATAACCAAGTCAGATTTTTGCCAACCTGATGTCACGCGATCCAAAGCAGTAAATCCACTTGGAACACCTGTAAGCCCGTCTTTCTGACCCTTTCTTGCCTCCAACTCCATGATCGCAGCTTTCATAATCGAGCGCATGTCAGAGTAATTTTTTCTGATATTTTTCTCAGATATCTCAAAAAGGGATTGCTCCATTTTATCTAATAGCTCAAAAACATCAGTCGTATCTTCAAATGCTTCTTTTTGAATTTCTGAAGCAATTCTAATCATATCACGCTTCATGGCTTGCTCGGTGATAATCCTAGAGTGAAACTCCAAATTGGCAGCAGAAGAAACTTTCGAAGTCAATTCTGTAATAAAAAATGCCCCGCCAGCCATTTCTAGCTTACCATTTTTTCTCAACTGATTTGTGACAGTCAACAAATCAATCGGTTGACTTTCTGTAAAAAGGTCAATAATGGCATTGTAAATCTCTTTATGAGCTTCTTTATAAAAGCTTTCGGGCCTCAAAATATCTACAACTTGGGTCAATGCCTCCTTTTCAAGCATCAATGCACCAAGCACTGCTTCTTCCAATTCAATCGCCTGAGGAGGTAGTTTCCCTACTCCTGTTATTCCTGCCAAATCAGGTTTTCTTCGGCCTAATAGTCTGTCTTTTCCCTGAGGTTTATTCTCTGCCATATGAACAAATGTAATCTGTTTATTCAAAAGGTTTTAAACAATTTATGCACGAGTTATCAACAATCCTGATTAACCAACTTTAAATCAATTCAATATCAAATGCAGAAAAGTATTTCTGAAACTTTGTAGATTATTTCTATTTCTCAGTGTTTTCAAAATTTCAATTAATTCTAACACAGTATTGGAATTTCTTGCTCAGATCAAAAGAAAAAATGTTTGGAATAGTTAGCTTTCCACATTGATAGAATCCAGACTGTTCTAACCTCAGGTTTTAATAAAAATTACATACACAATGTCCAAAAAATATCATTTCATTGCCGTTGGAGGAGCAGTGATGCACAACTTGGCACTTTCCATGGTAGAAAAAGGCTATAAAGTCAGCGGCTCAGACGATGAGATCTACGAACCCTCTCGCACCCGACTGGAAAAAGCAGGGATTTTGCCAAAAGCTAAAGGATGGTTTCCTGAGAAAATAAGTCAAGATCTTGATGGAATCATCTTGGGTATGCATGCCCGCCAAGAAAACCCAGAATTGATCCGTGCACAGGAATTGGGTATTCCTGTTTATTCCTTTCCAGAATTTATCTACAATCAGAGTAAGGATAAAAAGCGAATAGTCATCTCAGGAAGTCATGGAAAAACAAGCATCACAGCAATCATTTTACATGTATTGAAATGTGAGGGCGTTGATTTTGATTATTTGGTAGGTGCGCAGATTGAAGGTTTTGACTTGATGGTTCGGTTATCAGATGCACCCATCATCATTATCGAAGGTGACGAGTACTTGACCTCTCCACTTGATCGCAGACCAAAATTTTTCCACTACCAGCATGATATTCTTTTGATGTCGGGCATCGCTTGGGACCACTTCAATGTATTCCCAACATTTGAAAATTACGTTGAGCAGTTTGAGAAATTAGTAGAGATGACACCATCCACAGGGACATTTATTTACTGTGAAAAAGATGCCATCGTAAAGCGTATCGGTGAGACATGTGAAATCGAAGGAGTCAATCTGATTCCGTACAATTCACATCCAAATCGAATTGAAAATGGGAAGACGATTCTTCTGAATGGAGATCAAGAAGTTCCCATTCATATTTTTGGCGATCATAACCTTCAGAATTTACAAGGCGCCCTTTATATCTGTGAGCAAATCGGTATTTCTCCTCAAAAATTTTATACACATATACAAACTTTCAAAGGTGCTGCTAAAAGACAAGAAATTCTAGCTGAGTCAGATTCAGGTATCATGTTTAGAGATTTTGCCCATGCCCCATCCAAATTGAAAGCGACAGTTGAGGCTGTCAAAAATCAATTTCCAGATAGAAAACTAATTGCTGTTCAGGAATTACATACTTACAGCTCTTTGAATAAAGACTTTGTCTCCAATTATGCTGGTACATTTGAAATGGCTGATGAAGCGATTATCTATTTAAATCCAAAAGCCGTATCTTTGAAAAAGCTGGAGTTGATGGATGAGCAAACGCTCAGAACTGGATTTCAGCGCAAAGATTTGAAGCTTTTTACTGACATTGCGCTTCTCAAGGAATACCTAGAAAATCAAATCTATATTGATACCAACTTACTTTTGATGAGCTCTGGCAATTATGATGACATGGATTTGACAGTTTTAAAAGAAAAAATAAATCAAAAACGATAAGATGAATTTAAATATCAACACTCCAATTGCTTTCTTTGACTTGGAAGCCACAGGCATCAATATTTCTACTGATAGGATAGTGGAAATTTCTATTGTTAAAGTGCATCCTGGAGGAAAGGAAGAAATCAAAACCATGAAGATCAATCCTACTATTCCAATCCCTTTGGAATCTTCTTTGATTCATGGTATTTATGATAAGGATGTCAAAGACGCCCCAACTTTCAAAGAGGCGTCTCGAGAGCTTTTTCAATTTTTTGAAGGTGCTGACTTGGCAGGTTTTAATGTTTTGAAGTATGATATTCCTTTGTTGGTAGAAGAATTTCTTCGTGCTGGAATTGACTTTGACATTGAAAAGAAAAACTTACTCGATGCGCAGAAAATCTTCCACTTGATGGAAAAGAGAAATCTAAGTTCTGCCTACAAATTCTACTGTGGTAAGACGCTCGAAAATGCCCATAGCGCTGAAGCGGATACAGTTGCGACTTATGAGGTGTTCAAAGCTCAGATAGAACGCTATGCTGGTGAAGAGGCTGTTGATTTATTAGGTAATAAATTAGGGGTACTTGAAAATGACATGAAGAAAATTCATCTCCTTCTCAACGAGAAAATGGTCGATTTGGCAGGACGCTTTATTTTCAACAATGATGGTGAAGAGTGTTTCAATTTTGGTAAGCACAAAGGAAAAACAATCGAGCAGGTACTCAAAGAAGAACCTTCTTACTATGATTGGATGATGAAAGGTGATTTCCCATTAGATACCAAAAGGAAGTTTACACAAGTCAAATTGAGAAGCTTTAACAAAGGCTGATTTTAAAATATAAGACACAAGGGGTGAGGGATATACAAAAAAGCTGTATTTCTCTCCCCTTTTTTTACATTTTACAATTTCATTTCTAAAAAGATCAACAAAGGTTCGACTTTAAACTTTTTTGGATTCTAAACACTCTTTTTTATTCGTTTTTTAATGTTTAATTTTATTTGAATCAAACATAAGCTTCGTGAAAAGATCCTATTCATATTTGGCATACTTCATCATCGTTTTATTTTTCTTCGCTTGCAAAGAAAAAGAAGAACCCATTTCATCTGGACTATATTTCCCTCCGAATAACTCTGAGACATGGGAGGAGACCGATCCAGCTTCCTTAGGTTGGGATACTTCGAAAGTAAATGAACTTTACCAACTCCTTCAAGATGGAAATACGCGTGGTTTTATTGTATTGAAAGACGGAAAGATTGTTTTAGAACAGTATTTTGGAACACAGTTGATCGGGTCTCAGCCCTTTGGAGTGAGTTCCAACTGGTATTGGGCCTCTGCTGGAAAAACACTGACCGCCACCCTCACTGGAATTGCTCAGGAAGAAGGTTTACTCAATTTAGAAGAGTCTAGCTCTAAATATTTGGGAGAAGGTTGGACTTCCTTGTCTTTGGAGCAAGAACAAAAAATCACTATTTGGCATCAATTGACTATGACAACTGGCTTGGACGATATGGTAGAAAATAAGGATGATTTCACACCATCAAGCTTAATTTACAAAGCTGAGCCAGGAACAAGATGGGCTTATCATAATGCACCTTATACCATTTTGGACGAGGTAATCGCTGAAGCAAGCGGACAAACTTTTACCAGCTACTTTGATGCAAAGGTAGCTTCAAAAATAGGAATGAAAGGATCTTGGCAACGCTTAGGATTCAACAATGTATATTTCAGTACTTCAAGATCGATGGCAAGATTTGGTTTGATGATTTTGGCTAAGGGCAAATGGGGAGAAGATTCCATATTAAGTAGTCAAGAATTTTTTGATCAAATGACTCAAACTTCCCAAAGCTTAAATGAAAGCTATGGTTACTTGTGGTGGTTGAATGGCAAATCAAGTTTTATGGTACCAGGTCCTCAAGCAAAAATACCGGGACCCATTTTTACACATGCTCCGTCAGACATGGTTTGCGGTTTAGGTCGTGATGGACAATTCGTGTGTGTCGTTCCTTCCCAAAACCTTGTTTTAGTAAGAATGGGCTTAGACGCTGATAATTCCTTGGTTTCTTTCACTTTTTTGGATAGAATTTGGGAAAAATTAGCACCGATTATCAAAAATTAGAAAAATTAGAAATCTGATAATGAGACTGAAGAGGTTTAAATCAAATGATTTGAGCTGAATACTTTCAACTTCATATAAATGATTCGTAACTTAGGATAATAACCAAAAATCGATTTTTATGAGTAAGCAAAAAGATTACAGTTTATTCACTGATGTTTGTGGTTTCGTTGACGATGCTGCTAAACATATGAATCTAAACCCAGGCTTAATTGAGCAAATTAAGCAATGTAACAGTATATATAAGTTCAATTTCCCTTTGAGAAATGATGACGGAACCTACGAAACTTTAACAGGATATCGTGTTCAGCATTCTCACCATAAACTTCCTGTAAAAGGTGGTATTCGTTATAGTGAACATGTCAATGAAGACGAAGTCAAAGGACTTGCTGCCTTGATGACCTACAAGTGTGCCTTAGTCAATGTTCCATTTGGTGGTGCTAAGGGAGGAGTCAGAATTGATCCATTGAAATATAATGTCAATCAATTAGAGAAAATCACACGTCGTTACACATCAGAATTGATCAAGAAGAAGTTTATTGGTCCCGCAATCGATGTTCCTGCGCCAGATTATGGTACAAGTGCAAGAGAGATGGCGTGGATTGTAGATACTTTTGAAGCGTTTAATCCTGAATTGATCAATGCCAAAGGTTGTGTTACAGGTAAGCCTTTGTCGCAACATGGTATTGATGGAAGAACAGAAGCTACGGGTCAGGGTGTATTTTTTGGAATAAGAGAGGCTGTAAATGTCGAGGAAGATATGGAAGCTATTGGACTTAAACCAGGTATGAAAGGTAAAACTGTAATCATCCAAGGTTTAGGAAATGTGGGCTATTATTCTGCCAAATACATCCAAGAATCAGGGGCTAAAATTGTTGCTGTAGCAGAATGGAATGGTGGTATTGTAGATCCTGATGGAATTGATATCGAAGCTTTGAAATCCTATCAATTGAAAAATAAAGGTTTTAAAGGTTATCCAAAAGGAGAATTTGTAAAAAACGGTGCAGAACTTTTAACTTATGAATGTGATATTCTTGTCCCTGCAGCATTAGAAAATCAAATTACTTTAGAGAACGCGGCCAAAATCAAAGCCAAAATTATTGGAGAAGCTGCCAATGGTCCTGTAACCCAAGAAGCTGAGAAAATATTGATGGAAAAAGGTATAATGGTCATCCCTGACATGTATTTGAATGCAGGAGGTGTGACTGTTTCTTACTTTGAATGGTTGAAAAACCTTTCTCGTGTTTCATTTGGGAAACTAGAAAAACGTTATGATATGGAAAAATACAGAAAACTTCTAGGGACCATTGAAAATGCTACTGGAGAGCAGTTTACAGATCAAGAGAGAGACGGATTGATCAAAGGTGCTTCTGAAAGAGACTTGGTTTTATCAGGTTTGGAAGAAACAATGGTGGAAGCCTATCATGCTATGAACAAGACCCGAAAAGAAAAAAATATTCAAAGCTTGAGGACAGCTGCATTTATCCTAGCAATCGAGCGAATAGCCATTAGCTACACTGATTTGGGAATTTTCCCATAAAATAAAATTGAAAGATTTGGCTGAACCGTTGAAAGGTTGGTTTAAGAGTAATTGAAAAGCTGGGAAAGTTCTAAGGTTGAAAGGTTAGAGGCGTTAAACGTCAAAGGATCAATTCCACCCTAGGCGGACTTGCTGTTTATGGTTAGTGATTTACTTGGTACTTTGTATATCGTACTTAGTACACAATAGAGGGTTAATTGGATTAAGATACTTGTTTATCGAGGTATAACTTTGACTCTTTTAAATTATTAAATAATAATAGCCTCTTCGGTAGATATCGAAGGGGCTTTTTTATGGACAAAAATAAAGGGCTAAAAAATATAGCCCTTTGAAGTTTTGTTGTTTGGCTAATGCCAAAGAAAAATTGCTTAATCACCCTTGACAAAGGTAGAGATAACTTTTATTTAAAAAAATACCCTGTTATGGGTATTTTCAAGTATAAATCATTGAATTATTTTAATTTTTGTTGTAATAAATCAAGAATATAATTGTTTGAGATCATTCAGTTAAAAATTTTAGACATTTCAGTTTTCACAAATAATCGCCAACAATCATTAAAAGATAATTAGCCTTGGGTATTAGTATATATTAGATTGATCATAGTGAAGCGGGTTAATTAGAAATAAAAAAGGCCGATCAAATTTCTCGATCGGCCTTTTATAAATCACTTCTAAATAGTATCTATTCTTTAATCCCTAAGATATCGAAGACAAAGGCATATTCAAGAGCGACTTCTTTGAGCCTTTCGAATCGGCCACTGGCACCACCGTGGCCTGCATCCATATTGGTATAAAGGAATAAATTATTTTTATCTGTTTTCAACGTCCTCAATTTAGCAACCCATTTAGCTGGCTCCCAGTATTGAACTTGTGAGTCATGGAGACCTGTGGTGGCTAAGATATGTGGGTAGTCTTTGGCCTCCACATTGTCATAAGGAGAATATGAAAGCATGTATTCATATTGCTCTTGGATATTTGGGTTACCCCATTCTAACCATTCGAATGTAGTCAGAGGGATCGTTTCATCCATCATGGTGGTCACTACGTCTACAAAAGCAACTGCGGCAATCACACCTTTGTAAACTTCTGGAGCCATATTCAAAATACCACCCATAAGGAGTCCACCTGCACTTCCGCCTGAAGCAAAGAGTTTATCTTTAGCCACGTAACCATTATCCTGAAGCCATTTGGAACAATCAATGAAATCATAGAAAGAGTTTTTCTTATTCATCATCTTCCCATCTTCGTACCAATCCCCTCCCATTTCCTGTCCTCCACGAATATGAGCGATGGCATATACCATTCCCCTATCTAACAAACTCAATCTAGAAGAACTGAATGTAGCTTCCATGGAATAGCCATAAGAACCATATGCATAAATCCAACCTGGCATCGTTTCATCCTTCTTGAATTTATCTTTGCGATATACGATGGACATAGGTACTTTTTTACCATCTCTCGCAGTCACCATGACACGCTCTGTTTGGTAGTTTTCTTTATTGAAATCTCCTAAAACAGGTTGTTCTTTCATCAAGATCTTATCTCGATTTTCCATGTTATAATCATATACCGAGTTAGGCGTAGTCATGGACGTATAAGAATAACGAACTACATCAGTGTCAAAAGCAGGGTTATACGCTAAGCTAGCAGTATAAGCAGGCTCTCCAAATTCCAATTCATGAGAGGATTGATCTTCATACTTAATAATTCTGATTTTGGCTAGTCCTTCTTTGGTTTCCTGTACAGCCATATATTCTTTGAAGTAATCTACTCCTTCCAAGAATATATCAGAACGGTTTGGGATGACATCTTTCCAGTTGGCAATGGCTGTATTAGAAATTGGTGCTTCCACTAATCTGTAATTGACAGCATTCTGATTGGTATAAATCATAAAATTCTCGCCACCAGCATGATCAACATCATATTGTACATTGTCTTGAAGTGGAGCGATTAGTATAGGTTTCACTGGCTTATCAATAGGGAAATACATGGCATAAGAAGCATCTGTTCTTCCCGATCCAATGATGATATATTCCTTAGATTTAGTTTTGCCCACACCACAGCTTAATGTTTGATCTTTTTCCTCAAAAATCACTTCATCTTGACTTGCATCTTGACCGAGAATGTGTCTTTTCACCTGGAAATTTCTCAAAGTAACCGGATCAGGAATGGAGTAATAGAAAGACTTATTGTCATTTGCCCATACGGCAGAACTTCTAATATTTTCAATCCTATCCGGCAACATCTCCCCAGTTGTTAGGTCTTTAATCATTACTGTATAGAAATTCCTTCCTTGCGTATCCATGATGATTGCAGCAAGATTATGGTCTTCGCTTACAGAAGTGAAAAAATTGAGGAAAGATTTTCCTTTGCCCAATTCATTTCCATCCATCACAATTTCTTCTTCGGCATCAAGCGATCCCTTTTTCCGAGCATAGATCGGATATTCCCCACCTTCTACGTAGCGTGAATAGTAATAATAATCATCTAATTTGTAGGGTACAGAAGAATCGTCTTCTTTGATTCTACTTCTCATTTCCTTGAAAAGTTGATTTTGAAAATCCTTAGTATGTGACAGCATCGTGTCCATGTAGGTGTTTTCAGCATTGAGGTAGTCGATTACCTCTTGGTTTTCACGATCATTGAGCCAGTAGTAATTGTCAACCCTGACATGACCATGTTTGGCCGTGAGTTCAAAGGGCTTGACAGTTGCCACAGGAGGCTGAACGTCGGGATACTGAAATTCTGATTTTTCTTGCGAACATGCGATACTCATTCCTAAACTTAAGATTAAAAGGTTTTGACTTATTTTTTTCATAGCGCTAGTGGTTAAGGGAGTAAATATAGGAAAAAGTACTTCGATTTAAATTTTACTAGTATTCTAGTTTTTATGTTTTTGTGATTTACTTTTAGAGCTAGAAAAAAAGAGATTTGGATTGTATTTAGCTGGAAATTTCTCAACCTAAATACTGATTGTAGTTTGTCTCAAACTTGAAAATTTGTATTGGTTAGCTAAGCAAATAATTTTATCCAATTCAAAACTCATTTTTTTTTGATAACAAAAAGATGCATTGAAAGAAGAGAAAATAGTTTTGATAAAAATAAAATTGAAGCCTTGGTAAAGCTTATTTAACAAGTAATTCCCCTACCCTTTTACCCAAACCTTCGGCTTTTTTTAGAAAGATGTCTTGCACATCCTTATCAGCAAATTCAACTTCCCCTGTAATCGCCGAAGCGCCAAAAGCAGCTTCCAATTCATCTCCACCAACGATAATCATCCCATGGATCATCATGGCCCTGATCATACCGAACATCACTGCTTCTTCTCCAATCGAAAATCCACCTCCCGTTACGAATACTGCTCCTATTTTGTCTTTCAAGGGTCTTCCTTCAAAGGGCCAGGAATTGATAAAGGATTGTAATTCGGGCGTCATATTAGCATTGTAGACAGGAGAACCTAGAATGATGGCAGAAGCATTTAGTATTTCTACTTCAGTCACCTCAGTTATAGGCTTGAGAATATATTCAACGCCTTGGATTTCTCCTACTCCCTTTGCGACCGCTTCAGCCATTGCTTGCGTTTTACCTGTTACTGAATGGTAGGCTATAAGGATGTTTGGGGGTGATTGGCCGAACAATGCTTGTGATAAGCCCATCAGTAGAATCAAGTACAAATACACTAAAATTTTCACTAAAGACATTCGTTAAGTCGTAGTAATTTTTTGAAGTTAATTTCTTACTTAAAATCTCTTCTGTTTAAGAGATCATATTTTTAATAATCATCATAAGTAATCTTTCCTAAACCAAAGGCTAGTTTTGGATCACAAATTCAAGAGCCACATCGCTATACCAAAATAAATAGCAAGACCAAAAAGGTCATTGGCGGTAGTGATAAACGGACCAGAAGCTATAGCTGGATTAATTCCAAATTTATCAAGAATCAATGGAGTCACCGTCCCCATAAATGAGGCCATCAAAACCACGCAAAACATAGAAAAACCTATCGTAAGTCCGAATATTTTTTCATTTCCCATGATAAAAACTACGACTAAGAACACGAACAAGCCTAAGACAAGTCCGTTGAGTAAGGCGATTAGAAATCCTTTTATGAATCTTTGCCAAGGTGTATCATCAAAAACCGACTTTGAGGCCAATGTTTGTACGACCAAAGAAGAAGATTGAATCCCAACATTTCCGCCTGTTGCTGCTACTAAAGGAATAAATGCCGCTAAGGTTACATATTTCTGCAATCCTTCTTCAAAAATATCAATAATCTGAGAACCCATCAATCCTCCAATTACGCCGATCAACAACCATGGTAATCTTGCTTTTGAAATTTTAAAAATGCTATCCGATTCTTCTACATCAGATGAAATACCCGTCATCGCTTGCATATCTTCTTCTGATTGCTCACGAATCACATCCAAAATGTCATCAACAGTAATTCTGCCGACTAGTTTGTTTTTAGCATTCACCACAGGGATAGATTCCAAATCATATTTTCGCATGATTTCAGCTACTTCCTCTTCGTCCATGTGTGTCGGAACTGATATCAATTCAGGATCATAAATATCAGCAATCTTGGTGTCAGAGGAAGCTAAAATGATTTTCTTCAAAGAAACCCTACCAAGCAAATGCTGTTTATTGTCAACGACGTAAATGGAATAGATTTTCTCAACTTTCTCAGCTTGTCTTCTGATCTCCTCTATGGTTTGAATGACATTCCAGTTTTGGTTGGCTTTGATAAATTCCTTGGCCATCAATCCACCTGCACTGTCTTCATCATAGCGAAGAAGATCGAGTATATGGGCAGATTTTTCTTTCTCCTGCAAATAACTGATAATATCTTCTCTTTCCCTTACCGAAAAGAGATTCAATATATCAACGCCATCATCAGAATCCATCTGATCAATGTATAAGGCTAGTTCTGAAGGTTCCATCTCCTTCACCACCTTAATCAAAGAATCTTCGTCAAGTTCGATTAAAATATCTGCTGCGACTTCATTGTCAAGCAAACGCAAGACATAAAGGGCTTCTTCCATATTGAACTCATCTAGAAGAGCCGCAATATCTGCTTCATTTGCTCCATCAAGAGATTCCTTGATGAAGTTATTGTCTTCTATTTCGATGGCATCTCGGAGACTTTCTAGGTACTCTTTCGATAATTCAAATATTTTTATTGATTCCAAGATTTCTGAATTTTATTGGTTAACGCGACAAAAACTTCCACTCCAAGTTGTTCCGCTCTAAGATCCAACACTGGGTCTGCCTTGAGCTCTTCAGAAATACCCATGCTCTTGATGGCATTTCTTAATGTCTTTCTTCTTGTACTAAAACCCTGCTTCACTACTCTAAAAAAGAGTTTTTCATCGCATTCTAATTTATTTGTGTTGTTTCTAGTCAGCCTAATTACACCTGAATTTACCTTAGGTGGAGGATTGAAAACTCCCGGAGGTACCGTAAAAAGATATTCAATATCATAATATGCCTGAAGCAGCACAGACAATATTCCATAGCTTTTATTTCCTTTAGGTGAAGCAATCCGCTCGGCAACTTCCTTTTGCAACATACATACCACTTCTGTCACTTGATTTCTTACTTCCAATATTTTGAAAAATATTTGTGAAGAAATATTGTATGGAAAATTACCCGCTACAGCGTAAGGACCGTTCATGATTGGCTCGAAATTTTCTTTCAAATAATCTCCATCAATAATCTTATCTGATAGTTTTGGATATTTATGATTCAGATAGATAATCGATTCCTTATCAATATCTACAAGGTATAAGTCCCATTCTTGAGCAATAAGAAAATCAGTCAAAACCCCCATTCCAGGACCTATCTCTAGCACTTTTTTTACTCCTCCATGTCCTTTCACTGCCTTGGCAATATTCTCTGCTATACTCAGATCAGTGAGAAAATGCTGTCCAAGGTGTTTTTTAGGTTTGACTTTTTCCATGTGCTAACTCTAATAATTTTATATAAATTGCAGGTCAAAAATAAGACAATAATCACAAAGGTCTAAACTTATTTGAAAGCAAAACCTTTGGAGTACAAGTCGAATGTAGGAATTAATAAATAAGGTTAGCCTCGAATTGATGAATCAAAGAAAAAATAAACCAGTCATAGGAATCAGTATTGGAGATATCAACGGAATCGGTGCGGAAGTGACCATGAAAGCACTTCTTGATAATAGAATTCAGAAATTGATCACTCCTGTAATATATGCCCATGGCAAGGCTATTACTTTTTACAGAAAGCAGTTGGAGATGGAAGATTTCAATTTCATGCAGATCAAATCTATCGATGAAGTGCACCACAAAAAGATCAATTTAATCAACGTGGTGGATGAAAGTCCTGAAGTTCTTCCCGGTGTAGAAACCCAAGAAGCAGGTAAACTTGCTTTAGCTGCTTTGAATCATGCTATTCAAGATCTAAAAAACAATAAAATCGAGGCATTGGTGACAGCACCATTGAACAAAAACAACATCAACTCCGAAGAACTGAAATTTGTAGGCCATACTGAATATCTCACTGAAGCTTTTGGAGCAACAGATAGTTTAATGTTTTTGGTTGCTGAAGATATCCGAGTTGGAATAGTGACAGGACATATCCCTTTAAAAGATGTTGCCAAAAAGGTAAATGCAGAAAGCATCAAAACAAAATTGAATCTGATGATCAAATCTTTAACAGATGATTTTGGCATCACCAAACCTCGAATTGCCGTGTTGGGTCTCAATCCACACGCAGGTGAAGATGGTTTGCTAGGTGATGAAGAGATTAATGTCATTCAGCCTGTAATCAAAGATTTCAAAGATAAAGGTCATTTAGTATTTGGCCCTTACCCTGCTGATGGATTCTTTGGTATGTTGCATCAAAAGAAATTTGATGGCGTATTGGCTATGTACCATGACCAAGGTTTGATTCCGTTCAAAAGCTTGGCTTTTGAAACAGGTGTGAATTTTACAGCAGGTCTTCCCATAATTAGAACTTCTCCTGACCATGGTACTGCTTATAATATTGCTGGAAAAAACATGGCAGACGAGGGTTCTATGCGTGCAGCTATCCTTCAAGCCTACGATATTATCAAGAATAAAGGGCATTGGGAGGAAGAAGAAGATTAGGATTTTATTTAATTATCTGCCTTTTGAAAGAATAAACAACTTGATTTCGAGTAGAAAAGAACACAAATCAAAATTGCTTTAAAATAATTCATCGCCAAATTTTATTTTTCTAATAGGAATGTCTAAATTTGCGGTCTTGAAATAAGGGGAGGTCAAATGAAATTCTTGAAGAACTATAATATCGACGTCATCAAACTCAAGGAAGGTAAACATGATTTTACTTTCCCAGTTGACAGAGAGTTTTTCGAAAATTTCGAAGCTGAGGCATTTTTGCATGGAGGAAAGCTCCAAGCGATAATCCACATTAACAAGCTTACTTCCTTAATTGAAGCTACATTTGAGATCGAAGGAGATGTTACTTTGACTTGCGACAGAAGCTTGGAAACGTTTAACTTTCCGCTCTACACAAGTGAAAAGGTAATCTATAAATATGGATTAGAGGAGATGGAAGTCACCGAAGATGTATTTATGATTACTAGAGATACCCCTAATATCAATGTAGCACAATTGATATATGAATTTATTTTACTTGCTATTCCAGCAAAAAAAATTCACCCAGATTTCTTAGAAGAAATGGATGAAGAGGATTTTGAAGGTGAAGGTGAGTTGGTATATATTTCAGATGAAGAATTTGATGACAATCTTTCAGAAGATAGAGAGGATTCAAATGATTCAGAAGAAAAAACAGATCCCAGATGGGAAATATTAAAAAAATTAAAGAAAAAAGATTAATCTAAAATTACATAGAGATGGCGCATCCTAAACGGAAAATTTCGAAAACCAGAAGAGACAAGAGAAGAACTCATTACAAGTTAACTGCTCCTGCATTAGCACAGTGTCCTACCACTGGTGAGTTTCATTTACCACACAGAGCTTTTTGGCTAGATGGTAAATTATACTACAAAGGACAAGTAATCATGGAGAAGGAAGTTCTCGCATAATTAAAAATTAATAATAAAAGGCCTTTTATATTAAATCCATTTCGAGCAATCGGAATGGATTTTTTCATTTTTTAGAGGTAGTCCACATCTGATTTCAAGATAAATATTACCTTCTTGCCAAATTCTAAAATCAAAAAACTTTGGTGGTACAGCACATTTTAAATATTTTTGATGCCTTAATCTAAATGGGAAAGTTTTGAATAAACTCATATTTCAATTCAAATCCCTAAAAGTCAGCAGCTTGATTTCAATACCTAATCGATCTCCTGTCTAAACAAAACACTTAATGAAAAAAACAAGAGCAGTAATCTCAGGAGTTCATGGTTGGGTACCAGAATATATCCTAACCAATCAAGAGTTGGAAACCATGGTGGATACCAATGACGAATGGATAATTAGCCGTACAGGAATCAAAGAAAGACGTATTCTGAAGGGCGAAAATCAAGGGACTTCAGTAATCGGAACCGAAGCTGTCAAAGGGTTACTAAAAAAGACCAATACAAATCCTGAAGATATAGATTTGATTATATGTGCCACAGTCACGCCTGACATGCCTTTTCCTGCCACTGCAAATATCATTGCAGATAATGTGGGTGCTAAGAAAAGTTTCAGTTTTGATATTTCAGCTGCCTGTTCTGGCTTCTTGTATGCCTTGACAATGGGAAGTCAATTTATCGAAACAGGCATGCACAAAAAAGTAATCATCGTTGGCGCAGATAAAATGTCCTCAATCGTCGATTACACTGATAGATCCACCTGTATCATTTTTGGAGATGGCGGTGGAGCTGTTTTGTTAGAACCTACTACAGAGGACGTGGGCGTGATGGATAGTTTGCTGCATGCAGACGGTTCTGGGGCTCCATATCTTCACATGAAAGCTGGAGGAAGCAGAAAACCTGCAACTGTAGATACTGTAAATGCTAGAGAACATTTTGCTTTTCAAGAAGGAGCAACTGTTTTTAAGTTTGCTGTAACCAACATGGCAGAAGTCAGTGCGCAAATTATGGAAAGAAATGGCTTAACTTCGGAAGATGTTGCCTGGCTAGTACCTCATCAAGCGAATAAGAGAATCATCGATGCCACGGCAAACAGAATGGGTGTAGGTCCTGATAAAGTGATGATGAACATAGAAAGATTTGGAAACACCACGGCTGGTACACTTCCATTATGTCTTTGGGATTATGAATCCCAACTCAAAAAGGGTGATAATATCATCTTGGCCGCTTTTGGCGGAGGATTCACATGGGGTTCCATCTACCTCAAGTGGGGATATGACCCAAAATAACAATAGAAACCAATAAGTTAATCAATAATGGCAAGTACCGCAGATTTTAAAAATGGATTATGTCTTGAATTCAATCATGACATCTTTACCATTACAGATTTTCAGCACGTGAAACCAGGAAAAGGTGCTGCATTTGTCAGAACCAAAATGAAAAGTTTGACGAATGGAAAAGTATTGGACAAAACTTTCAACGCTGGTGAGAAAGTAACTACTGCTAGAGTAGAAAAAAGACCTCATCAATACCTTTATTCAGACGATATGGGACTCCATTTCATGGACAATGATACCTTTGAACAAATCCGTATCGATGAAAAACTGATCGAAAGAGCAAATTTGATGAAAGAAGGTCAAATAGTTGATGTTTTAATTCATGCAGAAACAGAAACTCCGCTTACTGTTGAGCTCCCTCCTTTCGTAGAATTAATGATCACCTACACAGAACCTGGAATCAAAGGTGACACAGCTACCAATGCATTGAAACCTGCCACAGTAGAAACTGGAGCAACAGTGATGGTACCTCTTTTTGTAGAACAAGACATCATGATCAAAGTAGACACTAGAGACGGTTCATATTCAGAAAGAGTAAAATAATTTCATAAAGCTTTGTGATTTCGCTAAATTACATGGCTGTATTGTTTTTAACCCAATAAATAAATGAACCAATAATATTGGTTCAGCACAAACTAAATAACTTATGAAAGCAAAAGAAATTCAAGATTTAATAGATTTTATTTCCAACTCAGGCCTAGCTGAAGTCAAAATCAAGACGGGAGAGTTCGAACTTTCTATCAAGAAAAACAGCGAGGTACAGGTAGTTTCTTCGACTCCTTCAGCTCCTGCTCCAGCAGCAGCAGCTCCTGCTCCCGTAGCAGCTCCTGCGGTAGTACCAGCATCAGCTCCAGCTGCGAAAGACGATACTTCTAAGTATTTAGAAATCAAATCTCCAATGATTGGAACATTTTATAGATCTCCAAACCCTGAATCTGATAACTTTGTCAACGTTGGCGATGATGTAAAAGCAGGACAAACAGTTTGCATCATTGAAGCGATGAAACTTTTCAATGAAATTGAATCTGAAATTTCTGGGAAAATCGTCAAAGTGTTGGTGGACAATGCTACACCAGTAGAATATGACCAACCATTATTTTTGGTAGATCCAGCAGGATAATCTCATTTGTTTCACAAAACTGATTTAATGTGTTTAAAAAAATATTAATAGCAAACAGAGGAGAAATTGCACTTCGTATCATCCGTACCTGTAAAGAAATGGGGATCAAAACAGTAGCAGTTTATTCTACAGCAGACAAAGACAGCTTGCACGTCAGATTTGCTGACGAGGCAGTTTGTATTGGCCCTGCACCAAGTAGAGATTCTTACCTCAATATACCTAGAATCATCGCCGCTGCAGAGATTACCAATGCAGATGCTATACACCCGGGATATGGTTTTCTTTCTGAAAATGCCGAGTTCTCTAGAATTTGCGAGGAATACAATATAAAATTTATTGGTGCCAGCCCTGATATGATCAATAGAATGGGAGATAAAGCTACGGCTAAGGCAACCATGAAAGAGGCTGGCGTTCCTACTATTCCAGGTTCTGAGGGTTTATTGGAATCCATAGAAGAAGGAATTAAAATCGCTCAAGAAATGGGTTATCCAGTTATCCTGAAAGCAACAGCAGGTGGCGGTGGTCGTGGAATGCGAATTGTCAAACAAGAAAGCGAATTCAAAAAGGCATGGGATGATGCAAGACAAGAATCAGGTGCTGCTTTCGGGAATGACGGTCTTTATTTAGAGAAATTTGTAGAAGAACCTCGACATATCGAAATCCAAGTGATTGGTGATAGCAGCGGAAGAGCATGTCATTTATCTGAAAGAGATTGTTCTATCCAAAGAAGACATCAGAAATTGGTTGAGGAGACTCCTTCGCCATTCATTACCGATGAATTGCGAGATGCTATGGGTAAAGCTGCGATCAAAGGAGCTGAGGCCATTGGATACGAGGGTGCTGGTACGATTGAGTTTTTGGTTGACAAAAACAGAAATTTCTATTTTATGGAAATGAATACTCGTATTCAGGTAGAGCATCCAATCACTGAAGAAGTTACCGATTTTGACTTGATCAAAGAACAAATTAAGGTTGCTGCTGGTGAAAAAATCTCTGGCAAAAACTACTACCCTAAGCTTTATGCTATGGAATGTAGAATCAATGCCGAAGATCCTGCCAATGGATTCAGACCAAGTCCAGGTAAAATCGTAAATCTTCATCTCCCAGGTGGTAGAGGCGTGAGAATTGATAGTCATGTTTATGCAGGCTATGTGATCCCTCCTAACTATGACTCTATGATTGCTAAACTTATTGTAAGCGGACAATCAAGAGAGGAAGTCATCGTGAGAATGAAAAGGGCCCTAGAGGAATTTGTGATTGATGGAATTAAAACAACTATTCCTTTCCACATTGCGCTTCTAAATGATCCTAAATTCAAAGCAGGTGAATTTACCACCAAGTTTTTGGAAGATTTTGATTTCTCAGTAATCAAGAAGTAAACACAACAATATATCCATATAAAAGACTGTCTTTCAGGCAGTCTTTTTTTATAAAAACCAATTTGTAGATTGAGTTATGCATGAGTTTCAAACAATCTATCAAGCTCTAGGCGAAGAGAAAATTAAAACCTTGGTGCATTATTTTTATCAAGGTGTAGCTGCAAATCCAGCCTTGCTTGCCCTCTATCCTGAGGAACTTCAACCTGCTGAAGAAAGACTGTTTTTGTTCTTACAGCAAGTATTTGGAGGGCCTCAAATATATTCTGAGCAGCGTGGCCATCCCATGCTTCGCAAAAGGCACTTTCAATGGGAAATTGACGGTGATTTAAGAAATTCATGGCTTAATTGTATGTTTGCGGCTATGGGAAAAATAGAAATAGATCAAAATACCAAGGAAGCTATGATGCGATATTTTGTACAAGTTGCAAATCATATGGTCAATAAATAAGATGCGATTGTTGAGAAGAATTTATACGATCTATGCATTTTTGGCATTTTGCTTCAGCTTCTTGCTACTTTTCCCTTTGCTACTCGTCTGTATTTGGATTCCTGGATTTGAAAAATACGGCAGAAAAATCAACCGATTTTGGGCTAAATTTTATTTTATCTTAATTTTCAAACCTATTCATATTAAGGGTTCTCAACTAGTCGAAAAAGGAAATTCATATATATTCGTTGCCAACCATTTTTCCTATATAGATATTGCTATGATGGGGTTTATGCCTGGAGATGTGGTTTTTGTTGGCAAAGCATCGCTTGGAAAAATTCCGCTATTTGGATACTATTTTAAGAAACTTCACATCGCTGTGAATAGGGAAAGCCCAAGAAGTCGTGGGGAAGTATTACTTAGAGCAAAACATGCAATTGATAAAGGAAGTAGTATTGTGATTTTCCCAGAAGGTGGAATTACATCATCTAACCCTCCCTTTCTTAACAGATTCAAAGATGGAGCGTTTAGTTTAGCAATTGATAAACAAATCCCTGTAATTCCTGTAACTTTATCTTATAATCATTTAATTTTACCCGATGAAAAAAATCTTCTCTTGAACTTCCAGTCAGGAAAGATCGTGTTTCATCAACCAATTTTGACTGATGGATTAGCAGCAAAAGACATCTTAGATGTCAAAGAGCAAGCATATCAAACCATCCAAAATCAATTATTTAAAGACAACGAAATAGAAGCTTAAGCTTAAAAAAATATGAAAATTGATATCAACTCTCTAAAAAAAATCGCTCATCTCGCAAGACTTGAGTTTGACGAAAAAAGTGCTGAGAAAATGACTCAGGACATGACACAAATTCTCGATTGGGTGGAGCAGCTCAATGAATTGGAAACAGATGGAGTAGAGCCGATTACCACTATGTCTTCAGAAGTGAATGTCCTGAGGGAAGACAAAGTTGGAGAGCACCTTTCACACGAAAGTGGTCTTAAAAATGCTCCGCAGCGTGATTCTGACTATTTTAGAGTTCCAAAGGTGATGGAATAATGTCGGTAAACTCATTGAGAAAACTAGAACAAATTTTATTCAAAGGCCTTCCCATCTTCTTAGCATCATTGGGAGGGCTTTTCCTCTTGCTTAGCTTACTTTTTTGGCAAGACGCCACTATGCCTCTGTTGCCAGGTGTATTTGCAGAAGAAATTCCTGTTCCCTTGCATTATTTCAAATTAGGAACCGAATTGATCAATATAGAAATAGGTAATTTTCTACTTTTTCAAAATTTCGAATCCCTCCCTCCTGTTTTAGATTCTAATTTTAGCGTTTTGTATGGCGCACTGATTGTCATTTTGCTCAGTTTTGGATTGACCTTATTGAGCACATTGAAAAAGATGTATTTCATTGGCGGTACTGCTGCAGCTATTTTCTTTTTCACTTTCACAGGCATCAACGGACTGAATATTGGAGGTCTATCAACAAATTACCCCTTGATTATTTTACTCATTGGAACTTTGTTCCCAATTGTAATCATTCATTTTTTCCAATCAAATTGGAGTTTAGGGAAAAGGTTTTTAGTAATTGCATCTTGCTTTATTTTTACTTTAATCTTGCTTATTTTCATCTCTAAAGTCGATAGTGCCAAATTACTTTTATCAGAAAACATCACACTTCCTGTTGCATTTTTGGCTGTTTTTTTCATGTTTCATACTGGACATGCTGTTGTGTCAAGCAGCAGTATTTTTCTAATCAAACTCAATCAAGGTGTCAAACTAAAAATCAGCTGGCACATTACTATCATTTCGATTTTGTACTTCTTTTTGGTGCTTTTCACGCTATTGTCCATCATGGGAGAGGTGAATCTTCCATTTCCTACTCTACCACCATCCATTTTATTTTTGGTAGCAGGAATTTTAGGTTATTATGTAATAGACTATAAAATCAAGCAAACGGAGCAAGTTTTTGATATCCCACTTATTGGTAAATCATTCTATTTGATTGGCTTTGCTTTCGCAGCTTGGACTTGGGGAAAAGCAATCTACACATTCAATGAGCCATTAATTGAGTTTTTTAATCACACCTTTCTTTATGGTCAAATTGCATTGACTTTGTTATTCTTTGCCTATCTCTTGACTAATTTTTCTAGTATCCTGAATACGGGAGGAGCTTTAGAAAAAGTAATATTTAAGCCTCAGCATTTCGCTTATTTTCACATGCGAATTGGCGCCACGATGCTTGTGGTCATTTTGATCATCTTCGCTAATGGCGTAATAGCAACTCAGCTTACTGCTGCATCAGCTAACCTCTACGCAGATTATAATTACCAAATAGGAAACTATAGAAATGCACGCATTCTATATGAAAACTCTTGGATGGAGTATTTCAAAAATGACCGAGCTAAAAATACAGTTGCCCATCTTTACCTTGAAGAAAATCAGGCAAATGCGGCATTGAGACATTTGGAAGAGAGTTTTGATTATGCTCCAAATGTCCCGAACATTATCCTGATAAGCTCAAGACTTCATCGATCTGATAAAATTCTTGAAGCAATATTCTACTTAGAAAAAGGACTAGATTACTATCCAAACAACTCTAAATTGCTGAACAATTTAGCTTTACTCTATTCTAAAATCAATAGGCCTGAGGAAGCGCTTGATGCTTTGAGCAAAGCAACAGCATCAGATAAAGTCAATATTTCAAACACTATTGCTCTTTCGATTAAACATAATCTTGCAGTTCCTTCAGGGATGAGTTTTGGAGATGACACAATTACAAAAATCAATCAACTTGCATTAGCCAACAAACTTGGAAATTTTGCTGATTTTACACTTAGCACGATAGATCTTCCTGAACAGTTTGTTATTAAATCTTCGCTTCTGAGAAATCAATGGACCAATCAGGCCTCCTTCGATTTTGAAACCGATTTGGTAATAATCGATAGCCTAGTCAGGCAGAATCAAACTCCTTATGAAGAGCGAAATTATTGGGAAACCAAGGTAGTTCGTAGCCATCAAGGGAATGAAATTGATGAGACATTAAAATATTTATCAGGATCAACCTTTTCTTTCCCCAATCATGCTGCGGCTTATCATGTGATGTCAGCAGAGATTTTGGCTAGTCAGCTAGATTTCGAAAAAGCAGGTATAGATCTGAAAATAGCAGCCGCAGATGGTTACAACAAATTCAAGCCCCATCATTTAGCCATCTTATATTTCAGTGGAAAAATAGAAGAGGCTTTGGCGCTGAAAGAAAAGCAGGGAATTAATTTTCCAAATTGGATGCAGTGGGATGAAAACGAACTATTGATTCAAAATCAACAAGTAAAGTTTTATCAAATTCTGAGCACTTTTCATCAAAGCATGACAAACAAAATCATGGATCGCCTTTCGGAGCTAAATGAACCAGAATTCAAAGCTGAATTGGCTTATTTCATTATGATTCACAAAGCACATAGCCTCAAGCAAGGTGAATATAAAATATTAGAAGATATTTTAACATCAGGCGAAAATGCTGTTTGGACGAAAGAAGAATTTGAAGAATTAAAACTCGCTTTGCTTGAAGGCAAAGTAGAAATAAAATCAGACAAAGTAAGACGTATCATCAAGCCAGAACTTTCGATGATCAGAAATTCCTATTTGACTCCGCTAATCATGCAGACACTCAATAAGGAAGATAATAACTTGAGACGCTACGAAATCTTGCAGGAAGCCATCCAATTTAACAAAGACCCTATTTTATGGATGGAATTCGTGAAAGAAAGCAGAATCAATGGCTTGGCAAACTATGGAACTAGAGCCATGGAAGAGATGGCAGGCTGGTTGACTTATGAAGAAATGGAAAAACTAATGTTAGAAAACCTCTGATTTATTTCACCGTTAATCAAATTAATTTTTCCTTTCTAAGCATTTAACTTAAATTCAAGCATTAAAATAAATTGACGATGAAAAAAATAATTGAAACTTCCGATATTCAAAGAACATATAAAATGGGAAACGAGGAGGTAAGAGCCTTGAAGTCGGTTTCTATCTCGGTGAATAAGGGCGAGTATGTCGCATTTATGGGGCCATCAGGTTCTGGTAAATCTACTCTAATGAATATTATCGGATGTTTAGACACACCTTCTGCAGGAACTTATATCTTGAATAATAAAGATGTGAGTGATATGTCAGAAAATGAATTAGCTGAGATAAGAAATAAAGAGATAGGTTTTGTTTTCCAGACTTTCAACCTACTCCCTAGGGCATCTTGCCTTGAAAATGTGGCTTTACCATTGATATATGCAGGTTTTAACAAATCAGACCGTGAGGATAAAGCTTTTTTAGCATTGAAAAATGTAGGCTTAGCAGATCGGGTTCACCACAAACCAAATGAACTATCTGGTGGTCAGAGGCAAAGAGTAGCTATAGCAAGAGCTTTGGTAAATGATCCAAGTATTATTTTAGCTGATGAACCTACAGGGAATTTGGACACCAAAACTTCCTATAGCATCATGGAGCTTTTCCATGAATTGCATCAAAAAGGGAATACCATCATCATGGTGACACACGAAGATGATATTGCTCACTATGCCCACAGAGTGATCAGACTCCGCGACGGACTAGTAGAATCCGACGAAATTAATCCAAATCCTACAAGAGCTGTTACAGTAGAATTAGAAGAGTAAAAAAGCCTCTTTTAACAAATAGATTGTTACTTTTGTGAATCGGTTTATATTGATCGAAATCAAGCTTATTTAAGGGTTTTTAATGAAGATTTATACCAAAACTGGTGACACTGGACAGACCTCATTGTTGGGCGGAAAGCGTGTATCAAAAGGTCACCTCAAAATAGACGCCTACGGAACAGTAGACGAACTTAATTCCTATATCGGATTAATCAGAGATCAGGAAGTAAACAGTTCAAGGATTGTTTTTTTGAAAGAAGTACAAGATAGACTTTTCACTATCGGTGCAACATTGGCTACTGAAGTTGGAAAAGAGAATGTCAAAAAACCTGATATTCATGAAGAGGACTTGCTTTTAATGGAGAATGAAATCGATCAAATGGAAGAAAAGTTACCTCCCCTGAAAAATTTTATTCTTCCTGGTGGGCATCAATCAGTTTCTTTTTGTCATTTGGCAAGGACAGTTTGTCGCAGAACAGAACGTTGTGTGATTGATTTGATGGAAATCGAACCAGTCAGTGAAATAATTGTAAGATATTTAAATAGACTTTCGGATTACCTTTTTGTACTTGGTCGCCTCATGGCCATAGAATTGGGAGTTGAAGAAGTTACTTGGAAACCAAGATCATAAAAATCATGAATACAACCTTAACCATCGATATTACCAAAACATCATCCTCCAAATTAGAACAAACTAATTTTGATGATTTGAAGTTTGGACAGACTATAAGCGATCACATGTTTATAGCTGATTATGAAAATGGAGAATGGGGTAATTTCCGGATTGAACCCTATGCACCTTTGCAGCTTAATCCAGCAAATGCTACCTTACACTATGGTCAGTCAGTATTTGAAGGCATGAAAGCCTATAAAAATGATGCAGGTGAGACCTTATTGTTCAGAGCAGACGCGAATCAAAAAAGATTAAATGAATCTGCCAAAAGAATGTGCATTCCTGAGGTTCCAGAAAACATTTTTATGGAAGGTCTTACCCAGCTTTTGGAAATAGATAGTGCTTGGATTCCAAATAGACCTGGTTATTCGTTGTATATCAGGCCATTTGTATTTGCTACAGATGACTACCTCGGAATCAGACCTTCTGAGAAATATAAATTTATGATCTTCACTTGTCCTGTTGGTCATTATTACTCTAAGCCAGTTTCTGTCAAAGTAGAATGTAAATATACTAGAGCAGCAGAAGGTGGTACCGGCTTTGCGAAAGCAGCGGGAAATTATGCCGGCTCGCTCTACCCTGCACTACTAGCACAAAAAGAAGGTTATGATCAGTTGCTTTGGACTGATGGAAAATCGCATCAGCATATTGAAGAAAGTGGAACTATGAACGTCATGTTCATGATCAACGATACCTTGATTACAGCTCCAACCTCAACAGGGACAATTTTAAAAGGTATCACACGTGACAGTGTTTTGGCTTTGGCGAGAGAAATGGGAATTAAAGTTGAAGAGAGATTTCTTCGTGTAGCTGAACTGGAAGATGCCTTGAGAAGCAAAACTTTAAAAGAAGCATTCGGAACAGGTACAGCTGCTACAATCGCACACATTTCTAAGATTCATATCAGTGGAAATGACTACGAATTGCCACAAAAAGACGATAGAGCCTTTAGCAATCGCGTTCTTAAGACACTTGATGATATCAAATATGGCAAAGTAGAAGATTCACACAATTGGATAACCAAACTATAAAAAAATAAAACTGTGACATGCATTAGGTTTCTACTAAGATCTCCAATGCATAATCTAAGTTAATAAAGGTGTCAAATTTGATTTTTGACACCTTTTTTTATTAAAGACTATTCCAAAACATGAAAATATAGGAATATATTGATATCTTAAAAATTCAATAAACACTGATAAATGATGAAGCTAATTTTTAAATCCTCTGGCTTAGTACTGATCTTTATGGTATTCTTTTCATCAAGTGTATTTTCCCAAAAATTCATCCTTTTACAAAAAGGAGCCAATGAAAAAAATAGATTGAAATACGAAATCGGAGAAACCTTCATTTATAAAACAAAGAAAAATGATTTTTACATTACCGATGTAATCAAGGATATACAAAAAGACATCATTGTACTTTCTGAAAATGTCCTACTACCCGAAGATATTACCTCAATTTACATTCTCAATAAAGATCCTAGAAATAGTAGCCTAAAAAACTTAACCTATTTGAGCTATGGTGCAGGTGTTGTTTTGATGTCTGCCAATGTAATTAATTCACTTTACCAAGATGGGTCAATTCGTTTTGAATCAGGAGGTTTGATTACATCCGGAATACTTTTCGCGAGTGGATTTACTTTTTCAAAAATCCGTTACAAACATTTCAAGATTCACAAACGAAACAAAATTCAGTTGATCACACTTTATGGTGATTAGAAAATGAATAGGTTTCCACCTGATTTTTTACGAATTTTGCAATTCGAAAACTAAATAAATTTATGACATCAGACCAGTTGAAAGACTTGAAAGCCCGCGTTTCGGCTTTGAGGAGGTATCTTTGACTACGATCGTAAGATTGCAGAAATAGAAGACCTAGAGGCAGTATCAGCGCAAGCTGACTTTTGGAACAATCCAGAAGAAGCCGAAAAAACAATGAAAGTAATTCAAGGAAAAAAATCTTGGACCAATGCCTACGAAAAAGTAGAAACTGGTATTCAAGACTTAGACGTGCTATATGAATTTTATTCTATGGATGAAGTTTCTGAAGAGGAATTGAAAGCCGAATACAGCAAAGTCCATAAAAATATTGAAGACCTTGAATTAAAGAAAATGCTAAGCAGTGAGGAAGATCAGCTTAGCGCCCTAATGGAAATCAATCCAGGTGCTGGAGGAACAGAAAGTAATGACTGGGCTTCTATCTTGATGAGGATGTACATTATGTGGGGCGAAAAAAATGGTTATAAAGTTCGTGAGGTTGATCTTCAAGAAGGAGAAGTTGCTGGAATCAAATCCGTGACTTTGGAATTTGATGGACCACTTGCCTATGGCTTTTTAAAGTCTGAAATTGGGGTTCACCGATTAGTTAGAATTTCACCATTTGACTCCAGTGGAAGAAGACATACTTCGTTTGCTTCCATTTACGTTTATCCTGTAATCGATGACACCATTCAGATTGAGATTAATCCTGGTGATGTTGAATTACACACTTCTCGTTCAGGTGGTGCAGGTGGGCAGAATGTCAACAAAGTAGAGACAAAAGTTCAGTTGACACACAAGCCTACAGGAATAGTGGTAGTTTGTCAGATTGAAAGATCGCAGCTAGCAAATAGAGAAAAGGCAATGCAAATGCTAAAGTCCAGACTCTATCAGCTTGAAATGGAGAAGAGAAATGCTGAGAGAGCAAAAATCGAATCTGGAAAGATGCGAATTGACTTTGGCTCTCAAATCAGAAACTATGTTCTCCACCCTTATAAATTGGTTAAGGATGCCAGAACAGGACATGAAACCTCTGATGCTGCAGCAGTTTTAGATGGTGATTTGAATGATTTCATCAAGGCATTCTTACTTGCTCAAAGCGAGGAGGAAGCCAATAAAGAGTAATCAAACACTAATTTTTGAAAAGCCTCTCGGTAATATTTATGGTATTTTAAATTATATCAAAACAATATACCTGAGAGGCTTTTTATTTATAAAGCAAAACTCATTCTACTTTAATAGGCATGCTCAGCAAATTACCCTCTTTCTATTCTGTCAACTTTTTCACGCTGTGCTTGAGTTCTTTTTTGTTTTTCGCGAGTTTCAATATGATTATTCCCGAACTTCCTTCCTACCTGAGTTCTCTGGGAGGTGAGGATTATAAGGGATTGATTATTTCACTCTTTACCTTAACAGCTGGTCTATCTAGACCTTTAAGTGGAAAATTAGCGGATAAAATTGGGAGAATCCCAGTAATGATATTTGGTGCTGTTATATGCTTCTTGGTTAGTTTACTATATCCACTTATTACTTCTGTAGCTGGATTTTTACTTTTACGATTTGTTCATGGATTTTCAACAGGGTTCACTCCTACTGGGACCTCAGCTTTTGTGGCTGATATTATTCCCTTCAATAAAAGAGGTGAGGCGATGGGAATTCAGTCACTTTTCGGTTCCCTTGGAATGGCTGCAGGCCCAGCCTTAGGTGGATATATCGCCGCAGAATGGGGAATCAACCCACTATTTTACGCTTCCGCTTTTACAGCTATCTTATCTATTGTTATTTTATTGAGACTGAAAGAAACTCTTGAAGTAAGAGAAAAATTATCCATCGAACATTTCAAGTTAAATAGACACGAGATCATTGAAAAAAGAGTTTTGACACCTTCACTGGTTTTATTTCTTACTGTTTTTTCTTTTGGTATCGTACTCACAATAATTCCAGATTACTCCGAATATTTGGGGATCAAAAACAAGGGGCTATTCTTTGCGGTATTTACGCTCGCCTCGTTAGGCATCAGAATCATAGCAGGAAAAGCATCTGATAAATATGGCAGAATTCCAGTGATGAAAGCAGCTACCTTATCTATGGCTATTTCTATGCTTATCATTGCTCTTGCCGAGACAAAAGGGATGTTACTCTTTGGTGGAGTGATATTTGGAGCATCTGTGGGAATGAATTCCCCGACAATTTCAGCATGGACCATTGATCTTTCATTGGATAAATTTAGAGGGAGAGCACTTGCTACCATGTATATCGCCCTTGAAGCTGGGATAGGAATCGGAGCATTAGCTTCAGGATTTGTCTTCAATAACAATCCAGAAAACTTCTTTTTGGTCTTTTCTTTAGGTACGATTACTTCATTTTTAGCTTTTATCTATTTATTTACTTTACGAAAACAACAAATTACTTCATTAAAAGCTACTGAAGATCTATAAATTACAATCAATTCTTTTTTTTATTTAAATTATTTAAATAACAATTACTTAAATTTAAATATACGTTTGATTAGTTATTTCAATATTTTTCTGTCAAAAATTTCGAAATAAATTGTATTCCATTTGGATTTTTTGATATAAATTAAGGCTTATTAAAATTTTATTTGGTTAAAAAAATGAGTCGATACATAAGACTAGAGCTTATTTATATCATTATTTCGCTGTTAAGCCTTTCTTTTTTAATTACTGAAAATACCCTTGGGTTTTATATCAGTAAACCGATTATTGTTCCCGTATTATTAATTTATTTGTTCTTCAAATTCAAAGAATCTCAACACAGTCTCATACCAACCTTAATGATTGCCACATTTTTTTCAATGTTGGGCGACATTTTCTTATTATTTACTGTGAATGAATCATTATTCAAATTAGTTGGTATTTGTACCTTCATTGTGGCCCAAGCAGCATATGCTTATTTGTACTACCTTTCTGTTTTGGGTCATAAAAAAAAGAATATTCCTGTTTACAAACGTTGGCCTGAAATTATCTCTGTAGGCGTTACCGTTATAGCTACTATTATAATCTATCCATCATTAGGAGATTTTGCTGCCCCTGCAATTATTTATGCATTGATTACCACAATAACTATTGTCTTTGCATTAAATAGACGGTTTTATGTTTCTAGAAAAAGTTTCTCGTTAACTATATTGGGTGTTCTTTTTTTCTTTGTGAGTGACGCCTTGATGGGCGATGACTTGTTTTTAGAAAATATCATCAATCACTTTTTTGTAATGTTCTCCTATGTAATCGGCCATTATTTGGTAATTAAAGGAATGATGATTCAAGTAGAATCAAAATAAAAAAAGACATCTCTTCAGATGCCTTTTTTTATTTAATTGCCCAAATAACTTCGATGTCTGGAGATTGGCATGATTTCTTTTTGTCTGCCATCTAAGTAGGTTACTTTCTTTCCATCAAAAAATGCTCCTTCCTCTAGCATGATTCGAACCTCCTTATTCCATTCTTTCACAAAGACTACGGCATTCAATTCTATCGCATAGGCTGTATTTGGATAAAGTGGGTAATCTCCAGCACCCTTAGTATCTCCTTGATTGTCCCACATCCCGATGGTTGGGCCAGAAGCATGGCCATGATAACCCATAGGGTGAGAGTAAATACTTCCTTTGATTCCTTCTTTGTCCATTTGAGTTCGAGTGGCTTTCAATATTTCATTTCCTGTTCGACCAGTTATAAATTGAGACGTTAAAATATCTTGTAGCCTGTTACCGACTTTAAAAGCTTCAGAAAGGTACTTTGGAACTTCTTTTTCATCTGCTTTGAGGACATAGGCAAGTTGTTGGGTATCTGTATTCAATCTCAAATACGTAATTCCAAAATCAATATGAAGCAAATCGCCAGGCATGATAACTTGCGAATCTGGACGCACAGCAAAAGACCTCAAATGCTCTTGAGAATCTGGATCTGGCCTTTGTATGTCTACAGTCGGGTGAAACCATGTATCCAATTTCATCTCGGCAATGCGCTCTCTATACCACCAAACCACATCATCAGTAGTAGTCACACCAGGCGTAATGACTTTCTCAGACAGTCCATCGGAAATAATACTATTTGCAATGGTTTGTAAATGCTTGTAAGTAGCCATTTCTGAGGGAGTTCTTGTTTCAAACCAACCCACTGCAAGGTTTTGACCTGATACAATTTTCGCTTTAGAGGATTCATCAAGATATTCTAAGAGTGTATTGTATTCAGTAATATTCAATCCATCTGCATGTCCGTAGTCTTTGCTGAAGTTCACAGCTATTTTTTTAGGGTTTCTTTCCTGAATTAATTCCACCAACTTTTTCCATTGATCTGGTTGCACTTCTGGATCCCAAGCTTTTTTAAAGGCTTTCCCCACATCATATCGAGCTACCGCCATTGCTTCTACTTTCTCAGTTCCTTGAGGCTTATACATCAATAACATCGTTCTTCGTCGAGCGGCAAACCAAGTAGCAGGCAAAAATGTTCTGATAACTGGATCTTCATTATATTCCCTAGACATGACCAACCACATGTCTATTCCCTCTCTTTCCATAATAGCTGGAAGTACAGTTTGAATTCTCTCTTCAAGCCATTGATCCACTACATTAGCTTGAGCTCTTTGAGAAAGAACAGCTGGACTTTGTGCTTCTGAAATCTGAATTAGTACTCCTATTGCAAGAAGTGTGAGTATAAGTTTTTTCATTATATTATTTCAATTGAGTGATACATCTTTCATTTTCGAGCAAGGTGGCAATTTCCTGTTTATCCCAAGACTTTTTTATTTCATTAAGATTTACTTCGTAATCCCTTTTAAATTTTTTTCTATAAATAGCCTCAACAAACCGCCTCACATCAGTTTTATTTTCCAAGATCAGTTGCGGTACAGTTGTGGGTTTATCATCTTCTCCTTTGGCTACCATAGTAAAATAGCAAGTATTGGTATGCTTAACATTTCCCGTTTTTACATTTTCTGAAATAATTTTGATACCAATAATCATGGAACTATTCCCCACATAATTGACTGATGCCATCAAAGAAACCAACTCACCTACTTCAACCGGCTCTAAAAAATCTACTGTGTCAACAGAAACTGTAACGCAGTACGCACCACTGTGCTTTGAGGCGGTCGCATAAGCAACCTTATCCATTAAAGACAATAAGATTCCTCCGTGTATTTTACCTCCAAAATTGGCATAAGAAGGAATCATTAATTCTGTGATGGTCACTCTAGAAAAACTCGCCGGTCTTGCTGATATCATATTCAATTTTTCTCTTAAAATAGGAATTAAAGCAAGAATAAAAAAGCAGCAATTATACGGAATGTATTTCTTTTTCCTTTTGGAGCAATCGAGCGCTGAGTGAATGGAATCTATAGAGAAGCATAAGGCCTGTAACTGTCAGTCCAATAAGCAATCCATACCAAATTCCTTTCTCCTGCATATCCAACACAAAAGCAAAAACATATCCCAATGGCAAGCCGATCACCCAATAAGCAATCAAAGTGACAACGGTGGGTACACGGACATCGGCCATACCTCTTAGTGCTCCTAGCCCAACCACTTGTATGCCATCTGATAATTGGAATAACCCTGCAATGATCAATAAACTAGCACTCATCTGAATTACAGTTTCGTCATCGATATAGAGCGAAGGTAGAAATTCTCTAAAAACGATAAATAATACAGCTGAAACGAACATGAATATCGCAGCCATCGCAAATACAGTAAAGCCTGCTTCCCTAAGTGTCTTAATATCTTTTCTACCCAATTGATTGCCAACTCTTACCATCGCAGCAGCAGAAAGGCCTGAAGCCATCATATAGCTTATTGATGCGAGATTGATCGCGATCTGATGTGCAGCCAAGGCCGAAACACCAATCCAACCCATCATAATCGCTGCGGTACTGAATGCTCCAACCTCAAAAATAAACTGAAATCCAGTTGGGACACCGATTTTGAGCATTTTGGAAATCATAGGAAATGAAAATCTCTTGATGCGAAATCCCAAATCAAAAGATTTGTATCTGCTAGATTTAAAAACATAATAGGCAATCACAATACCCATCAGCACTCTTGAAATCAAGGTTGCCCAACCTGCTCCGTTTAAACCTAAAGCGGGGAAACCTAAGTTTCCATAAATCATTACCCAATTGAGGAACACATTCAAGCCATTGCAAATTATGGTGATGTACATCGCCTGTTTAGTCTGAGAAAGACCTTCAGCAAATTGCTTGAAAGTTTGGAAAAACATGAATGGAACAATAGAAAGCGTAATGATCGCCAAATATGGAATCGCCAGTTCAACTACTTGTTCTGGTTGATTCATATAATTCAGCATGGGAGAAAATAAAATAATCACCAAAAATAAAATTACTCCCGTAATCATATTGATTGTAAATCCATGTCGGAAAAGTCTTCCAATCCTGCTACTTTTATTTTTTCCATCAGCCATTGCCACCAATGGGGTGATGGCCATGGAAACTCCAATACCAAACATCAACAAAACAAAAAATATACTGTTCGCTAAAGAGGCTGCGGCAAGAGGCTCAGCTCCTAGTCTACCCACCATCATACTATCAGCCACACCAACTAATACCTGTCCGAGTTGACTTAACATCACTGGATAAGCTAAGATAAATGTCTTAGAAAAATGATCTTTGAAATTAATACGCGTCATTTTAAAAATTACTTTTAATCGAAGATCAAAGATTGAACATTTTTGCAACTTTAAGAAGGCCGGCAATGGAAATTGCATCAGTAATTTCGCCATCCATGACTTTTTGTACTGCCTCCATGAGAGGAAGTTTTAAAATCTCAATCTGCTCTGTTTCTTCAAAAGCTGTTTCACCTGCCGTCAAATCTTCCGCCAAATAAACAAAGCCTTCTTCATCAGTCACGGAATTTGAAGTGTGAATCGTCATGATATTAGTCCATTTTCCGGCCGTCATACCAGTTTCTTCTTTCAACTCCCTTTTGGCACTTTCTAAAAAATCTTCATTTATGGGACCACCTCCCATGGGGATTTCCCAAGAATAAGCATTTAAAGTATAGCGAAATTGACCTACTAACCAAGTATTTCCATCCCGATCGATCGGAATTATTCCAATCGCTTTGTTTTTGAAGCAAACTTTACCGTAAACACCGTCTTTTCCAGATGGGATCACTACGTCATGATGCTCAAGTTTGATCCATGCGTTTTCATAAATGGTTTTGGTGTTTTTGGTGGTCCAGGGATTTTTCATTTTGAAGATTTTAAAACAATAAAAAAGGGAGGCTATTGCTAGGCTCCCTTCATTATGATTTGAGACAATATTTACATCGGTATAGGAAGTACTTTACTATCTTTAAAAGTAGATAAGATAACCATAGATTGCATAGAATCCACTTCTCTAATCTCACTAACTTTCTCAAGCATTAGCTTTTGGTATGCAGTAATGTCTTTTGCAATAATTTTTAAAATAAAATCGCCTGTTCCAGTAATGTGGTGACACTCAATTACCTCTTGGATATCATTGATTTCCTTCATGAAAGCATCAATGTTACTTTTGTTGTGACCGATTAAGCTCACCAAAACAAAAGTACTAACTCCTAAACCTATTCTTTCAGGATCTAGTTTAGCATGGTAACTTTTAATAATTCCAGATTGCTCTAGTTTCTTTACCCTTTCCAATGTCGGGGCAGGAGAAAGTCCTATATCTTTTGAAAGCTGCGCATTAGTAATTTTAGCGTTAGCCTGAAGAATTTCTAATATCTTTCTATCTATTTTGTCAAATTTTATTCTTACGCTGTTATCCATGTTATAAAGAATTTACAGAATTTTATGTTGTACAAAGTTAATATAATTTGAATTTATTTTCTAACCCTTTTCAATAAAAAACGACCACTCTTACAAAATATTGTTATTTGTTATTGCAGAAATCGGTTAGAATTCAACTGATTTATATTAGGTTCTTTAATTTATTCAAATTATCTATTGATTTTAACACTCTTTAAACGTCAATTCTAAATTAAAGTTTATTCTTTTTTATATAATCTCTAGCTTCTTTGTGAGCAGGATGTTTTCGCTTGGCATACTTCTTTACTTGATTAAAATAAGCCTTTGCTTTTTTCTTGTCTTTTTGCTCATTTGCTATTTTACCAAGTGCAATGAGGGAATATAAATAATAACCACTTTCTTGGCTTTCTGATTCTTCTCCATAAGAGAGTGTTTTTTCGTAATATTTCTTTGCTTCCGCTTTATTTTTTATTCTGTCGTTGTATTGTGCAATATAAAAAGCTGCGTATCTCCCACTATTTGATTCGTATCCAGTCCATTTTTCATCCAATCTCCTTAAGATTTCCATAGACATATCCTTGGATTCATTGATTCGACCTACTGCGTATAAATGTCTTGCATGCGACCTGTGGAAATAGGGATTATTAGGGTATTTATCATGCAAATATTGGGTGATTGCCAATGCTTTGTAAGGTTGTTTTTCTTCTGATGCATATAGTCTAAATAAAAAATATTGAGCCTCTACTCGTGCATAAAAAGCATTTTGAGCCACGTCTTCAAGTTGTGATAAACCAAGGTTTTTATCCCCTTTAGGAAAAAAAGCTACTACAGGCTTCAACAGGGGATAATTCTCCGGAATCCAAACAGAGAAATAATTAAACAGTGCATCTCCCAAAAGTAATTCAGGATTTAATTCATCCTCACCTTTACTCAAATTGAGGTATTTCATCGCATTCTTTCCCGCAAAAGTGGCTTTTGCCCAACTTCGTCTTTCACTAAATAACCTTCCTTGAAAACCATAAGCCCCCGAGAGAAAAAAAGCTGCCTCCTTATTGGTCGGATCTTTCTTATAAATAGCTTCTGCCTTTTCTATCGTTACATCCATCTGTCTAATAAACAGATCATCATAACGCTTATTTTCTAAATCTGGCGTGATTTTCCACCAAGTACTCAATCCCATCAAAAAATAGGGCAATGGATGATCAGGATACTGGAGTTGAATCACTCTAAACCCACGTTCTGCTACTTCAAAATCAAAATTATAGAGACTATTAACAGCTTCTGTTATTCTAAACTGAAGACCTTTGTCCAGCAATAAATATTCTGACGAAGGAGAATTAATTTCCGATCTATTATTATTATTATTGTTTTGAACTGCATGTGCATTTTCTGTAAAACAGATCAATAAAATACAGCCTATTAAAATTCTTAATTTCATGGTTATCATAAATTATGACTCAAAATTATCAGGTATTCCAAACAAAAATTTACTTTTGATAATAATTAATTTTATTTGATGGCAAAACCTGCTTCACAACTTGCACAACGTATTGAAGACTCAATTAATTTCGACAAGAGATTATTTTTTGCAGTCATTGTACTTTTTTACTTAGTTATAAGATATATTACCAATGATATTATTTTAGAATCAATTCCTGGTTATGAAAAATTAGTACAAGATGGCTCCTTGACATTCTTTTTCATATTTAATGCCTTACACTATATTTGGACACCATTCGAATTACTTTGGAAGTTTACACTTACCAGTTTTGTTATTTGGACAGGCATATTTATACTTGGATATAAAGTTTCTTTCAGAGCAATGTGGAAGTTTGTGCTTGTAGCTGAGTTTATATTTATTTTTCCAGAACTTCTAAAGTTATTGATCTTCATCGCACCATCTGATTCTGTGACTGCACAAGAAATCAAAGACTACTATCCCCTATCTTTATTGAGCTTGCTTGACACTACAGAAATACATAGAAAATTCTTTTACCCATTGAAAACGCTCAATATTTTTGAACTTATATACTGTGGGATTTTGACACTAGGCGTACATACTTACAGCAGAAGGAGTCTGAAGACATCAGTTCTGATGGTACTTTTTGGTTATGTGCTTCCATTAGCTGGCTGGTTGGTCTTTTACATCTTGGTTTACAAATAAATAGTTAGAGAAATCCTCAAAACATCCCTTGCATGCATCTATTATTTTTAACTTTGTGACTTTAGAACCGTTTCATTTTTATAATCACTTATTTTATTATCCGTCGTATCAGAAGCATTTCCTATGAACAAATAGATTCTGTCGGATAATTGTCATCAGATAGATTTCAATCAACTGATGATTCATGTAAATTGAAAACATGATCTTAAGTAATTAAAGTTAAATAAGCGGATAAACAATACAACTTAAATTAAACAATGATGAATCCACTATTGGAAAAATTCAAATCCCCATTCGAAACAGCACCATTTGACAGTATAAAAACAGAACATTTTTTACCTGCGATAAAAGAGGCAATTCAACTTGCTAAATCAGATATTGAACAAATTAAGAGTCAACCCCTACCTGATTTCCAAAATACCATTGAGGCACTTGACCACGCCGGTGACAAATTGAACTTCATTTCTTCGATATTTTTCAACCTTAACGCAGCCGAAACAAAAGAGGAAATTCAAGTATTAGCGAGAGAAATCTCCCCTCTTTTGACAGCTCATGGGAATGATATTCTACTCGATGCGACGCTTTTTGATAGAATCAATCAAGTTTATTCTCAAAAAGAACAACTCCATTTATCAGAAGAACAGGCGACACTTCTAGATAAAACCTATAAATCTTTTGTAAGAAATGGAGCCAAACTCAATGAAGAGGAAAAACTTAAATTGAGAGGTATAGACAGTGAATTGTCACAATTGAGCTTAAAGTTTGGTGAAAATGTCCTAGAAGAAACCAATAAATATCAGCTTGTCGTAGAGAATGAGAATCAATTAGAGGGATTACCTGATTCCATCAAGGAAGCTGCCGCTCAAACGGCAGAGGAAAAAAACCTGAGTGGGAAATGGGTATTCACATTGGCTTTTCCAAGTTATCTACCCTTTATGACTTATGCTGCCAACCGAGACCTTCGGAAGGAGCTGTTTATCGCTTACAACACGAAGGCGTCCAAAGGAGACAGTTTGGACAATAAGCAATATATTCTTGATATGCTTAAGCTAAAATCAGAAAGAGCTAAATTATTAGGGTATCAAACACATGCGGATTTTGTCTTGGAAGAAAGAATGGCCAAGAGCGGTCCTGCTGTGCTTTCATTTTTGAATAATCTTTTGGAAAAAGCCAAACCAAAAGCAATTGAAGATGTAGCTGAAGTCGAAGCTTTCGCAAAAGCATTAGATGGGATTGACAGGTTAGAAAAATGGGATTTCGCCTATTATTCTGAAAAACTTAAAAAGCAGAAATACGAAGTTGATGATGAATTGCTTAGGCCTTATTTCAAATTAGAAAATGCAATTGAAGGTGTATTTACAACTGCGGAAAAACTATATGGCTTAAAATTTAAAGAAAATAAAGATATTCCTGTTTATCATCCTGAGGTAACAGCTTATGAAGTTAATGATTTGCTCGGCAATCATGTAGCCGTATTCTATGCAGACTTTTTCCCTCGAGCTGGAAAGCGAAATGGCGCTTGGATGACGAGTTACCGCGGACAAAAATTAATTGATGGAAAGGATCAAAGACCTCACATATCTATTGTTTGCAATTTCACCAAACCAACCAAAACCAAGCCTTCCCTCTTGACTTTTAATGAAGTCACAACACTATTTCACGAGTTTGGACACGCTTTACATGGAATGCTTGCAAATGGCACCTACGAATCCTTATCCGGAACTAGTGTTTATTGGGACTTTGTAGAATTACCTTCACAGATATTTGAAAACTGGTGTTACGAGAAAGCTTGTTTAGATTTATTTGCAAAACATTACGAAACAGGAGAAAACATACCATCAGACTTAATCGAAAAAATCAAAAATGCTGCTAACTTCCAACAAGGCTATCAAACTGTAAGGCAAATTAGTTTGGGTTTATTAGATATGGCTTTTCATAGCACTGATCCAAACTTAATTAAGGACGTAACAGCATTCGAAAAAAATCAAATGAAAGCAACCTCCTTGCTACCCGAGGTTGAAGGGACGATGATGAGTACTTCTTTTTCTCATATTTTTCAAGGAGGATATGCAGCTGGCTATTATAGTTACAAATGGGCTGAAGTATTGGATGCGGATGCCTTTGAGCTTTTCTTAGAAAAAGGGATTTTTGATCAGGAGACTGCCCAATCATTCAAAGAAAATATTCTTTCTGCAGGTGGGAAAGCTCATCCATCTATACTTTACAAGAGATTTCGTGGAAGAGAACCCAAACCTGATGCATTACTTAAGAGAGCTGGTTTGGTATGATTGAGCTTAAAATAAAAATATGATTATCCTCCATGACAACCTATGTGATTTTATCACAAATAATCTTACCGATAATCGTTATCGGTTATCAGTGGATTAGTTTTCAGTTACACTATTAATCTAAATAACAGTGTTTTACTAGGGTACTGATGCAAAAGCGGATGTGTATATATAAAAATATGAAAAAAATTAACCTCCTCGCAGATTTAGAAAATCTGCGAGTTTTTTTTTAAGACTGGATTTTGAAAGTTTACACAAAAAAAGGATGCATAAAAACACATCCCTTTTAAAATTATCTAATCCATTTGAAAAGCAAACTGTTGTTAACAGACCTTAACGCTTTTAGTCTTAAATATCTTACATCACTATTATAAACCCTACTAAGACTAACCAAACTATTGACGAGATGGCCAATAGTAGTCTGAATTGTTTATCCTCGTTCATAGCTGTTTTTTTGTTGAATATACATTATAATCTGTTGAACTTCAACAAAAATGGGCAATTTTCTGTAAAAAATCTAACCTTAGCACAATAATTTTTAAGGCAATATGTTAAAAGTCGAATCCATTAAAAATCACACTTAAAACCGATTTAAAAGCTGTTTTCTATCTTAAGATAGTGGTTTGTAATATGTGAATACTCACTAATTTAAATTTATGTCAATCAAAAAAATGAAAATATGGGATTTAATTTTCATCACGCAACAAGTTTCAGTCAACTGCTACTGAATACAAACCTAATTCTACATTTGTTTTATTCTTGTTATAATGTGGACAATTTTCCAGAATACGTTCAATCATTATCATCTGCTAAGTCATGATAATGCTTTTGATTTTTAGTCATATTGTTTGCCGTCCACCTTATTTTTGATTTTTGATCAAACTTTCTGACTTGGCAAGATTTTAATTGACAATAGTGGCAACATTTTTCAGGGATACATGGGTCAGCATGAACAAAAACTTCTATAGCACCATCAAATTGGTTCTCTAGCGCATTTTCTACGATTTCAACCTCATCATGAACCTGTTGCAGTTCGAAATAATAGGGAAGAGTAAGATGTAAATCAATATGTCTGTCACCACCATATTGTTGAACTCGCATATTATGGATATCAATCCAAGCGTCTTTTCTTTCCTTATTTAGGATCTCCACAGTTTGCTTCAATGCCTCAGGATTTGTCTCGTCCATTAATCCTGCAACTGATTTTCTTACTAAGAAATATCCCGAATAAATGATATAACACGAAAACAAAATAGAGAGAATGGAGTCTAGGACATTTAATCCGGTAAAATAAATAATAGCTACACCTATGATCAATACGAAACTAGTAATGGTATCCGTCATCAAATGTTTTCCACTGGCCTCCAGGGTAAGGCTGTTTAGTCTTTTTCCTTCACTTTTAAGCTTCAGGCCAAGCACTCCGTTTACCAATCCTGCGAAACCAATCAAGGCCATACCCTCCAATAACATTTCCAATTCATTTGGTACAAAAAAATTGTATATAGCTTGATAGATGATAAAGAATCCCGCAACCATAATCAGTGCTCCTTCTATTCCTGCACTAAAAAACTCAATTTTCCCATGGCCATAAGGATGATTATCATCCTTGGGGAGAGAACTCAAATAAATGCTATATGAAGCAAAACTTGCCGCCACCACGTTGACAATACTTTCTAAAGCATCTGTTAAAATTGAAGTGGCATTTGTTAAATAAAAAGAATAAAATTTCACAAAAAGTAAAACTATACTCAGTATAAAAGAAATTTTAATCCACTTGGCTTTATTGTTGCTCACTCCTGATTAGATTTTTCAATATCAAAAATAGAATTTATTTTATTGATAAGTCATGTTTAATTATAATATTGAATTGATTTTCCAGTTTAAACAACCCTAGTACCTATTTCCATGAATGATTCCAAGATTGAAATTCCAGCATTTGTCAAGGCTTTGTTGGTATTGCTATTAATTAGTTTGATTATTTTTATTATGATCATTGGAAAGAGTCTTCTAATTCCTCTTTTTCTTGCAGGATTTATTTCGATTCTACTTACTCCCATAGGAGATTGGTTAGAAAAGCATGGTCTATCCAGAATATTAAGTGCTTTGATCTCTCTAATTTCAGCACTTTTAATCCTTATTGGATTTTTAACATTTGTAGTGATGCAAGTAGCCAGTTTTAGCAAGGATCTTGGAAATGTAGGAGATAAATTAAATAATTATCTAAGTGATATTGACAATTGGATTGCTTCAACTTTTCAAATAGAAACAGGTATTGGAAAAGGCATAGACCAAGAATATTTGATAGAACTCTTGCAGTCTAATAGTTCTAGTTTGGCAGAATTTATACTCAATACAGTTGGTTCCTTGTCAGGAATCATTCTATTACCTGTATTTATTTTCTTCTTTTTAATTTACAGAGATCACCTTACGGAATTTATAGTACATCTTTTTAAAGAGAAAAAACAAGAACATATTAAATCTGAAATCAAAGAATTAAGGAAACTTGTTCAGAATTACATTATTGGAATTCTAAAAGTAATGGCAATTCTTGCCATCTTGAACGCATGTGTTTTATTTGGTTTAGGCATAAAACATGCTATTTTCTTTGCTGTTTTCTCCGCGATTTTGAGTATAATCCCATATTTAGGACCATTTCTTGGAGCTGTTTTACCCACAATATTTGCTTTTCTTACCACAGATAGTTTATTCTATCCAATAGGAGTAGTTATTGGATTTCAAGTTATCCAACTGATTGAGAGCAACATTTTGACTCCGAAGATTGTTGGTAGCAATGTAAACTTAAATGCCTTTGTAACTTTCCTAGGACTCCTTGTAGGAGCGTCGATCTGGGGAGTCATTGGGATGATTCTAATCATTCCAACACTGGCAGTCTTGAGAAAAATATTTGAATTAAGTGAATCTACGCAACCCTATGCCCTACTCTTTGGAGAAGAAAAACCAAAAGAAAAACATGAACCTGAATCAAATTAAAAATTCAACCTTTCTTTTATTAATCATGTTAATATCCTTCAGCTGTGACTCTACTGAGGACAAAAAAGGCAGATTTCTTCTAAAAGGAAATGAAAAATTAAAGGAAAATGACCTCAATGGAGCGATAGATTATTATACAGAAGCATTAAAAATTGACTCTGAGTTCAATGACGCTTTACTAAATAGAGCAATCGTTTATGAGAGGTTGAATAACCTTGATTTGGCTATTGCTGATTATTCTAAAATATTAGAAAAAGGAAGCAATCAAGATACTTTAGTCTATTTTCAAAGAGGTCTAGCATATTTAGATAATGGGGAATATTATAAAGGCTTGAATGATGCTGAACAATTGCTTCAAATGGATGATAGCAATTGGAAGCCCTATTTTTTGATGGGTTTAGTAAAGGAACAATTGGCTGATTTAGATGGTGCGTTGGAAGCTTTCGGAAAAGGATTAGTTCTCAATCCAAATAATAATGATCTTTTAGTAAATAAAGCGACGATTCACTATTATCAAAAAGATTATATAGATGCTGAAAACCTGCTTGATCAAGCTGAAAAAAACAATCCCAATGAAGCCAATATTTACAATCTGAGATCCATGATTGCTTTTGAAAAAGAGAATTATCAAGTCGCCTATGATTGGGTTGAAAAAGCAATAACACTCAACATCAATGAAGCATACTATTATAATAATCGTGGCTTATATCGGTTATTTTTAGATGATTTAGAAAAAGGATTGGATGACATCAATTTCAGTTTGAAGAAAAATCCAAAAAACCCTTTTGCTTGGAGAAATAAAGGGATTTACTACTATATGAAGGGCGATAAGAGTCTCGCTTTGAAATACCTAGGAGATGCCTTGAAAAGTGATCCAGAAATGGATCTTGCCAAAACCTATTATAATCAATCCTTAGATTTATAAGTACTTGTAGTGAGTACTTCCTTGATTTTCTTCAGTAATTCAGCTGCATCAATAGGTTTTGCAACAAAACCATCAAAGCCACTTTTCTCTATATTTTCCATGACTTCTAACTTAGCAGCAGCAGTCAGTGCAATGACTGGTATAGAAGAAAAAGATTTGATCTTTTCCGTAGCTTCGAAACCATTCATTACCGGCATTTGGATATCCATCAATACGATATCATAATCTCCTTCTTCAACAGCCTCCACGGCTTCCTTACCATTCATTACCCGAACATGCTGAAAACCCCACTTTTTGATAATTTTACCTAAAACAAGAGAGTTAACATCATTATCTTCAGCCATTAGAATTTTTAGAGAAGAGAAGTCCAAGGCAGGTTTACTTGGGTTTTTGATCCCATTTTCAATCACCGCTTCTAGCTTATCAAATTCTATCTCGAAGTAAAAACTAGATCCCTGACCCACTTCTGATTCTACATTGATATCGCTATCCATTCTCTTCAAAAGCTTCTTTGTAATCGAAAGACCTAGTCCAGTACCTCCATACTTTTTACTAAAAGAATGCTGAATTTGATCGAAATCTTGGAATATTCTATCTTGGTGTTCTTTAGCAATTCCAATTCCGGTATCCTTAACTTCAAAGTAAACTTTTGCTTTATTGCTCGCTGATGGTTTAAGTTTAACGATAACATCAACTTTACCTTTTTTAGTAAACTTGAGGGCATTGGTAATCAAATTATTCAATACTTGAGCAAGTCTAACCTTATCCCCTAAAACACGGATGTTCACTTCATCTTCCATGTGCAAGTTGAGTTGGTTTTGACTGTCCTTAGCATGAAATTCTAATCCATTTAAAACTTGCTGAATTACCTCGTTGAGTTTCATTGGATTCATCTCCAAGTTCAACTTTCCTGCTTCAATTTTTTGGAAATCCAGTAGGTCATTGATCATGATAATCAAATTATCTACTGCAAAATTGATGGTATTCAGCGCCGAAGCCTGAACAGGTGTATGTTCGTCTTGAAGTAAAGTATAAACAGATCCAGAGATTGCATTTAAAGGTGTTCTCAATTCATGACTAATCATGGATAAGAATTCAGACTTGATCTTATTGGCTTTTTCGGCTGTTTCTCTAGCATTCTTGAGTGTCTCCTCAAAGACTTTTTGCTCTGTAATATCTGACAAGTAACCATACCAAACTACATCACCTGAATCCAACATCTCTGGTTTGGCTGCGCCCATTACCCATTTATAATTTTCAGAGCCTACTTCTTTAACTCTGAATTGGCAGGACCATGGACTTAATCGTTTAGCGGAAGCTACAGAAGTCATTAGCACTTGCGCTATATCTTGTGGGTGAATTTTAGAAATAGCTAGGCCAATATCACTCATGCTATTGATCTCGTTTTCACCAATATCAAGGATCGACCTGATACCCGGACTGAGATAAGAGAATTTCATCTCCCCTTCTTTGTCCAAGACAAACTGGTATAGTGCACCTGGGACTTGTTCGGTGAGGTGTAATAAGAAGTCCGAAGAATCCTGTAAAGACTTTTCAAGTTGAATTCTTTCGGTTATATCTCTTGAGAAAGAAATAACATATTTTTCACCTTGTAAGGTGATCATGTTACAACTCACTTCAACTGGAAACTCTTTCCCATCGGTGTGAATTAGTTTACTGCGGTAACGTACACTTTTCTCTTTCTCCAGTGTTTCGATGTGCGAATTCCACTCTCTATCTACCACGAATTTTTGATCGTAAGAGCTTATTAAGTGCTGAGACTGACTGCCATCAAATATTCCTAAACGTTTGTGAGCTTCTTGGTTCGTAAAGATAATTTCACCAACAACATCCATTATTAAAATGGCTTCTGGAGACAAGTCAAACAATTCCTTAAAGAGTCCCAGTTCATCAACCAACCTTCTTTCTTCTGAAACATCCTGAAAAGTTCCAAAAACACGAACTACTTGGTTGTCGCTAAATTTAGCCTTACCAAGTACGCGCACCCACTTTTCATTTCCTTTAATCGTTTTGATTTTAACAGTATGATCAAAATCTTTCCCCTCATCAATACAGTTTTTGACCGCTTGGGCCATTGTTGGTTTGAAAGGAGGAAGATAAAAATCTAGGGCTGTATCGATGTTAAAATCATCTCTATTCTCTTCAATTTCATGAATGGCATATACTTCGTCGCTCCAATACACGGAGTTTTTTATAAGGTTGATTTCCCATACTCCAACCTGTGCAACCTCCTCGCCTAAACGATAAAGTTCATTTTGTTTATTTTGCTCAATTAGGGTAATGTACTGATCTGAAACATCTCTACCTATGGTATAGAATTTTCCTTCTCTGAATTGAATCTGTAGGTCAATCCATTTGTAATCTCCGCTTTTTGTTAGAATTCGCGATGTAAAGCGACTATTCTCGATACCTTTTTTGACATCTAACAAAAACTCCTTGGCTATCGGTAGATCTTCCTCGTGGAAATATTGACACAAATCCATGTTGATCACTTCTTCAGGAGCATAGCCAAGCATTGGTCTGATTGATTCACTCACCCAAGTGAGGAAGTTTTCTTGGCCAATGCCAATAAGATCTAAACTAGTTTTGAAAAATTGTTGCGCATCTGTTTTGGGAGGCAGGCCAATTCCCCGAATTTCTTTTCCTTTATAGAAAAGGAAATAGTTTGAGCCATTTTCTTGAGGTAATTCTAATTGAAATGAATACTCTTTATTAGAAAAACTAATAATCAATTCTTCTTTAAAAATGTAAGAGTTGATATCTAGGCCTAAGCCAACTAGATTTTTTTTCGTTAAATTTTCACCTATAAGTTGATCAAAAAGCACATTACTATAAAAAATATTATAGGGGAATGAATCATCCGCGAGAAAGACCATCTCGGAAGATTCATATATAATCTTTTTAAATGTACTATTTATACCCCTTTCCTTCATAGATTTAAAACAGAAAAAGAATAGGTGCTCTTGTGGGTGATTTATTGAGAGTCCCTAAATTTCTCTGATGCGTAAACATACAACAAATTGTTTTTCACAACAAATTTTTTGTTGTATAAATAAGGAAAAATGTTTTTAAGACCTATTAGATACCAAACTCTACCTGAAATAAGCCCGTCCATGAATTGCTCGCATTTTCGATTTGTGAGAGTCCTTCGAGCCATCTATAACCAATATTTGCTTGCACTTTTATTCTATGTCCATTGAGGTAGTGTGTGTATCCTAAAATTGTTTCATCAATTCTATCTTGAAAAGTTTCAATAGCTTCATCTGGAACTACAAATGCATAGCGTAATGCCAGTTCAGATTTAGTACTTATCATTTTACTCAAATGTGTGTTAACTCCTCTCCCTACCACTGCAAAACGAACATCACCCTGATCATTTCTAGTGACAGGATCTACTGCTGACCGACTCATGTATTCTGACATCAGCGCCCAGCCTTGATATTTGAACATTGCATCGGCGATGAAACTATTTAAGGTTCTTGCTTCATACAATTCAGCGCCAAGCTGCCCTCCTGCTCGGAATGCTTTTTGGTTTTCGGAAAGTGTGATGCCAATTGACAGTTTTGGTTTGGTTTCAAACTCCAGGTCTCCTTCTGAATAATCTCCACTGTTTGTAAATGCGCCAAAAGGTAAAAACTCTACTCTACCAGTGTATGAAAGCCCATTGTTAAAGGCAGAGGCATTTCTACCATCTCCTGTAGAAATCGCCCCCTTGAGTAAGAATAGACTGCTCCTTTTTGTTCGAAGTGTATAATACCCAAAAAGCCCAAAGTCACGATCCAAGGTAAATAAGCCATTCACAATTGACCTATCTGCGAATTGCAAATTTCCTGAACTGATTACCCTTTCTCTATTGCCAGGCAATTTGGATTGTCCAAATCCAAAATATAAATTCTGATTTACAGTATAATAAAGGATAGCATCTCGAACAGGTTGTGCAATGTCGCCTGTTTCCAAATCTAAATCAGCTTTTGAAAATGCCAATTGAATGTAATACTGGAACTTTGGGCTCATAACATAGCCATCAAACCTTAGTCTTAATCTTCTAACTCGCATTTCAAACTGCTCTATAGACAAATTATCTCCATCGTAAATGCTATTGAAGCCCGCTCTATTTTGCATTCTGAAACGGAAATTCATTAAAAACAATGAATCTTTAGAAAACCTAATCCCTTCATTCACATTGAGAAGTGCCCTTTCATCTGACTCAACTGTTTGTGCTTGTACCAAAACCGAGGTTTTAAAAAATAATATACTCAACAATGCGATGGTCTGAATTCTTGCCTTCAACATATTAAAACCAAATAGATTCATAAGAAGAATGTTTATCCAAAATTAAAACTAAAAAAGAAAAAAGCTGTGGTTTCCCACAGCTTTTCGATCTCTACAAAGAATTATAATTTATGCATCACCTTTGATCAAGTTCAGTGCAGAACCTGCTTTGAACCAACCAATCTGACCTGCATTGTAAGTATGATTCACTTTGATTTCATGTTTGCTTCCATCAGCGTGGTTTAAGACCACAGTTAGCTGCTTGCCTGAAGCAAATGAATCCAATCCAACGATATCGATACTATCATCTTCTTGAATCAATTGGTAGTCTTCAGTATTAGCAAAAGTAAGTGCCAACATCCCTTGTTTTTTCAAGTTAGTTTCGTGAATTCTAGCAAATGACTTCACCAAAATAGCTCTAACCCCCAAGAACCTTGGTTCCATGGCAGCATGCTCTCTTGAGGAACCCTCTCCATAGTTTTCATCACCTACTACAACAGAACCAGTACCATGTAATTTATATTGACGCTGAACAGCAGGAACTTCACCATACTCTCCTGTCAATTGGTTCTTTACTTTATTTGTTTCCTCATTGAAGTAGTTTACCGCTCCGATCAACATGTTGTTAGAGATGTTATCTAAATGACCTCTGAATCTCAACCAAGGACCTGCCATAGAGATGTGGTCAGTTGTACATTTCCCTTTTGCCTTGATCAAAAGTTTCAAACCTTTAAGGTCTGTACCTTCCCAAGGAAGGAATGGCTCTAACAATTGAAGTCTTTCAGATTGAGGGTCCACGATCACATTCACACCTGAACCGTCTTCTGCTGGAGCCTGATATCCTGCATCTTCCACTGCAAATCCAATTGTAGGAAGTTCCAAACCTTTTGGTTCTTCTAACTTCACTTGTTGACCTTCTTCATTGGTCAAAGTGTCTGTCATTGGATTGAAAGTCAGGTCACCTGCGATGGCCATTGCTGTCACGATCTCTGGAGAAGCGACAAAAGAGTGCGTATTTGGATTGCCATCCGCTCTTTTTGCAAAATTTCTGTTAAAAGAAGTAATGATCGAGTTTTTCTCTTGTTTTTCGGCACCATGTCTTGCCCACTGACCAATACAAGGTCCACAAGCATTGGCTAGAACAACACCTCCCATTTTATCAAAAATACTTAAGAAACCATCTCTTTCTACAGTGAATCTCACTTGTTCCGAGCCTGGGGTGATTGTATATTCTGATTTTGCTACTAATTTTTTATCAACTGCTTGCTGCGCAAGAGAAGCTGCACGAGAAATATCTTCATAGGAAGAGTTTGTACAAGAACCGATTAGTCCCACTTCCAATTTTGCTGGCCAGCCATTTTCTTTAACAGCAGCAGCAAATTTAGATAAAGGCCAAGCCAAATCAGGAGTAAAAGGACCGTTGACATGTGGCTCCAATTCTGAAAGGTTGATTTCGATTACTTGATCGAAATATTTCTCAGGACTTGCATAAACCTCAGCATCTCCATTCAAATGTTCTTTGATCTCATCGGCTAAGGCAACAATATCAGCACGATCTGTACCATTAAGGTAGGCTGCGGTCTTTTCGTCATATCCAAAAATAGACGTAGTCGCTCCGATTTCAGCACCCATGTTACAAATCGTTCCTTTACCTGTTGCAGAAAGTGAGTTAGCACCTTCGCCGAAGTATTCTACTACAGCACCGGTTCCACCTTTTACAGTAAGAATACCAGCTACTTTTAGGATTACATCTTTAGCAGAAGTCCAGCCCGAAAGCTTTCCTGTCAACTTCACACCGATCAATTTTGGGAATTTAAGTTCCCAAGGAAGACCCGCCATTACATCACATGCATCAGCTCCACCAACACCAATCGCAATCATACCAAGACCACCTGCATTTGGAGTATGAGAATCAGTCCCGATCATCATTCCACCTGGGAAAGCATAATTTTCTAATACCACTTGGTGAATAATACCTGCTCCCGGTTTCCAGAAACCAATACCATATTTATTTGATACAGAAGCCAAAAAATCATAGACCTCTCTATTTTTATCTTTCGCTTTAGTTAAATCAGCTACAGCGCCAACTTCAGCTTGGATCAAGTGATCACAATGAACTGTGGAAGGAACTGCTACCTGATTTCTACCTGCCTGCATAAATTGCAAAAGTGCCATTTGGGCTGTTGCATCTTGCATAGCAACTCTATCAGGCTGAAAATCCACATAGGAATTTCCTCTTTCGTATGCTGCTTTCGCTTCCCCTTCAGAAAGGTGAGCGTATAATATTTTTTCTGTCAATGTAAGAGGTCTTCCTACTGCTTTTCTTGCAGCTGCTATCCTCGAAGGGTATTTAGCATAGACCGCCTTTATCATTTCTATATCAAATGCCATTGGAAATGTATGGTTTAGAGTGTTGATAAGGTTTATTTAAATCGACCGCAAAGATAAGAAAATAGGGATAAAATAGAAGTAAAATAAAAGATGTGTTGGTAATTTATATAGACCGCGTATTTGGCATAAGGAGTTTATTGGAACGTGGGTGAAAGGTTAATTGGTCAAAGGGTTGATTGGGTTAACTGGGCTAACTGTGTAATTGGTTAACTGGTTATTTGAGAAGGAGAAGGATTTAAATGAACAAGTTGGGGTAAGAAGTTTAAAAGGTTAATTGGTTAATTGCTTATTTGAAGAAGAGTAGGAATTGAATGGACAAGTTGAGTTAAAAAGTTTAAAGGTTTAAGGTTTGGGAGATTAAGGGATTGGATGGAGAAGAAGATAATCTGTTTTCGCTAAAAATAAAGGTTTGGTGATTAGCTAATTTGCTTATTGGAGGAGTACACTTCAATTATCCGTGACCATCAGTCTAATCAGCGTCTTCTGTGTTCTATACAAACATTCTTGGGTTAAAAGGTCAATCAGTCAAAATCAGGAGTTGCCAAGTCTAGCGTCTCGTGTCTCTTCTCTGTTTTAGGTGAAATATTTAAAACAGAAAGTAGATTCCAAAACCAAAGACTAGGAGGCCGACAAAAAAGAAGTATGCGGTGTATTTCAAAATATCTTTGGCGGGGACGCCTGTGATTGCTAAAAGCGGAAGTGCCCAAAATGGTTGAAGCATATTGCTGAGTTGGTCGCCGTAAGAAAACACCATCACCATATTCGCTTGATCTAAACCTAGTTTTGTAGCTGCATCCATGATGATTGGGCCTTGGATTGCCCATTGTCCCCCACCCGATGGAATGAAGAAATTCACCAAAGCAGCACTCAGAAATGCCAATAAAGGAAAGGTGTTTGTCGAAGAAAGAGCAACCATTCCTTCCGAAAAAATCAAAAGCAATCCAGAATACTTCATGATTCCCAAAATACCTGCATAAAACGGGAATTGAAGGATGATTTCTACAGCACCTGTTAATGCAATGGTTACCGCTTTGATAAAAGAACTTAGACTTTGAAAAGCCAATAGGCCTGCACCGAGCAACATGAAATTCACATAATTCAAGTCAATAAATCCAAGAGATTGGGGCGAATGGAAAAAGTCAGCAATCCCTAAAATCATGATCAATAAGCCCAAAACTAGTCCTAATTTATCTTTTCCTTGGACAATTCCTTTTGTATTAGATTGGGTAGGGAAAGAGGTTTTAAAACTCTTCTTTCTGGCCAAAAACATCAATGTCCCAATCAAAGCAAGTACTAAAAGAACATTGATATAAAGATTAAAATCGGAGAATATGGTTTTATTGATAGCAATAAGGCCTATTTGATCGCTTAGGAAATGTCCTTCTTCTGCTACTTTGAGCGGTGCTGATCCAGAAAATCCACCATGCCAAACCATCATCCCTAAATAACCTGAAGCCGCAATCAATGGGTAGTTGAAATGGTGCCCTTCTTCTCTACCTCGCAAACCAATTTCCCTTGCTAAAACAGCGCCTAGAATCAATCCAAAACCCCAGTTGATATATCCTGCGGCAATTGCCGTCATTCCCGTGACCAAAACAGCAGCCGTATTCGATTTTATTTGCTTGGATAATTTGACTAGTAGGCTATTTACCGGATTAGAAATAGCCAAAGCATGTCCAAAAATCAATATCAAGACCATTTGGAGTGTAAATTCCAAAAGTTCCCAAAACCCTTTTTGCCAGAATTTTAGCACTTCCAATGCATAAAATAAATCCAAAGTACTGTTTGGTTGCGTAAGAAATAAGGCTGATACATAAACTATCAGGCTCAGTATTAAAGCAACAACAAAAGTGGGTGAAAGGCTGACCTGCTGGGATTTATCCAATTTCCTAAAGTTTTGATTTTCTGATTTGTGAAAATAGGACTTTAATTCAAATTTTTGAATGCGATTATAGTTAATCGGTCAAAAATTCAATTAATTTTAAGCCAAGAAAGGATTTAACTATTCTAACCGAAAACATGAACCTCGATTTTAACATTTTTTCTTTGACACTCCTGATTTCAGGTATCATCGTGACTGCCCTTTCCGCAATTATCATCATCAGATTAAGCGATTATGTCAGGTGGTTTGCTTTTACTATGCTTTTGGTTTCACTTTGGTCGGTGGCTTATGGTTTTGAATTGGCAAGCTCCACTTTGGAAGCTATGCTTTTTTGGATCAAAATCGAGTATATCGGTATTTCATTTGCTCCTGCGGTATGGTTGTGGTTTTGCTTGAAATATGTGGGGTATGAAAAATGGCAGAATAGATCCACTTTCTTAGCAGTATTCCTGATTCCTATTATTACTTATGCCCTAGTTTTGACCAATGAGTTTCACTTTTTTTATTACAGCGATACAGAGGTGGTCCTTTCTGGTCCTTTTCCATTATTGAAATTCACCAAAGGCATTTGGTATTATGTTCACACTGCCTATTTCTACATTACCTTATTGATCGGTAATATTCTTCTTTTTACCCGATTCAAGAATACAGAGAGCATTTACAAAAAGCAAACTTACACGATTATCGCTGGGGGTGTCATCCCTTGGCTCGTGAATATCATGTATATTTTTGGAGTTAGGCCATTTGAATATATTGACTTAACCCCTTACTCCTTTTTGATTTTATACATCATTATTGGAATTGGCTTATTGAAATTTGATCTTTTTGATATCAAACCAATCGCAAGAGATAAAGTCATCCGTGCGATGACAAAAGGAATTATTGTTGTGGATCCACAGAATCGCGTGATTGATTTCAATCCATCCATGTTGAAAATATTAGGGAGACTCAATGAAAACTTAATTGGGAAAAGTATAGGTGAAATATTCGAAGACTATCAAGAAATAATCAACGCGGCTGTTCAACAGCAAAATGGTGTTCTGGACTTAAAAATATCCTTTTCGGACGAAGTCCGGGATTTTCATATAGAGCTTATCCCCCTTTTGGATAAGCAGAGTATTTTTAGCGGGCTGCTTTTGCAGTTTGACGATGTCACTGAAGAAATAGAAATCAGGGAAAAATTAATTTTACAAACCGAAGAACTTCAGAAACTAAATAACCTTAAAGACAAGCTTTTTTCCATCATTTCGCATGATTTGAAAGGGCCGATTTTAGGGATCCGAGAATTGGTCAAGCTCACTGCTGATGGCACGATCAGCAAAGAAGAATTTATTGATATTTTACCGGAGGTTTCCAAAAATATGGATTCAGTATCCCTGCTGTTGGAAAATCTACTGGCATGGACGTCTAGGCAATTGAGGGGTGAATTTGTCGATAAAAATAGATTTGATCTGTCGAATTTATTGAAGCAGCAATACGCTTTATTTGAAAAGCTAGCGAAGGAAAAAGACATTCACCTTGAAGTGAAAACAGAAGAAGATCTTTATGCTTTTGCTGATAAAAACATGATTGATTTAGTTATCAGGAATTTAATTAGCAACGCTTTGAAATTTTCAAGTTGTGGAGATCAAGTATCAGTGATTGCAAAAAAGAGAAACAATCAACTTCTTGTGAAAATTGCAGATTCTGGAGCAGGAATATCTCAAGAGAACTTAGATAAGTTAAACAACGGTGAAAGTTTCACCACTGCGGGTGCTCGAAATGAAACTGGTACAGGTCTTGGGCTAATTTTGGTCAAAGATTACATTGCAAAAAATGGTGGCGAACTCCTTATCAAAAGTGAAGTGAATATAGGAAGTGAATTTGAGTTTTCACTTCCTATCTATAAAGACGAGTTGATTATAAATTGATAAGAAAATCTATGGTATCTACTCCGTCGGCATAATCTTCCAAAGCAGGACATTGTGCTTGCCCAAAACTGAAACTATGTTCAAACCAAGCGTCTTTGCTAACGACACATTGGATTTTCTCGTTGATTTCATTGAGTTCTAATTTCAACGAATCCACATTTTCATATACCTCATAAAAGAGTACTGAAATAGGTGATACAAGATCCTTACTTTCTCTTAGCAATAAAAAACCGTTATCAAGATGGTCTTCGCCATTGACTAGGTAGATGGATTTGTTGTAATCGTAATTGTTGATGTATTTATGATTACTTGATAAAATTTGGAATCCCTCAATTGCATCAAAAAACTTGATTAGCACCTCTTTATTTGGGACATATATCTTGGAGACATTTCTACATCCCAAGCCGAAGTATTGAAAGATATCATTTCCTAGCGCTACAAAATCCTCTTCCTTTTCTGATCCATTCAAAACTCCGATGGAAGTTCTGTTTTTTCTGATGATACTTGGGTATTTTCCAAAGTAATACTCAAAATAGCGAGCTGAGTTGTCACTTCCTGTGGCGATGTAGGCATCTTTGGCTTTGAGCATTTCCTCAAAACTGATCATTTTCTCAAACTCAGGTTCTATTTCTATCAATTCCTTTACTAACCATTTCATCAAGTAGGTATCCGAAGAACTGAGTTTCACTGCTGCTTGATGTCCTGTGATCAATACACAGAGCAAGTCATGAAATCCTACTGCGGGAATATTTCCAGCCATCAAGATCCCCACTTCTTTTGCTTTTGAAGGCTCTTTGAAGGAATAATTAGCGATCCACTTCTCCAAGTTGGCTTTATTTAAAAATTCGGTTAGCCCATTCAATGCTGACTTGGTATGGTCGGCTGTAAACCAGCTGTTGTTGTTTTCGACTCTCCAAGCTAAATCTTCGAAATCCACCTGTGAGAGACTTTTTATTTTTTTTCCGAGTTGATCGAAGGCTAAAATTCTTTGTTCTAATGTCATTTCACTATCTTTGGCTTGCAATTTATTCAATTTAGAAGTTAAAAGGCTTCTTAGATTGAATATAAATTAATTAGCATGACAACTTTTTTTTGGTGGTTATGTTATTTGCTTATTAATTTTGAATCGAATTAAAAAATTGAATTGAGCCATGGCAATAATGATTACGGATGAGTGCATCAACTGTGGTGCATGCGAACCAGAATGTCCAAATACAGCAATATATGAAGGTGGAATTGAGTGGACTTGGGCTGGAGGGACTGCTTTAAAAGAAGTTACACTTCCTGATGGGTCGGTAGTAGATGCTACAGAGAAGCAGGAACCTGTTTCCGATGAGTTTTACTATATCGTAACAGATAAATGTACTGAGTGTACTGGTTTCCACGAAGAACCACAATGTGCGGCTGTATGTCCTGTAGATTGCTGTGTGGATGATCCTGACCACAGAGAAACCGAAGAGGCCTTGCTTGCGAAGAAAGTTTATATGCATGGAGAATAGGACTTTAAAGAAAAAGGGTTGAAATATTGTAGATATATAATAGATATATGCCTACGGCGAAATATGCTTGAAATAAAGTAGAAATACAATTGATATAAGCCCTTGGCGAGATATGGTAGAATGAAACCTAGGTTGAATTCAAGGGGGAGTTTCAATTGATATATTTACGTTCGATTAATAATAAAAAAATTGAGAGGAGTTTGTCTCCTCTCAATTTTTTATGTTTTATGATCATCCAAAATAATTAAGAAATTATATATCAAAGGTTATTTACCTTTCTTATATTCTCGGATTAGTAAAGTCAACGTATCTTGACACTCCAATCTTCTCACGGTTGAATTTATATGAAGTATTTAGGGTCAAAGGGAATATTATTTTCTTTTAGAAGCCTTATATATTCCTCTAAAAAACTTACTTTTTTATGATGTTCTTCTTGATTTTTAATATAATTGACCAATGTATCTAGGGAAGAATAACCATGAGTAAATGCCGCATATCCATCTTGCCAGCCTTCAAATCCTTCATAGATTTTTTTGGATTTAATCATCATTCCACAAGCAATTTTAAGATCTTTTATCAGTGAAGACAAAGAGACGGAAGGGTGTAAAGCAATAGCAATATGTATATGATCATCAAGACCATTTATCCTATAAACATGACAGTTTTTATTTTTAAGAATCCCGAAGATGTAATTAAATAAATCTCTTCTACCTTCTTTTTTCATGACTGGCTTTCTTCCTCGTGTTGTCCAAATGATGTGATAAAGAATTGATGTGTGATTACCCATAGCTTAAAAGTTATGTTGAAAGTTTGGAATAGTAGGTTTAAAAATAAAAAACGTAAGTAGGAGTTGTTTGATTTTAAACGGTTAAGTTCAGGTATTTTTTTAATCTAAAGAGAGGTAATTCAACCCTTGTCAGGGTTGGTAGTGGTTGCGTGATGTTTTTTGTCCCTAGGTTTTACCTAGGGTTAATACCCTAAAAAGGGAGTCAACCCTGGTCAGGGTTGGATGGTAGAATTTGTGTTTTTTCGTAAATAATTAGAATTCATATTTCATTTCTAAGCTTAAGAGAATTCAACCCCTTCAGGGTTGGTGGTGATAGTGGGTGCTTTTGGTAGCTCCCTAGGTTACACCTAGGGTTAATACCCTGAATGGGATTCAACCCTTGTCAGGGTTGGTGGTGGGTGCGTGATGTTTTTTGTCCCTAGGTTTTACCTAGGGTTAATACCCCAAAAAGGAGTCAACCTTGGTCAGGGTTGGATGGTAGGATTTATGTTTTATGGTAAATAATTAGAATTCATGTTTCATTTCTAAGCTTAAGAGAATTCAACCCCTTCAGGGTTGGTGGTGATAGTGGGTGCTTTTGGTAGCTCCCTAGGTTACACCTAGGGTTAATACCCTGAATGGGATTCAACCCTGGTCAGGGTTGGTAGTGGTTGCGTGATGTTTCTTGTCCCTAGGTTTTACCTAGGGTTAATACCCTAAAAAAGGGAGTCAACCCTGGTCAGGGTTGGATGGTAGGATTTGTGTTTTATGGTGACTGTTTCAGCTTTGTATAGGTTTGAAGTTTAACTCCTCTCTTTTGTTTTTATACAAACACACCTGATTTTTAGCTGTTTAACTCTTTTATTTGACAAGCCATTTAAAAAAATCTGATTGAGCACTTGAATTTCTTTGTTGAATTCATTTATCTTGTCTCGGAATTAAAACCTAACACGTACAACAAAAACTTAGGGCTGTGGAAGACAACAGAGGAAATGACAGAGAAGAGATCTTCTCCAAAAGAGTAAAAGCTGGCAAGAGGACTTACTTCTTTGATGTAAAATCAACCAGATCAAACGATTACTATTTAACAATCACAGAGAGCAAAAGAAGAATTAATGGTGATTCTTTTTCTTATGAAAAGCACAAGATTTTTCTTTACAAAGAGGATTTCGGTAAATTTATTGAAGCTTTGCAAGGAGCAGTGGATCATGTAAAGACAGATTTACTCCCTGATTTCGACTTTTCTCAATTTGATCAAGAAGAGACAGAGTCAGAGTATGATGATGAATTGAAGTGGGATTAATTTCCACCACATTATAGATTTTAAAGTCGAGAAAGAAACAACATTTAGACAATTATTTTTGTCTATCTTAGGAAGTATTTAACTTCCTTCTGTATTGTTTCTTTCTCTTTTTTGTTGGTGTTCATGAAAAAGGTAATCATTTACGTTTCTATTTTCACCATCCTATTGTTTGTCGTAGGGTGGTACTTTTCAACTATTGCCTTTTATATCATATTTTCTATCATTTTATCTGCCGTATTGCGGCCTCTGACCAATAGAATTAATTCCATTCATTTGGTCGGCAGGCATATCCCAAGGTGGTTTGCTATACTGGTATCATTTGTAGCCGTCGTCAGTGTATTTGTTGTAATTGGTTTGCTCTTTATTCCCTTGATCAGTGCTCAACTACAAGTAATTACCTCTTATGACTTGGATTTTCTCTACGAGCAGATACAAAATCCTGCGGGCAAATTCGAAGATCTTCTTCTCCGCTTTAAGCTTATCCAAAGTGAGCCAGGATTTTTGATCAAGCAGGTTCGGGAAAACCTAATTTCCAGTTTCAATATTTTGAACATTCAAGGTTTTGTCAATACGGTAGTCAATACAACGAGCAGCATCTTGATTGGAACCATGGCAGTGACATTTATTACTTTTTTTCTTTTGTTAGAAAATGGTTTGTTAAGAAGAAATATCATCAATCTGGTTCCCAATGCTTATTTTGAGTTGTATGTATCTACCTTCAATAAAGTAGAAAAGCTTCTCTCCTATTATTTAATTGGTCTTTTGATACAGATGTCTGCGATATTTGCCATTGCATCTATTGGGTTGACGATATTGGGAATTGAGTATGCATTGACTATTGCCTTCTTTGCGGCGGTAGCCAATTTAATTCCTTATGCAGGGCCTATTTTGGGAGCTACTTTTGGAGTTATCGTAGGTTTGACGACTTCCAGTTATGGGGATTCTGGAGAGATGACCTTCTTTATTTTAAAGATTCTATCCGTATTTTCCGTTGTACAATTGTCTGATAATATCATATTGCAGCCACTGATTTTCTCTAAATCTGTAAAAGCGCATCCACTTGAAATTTTTGTTGTTATCTTTGCGGGTGCAAAAATCGCAGGTATCCCTGGGATGATCTTTGCAATTCCAGTTTACACCGTTTTTAGAGTTTCAATTATGGAATTTTACAAAGGTTACAAAGCGTATAAAATATTCAAATTATAAAAAATCAATAATGGCTTTACAGTGTGGCATCGTTGGATTACCCAATGTAGGAAAATCTACTTTATTTAATGCTTTATCAAGTGCAAAAGCAGAAGCAGCAAACTTCCCGTTTTGTACGATTGAACCTAATGTTGGTGTAGTGACTGTACCGGATAAAAGGCTTCAAATTCTTGAGGAGTTGGTTTCACCGCAACGTGTGCTTCCGACAGTTATTGAGTTTGTAGATATTGCAGGCTTGGTCAAAGGTGCAAGTAAAGGTGAAGGTTTGGGAAATAAATTCTTGGCCAATATCAGAGAGGTGGATGCGATCATCCACGTAATCAGATGCTTTGATGATGATAATATTGTCCATGTAGCAGGTGGTGTTGATCCGATATTTGACAAAGAAGTGATCGATACCGAGTTGCAGTTGAAGGATTTGGAATCGATTGATAAGAAAATCCTGAAAGTTGAAAAGATTGCCAAGTCAGGAGATGCCAAAGCCCGTAAGGAGCTTGAAACTTTGATGACTTTTAAAAATGCCTTGGTAGCAGGAAAAAATGCAAGAGCTGTTGATGTAGAAAAAGAAGATTTGGAAGCAGTAAGAGATCTACATTTGTTGACCATAAAGCCTGTGCTTTATGTTGCCAATGTTGATGAAGACAGCATTCATACTGGCAATGCGTTTGTGGAGAAGTTGAAGGAAAATGTGAAGGAAGAAAATGCTGAGGTCATAATTCTTTGTGCCGCTTTAGAAGCACAGATAGCAGAATTTGAAGACGTTGAAGAGAAGGCAATGTTTTTAGGAGAATACGGTTTGGAAGAAAGTGGTTTGAACAGATTGATAGCTGGAGCTTATACCTTATTGAATTTAATCACCTATTTCACTGCGGGGGTTCAGGAAGTAAGAGCTTGGACGATCAAGCGTGGATGGAAGGCACCACAAGCAGCAGGAGTAATTCATACTGACTTTGAAAGAGGCTTTATCAAAGCTGAGGTGATTAAATTACCATCCTACGAAAAGTTCAAAACAGAAGCAGCTTGCCGAGAAAATGGAAAAATTGCAATAGAAGGTAAAGAATATGTCGTCCAAGACGGTGATATTATGCATTTTAGATTCAATGTTTGATAATTCTTAGAAAAAAATTTGTACTTTTGCAGGAACTTGCACGCAAAAGTGTAACATAAAAGTCAACAAAGTTTAATAATTGTTTCAATTTTATTTTTAAAAACCGTGAGAATAAGATTAATATTTTCCTTAAAAAACAAAGGTGCCTATTTACCATTTCACCATCAGTACATTTTGGCACAATTCCTCAAAGGGCTTATCGTAAAAGGTGGTCGTGAGGAGTTTTTCAATTACAATTACTTCAACTTCTCTGGTCTAAAAGGTCAGACCAAGGTAAGTAGAAGTGGATTACACTATTACTCGAGTTTAGTCACTCTAGTGCTTTCATCACCCAATGAAGAATTTATCGACTATCTCTTGGAGCAAGTGTTTGCAACTCCTAAAATTGAATTGGGAAATCTAGTTATCTCTCCAGAATACACGGAGCAGGAAACAGAGCCAGAATTGGAGACTTCAAACAAGTTCGTTTGTATCTCGCCATTGGTGCTATTGACCCCATCTTTCAATGATGAGTCGGGCAAGAGATTTATCAATCCAGATTCAGATGAATTTTCTGATCTGTTGTATGAATCTACGCTGACTAGAATGGAAAGATCAGGTTGGTATAGCCAAGAGCAGATGGAATCGTTCTACAAGTTCCAAGTTGTGCCTGACATGAATTATGTAAATAAGCTCAGAGAGCAGCAAAAGAAATTTGCTAGAATCTATTCCGTGTATGACATGGATGTGAAGTATGAAGTAAGAGGATATACACTTCCTTTCACCTTGTATGCAGCACCTGAAGTACAGGATTTCGTGTTCAAATGTGGCTTGGGTGCATTCACCCACAAAGGTTTTGGTATGCTAGACCTTGCAAATCATGGCCAAGCTCAGCGAACTGAACCATACAAATTCAAGAGAGAAGGATTTATTCCTTACAAGCCTCACGAGAGGCAGAAACCTCAGGAACTTGAAGGTGGTGAAGAAAACCCAAGAACAGAAGAAGCTTAATTGCTTCTCAAAAGAATTAAAGCCCAGCTGAAAAGTTGGGCTTTTTTATTTTTTTACCACAGATGAACACAGGTGGACACGGATTATTGGGTGATTAGTTGATTGGTTGATTAGGTGTTTGTATGATTAGGGGATTGGGGGATTAGTTGATTGGGGGATTGGGTGACTTGGGGATTAGGAGATTGGGTGAGTAGTTTATTGGGGGATTGGGGGATTAGTTGATTGGGTGATTAGGGGAATAGTTGAATGGGTTAATTGGGGGATTGGTTATTTGGTTAACTGGATATTCGGTGATAATTTTAATTGTAGAGGGTTAAAGGGTTAAAAAAATGATGAATGATGAACTCTAAATTTTGAATTATGAAGGGAAAGATAAACTGTGGGATGAATACTTTTGAACTTTAATCAGACTAGTCGTAGCTTACATCTACGACTTCGTATCAGAATTGGGGAATATTTTAATAGACGGAGAATACTTTGTTTTTTGTTAGATTAATATTTCAACATTTGATTGTAGTTGCAAAAACAATCAGGTAGGCTAGTCAGACTAGTTGTAGCTTGCATCTACGACTTCATATGATTGATTTAGAATAATATTATAAGTGGGGATTACTTGATTTTCTATAAAATTGATATTTGAGTGTAGTTAAAAACTACACTCAGGTCACAAACTATTATAATCTCCTTTTGTTAGGGTTGATGTTGATGTAGCCTACGAGTTCGTCGTAGCGGGATCCTGCATCTCGGAAATAGACGAGGACTTCGTATTCATTTTCTGTTTCAAAATGATCGCCTTCAATAGGTGACATATTCCAGCCATCTGAGGTGAGGTAAGCAAACTGATAATCATACCATCCTTGCTTGAGCAATAAAGTGGTTTGGTAGGTTTTCGTCTTATTATTTAATGTCATTTTAGAATCTGGATGGTTTCCCCAATTGGTCAAGGCACCAATTAAATAGGGTGTTTCACTGATTCCTTCAGCACTTAGATTGAATGTGGCGAGGATATACTCTCCTTCCAAGTCATGATTTTGGCGTTCAAAATTGAATACAGCATACTGCCCATTCATGTCAAGGTATTGAGAATAGGCGGCATTTGGTCGCGCTTTTTCTACCATCGTCTCTGCAAAGACCACATCTTCTTGCATTTCTACTTTGGCGACATTATTCCCCCTTGCACGAACATATCGGAGGTCGACAAAGCGAAATTCATTCCCAGCGAAAAAAGCATTTGAGCCATCAAAGAGTTGGTACTCCATGGTCTTCAGATCTTCTCTGACCATGGTTGGCGTGAGGTCATATTTTATATTATCCCAACGTTGATTCTGTCTGATTAGCACCTTTATGCTATTTCTAGGATCAATGACCTCTCTTGCTTTGTAGTTGATATTGAGGTTTAGTTGCTGCTGTTTTCTGCGAAATTCTGTTTGACTTGGTGGGACTATCCTTGCCCCTACTTGGACAGCGTTGTCAAAAACCATAAAGCGTCTGGTGATGATTGTTTGTTCCTTGTCTCTATTTCTATAAACTTGAACTACATAGTTGCCGCTTTTGGTAACACGAGGAAGGATGAAATTGAAGTGGATGTATGGAACCCGTGTATCAATGGCATAATTGTAATCATTGACGTTAAATTCATTGAATTGATCTAGGTAGTCATTTTCCTTGAGGTCAGAAGGGGTCCAATCCATGTTGCAATGAATCAACCTTGCTGAATACATATCGGGATCAAAGGCAATGTCATCAAAAGAAAGTAATAAAGGAGAAGCCGCTTGCAGCGAAATCGCTGGTGAGGTCATTTGACTGCTAAATTCCTGTGTTTTGGGAAAAAGTCTCACTGATTGTATATTTTCTTCATAGACTTTATCTACCAAAGCCTGTTGTGCATTAACCGAAATGGAAAAGGTTATCAATAGAAAAATATAAATGTATTTCATAGGTTGAATATACGGGGAATTTGTTGAATGGTTGATTGAGTTAGATAAGTTAATGGGTAATTGGGTTGATAAGGAAATGGGATGACCACAAATTGTGCGAATTCAACGAATTTGAAGTTTGGAAGGTGGTTAAGGTTTGATGTTATTGATTTGGTTAGGTAGATTTTTCAATTAAATGGCGCTGAAGCTCTGAGATTGACACGAATTTGGGATAAAACTCTGGAATTGTTTTTTACCACAGATGAACACTGGTGGACACAGATTTGAATTATTACCAGCAGATGGATAACCACGCCTGACTACTGCAGGTAAAAATTGAACGAATTTGAAGTTTGGAAGATGGTTAAGGTTTGATGTTATTGATTTGGTTAGGTAGATTTTTCAATTAAATGGCGCTGAAGCTCTGAGATTGACACGAATTTGG
>NZ_BMFD01000004.1:241217-243887 GCF_014637795.1 Belliella aquatica | reverse complement strand
CAGATGAACACTGATGGACACAGATTTGAATTATTGCTAACAGATGGATGAACACGCCTGCCTACTGAAGGTAAAAATTGAGCTAAATTGAAGTTTGGAAGATGATTAAGGTTTGATGTTATTGATTTGGTTAGGCAGGTTTGTTAATTTATTGGCGCTGAAGCGCTGAGATTGACACGGATTTGGGATAAAACTCTGGAATTGTTTTTTACCACAGATGAACACTGGTGGACACAGATTTGAATTATTGCTAGCAGATGGATGACCGCGCCTGACTACTGCAGGTAAAAATTGAACGAATTTGAAGTTTGGAAGATGGTTAAGGTTTGATGTTATTGATTTGGATAGGTAGATTTTTCAATTTATTGGCGCTGAAGCGCTGAGATTGACACGAAATAGAGATAAAACTCTGGAATTGTTTTTTACCACAGATGAACACTGATGGACACAGATTTGAATTATTGCTAACAGATGGATGAACACGCCTGCCTACTGAAGGTAAAAATTGAGCTAAATTGAAGTTTGGAAGATGGTTAAGGTTTGATGTTATTGATTTGGTTAGATAGATTTTTCAATTTATTGGCGCTGAAGCGCTGAGATTGACACAAAATTGAGATAAAACTCTGGAATTGTTTTTTACCACAGATGAACACTGGTGGACACAGATTTGAATTATTGCTAACAGATGGATGACCACGCCTGCCTACTGAAGGTAAAAATTGAACGAATTTGAAGTTTGGAAGATGGTTAAGGTTTGATGTTATTGATTTGGTTAGGTAGATTTTTCAATTAAATGGCGCTGAAGCGCTGAGATTGACACGGATTTGGGATAAAACTCTGGAATTGTTTTTTACCACAGATGAACACTGGTGGACACAGATTTGAATTATTGCTAACAGATGGATGACCACGCCTGCCTACTGCAGGTAAAAATTGAGCTAAATTGAAGTTTGGAAGGTGGTTAAGGTTTGATGTAATTGATTTGGTTAGGTAGGTTTTTCAATTAAATGGCGCTGAAGCGCTGACATTGACACGAAATTGGGATAAAACTCTGGAATTGTTTTTTACCACAGATGAACACTGGTGGACACAGATTTGAATTATTGCTAGCAGATGGATGACCACAACTGCCTACTGCAGGTAAAAATTTACCGAATTTACCGAATTTGGATTTTTGGGATTTGATGTATAAATAGAATTTAAAATTAGATAAGCTCCACTTGGTTGATTTTGAATTAGAAGCGCTGAAGCGCTTGGGATTCTCACGAAGGGATAGCTGATTGGAATTAGGTGGATTGGTTGATTCTGCTACACCACAGTCACAGGCCTCCCTTTGGGAGGAAATCACGGCGGGTAGACTGTTAAACGTGGAATAAGTTTGAAATTTATGAACGGTATACGATTAACAGTGTACGTTTAACAATGAACGTAATATTAAACAAGACTTTCGTTTCTTATTTCTTACCTCTAGCTTCTTGTCTCTATATAGTTATTTCCTTTGATAATCATCCTGTACTCTTACGATATCATCTTCATTGGATGGGTTGTTGGGATCGGTATGGACCCAGATTTCGGCTACGATTCCCCAGGAATTTTTACCTATGAGTCTGTGGCGTTCTCCTTGGGCTAAGGTTATGACCTCCCCTATTTTCATGTCTTCTGCGGTATTTTCTTGATCCGTTTGGGATCTGGCGATTGCTGCTTCACCCTCGACCAATTTCCATAATTCAGATCTTCTATGATGGTATTGCCAAGAGAGTTTTTGTTCTGGCGCTACAAGCAGGATTTTAGGGCTGTAAGAGAGTTTGTCGTCAAAGCTCAAGGTTACTTCTCCAAAGAACTTCTGCTGAAATTCTTTGATTTGAGTAGGCTCGATGACCAAAAATGCTCCCCAAGGTCTTTCTGTATCATGGGCAATGACGGTAAAGCCCAAAGCTTCTATTTGCGCTTTAATTTCAGTGAATACTTCTATTTTATTGAGGTCTTTTTTTATTGCAGTGAACATGGGAAATGGTGGATTAGGGATTAGTGGATTGGTTGAAGAGGTTAATTGGTTATTTGGTTATTTGGTTAACTGGTTAACTGGTTGGATTAGTTTAAGAGGTTAATTGGTTAATTGGTTAACTGGTTATTTGATTAACTGGTTATTTCCGCCACGGCGGACAAGTGGTTAGCTGGTTGGATTAGTTGAAGAGGTTAATTGGTTATTTCCGCCACGGCGGACAAGTGGTTAACTGGTGGGGTTAGTGGATTGAGTTAAATGATTATCCGCAATTAGGCTAGTAACTATATTGAAAAGCTGAATTATAGCAGATAATTGTCAACAGTCAGCTGACAACGATCAACTGATGATCTAAATCTGATGATTACATTATTTTGAATGGCTACTGGTGTAAAAGTGGATATACATAATAATTAGATATAAAGTTAATATATGAGAATGCATTCAGCAAAATTTGATCCTCTTATTGTGGATTTTAATATTGTTGGAAAAATTTTTTTATCAGAATTCTAATTGGGTTAGCAGAAGATATGAAAAGAGATCAAAAATCTTTTGTTACACGGAGTGAATTTGAAGGGGAAAAAAGGGAAAAGGTTCCTGCCACGGCGGGCAAGAAAGGAGGAAGGTGGCAAAGGATGAAAGAGGAAGGATAAGGGATGAAGGCAGAA
>NZ_BMFD01000004.1:232884-241048 GCF_014637795.1 Belliella aquatica | reverse complement strand
AAGGGATGAAGGCAGAAAAAGAAAGGATGAAGGTTAAAGGATAAAGGAGGAAAGAGCAAAGTTTTTTTATTACACCGAGTGGTACAGAGGAGGCACAGAGGATCACGGAGCATATTTGAAGGGAGAAAAAAAGGGAAAAGGTTCCCGCCACGGCGGGCAAGAAAGGAGAAAGGTGGGAAAAGATGAAGGATGAAGGAGAAGGGGAAAAATGTCGAACGCTGAATGTTGAATTGGATAAAGGATGACCACGCCTGCCTACTGCAGGTAAAAATTAAGCGAATTGAACGAATTAGGATTAAAGGAATTTGGAAGAGGGTTAGGAACTGATGAATTGAAATTAATTTATGGGGTTATTAATTTCTGGCGCTGAAGCGCTAATGATTGACACGAAGAGTTGAAGTATGACAGTTGAAATTTGGAAAATGAGGTGAAAAATGTACTAGTCAGGGAAAATAGCCCCCCGAAATACTTCGGGGCAGGCTCAGGCAGGGGGGCTGTATACCTTATAGCCCTCCCAAAGGGAGGCAGGCATGTACTAGGCGCTAATATATGATTTGTAGTCACAACATTCGATATGCGCCGCCGTGCATGGTAAAGGAATGTGCACACGTGACCGGGAGTCCCAGCTATGGCTGTATTAGAAATATAAGTGTCTCTCGGGACGATAGGAGGATGAGTAAATTTAGAAAGGGAAAGGAAGCGTCTATGAGTCTATTACATTTAAGTCCAAGTCAGAAGACTTGAACCAATCAGAATCAGAGGGGTTGAACCAATCAGCATTAAATTCAACCCTTTCAGGGTTGGTGGAGAATATCCCATTTTCTTCCTAACCACGGGTTGCTACCCGCGGTTAATAACCTTCGGTATTAAATTCTTTCAGGATTCATGCTCTACAAATAAGTAGCCTCTACCCCATTTGGAGGAAGAGATCAAAAATCTTTTGTTATACCGAGATGACTGCTTTAGGTAGGGATGCACAGAGGGGATTTGAAGGATGAATTCGGAAGGATGAAGGATGAAAAATATCGAACACTGAATGTTGAATTGGAAAAAATATGGGGGTTTGGATGCGATCTAGACTTAGAGGAGAATCTAGTCAGGGATAGTAGCCCCAAAGGGGGCTAAATCATTATTAGCCCTCCCTAAAGGGAGGCAAGCATGTACGACTTGTCCCGTAGAATTACGGGAAGGCGCTTGTATAACACTTTTAGTCACTCCTACAGCTATGCGCCGCAATGCGGGGTAAAGAAGGGTGCACACGTAGCCCAGAGTCCCGGCGGTGGATGTTTTTAGAAATGTTAGTGTCTTTTGGGACGATAGGGGGATTAGTAAAATCAGAAAGGAAAAGGAAGCGTCTATGACGCTATTACATTCAGGTCCAAGTCAGAAGACTTGAACCAATCAGAGACGATAGAGGGATTAGTTATTTTAGAAAGGGAAAGGCGAAGGGATGAAGTAAATGAAAAATTAGAAAGTAACATGATGAATATCGAATTTAGAAGGAATTAAGAATGGTGATGTTGATGAAGTTTCAATGCAATCTATACTGAGAGAAAGGAATTGTACTGATTGTCAAAATGTTGTCTTTGAAAAATTATATTCTTGGAATAATTATATGTTTTCTTGGTTTTTCGCCAAAAGTCGGCGAATGGTCGGGAGGCATACGGGACACGGTCGGGAGACGGTCGGGAGGAAGACGGTAGAAATTGGGGTATTTTAAGATAAAAATATGATTATTTTATATTAAATTGTATTATTTTTATATGGTAATAATTATAAAAAATGTCAAATGAAATACAGATAAACTCTGAAATGAGTATTCTAATTATTCTAATGAATCGAATTCTAGATTTTGGGAATTCAAATTTGGATACAATCAATTAAAAAAAGGTTCCGACTGTAAAGGAGTCAAAATCTTAATAGCCGACAAGAAGTCAAACTGGGGGACTTGATAAGTTTACATTTCAAAGGAAAGAGGCTTAGGAGCATGAACATATGAAAGATAATTTAATGATTTATCAGTCCCGTTGAAACCTACTTTCAATCTACTTATCTCCTACCCATAGCAAAGCCGTACCAAAGTAGTATCAAAGCTACATCAAAGTAACACTAAAGTAAGGGATAGTGCGACCTTTGACGAAGTCCTCTATTTCATTGTGTTGTGATTTTCAATATCAAATTTTGAAAGAAGGTATGGTAGAAGGTTTTCATAAAAATAGAAGATATCTGCAATTTCTTTGTAGGTTCTGTTTTCTTCAGGAGAGTGTGCATAAGCTTTGAGCATCTTCCACAGAAAATTTTCGATGTCTATTCTATCGAATTTATCCAAAAAATCATTTTCGATTTTTATGTGATTTGAGAGTTCTTCTTTCATATCAAAAAGGGTTTGCTTTATTAAGGCTTCATTTCATTATTAAGTAAAACATGAAGTTTCTCTGCTTCATATTTCAATCTGAGTAACTCTTCTAGTTGAGCTTCTTCATCTAGCCATTCTTCTTCGAGGACTTCAAAGATTCTTGCATGGTTCTCAGCCCATTTACGAAGTACTTTTCTTAATAATTCTTTAACTTCTTCAATCTTTTCATTGCCTTGGTGGTTCACATTGGGGTTCACATATTGATTGTTGAATATAAAAACTGGTGGACACATATTAATGATCGTTTAGTGGAAAACCTTCTGTTTAATAAAGTTTTGATTTTTGTTTTGCAGTGTATTGTATTGAATTGTCTATATTTATTTTGGGATGAATAAATATATAGATTATTGTCTATATACACAAATTTAATTAGATAATTATTTATTATGTCGGGGATTATTGACAGAATTGGCGAATTTGCTAGCAATCAAAAGCTGAGTATCCGAAAAATTGAACAAAAAATAGGTGCTGGAAATGGGACAATTTCTAAGGCTATAGGCAAAGACAAGGACATACAGGCTAAATGGATTGAACTTTTTGCTTCACATTATCCAAATGTTAATCCTGTTTGGTTATTAAGGGGTGAGGGAAATATGCTTTTGACGTCTAATCAACAAAAATCTGAAGAACCCTTTTTAAGAGCGGGCGAACCTGTTCACGGCTTTTTGCCACGTGAACAGCATTTAGAAATAGTAGATTCCCTAAAGCAAGTCATCTCTGCTCTAGAAGGTCAATTGGATGAAAAGGAGCGGATTATTGTGTTAAAGGATAGAATTATCAGGGAGTTGGAAGAAAGGCTTTAATTTTTGATTTCAATTTGAGATTGTTGTTTTGGTGCGTGTATTAAATCTATACCTATTTTAATTTTAAGCTAGTTGTTAGCCTAAAAATCAGTGGATCTCGCTGCAAGCTTCGCGAGCTAACCCATTTTCTTAACGGTTTCCACAATTAACTTAAAAGACCAAGGGCCGTCCTTTGAGAAGCTAGGAGTTACAGAAAGGATGAAGGCATAGTGATGTAGGATAAAAAAATGATGAACACTGAATGTCGAATTTAAAATATTGAACTAGAAATAGTCAAGGAAAGTAGCTCCATCGGAGCTATATGCCTCTTAGCCATGTACAAGGCGCTAATAATCATTTATAGTCACAACATTCGATATGCGCCGCCGTGCATGGTAAGGGAATGTGCACACGTAACCCAGAGTCCCGGCGGTGGTTATTTTTAGAAATATTAAGTGTCTTTCGGGACGATAGGAGGATTAGTGAATTTAGAAAGGATGAAGGGTTGATTTTGAGTAGTGAGAGAATCTGTTTTGAGATGAATATATTGTTTTCTCTTACTTTTTTGCTTGATCAAAAAAGTAACAAAAAAATCAAGACGGAGATATCCTATCAACGCTCAAGGCCAGCGCCGGCCCGGATCTCCGTCGTCCCACCCGCATCAGACGGTTTGAGGGGAATTGACGGTTAATATATTTTAATCTAGCCCTAGCAAAGGCTGTCCTTTTAGAAGCCTGGAGTCAGTAATTATATCAGTAATCAAGACAACTTACATTAAATAAAACTACTCTCGAAAATCTAGTCAAGGAAAGTAGCTCCAGCGGAGCTAAATCATTATTAGCCCTGTATAAGGCGCTAGGAAAATATTTATAGTCACTACGGCCGTTATGCGCCGCAATGCAGGGTAAAGAGTGCGCACACGTGACCCAGAGTCCCGGCTGTGGCTGTATTAGAAATATAAGTGTCTCTCGGGACGATAGGGGGATGAGTAAATTTAGAAGGTAGAGTGTTGATTTTGAGGAGGTGAAAGGGGTTCAAAAATCTTTTGTTACACGGAGTGGCGCGGAGGAGTCACCGAGTTGCACAGAGGGTTTATAAAGCAAGAAGGCGAAGGGAGGAAGGATAAAAAAAATAATGAACGCTGAATGTCGAATTTAAAATGTTGAATTGGAAAAAATATGGGGGTGTGGATGCGGTCTAGACTTGGAGGAGTTAAACGATTAAACATAGTTAATCGCTTAACATTTAACCCTGCTCTTCTCCTAGAATCGGATTCCGTAATAAATAAAATAGTCATCAAGTCAGGAGAAGCTTTTCTTGGTACCTTGTACTTCGTACATGGTACAGTTTACAGATTTCCCCAATTTTAAATTTCTCCCAGTTCAGCTTGAGAGTTAAAAATAGACTTGTATTGGGTTTCAATGGCTTTTACCTCTGAATCAGTCAATTCCTTAAACTCCTTTGCTTTGGCACGCTTTGAAAGGACTCCATTGTTTTGTTCTAGAAACCGAACTATCATTGAGATCAATTTATCAGGCATTTCAAATTCCTCCTCCAAATAGTGTTTAAATAGGTCATAATTTGCAAGAAAATTAATTTCGTTTGGGATTATTTTTTCGATCGTCTCTTTCACACAATCAAATAAAAATTCAGCTTGAGGAGTCGCATCAAAAAAACGATAGTAGTCTAAAGTTTCATTGGTGACTTGCACGTTATGATCACTCGTTTGTTTCCAATCGACAAAGTCTAAAAGAGGTCTGGAGTAGGTCTCCAAAACCTTTCTATAATCATCGATATGGTCTAAAATAGAAGACGATACTGGAAATATAATTCCCTGATCAGAAAACTTCTTTTTAGCAAGTATATGGTGAATCAAATAACGGTGTATCCTGCCATTTCCATCTTCGAAGGGATGAATAAATACAAATCCAAATGCAATTGCTGCGGCAGCCAATACAGGGTTGAATTTTTCTGCTATCAAAAGACGGCTTGTTTCTACCAATCCTTCTATCAGTATCTCCAAGTCTTTCTCTCTGGCAGAAATATGCTCAGGAATAGGCTCTCCCGAATACCGATCGTGTTCTCCTACGAAGCCTCCTTTTTTCCTTAAACCCATATCAATAAAACGGGTATTCTCAATCACAAGCTGCTGTAAACGGATAAACTCCTCTTTGCTGAGTTCGTACTGTCCTGCCTGACCTATAGCATTCCCCCATCTAGAAGCTCTTTTGCTTTTTGGGCTTTCCCCCTCAATCGTAAAAGAAGCTTTTGAATCCTTCAAAAGTAAAAATGCGGATGTACGTTGAATGATATCTTTTCTGAAACCTCTAACTAGTTCCCTATGCATCCCTATATAATTGGACGCAATATGAGCTTCCAGTTTAGCAGATTTTTGGATCAGTGGACAGAATTGGGAAGTCCCTGGCAGATTATTGATGACCATATGCCTAGGAGATTTAATTCCTGTTACAGCATACTGTAATCTGTCATCAATAACCTTTACATAACTTTTTTTCGAAAGATCCTCTTTACCTGCAATCACCTGCCCCGTGGTCCATTCTAATAAAAACCATATACGCCTAGAATATTGGCCAGATGGTTCTGTCAACACCAATTTTAGAATTTCCTCAGGCTTAAGAAAAAAGTAAAGTTTGGCAAAAAACAACAGGTTTACCCCCTCATATTTTAAAGCAAATACCAAATGATTATAAAGGGCTTTTTCTTTTGAGAGGCTAGGGTCATCTTGAGGCAAGTACCTGTTTGGCAGAACCTTGAAATCATCTGTTTCCATTTGCTGATTTTTTTCAGCCACCATGACTGTTTTTAATGGAATAGGAACCTGAAGCCCTAGTGTTTCAATTATTGCTGCATAACCAACAGACCAACCTATACATGGCTTTACTTTCCCGAGAATTATGGGCGCATCACTTGAAAAATAAGCGCTTTTAGTCATTTATTGTATTTTTTGAGCGCAATATATGCTTTGATTCTATGCTATTCAAGTTATCTGGAAAATTATTTTGAGGTTTTCTCCACACAAATCATTGTCAATAGATGCGTGATTCGCCGTGGGCAGGGTAAGGGAACGTGTATACGTGACGGGTTGTCCCAGCTGTGGCTGTATTAGAAATATAAGTGTCTTTTGGGACGATAGGGTTCTTGTAAAATTAGAAGGGTGAAGGGTTGATTTTGAGGAGGTGAAAGGGGATCAAAAATTTTTTGTTACACGGAGTGGCGCGGAGGAGTCACCGAGTAGCACGGAGGAATCACCGACCTGCCTGCTGCAGGCAGGGTTGCACAGAGGAGATTTGAAGGGAGAAAAAGGGAAAAGGTTCCCGCCACGGCGGGCAAGAAAGGATGAAGGATGAAAAATGTCGAACGCTGAATGTCGAATTTAAAATGTTGAATTGGAAAAAATATGGGAGTGTGGATGCGATCTAGACTTAGAGGAGAATCTAGTCAGGGATAGTAGTCCCGACGGGGCTAAATCATTATTAGCCATGTACAAGGCGCTACTGATAGATTTATAGTCACTAGGGCCGTTGTGCGCCGCCGTGCATGGTAAAGGAATATGGACATGTAACTGGGAGTCCCGGCTGTGGCTGTATTAGAAATGTAAGTTTCTCTCGGGACGATAGGAGGATGCGTAAATTAAGAAAGGAAGAAGGTTGATTTTGATTAGTGAGAGAATCTGTTTTGAGATGCATATATTATATTCTCTTACTTTTTTGCCCCGAAATAATCGGGACAGGCTTTGATCAAAAAAGTAACAAAAAAATCAAGTTGGGGAAATCCTTCAACCCGCAAAAGGCCACCGCACGCCCGGTCCCCCAACATTCCCACCCGCATCATACGGTTTGGGTGAAATTGAAAGGTTTTCCTTTAAACAAGATTAGGGCTAGATGGTCACTCCTAAAACCATATAAAGAGATATTTTTTAATTTTACCAAGATGCAAATAGTATTATTTTTAGAATTGAAATTACGGGGTCTAATCACGGGGTCTACGTATCCCCTACGTTACCCTAACGTTGATACTAGACTGCTACTACGCTGGTACTAGGGAGCAGGGGGAAAGAAAGCAGGAAGGAGGAAGGATTTATTAAGAGTTAAAAAATGAAGAATGTCTTTGAAATAAAACTAGTCAGGGATAGTAGCCCCGACGGGGCTAAATCATTATTAGCCATGTACAAGGCGCTACTGATAGATTTATAGTCACTAGGGCCGTTGTGCGCCGCCGTGCATGGTAAAGGAATGTGGACATGTAACTGGGAGTCCCGGCTGTGGCTGTATTAGAAATGTAAGTTTCTCTCGGGACGATAGGGGGATGCGTAAATTAAGAAAGGAAGAAGAGGTATTTTTTTTAGTGAGAGAAAAGTATTGAAGCATTTAACATTTCTTTCTCTTACTTTTTCCATTGATGAAAAAGTAACAAAAAATCTAGGCCTGAGCTGATGCTTTTAAATTGGGATAACGGATGTTTTGATAATTTCAGTTATTGACCCAATTTAATTTTAAGTCAATTGTTCCAACCTAAAAATGGGTGGATCTCGCTGCAAGCTTCGCGAGCTAACCCATTTTCTTAACGGTTTCCACAATTTCCTTAAAACCAGCCTCAACTAGGACCGTCCTTAAAGAAACCAGGAATTATGAGAGAAGGTGAAGTGTAAATATAAAAATCGGGTTGAAATTGTATTAAATGAAGGGTTTAATATTCTTTTTTAAAGAATTGAAATTACGGGGTCTAGTCACGGGGTCTACGTATCCCCTACGTTACCCTAACGTTGATACTAGACTGCTACTACGCTGGTACTAGGGAGCAGGGGGAAAGAAAGCAGGAAGGAGGAAGGATTTATTAAGAGTTAAAAAATGAAGAATGTCTTTGAAATAAAACTAGTCAGGGATAGTAGCCCCGACGGGGCTAAATCATTATTAGCCATGTACGACTTGTCCCGCAGCATTGCGGG
>NZ_BMFD01000004.1:229927-232711 GCF_014637795.1 Belliella aquatica | reverse complement strand
AGAGAATCTGTTTTGAGATGCATATATTATATTCTCTTACTTTTTTGCCCCGAAATAATCGGGACAGGCTTTGATCAAAAAAGTAACAAAAAAATCAAGTTGGGAAAATCCTTCAACCCGCAAAAGGCCACCGCCCGCCCGGTTCCCCAACATTCCCACCCGCATCAGAAGGTTTGAGTGAAATTAAAAGGTTTTTCTTTAAACAAGATTAGGACTAGATGGTCACTCCTAAAACCATATAAAGAGATATTTTTTAATTTTACCAAGATTCAAATAGTATTATTTTTATAATTGAAATTACAGGGTCTAGTCACGGGGTCTACGTATCCCCTACGTTACCCTAACGTTGATACTAGACTGCTACTACGTTGGTACTAGGGAGCAGGGGAAAGAAGGGAGGAATTAGGAGGGATGAAGGATGAAAAATGGCGAAGAAAAAGGGGTTAATTGGTTATTTGGTTAAATGGTTAATTAGGTAACTGAGGTAATGAATGAAGGAAATGACAATTGAATTTTATTTGTTAGCTATTAAAATTTCTTTGATGGATTCATTTAGGGTTAGAATGGATTGTAGTATTTGATGCAGGGTTTTATTGTGGTCTTCGCTTTTATTTGAGTCTTTCTCGAAACTGGGGATTATTGGATCTTGATTTAGATTTTGGAGGAGTTGTTCAGGGTTAGAAACTAGCAAGTGAAGTGGATTTACTTTTAGAAACTCAGAGATGTTTTGGATGAGGTCAATGGTGATTTTTGTCTCCCCTCTTTCATATTTGGTATATGCCGCTTCCTTTAAACCTAAATGAAAGGCTACTTCAAAGGCTTTTTTCTGTCTCAATTTACGGAAGAGAGAGATATTTTTTCCTACTGTTTGATTGTCCAGGATCATAAAACCAGAATTTCTATGCTCTTCCTTGATCTATTTAGATAATGTTTTCTAGAATAATCATTAAACTCAAGCCTCTATAATTTCATAACGTTCTGCCAAACTATTCATGAAATCTTCAAAGGCACCTTTATAGTGGGGCTTTAAAACAGCCATTTTATACTGAGTCCTTGCGAAAAAAGAAGATACTAAGTAATCGTCAAAACTCCCCAATAGGTACTTTTTTAGCCAGTTTGTTTTTGGCCTTATAAAAAAAGCAAGGTTTGGGTACTGAGGGATATTTAATTTCCCGTTTATCTTGAAGCGTAATTCTATTTTATAATATTCTCCTTTATCAATTCTTTTTATAACTAAATGTGGTGTCTCTTTCTTGAACTCACATGGTCTCATCCAAGACCTACTTGGTTTTCCATTGACATTTCTTAATCCTCTTGTATGGAAGAAATAAGTATGCTTTTGTGATAGTATGAGTTCATAAGCTTGCTGCCATAATTTGAAAAGTTGTTTCCCATTTTCTAGCTCCTCTTCATTTGCAACAAATATATCCTGCCAATCTGAGTTGCTTAATGGTGCCAATTCTCGCATTTTGAAGCAGATTCTTGAGAGTTCTTTTTGAGTTTGACTTAAAATCAATTCATTGCTATCAGTCTCACTTAAATGAAAACAAGTGAAATTCTTTATTCTCTCTCTGTCTTTGGAAAGTAATCCATGGAAGGGGACTAAAAATGGATAATGATTTGAATGGTATGAAGACAAGTGAGTATCTGCTAAACAAAATCCAATGGCATAGTCAGTATCTGGAAGATCATCCAGAGAAATTTTATTGTACGTTTTTGCTTCTTGCGTTTGCAGCTTCGTTTGTAATATGAGTAAGTCGTCACCAGGCTTATAAAAAGTTGGATATTTGGGTCTTAATTCTATATCGAACCCCCTCCTATCATTTGTGATTTTGAAATATTTACTGCTTCCTGTCATTTGATCAAAAAAGTTCGGCCAATAAAACTTCTTGAAGCAAGCCTTGTCCTCATAATTCATGTGCTTAAGCAGTGTGAAGTAAGCATAGCGACTTAGGTAATTTTGATCAGTATCAAAATTACAGCTTACTAGAAGTTCCTTCTCTGTAACTTTCAAATAAACCAGCTTTTTAGGTTCATCTGGCAACTTCACTGAGAGTGTTAGGACCTCATTTTTGAAGTGTAATTTCGATGTCTCAATACGGTAATAGTAAGGAGGTTTTCTAAATTTTGAATTGGCATTGAGGATTTCTTCGCTGAGGCAATGAGTCCCTTCATCAAATGGCAGTCTGAAGAATTTCTTCTCATCGATTGTTTGAATCTGCTTTTCCATATCATGCTGTTTTTTCTGTTACGAGATTTAATTCAGTGGGCTTTACTTCAAATTTTTTGATCCTATTTTTGCACATCAATTCTGTCAATTCAATAAAAGATGAAACATTTTCACATAGTTCTTCTGCATCTTTTTGGGAGACAGTGAATTCAGAGGCGTATCTAGCTTTGCCATAACTTTTAATGAGGATATCGAATTGTCTTCGGCGAGCATGCATTTCTCCTATCAGGAGCTTATAGGGTTCGTCGGAAAAGCTTCTGCATAATCCCAATAGTCGGTTAAGGTTATGAAATTCTGATCTGTAATCGATATGCACTATGATCAGCGTAATGCAGGCCTGCTCCACAGCCTGATGCAGCAAAAAAGCAGTTATGTTGTTGTTGCCCTTACGGAGACTTTCCTTCGCACAGTCAAAAAATCCTTTAGCCAAAGAAATCCGATGGGAAAAATGTTTTTCAGCTTTTACTAATGCTTTAGATGGGTTGAATTTTGGAATGGACTGATCATTAATATACCCGGTCTTTGAATACAAGTATTTTCCCTTTGACAATACA
>NZ_BMFD01000004.1:27013-229820 GCF_014637795.1 Belliella aquatica | reverse complement strand
TGAGCAATGATGGTTATCTGTCCGTTTTGGTAATGATTGTTGACGAATTCCTGAATTTCGTAATCAACTCTGGTACAGCTTTCCGTACAGATCAAGAGGCAAAAGTGTTGTTCTACTATCTTCTTGCTGGCAAAACAACCCTTTAGCTTATTTTGAAGGGATAGCTTTCCAAAGGAAATAATTCTGGTAGGTTGAAATCTTTCCACCAAAAGTTGCAGAAATGCATTGAGATGTGCTTTTCTATCTTGGTCAGTATTTTTGAGTTGAATTTCCATGACTTTCTCTGTTTATTGCGAAAGCCAAATTGGGCTAAAGGACTGGGATAAAATATTCTAAATCAGCATATTCTAGTTGATATTAGGGATAAATTATTCAGTCTCACTTCACCCTTTCATTATAGCTGTGATGGCCTCAAATTATTCAGGTTAAGCTTGTTTTAGGTGGTCAAGGACCTAGATTAAGTATGGTTGGAAAGTGGTAAGTGTTTATTTTTCTTTGTTTAAATAAGTATTTAAAAATAAATTTGAGAAAGACATTCGTCAGAAATCATTAAATTAGCTTTATATAAAATTATACTATGAAGGAAAGCATTCATCACGGCAGAAACATCAAGCGCTTTAGAGAGATGATGGGTATCAAGCAAGAGGTTTTGGCTTTTGAGCTTGGTGAAGACTGGACTCAAAAAAAGGTAAGCCTGCTTGAGCAAAAAGAAGAAATTGAAGAGGATTTGCTTCGTCAGGTGGCTGAGGTTTTGAAGGTTCCTGCAGAGGCGATTAAAAGCTTCAACGAAGAAACTGCAATTAACTTCTTTAACTCTTCCTTTAATGGGCAGTTTAGCGGAGTAAATTATCATACTACTTTTAATGTTAATCCTGTAGAGAAATGGGTTGAAGCCTTGGAGGAAAACAAAAAGTTATACGAACGCTTACTGGAATCTGAAAAGGAGAAAGTTGAGCTTTTGAAAAAGATGCTTGAAAAATAAGTTAATTGACCTTTCTGTAAATCAGGAAGGTTTTTTATTTCAAAAGGAGATTTGAGGAATGGATATTCTTTAAATATACTTTTTTGCGTATCAAAGCTATTTTTGAACTGTATTGTATCTGAGAACATATATCAATATCCGCAATTACATCAGAATTTGAAAATTTCAATTGTAATCATGCGGAATCGGCAGTCGACAGTCAACTACGCCGTGGCGCACAACTGTCCTTTGCTGCTTATAATGAACAAGGAGAAAGACTGACCACTCCTGCCAACTGCAGGTAAAAATTAATCGAATTATCAGGATTATGATTTGTGGAATTTAGAAGCTGATTTTGGTTTTAAATTGCTTGATATCTTTTTAACAACTTTTTGAATTATGCGCTAGGGCGCTTCAAATTATTCGAAATGGTAAAAAAGTTAAAAGGTTAATTTGGTGAATAGTTAATTGGTAGAAAAAATCATTGGAGAGTTCCTGTATGGCGGATGAGTGCTGAGGAAGGAAACAAGCCGAAAGGAAAAAGAGGAAAGGAAAAAGGGGGGGCACGAATTTTATGACAATCTTGTGCAAGTCAGCGTTAAATTCAACCCTTTCAGGGTTGGTGGAGAATATCCTATTTTCTTTCTAACCCCGGGTTGCCACCCGCGGTTAATAACCTTCGGTATTAAATCCTTTCAGGATTCATGCTCTACAAACAAGTAGCCTCTACCCCATTTGGAGGAAGAGATCTATAATCTTTTGTTACACCGAGTGGCACAGAGGAGATTTGAAGGGAGAAAAAAGGGAAAAGGTTCCCGCCACGGCGGGCAAGAAAGGAGAAAAGAGAAAAAAAATATCGAACGCTGAATGTCGAATTTAAAATGTTGAATTGGATAAAGGATGACCACGCCTGCCTACTGCAGGTAAAAATTAAGCGAATTGAACGATCCCGATAGTTATCGGGAGACTTAAAGAATTTGGAAGACAGGGTAAGGAACTGATGAATTGAAATTTGATTTATGGGGATTATTAATTTCTGGCGCTGAAGCGCTAATGATTGACATGAAGAGTTTGAAGTATGACAGTTAAAATTTGGAAAATGAGGTAAAAAATGTACTTGTCAGGGAAAATAGCCCCCCGAAATACTTCGGGGCAGGCTCAGGGGGGCTAAATCATTATTAGCCCTCCCTAAAGGGAGGCAGGCATGTACTAGGCGCTAATATATGATTTGTAGTCACAATATTCGATATGCGCCGCCGTGCATGGTAAAGAAGGGTGCACACGTGACCCAGAGTCCCGGATGTGGATATTTTTAGAAATGTTAGTGTCTTTTGGGACGATAGGGTTCTTGTAAAATTAGACGGGAGATGAGATTGATTTTTAGTAGTGAGAGAATCTGTTTTGAGATGCATATATTATTTTCTCTTACTTTTTCTCCCGCAATTCTGCGGGACAGGCTATTGATGAAAAAGTAACAATCCCGAAAGCTTTCGGGACTAGGCCTGAGCTGATGCTTTTAAATTGGGATAACGGATGTTTTGATAATTTCAGTTATTGACCCAATTTAATTTTAAGTCAATTGTTCCAACCTAAAAATGGGTGGATCTCGCTGCAAGCTTCGCGAGCTAACCCATTTTCTTAACGGTTTTCACAATTACCTTAAAACACCAAGGGCCGTCCTTAAAGAAACCAGGAATCACGAGAGAAGGTGAAGTGTAAATATAAAAATCGGGTTGAAATTGTATTAAATGAAGGGTTTAATATTATTTTTTAAAGAATTGAAATTACGGGGTCTAGTCACGGGGTCTACGTATCCCCTACGTTACCCTAACGTTGATACTAGACTGCTACTACGCTGGTACTAGGGAGAAGGGGGAAAGAAAGCAGGAAGCAGGAGGGATTGATTAAGAGTCAAAAAATAAAGAATGTCTTTGAAATAAAACTAGTCGGGGAAAGTAGCCCCCCGCAATTCTGCGGGGCAGGCTCAGGGGGGCTGTATACCTTATAGCCCTCCCAAAGGGAGGGAGGCATGTACTAGGCGCTAATATATGATTTGTAGTCACAACATTCGATATGCGCCGCCGTGCATGGTAAAGGAATGTGCACACGTGACCGGGAGTCCCGGATGTGGATGTTTTTAGAAATATACGTGTCTTTCGGGACGATAGGGGGATGAGTAAATTTAGAAAGGAAGAAGGGTTGATTTTGATTAGTGAGAGAATTTGTTTTTGAGATGAATATATTGTTTTCTCTTACTTTTTGTCTTAACACAAAAAGTAACAAAAAAGTCAAGACGGAGATATCCTATCCACGCTCAAGGCCAGCGCCGGCCCGGATCTCCGTCGTCCCACCCGCATCAGACGGTTTGAGTGAAATTAAAAGGTTTTTCTTTAAACAAGATTAGGGCTTTCCTTTGAAAATCTAGGGGTAAAAGAAAGGATGAAGGAGAAGGGAGAAAGGGAAAAAAAATGTCGAACGCTGAATGTCGAATTTAAATTGTTGAATTGGAAAAAATATGGGAGCGTGGATGCGATCTAGACTTAGAGGAGAATCTAGTCAGGGATAGTAGCCCCCGCAATTCTGCGGGGCAGGCTCTGAAAAGGCTGAACTTTGAATAGCCCTGTATAAGGCGCTGATTGAAAATTTATAGTCACTACAGCCGTTATGCGCCGCAATGCAGGGTTAAGGGATGTTCACGTGTGACCCAGAGTCCCAGCGGTAGCTGTATTAGAAATATAAGTGTCTGATGGGACGATAGAAGGATGAGTAAATTTATAAAGGGAAAGGAAGCGTCTAATTGTATATTACACTCAGGTCCAAGTTAGAAGACTTGAACCAATCAGAGCTTATCTTGGTAACTTGTACTTCGTACTAAAAGAAAAGATGAAAAAGATGATGAATTTTGAATATCGAGTATTAAAAATCTTCCACCTGCCAATAGCCTCCTTTCGTAGAACCAATACGCTTGATTTTACCTTTTTCTTTCAGCTTTTCTATATCACGAATTATTGTGCGTCTATTAGCATTCAACATTGCTGCAAGTTGATCAATTGTCATCGTTCTATTCTTTTTAAGCTCAACTAGAATCAATCCATTTCTATTTTCAGTGACATTTTCAGTGACATTTTCAGTGACATTTTCAGTGACATTTTCAGTTATTCTTTGGTTTTCATATTCAAAACCACACCTAAACCCATCCTCCGCCTCTGAAAACACGCTAAATGGTGAGTATGTTAAGCGTTAAGGCTGGCTGTCGCCGAGCGTTAAAGCCGTTAAGCGTGAGATATTGCGTAAATGATGGTTTTTCTTACGTTTTAACGATTAACGCTGAACGAATTTTACTTATATCCTTTTCCTCCGCTATTCTTTAGCTTTGTTATTAATCCGTTAATTTTATATTTTAATTTTTCAGTCATTTTTAAAACTGTATCAAAAGTTTCATTTTCTATAAAACCAGCATCATATGCTCTATAAGATTGAGACCTTACTTCTCCGCAGGAACCCTTGGCAATATAAAGAAACTGAATAAACTCTCTATTCCCATCTCTTTCAAAACCTTCAGCAATATTATCCATTATTGAACCTGCCGCACTGTTTATTTGAGATACAAACCTAAAGTCATTGTTAAATGTCTGATTTGTTGCATTTAATCTGACATACTTTGCCAACTCTCTTGCCAACTTCCAAATTTCCAGATCTTCAAAGGAATTGATTACCATAGTGGTAGGATTGGTATGTTAAGCGTTAATGCTGGCTGTCGCCGAGCGTTAAGGACGTAAAGCGTGGAGTATTGTGTAATTGATGGTTTCTCTTTGTTTTAACGATTAACACTTAACGTTTAACCTTATTATCGTTAATGCTAGCTATTGCTGTGCGTTAAAGACGTTAAGCGTAGAGGATTCCATAAATGATATTTTAACTACGGTTTAACCATTAACACTTAACGTTAATATTGTTAATACTAGCTAGCGTTGCGCATTAAAGCCGTTAAGCGTGGAGTATTGTGTAATTGATTGTTTACTTACGTTTTAACGATTAACACTGAACGTTTAACATCCATCAAACCCCTATTCCGTAATGCACGAAACCCAAGTCTTCTAGGTATTTTTTGTCGTAGATGTTTCGGCCGTCGAAAATGACTTTGTTGGTGAGGAGTTTGCCGAGGGCTTCCCAGGAAGGGATGCGGAATTCGGACCATTCGGTCACTAAAAGCAAGGCATCTGCATCTACGCAGGCATCATAGGCGTCTTTGGCATAGGTGATTTTATCACCGATGTAGATGTGCTGGGCTTCTTTCATGGCGATGGGGTCATAACCTTTGACTTTGGCACCTGCAGCGATCAATTCATCGATGATGACAATGGCTGGGGCTTCGCGTAGATCATCTGTATTCGGCTTGAAACTCAATCCCCAGATGGCGAAAGTCATCCCTGAGAGGTCTTCACCAAAATGCGCTTTGATTTTCTTTACGAGTACATGTTTTTGGGCATCATTTACGTCCTCTACTGCTTGCAGGACTTTCAAGTCATAGCCATATTGCTTGCCTGTTTTAATGATGGCTTTGACGTCTTTAGGGAAACAAGAACCTCCATAGCCCACACCCGGATAGATGAATTTGGTACCGATACGAGGATCTGAACCAATCCCCTTTCTGACCATATTGGCATTGGCACCAACCAATTCACAAAGGTTGGCAATGTCATTCATAAAAGAAATTTTAGTGGCCAACATCGCATTCGCTGTATATTTGGTCATCTCTGCAGATGGGATGTCCATAAAAATGATTCGGTCGCCATTCAGCTGAAAGGGTTTATAGAGTCTTTTCATCATCTCCTCTGCCCTTTCGTCATCCACGCCGATAACGATTCTGTCAGGCTTCATAAAGTCTTCCACCGCTGCGCCTTCTTTTAGGAATTCAGGATTAGAGGCTACTGCGAAAGGCAAGTCTGAGTTTCTTTTCTCCAAAGCTGCTTTGATGGCTGCACGTACTTTTTCTCCTGTGGTAACAGGAACAGTACTCTTGGTAGCGACGACGATATAATCAGACATGGTGTTTCCGATTTCATCGGCAACTGCCAGGACATATTTCAAGTCCGCAGAGCCATCTTCACCTGGAGGGGTACCAACAGCGATAAAAGCCACTTCAGAACCTTGAATGGCTGCACCCAAGTCCGTGGTAAACTCTAACCTGCCTGAGGCATAATTTCTTTTGACGATTTCTTCAAGTCCGGGTTCGTAGATGGGCATGATCCCCTTTTTAAGTCCCTCGATCTTTTTCTGATCAACGTCAACACATACTACATGGATCCCTACTTCTGCAAAGCAAGCTCCTGAAACTAAACCGACGTAACCGGTACCTATAACTGTGATTTTCATAATTCTATAAACTTATTATTATGGATCTTTTAAAATTTTGATTCTACTTTTTCTTATCAAAAAGATAAATCAGACTCACTTGGGAGTGGACTGAAAATAGATTTTCTCCTTTGGGGTATTCAGGGGTGCTGTCAGGGGCGAGTTGCCATTGGTAATTGATTCCATTGATCAGCTGAAGTTTGGAGCTGAGAAGGAGGTTGTTCCACTGCTTATCAAAGAGGAAACCTACACTCAAGTCTACCCATGGCTGATGTTCTTTTTGCTGACCAAAAGCACGATAGTAAAAATCCTGATGGTTTTCAAGCCTTTCAAATAATATCCCCATTTTATTGAATTTTTCAACTAATGAGATTTCTAGAGTTTGGACATTTGAGCCTGTTCCTATCCCAACACCTAGAGGCTGACCATAATGAGTAAAGCCTCTCACTTGATAGTGAGTATGCCATGAAGTTCCTCCAGCTAATCCTGCGTATCTTATAAATCTATTCACAGATTCTTGCTGATGGGTTATTTCTCCACGAACTTGAATCATTTGATTTTCCTTTGGAAGGTCAAAAAGTTTTTTAAATCCAAATAAATAGGCTCGAGCATGTTCGGGGTTAATTATTGCTTCCCTCCAGTTAAAAGCATGATCTCTTCTCCCAAATTCAAAATAGACCTCAGCTTTCGCTTTTTGAGCTACATATCTAGCGAAAACACTCGCTTGTTGATCTCTAGCTTCACCATCTCTATCAAATCCAAATTCAACTTTTTGAAAAGGGTCAAAAATTGGGAAATAATCGCCAAAAGAATTCCCCATGTTTTTACTATACTGTTGATAGGTTCTTGATAAACCAACAAATAATCCTGGAACCCATTTCGGATTGTAGGAGATGGTTATCCCATTTAAATATCTCCAATCTCCAGTGAACCTTCTAAAAAACCTATTATTTAAATCATCAAATTGTGTAGGTGCAATACCAGAATTTTCAAGTCGACCTACTATGATTTGCCCTTCAAAATTCCCTAGAAAAGTCTTTGCAGGTTTGGTAGTATTGAAAGTCAGATGTGGAAACCCTTGCGCATTGTTAGAAAAAATCAAGGAGTTAAACTGCCCCGGACCCCACCAAATATTTTGGGTACTAATACCTGCTTCAAAAGCACCTACTTCAATACTAATTTTTGATTGACCCCAATTGAAAGATTGATAAACTCCTTCACCAAAACGCTCAGGTGCATCATCAAAATTTAAAATTCTAAAACGGTCTATAATTTCACTTTCAGTCCTATTATTTCCGAAACCATTATAAGATATATTTTGAGCAAAGACTGTTTCTGGTTGAATTTGAATTTTTAAAATGGAAAACTTAGCAAAAAACCCAGTGGATGTGTAGGATTGCAAACCCGCAGAAGGGATCATAGCTCCATCTCCCCATCCATAGGGTCTGTTAGTGTTATATTGAATCGTTTGAAATACAGGTAAAACTGAAACTTGTATTTGTTTAAATCCCTTATCTTGATTATTATTTACTAAGGAATAGCTGAATCCATTTAATGGATCGTTTTCAAACGGACGAAAGTTGAAGGAAGCATTAACAGAGTCAAAACCATTAGCAAGCTGATCTCTACGCAGGTACTCTTGTAATGGCCTGTTATTAGAGATTATATTTTGAGCCACTAAAGTTTGAACATTTAATGAACTTAAAACCAAAATTAAAAAAAGCAGACTTTTGCTCATATTTAGAACATTAGTTTAACCATTGATTGGCATCAAACTTAAAGTTATCACTTTTAGCTTCCTCCAAAATCAAATCAGAAAAAATAATTATTATCGAACCTGGTTCTAAGGATTTCAAACCATTTGGATATCCTTTAGGTATATGGACAACTACTTTATCCTTGGATTTAATCACTTTAAAATTTGCTAAAGTATAAGGTACTGGATTATTAAAATTATCAATTCTAGCATATTCTATTGAAAAACAACCTTTGATAAGATAAAACCATTTATTCTCTAACTTATGTCCTTGCCAATCACTTACCATACCACTATCTGGATGCTCTATTTGATACATTCTCTTAATTCCTTCTAGTGATAAGTCATTTAAAGCCAATATCTTACCTCTATCATCAATAAAAGATCTACTTTCAAAACTTATTCGATTCATAATAGATCAGTTTTTTTTGGCAAATCTTGATATAATGATTCATAGACCTTGGATTCTGGTGATAAAATCACCCATATCGTTAAGAAAGTTAACTGAAGATCAAGGAAAAAACTTTGATTATTTTTGTACCAAACTTCTAGCGAACCTTTGTAAGGAGCAATATCTTCCTCATAACATTGAAGATGTGGTTTCGGAGAACTTGCTAGAATACTTTCTTCATCTCTAAATACAATTGACCCTATTCCCGTTAAGCCAGGTTTAAGGTGCTTGATTTCTTCTTGGATATGTTTTGGATAGAAAGCAAATGTTTTCGGAGTAAGAGGTCTTGGTCCTACCACACTGATATCCCCTTTAAAAATATTAAGAAGTTGAGGCAATTCATTTATTTTAGTCTTTCTTAGAAATTTCCCTACCGGTAATACTCTTGGGTCATTCCCCATAGTCACATCACCTCCTGGTAGACTTTGACTATTTTCAAGCATGGTAGCAAACTTTAAAAGTCCAAATTGTTTCCCTCCTTTACCAATCCTTTGCTGTACATAGAATATTTTTCCTTCTCCGGTAAACCTTAATAAAATCATTAAAGGTATTAATAGAGGAGAAATGATGATTATAAATATTCCTGATGAAACGATGTCAAATATTCTTTTCATATTATACTACATTTTTTTATCTAACCCTAAACCTGTTTCAATATGCTCGAATTCAGGAATATATTTTTTTAACCAAGCCACGATCTGACTTTTTTCAAGCTTGGGATCATCTAATAAATTATATAATTCCTTAAATATAGCATCAAACTCTTTTGTTTTATATGTAGCAGATTTTGATATCACTCCTAAGGCTTTGAATTTATCAAGGTTAAAATCCTCCTCATCCGTATAAAACTCTTCATAAAGCTTCTCGCCAGAAGTATTCGTTTCAAAAACATATACGGGATATTTCCCTTCTTTGATTAAATTTATGTTTTTTCTTGCTTCAGCATCTGAATTAAAAACTATACCTTCAAATCCTAGCTTTTTCAAAAGCACAGGGAAAATATCAGCAAACTTGATTAGATCCCTTTCCATATCTAATTTAGGGAAAAAGATTTCTCTATTTTCCCCTAAAACACATGCCATCAAACAAATCTCTCCTGACTCTTGTGGTGAGACGAAGAATCTTTTGACGTCACTAGGGCAAGAAAGTGGTTGCTCTTTCTCTATTCTCTTTAAAAAACCTTCCAATAAAGATCCATTTGAGAAAGCTACATTGGCAAAACGAGCTGTGGAAACTTTCAATTTGTCACCGTAAGATAAAATCAATTCCTCCATCATCTTTTTACTTGCTCCCATAATATTCACCGGATTTGCAGCCTTGTCTGTGGAGACGCAGAAAAAGTGTTTCGGAGGATATTCTACTAATAAATCAAGTAATCCTTTGGCCTTGACCAAATTGTTTTCAATTAGCGCTTCAATAGAATAAATATCTTTCTCACTCCTAACGTGCTTATGTGCTGCAAAATTAGCCACAATGTCAAAAGGACCATGTGCTATAAATAATTTTCTAAAAGCAGGACTATCAAATGATAGTGGATAAGTAACAAAATCATCAGGAATATATTGACCTTCTACACTTCTTAAATCACGAACAAGTTCTGTAAGCCCATTTTCATTTATATCAACGACCACTAATTTCGCTGGCTTAAATTTCAACGCTGCTTTGATAAAAGAGGACCCAATAGTCCCTGCTCCTCCTATAATTATAAGGCTCTTACTTCGAATATTACTTTTAAGCTTTTCATTATTTAATTCTAGGTCTTTTGCGAAAAGACTTTCAGTTCTTTTAAGATAGTTTAAAACAAATTGATCTATATTCATATTAAAATTAGAGTTTTTTCAAAACTTGAGTTGGATTCCATTCAGTGGAAAGCATTGCTTTTTGAGTACTGAAAGTTAATGTAGATGTAATTTTTTTTAATTTCTCACTATTTAGAGGAAATTTATCTCCAAATAGGTCTCCAAATAGTGCTACTATTTTAGCTAATACTAATGGAATTCTAAGTGGTTTTGATTTGCTTAGATTTTTTGAAATTAGTAATTCTAATTCTCCAAATGTAGGATGATAATTATCAGTGAGATTAAATATTCCGCCTTTATCTTTTATTTTCATTATAAATTGTGGAATATCTTCAACCCAAACCATACTTTTCCTTGCATCTGCTTTACCAATACTAGCATATCTACCTGTTTTTATTCCATCAATCATTGATCCAAGATTCCCAGGTGGATTGGGTCCAGCTATCAATGGTAGCCTTAAGATGGTCAATGTAATATTGCGTTTTTTCGTCCAATCAACTAAAAAAGATTCTGCTTCAATTTTACTCTTGGCATAAGGTGATGTTCCAAGAAGAGGATAGTTTTCATCAATATCGACTCCTTCATCTAATCCATATACAGCTACAGTACTTATAAATATAAATTCCTTAGGCATGCAATGAATCCTTTCTAAACCTTTGCAAAGATTTATTGTTCCTTGTAAATTAACACTAAAAAAATCTTTTTCTTCTTTTTGAGTTTTTGGGACAGTATGTGCCTTGCCAGCTGTATGAATTACAAAATCCAATTTAGGAAGTGATGGAATCTCTGTTGAAATATCACAGTTAATTTCACCTTTTCCATTTCTTCCAAGTGTAAAAATTCTGAAATTATTCTTTAAAATATTTTCTTTTATGTGACTTCCTAAAAACCCACATCCTCCTGTAATTAGAACATTTTGATTAATTTCCTTTGTATAGTTTATCATAAATACAAGAAAATCTATTGAAAAATATTTCTCTTCTTTAATTCCAAATTTAAATCTTCTACAACTTTATCGTAATTCATATTTAAAATTTCAGTATTAAATTCTGGAATATCATCAGTTAATGACTTTAAAATTTTATCAGAGATATCAATAACATTGTAAGGATTGCAGAGATAGAAATGATTTGAAAATTTATAAAAATAATCTATTTGGCCGCCTGAAAATGGTGCAACTATTTTACAGTTAGCAAACAACGCCTCTAAATAGGCAATTCCAAATGGTTCGTGAGGATTCATCGAAATAAAAACCTCTGCAATTTTTAATTCATTAAATACTTCTTCATTACTCAAGCTACCCCTTAAATTAATTTTTAGATCATATTTTTCAATCTCTTCTTTGACTTTTTCACTTATAGGACCGTTTCCAATAATATGAAAATCAATCCCATTTAAGTCCTTAATTTGATCAAACTTAAAAGCTTCTATAATTTTCAATACATTTTTTTCATTAGCTAAACGGCCAGCATAAACAATTCTTCCTTTAATCTTATCTTTTGAATTAGACAGGTCATTATTTAAGAAGTTTTTATTCAACCCAATTGGAATAATAACATCGGAGCGAATTCCGAATACCTCCTTATTTACTAAAGATGTTATAGAACTATTTGAAACGACTAAATCAGAAAAATCGCCAATTAATTTCATAACATGATTTAAAAGAAATCTTTTCAAAACACCTGCCATGGAGACTGCAGGAAAGGCATGTAAAAAATGAACTTTTTTAGTGTTAGAATTTTTGATAAAAACTGAAACTATCCCGAACTCTAAAGAAGTAATAATTAAATCAAAATTTTCTTTTTTTATTTTTTTATAAAGCAAAAAAGGAAGAATAATTGATCTTCTAATTGGAACAGCGCTTACGGCATTTATATTAATACCACTACTTGTTGATTTTTTATTTGAATAATCAGTAATAATCTTAACTTCATTTCCTAAAGCTCCATAAGAATCCGCAATAGCTTCTACAAAAGTTGCAACGCCACCAAAATACTTATCTGATTGGACTGGACCAATAATCCCTATTTTCATAAACTAAACACTTTTTACGTAATTGTAAACTTATCATCGATTTTTTCAAGTGAAATAAAAAAGCTATTTTTAATTTCATACTCTAAACGAAAAAATAAATATTTAAATAATAATTTCTTGTTTCTTGTTTGAAGTGAACAAATTATTAGAAATTGATAAGTTAATATTTTTTTCTTTGATATACTTATCACATCCTAATTGCTTTTTAATTTTCCTAAGTGACTTGAATCGTTTTGATGAATATGAAATGCTAAAATTAAATAAAAAATCCTAAAAGACTGAAGATCTAAAATAAATAGTGGTACAACAATTAGAATTAAAATAGAGAACTTATTCCAATCAATCAATAGTGCTTTAAAAACTAAAAAATAAAATAACAATCCAATAATCCCAACATCTAGAATGATAGATAAAAAAGTATTGTGAGGAGGCATATAGAAAAAACTATTCCAATAAAAAGGCTTCTCACCCATCCAATTTGCCGAATTAATCTTAATCAATGAATAACCCCAAGCCAAAACTCTACTTTCTTCAGTTAAGGTTGCTGAATAACGTAGGCTATCTTCACGACCAATTAAAACAGTAAAATACCCTACGAAATCATTATAAAAATCTTTCATTAAATGAAATGTAGAAATAAATAGTACTAAGGAAGTTGACACAAATATTTTTAATGCTTTTTCTGAATATTTACCAATTCTTTTTTCGAAAAACTTAAAAATTATATACAAAAAACATATCAACATAGCAACTCTCGAAAAAGAGAGTAATAATCCTAAAAGGCAAATAAACCTTAATTCGAATACCTTTTTATTTCTATCATTAATTTTATCAACTAAAAATAAAATTACAGTAAAAAACAAATAAAATTTATTAGGATCAGAATAAAAAGAAGCCATTCTCAATTCCTTTTGAATAGAAAATAAAGTAATATCAAAAAAAACTGATTGATATTTAATATCAATCAGTTGAAATTTCATAAGAGTAAAAATTAAAAATCCGCTCAACAGATTAGAATAACTAAGTGTCTTTAAGTCATACAAAAAGTCATTATTTAATTTTGGGGGGTATAAAAGAAAAACATAAAGCAAAACAACTGAAAAGAATATGCGGAAACTTTCCAGTGCTGATTCCTTAAACAAAACAATATCACTCGATTTAAACGAGTATAACAAATATACTAGGAAAAATAAAACTGAAGATAATAATGTAAAGCCATGATTTTTTTTTATATGAAAAAAACTACTTTTCAATGTATAAACACTATAAACCAAAAGTGAAATTAAACATATATCATATATCTTAAAACTAATAAAACTTACACCAAAAAATAAGAAAGAATATAAATATATAAACCAAGGGAAATTTGAGTCCTTTCTTTTAAAATAAAAAATAAAAAAAAATTGAACTAATATTAGTAATACTAAATTTTCTCTTAAAAAAATTAATAAGAAAGGATTTATGATAGAAAAAAACAATACAAGTTTACTGCTTTTCAACTGTGAAATTTTTTAAAATTAAAAACAATTTTTGAGATGATAGCTCCCAATCAAATTCTAACAATTTATGTTTTGAAGTATTGATAGTTTCATATGAATTTAAAAATTTTATTAACACAGAATATAAATCTTTGTAATTCCCCACTGGAGCTAAATATCCATTTACAAAATTATCAACAATTTCATTTGAACCACCAACGTTGTAACCTATCACAAAAAGATTATTGTGTAGCGCTTCGACTAATGATATTGAAAGATTTTCCATTTTTGATAAACTCATATAAACATCAAAATTACTGAATTCTATATACGGCTGGTACCCATGAAAATTAACAAAATTATAAGAGTTTAATTTTTTGTATAACTCCCTATCAATAATATTTCCATAAATATGGAAATTGATGTCATCTATACCTTTCAAATTAATTAATTTAAATAATTTGAGCGCATCATTATATTTTCTTCCATCAATATTACCTATCATTAATATATCACAAACTCTATTCTTATTTTTCATATTTATCCTAACCTTTTTATGATTAATACCATTTCTTACAACAGAACTACTTGAATTTATGAGCCTTGTAAACCTATCCATATAAAAAGAAACATTAACAACATAGCTAGCGAATTTTAATGTTAAAAGATATAGTGGAATAAATATTAAACCTTTGAAGAAAAATATCCAACTTAAAAAAATAGCATCAGGCCAATTACCATGATAAATATGCAAATATTTAATTTTAAAAAATTTAAATAAAAAACCAAAATGATCATCACTTAAACCAAAGATGTTTTCTTTTCGAATTAAAAAAATTAGATATGCAGCATGAAATACATTTTTAAACTTTATAATCTCAATATTTCCGCTTTGCTGAGATAATTGATCCATTGAATCACCTAAATTTTTTGTGATGATTATAATTTTCTCATACTCACTAAATATTCTTTTCAAATACTCAAAAGTCGAATAAGTTGCACCTGTGAACTCTTTACCAGTATTTTTAGACAATAAAACTAAACTCTTTTTTTTCATATGATAAAATAAGTAATAACACTTAATAACTTTCGACTTAATATCTTCAAAAGAAAAAGTTATGCATAGAGCCTTAGTTAAAACAGATTAAATTTTCAATTCTCCTTTATGTTTAATTTTGAAATATAAAGAGTAAAAAAAACGTGTAAAAATAACTGGTGAATAATAAAAAGCCTTCCACTTTAAGTTCCAATTATATTCTATTAACGATAATATATTTTTTACCTTCATATCGTCAATACCTGCCAAATGATAGACTTTCAGCTTTTGTAATCTTAAGAGATCTAAGAGTTTTTTGAAATCTTGATTGATTAACTCATATTTAGAAAACTTTTCTAAATCAAAAACAAAATCATTTTCAGGATTTAATTTAAGATTTATAGATCTATTTTCTGCATCAAAATTATAAAAAACTAAATTTTCATTTATGAATCCAAAGCATTTGTGTTTTAATATTAATTTGAACCATACATCTAAATCTTCACCTATTTTAAGTTTTTCGTTAAACAAATTACTATCACAAATACCTCTTTCAATAACAATTGATGAAGATGTTAATAAGGTTTCAGAAGTACTATGAAATAATTTAAAATAATTACAAATCAGACCACTTTTAAATTCTGAAGATATCCCTAAATTAGGTCTAACAATTTTCTTAGAAATAATTTTTGAATAACCAGATGCATAAATTTTCATCTTTGGGTAGGAAAAAATCAAATCATTTATTTTTAATAAATAATCTTCTGCCCAAGTGTCGTCTGCATCTAAAAAACATATATAATTATTTTTTGCAAGGCTTAAACCTTTATTTCGCGCACTTGAAACTCCATTATTGGGTGTATTAAAAAGGAAAAAATTACTTTTACCAAAAATGAATTCTTCAACAATTACCCTACTTTTATCTTTTGAACCATCATTAACTATAATTACTTCAAAATCTTTATATAATTGATTATATACTGAATTTAGAGTTCTTGTAATTGATTCTTCCTTATTATAAAGCGGGATTACTATTGAAAACATATTACTTGCTTAAATTAAATTGCAAAAATTCAATCGATCTTTCTCTCTCTTTATCAAGTAATTTATTAACTAATTTGTAATCAATCTCTTGATCTAATAGGTTTTTGTTAATTTGAGAAAAATCATGAATTAATCTGCTTTCTAAATTTAATTTATTCAATAATGATTCAAATCTTGAAATACCACGAGATTTATTAGCAAATACCAAAAACTTCTTGTTAAAAATAATTGAAAAAACCATTCCATGAAAAGAATCAGTTAGTATGAATTCACTATTCCTAAAATGTCCAATCCATTCAATCACCGAGGGAAAAGGAAGGTTACTGTTTTTAATAATTCCTAATTTAGATTTACGTAAGGTCATGTTCAAGGATGACTTTTCTAAATTAAAAATTTCACAAATTTCATTTATTTTTTTTTCACTATAGTACTTATCGTCTAAAATGTAAGTAAACAAATGAGGATTCTTTTTTTTTGGTATTTTGAAAAAGCTTGTGTAAAATTCAGCATTTAACAATAATGTTGGGTCTAACACATCTATTGAATCAATACCAGTATTCTCAAGTAACAATTGTGCACCTTGATTTTCACGAAGTGATATACCATTAAACTTTAGTAGTAATTTTTTTATTATATCTGTTTCTTTTTTATTGAACTGCCAGTAGTCCAAACCAAAGGAAGCTGCATAAGCAATTTTCAAGACTTTATCATTTTTAGATAAAAAGTTAAAAAAATAATTAAAAAAATCTATGGATTTAGAATATTCTTTTCTCCAAACTTGGTCACTACCAACCACAAACCCTTCTATTTTATAATTATCAATCAAATTATAATCACTTAATGTTCTCACTTCATTAGTTTTATTAAAATAATCATCAATAAAACGAATATTATTAGAATATAAATGCTCCGTTTGAGTAATACTTGGGTAAATAATTAGTTTCTCTTTTTGAAATAAAAAGTTAAAAAAAAATTTAACTATTAACTTTGGTATTTCGACAAATTTATTGGTTTTAAACTGAATATTAATTAATAATGGTTCAAACCCTAAAGAACCAACTACTTTATGTAACGCGAAGGCTTGCATAATACCTCCATAATTTGACTTTAAAGGAAGAGTTAGTATACCAATCTTTTTCATTAATCTATTATTTTAAAATATTCATTTATATCTCTTCTCTTAGACATTGTATAAACCACTTCACTATTTGGATTTCCAATGGCAACTAAGCAAATAACCTTTTCACTTTTAGAAATTTTTAATTTATCTAAAATAAGTTTCTCATCATTATATGTTTTTGCCCAATTAGCTGGACAACAAGCAATCTTGAAATAGTGTAAACAATAGAGTAAATTCATTAAAAAAATCCCACCATCAACATAATATTGGTTTCTTTCGCCAATAGAGTAAAAATATTTTCTATCCGAGGTAAGAATCAAAATTTGGTTTATTGTATCCATGTATCCAGTTAGACCACCCTGAACCTTAAGTACAGAACGAACTAAATTTTTATCTTCAATCAAATAGATTTTACAGGTTTGTCTATTACAAACAGAGGGACTAGTTGAAGCCAATTTGACTGCATCAAGGATTTTTTCTCTACTCACCATGACATCTGAAAAATCTCTTATGCTTTTCCTTGATTGTGAAAACTCTTGAAAATTAGAATTAACATTAGCGTAAAAATCATTTAATTGAGATTTTATAACAGCACTAGAATTAAAATTATTAAGATAATTATGTTTTAAAAAATTAAAATCATCTTCGTTAAAATAATCATTTATACTAACATTAAGGTCTGAATGGAAGGAGTAATATTCGGTAAGAACTAAAGCAGCCTGCTTAAGTTGCGATCTTTCTCTTTGCAATAAGACCAATTCCATTTTTAAAAATTTCAAAATTGCCTCAATTTTTGCTTTTCCGAATCTCACTCGGCGTTCATCGTGAAGCATCCCCTTTTCTAAAGAATGATAATAAATAATTATGTGACTTTCAATTCTATTGAATTCATTCATAGTACCGAAAACACTTGAAAATCTTAAATAGGCCATCATATCAAAAAAGTAATTTTGAAAGATTAATAAAATTTTATAAAAAGGTAAAAATACAAAACCTAATTTTTCTTTTACGAATGATTTAATCATAATTTATTGGTTATAGGAAATTAACTATTGTTGCGAATTATGTATTTAATTCAAAATATTAATTAATCTAACAAATAATTTGTTTAATAGTATAGATTTATTGTTTAAAATCCCTAAAACAAAATTGAGAAATCTAATTGGTCTATTATCTAAAAAGTTTGATTTAATCTCTTTATAAAATTTGTTTATTTCTTCTGTTTCACCATAAAGGCAACTTAAAGAATATCTCTTATATAAATACTTTTTCTTAATTTGTAAATTGTAAAATTCTAATTCATCCTTCTTAAAATTAATTCTTTTTAAAGTTTCAAAAATAATTTCTTCATGAATAAATGTACGCTTTAGAGATAATTCAAACGAAATAGGTTGATTACAATAAGAGTCAGATCGAATTAAATAATTAAATAGGGGTTTGTCTATATAAAAACATTTATACCTATACAAGATCGGCAGAAACATTTGCCAGTTTTGTCCGTCAAAGTTGACAAATATATCTCTATTTTTAATAACTGAATCTAAAACAGAAGCCGATGTTAAATAACATCCAGGAGTAAACCAAAAATCAATTTCAAAAAGACAATCTTCAAATAATTTTTCTTTTTTAACATATGAATATTTATCAGAAAAAGTATTTATAGCTTGAAGAGTGTTTTCTTCTGTAAGCATAGCATCACAACGTACGATTCCATAATCATTTGAAAGATTCTCAAAAGCATTAACCATAATTGATATAGCATCACTAGATCGATAATAATCATCCGAATCAGGCCAAGTTAAGTACTCACCTGTAAAAAGTTTTAATCCACTGTTTAAAGCAGCAGCTGCTTTTGCGTTTTCCTGATATACATAAATAAGTTTAAAACCCCTTTTTTCATATTTAGGAATGTAATTATTGATAACTTCAGCAGTCTTATCAATAGAGCCATCATCAATAAAAATGTGCTCAATACTTGAATAGGTTTGATCTAATACAGAATCTAATAACCTATGAACAAACTTTTCACCATTATAACAAGGCGTTATTATACTTACTGTTTTAATTTGAGACATTTATTATATAAGTTAGAAACATTAAGTGGCGTCATAAATGATTTTAGGCTTAATCAATTATAAATAAATATAAAGTATTAAAGAAAACAAGTTTCTGAAAATAAAATAAGAAAATCACTTAAAGTGTATTTATATTTATTTGAGCTTATTAAGTATTTGGATTAAATAACACTTGATAATAAATTTTTTCTTTAAAAATTAAAAAAATCTATTTATTACTTTATTTCGCAACAATAAATAATCTTGTTGTTTAAAAAGCTCTAAAAACATTAAATAAATTAACGAAAGAACAAAAGGACTAAATAAAAGCTTCAAATAAATATCTTCAAAAAGATTAATTAAAAAGTAACAAATAAGAGTTGCTATTAGAGAACTAATAAATATTATCTTAATTTCTTTTAATTGATGTATAAACCCAAATTTAAGGATTTTTTCCAATGGATAAGCATTAACAAAGAAATTGAATGCAGTTGCTATAAGTTCTCCAATTGCAATCCATACGATACCAAAATTTATCGATATTAAAATAAAAACAAAACGTACTATCGATTTTAATATTTCTTGTTTTAGAGTAATATAACTAAATCCTAAACCATGTAGGACTTGTTGATTAATTAATGCCACCATATTTATCATCCTTGCCAGCACCAGATATTGAAACACGATTGCAGTAATTAACCATTTTTCAGTTAATAATGCTAAGATTAATGGTTGAGCTAATATTGAAAATAACATGAAAAAAGGGAATACAAACAATGAAACATATCGCAAACTTGTTTTAAAAATTGTTAATGTTTTCTCTTTATCATTTTTTATTTTAGAAAATGAAGGAAAAAGAACAGCAAAAATCACAGAAATAATTGTGTTTGACATTGTATTTGCAAAATCAACACCTTTAGTAAAAAACCCTAAATCTTTTGAACTATACAGCTTTCCAATAAATAAGCCACTAGAATTTCTAACCAAAACATCAATTAAAGAGGATGCTAATAAATTACCTCCAAACCTGTATAAGTTTTTTAGTGAGTCAAAAGAAAAAACTAAAGAAGGAAACCAATTTGATTGATACCATTGGCTTATTGTTCTTATCAGACTACTTGTTAAAGTCATGAAAGCTAATGCCCAAACTCCAAATCCACTATATGCTGCCCAAACACCAACTCCTCCACCAATAATTGTAGCTATACTATTTGAAATTGCAAGTGGTCTAAAATTTATATTTATACTAAAAATAGCATTTGGTACAATATTAAAGGACTGGATAATCAATGTTAGAGCAATTAATCTTATTAAATTTTTAAGTAAAGGCATCTCGTAAAAGAGAGCTATATAAGGTGATAAAAGAAAAATTATCCCATATAAAAGACAACTAATTAAAAAATTAAAATAAAAAACAGTGGAAAAATCATTTTTGTTTGGATTATTATATTGAACTAAAGCTTTTCCAAAACCACTATCAACAAATACCTGTGAAAAAGCAATGAAAACAGCAGCCAATCCAACTAATCCATAATCTTCTGGAGATAATATCCTTGCTATAATTATGCTTAATACAAACTGAATAAATTGAACACCAAATTTATCAATTGAGGTCCAGAAAACACCGCTTACAATGTTTTTATTTAAAGACATATTTTTTTAAAAACAATGATGATTTTAAATCTCTTTGAAAAATTATCATATTAATTACGCTTAATTTCACGTTAGTTTGACAAAATATTTATGAATGAAGTATCGAATTAATAGATAAATTATCACTATATCCTTTACCCTAATTCTCCTGTCCAAGATTTATGTAGCTAAAAGAATTAATCCTTAGTCCTTATTCAATAATTCTTCAAAATAGGCAACCGTATCAATCAAACCACTTTTAAGATTCACCTTAGGCTCCCAATTTAATTCCGTCTTTGCTAAATCAATTATTGGCCTACGTTGCATTGGGTCGTCTTGAGGTAGGGGTAAAAAAATCAATTTGCTACTACTTCCTGTTATTTCTAAAATTAAGTTAGCTAACTCAAGCATTGAAAATTCACCAGGATTACCAATATTTACTGGTCCAGTGAAATCTTTTCTTGAATTCATTAACCGAATCATTCCTTCAATATTATCATCAACATAACAGAAACTACGGGTTTGTTCTCCATTACCATATATAGTAATATTTTCTCCTTTTAAAGCTTGTACTATAAAATTTGATACTACTCGACCATCTTGCGGATGCATTCTGGGACCATAAGTATTAAAAATACGCATCACCTTAATTTCTAAGTTGTGTTGACGATGATAATCAAAAAAGAGAGTTTCTGCACATCTCTTACCTTCATCATAACATGCGCGAATACCTGTTGTACTTACACTTCCTTTATATGACTCGGGCTGAGGGTGAACTTCAGGATCTCCATAAACTTCAGAAGTACTCGCTTGTAAGATCTTAATTTTTAATCTTTTTGCTAAACCAAGCATATTTATAGCTCCTATTACAGATGTCTTTGTAGTCTGGACAGGGTCAAATTGGTAATGAATTGGACTTGCTGGACATGCTAAATTGTAGATCTCATCAACTTCTACAAATAAAGGGTGAGTAATATCATGTCTTAAAAATTCAAAATTCTTATTATCTAAAAGATGATGAATATTTGATTTTCTCCCTGTAAATAAATTATCAACGCATAAAACTTCATTTCCTTGATTTAAAAGCTTTTCACATAAATGCGACCCTAAAAAACCAGATCCCCCAGTAACCATTATTCTTTTCATCTTGAATTAATTTTTAAATTTAAACTTTAAGATATTTGTTTATTTAATCAAAGTTATAATTTACACCTATAACCTAGCATCTACACTTTCTTTTGGTAGGACAGATTTTACATCAAAGATAACTTGATGATCAGATTTTTGGATGTTCCAGTTTCTGAACTCTTTGTGTGCCACAGCCAAGATAATAGCAGGATATTCTGCTAGATTGGGTTGTTCACTTTTATTTAAAATAGTAATCCCGTATTCATGTTCCACCTCTTCCTTACTTGCCCAAGGATCATAGATATCCACATCCATATCGAATGATTTGAGTTCTTGGTAAATGTCAACAACCCGCGTATTTCTTACATCAGGACAATCCTCTTTGAAAGTAAATCCAAGGATCAATACTTTGGAGTCTATCACCTTTAGATTTTTGCGCATCATGTGTTTGATTGTCTCCGTAGCGACATGCTTGCCCATAGAGTCATTGAGTCTTCTACCAGCTAAGATGATCTCAGGATGGTAACCTACTTCTTGCGCTTTTTGAGCCAAATAGAAAGGATCTACACCTATACAATGCCCTCCTACTAATCCTGGTTTGAAAGGAAGGAAATTCCATTTTGTTCCCGCTGCTTCCAAGACTTCTTGGGTGTCGATATTCAGTAAGTTAAAAATTTTAGAAAGCTCATTGACAAAAGCAATGTTGATGTCTCTTTGAGAGTTTTCTATCACTTTTGCTGCTTCAGCTACTTTGATTGAAGATGCTTTGTGTGTACCTGCAGTGATCACAGACTTATAAAGGTCATCTACATACGTTGCTACTTCAGGTGTAGAGCCCGAAGTTACTTTTAGAATCTTGGTTACTGTATGTTCCTTGTCTCCTGGATTGATTCTTTCTGGAGAATAACCTGCAAAAAAATCTTCATTGAACTTTAATCCTGAGACTTTCTCCAATACTGGAACACATTCTTCTTCTGTTACTCCTGGGTAAACTGTGGATTCATAGATCACTACATCCCCTTTTTTTAAAACTCTAGCTATCGCCTCTGAAGCTTTGAGCATTGGAGTGAGGACAGGCTTGTTATGCTTGTCTGTGGGTGTGGGTACAGTGACTACATAAATATTGCAGGTAGAAATAGGAAGTACTGCGTCAGTTATTTGCAGACCGATTCCTTTTTCTTCTAATTCTACTGGTGTTTTGACCAAGACTTTTTGTAGTTCCTGATCTTCGACTTCCAAAGTTCTGTCATGGCCTTTTTGTAGCTCGTCAACTCTTTTCGAATCGATGTCATAGCCAATAGTTTTGTACTTTTCGGCAAAAGCAACCGCCAAAGGCAGGCCTACGTAACCGAGGCCAATGATGGCGATTTTTGATTCTTTAAGTGGTGTGAGCATGATTTATTTTTTTTTGGGACACAAAGAACTCAAAGAATCCTCCCCCCGCAATTCTGCGGGACAGGCTGAAGTGAGGCAGGCACAAAGAGCTCCAAGATTTTTTTCTGTGGGTATTGAGGGACTTTGGGAGCTTTGTGACGCTTTATTTTTTTTTGGGGAACACAAAGAACTCCAAGTAACACAAAGAGCTCTAAGAATTTATTTTTTTGTGGACTTTGAGGGATTTTGGGAGCTTTGTGACGCTTATTTTTATATACTTATTTGAGAAGCTCAGTTAAGCGATTAAACAATTAACCTTTTAAACACATAACAGCTTCGCCCTTTCAGTCACAGGACTTAGCATTTTGGGAGGACCCTAAAGTGAGTAACAAAAGTACTCGGTAGGTTTTGAGTTTGCAAGTTATGGGTGAGATTTATAAGATTATTTGGGGATATTTTTGGAACAGTGAGGATCTCGCAGAGGAAGCTAAGGTGCAAAGGGGGCAAAGATTTTGGGTTTAGGAAAAAGGAGAAAGGGGTTGACTGGTTAATTGAGTTGAATAAGTCAATTGAGTATTGGGTTTAAAACTTGTTCTGTAGTATTTTTTGGGAAGGTTAAAAGGAGAAGGAGAAAGGATGAAAAAAAGGGAAAAGGTTATAGGAAAAAGGTAAAAGAAAGGATGACCACGGATTTTACGAATTGAACGATCCCGATAGCTCGGGAGGATTTGGGGGCTGATTTGGGTTTGAAACTGGTATTTATTTCTTTAAAATCATTTTGAATTATGCGCCAGAGCGCTTCAAATTATGCAAATTGGAGGAAGTAATAAAAGGTTTAGATATAAAAATGATGAATATAGAATGTTGAATTAAAATTATCGAAGGGGAAAAGATGTGTAAAAGTATCTATACTTTAATGAGAATCTAGTCAGGGAAAGTAGCCCCCGCAATTCTGCGGGGCAGGCCCTGAAAGGGCTGAACTTTGAATAGCCCTCCCTAAAGGGAGGCAGGCATGTATAAGGCGCTTCATAAACATTTATAGTCAATAGATTCGTCATGCGCCGCAATGCAGGGTTAAGGGAGGTGCACATGCAACCCAGAGTCCCGGAGGTAGCTTTTTTTAGAAATGTTAGTGGCTTTCGGGACGATAGGGGGATTTGTTTATTTAGAAAGGAAAAAAAGGGGAGATTTTTACTAGTGAGCGTATTTTATTATAGATGTGTGCATTTTTTCTCTTACTTTTTCCATTGATGAAAAAGTAACAAAAAATCTAGGCCTGAGCTGATGCTTTTAAATTGGGATAGCGGATGTTTTGATAATTTCAGTTATCGACCCAATTTAATTTTAAGTCAATTGTTCCAACCTAAAAATGGGTGGATCTCGCTGCAAGCTTCGCGAGCTAACCCATTTTTTTAACGGTTTCCACAATTACCTTAAAACCAGCCTCACCAAGGGCCGTCCTTTGAGAAGCCTGGAGTCAGTAATTATATCAGTAATAAAGACAACTTACATTAAATAAAACTACTCTCGAAAATCTAGTCAGGGAAAGTAGCCCCATCGGGGCTATTATGCTTATTAGCCATGTACAAGGCGCTTCGTGCATATTTATAGTCACAACATTCGATATGCGCCGCCGTGCATGGTTAAGGTATGTGCACACATAACCCAGAGTCCCGGCTGTGGATATTTTTAGAAATGTTTGTATCTCTCGGGACGATAAGGGGATTAGTTAATTTAGAAAGGAAAAAAAGGGGAGATTTTTCTTAGTGAGAGAAAGTATTGAAGTATTTTATATTTCTTTCTCTTACTTTTTGTTCCCGTGATTCCACGGGACAGGCATTAACACATCCGCCACAGCGGACTTTTTGAGAAAAGTAACCAACCCCGATAGCTATCGGGGCAAGACGGAGATATTCCCGATATTAAGATCGGGACAGGCTCTATCCGCGCTCAAGGCCACCGCTGGCCTCCCGAAAAAAGAGGGAATCCATCCCTTTATGTGAGGCAAGCCATCCCTTTCGGGAGACAGGCCCGGATCTCCGTCGTCCCGCCCGCATCAGACGGTTTGAGGAAAATTGGATGGTTTGCATATTTTAATCTAGCCTCAGCAAAGGCCGTCCTGATGTAAGAATACTAGCTATTAACTTATTTTGATATCCTATTTAGCAGACTGCACCGTGACAATGCATTTTTTATTGATTCCTGCACTATGATAGTTCGTTTTGATTCGTGGGATCGTGTTGAATATGGAAAGAATTGGTCAATAAAAATGAAGGATTATTAAAGAATAGCATAATGAAGAAGCTGATTGGTATCAACGAATTTAGTCCAACCTTGCTTTGACATTCCTTTTATTAGTTTTTTATCACCTATCCATAATGACGCCCCAAGATAGTCAGTCAAGGCAATGAATTCGGTATCATCTTCATCAACTTCCTTTGTTAAATTATAAGCATTAAAGAGAAAATCTTTTGGTATTAGCAAAGGATTAGTAAAATTGATATTTTTAGTTAAAAGATTAAAGATTCTAAAAAACTCGAATTCTGAATAACCAGCTATTTTCTTAAGTTTTTCAGCGTGAGAATATATCTCTTCTTTTAGTGATTGCGAAGAATAAAAAGTCAATTTATTAAAACTCAGAAGCAGAACTTTTGCGAGATTACCATCACTATTAAGCATTCCACTAAATACGATATTGGAATCTACAACAATGTTCATTAGTCAATTTTTGATTTTAACCTCTCCCATCTTCCTCTTTTTTCATCACTTACTAAATTCTGTACTTCATTACTATCAGAATTTTTAAAACCTGACAACTCCAAATATTCAAGCCAATCACTAATAGCTTGAATTTCAAGTAGACTGAGTTTTTTTGAGTCTAACTTGAAAGTAATCTGATCTTCATTTCTTTTAATAATCATGATTTTGATTTTTTCTTTATCCAGTTTGATAACTTATATTGAAGATAATAGGTTTTTTGTAGTTTTTCAAGTACAGGATTTACTAATGATGTAGGTTTGTTTGGTTAATTTGAGGTGAAAGAAGAAAGGTTTGTTATTTAGTTATTTGTTTAGGAGTGAAATAATTTTGGGACACGAAGATTTATAGTCAATAGATGCATAATGCGCCGCCGTGCATGGTATAGAAATGCACACACCTGACCCAGAGTTCCGGCTGTAGATGTTTTTAGAAATGTTTGTATCTCTCGGAACGATAAGGGAATTAGTTAATTTAGAGCGAGGAAGAGGTCAAAAATCTTTTATTACACCGAGTGGCACAGAGGAGTCACCGAGTTACACAGAGGGGATTTGAAGGATGAATTCGGCAGGAGGAAGGATGAAAAATGTCGAATTTAAAATGTTGAATTGGAAAAATATGGGAATGTGGATGCGATCTAGACCTAGAGGAGAATCTAGTCAGGGAAAGTAGCCCCTACGGGGCTATTATGCTTATTAGCCCTGTACAAAGCGCAGGGAAAGCATTTATAGTCACTTGCTCTTGTGATGCGCTGCCGTGCAGGGTTAAGGTATGTTCACACATAACCCAGAGTCCCGGCTGTGGATATTTTTAGAAATGTTTGTATCTCTCGGAACGATAAGGGAATTAGTTAATTTAGAAAGGAAGGGGGTTGATTTTGATTAGTGAGAGAATCTGCTTTGAGATGAATATATTGTTTTCTCTTACTTTTTTGCCCCGAAATAATCGGGACAGGCTTTGATCAAAAAAGTAACCAAAAAATCAAGAATTTCGAATCCTTCCCTGCTCCTGCCACCGCCCCCCCGGTCGAAATTCGTCCCGCCCGCATAAGACGATTTGAGGGAAATCGACGATTAGTATATTATTTTATAGGGCAGCAAGATCCGTCCCTTTAGAAGCCTGAGGTAAGTAATTATATCAGTAATAAAGACAACTTACATTAAATAAAACTACTCTCGAAAATCTAGTCAGGGAAAGTAGCCCCATCGGGGCTAAATCATTATTAGCCCCGTATCAGGCGCTGAAAAACATATATGGTCAATTCTCTCGCTATGCGCCGCAATGCGGGGATTAGGAGTGTGCACACCTACCCCAGAGTCCCGGCTGTGGCTGTATTAGAAATGTAAGTGTCTTTCGGGACGATAGGGGGATGCGTAAATTTAGAGCGAGGAAGAGATCAAAAATCTTTTGTTACACCGAGTGGCACAGAGGAGTCACCGACCTGCCTGCTGCAGGCAGGGTTACACAGAGGGGATTTGAAGGAGGAAAAAAAAGGGAAAAGGGAGAGGAAGCGTTTGTTAGTTTTTGACAGTCAGGTCCAAGTCAGAAGACTTGAATCAAATAGGGATTACCAAGTCTTAGGTCTTGGATCTTATATCTTACGTCTTACAACGTCGTACACGTAACCTTTAAAATTCCTCTAAGCCTCGTTCCATTGCTCTTTTACTCCTTTTAGGAATTCGGAGCCGAAGATGTAGGCGAGGGCGAGGATGAGGCCGAGGATGGTGAAGATGACGAGGATGAGGGGGCGTTTGGGGGCGGATTTCTCTGTGGGGATGGTGACGGGTTGGATCACGGAAAAAATTGGGGTGTCTTTGGAAACTTGGAGTTTGGCTTGCTCAAGTTGCTTGGCCAATTCGGTGTAGATATTGAAAGCGAAGTTGTACTCTGCTTCTAGTCTTTCCATTTGGTTCATCGCTGTGGCAGAGGAGATATTTTGGTTACGGTCTCGGAAATTTGCCAGTCGAGATTGGATTTGATCAAACTCTGCTTTTTTCTCCTTGAATCTTTCTTCTGTATAATTTAACTGTTCGCGTGCATTAGAAATTTTATATGCAATGACTTCATTTTGAAGGAGTTCTTGAGCATACTGTGTCATCTGTGCCGCCATTAAAGGTTCTGGCATGACAAAAGATAAAGTGACAAATCCTTCCTTTACATTAGGAGAAACAGACAATTGGCCTTCTAGTCTTTTAAAATGTTTCACCTCTTCCTCATTTAATCTAATCAAATCTCCTTCTTCAGTTTGGATTACGGTCACTTCTGATTTTCCTTTTATTGCTTGAATAATCAAATCAGGAAGTCCAAAGGTATATTTCTTAATATTTGCCAAAAGCCCTGGTTGCGCTACTTCTTCATAATATTTGGAATAAGTAACCGTTTCATTCAATCCTTCCACATTGATTGGTGCATTTAATAGTGCTTTTCTGAATTGGACTGATGAGACAAATTTTGGATACAAGGCAGGTGGAATTTCTGAACCTCCACTCATTCCACCCAAGGAGCCTCCTCCTTTTCCTGATTCGGAGGTTTGGGGGATAAAGGTAGAAGAAGCTGTGAATTCTTTTGGGGAAAGCAATGCAACTGCTAGACCAATAAGCATAAAGACGAGTGTAATGCTGATCACTTGCCTGCGTTTAGACCAGACGGTCTTGGCTAGAGCGAGGAGGTCGATTTCGTCTTCGTCGTTTTGGGGATTTGAGGAAGGGTTTGTTGACATAGATGGAGTATTTTAATTTTGCCTCTCGTAGAGTTCACAAAGGTGCATAGGAATTAATGGTTGCACGCGGAGACGCAAAGAGTAATGTTTTAATTTAGTTGAATGGTGATGGTGATTAAGACTGTTATTGTGGGTACACTGTTAAATATGCTTGAATAAAACTTTTTAGTCATATCGAACGAAGTGAGATATCTCCCTTTGGTCGATATGACTTAGGGGTTGAAAGACGCGTTGAGATATCTCCTTGTGGTCGATATGACTTGGGTGTTTATATTTTAGTGCTGCTAATTGTTTAGAATGTTCTTATGATTACTTTTTAGTCATATCGAACGAAGTAGCCTGTCCCGAAGAAATTCGGGAAGATATCTCCCTATGGTCGATATGACTTAGGGGTTGAAAGGATGCGTTGAGATATCTCCTTGTGGTCGATATGACTTAGGGGTTGAAAGACGAGTTGAGATATCTCCTTGTGGTCGATATGACTTGTTGTTTGAATGACAATTCTTTGTCAAGAAGCTTATTGCGTCAGGTTATTGATTAGGAGGGCTAGGGTGGCGAGGCTGGTTCCGATACCTATCCATGCTTGTGCAGACATAGGTTCCTTATCTGGCTTCGGAGGAACAATAATTTCTGCTCCGGGTTCTATGTGAGGATAGAAATTAAAGAAAAGGACTTTTTTTGTTCTTTGGACATCTCCATTTGCATAGACTACATAGGACCTGCCTTTGCGAGATCGATCTGTAAATCCTCCTGCTCTTGATACATAATTTTTGAATCCTGAATTACTTCTATATCTTGCTGTAGTAGGATAAAGCACTTCTCCACGCATTCTTACAGTTTGGAGCTCTTTTGGAATCGAAATCACATCTCCTTCTTGTAAAATCAAATCATTCGCTCCTCCAGGATTTTCCAGAATGGCTTGTAAGTTGATTCCTACCATTTCCATAGTTTTTATTTCTACATCTCCAGAATCTCTCTCCGCGATAGTTTGAATCGTCTGCCTTCTGAAATCATCAGAAATCAAACCTCCTTTTTTATTGGCTTGATCCCCTCCTCTTTCAGCAATCTTGTCATCAATTCTTTCTAAAAGGATTTTATCAAACTCTGTTCTATCCAAGCTATCTCTTGCTATGTTTTCTTTTACTGAGGTTAGGTTTTGCGTTTTAATTTCATTTTCACTCGGTGCATTGTAGAATTCATTTTTTCGAATTAGCGTTGCCCCTTTAGCATAGGCGAATTGGTTTAATCCACCTGCTCTTATAAGTACATCTGAGATTTTTTCGTTGGCATTGGCTAGCGCATATTCCCCTGGATAGAATACTTCTCCTTCAACTCGAACTAATCTTTCTCTTTGAAAGCCAGGACTTCTCCGAACGATCACATGGTCAAAAGGCTCCAAAATTACATCCGAATTTGAACCGTTTATTTCCAAGTCTTTACTGATATCAATGCGAATGATTTCTGCGAGTTTACCAGAAATATCGTTTTTGACTCTTCTAGCGATCTCTATTTGAGAGGCTGAGGCAGATTCTTTGAATCCTCCAGCTTTGAGCACCATGTCAGCCACTTTCATATTTTCCCCAAAGGCAAAAGCTCCGGGCTTGTTCACCTCTCCTGAGATTTTGATGTAGTATTCTTCTCTGAGGTCATAGATACTTGGGATATTTAAGACATCTTCTCTTCTGAGTATGACGTCTTCCGCATTGCCGTTGACCACAGCACTGATATCTACTGGTAGGATTTCCAGAGAGAAATCAGCTTTTGTTCTGTATAGTGTTGCACGATTTAAGAAAGCATCCTCCCTTAGACCTTCTGCTTTGGCTATCAATTGGGTAAGCGTCATTCCTTCTTGTAAGGCGAAAGTTCCTGGACGCATCAATGCACCTGAGATTTGAACTCTATTTTCAAACCTATTTAAGATCTGCCCTACCCTGTACAAATCTCCGTCTTGTGGCATAAATGCTTGGTAATTTGCTGCATCTACGTCCTCGACTTTAAGTTCTGCGCCTGTTTTACGGGTCACTGTCAACCTTTCTTTATATGCTTCAGATTTGAACCCACCTGCAAAGGCGATGATCTCCGCAATGGTTTCTCCTGATTTCACTTCAAAGAGTCCTTCCCTTCTTACAGGCCCCACGATTTCCACTCTATTTCTCACTGGTGGAACGATGATCACGTCATTGTCCTTGAGGGTGATATTTGCCGTATTTTCCCCGTTTACCAAAAAGTCATAGACATCAATTTCCGTCAGGAGTTTGCTGTCTCTGTATACTTGAATGTGTCTAAAAGAACCATTTTCATTAGGTCCTCCTGCTGCAAAAAGCGCATTGAAAGGTGAGGCAAAGGATGGGAGTGTGTAATTTCCAGGATTGGTTAATTCCCCTGCCATGGCGATAGACACCGTCCTTATATTTCCCAATCTCAATTCCATAAAGACATTAGGGTTTGAACCTCCAAGTCCTGAGTAAATTCTTGTTAGGGCAGTTTTGATTCTAGCTGTTGCAGAAGCAATTGAAGACCCTCCTACTTGGATGGACCCAACATTGGGAACAAGGATTCTTCCTTCTGGGCTTACTTGTAGGTCATAGGACTGTGAAGAAGCACCATAAATATCAATCAAGAGTTGGTCTCCCCCACCGATGGTATAATTCTGAGGAGTGGGGATGTTCAAACTTGGGTTGAAATTGAGTTCCTTATTGTGAAAAAGTGTATATCCGAAAATTTTCTTTTCCTTGGGCGTCAAGTTTCTGAATGGGTCTTGATTACGGATATCCTCAAAACTCATATCCTCACCCATTTCCATCCCTTCTACCTGTCTCCCTTTTACTAGGTTTCCTTGTCCTTGATTATTCGAGGCTCCTCTTCCACTTCGAATTGCGGAGATGCGTTGTTGGAGTTTGGAGATTTCCTGAGCAGGCATTCCACGTTCACGGGCCATGGATATGAGTTGCTGCTCGTTCATCCCTGAGGACTCTGCTCTTTTGACGAGTTGTTCTACCTGTGCATCGGAGAGGTTATCCACTTTGATGGAGCCTATATCAGAGATTGATTGGGCAACCACTAAACTTTGCATAAAGAAAAACAAAAGAGGAAGGACGTATCTTTTTAACATTGAATTATTTGATGAGGGCATGGGAAATGATTTTACCAAGAATGAAATATATTTTTGGTGACCACGAATTATTCGAATTGAACGAATTATGGAGGTGGTTGATTTTTTGCTCTTGGATGCCCAACGTTTATGATTGAACTCCTTGGCTTTTTTATGAATTAATTGAGCTGAAGCTCAGGGATTATACGAAAGGGTGACCACGAATTATTCGAATTGAACGAATTTTTAGGAAGATTTACTTTTTACATTTTAAGGTTCAATGTTTTTAAGTGAACCACTCAGATTTATGAATTAATTGAGCTGCAGCTCAGGGATTATGCGAAAATAAAATATTTTCTAAAATTTCTTACTTACAATACAATCCTTTTGTACTGCAATGACATTGCACCAAAGTTTATTAGAATACCTAACTTAAACCCTGTAGCTTTTAGATAATTGAATACTTGAGAAGTGTGTTCTGGTGACAGATCTGATATTGCTTTTAATTCCAAAATTATTTTATCGTAGCAAATAAAGTCTGCAACAAAATTCTTAGTAAGCTTTCTGTTTTTGTAGCTAATTGGAACTGATGCTTCCCTTAAATGTGGGACTTTAAAAGCTGTAAGTTCTATTTCAAGCGCTTCTTGGTAAACACTTTCTAAAAACCCTTTACCTAGTTCTTTATGAACCTCTATTGCAGCTCCTATGATGTTGTATGATTCATTCTTATAAATTAAAGCCATCTTTTCTTTATCCAGGTAAAAGCATTTTGAATTTACAACTCAACAAACAATTTAATTAGTTTAATTCTAAAAATTTATTTTTGAAAGTGGATAGAATATATTTTACTTTTTTTAGAAATTTAGGTTTAAATAATCGTCATTTTCCCAAAGTCTCAAGTCTTTTGTCTCATGTCTTATATCTGTTTTTAAACAGCTTCGCCCTTTCAGTCACATGATGGTACTTAGCGGGTGTGGTTGAAGAATATAAAACGACTGTTGATCTTAGGGGAAAATCAGTCGGGTATTTGGTAAATCAAGAGGGCTTCAGGATCTGTGATTTGCTGCTCAATCCTGAAAACAACTTTTTTATTTATGATAGTTTTGAGTTTTTCAGAAATACTCTCAAGGTAGTCTTCGTCCAAATCGAAGCCTGTGATCTCTACTTCAATATTTCCTGAGTCAATTCCTCTGGCATAATCGCCTACAAGAGCTACTTGATAAACTTTTCCCATTCGCTCCAAAACTGCTGCCAAAAGTTTGTCTAAACCTAAGTATTTTCTGATGATATCTTGTAAGTTCGAAAAAAGAGGGTGGTTGATATTTGCTTGGTAGTCGATTTTATTTTTATCGGCCACTTTCATTAAAAGTCCAGCTTCAGAAAGGTTATTGAGTTCCTTTCTTATGGCGTTGGTAGATTCTCCAAACTCATCGGCTAGTCCTCGCAAATGCCCTTGATTTTTAGGATTGCTAAAGAACTTAATTAAAAGTTTCAGTCGAGTCTTAGATGTGATCAAATAATCTAACATTAAGCTTTGTCTAAGCGAGTAACAAAAGTACTCGGTTGAATATAATTAGCAAAGGAAATATTTAGATTTTTTGGTTACTGTGTTAGAAGGGGGAAAGTTAATTGGGTTGAATTGGTTAAATGAGGTTAAAGGGAAAAGGAGAAAGGTTCTCGCCAAGGGCGGTGAGGGGCAAAGAACGCGAAAGGTTGAATTGAGTTGACTGAGTTAATTAAGTGATTCGTTAACTAGGGGAATTGGGTAATTGAATAACTGAGTAATTGGTTAGAAGGTGTAAGAGATTAAAAGGGTTAATTGGTTATGTGCTTAACTGATTAAGGACACAAAGAGCTCAAAGTATCCACCCTCAAGTGAGGTGGGCACAAAGAACGCGAAAGGATTAAATGTTTATGTGCTTAACTTTGCTTGTTCAAGATAAAAATTACACTAATAAGATGAATTAGGATAAGGAAAGAAGCCACAAAATCTCGATAAGAATCAAGAGTGGAGCAAGCCTGAAGGGCTTTAACATTTTAATAGCCCTGTATAAGGCGCTTCAAAAACATTTATATTCAATACTTTCGTGATGCGCCGCAATGCAGGGTTGAAAAGTGTGTACACCAGACCGTGAGTCCCGGCGGTAGCTTTTTTTAGAAATATAAGTGTCTTTCGGGACGATAGGAGGATTAGTAAATTTAGAAAGGAAGAAGGTAGAAAAAGAAAGGATGAAGGTGAAAGGAAAAAGGAGAAAGGAGAAAGAAAGGATGAAGGCAGAGGGATGAAGGATGAAAAAAAGGGAAAAGGTTAAAGGAGAAAGGTGGGAAAGGTTGAAGGAGGAAGGATAAGGGATTAAGGAAAAGGGGAAAAAATGTCGAACGCTGAATGTCGAATTTAAAATGTTGAATTGAAACTAGTCAAGGAAAGTAGCTCCCCGAAATACTTCGGGGCAGGCTCAGCGGAGCTATATGCCTCTTAGCCATGTACGACTTGTCCCGCAGCATTGCGGGAAGGCGCTACTGATAGATTTATAGTCACTAGGGCCGTTGTGCGCCGCCGTGCATGGTTAAGGGATGCGCACACGTAACCCAGAGTCCCGGCGTTGGATATCTTAGGAAGAAGAGGTTTCTCTCGGGACGATAAGAGGATTAGTAAATTTAGAAAGGATGAAGGGGGATTTTTGTTAGTTTATGACACTCAGGTCCAAGTCAAAAGACTTGAACCAATCAGATTTTGAAGAGGAAAAAGAGATCAATAATCTTTTATTACACTGGATCCGAATAGGAAGTACAGTAGCTTCACCGAGAGTAAAGGATGAATTAGGAGGAATAAAGGAAGAATAGCTTAAATTTTCAGATTTTCAGGACGCTCAATCTTGTGCCTCGAAATAATGTAGATGTTCGCTTTTGGAGATAAAAAACCGCTTGTAAATTCTGTTGACTTTTTTTCGAGGGAATAATTATATTTGATTTTAAGGTGAGTCCCAAAAACATTCCTTCACATAATCCCTCAAAATATGAAAATGAAATCTTTACTCTTCACACTCTTACTGAGCGTTACGCTATCAGGGCTTTTTGCTCAGGAAAATCAAGGTTACTACATGCATCCGGATATCCATGGAGATGTGATGGTTTTTGTTGCCGAGGGTGATATTTGGAAAGTTGCAAGTTCGGGTGGTCAAGCGAGTCGACTTACTACCCACCAAGGGGAAGAACGCTCTCCAAAGATCTCTCCTGATGGAAAATGGGTTGCTTATGCAGCTTCCTACGAAGGACCAATCGAAGTGTATCTGATTCCTATTCAAGGAGGAGTTCCGAAAAGATTGACTTATGAAGCCTCAGCTTCTGTGCCTACAGCATGGAAATCAGCAACTGAATTGGCCTATGTGACCAATCAATATTCTACCTTGCCTAGGCTTCATACGGTTACTATTGATATTACAACGGGGAAAAGCACCATACTTCCATTGGAAATGGCTGCGGAGGGGAGTTTCTCTGATGATGGCGAAACGTATTTTTTTGTAAGACCTACATTTCACAATAATGTCACCAAGCGCTACGAAGGAGGTACAGCAAGGCAAGTTTGGAAATATACGGCAGGTCAAGAAGAAGCTGTCAAACTAACCAAAAATTACAAAGGAGAAGATCATCATCCCGTCTACCATGATGGGCGCGTGTATTTCCTTTCTTCCAGAGATGGTATTGTGAATGTTTGGTCTATGAATGACAAAGGTGAAGACCTGAAGCAACATACCAAACAAGAGGTGTATGACGTGCGTGAAGCTTCTTTTTCTGAAAATCAAATTGCATATCGTGTAGGGGCTGACATTCATATTTTTGATATCAAAAGTGGAACAGATAAGAAGTTGGCTATCTCCCTAAACTCTGATTTCGATCAAATGCGTGAGAAGTGGGTTGATAATCCAGAGAGTTATATTACAGGAATATCTGTTAGCAACGAGGGTGACAAAGTTGCTCTCACTGCTCGAGGTAGGTCTTTTATATTTCCCACAAAAGAAGGCAGAACTGTTAGGCTGGATAGAAAAGATGGCGTTCGCTACAGAGACGCTACTTTCTCTGTTGATGGAAAAGAGATATATGTTTTCTCAGATGAAAGTGGAGAGTTTGAGATTCACCAATACAATGCATTAGGATTAGACCAAGGGAAACAGGTCACTAAAAATGGCAATACGCTACGCTTCAACCTTATGCCATCTCCTGACGGGAAAAAGCTAGCATTTACAGATCTAAATAGAGATTTATGGGTATTGGATTTGGCTTCTGGAAAGCAGAGCAAAGCTTCAACCAACCGCGAAGGTGTCAGTGGATCTTTTGCTTGGTCGCCAGATAGCAAGTGGATTGCTTTTTCTCAATCAGCATCCAATACTTTCAATCAAATTTTTGCTTTTGAAATCAATTCTGGGAAACATATAGCCATCACTTCTGATCGTGCAAACAGTGTATATCCTCAATGGAGTACAGATGGGAATTGGATTTACTTTATGTCTGACAGGAATTTTGAGACGAGAGTTAGCTCCCCTTGGGGTACGAGACAGCCGGAGCCATTCTGGGAAAAACAGATGAAAATCTATCATATTTCACTCAAAAAGGACTTGGTATCCCCTTTTCACTACAATCATGAATTGAAAAAAGAGGAGAAAAAATCAGAGGGTGAAGTCCATGTAGTGATTGAAGAAGCTGGCTTGATGCAGCGATTGAGAGAGGTGCCTGTTCCAGCTGGAAATTACAGCAATTTGGTCTTAACTGACAAAGCACTTTATTATCAAAGTGAGGTCAACGGTGGTGGAAAGAATTCCATTATGATGACGCCATTGAGTTCGAAGGTAGAACAAAAAGTATTCGCTGATAACGTCCGTCGCTTTGTTACATCTGCCAACAACAAATACATGTTGATCACCATTGGGAGCAATCATCACGTGGTGGAGATCAAAACTTTCCCTGTTGGAGATTTGGCGGAGAGCAGATTGAATTTGAGCAATTGGAAATTCTCGATTGATCCAAAGGAAGACTGGAAGCAGCTTTATACGGATGCTTGGAGGATGGAGCGAGATTATTATTATGATCCAAACATGCATGGTGTAGATTGGGATAAAATGTATGAAAAATACCTTCCTCTAGCTGAAAGAGTGACGACTAGGTCTGAACTTTCGGATGTGATTGGAGAATTGATCGGGGAACTGAGTGTGCTGCATACAAGTGTTGGCGGCGGAGATTTAAGAAGAGGTGATGATCAGATCAGTCTTGGTCTGCTTGGGGCAAGATTTACCAAAAATGATGGATTAAAAGGATTCCAAGTCGCTTATATTTACCAAAGTGATCCAGACTATCCTGATGAAATGTCACCACTCTCCCACCCTGATATTCAGATCAATGTTGGAGACGTAATTACGCATATCGATGGTGAGGCGGTCTTGTCTGCTTCTGATATCAATTATTATTTGAGAGACAAAGCTGGGAAGCAAGTAAGATTGGGTTTGGTTTCTGATAAAGGGACTAAACTGGATGATAGAATCGTCATCCCGATGAACACCAGGGCTGAATCCAATTTGAGATATAATGATTGGGAATACACCAGAAAACTTGCCGCAGAGGAAGCCTCAAATGGTGATATTGGCTATGTCCACCTTCGGGCGATGACTGGTGCCGATATCAGCCAATGGTACAGAGATTTCTACCCTCAATTCAAAAAATCAGGTTTAATCATCGATGTGAGAAATAATAGAGGTGGTAATATTGACAGTTTCATCTTGGAAAAACTGATGCGTGAGGCTTTCTTTTATTGGAAAAACAGAGAAGGAGAGCCCTATTGGAATATGCAATATGCTTTCAGAGGCCACTTAGTTTTGTTAGTGGATGAATTTACTGCTTCAGATGGAGAAGCTTTTGCCGAAGGCTTTAGAAGGTTGAACCTGGTTCAATCCATAGGAGCGAGAACATGGGGCGGAGAAGTTTGGCTTTCCGGTTCCAACACCTTATCCGACAATGGCGTGGCAAGAGCGCCGATGATGGGTGTGTATGGAGAAGAAGGCGAATGGCTGATCGAGGGAGAAGGGTTTATTCCAGACATTGAGGTTATCAATTTACCAAAAGCTACTTTTAAGGGAAAAGATGCGCAAATGGAAGCTGCAATCAATCACTTAAAAGAGTTGATCAAGGAAGACCCAAGACCAGTTCCAAGTCCACCTGCCTACCCTGATAAGTCGTTTAGGAATAACTGAATGAAAGGTGAAGGTTTTTAAAGGATGAATTTAGAAGGATGAAGGATGAAAAAAAGGTGAATTGGTTAAATGAGGTTAAAGGGAAAAGGAGAAAGGTTAAAGAGCTCTCGCTAAGGGCGGTAAGGTGCAAAGAGCGCAAAAGGGTGAATTGAGTTGAATAAGTTGATTGGGTGATTTGTGGTTTAATTGGGTAAGAGTTTAAGGAGGATAAAAAAATTAAGAGATCTTATTGATTTGGATGTACCCCTTCCATTTTGTAAATTTAAACTATGTTTATCAGAGCTAAAAAGAATCAATCGGGGACAGTTTCGGTACAGGTTATAGATAAAAGTTCGGGTTCCTATAAAGTTGTCAAGTCGATGGGCAGTTCCCTTGATCAAGATGAAATCAAAAGACTGAAGGTACAGGCCAGAGATTTTATTATGAAATTTCAAGGTCAGCAGAGCTTGGCTTTTATCACGCCAACAGACAGACACGCTGTTAAATGTGAAAAATAAAAGCGCCATAGGTGCGGACGATATCATAACCGTGGGTGGCTGAACCCACGGTTTTTAATAGTCTCATCTTGGTTACAAGTCCTGTAGGGACGACCGATATAAAAGAGCAAAGTTGTCAAAAATCTTTTATTACACCGAGTGGCACGGAGAAGTCACCGAGTTGCACAGAGGATTTATAAAGGAGGATGGCGAAGGGGCCGAAGATAAAAAAATGATAAACGCTGAATTTCAAATGTTTAACTAGAACTAGTCAGGTAAAGTAGCCCCCCGAAATACTTCGGGGCAGGCTCAGGGGGGCTATATGCTTATTAGCCCTCCCAAAGGGAGGCAGGCCGTCCCCTACGGGAGGTAAACATGTACGACTTGTCCCGCAGCATTGCGGGAAGGGGCTACTGATAGATTTATAGTCACTAGGGCCGTTGTGCGCCGCCGTGCATGGTTAAGGTATGTGCACACATAACCCAGAGTCCCGGCGGTGGATATTTTTAGAAATATTAATTGTCTCTCGGGACGATAGGGAGAGGATAAAATTAGAAAGTAAAGAAGAGATCAATAATCTTTTATTACACCGAGATCCGCAGAGGAGGCACAGAGCTTCACCGAGGATGAAGGATGAAAAAAAAATGAAAAAATGATCAATGTCGATCCCAAAGGCTTTCGGGAGAACTTCAAATGTCGAACGAAAAAACAGGAATGGAAATGATATGAAAGTGTAGATGCACCTACACTTAAGATAAGGTCACCATATGAATATCGAACTTTTAATTCGAAATTAACTAAATAAAAAAACCGTTGAAACATGGCTGTTTCAACGGTTTTTTTTATCGTTTTAAGGGTATTTTTAAGCTTACTTCCTCATTTTTTTGAAGGCATTGATCAGACCATTGGTTGAAGAGTCGTGGGAGGTAACTTGTTTATTGTCTTGTAATTCGGGAAGGATTGCGTTGGCTAGGACTTTGCCAAGTTCTACACCCCATTGATCAAAACTCAAGATATTCCAAATCACTCCCTGAACAAATATCTTATGTTCGTACATCGCGATTAACTGTCCAAGCGTATATGGATTGATCTCTTTTACCAAGATGGAATTCGTAGGTCTGTTGCCTTCGAAAACACGATGGTTTGCGATTTTCTCAATCTCTTCATTTGATTTTCCTGCTTTTTGCATTTCTGAAAGCACTTCTTCAAATGTTTTTCCGTTCATCAAAGCTTCTGTTTGTGCAAAGAAGTTTGAGAGTAACTTCACATGATGATCTCCGATTGGGTTGTGAGAATTTGCTGGAGCGATGAAATCACAAGGAATCAAATGCGTTCCCTGATGAATCAATTGATAAAAAGCGTGTTGCCCATTTGTTCCTGGCTCTCCCCAAATAATCGGACCTGTTGCATAATTCACCTTCTCTCCTGCCCTGCTGACGTATTTTCCATTTGACTCCATATTGCCTTGTTGGAAATAGGCAGCAAATCTATGAAGATACTGATCATAAGGTAAGATTGCTTCAGAAGTGGCCCCTAGGAAATTTGTATTCCAAATCCCTATCAAAGCCAAAATCACTGGGACATTCTTCTCAAAATCAGCAGTTCTGAAATGCTTGTCCATGCTGTGAGCACCTGCCAAGAGTTTTTCGAAATTCTCGAAACCAATGGCACAAGCAATCGGCAATCCAATAGCTGACCAGAGTGAGTATCTTCCTCCTACCCAATCCCAAAATGCAAACATGTTTTTGGTATCAATTCCAAATTCTGCTACGGACTTGGCATTCGTAGAAAGTGCCACAAAGTGCTTCGCTACTGCATTTTCATCTTTTGCAGCTTCTAAAAACCAATTTCTAGCGCTGTGCGCGTTGGTCATGGTTTCCTGTGTAGTGAAGGTTTTTGAAGCAATAAAAAATAAGGTAGTCTCTGGATCAACCTTATTCAAAGTTTCAGCGATATGTGTTCCATCTACATTGGAAACAAAGTAAATTTCAAGCCCTTTTTTCTGATAAGGCTTCAGCGCTTCTGTAACCATTACTGGACCGAGGTCAGAACCACCAATTCCAATGTTTACCAAGGATTTGATAGGTTTCCCTGTGTAACCGAGCCAAGTTCCATTCTGGATTTGGTCGGCAAAAGCCTTCATTTGATCTAAAACCGCATTTATGTCAGGCATCACATTTTGACCTTCAAAATCAACAGGTGTGTTGCTTCTATTTCTTAGGGCTGTATGCAGAACGGCTCTGTTTTCTGTCAAGTTGATCTTTTCGCCTGAGAACATCGCCTCTATTGCTGACTTCAAGTCAACTTCATTTGCTAGATCAAAAAGGGATGTTTTGATCGTGTCATTGATTCTATTTTTGGAGTAATCGAGTAGAATATCTTCCAATTGGATAGAATAATCATCAAATCGATCTGGATTAGCAAAAAGAGATTTTATAGTTGTTTGTTCGTTGTCTTTAGCAAGTTTGCTCAGATTTGCCCAAGCTTTGGTGTGTGTAGGGTTGACTTTATTCATGGTTTTTTGATTTAATAGGAAAAGCAAAAATAGGGTTAATATTTGAAAAGGGGGTAATGATTGAGTTATTTCCGCCACGGCGGATAAGTGGTTGACTGGGGGATTGGGGGATTGGGTTATTTGGTTAATTGGGGGGTTGGGGGATTAGGTGATTGGGTTATTTGGTTAATTGGTTAATTGGGGGATTAGGGGATTGGGTTAATTGGTTATTTGGTTAATTGGTTAACTGGTTAATTTGAGGGATTGGGAATTGAGTGTTTATTTGTTAGTTCAAGGGCAAAACCAAATTCAACTCCATTGGAGTTGGTGAAATGAGACGATTAATCAGCATTTTCCCCGCGTTGTAATGCGGGGAAAATCAAGATTTATTCCCATTCGGGAATTTTTCACTGACTTCTACGTCATCTCTATGGCATGAGAGATCTCTGCTTGTTTAACATGAAAAGGGTTAAATAGTAAAGTCACATTGTAAAAGTACAATTGAGATTTCTCCCCATAATTCTACGGGTCAGGCTCCTTTGGACGAAATGACTAATACTAGTATTACGATGTGCATCACTCTTGGTACTTTGTACATCATACTTTGTACTTTGTACAGTTTAGCTAATACCTGTAAATTCCTTGGTCTCTTTTTTTCTTGAAAAGATTGCGGAGTAGTGAGCCACTGAGGGCACTAAATCCTCCTAAAAGGAATCCTAACAATCCGGTAGCTACCCAAAGTAAATTGCTTTCTCCCAAACCCATCAACTCCGCCATTTTTTCTGGAAGTGAGGAGTTCGTTTGGACGGCTATATAAACTGCTTGAAAAAACCATATCAATCCAAAGGATAAACCTCCTGCAAAGAAGGAGATTCCTCCACTTCCACCGACCAAATAAGCAAGGATAAATACTCCTATCATCAGAACAGGATACGAAAAGAAAGGTCCTAAAATCAGAATAAATAAAGCTGACAATATCAATAAAGCTGTAAATCGTATCATGGTTATGGTTTCAAGGTGGTTTTAAATAAAACTTGCTGCTGATCAGTAGCCTTTCTTAATTTGAAATTGACATACTCCCCATTCGCCCACTTCTTCAGGAAGCTATCATAGAATTTACTTCCTGGGTTACCTGATTGCCCGCCTGGATAGATTCCGAAAGCAGATGGCTCATCCCCTAATTCAACCACCATTCTCCAACTTGCTCCATGTCTTTCTGAGGTTGCATTGATGATATTAGCCCCTCCACCTGTCTGGATTCCTTCGTATGAAAAGGACTTGAAATTGGGAACAAGATGCTGGATCGTTGTATTTTTAAAAGTAGCCCATGAAAGTTCCCCTTTTTCAGCTTTAAACTTCTCTACAGCTACAATCATTGAATCAAAACTCGCCAAAACATGATCCTTTGCTATTTCTAATTTATCGGTACTTTTCTTATCAAAAAGAGGACTTTGAGATTCGTTTTGTAGCAATTTGACAGTTTGATATTTATTCGGAAGAACAACGGGCTTCTCAGACTTTATATACTCCTCCCAAACGCTCCTATTCAAATACCTCCACCACAAATCGAACATGGAAGGTTCCGTTTGGCTAGGATTGGTATAAAAATCCCATGCCATTAAGGATTTCAAATAGTCAGAATTTGGATTTCCTTGCGCAATCAAAGTATCTGCTTGAATCAAATTCAACATCACAGGAAGTGCTTCAGCTGCATGCAGGTGGTAGTTATCAAACTGCAACTCCATCATGTCCTCGATTCGGATATTCCCCATCAGCCTCAATCTTTCATTCAGCCTTCTATTTCTATAATGCTCAAAACTGTTATCAAAAACATAATATGGATAGGAAGGATCTACCGAGTGTTGGTTGGCCGAGGAAACAAATCCTCTCGCTGGATTGAGCGTGGCAGCATTGTGTTCATTTGGAATAAAGTCTTTCCATTCCATCCTAGGATCATTTCCATCCATTAGGAATTTGCCTTGACCCTCCCATTTGAGTGGGAATTTCCCCTGAACTTTGATGGCTATATCTCCTTCGTTTGATGCAAAAACAAAATTTTGAGCTGGTGAAGTGTAGTGGTTTAGTGCTTCGATGTAATCGTTGTGATTTTGACCCTTATTCAAAAGCAGAAATGTCTTTTGCTCGTTGGAAGGAAGGTGAGCAGTCCATTTGAGCGCAAAATTCACATCTTGACGTTCTGCTCTAAAGTTTTTATCATACACGATCGGTCCATGATGCGTGTACACAACCGTATCCATAAAAGGAGCTTGACCTTTGACCTTTATTTCTTCTATTCTAAAAGTACTCTGAATCCATTGATCATTGTACAGGTATTCGAGTCTATCCGCTTGTTTGAACTGAATCGCATACCAATCTCTCGTATCTCTCGTGGCATTGGTGACACCCCAAGCGATATTTTCATTAAATCCTGAAATGATCCCCAAGGCACCGGGCAAAGTCGCCCCTTTTACGCTATATTCTGGCGTAGTAAGTTGCATTGCATACCAAAGAGAAGGCAAGTTTAAGCCCAAATGTGGATCATTGGCTAAAATTGGTTTTCCACTTTGTGTTTTCGTACCTGACACAGCCCAATTGTTAGATCCTATTCCTGGTACAGGTTGCGGCATTGTTTTCACAAAAATATCTTCTTCTGGATAATTGATGCTATCAGGCCGAGAGATCTGAAGCGGTTCAAAATCCCAAACCTTTTCAGCTTCTATTACGGGATCATTTTCTTCTGGAAAAAGTGGGAATAGCTTGTTCAAAAGCTCTTCTCCGAGCATGTTTCTTAGATTGGTGTACTCCAAATCCCTATCTCCTACTAACATGTCTGCCATGTATTTGAGGAGTAAAATAGATTTGTAAGCTGACCAATTCTCAGGTCTATAATTGAGGATTTTATATTCTATGGGAAGTCTCGCTTCAGAGAGTTCGTTGATGTATAAATTAACACCTTCCGCATAAGCATTGAGAAACCTGAGGGATTCTGTGTCGGAAGTTTCAAGGTATTGCAATCCTTGTTCCGCTGCGAATGGGAGACCTTTTCTTCTTGTCATTCTGTCAAGGTCGAGTGCAATAGGTCCCACAATTTCGGAAACCCTTCCTGCAGCGGCCATGGTTTGAAATTCCATCTGCCAAAGTCGGTGCTGCGCGGTGACATATCCTTGTGCCCTGTAGAGGTCTTCTTCATTTTCAGCAAAAATATGTGGAATCAAATCTTCATCGTAAGTGATGGTGACTTCAGCTATCAGGCCATCAAAGAAGATTTCTTCTTTTGCAATTTGGTCTTCAGTAAATGAATTCTGCCAAAAGCCGTGGTTTGGATCAAGTAATTTTCCTAAAGGAGGGATAGAACCAAACTGTAGAGAGAGTGCCACGCCAAGGGATAGGGTGATGATCAAGGCAAAGGCAAAACCGATGTATTTCATAAAGCTACTTTTATAAGCTGTTAAGATATAAAATTTTGATAAGGAAATAAATAGTAAGGAAGTTGATTGGGCAAATAGCGCACGCAGATTCCGCTGATTTCTCAGATTATTTTAAGTGTTAAAGGTTAGAATAAAATAGCGCTAAAGCTTTGTTTACACAGAGTGCCACTGAGGAGGCACAGAGATACACAGAGTTTATCATTATTGATCAAATGCTCTGTCAATCTCGGTGACTTCTTATTGCTTTCTGTAATATCAAGCGCTTGAGATGATTTACCTTTTTTTTTCACAAAGGTAGAGAGAGGTTCTTTCTATCTTATCAGTAATCAATGAATAACTTACCAGAAATAAATTGTATTGCTTTATGTAAATAGCGCTAAAGCTTTGTTTACACAGAGTGCCACTGAGGAGGCACAGAGATACACAGAGTTTTTAATTATCGATCAAATGCTCTGTCAAACTCGGTGACTTCTTTTTGCTTTCTGTAATATCAAGCGCTTGCGCCGATTTACCTTTTTTACACAAAGGTAGAGAGAGGTTCTTTCTATCTTATCAGTAATCAATGAATAACTTACCAGAAATAAATTGTATTGCTTTATGTAAATAGCGCTAAAGCTTTGTTTACACAGAGTGCCATTGAGGAGGCACAGAGATACACAGAGTTTTTAATTATCGATCAAATACATAGTGCTTGTTAGAGAATTACTAAAGTACAACTCTTTTTATGCCATCTTTTAAGACTTTTACATCAAAATTCAAGAGTATACCTTTTTTATAACCTCCAAATTTCATGTAAGTGAGAATTTGCGCTAGATGAACATCTGTTAAAAATTCTACAGTTTTCAATTCTATAACTAATTGATTTTCTACAAGTAAATCAATTCGGTAAGCATGATTTAAAACAACTTCTTTATATCTAATTGGAAAAATAAGCTCTTTTTTCACTTCAAGCCCAGAAGCAAGTAATTCATACTCCAAACATCTTTGATATGCAGACTCTAATAGTCCAGGTCCTAATTCCTTATGAATTTCAATTGCTGCACCAATTACCTTTCTTGTTAATAAGTCTTCCACCATTTTAAAACATTTAAAACGAAAAAAACGAAAATCAATGATCTAAACTCTACCCTATAACTTGTGGACGAAGCCATGATTAGATAACGCTAATGCTTTTTTTACACAAGTTGCCACTAAGGAGGCACAGAGATACACAAAGTTTTTAACTATAGATCAAATGCTCTGTGAAACTCGGTGACTTCTCTGTGGTTCTCTGTGAAATCAAGCGCTTGCGCCAAAATAATTTATTCCATTTACTTCGAGAGGAATTCTCTGAGGACGTAGTGAAGGATGCCTCCGTTTTTGAAATACTCGATTTCGATGGCTGAATCCAATCGGCAGACAACTTCAAAAGAAGTGGAAAATCCATCTTCTCGTCTTGCATCAACTTGAAGCATTTTGAGTGGTGATAATCCATCACTTATACCTTTTATGGTAAAGCTTTCTTTACCTGTCAGGCCTATTGAATCTGCGGTTTCTTTCTCTGCATATTGCAAAGGCAAAACGCCCATTCCTACTAAATTACTTCGGTGTATTCTCTCGTAGCTTTCTGCTAAGACAGCTTTAATTCCCAGCAAAGTAGTGCCTTTAGCTGCCCAGTCTCTAGAGGATCCACTCCCATATTCCTTGCCTGCAAGGACAATCAGAGGGGTGTTGTTTTCTTGGTATTTCTGAGAAGCATCAAATACACTCATTTCTTCTCCACTTGGAATGAACGTGGTAAATCCGCCCTCTTTATTTGCCAATTGATTCTTGATTCTCACATTGGCAAAGGTTCCTCTTACCATCACTTCATCATTGCCTCTTCTAGAGCCGTAAGAATTGAAATCTTTCTTTTCTACTCCTCTATTGATCAAGTATTGCCCTGCAGGACTATCCTCTGCAAAAGAACCTGCTGGTGAAATGTGATCTGTAGTGATAGAATGCCCTAACTTCAGTAAAACATTTGCGCCAATAATATCCTTTGGCTCGGCAACTGACTCTGATAAACCCTCAAAGAATGGGGCTTCTTTGATATAAGTGCTTTCAGAAGACCATTGATAAATCTCATCTTTTGGGGCTTGAAGGTTTTTCCATTGTTCGTTGCCTTCGAAAATTTCCCCATAACTTTTTTCGAAATCTGCTGGTGAAAGCACGCGGCTCATCACTTCAAATATTTCATCATTGCTTGGCCAGATATCTTTGAGATAAACAGGTTCTAGGTTTGGATCGTAGCCTAATGGTTCGTTATTCAAATCCACGTCGACTCTACCAGCAAGCGCATAAGCAACCACCAACATCGGAGACATCAGATAATTCATTTTCACCTGAGGATGAACACGGGCTTCAAAATTTCTATTTCCAGAAAGCACCGAGCTGACCACAAGGTCATTTTCTTCTACTGCTTTGGCGATGTGTCTTGGCAATGGTCCAGAATTCCCAATGCACGAGGTACAGCCATAGCCGACCACATGGAATCGCAATGCTTCCAAATCATCCAATAAGCCTGCTGTTTCCAAATAGTCTGTTACTACTTTAGAACCTGGTGCCAAGGATGTTTTCACCCATGGTTTGACATCCAATCCACGTTCTCTCGCTTTGCGTGCGACGAGACCCGCTCCGATCATTACCGAAGGGTTGGACGTATTGGTACAAGAAGTAATGGCAGCAATTACAATCGACCCATCATAAAGCGCAAACTTTTCATTGTTGAGCTTGACGACAACTGATTTAAGACCATTTTTTACTTTAGTTTCATATTCGACAGTGGCGGCTGTTGCAGAAGTTTCTTCTTTTTGCTCAGTGGGCAAACTCCCTCCTTCTCCAAACCAGCGACCTTCTTCTCGTTTATCTATAGGAATATATTCTCTTCCGTGAACCTCTTTAAGCAGTTCACCGAATTTTTGCTTGAATTCTCTTACTAAAATCTTATCCTGCGGCCTTTTAGGTCCTGACACAGTAGGTTCTACTGTTCCTAAATCCAACTCCACTACGGAGCTGTACTTGATTTTATCCTCCCCAGCTCTCCAAAGCATATTGGACTTGGCATAATCTTCTACCAATTTGATTTGCTCTTTTTCACGGTTAGTTTTCCCCATGTAGTCGAGCGTTCTGTCATCTATTGGAAAATAGGTAACCGTACAACCGAATTCGGGAGACATATTAGAAATCGTCGCACGATCAGGAACTGTCAAATGATCTAAGCCTGAACCAAATACCTCCACAAATTTCCCAACGACACCATGCTGTCTCAGCAATTGAGTAATGGTCAAAACCATATCTGTGGCAGTGGTTCCCAAAGGTAATTTGCCTGTGAGTTTCAATCCCACCACTTGCGGCATGATGAAGTAAATGGGTTGCCCAAGAATAGCTGCCTCTGCTTCAATTCCACCCACTCCCCAAGCGACCACACCAATACCATTGACCATGGGTGTATGAGAATCAGTTCCTACGAGCGTATCTGGAAAAACATTCCCATCTCTAGCAATCACCCCTTGGGCGAGGTATTCTAAGTTTACTTGGTGACAAATTCCCATTCCAGGAGGCACAACAGAAAAATTATCGAAGGCTTTTTGAGCCCATTTCAAAAATTGGTAGCGTTCACCATTCCTTTCGTATTCTACATCCACATTTTTTTGATAGGAGTAATTGGTCCCAAAATAATCTACCTGAACAGAGTGATCTATCACAAGGTCTACGGGGATTAGCGGATTGATTTTATTAGGATCTTTCCCTTTTCTTACTGCCTCTGCTCGAAGAGAAGCAATATCCACCACAGCGGGTACCCCTGTGAAATCCTGCATCAAAACTCTAGCTGGCTTGAATGGAATATCTTTATCAGAGGGATCGGGAGACCAATTGGCAAGGGTTTCAATATGTTCCTTGGTGATTGCAAAATCGTCAAAATTTCTAAGTGCATTTTCTAATAAAATTCTAATAGAAAATGGGAGTTCCTCGATTTTGTAGCCTGAATCTTGCAAAGATTGTAAACTCCAATAATTGAACTCTCCCTTGTCTGACTTGATTGTTTTTTTAGTATTAAAAGGATCAACTGTCATAGAATAACTTTGATTTAAGTGAATAAATAGATTAAAAATAATACATTTAAAGAACCCAGTATTTTGGGTAATAATTCCAAGCGTGCGGTTTGTCCACTCTTGTGAGCTTTTAATTTACAAAAATTATACCTTAAAGACATCAGAATTACTTTTCAAAAAGCAATAATCATGAATATTATTTTAACGAGTCTTTCTACACTCCTTTTGATCTCTGCAGTTTTGCCAATGATCAGGCATGACAATTGGGTTTTTAGAGTTTTTGAATATCCTCGGGTTCAGAAATTGATACTTGTTGTCATCTTTCTTGTCCTGTGGATCATAGAAGCTATTGGCAGTTTTAGCTATTTGGAGTCTTTTTTTATTCTGTCGTTGAGTGGATTGGCTGTTTATTTATTGATTTGTATTTATCCATTCACCAGATTTTCACCGAAAATGATTGTGGATTTCAAAAGCAATTCAACTGACTCTATCCATCTTTTTGTATTGAATGTCTATCAATACAATCGGGAATATGAAAAGACCATCAATCTCATTAAGCAAGAAGATCCTGATGTATTTTTTTTAGTAGAAACCGATGCTGCTTGGGCTGAAGCTATTTCATGTTTCAAAAATGATTACCCCTACCAAATTGAAGTCCCGCAAGACAATACTTATGGCTTGCTCTTTTATTCTAAGTATGAGATTTTTGGGGAATCGGTTCATTATCTTATCGATGAGGAAGTTCCCTCCATTGAACTTGACTTAAAAATCAGTGATTCATCAATGATTCATGTATTTGGAATTCATCCAACTCCACCTGTTCCGACTCAAAACCCAAGAAGTACAGATAGGGATGCGGAGATTCTTCTTGTTGGAAAACAAGCCAAAAAACATCATGGACCATGTATAGTTTTCGGCGATTTGAATGATGTGGGTTGGTCTTACACCAGTGAGTTATTTTTGAAAACGAGTGGTCTCTTGGATTTGAGAAGAGGTCGGGGAATGTTCAATACCTTTCATGCTAAATATTCCTTGATGAGATGGCCTTTAGATCACATCTTTGTTAGCAAACATTTTACGCTGAGGTCTATCGAAAGGCTTTCTGCTGTCGGATCAGATCACTTTCCTATCGGCACAAAACTTTGCATTCAGCCTCTAAATGGAAATAAATCAAAGGAAAATACCGAAGAAGCAGAAGAGCAATCAAATAAAAAAATCAAGGCGGGATTCTAAATTTTAGCGATCCCCTCTGCTTAGCACTAGGATTTCCTTGGCATTTTTAAAGTTTGAGGTGTAAAGATTGATATTCTTTTCTTTGTCGACCATTCCAACGTAAATCAAGCTATTTTGGGACAGCAGCGCTTTGAGTTGATCTGCATTTTGAAGGACTTCTGATGGAATATGCGTACCGACTTCTAAAAGATTGAACTCCGAACCCTCGGCAAACGCTAATTCCGTAAATAACCCCTCTAAATTTTTCTGAAAAGCCAGCTGCGCAATGTACCTTGCAGCCAATTTGTGAGAAAGTACCGTATTGATTTCTGAAGAGTAAGCATTCAACAACTGTTCTGTAGTAGGGTCACCCAATACCGTGATGAATTTGGTTTGGAGCTTTTCTCTATTTTGCATGAGTTGAGATAAAATCAAACTTAATCTAAATCCTAGTTCATCGGAAAGGTTGATAACGATGTTATCATATTTTTCTTCAAATAGGGTTTTGTGGAATTCTTTTTGGAAATATTCCTTCTCATTTTCAAAAATAAAATGGGATTTAGATAAGCTCGTGATGCTTTTTTCATCGATAAACTCCTCAATGTTACCCAAAGGCCATTGTTCGCCTATCACACAAATTTTTCTACTGTCATACTCTTCTGGGGATTTTAGGGTATGGATAGGAGTATTCGACAAATCAATTTGAACTGATTTAAATTTAAGCGCTTTGATATTTTCTGCTAAAATAATCAACCATTCACCCTGCTTCAATTTTGATTCAAAAGGACAAAGCTGAATATGAAATTTACCATTTTCTACTCCTGAAAATCCAATTAAACTTGCTCCAGAAAAAGAAAGTAAAAGTTCCTGAAAACTCTTACCAACAAGATCTCCAGCATTTTTGATTTGCTTGGGATCCACAAAATGAATGGTAGGTCCTGCGAAAGACAGCGTTTCAAAGAAAATCTTGTAGTAAACGATATCGACCATTGCCCTTGACATCACACTTCCGATCACATCGCCGGGAGTGGTCACAGCGAAAAGATTTCCTGACTCGTTTGAGGTAAGGTTTTGAGCAATAACTTTACTCTCGGGATTCACAGAGAGTTCCACCAGACATTTCATGGGTTGTTTTTGCCTCTGCCTGTCTTGCAAATGCTTTAAAAACTTTAGGTTACTCACTAGTAACGTCAGGAGCTTTAAGTTGAAATTATCCGATTCTAAAGGACTTTTGAATTGATCAGAATGAAGTATTACTAGACCTAAAGCCTTGAATATACCCTGTCTCAGATAGGTGTGAAAAGAGAGTAAATCACCTTGTCTGAGAAAAATATCGAGATTTGGCCATCTATCTTTATCCAACTCAGCTCTAAAATTGGCCACCGTCTCAGAGTCAGGAAAAAGTAAAACCACATTTTGCGTTTTTTTCGTTTGGCTTGATTTGATATCAAACTCATCCAAAATCATGGGAAGTTTGATATTGTAATTCACAAAGAGAATGTGCCCTTTTTTATTGTATGCAAGTGTGCCGCTTTTGATTTTTTCTATCAATTCTACCAAAGCCGCAGAGAGAACAGAAATTATAAATGAAAAAAGTACCAGACCGAATAGTACCTGAAATAATCCGAATATTAATTGATTATCCGTTTCAATATAAGCGTAACTCGAAGGATCAGCAAACAACCTGTAGCTCATCGCCAAATCTCCTAAGACAAATGACATCCCGAAAATAATCAGCGAAGACACCAAAAAAATCGCTGCCAATTGGACCCATACAGAAGAAAGTGCAAAACCATCTAATGTAAAGACTCTAAATATTCTCCTGAACAAAAGTAAAAATTTACGCCACATGGGTAAAAAGAATTAAGATTTAGGCAGTTAATATAGGTATTGATTCAGGAAATTACAAAGCTGTTGATTTTGGGAGTTCTTTCTATTTTCTAGCAAAGAAAAAAGCCCTTCCAGTTAGGAGGGGCTTTTGCTATTTTCAGAACATAAGATATTTTAATTTTCTTCTGCTTTATTTAATCTTTTGAAACCTCTTCTAAAGGGCCAAGTGTATTCCAAAGCCTCTAGCCCTCTATTCAAATTCATGGTAGAACTATCTAGATTCACTAAAGTACTTTTCAAGGTTCTATTGAAAGCTTGATCATTTAAAAGCGTCCCGATGGCATTGTCAGTACTATTGAGTTTTGTAGTGACAGTGTTTAAGTTTGCCGTCATTTGCTTGGCATTGTCAGCTGTAGCTTGTAAATCTGTAACGGAAGATTGAAGCTTATTGTAAAGTTCAGTATCGGTAGCCAAATCATTAAACAAAGTGCCTTCTCTGTTCAAATTAGCAGAGAACTTCCCTAGGTCAGCAACCATCCTATTACTTTTCACAGAAGTACTTTCAAGATTAAGAAGGATACTTCTAAAATTCTCAGCTAGCGTACTGTCTGTTAATACTGCACCAATGATGCCTTCCCCTTCGGCTATTTTACCAGTCAGTACTTTCAAGTCATTTGTGATGGATACCAAGTTCTTATTATTTTCTTGGAGTGTTTCCATCATTTTATCAGTATCCAAAGGCATTTCAGAAATCAATCTATCTCCGTCTTCTACCATCGGCGCTTGCGTGGTGCCTCCATAGATGACGATAATTTTGTTCCCGATCAATCCATCAGAGCTTATTGTAGCTTTAGAGTCCTTGCGGATATATTCCAAAGATTTATTCTCTACATTCATTTCGATTTCCACTTGGGAATCACCATAGAAATTGATTTTTCGAACTGTCCCGATTTTTACACCAGAAAACCAAACATTGTTTCCTGCCTGAAGACCTGCCACATCGTCAAAGACAGCTTTTAGGCTTGTGCTTTTGACAAACCTTTTTTGTTGTCCCCCAAGGGTCAATATACCAGCAACCAAGATTGCAATCCCAACTAGGACGAATACACCTACTAAAACTGTTTTTTTATTATCGTTTCTCATTATTTGATGAAATTATAGTCATAGAAAGATTTTATTTTTGGATCAGAAGCAGTGGTAAATACTTCGTCAAAAGTACCCACGGCCTCGAATTGGCCTTCAATCAATACGGCCATGCGATCACCTGTTACCTTTGCACAAGTCAAATCATGGGTAATGACTATGGAGGAAGTGTTGTACTCTTCTCTTACTTGATTAATCAGGTTATTGATATCAATACAAGTGGTTGGGTCCAATCCAGCCGTCGGTTCATCATAAAGCATGATTTCTGGTTCAAGTATCAATGTTCTCGCAATACCAATTCTCTTTTTTTGCCCCCCAGAAAGTTCCGCAGGCATTTGGTTGATCGTATTTGGAAGACCTACAGAGTCTAACAAGCCTTCAACTTTCAGGTTGATTTCTTTCCTCGTCAGTCCTTTTATATTTCTTGTCAGGGGAAATTCTAGATTTTCTCTCACTGTCATACTATCGTACAATGCAGATGCCTGAAAAGCGAATCCAATTTTCAACCTTAATTTATTCAGCTCTTTCAATTTGAGCTTTTCAGTATCCTTTCCTAGGATTTTGATCGTGCCTTCATCTTGTCTCAATAAGCCTACCATGAGTTTGATCAAAACGGATTTACCACTTCCTGATTTACCCAATACGACTAGATTTTCACTTTTAAAAAGATCAAGATCGACTCCCTTCAAGACGTGATTTTCATCAAATGATTTCTTGAGGCCTCTAATTTCTACGACTTTTTCTGTGTAATCACTATGCATATCTGATGGCGTTTACAATTTGAAGTGCTAGCAATTCTTCGATAAAGATCAAAAACATAGACATTACAACGGATGCATTTGCAGCTTTCCCTACCCCTTCAGTACCATTGGATGAATTATATCCTTTATAACAACCCACAATACCAATGGTAAACCCAAAGACAAGAGACTTGATAATGGAAGAAAAAACATCAAGGAAGGATACTGCTTCAAAAACCTGCACGAAGAAAGTTGATAGACTGACGAGTTCATTCTGATTGACATTGATAAAGGAACCCATCAAGGCAACAAAATCTACATAGAGTACCAAAATTGGAATCATCAGTGTGGTGGCGATCGTCCGAGTGACGACTAGATATTTGAATGGATTGATTGCAGATACTTCCATCGCATCAATCTGTTCTGTTACTTTCATCGAGCCAATTTCAGCTCCAATACTAGAACCAACTTTTCCCGCTGCAATAAGTGCGGTAACCAAGGGCCCCATTGCTCTAATAATTGCAATTGAAATCAAAGCAGGAAGCCAAGATGCAGCCCCAAATTCTGACAAAGAAGGTCGAGACTGATTGGTAAATACGATGCCGACAATAAAGCCCGTTAGGGAAATTAAAGGAAGCGATCTGTAGCCAATTTCATAGCATTGCCTAAGGATTTCTTTGAACTCGTATGGGGGGAACCATACCTCTTGGAAAAACCGTTTTACAAAGTTGAAAGCATCCGCCAAGCCAACGAAAAACTTATCTATCTTTTTTGAGATGACGGGTCTGTTTCTTTCAATAGTTTCTGACATAAAATTCTAAGTTCTAAAGCACGAAAGTAATCATTTTAAACCAAACCAAATTTATGGATTGAGCAAGCGCTCGATCACATCAAGTTGCAGGGGTTTGATCAAGAATCCAGACACGGAAGTAAACTCATTACTTTTTTGAAAATCGTCAGGATCCATGGAGGAGCTAAGCATGTTTACATTTATTTCGATATTCTTTGCAGCGAGCAATTCGAGGAATTCCCAACCGCTCATCTCTGGCATATTGATATCCAAAAGAAGAAGATCTGCTGAGTTAGACTCAAGCCAATCCAATGCCAAAAAAGGATCAGCAAAGAAAATTAGTTCCAAGTCAGGTTTTACTCGGAGCATATTTTTCTTATTGATCATGTGTTGGATTTTGTCGTCATCCACAAAAATAATTTTATTTAAATTTTTTACCATTTTCAAAAAAGAGTTATTGGTGAAATACTCAACTGATTTTTATTACTAGACATTATACGGTGTAAATCAACTCACGGATTTTTAGAGTTCATTACCAACTCTACTATTCAAAATTAAGATTTTATCTATCTAAGGACATGATTTTATAGGAAAAACATTATTAGACTAGACTAAACTATTTAGCTTAAGCAAATTTAGATTAGTCTAAATATAATTTATATCATTTATAATCAATGATTTAATACTGCTCACCAAAACTTTTGTTTACCATATCTGAGTCTATCCTCTTATTCCACCTCTACTTGATTAAATCTTGAATATGTTCGAATTCTCAGTGGTTTTAAGCCTGTTCCATTTGGTTTTTACCCTCCAAAAAACCCCAATTAATTAAAAAACTAACTTCTACAGAATCCCTAATTGAATCGAAAATTTGACCTTCACTCCTACTAGCCTAGGGTCATGAATTAAAATAAGTGCTACTCACTTGGGTAATGAAATGAGTCTGCATTTTAAAAATTTCTTTATCTTGGTACGTTTAAATCAATCAACTCATGAATCAGAATCGAGAGCAAAAACCTACTGGGTTAAGAGATAAAATACTTCATGTCTTATTATTTTTCAGAGACAGATTTGATCTTCATGAAGGGAAAGAAGACGAACTCGAGACCATAGATTATGTTAAAAAGAACATTGAATTTAGAGGAGCTAATCTTTGGATTTTGATCTTCGCCATCTTCGTGGCCTCTGTCGGATTGAACGTAAACTCCACTGCAGTCATCATCGGTGCCATGTTAATTTCTCCCCTTATGGGTCCGATCATGGGTATCGGAATGGCCGCCGGAATTAATGATTTTGAGCTGCTCAAAAGGTCTCTGAAAAATCTTGGGATTGCAGTTTTGATTAGTATTCTCACGAGCACAATTTACTTCTCTTTTACTCCTTTGATCGATGCACAATCTGAACTTTTGGCTAGAACAGAACCGAGTATTTGGGATGTACTTATTGCACTATTTGGAGGGCTTGCAGGAATCGTCGCAGGTTCCAGAAAAGAGAAGAGCAATGCCATTCCTGGTGTGGCCATAGCGACAGCTTTGATGCCTCCACTTTGTACCGCAGGCTATGGTTTGGCTACGGGAAATCTCTATTACTTTTTCGGAGCATTTTATCTCTTTTTCATCAATTCAGTTTTCATCAGTTTGTCTACCTATCTGATTGTTCGATTTATGAAATTTCCTAAAAAAGAATTTCTGGATAGGGATCGGGAAAAAACTGTAAAAAGATACATTACCATTTTCACTTTGCTTACTGTAGTACCGAGTATATACCTCGCCTATAATATTGTGACACGCACGATTTGGGAAAAGAGCGCCAAGCAATTTGTTGCCATGGAAATGGATTTTCCAAGATCACAAGTAATTGCTAGCACTTTAAACTACGATGCTGACAGCAGTACAATAGAGATCTCGATAGTGGGAGAAAGAATTGAAGAGGAGGATTTGTCCCGACTTCAAAATAAACTGAAGGCCTTTAGTCTCAGTAAAACGTATCTTAAAGTCAAACAAAGTGGAGACGGAACTCCTGATTTGAATATGTTGCGTTCTGATGTCCTCAAGGATCTTTATGAAAGAAATGAATTACTGATTCAAAATAAGGACCAAAAGATTTCCTTCTTAGAAAATGAACTCTTGCAATACTCTGAATCCAGCAAACAGGTGATGGATTTGGCAAAGGAAGCCAAAATCAATCATTCCAGTTTGGTTAGTTTCTCTTTGAATAGAGCGATTATTGCAGACGTATTAGAAAACAAACAAGATACTATCTTGATGGCTTATGCCAAATTCCGACAGCGTCCAAATGCTCAAGAGCGAAAAAGATTTGAAGATTGGCTAAAAATCAGAACTAAGGCAGATACGGTTTCTTTGATAATTCAGTAGGGGGGATTGTAGATTTTAGATTGTAGATCTTAGATTTATGTAGGGCATTCAACATTAATAAAAACACATGAAAAAGCTAGTGTCTATTTTATCTCTTGCAATCCTGTTGATGGGATTTTCAGTTGGTTCATTTGCTCAGAAGGCAGCGTATGATTCGGTATTAGCTGCACAGCTTGGGGCAGATGAATATGGCATGAAGCGATATGTGATGGCTTTTCTGCTTGCAGGAGACCGTGTTCAGGAGTATTCTACCGAAGAGCGAGCAGAAATTCAAAAAGGTCATATGGCCAATATCACCAATTTGGCTGATGAAGGAAAACTTATTGTTGCCGGACCATTTATCAATGGTGGTGAGAAAAGAGGAATTTTCATTTTTGACGTTGCTACAAAAGAAGAAGCTGAGGCACTCACTAATACAGATCCAGCAATCAAAGCAGGAGTCTTGAAAATGGAATTGGTTGAATGGTATGGAAGTGCAGCATTGATGATGCTCACGGATATTTATCCAAAGCTTCAGAAAAAGGATTTTTGATGATTATCCGTAATGACACCAGAATATGAATATTTCACTTATAATTAAGCGGATAATTGTCAACCCTCGACTGTCAACAGCAGCTGGAAAGAAACTGAAGACATTATTTTTAGCATAATCTGATAGGAGGCGCACAAACAATAACTTTTATCAGATTTTCTATTTTTTGACTTGGTGATTTTTTGAAACACAAAATATCAAACGTTTGCACAATTTATTTACTTCGAAAACACGCTAATATTCATTGAAAAGCTTTTTTGGGTAGTTTGTAAGCGCTAATTTCGGTAAGAAAGCCAAAAATTTTTGGCTGATTTGAATCTGAAATAACCCTATTGATATGAAAAAACTATTGAACCTTATCCTCCTATTTAGTCTAAGTTTTTGGGCAATGGGACAGCAATTTAGTTCTCCAAATGGAGAGCTACAATTGAATTTTGAATTAAAAGAAGGAGTTCCTTACTATTCTTTAAGCTACAAAAACCAACCTGTCATTTTACCAAGTAAATTGGGACTTGAATTAAAAGGAAAGCCTGATTTTACATCGGGGTTTGAAAGTCATGAAGTGACTTATGCTGATTTTGACGAAACTTGGGAGCCTGTTTGGAGTGAAGAGAAAAGTATTCGAAACCATTACAAAGAAATGACCGTCACGCTTCAACAGGGTGACGATTTCGAAAATAGAACTTTGGTAGTCAGGTTCAGACTTTTTGATGATGGGCTTGGCTTCAGGTATGAATTTCCATCACAGCCCAATTTAGCTCATTTTATTATTTCTGATGAGAAGACTCAGTTTGCTATGGCGGGAGATCACACCGCTTTTTGGATTCCTGGTGATTATGACACACAGGAATATGACTACGTAGAGTCAAAACTTTCCGAAATTAGACCTTTAATGACGCAAGCCATTACCGCCAATGTTTCGCAGACTTCCTTCTCTCCTACTGGCGTGCAGACTTCTTTGATGATGAAAACAAATGAAGGCTTGTATATCAATTTGCACGAAGCAGATTTGATCGATTATGCAACGATGCACTTGAATTTGGATGATGAAAAGATGATTTTTGAATCCTGGTTAACGCCCAATGCCAATGGAGATAAAGTATATCTTCAAAGTCCATCTGTCAGCCCTTGGAGAACAATTATTGTATCTGATGATGCGAGGGATATCTTGGTCTCAAGAATTACCTACAACCTCAACGAACCCAATAAAATCGAAGATACTTCTTGGATTAAGCCCATGAAATACGTGGGTGTTTGGTGGGAAATGATCACAGGAAAAAGCACTTGGTCTTACACTGACGAATTTCCTGCGGTAAAATTAGGAGAAACCGACTACAGCAAAGCCAAGCCAAATGGAAAACATGGCGCAACTACTGCCAATGTGAAAAAACACATAGATTTTGCCGCAGAACATGGTTTTGATGGGGTTTTGGTAGAAGGATGGAATATCGGTTGGGAAGATTGGTTTGGCAATGCCAAGGATTATGTCTTTGATTTCGTCACTCCGTATCCTGACTTTGATCTGGAAGGTGTGAGAGATTATGCGAAAGCAAAAGGTGTAGAAATGATCATGCATCACGAAACTTCCTCCTCTGTCCGAAACTACGAAAGACAATTAGATAAGGCTTACCAATTCATGAAAGACAATGGCTACAATGCAGTCAAAAGCGGCTATGTGGGTACCATCCTCCCATTTGGAGATAATCATTACAGTCAGTGGCAAGTAAACCACTACCAATATGCCGTAGAAAAAGCAGCAGAATATCAAATCATGGTCAATGCCCATGAGGCTGTTCGTCCTACAGGAATCGGTAGAACTTATCCAAACCTAATCGCCAATGAATCTGCGAGAGGAACAGAATATCAGGCATTTGGAGGCTCGAAACCGAATCATGTGACCGTCTTGCCATTTACCAGACAAATTGGAGGGCCGATGGATTACACGCCTGGAATTTTTGAAATGGATATCAGTAAACTCAATCCGGATAATAATTCTTGGGTAAACAGCACGATTGCCAATCAACTTGCACTTTATGTGACGATGTACAGCCCACTTCAAATGGCCGCAGATTTACCAGAAAACTATGAAAGGTTTATGGACGCCTTCCAATTCATCAAAGATGTCGCTTTGGATTGGGACAAGAGTGTCTATTTGGAAGCTGAGCCAGGTTATTATCTCACCATCGCAAGAAAAGAAAAAGGAACTGGCAATTGGTTTTTGGGAAATGTCAATGGAAATGAAGGAAGAACAGCTGAGATTAAATTTGATTTTCTTGAAGAAGGAAAAAGCTATATCGCAACCATCTACTCAGATACCAAAGATGCACATTTCCGAAACAACCCTCAAAGCTATGAAATTAGAAAAGTAACTGTGACTAAAAAGTCCAAACTTTCTCAATACAGCGCCCCAGGCGGAGGTTTTGCAATCAGTATTATGGAAGCAGAGAAGGCTGATCTGAAAGGGTTGAAGAAGTCGTAAGTTATCGCTGCAACTTTTTATGATGTGAAATAAATAGTTATTTTTTAGGATCTTTGAAAAAACGGTGGGTAAAAACTCACCGTTTTTTTAAATCAAAATCCCAAGCAATTTTTTTAGAAAGAATGTTTTAAGAAACCATTTTCAAATAACCCAGTCTACAATTCGTATATCCCTTTCTGATTAATAAATCAACGAATCACCAACGATCGAGAATAATATTAATATCAGTGAAATTAAAGTAAAATTCCAAAGGCCATGAAAAAAGACTCCATACCAAAATCCAAATCTTATCCGAATGTAAGCCAGCATGAGTCCGCCAATAAACTGAGGTAATACTGCGAGCAAGATAGATAAATATTCTACACCATTTAGCTCACTCAATTCATAATTAAAGGAGTGAAGTAAAGCAAAGAATATGGTGGTTCCAAAAATATCTATTTTAGGGTTTTTAAAATCTCTTTCTTTCCTAAAAAATATAAATACTAGAAATATAAAATAAGTAGAGTAAATAGAAAATTTAAGCCAGCTCACATTATCTAAAATTTGAATTAAGATAAATGATAGAGTAATTAAAATTGGAAATATAAAATGCTTTCTTTTCTCTGATAGTGGAAGTCTAAATTGTAACTCTTCAAATAATGGTGCTATTATCGTTACCAAGATTAAAAATAATACTTTTTAATCTAAAATGGATTGAGGGTCGTATTTAAAATCTTCTTCAAAATCCAAATTGAATAAATTTAAAATCGAAAAATTAGCGAAAACAAGGAAAATCTTCAAAATGAAAAGATTTGCAAGTTCCTTCTTCGTAATTTTTCTTTTTGTAAATGATGGATTCCTCAAAAATTCAAGTAACTCAGAAGATGTGTTTAGAATTCCAGAAAATAGATTTAAGAAATATTTCATACTACTATTAAATCAAATCGTTTTTTTTCTAAAATAATTTTACTTTTTCCAGATTAAAACTCCAATAATTTAGTTTTCAAAAGGAAACTTAAAAAACCAACAAGATTCCAAATTATATGGAGCATAATAGACACAAAAATTCCCTTTTTAAAAAAGACGTAACAGTAAACTAGTGCCCCAAAAAAGTGTGGCAAAAAAACGAATATTGAATATTCAAATGAGATATAACTTTCAGCAAAATCCAAATGTAAAACCGCGAACATAAATGAAGAAACAAAAACTAAAATCAATCTTTTAACCTCAATATCGGATTTTAAGAAAACAAAAATAGTTAGGAAATATAAAAGAATGAGAGAAAGTTTTAAGAAGCTATCATGAAACAATACAATAGAAGCTATAGCAGAAAAAACAACATTTTTAAATTTTAACCTAAGATGATATCTAAAAACAAATTCTTCTATAAGTGGGGCTAGGATAACCACATTCAAGAAAATTTTATAAATATTTTCCCCATCAAAAACTGAGTTCTGAGTATTGATCCTTGAGTTGAATAAAAGATTTTGAATCAAAATGATAAAAAAGACAAAAAGAAACTTAAGAAAGAAGGCATGCATCAAAAATTTTTTATTTGAAATAATTACTTGACTTGATTCCGTTCCAGTTAGTAAAAACTTCCAAAAATCTTTTATAAAAATTATCATCATTAAAACTATCTCCTATGTTTCACTTAAAATCTAAAAAACTATTTCATCTATTCTCTTTTAGAAAAACTTAGACTTGGTTAAAATTAACACCTTTAGTTTTGACTTTATTCAGATTTTTTATTGTTTTACTAAGTGGGAAAACTAATCCTAATTTAATTTTTATCCAAATTTAATTATTCAAAATATCCATTTTAAATTAATTTAAGACTGAATTCATTAAATTGTCAATCTTGAAAACAAAAGAGTCCATGAAATTTTTAAAATTCACCCTTCTGCTCATAATTATTAGTACAAGTTTTATCCAAGCCAAGACAGATACAATTGAAGTCTTCAGTAAAGCGATGAATAAATCACTCAAAGCAACTGTAGTATTGCCGAGTGGCAGTGAAGATAAAAATCAGGATTTCCCATCAGTCTATGTCCTTCATGGAGCTTGGGGGAATTACTTGGATTGGCATAAAAATGTCACCAAACCCAACCTCCTTCAAAATCTCGCTGATCAATATCAAATGATTTTGGTTACTCCTGGTGTGGCTCCTTTTTCCTATTATTATGATAGCCCATTAATGGATTCCGTTCAGTATGAAACTTATATCAGCAAAGAATTGATCCCATTTGTTGACCAAAATTATCCAACCAAAAAAGACAAAAATGCTAGAGCAATTACTGGGTTATCCATGGGAGGACATGGTGCAATGATGATTGCAGCCAAACATCCTGATTTATTCAGCGCTGCCGGATCGATGAGCGGCGTGATGAATATTGATGTAAGAACTTGGATTGGAAATGAATCCACACAAGAAGAGCGTAAAAAAAGTCAACAAGAAATGCTTGGAAACATCAATTATGATTATCCTTTTAGCCCCTATACTGCTGTTGGATTGATTTCAGAGATGAAAGAAAATAACATTGCGCTATTGATAGACTGTGGCGTTGATGATTTTCTGATAGAGACAAATAGGCAACTTCATCAACTGCTTCTGGAAAATGGCACCCCACATGAATATACAGAGCGTCCGGGTGCTCATACTTGGGACTATTGGACAGAAGCACTTCCCTTTCATCTCCTTTTTATCAATCAGGTTTTTGAGAAAAATAATTGAAATAGGTTAAGACTATTTAATTTTCAAGGAAATAATATTACCACCCAAAACCTATTTTGTCCATCTCAAATTCTATCAGCTTTTGATTTCGGATCAAATGATTATTTTAGCTTTTGAAGGTGTTCTATGCACTTAATTCAAAAATCAGAGAAATAACCTAATCACCATGTTTAAAAGACCTTTATTGCTACTTGTTGGAATCTTTTGTTTTGTACAAGCTTTTGCACAAGTTGAGCTAAGTAAATGGGAATCCTATGCCCAAAACACTGAAATCATCCGCGATCAATATGGAATCCCTCATATCTATGGCAAAACAGATGCTGATGCGGTATTCGGGATGATCTACGCGCAATGTGAAGATGATTTCAATCGTGTAGAAACAAATTTTATCAATGCAATGGGTCGCATGGCAGAAGTCGAAGGGATTTCACAGCTCTACGTTGATTTGAGAATGAAGCTCTACATCGATCCTGAAGTAGTCAAAAAAGAATATGAAAATAGCCCTTCTTGGCTCAAAGATTTGATGAATGCATGGGCGGCAGGCATCAATTATTATCTCCATACCCATCCTGAGGTGAAACCAAAGCTTTTGACGAAGTTCGAACCTTGGATGGCGCTTACTTTTAGTGAAGGAAGTATAGGCGGAGACATTGAGAGCATTTCTCCCAATGGATTAAAAACATTTTATGATAACAAAGCGCATGCGTTTTTAACTTACACCGAAAGAGATTGGGAAGAAGAACCAAAAGGCTCCAATGGTTTTGCGATAGCGCCGAAATTGACAAAAAGTGGGAATGCGATGCTGATGATCAACCCACATACCTCTTTTTATTTTCGTCCAGAAGTACATGTTGTCAGTGAAGATGGATTGAACGCTTATGGCGCAGTGACCTGGGGTCAATTTTTTATCTACCAAGGTTTCAATGAGTACAATGGCTGGATGCACACTTCAGCCAAGGCAGATGCAATTGACCATTTTGCGCTAACCGTCGAGAAGAAAAATGGCAAATTCCACTATAAGTTTGGCAACGAATGGAGACCATTTACAGAGAAGAAAATCTCAGTAAAGTATAAAAAAGGTGAGCAAATACTTGAGCATGAGTTCAATGCTTACTACTCTCATCATGGGCCAGTGATCCGGGAGGATGATGGAAAATGGATTGCGATTGCCTTGATGGTGGAGCGAGAAAAAGCGCTTACACAATCCTACAAAAGAACAAAAACAAAAAACCATGCGGAATTCAAAGCCAATATGGACTTGAAAACCAACTCTTCCAACAGCACGGTTTACGCGGATAAAGATGGAAGTATTGCTTATTATCACGGAAACTTCATTCCAGTCCGAGATCCTCAGTTTGATTGGAGAAATGTCGTTGATGGCAGCAATCCAGCTACTGATTGGAAAGGTTTGCACGAGGTGGAAGAGATGCTTTTTATCCATAATCCTGAGAATGGATGGATTCAGCATTGCAACTCAGATCCATTCAATGCTTTGGGAAAAGACAGTCCAAAAAGAGAAGATTATCCTGCCTATGTCGCTTGGGATACAGAAAATGCACGTGGACTGAATGCGGTAAGAATTCTTTCAGAAGCGAAGGACCTAACTTTAGAAAGTTTGATTTCAGATGTAGCTTACGAGCCTACTTTGATGGCATTCAAACCGATGGTTCCTGCACTTGCGCAGGCTTATCGTAAACTTCCTTCTAGTGATCCAAGAAAAGAAAAATTAAAGGAGCCAATCGGGATTTTGGCTGATTGGGATCTCAAAACAGGCATTCATTCTGTTGGTACTTCCTTGGCCGTGTTCTGGGGAAATCAAATGATGGCTGAAGGAAGAAGAATGGAAAGAGCATGGGATACCTATATTTTTGATTTTCTAGCAACCGAAACTACGGAAGAGCAGAAAATATCGGCATTCGAAAAAGCAGTAGAAAGATTGGCAGAAGATTTTGGGACATGGAATACGCCTTGGGGAGAAATCAACAGATTCCAACGTGTGACCAATAAAATTCAAGGGAAATTCTATGATGACCTACCGAGTTTACCAGTTGGCTACAACTCTTCGCTTTGGGGTTCACTAGCTGCTTATGGCAGTAGAGCCTATCCAAATACCAAAAAATGGTACGGAAATGTCGGAAATAGCTTTGTGGCAGCTGTTGAATTCGGAGAAAAAGTTAGAGCTAAATCCCTACTCGCGGGCGGTCAAAGTGGAAATCCTTTCTCCCCCCATTTTGTAGATCAAGCGGAAATGTACAGCAAGGGAGAATTTAAGGAAGTAAGTTACTACAGAGAAGATGTCTTAAAAAATGCCAGAGTAATCTATAAGCCGGGGCTTTATTGATAAAAAGTTGATTAAGGGATTAGATGATTGAGTTAATTGGGGATTGAGTTATTGGTTAATTGAGTTATTGGGAGATTAGTTTAACAGATTATTGAGGGATTGGGTGAGTAGGTGATTGAGGGATTGATTGATTAAGCTATGAAGTTACTTGTTAATTAAGTTATTGGGAGATTAGTTTAAGAGTTGATTGAGTTACTGAGTGAATGGTTGAAAAAGTTTTCAAGTAATTCGTAATTGATATAATACACTATTCTCTATTTTCAATTATTACTTTATTTACTTGTATTTCCATTCTGAAAATATTAATTATCTTCATCTTATTCTTCATCAGAGACTTACTACTATGAACCACTCCGATACACTCGTTCTATCTCCTTCGATAGAGCAAATTGAAACCAAATCAAAGGTAATCCCAACTTACATTTATGCTTCTGTTTTTGCATCCTTTTGCATCGCTACGGGATTACTTTGGGATATTTCTTGGCATATGACTGTGGGCAGAGATGGATTGTTGTCTCCTCCACATATGGTGATTTATTTGGGTGCTGTGATTTCTGGAGTTTTCTCAGGGGTAAAAGTTCTTAAGAACAGCTTTTGGGCTTCCAAGGAAGAAAAAGCTGAAAACATTAAGTTTTGGGGGATTTTCCATGGCTCTTTGGGTGCGATGTTTTGCATTTGGGGCGCTTTTGCCATGCTGACTTCCGCTCCCTTCGATGATTGGTGGCATAATACATATGGGTTAGATGTGAAAATTCTTTCTCCTCCACATGCGCTCTTAGGCCTTGGAATGATTATGATTCAGTTTGGAGCAATGATTTCTGTGATTTCTACGCAAAATAGAATGAAATCTAAAATGAATGGTCAAACAAAAACTCACTTACAATGGCTTTTTGCATTAAGCTCGGGGTTTCTTTTGGTGATGGTCTATACGCTGACATCAGAATATTTCAATCCTAATTCCATGCATCAGGTATTTCCTTACCAAGTAGCGGCGATTGTTTTTCCTTTGTTTATTGTTTCAGTGGCCTTGGCTTCACCATTCAAATTCGCAGCTACAAAGATGGCTGTCATCTATATGTTGACAATGGCAGGAATGGTTTGGTTGCTTCCATTATTTTCTGCAGAGCCTTTATTAAGCCCTGTTTTGAATCATGTTGATCGCTTTCAACCTTACCATTTCCCAATGCTGCTAGTCATTCCTGCATTGGCAGTAGATTTTGTGATGATAAAATATAAGGATAAGAATAAATGGCTTTTAGCAGCCATGTTAGCAGTAGCGTTTTTGATTCTTTTCCTTCCTACACAGTGGCATTTCTCAGAATTTCTATTGACAGAACAGGCAAGAGGTTGGGTTTTTGGGAGATTCTCTCTCCCCTATTTTGTCAATCCTGACGGAAACTACCGATATATGTTTTATCCTGGATCGGTTGATTCAATCTTTAACTTAGGAATCGGTTTATTGTATGCCTTGTTGATAGGAATCTTGAGTTCGAGAATTGCTTTGGCTTGGGGAAATTGGATGTCACAGGTAAAGAGATAAGATTTTATGAAAAGATTCGCCAGCATTTGTTCAATATTATTTGTCTGCATTCTTATCAGTAGCCATGTGGGAAGTCCTGGGGTGACTTTCGAAGGACTCCTTGGCAATTACAGAGTGCTTGCCAATATCAATCCACCTGACGTGGTTCCCGGAACTGCCACTTTAACGATTGTTCTTCCTGATGCTCCAGCTAATCTCAAAGTTGAAGCTCGACCAGTATATTGGTCAGCAGGATTGAAAGGAACTCCAAAAGCAGATCAGATTCTACCTGTTGAGGGTGAAGCAGGACGATATGAAGGTGAGCTTTGGTTTATGGAACCCGGTACATCAAGTGTGCAGATCATGCTGGAGGAAAATGGAGAAGTCTACGAAACCATCATTCCTGTTATGGCTATGCCTACCGCACAAAGAGATATGCCTCAAGAATTGGGGATGATTTTAGCTGCTTTAGGTATATTTTTGGTGATTTTAATGGTCACGATTATTAGTTCGGCCATGAGTGAAAGTATCCGAGAACCTGGCGAAATCAGAAGTAAATCTTCAATTAGAAGAAATCAAATTGGGATTGCGTTGGGATCGATCTGTATGCTTTTGATTCTATGGGCTGGGAAAAGTTGGTGGGATGCAGAAGCAGAAACTTATTCCAGATACCTTTTTCAACCCCTATCAGCAAGTACTACTTTAGAATCCACTTCTGAGGGCAATAAATTATTACTTTCAATAGATCCAAAAGAACTCAATCAGGGAAGGATTACCAGAAAATTGAGCTACATGGTGCCGGATCATGGCAAATTGATGCACATGTTTTTGATTCGGAAAAATGACTTGGATGTATTTGCTCATATTCATCCGGAGCGCATCGATACTTTAAATTACCAAGTAAGCATTCCCGATTTACCTGCCGGAAATTATCATATTTTCGCAGATATCACGCGTTTTACAGGCTTTTCAGAGACTATTGTTTCTGAATTGACGATTCCTGAAAAGGGTGCTTTTTCATTTGCCAGTCAAAAAGAATTCGTGTTAGGTAGAGACGACACTTTCACTTTTTCTAATCCGGTTTCTGATCAAAAGCCTCAGATGCTAGATGCAGCGATTATGATTTGTGGCAAACCAGGAATCAAGAAAGATTTACCCGGTGGCTATTCAGCCATTTGGGAATCTGAAACTGGTGAATTTGATGCGGGAAAGCTGTACACGCTTGATTTCGCACTCTTTGATCCTGAAGGGCAACCTGCGGACTTAGAGCCTTATTTGGGAATGATGGGCCATGCAGTGGTATTAAAGCATGATGGTTCTGTTTATATCCACCTCCATCCTACTGGAAACTATTCCATGGGTTCACAACAAATGCTCAAAGATCGCTTTGCTTCAGGAAAGATCGGTTTTAATAACCTTCCATCTGGATTGAGTTTTCCGGACAGCATCGATAATGTTATCCGCATTTTGAATGACTTAACAGATGAAGAAAGAGATGAATTACTCATGGCGGATATGGACCATGAAAAATTCTACGGTGAAGAGCACGAAGAACACAGCATGGTAAGTTTCCCTTACTCATTTCCTGAACCCGGAAATTACAGAATCTGGATCCAAGTCAAAATCAATGGAGAGATTGTCAATGGTGCTTTTGATGTAGAAGTGGGGTAATTGAAATATATGATTATCCACAATGAGGCCAGCATGGGAATTTATCACAAATAATCTTGCTGATAATTGTTATCGGTTATCAGTAGATTAGTTATCAGTGCATCAAATTAAATTTTGGAAAGCGGATTTACGTAACCTGACACTATACTATCCCTCTTTGGAGAATAAAATTTAATGGATCGATAACTTCTAATTTCGAAGCAAAAAAATCTTTAGAATTGGTTGTTATGATTACTTCTGCATTGCAACTCAGTGCAGATGCATATTGCAATCCGTCTTCGTAATCTGGCCAATAATTGTAAGAAATTCCCTTAAGAGTTTCAGGTTCGAATTTTCCGATTTCTAACAATTCTAGATAGGCATACGCCCTATTTGAGGCAATTTTGGCACTAGCATATTTCTTTTCTAAGAAATAAAGCAACTGATAAAAAGTTACAATACTGATTAATCCTTTTAGCTTATTTTCTTGAATTTCTTGAAAAATCAGATCAATAGCTTTTTGCTGAATGGGCTCTGCATCACAAAAATGAAAGGAAAGAAGCACGTTGGTATCTAAAAAAATTCTTTTCATCATAATCACATTTGACGTTTTCTTCTTTTAGACAAATGTTTTTCAATTTCTTTTTCACTAGGTCTCAGACCAGCATCCTTCAATGATTTTAATCTATCAGATAAAATCAATTCTCTTTCATTAAATTTTTTCAATGAAAGGAGATACTTCTCCACTAATGAACTCACACTGGTGTTGTTATCTTTTGCAAATGATTTAGCCCAGTCGATTACTTCTTGATTGTCGATACTTAAAGTTAGTTTAGACATACGTGCAAATAATTAAATTATCAATAACAATATACGTGAAATAATTTAAAATCAAAAGCTCAAGGCCAGCGATTTGGCACTGTATGGAAGTTCAAAACTCTGTTGGCTTCTTCGATGACCGCTGGATGTTTTTGTGCATTCCAAATTTGATCACGCGCGTATTTACCTGATTGATCCAAATTCACAATAGGGAAAGGATAATCCTCTCCTAGCCTAAAGCACATCATTTCTTGTTCTATACCTGTAATTTTCCATGGCTCGTGAAGCAACGTAGCTGGAAGCTTTTCTAATTCAGGAACCCATTTCTTAATAAAGACACCCTCTTCATCATGATCTTCGGACTGTTTTACTGGGTTGTAAATTCTGACTGTATTGATTCCTGTTACACCTGCTTGCATTTGCAACTGTGGATAATGAATCCCTGGTTCAAAATCTAAAAACTGTCTCGCTAAAAAGTCTTTTCCCACACGCCAATCTTGAAAAAGATGATGCGTCAAAAAGGATACGACCATGGCCCTCATACGGAAATTGAGGTAGCCAGTTTCTTTGAGGCAGCGAATACATGCATCCACCAAAGGATAACCAGTCTTTCCTTCTTCCCATGCTTTGACTTTCTTTTCATCAAGTGGCTTTGCTAAGTGCTCAAAACCTGTGTTCACGTGCTCCTTTTCCATGCGACATTCCATCTCAAATTTTTGGATGAAATGACAATGCCACCTTAATCTAGATTGAAAATTAGTAAGATTTCTACTTTGAAAACCTTCCTTTTTTCTTGCTTCGGCTGCTTGAAAAACTTGTCTAATAGAAAGATTTCCCCAAGCGATATACGGGGACAAACGACTACAGCCTTTTCTACTCAACTCAGGTTTTGAAATGTGCTTGTTGTAATTTTTGACCCTTTCAGCGAAGAAGGATTCGAAATATTTATAAGCCGTGAGTTCTCCTCCTTTTTGCATCATTGGATTGGTTGCCTTCCATGCTTCTGGAATGACTTCCTGCTGAAGTATACTTTCAAATGCTTTGGATAAGGTATAGAATTTCCCTTTTCTTAAATCTGGATTCTGAACAGGCTGAGACATCATCGCATACCATTCCTGTGACCAGTTTTTTCGATTTGTTCTTCCCCTCTTTACTCCTTGCTGTGCATATTCTTTCCAGACAATATGATTCTCTTTAAAAAACCGCTTCATTCTTAAATCTCGGTCAAAAGTGATTTTTATACCTGTTTCAATATGAGAATAGACTGTTTTGACCTGATAGGTTTGCGAAAGTTTTTCGAAGAATTCTAAAGGATTAGTGAAATAAAAATGGACTTTGGTGTCATAAGAAGCCAATTGTAAGTTAATGTCCTGCAAACCTTGAAAAGCAAATCGCCAATGACGGTCATCACTTTGGGGTGCCGCTACAAGTTCTGGCTCAAAAAAATAGACTAGAATCACTGGTAAACCCGACTCAATGGCCTTTTTTAAAGGTTCGTGATCTCTCAATCTCAAATCTCTTTTGAACCAAACGACATTAACTTCCTGCATAAATTGAAAACATTTGAAGCTAGGCAAAGTTTCAAAAGTATGAATAAAATTCAGACACTAAAAGACGAAGAAATAGATAGAATCGTAGAGATGGCTTGGGAAGATCGCACTTCTTTCGATGCCATTGAACGACAATTTGGGATTCCAGAAAAAGACGTCATCAAAATCATGCGCAGAGAGATGAAGCCTTCCTCCTTCCGCATGTGGCGAGCGAGAGTTCAAGGTCGAAAAACAAAGCATGCTGGGAAAGCTTCCGAAGATGTCAATCACTTCAAATGCAGCAGGCAAAAAGTAATTACAATGAATAAAATTAGCAAAAGAAAAGCCCAGTAGAAACTACCGGGCTTAATTCAATCAACCTACTTCTATCAATCAAAAATCAATCTTATACGATGTCATAAGGCCAGCCCATGATTCCATCGGCTAGGTTATTTAAATTTTCAAAACCATTTTTTGCCATCAATGAACAAGCTTGGCCACTTCGATTCCCACTTCGACAATACAAATAGTAGGTTTTGTCTTTTGGTAGGTTTTGAATTTGATTTACAAAACCAGAACCCATTATATCAATATTCCTCGCCCCTTTTATTTTGCCAGATTTGAATTCACCTTGGCTTCTTACATCAATCAGAACAGCGTCTGAAGCGGTCATCCCATTTTTGAAATCCTCTGAACTGAGATCCTTATAGTTTTTTGGTTGTGCTTTAAAGAAGTTAAACATATTTCTATTTGTCTTTAATGTGTTACAAAATTAAGGCAGTACTCTTCTTGAAACAGTAACCTTTATCACTTAGCTCTTAGGATTGATTTATCCTGTTTGAATTTGTCTCTAAGTTTCAGGAAGATTAACCTCAGCAACAGAAAAAAGGGAGTTCCATGAAAGAAGAAATCAAACCAATCCATCATTTGCATGCCATTTGCCCCACCCAAAATCCATTTGACCTTTCCAAAAATATGTGGCTCTGGTACAAATGGTGCTAATCCTAGCGTAAGTGAAAGGAGAATTACGAATCTCCAATTGTTAATCGTTTCTTTCATTTTTTCTTTTGTATAAAAGGGTAGGAAATCTGAGACCAGAAGGTCTTTGGAAAATCTTCCATTCCATCAAATCCAAGAGGCTCGTTTTTTCCTTCATTGGGAATATAAGCTGTACCAAAGAGGTAATCCCAAATACTCAGTGTCAAACCATAATTGACTCCTTTTGAACCTTCGGGAAGCTTCTTCGCATGATGCCAAATATGCATGATTGGATTATTGAAGATATATTTCAAAGGACCATAAGTAATCCTAAGATTGGCGTGATTCAGGTGACCAATAGCGGTGGTGAAAATATGTACTATAAAGAAGTCAATCAACCCAAAACCGATCATTGCCAAGGGGATATATTGCACAGTCTTATAGATGATGGTTTCCATCCAGTGAAATCTGAGATGTGCTGCAAAGCCCATTTCTTCGACAGAGTGATGCACTTTATGAAACTCCCAAAGCGCTGGATATTTGTGTAAAGCTCGGTGAACGTTCCATTGAATAAAATCAGCAAGGACAAACAGAAGAAGAAATTGTGCCCACGTAGGCCATGTATCCACATGGAGTGAGACCATATTTTCTAAGCCAAAAAGACCCAATAAATCATTGAATGCTTCAACAGCTATATTTGAAATGGCATTGTAAGCCACTAATGAAAATAAGAAGAAGTTGAAGAACATGTAGAATCCATCGAGCCAAAAGTCCTTTCGTAATATCGCTTGCTTTTCTCTCCAAGGAAAAAAGATTTCCAAAAGCCAAACTGCTAAAGACAAGCCAACAAGCCACCAAAAGTAGTTGGTCCAAGATGGATATAAAATTTCATTTTTGAGATAATCAAAGTAGCCAAAATAGGCATCCTGAACGATTTTGATATATTTTTCCATAGGTATTGACTCTTATTTAAAAGAGAGGACTACCCAGAAGATAGTCCTCAATCAAAATCCATAAACCACAAACTGTCTTTATTGATTGTATTCTTTAATTGCAGAACCCATATCAATTATTTTTGTTCCTTTGAGGATTTGATGTACGATGCTACTCCCTGCCGCAGACCTATAGCCTGTGCCACAATGTACTACGATCGGCTTGTCTGTTGGGAGTTCTTTGGCTCGCTCCATCAATTCAGGTAATGGGATGTTGATGGCATTTTCAAATACTTGGTTTTGCTCCACCTCTCCTCTATTTCTAATATCCAAAATAGTAAAGGCTTCTGGATTGCTATCAAAACTCGATTTATCAAATGTTGGCATGCTTTCTCCTTTTTTCCCAGAATACACAAACGCTCCTTTGATAAAGGGTTCATAGCCAATTTTTGTAGTTTTTGAGATCAAATCAGCTACTTCTTCTTCTGAATCAGCTACCAAATAAAATGCTTCTGTTGGCGCCACAAGACTTCCCAACCAGGTCTCGAACTTTGCTCCGTTCATGATATTAATAGCGTCGGGAATGTGGCTTGCTTTGAAATCTGCTTGATTTCTTCCATCAATGATGATTACAGCCTCTTTTGGCTGCACGTTTTCCGCTAAAATCTTTACACTTTCTTTTGCTTTCTGATATGCCTCAGCTCCTTCTCGGTTGACTTCTACGCTGTAAGGAAAATATTTTGGAATAAATGGCTGATCCTCTAGTAAGACAGCAACAAATTGCTCTTCAGTCATTTCCTGAAGTGCATAATTACTGAGTTTCTCTTGTCCGATAGTACTGACCTTGTCGGTGCTTAATGACTTTCCACACAGTGAACCTGCACCATGTGCTGGATAGACAAGCACACCATCATCCAATTTCATTAATTTTTCTCTGGTGCTATGGTACATCATTTTCGCCAATTCCGTACGCTGTGCCTGAATGCTTCCAGCTGACTCTCTCAAATCAGGTCTACCCACGTCACCTATAAAAAGTGTATCTCCAGTAAATACAGCAATATCAACCCCATCTTCTTCCAAGACTATGGAAATTCCATCTGGCGAATGTCCCGGCGTAAATAAAGCCTTCAACTTTACTCCTTCAGCTAAAGTAATTACATCCCCTTCATCAAAACCTACAAAATCATAATGAACATTGACAAGCTCACTAATGTAAATTGGCGCGCTGGTAGTCTGATGTATTTCAAGGTGAGAACTTACAAAATCCGCATGTGGATGAGTCTCTATTACGCCAACAATTTTGGCGTTTTTTTCCTTAGCATAATCATAATATTGCTGAGGATTTCTCCCTGGATCTACCAGTATAATATTTCCTTCAGCATAGATTGCATAGCTAAAGTGTGCAAGTCCATCATCTTCAAATTGTTTGATTTCTGATTTTTGAGGTAACCTTGCTTTGATTAAATTTTCAAATTGTGCATTAGATTGGAAACTAATTGCCAATCCAAAAATTAATGAAAATATAAATTTTAAGTGCTTTTGCATATTTGTGGCTTATTTTTCAATTCAATTTTACGTATTCTGACTTCTTATAATCTCAAAATTACATTTTATAAATAGGGAAAATTGTGATCTATGTTACAATAGCCGCGTCCATTTACCCTGTTATTTGTAAATAAAAATGAAAGATTTTTGGAATCAAAAATTTAATGGTTCACTGACCTTAATCATAGTTCTTAAATTGAAACTTTCATATATTGTTGTTCTAACCTGATAAGACTATGAAAATCCTCGTTCCTACTGATTTTTCTGACAATGCCAACAATGCATTAACATTCGCCAAACACTTGGCAAAATCTCAGGGAGACACGCAAATCACTTTGCTTTTTGCATTTTATGCCGTTTATGATTTTGCATCTAATGCCGCGCAAATAGTGGATAGCATAGAGTCGGACGCCAAAAAAGCCATGAAAAAAGCTGTAGAATTGGCTTTAGACGAAGGTCTTAAAATTGATTATCAAATAGTACAAGGAACAGTTTCCACAGCGGTGACGTCAAAAGCTTTCCGAGAGGATTATGATTTGATTATCATGGGAACACAAGGAGCAAGTGGTATTCAAAAAGCACTTTTTGGTTCTAACACAGGACACGTAATTAAGGAAAGCCAAGTTCCTGTAATAGCTGTCCCTTCAGAAGCAAAATGGGAGAATATCTCTAGAATGGTCGTTGGGACTGAACTTGATCAATCAGAAAATAAATATTACCAAAAATTAATTGGGATCACCAAAAAAATGGGTTTCCACTATGAATTTATCCATGTGGATACAGAAAGGAATAAAGAAACTCAAGCGAATTTCAACAGTTTAGAAAGTTACCTTTCAGCTAATTCTCAAAAAATTCAGTTTACTACCAAAATCGTACAAGCAAATTCCGTTCTTTCTGGAATAGAAGAAACATTGCATGATAAATTAGACGCAATGGTAGTCATGTTTTACAAGAAAAAAACCTTCTTCGAATATTTATTTGACGAAAGTGACTCTGTAAAAATGTCTTATCATACTCATCTCCCTCTGCTTGTTATTAAATAAACCACAGTAAAACATCTAGTTAAATCTATATGTAATTAGTTGATATTACTTTTTTTGTATTACAAAATAATACAACTGTATCTTATTTTTTTATTATTCAAAACGTTCTAAATAAGGATTTTATATCCTATTTTTAAAACAAAATAATAATCTTAAGGATTAATTACCCACTGAGTAGGAGCTTAATAAATGGAGTCATTAACAAAGTTTGAAAATTATTTGCCTGATTGGTTACAGAAATCAGGACTTTTTTATGTTGTGATTACGGACATGGAAGGGAAGTATGTATACGTGAATGATTTTTTCAGTAAAAAATTCAACAGCTATGATGACATTCATGAAAGAAAATATTTTACTGAAACGGTAGTTACGGAAGATATTCAAAAAGCAATTGAGACAGCAACAAGTTGCATCATAAACCCAAACAAAAGTTATGTAGTAGATCTCAAAAAACCGTTCGGTAAAGATACAATTGATAGTCAATGGGCTTTTTCATTATTATCAAATCGTCACAATAATCCTCTTGGTATTTTTTCAATTGGGTTTGAAAAGGGACTAGAAGAAAATAATTCCACCCAATGTTTTGAGAGTTTTAAAAATCCATTTAAAGTTCTTGAGTCTGTTTCAGATGGCTTTATACTTTTAGATAAAGACTGCAAAATTGTCTCACATAATCGGTCAGCAGAAAGATTTCTCAATCTAAATTCTGATTCATCTTGTCATGATTTGGTAAACTTATTATCGGAATCAAACATAGAAGGTGGATTTTTAGATGCTTCCTTGGCAGCACTGAAAACCCAAAAAATAAGCGATTTTAAGGCTTATAATAAAGAATTAGATCTTTTTTATGTTGGAATCACCATTCCTTTTGATGAAGGTGCTTTCATGATTTTTAGAGAAAATACAAAAGATCAAAAATCACGAATTAGACTACAAGCCTCAGAAAACAAACTTAAAGCTATACTTGACTGCACTCCTGATTGTATTGTGTTAATTGATAAAAACTTCAAAGTGTTGGCCATGAACAAAGTCGCTGGTGAATTTTGTGTGAGCGCACATCAAAAGACAATGGATGAGGGTGATGATTTTAGGGATTTTATTTTTCCAGAAACAAGTATAGAATTCAATATCAACTTTAAAAAAGCGCTCGAAGGCGGTATCTCAAAGTTCGAAAAGGAAGTTAACCTTTCAGATAGTCAGAGGGTTTGGTTAGAATTTACACTTTATCCAGTCTATGACACCAAAAATGAAATGATTGGAGTCAGTCAACTTGTGAAGGATATATCCGAATACAAAAAAAACCAAGGAGATTTAGAGCTGCAATACGATAAATTAAAGAAAATCGCTTGGGTTCAAAGTCACGAGGTGCGTCGCCCACTAGCTAACTTGATGGGACTAGTGCAGGTCTTGTTAGCGGAAAGAGATTGTCTTGAAGAAGAACAAGTAAATGAATTTTTCGAAGCCATCTTAATTGAATCTGAAAGACTAGACGGAAAAATCAGGGAGATAACACAGGCAACAGAATAAAACAATGAAAAATAATAATCATTAGTCAACTGCCAACAAACTACAGCTGATTATAATGGACTTCATATAATATTATAAATGGCTACTGTTAAGAAAGCCGATAGATATGAAAATAATATTTATAACCTTTCATTGATCCATTTTAATATATCTTCTAGGACTTTTTCTTTCTCAAATTCATTGAGTAATTCATGATAAAGGCCAGGATATTTAAGAAAAGTCTTGTCTTCCACATTCGCCTTTCTGAAAAGCATTTCGCTACCTTGTGGGTTGGTGAGTTGGTCATCCGTTCCATGTAGAATCAGCACTGGAAGGTTAAACTGATTAAATTTATCTTCCGTTTCCCGCATCAATCTCAATAATTCATAACCAGTCCTTGCCGGTATAGCCTCTGAATATACCAGTGGATCTTCATCATACTTTTTGACTTCTTCTGGATCATGTGAGATCAATTTACTATCAAGCTTGAGTACTTTTAATTTTGGAGCCAGCTTACTTACAAAAGAAGAAATGGCAATCAAAGCCTTGGATATATTATCTGCAGGTTTCAATGCCGCAGCACTCAAAATGACTCCATTAGCATTTGAATTATAGTCAAGAACATATTTTGCAACAAGTCCACCTCCCATACTATGACCGAAGATAAAGGTGGGTAAACCCTTACAAAACGATTTTACTTTGTAAAATAAGGCATCAATATCTTTGAGATAATCTTCATAATTTTCAAAATAAGCAGTCGGTTTCGGTAAAGATGATTTACCATGACCTCTCCCATCAAAAGTAAATACAGCAATTCCTTCTCGAACCAGCCTCTCAGCAAAATGCTGATACCTACTGCTATGTTCCCCCAATCCATGAACCAACAACAGTGCAGCTTTGGGAACCTCCGGCATCCATGCTTGTAGGTACAATTCCTTCTTATCGTGGGTTGTGTAAGCTGTTTCGAAGTGCTTCATGTGAGTACGGGTTTATGATTTAAGATTGTAGAGTTTAGATTTTAGATTTTAGATTTGGCTAAAGCCCCTTTTGAATCTTGACATTTATATTTACTCCAGCTAAAGCAGGAGGCAATTGAAATAAAGAAAGCTTTTTTAAATCAATTGGGATGGTGCTTTAGCCCATCCTTTAGAGTTTTACAGAGCTAGCTTATGGCTTTAGCCAAACTACTTTCCTTCCATTACAATCTGAAATCTACCTTCTAAAATCTAAATTTTTAAGGAATCCATTTGACATCTTTGAAATTCGGCTTTCTCTTTTCCAAGAATGCATTTCTACCTTCTTTGGCTTCATCAGTCATGTAAGCTAAGCGCGTTGCTTCACCTGCAAAAACTTGCTGACCAACCAAACCATCATCCGTCAAATTAAATGCAAATTTGAGCATTTTGATAGAAGTTGGAGACTTAGCTAGAATTTCCTGAGCCCATTCATAAGCCGTATTTTCTAATTCATCATGAGGAATGACCGCATTGACCATACCCATGTCGTAGGCTTCTTGTGCTGAGTAGTTTCTTCCTAAGAAAAATATTTCTCTCGCTCTTTTCTGACCTACCATTTTGGCCAAATACGCTGAACCGTATCCCCCATCAAAGCTCGTCACATCAGCATCCGTTTGCTTGAAAATCGCATGTTCCTTGCTAGCCAAAGTCAAATCACACACCACATGAAGTGAATGCCCACCTCCTACTGCCCAACCTGGTACAACTGCGATCACTACCTTTGGCATAAATCGAATCAAACGCTGCACCTCAAGGATATTCAATCTGTGATAGCCATCTTCGCCCACATATCCCTGATGTCCTCTAGCACGCTGATCGCCGCCGGAGCAAAATGCATACCCCCCATCTTTCGGAGAAGGACCTTCACCCGAAAGTAAAACTACACCGATCGAAGTGTCTTCCATCGCATTGTAAAAAGCATCATACAATTCGCTTGTGGTTTTTGGACGAAAAGCATTTCTTACCTCAGGTCTGTTGAAGGCAATTCTGGCTACTCCGTTACATTTTTTGTAGGTTATATCTTCGTATTCCTTTTCGGTTTTCCAATCGATAGTCATGATTTTTCCTTTTTTTATTTTTCTGCAAGATAACAGGCTTGCTTGAATTTTGTTGAATTTTAAGAAAGGCATTATCTTGTGGCAATCAAAAATTATGGGCAGCTTCATCTACAACAATCAGAATTATACATTTGAGCAAATAAAGACTGGAAATTGGTTTGTTAAAGACGAGTATATTGATCAAACTTTGGCCTTTTGTCAAGATTGGCTGAATGGTAAAGAAGAATTTGAACTCCAAACCTCTGGATCTACAGGAACTCCAAAAAAGATCACTATCAGCAGATCTCAAATGGAAGTTTCAGCATCGGCTACTCAATCATTTTTTAAAATTGAATTAGGTTCAAAAATATTAGTTTGTCTCAATACTCAGATGATTGGTGGGAAAATGATGTTGGTAAGAGGAATGAATTGGGATGCTGACATCTATTTGACACCACCTGAAATGAATCCTTTACAGAACTTTGATAAAGCCCAAAAATTCGATTTCTGTGCCATGGTTCCTCTTCAAGTAGAAGCCTGTCTCGCTGATAAAGATGCTAGAGAAAAACTCCCCAACATCAAAATCCTTATTATTGGCGGTGCTCCTTCTTCAGCTGATTTGATTGATAGAATCATTCAATCAGAAATCAATGCTTATCAAACTTATGGCATGACTGAGACAGTTTCCCATGTAGCCTTAGCCAAAATTGAAGGAATCGAATTAGTCTATCGAATTCTACCTGACGTAAGCATTGGAACTGATCATGAAAATAGACTATGGGTTGAAGCTCCAATGGCTAAGGAAAAACGCTTGCAGACGAATGACTTAGTTCAGTTAATTGATATGCATTCCTTTAAATGGATTGGGAGAGCTGATTTTACTATCAATTCAGGCGGGATAAAAATCCAAGCGGAAAGTTTAGAAGCTCAATTGGGTAAGTATATCAATCCTATTTATGGAGATGTTTCCTTTTTTGTCATTGGGCAAAGAGATCAAAAGTTAGGGGAAAAGGTAGTTTTATTTGTTGAGACCTCCTCAAAAGAGGAAAAAAAGGCGCAGGAATTGCTAACTGAGCTTAAAGGTAAATTACAAAAATACCATTGTCCGAAAAACATCTATTTCTTACCTGAATTTGTCAAAACTGACTCAGGAAAAATTAACCGAACAAAAACTTCTCAAATATGCTTTTGAATTTATTGCTGACTCTTTTTCTTATGTCTGGAACTAACTCTTCAAATGATCATCAAGAACTCACTTTGACAGTCAACAACATTTCCAATTCAAATGGGGTGATCAGAATACTGCTTTTCCAAGGACCTGAGGGTTTCCCTGATCAACCTAAACTGGCTTTTCAAAATGCCTCTATCAAAATCATAAATAATAAAGCCACTCACACTTTCAAAAATCTTCCAGAAGGGACTTATGCCATTTCACTTTTTCACGACAGCCAAAATACAGGAAAGCTGAGAACAAACACATTTGGAATCCCTAAAGACGGCTATGGTTTTTCAAATAATGCAGCGAGCCTTGTCGGTGCTCCAAGTTTTGAAAAAGCCGCATTTAAACTTACCAAAGATGTAAAACAAATCAACATTAAATTAAGATAATATTACCTTTACAGGAAAATTCCCCCATATGATTTTATTAGATTACCCATTTGTTTCCGATTTTCTTTTAGAAACCATTGAGCAATTTCAATTTCCAGTAGTTGCAACATCCGAGGCTAAGGAATTGGCTAAAAACCGAAACATCAACTGGATTTCTGAGGATGCTGCAAAAGCTCAGATTCAAGAAAATGAAGAAATCTCCATCTATACGAACTCAGAAAACTCCATAAGCTGGGTTCAGCGAAATGCAAGCGGCACGAGATTCCCTCAGTTGATTGAACTTTTTAAGAATAAATACAAATTCAGGCAGTTGATCAAAGATATTTACCCTGATTACTTTTTTCAATCAGTTCCATTTGGTGAATTGGAATCATTAGATGTTTCAGAATTGAAATTTCCTTTGATTGTAAAACCTGCTGTGGGTTTTTTCAGCATCGCTGTACACAAAGTTGATCATGCCGATGATTGGCCACAGACTGTAGCTGAAATTCAACAAGAGATAAAAAACACGCAAGCACTTTATCCAAAAGAGGTCATTGACAATACGGATTTTCTATTGGAGGAATATATTCGAGGGGAAGAATACGCTTTTGATTGCTATTTCGATAAAAATGGAGAGCCTGTTATCCTAAATATCCTTCATCATGTCTTTATCTCCGAAAAAGATGTCAGCGACCGTTGGTATTATAGTTCGGAGGAAGTCATCAATCAACTTCATGATCAATTGATGGAGTTTTTGCGTGCCATTGGAAGTAAGAAGACGATCAGAAATTTCCCCTTGCATATCGAAATACGTGTGGATTCAACCGGTAAAATTATCCCAATTGAGGTCAACCCTATGCGATTTGGAGGTTGGTGTACGACTGCTGATTTGACTTGGTTTGCTTACGGTGTGAATTCCTATCAATATTTCTTTGAGTCCAAAAAACCTGATTGGAAAGCAATTTTCCAAAACAGAAAAGATAAAAAATACAGTCTAATTCTTCTAGACAAGCAGGCCAAATTCAAATTGGAAGAAATTGAATCATTCGATTATGAGGCGATTGCTAATGATTTTGAAAATCCACTTCATGTAAGAAAATATCCTTTAAATCAATTTGGAGTTTTTGGGTTTCTTTTCACCGAGACGAGGAAAGAGAATGAAAAGGAATTGCGGGATATCCTTCACGATGACTTGGAGAAGTATATCAAATTTAAAGAAGTTGATTTATTGAGTTAATGAAATTCTATAAGCCTTCGCATAAAAGTAAATATTATGATTTAAAAGAACGCGAAGGCTTAATAGTCTATTTATCAACTTTTATAAAACTCTCTTACAAAAGCCAAAAGCTGATTATCGGTCATTTTATCAGCATTCTGTACAGAAATCCATTTTTTACCGAATGCTTTATTCTCTCCTAACCTGTTTTTGAATTGATCTTTAGCTGTTCCAGGTCCAAAAAGAAGGATATCATCAAACTTACCAATTTTGTCTTCTAGCATCTTATAATATTCATTCAGTTCGTTTTGGGTGATGTTATTTTTTCGATACTCGTTATTTGACAAATATGAAGGATTTGGAGAAAACCTTGAAGTATCATTCTCTTCACCTTCCTCACGCTTTATTCTTTCGTGGGGGGAAATGAGTGTTTCTATAAACGTAGCCTCACCTTCCTCGAAACCTATAAAATGGGCTTTGGACTGATCCAACCAAATTCCAACAGACTTAAAATTCTTGTTTTCCATAGTGCGTTATTTTGTGATTTATTAAGAATTAATTTAAAAAAATTATAGGGATCAAACAAAAGAAAATGATGCAAATGGTAAGTATTCTTGATAAGTTTTAAGAAGCGTTATCAAATCTAGTATGGAATAGAATGAGATGATGGGATTCTTATGTAAAGATTCAGAATATGCGAAAATTAGGTCTAAATTTGCATCGATGAATGAATCACAAGCGACAAGGGTCAACAAATATCTCAGCGAAGTGGGTTTTTGCTCAAGAAGAGGAGCCGACAAGCTTATAGAACAAGGAAAAGTGACCATCAATGGCAAAGTTCCTGAGATGGGAACGAAGGTTTTTCCTGGTGATGAAGTTCGAGTTGACGGAAAATTGATCAGTCCTCCAAAAGATGATTTTGTATATATCGCATTCAACAAACCCGTTGGAATAGTCTGTACGACAGATATCAAAGCAGAAAAGGATAATATTATAGATTACATCAAGCACCCTAAAAGGATTTTTCCAATCGGAAGATTGGACAAGCCGAGCGAAGGGCTCATCTTATTAACAAGTGATGGAGATATCGTCAACAAAATACTGAGGGCAGGAAATAATCACGAAAAAGAGTATATCGTCACCGTCAATAAGCCAATTACTTTTGAGTTTTTGGAAAAGATGGGAAATGGAGTTCCTATTTTAGACACCATCACCAAAAAGTGTGAGGTAAAAAAGATCGGAAAAAATAAATTCAACATCATCCTTACCCAAGGCCTCAACAGACAGATTCGTAGAATGTGTGAGTATTTGGGTTACGAGGTAACAAGACTTAAGCGTGTCCGAATTATGAACATACAGCTTGATTTACCTTTAGGAGAGTGGCGAGATTTGAGCAAATCCGAAATGGATGAAATCAATCGAATGGTAGCGAATTCTTCTAAAACTTTTGAAGAGAAATGAGACGCGAGACAATAGATTACACAACTTGACGAATAAAAAGCTTACTACATAACAAGTCAAAAAGAGCCTAAAATTGAGGAACTGATTTTACGGTTTATAACTACAACTTCAACCTAGAAACCTAATCAACCAATTCCTATTTAACCTTACAGAAAATGCATTTAAAGACAGAAGACCTAACAAGAATTGAAATAGATTTTGACTCAGGGAGTATTCCTCCACCATTTAGTCATACGTTTAAGTTGAAAATCAGCTTTGAAAAAACTTTTCTCAATATCCAACTTGATTTGGAATATACCCATCGTGAGGACATGAGTGATGAAGAAATTTTGGATGAGGGGTTTACTTTGGAGGACAACTACAACTATGTTGGTGAATTGCATCAAGCTTGGGAGAAGCCATTGAAAAATTTATACGCTACTTCAAAATGGTCGAATAAGAAACTTGACGACGAAGAGGGAGGTGTGAGATTGTTAGCAAAAGACTTGCATGGAAAAATCACAAGAACAGTCCCTTTAAATCAAGAGGAATGGCAATATATGTCACAAGAAATCATTCAGGCCATTTATGAAACGAGTAAAAAAGAAGCCCCTTTGATCATTAATTTTCTAAAGATCGATCATGAAGAAACTTTGGAAATTGCTTTAACCATGAAATTTTCTATCAGAAAAGCGCTTGCAACGATCAATGGAAAGGAGAAAGAACTGAATTGGGAAAAAACAAAAGAATTATTATCCTATGTTTTTTTACCTGATTATGACTACGACAAGGCTAGGGAAGGCAAACCAAGTAAAAGAGGAACTTTCATAGACTGCGGTGATGGTTTTTGGCATGAATTTGGGAAAGGTATCTATAACATTGATTCTTCCTATGATGCCGTTTCGAAAATCAAGGAAGGATTTTTAAAACTATAACCAAGTATTATTTATTATGAAAAATCTAAAGTCTATGAAAAGTGTTTTCGCTCAAATTTTGGGTGCGGTATTTTTGTTCAGCTGTGCTAGCTGGAATAACACGGAAAAGGGAGTTGCAATCGGAGGAGGTACCGGTGGAGCTATTGGTGCTGTTATCGGAAATAAAAGTGGTGAAGCTGGAAAAGGTGCAGCTATTGGAGCCATCGTAGGTGGTGCTGCAGGTGCTGCAATTGGTATCTACATGGATAAGCAGGCCAAAAAAATCGAAGATGAAGTCAAAGACGCTGAAGTAGAAAGAGTTGGTGAAGCCATTAAATTGACTTTCGATTCAGGGATTCTATTTGGTTTTGATTCGTTTTCATTGACACCACAAGCGCAAGAAAACATCATGAAATTTGCCGAGATTCTTAAAGAGTATCCTGATACAGATCTTTCTATTGAAGGCCATACTGATAATAGAGGCGCATATAACTACAATTTAGATCTATCTGAAAAAAGAGCTGCATCAGTAAGAAATTATTTGAAGATGCAAGGAATTGAAGATCCAAGAATGGTAACCATCGGATATTCATTTGACAAGCCTGTAGCTTCGAATGAAACTGACGAAGGAAGAGCTAAAAATAGAAGAGTAGAGATCTTGATTACTGCTAATGATGAATTAGTAGAAAAAGCTGAAAAAGGAGAGATTAAAAATTAATCCAACTTATTTATAGATTGAATAAAAAGCCGACGAAAGTTGGCTTTTTTTATTGCAGTCATTTCGACCAGAGGGAGAAATCTCGAAATGTACTTTTTACTCTAACTTCTTTATGATATTATTTAGTGTAATTAATAGGACGAGACCTCTCCTCGCGTCGAGGTGACATGGAGATCATTTCGACCAGAGGGAGAAATCTCGTGGTGTACTTTTTACTCTAACTTCTTTATGATATTATTTAGTGTAATTAATAGGACGAGACCTCTCCTTGCGTCGAGGTGACATGGAGGTCATTTCGACCAGAGGGAGAAATCTCGAAGTGTATTTTATACTCTAATTTCCTTATCATACTTTTTTGTGTAATTAATAGGACGAGACCTCTCCTCGCGTCGAGGTGACATGGAGGTCATTTCGACCAGGGGGAGAAATCTCGAAGTGTATTTTATACTCCAACTTCTCTATGATACTCTTCTGTGTAATTAATAGGACGAGACCTCTCATAGGGTCGAGGTGACATGGAGGTCATTTCGACCAAAGGGAGAAATCTCGAAATGTACTTTTTACTCTAACTTCTTTATGATATTATTTAGTATAATTAATAAGACGAGACCTCTCCTTGCTTCGAGGTGACATGGAGGTCATTTCGACCAGAGGGAGAAATCTCGAAATGTATTTTATACTCTAATTTCTTTATGATATTATTTAGTATAATTAATAAGACGAGACCTCTCCTTGCTTCGAGGTGACATGGAGGTCATTTCGACCAAAGGGAGAAATCTCGAAATGTATTTTTTACTCTAACTTCTTTATGATATTATTTAGTATAATTAATAAGACGAGACCTCTCCTTGCGTCGAGGTGACGTAGTAGTCATTTCGACCAAAGGGAGAAATCTCGAAGTGTACTTTTTACTCTAATTTCCTTATCATACTCTTTTGTGTAATTAATAGGACGAGACCTCTCTCCCGAATGCTTTCGGGATCGAGGTGACATGGTAGTCATTTTCACTATTTATAATTTCTCACCCTTCATTTTCACAATTTCAGTTTTCAGATCTAAAATCATTTTGGAAAGATCTTCATTGGTGATAGGGTTATTGCGGTCTTTGGGATTGGGGAAATCTGTGCTGATAAATGCTCGTGCTTCCCATACTTCCATCACATCCTCGCCTTTTATTTCATAAGGTTTGTAATGTTCGTTGTCCGATACTAAAAATAATTTGCCATTCTCAGACAGGTAGTTAAAAACACGTTTGTAAACTACCCCTTCTGTTGTGGTGACCAAGATATATGTCTTGCCACTTTTGATATCCTTCAATTGCTCTACATATCCACCAATGATCAATGTTCCTGGGACCAAAGGCAGCATACTGTCTCCTGCAATCTCAAATGCTCTGTAAGTTTGATTGGTTGATAGATTTGGTAATCTGAACTGAGGTAATGATTCCATGTATTCCGGATCAGCAAAACCATTGAGGTAGCCTGCCGAAGCTTTTTGACCTACCATGGTAATATTTTCCTGATCATCTTCATTTACAGCAATGGTAAGTATTTTAGTTGACCTATTTTGGATAGCCTTCCTTCCCTTCTCCTGAATATCATGGTAAAGCAACTCGTCCATCGTCACATCAAACAATTCCGCGATTACGGTCAAGGAAGACAACTTCGGCTCCGAGCGACCATCTTCGTAGGCAGAGATCATCGATCGCTGTACACCTAGCTTTTCGCAAAGTTCAGCTTGCGTGATATTTTGAGATGTACGCAGGAATTTGATGTTTTTGGACAGGAACATAAGCAGTAAGATTAAGCTGAATAAAGATAGAAATTATGATCGTCTTTAAGCGGCTGCTTTACTGAAAATGGATTTGCCATTCTGCGCTGCTCCATCCTACTTTTGATCTCTTCCAATATCTCTCCGACTGACTTGGGTTCATTGACCAACAAATATCCGTATTGTGGCTTTTGCTCGTCTTCAATAAAAAATTTCACTTGACAATTCCCTGATGGCAAGGTCTTTTGTGTGAGGCTGATTTTTGTGATGTCTTCCATAGCTTTATTGATTTAACAAGAGCTAAGATAATAATGTTATTTTAAATAACATCTATATGTTTATTAAATAAACCTTATAATGACAGTATTTGTCTGAAATAGATTTGAGACGTGAGAAATGAGACGTGAGACTTAAAACGCAAGATACTTGTCCGCTGTGATTGACGAGATAGTTGTCCATACTGGTAATAAAGTGGAAAGGTTGATTGAGTTATTGGTTAATTCCATCATGGTAGACAAGTGAGGAATCGAGGAAGTGGGTTTTTGATTAGGAGTATAAAACGAATAGTATAAAGCTATAAAAGTGTAAACAACATTATATTTTATTAGACAAATGGAGTTTCTTTTTTGTGAAAAACTGAAGTGTCTCAAAAAAAAGCCTTCAAAACAGCTGTTTTGAAGGCTTTTAGAATTACTAATTTATATCCGCTTTCACAGCAGTAGCTACTTAGGATATTTTTTGAAGTTCATTTCAATCAGCTGTGGTCAGATGACTGTTGCCGATTATTCGCGTAATTATCATTGATATATTCACCTAATGGTGTCATTTCGAATAATCAAGTTATCTAAATTTTCCTTTCAGCATGGCCAATTTTGCGGCTAAATCTCCCTCTGCTTCTTTTGGTTCTTCTTTTTTATCTTTTGCTTTGATCTTTCCTCGCTCGGCAAAAGGATCAGACTTCATACTCAAACCTATTCGCTTTCGCTGAATATCGACTTCCATCACAGTGACCTCCACTTTTTGATTTACAGTGACAACCTCATTGGGATCATTGATGAATTTATCTGCCAAATGGCTCAAATGCACCAAGCCATCCTGATGAACTCCAATGTCTACAAATGCACCAAATTTGGTGATATTCGTGATAATCCCAGGCAGCTTCATGCCGACTTTTAAATCCTTCATCTCATTCACACCTTCCTGAAAGCTGAATAATTCAAATCCTTCCCTTGGGTCACGTCCGGGTTTCGAAAGTTCTTCCATAATATCCTGAAGTGTAGGTAAACCCACTGTCTCAGAAACATAATTTTTCAGAATAATCTTAGATCGCAACTCCTCCGAACTCATCAAATCTGTAAGCTTTGCCCCAATATCTTTGGCCATTTTCTCAACCAATTCATATCTTTCAGGATGCACTGCTGAGGAATCTAATGGATTTTTGGCATTTCTGATTCTTAAGAAACCTGCGGCTTGCTCATAGGCTTTATCTCCCAACCTTGGAACTTTCTTGATTTCAGATCTGCTTTTGAAAGGACCATTTTCTGTTCGGTATGCTACAATATTTTGAGCCAAAACAGGCCCCAAACCTGACACATAGGTCAACAGTTGCTTGGAAGCTGTGTTGATTTCCACACCGACACCATTCACACAACTCATGACTGTATCATCCAAAGAGTTTTTCAAAGCTGATTGATCGACGTCGTGTTGATATTGACCGACTCCGATTGATTTGGCATCGATTTTTACCAATTCTGCCAAAGGATCCATCAATCTTCTTCCAATCGAAACTGCTCCTCTCACGGTCAAATCCTGATCGGGAAACTCTTCTCTCGCTACATCTGAAGCTGAATAGATTGAAGCTCCACTTTCATTGACCATCGTGACGATGACAGTTTTTGGTAAACCTATCGCTTTCACAAATGCTTCTGTCTCGCGACTTGCAGTTCCATTACCAATAGCAATGGCTTGAATTTGGTGTTTCTCTACCAAGTGTTTGATTGTTGCAGCTGACTCTGCAGTTCGCTTCTGTGGTTCGTTTGGATAGATGGCATCAAAACTCAATAACTGCCCTTGAGGTCCCAAGCAAACTGTCTTACAACCCGTTCTAAATCCAGGGTCTATTGCCATCACTGATTTTTCTCCCAAAGGTGCTGCAAGCAAGAGTTGTCTCAGGTTCTCGGCGAAAACCTTAATTGCATCCTCATCCGCTTTCTTTTTGGTAAAAAGTCTGACTTCTGTCTCCATAGAAGGTTTGAGAAGTCTTTTGTAACAATCTTTGATTGCCAAACGCACTTGCTCTACCGAGGTATTGGCAGCATCTTCCAAGATCATTTTTTCCATCAAAGCAATGGCAGACAATTCCTCAGGACAAGAATCCAACATCAAGAAAAGTTCTTTTTCTCCCCTTCTCATGGCCAACACTCGGTGCGAAGGCGCTGTTTTCACAGGTTCTGACCAATCGAAATAGTCCTTATATTTAATCGCTTCAGCTTCTTTTCCTGGCAAAACTTTAGAAACAAATGTACCTTCATTGATAAAGAGATCACGCATTTTCTTCCTCAATTCCACATTTTCGTTGACCCATTCGGCGATGATATCTCTTGCTCCCTGAAGTGCTTCCTCGGTCGAAGGAACTTCCTTACTTTCATCTACATACTTCTCAGCTTCTGCATCAAGATCAATGGATTGCTGCTCAAAGATCAAAGTTGCGAGAGGCTCCAATCCTTTTTCCTTAGCGATTGTTGCTTTAGTTCTTCTCTTTGGCTTGTAAGGCAAATACAAATCTTCCAACAAAGACATGGTCTCCGCTGCATTGATTTTCTTTTCCAGTTCTTCTGAGAGTTTGCCTTGTTCCTTGATCGATTTGAGGATTGCTTCCCTCCTTTTGTCCAAGTCTCTCAATTGTTGCGTTCTGTCTCGAATTGCAGCCACCTGCACTTCATCCAAACTCCCTGTGACTTCCTTTCTATATCGAGAAATAAAAGGCACTGTCGCCCCCTCGTCCAACAAAGCAATCGTATCTGTTACCTGTTTGAGTTTGATATTGAGCTCTCCAGCTATTTTCAAATAATGATCTATATCCATATTCAGAATTCTTATTCAATTTTGATGCGCAATTTATGGTATTAAGCCATGGAATCTAAAAAGAATCCACACTTATTGTGTCAATGGTCACTAAGGTATTGGAAATGTGTGGGTAAATTTACTCTCTGATTTTATGGGAAAATATTGAAAAAGTGTGTCGCCCAAATTCAGAAAAGGTCGTAGAGTCGACAGACGACTGTCAGCGGTCAACGGTTTGATTGAAATGATTTGAATTGATGGTTTTATTGGCAAATGAAGAGCAATCAGAGAAAATTTATCTTTGTTGATCTTTAATATCTGTAAAAACTAGTTTTATTATTTTGTACACTAATAACTGATCATCTAATACCCTATAACAATTAAAACTTTGAATTATGGCTAATAAATTTGATTGGAAAAAAGAACTGAAGAGTTGGGGGCTGATTTTGTCGGTTTTTGCTTTTCTCTATTTCACAGGACTGATGACTCCCATCATGGGAGGTATTCAATCTGTCTTGCTTTCTACAGGGTTAATCAAACCCAAGATTGCACTGGTCAACAAAGAGAACTTGGATTTTGACTACAGAGGAACATTCACGACTCCCGAAGGATCCATTATAGATTTAGAAGCCTTTAGAGGCAAGACTGTATTTATCAACCTTTGGGCAACTTGGTGTCCTCCCTGTCGGGCGGAAATGCCACATATTTCTGAAATGTATAAGAAAGTCAAGGACTCCGAAAACTTAGAATTCTTGATGATTGCTTTAGATAAAGACTTTGAAAAAAGCAAGAAGCTAGTGAATGACAAAGGTTGGAGTTTCCCGATCGTCCATGCCAGTCATGGTCTCAACAATTCCCTTCAATCCCAATCCATCCCAACAACAATCGTCATCAATCCCGAAGGAAAAATTGTCTTCTACCAAGAAGGAATGAGCAATTTTGATACGGAGGAGTTTAGGGGGTTTTTGAGGGGATTGTAGATTTTAAAAGGTAGATTTTAGATTCCTCCCTATCGGGAGACAAGCTCGCAAAGGATACTAAATGTGCAGAGTTGCGCTGAGAAAGTTTTTATTGCGATTTCATAGAGTAGATTTTAGATAAATCAAATGAGATAAAAATATTATTTATTTAATCTGCTTCTTTTTATGAAAATAAATATTTTTCTTTTATTATGTTACCTTTTTAGATAACTTTATTGCTGCAATTATTTTGGAAAAAGTTGAGCGATTTTAAAAGAGATATTGGTTTTTACGAAGATCACTTTAAAGATTTCTATCTAAGGCAATCACTTGCTGTACGTAAGAAAATCGACTGGACCCTATTAGTTCTAAAAACGACTAGAATTGTTCCTGAAAAATTCCTTAAACACCTTACAAATACTGATGGACTTTGGGAGGTACGGATTTCGGCAGATAATGGAATATTCAGAATCTTTTGCTTTTTCGATGAAGGAAATTTAATCATCCTTCTAAGCGGATTTCAAAAGAAAACGCAGAAAACACCAAAGAATGAAATAAAAAAAGCTGAAAGGCTTAAAAAAGAATATTATGAAAATAGATAAGAGAATCACATCATTTGATGACCATTTGGACGAGCAATATGGAAAATTAGGGACTGAATCTCGTGAGAAATTCCAAGAAGAATTTGAAACGTTCAAAATCGGTATTTTAATTCAAGAGGCAAGAAAAAAACAGAATCTTACACAAGAACAACTAGCAGAGAGAGTTGGGACAACTAAAAACTATATCTCTAGAATTGAAAATAACGCAAGCGACATCAGGCTTTCAACTTTAATGAGAATTATTCGAGAAGGATTGGGAGGTAGTTTAAAGTTCTCTTTGGATGTTTAATCTTGAAAATTATAAACCTGTTTCGAGAGATGAGAAGTGATATTTCGAAAGGTCCACCCCTATCGGGAGACAATCTTGCACAGGGGGATAAGGTGCAGAGTTGCGCTGAGGAAATGATGATAGAAGTGAGATATGAGACGTGAGATTTGAGATTTGAGACGTAAGATTTAAGACGCAAGATGGCTTGATAGCTTTGCGGACTTTGCACCTCGGCGGTCTTAGCGAGAGACATTCACTAAACTAGATTTGGCTATGTCCGCAACCTTATAACTTTTTAACCTTACAACTTTATAACCTCCTAGTAAGGATCAACATCCACAACCACCCTCACACTTCTGAATTCTTTGTTGGCGTACATTTCTTCTAAAATCAGCTGCAAATCATGTTTGAAGACTGCTTGGGCATTTCCTGATTTGTCTAGTTTGACGAGGGTTTCGAAGATGTATTGATTTTTGATTTTACCGATCAATCCCTTTTCAGGACCGAGCATGATTTTCTTGACTTGAATATCATTCAATAAATTATGCAAGTGTCGAGCGGCTTTTTCAACTACATTTTTATCCTTATGCCGACTTGAGATTTTGATCAACTTGACAAAAGGTGGATAGAAGAACTTTTGCCTTTCGGTCATGTCTTCGATATAAAACTTCTTGTAATTTCCGTTGACGATTTTCTCGTAGATATGATGATCAGGCTGCCTTGTTTGCACGATTACTGTGCCTTTCTTTTCCCTTCTTCCAGCCCTACCTGCTACTTGTGTAATTTGCTGGAAAGCCCTTTCGCCAGCTCTAAAATCTGGGAAAAACAAAATCCTATCCGCATCCAATATCCCCACAACCGTCACTTTTTCGAAATCCAGTCCTTTGGTTATCATCTGTGTGCCAACCAGAATATCAATATTTCCCGCACCAAATTCTTCCAGCAACCTTTGATAGCCATATTTGCTCCTCGTGGTATCCAAATCCATCCGTGCTATTCGCGCCTCGGGAAACAAAAGCGTAAGGCTTTCTTCTATCCGCTCTGTTCCTAGTCCAACTGCCACAAGCTTCACACTCCCACAGGCGTGGCAAGCTTTGGGCACTTTCTCCTTAAATCCACAATAATGACAGCGCAATTCCTCTGCGAATTGATGGTAAGTCAACGTCACATCACAATGCTCACATTCGGGTGAAACGCCACAATCTTCACAGACAAGATAAGGTGAATAGCCTCTTCTGTTTTGGAAAATCAAAACCTGTTCTTGGTTATTCAAAGCTTCTTGAATTTTCTCACGCATCAGACGAGTCATTTCCAATTTGAGCAGGTTCTTCTTTTTGTCTTTGAGAATATCAGCAATATGATAAGCAGGCAATTGTGCATCTCCATATCGCCTATCTAATGGCACATAACCGTATTTCTTTGTTCGAGCATTATAAAAACTCTCAAAAGATGGCGTAGCAGATCCCAAAAGCGTCTTGGCTTGATGCAACCATGCCAACATAATCGCCGCATCACGAGCCTGAAATCTCGGTGCTGGATCATACTGCTTGAAAGAAGCTTCATGTTCCTCGTCCACAATCACCAAACCCAAACTATCGAAAGGAAGAAAAATAGATGACCTGACGCCGATCACTAGCGGAAATTTCCCACTAATGACGCCATTCCAAACCTCCACACGCTCGTTGTCAGAGAACTTGGAATGGTAAACACCCATTTTGCTTCCAAAGACTTTCTTTAATCTCCCCACAAGGTGTGTTGTCAAGGCGATCTCCGGAAGTAGTAACAGCACTTGACTTCCACTTTCTAAAGCCTCTTTGATTAACTGAATATAAATCTCCGTCTTTCCGCTTCCTGTGATTCCATGAAGCAAAGCCACATGTTTTTCTTCAAAATATCCCTTGATCTGAATTATAGCAGTAGTCTGCTCTTCCGAAAGCACAATCTCTTCTTTGCTCTCACTGATCTCTTCAAAACGGCTAATAATCAGCTTATACTCCTCTAAAACATTGTTTTTCATCAAGGTTTTGAGCGAACTCATGGACAATCCAGCTTCAGTAAATGCTTTTTTGTCCAAGCCTTTCAGATTTAACTCAGGTTTTTGGTAAACAGGGATTTCTTGTAAATATTTAAGTATGACCTCCTCTTGTTTTGGTTTGGAGGCTATTTCTTGAAAAAGTCTCTCCAAAGCCTTTTTATCAGTTGCATATTCCTGTGTGAGTCGAATTCTCGTTTCCACTTTAGGGGAATATTTATCTTTCACTTTCTCAAAAACAAGAATTGCTTCCTTGATCACCAAACTTTTGATGATGCCATGAATGCTCTTAACTCCCAACAGACGCTCACAATCTTCATAAGACAGTTCCTCCTGACTTGCCAAAGCCTGTAAAATCACTTCTTCCCTGGAGTCAAGCGGATACATCGACGTTTCCGAATCGTAAGCTGGATTGAGTTGGATTTTACTTTCACTGCTCAACTTCAATCCTGAAGGCAACGCCGCATTCATCGCCTCTCCGATATGGCAACAATAATATTCAGCCATCCATGCCCAAAACTTGATTTGCAGTGGATTGACCATGGCGTAGGTATCCAAGACATCCAAGATTGGCTTGGCTTCATATTCCTTGGGTGGTTTTTGATGCACCTTGCCGATGATCCCTGTAAGTACCTTTTTTTGACCAAACTGCACCATCACCCGAAATCCGATCCCAATATCCTCAGCAAGATTTCGAGGAATCTTGTAGGTAAACATTTTGGGAATAGGCACAGGCAAAATCACATCCGCGTAGAGCCGTGATTTTTCATCTTGAGGTTCGTAAGTATCACCGAATAAACTTTCCAAAAATCTATTGTTTTATCAATTTCTAATAAGGGTCATTCAAAAAAGACCTTAAGGCAAATATAAGAGAATGATGTTAGATATGAGATTTGAGAAGTGAGAAATGGTCAGGTTAATTGAGTGAAATAGATGATTGGGTGAAATAGTTGATTAAGTGGAATAGTAGATTGGGAGGAATAGGTGATTGGGTGAAATAGTTGATTGGGTGAAGCAGTAGATTGGGTGATCGGTTAAAAAGGTATAGTGATTTTTTATTGCTCCGAGTGTCGCAGAGAAGTCACCGAGCTTCGCAGAGGAAGTTATTAAGGGAATAATAATGAAATTGTTCGATTGATTAGGTTTATATGTTGCAGTATTGTTAATCATTAAATTTTATAAGGGAACGCAGTTAAATGGGTTTTAAGGAATTGATTTTTTTGGGATGTGATTTATTGTAATGCTTTGAATTCGCTAGGATTTAATTAAGCCGAGTTGATTATTATGGTAACGAGGCCTAAAAGGGTAGAATTTTTAAAGCTTGGATTGATTTTGAGGACTGAATTGATACTTTTATGTCAATTGCTCCAACCTAAAAATGGGTGGGAGATCGATTATAGTGAGAGGGAATAATGAAGAGAAGTAGATTTCTTTCTCTTACTTTTTCCATTGATGAAAAAGTAACAAAAAATCTAGGCCTGAATTGATGCTTTTAAATTGGGATTGCGGATATGTTGAAAATATCAAATCTTGACCCAATTTAATTTTAAGTCAATTGCTCCAACCTAAAAATAGGTGGATCTCGGTGCAAGCACGCGAGCTAACCCATTTTTTTAACGGTTTCCACAATCGCCTTAAAACCAGCTTCAATTAGGGCCGTCCTTGAAGAAACTAGAGGTAGTATGGGTTAGAAAGATAGTTGTGTAATTGATTAGGATTATAATCGTTAAATGTTAAATTTTCTATGGGAACGCAGTTAAATGGGTTTTAAAGAATTGATTTTTTTTGAGATGTGATTTATTGTAGATAAGGATCAGCGAGGGGATTATTATTCTAAGGCAACTCCGTCGGAGTTGCCTTTCATTTTTAGTATTGGATATCTTGTTATGTAGGGTGCTTGATCTTGGTACTTGGCACATCGTACTTTGTACAATGAAACAGAAATTGTACTGATTGTCAAAAAGTTGTCTTAGAAAAATTATATTCTTGGAATAATTATATGTTTTCTTGGTTTTTCGCCAAAAGTCGGCGAATGGTCGGAAGGGATACGGGACACGGTCGGGAGACGGTCGGCACACAGACGGGTAAAAGTGGTGTATTTTTTAGTATAAATATGTTTATTTTAGATTAAATTGTATTATTTTAATATTTTAAAAATGCTTTATTAGGATATTCCCTATAGCTCAATCTCGAATCCTGAATAACAGGAAAATCATCGTTGAAAATTACGGGGTTGTAGGCATGAGAATATTATACTATTCTAGATAAATATTCCACAAAACCCCATAACCCAACAACTTTCTCAAACTAAACCACCCAAAGCCAAACAAACATTCCACCAAGCAACCATGCATAGGCAATCACTGCCAAATACTTCAATACTTTTTCTAGTAATGGGCTTTTGGGAGCCATTTCTTTATGATGCATTACTTCTTTTCCTTTGAAAAAGCCTAAGTAAATTAATATTCCCGTAATGGCTAGAAAAACAAGATTCAGGTAAAATGTATAGTCGATAGCAAAATGTTCTTTGGAGGTAATGTCGGTACTACTTGGGTTTGGAAGAATTCCTGCAAAGTCAAAGCTGTAGTGCAAAAATAAGGAGGTTACTATCAATGCAGAGAATAGTAGGAAAAGTATAAAAAAAGACATTTTCCAACCATAGTAAGTGGCATTGATTCGCAATACGGGGAAAACAACCAAGTCACTAAATATAAAAGCCATTACTCCCGCAAAACTGACACCTTTGCCGAAAAGCAAAGCTGCTAAAGGGATATTCCCCATCGACCCAATAAAGGTCAGGAAGGCAGCTATGGGGCCTACAACTGTATGTTGTAATAACGTTAAAAATGAAAAGCTACTCTGTCCATCTCCAGTGTTGATAAAGAGAGTTTGAAAAAAAGTGTCTGGAATAAATCCTGATACAATTCCAGCGATAGTGAATCCAATCGTCACGTCTTTCCAGACCATTTTCCACTCCATCGCATATTGTTTCCCGACTTTAGCCCAGTTTTCAGATGATTTTATCCGCTTCTTGAGTGGCTTTTTATCTTGTTCTTTCTCTTCACTTTCACCTAGATTTTTTCTTGCTTGCTCGATCAATTTACTTGGCTTGATCACTCGAATTAAAATCCAAGCAATCAAGATTAAAAGAATTCCACCAACATATTCACCTACGACAAACTGCCAGCCCAAAAAAATTGAAATAATTATTCCCAGTTCGATAACTAAATTGGTGGATGCTAAGAGAAATGCCATTGAAGCAGAGAAGCTTGCTCCTTTTTGGAACAGAGATTTGGTGGTGGCTAAAGCTGAAAAGCTGCATGAACTTGAGATAAATCCGAAGAAAGTCCCCAAAAAAATACTTTTTGAGCTTGCATCACCCATGGTTTTCTGCATTTTACTTTCAGTTACAAAAATCTGAATCATTGAACTCAGCGCATATCCCAAAATAAAAGCCCAAAGCGCCATCCAAAAAAAACCTAAACTTGTATGGGCCGAATGCCCCCAATTCTCTAAGAAATCCTGCATTTGTTATTGATTTAAATGAAACAAAAGATAAAACCTAGATAGCTTGTATATTCTATTAAGCATGAAATAGCTAGGCTCATATATTCATAAAATAAAAATACTTTCCAAAAACACAAAAAACATCTATAGGGACGGTCTAAAAACTTCATTGAATGAATTTAAATATAAGAGAGTAGGAATTTGCAGCTGCTCTTTTCGTCTCTAGCAATTCTTCATTTCATCCTTCATCCCTTATAATTCCACCTTTTATTTTACTTCCTATAATCCACCTGCTTTCTCAACTGATCCATTTCTTTGGAAAAGTCGAAGCTTCGGCTTAGGCGTTCGAGTTTCTTTTGGAGGTTTTCCAAAAACTTCATGTGCGCTGGGCTGTCGGGATTGAAAGGTCGGTGGGCTAATTCTCTTTTGATATTTTCTACTTCTTGGATAGTGACAAATGACTTTGGATCAATCCAGGAATTCTTAAAACGCTCCCAAATATAATCCTCCGCTTGCTCCGTGGGATGAATCATGTCCGATTTGTAAAAGCGATAATCACGGAGTTCGTCCATCAGAATCTCGTAACTCGGGAAATAATGCACATGATCGAAAGACTCTGCAATATCATGACAAGCCAATCTTAATAAGCTTTTACTGAGTTGATTCTCGGGAATCCCGTCTTTGGTATGGCGAACAGGGCTGACGGTCAAAATGATATTGGCATTGGGATTGAATTCCCTATACATATTGATAAAGCCGATGTACGTTTTATGAATTTCCTCCAAATTGAGTAATCTCTTTTCAAACAAGTCACCCGGTTGTTTGTGGCAATTGGCTACGATCTGCCCTGAAGATCCGTATTCATAAATCCATGCCGTACCAAATGTAATCAACAGGTGAGAGGCATTTTCTAGTTGCTTTTTGGTTTGTTGCTGCTTTTTGTGAATGAGACGCTCTAAGGAATCCTTGCTATATCCTGACACATCAGAATGCATCCCAAAATGAAGATAAACCGCATCCCGAATCAAGATCATATCAGTATTAACTGGCATTTCAAGCAATGCATCTTCTAACACTTGTGTGATAGAAATCGGATTAAAAAGTGTTCCGAATGGATTGTTCAACACATTAAATTTCCTGTCATGCAGTTTCTCCCCGATCATCGTAGAAAAACATGATCCAATGGCATAAAGTGAAGATTGGTGATTGATCTTCGGTTGAAACTCAGGGATATCAAAACTAGTAGTCCATTGCATGACCTAAAATTAAGGAGAATCCTTTGATATAGACAATGGTTGGGGGAAAATTATGGAGAAAGGTTTATTGAGATTTGAAGGTTGTAAGGTTTTAAAGTTGTAAGGTTGAGGGTTATTTAAGGTTTGAAAGTTGAAAGGTTATAAAGTTATAAGGTTGAGGTTTATTCAAGGTTTGAAAGTTGAAAGGTTATAAAGTTATAAGGTTGAGGTTTATTGAGGTTTGAAGGTTGAAAGGTTTTAAAGTTGTAAGGTTGAGGTTCCTCACAACCGTTCCCGAATGGGAACAAATCTCGATTGGCCCCGAGTCGCTACTCGGGGTTAAAATGATCGAATAACGCACCCTACCAACTCCGGAAGGAGTTGAATAACGCATGCTACCAACAAAAAAGTACCTGCCTGATGCAGTCAGAGTTGAATTTTATATGTATTAGGCAAAGCTTATCCCCTTACATTATGCCTCCATGGCTTGTATCCCCACAGTCCATTAATTCCAAGAAGAAAAGTCTAGCAATAAAAAAAGGTCTGTGCTAACACAGACCTTAAAGTAGGCTTTATTAATGTTCAACAACTGATCACTCAGTCCACTAATCTCCAAATTAACTGATCACCAATAACTAATTTACTAATCACTCAATCAACCGGTTCAACCATTATTTTTCACCCAATTAAACGCATTGACAAATGCCTCTACCCAAGGGGTGATTTCATCGTCTAATCTTTCTGTGGCGTAGTGTGGCCAATTCCATGGCTTCAACGAACGCTCAATGTGTGGCATAATGGCTAAATGTCTTCCGTCAGCAGATGCAATCCCTGCTACCGCATGATCTGATCCGTTTGGATTTCCTGGATATGCCTCGTAAGCGTAAGTCATCCCAACGTGATAGTCGGAAAGTGACTTTGGTAAAGAGAATTTACCTTCTCCATGCGCGATCCAAACTCCCAATCGCTGACCTTCCAAACTCTTGAACATGACCGTTTCATTTTGAGGAATGGTCACATTTACGAAAGCAGATTCAAACTTGTGAGATTCGTTGTGAAGCATTTTTGGCTTGACATCGTGTTCTGGGGTAATCAATCCCAATTCCACCATCAACTGACAGCCATTACAAACACCTAAACTCAAGGTGTCTTTTCTCGCATAGAAGTTGTCTAATGCTTGTTTTGCCTTTTCATTGTAAAGGAAGGCGCCTGCCCAGCCTTTCGCTGAACCAAGTACATCGGAATTGGAGAATCCGCCTACAAAGACGATCATCTGCACATCTTCCAAAGTTTCTCGTCCTGCAATCAAATCTGTCATGTGGACATCTTTGACGTCAAAACCTGCTAACCAAAGTGAATAAGCCATCTCACGATCTCCATTTACACCTTTCTCACGAATGATAGCCGCAGTTTTTCCTGATTTTTCTTTTCGATAAGGATTGAGGCTGAATGAATCAAAGGTTCCCTCCCATTTGGAATTAAATGAATAGGAAAGTGGCTGTGATTTGTAGTTTTCAAACCTCTCCAAAGCAAGTTTATCTCCTGACTGCTTTTTATCCAACAAATAGGAAGACTTGAACCAAGTATCACGCATTTCTGCAACATCCAACTCCATATTCAAACTTGTCAACTCAACTTTTCCAGTCATATTGACCGTTGCTAGGGCGATGTAATCGATTTCTTGATTTGCTAGGACTGCTCGTGTTCTTTCAGGATTGACCACTTGGATCAACACACCTGGGTTTTCAGCAAAAAGTGATTTTATAATATCGTTTCCAGCTAGTCGATCTGTTTTTACAGTAAGCCCAACTTTTGTTGATGGGAAAGTCATTTCTAACAAAGCGGTGATCAATCCTCCTGAAGAAATATCATGACCTGCTAAAATCTCACCTTTTTCGATCAACTTCTGCAAAGTCATAAAGGCTCTTCCAAAATAGTGATTATCCTTTACATCAGGCGTTTCAGAACCTATTTTATTTAAGATCTGATAAAAGCTCGATCCTCCGAGTTTTGGGAGATCTTTAGAAAAATCGATGTAAAACAATTTGCTTCCATCTACTGGTTTCAGGTCAGGAGAAACTGTTTTATTGATATCTGAACATTCACCAATCGATGAAATAATAACTGTTCCAGGAGAATAGACGACCTTTCCGTTAGGGTATTTTTGAGTCATGGATAGGGAATCTTTTCCTGTAGGAATATTTACTCCCAAATCAATTGCAAACTCACTTACTGCTTCTACAGCTCTGTAAAGTCTGTCATTTTCGCCTTTGTTTTTTGCTGGCCACATCCAGTTGGCACTTAGGGAAATTCCTGCCAAACCATCTTGAATCGGAGCCCAAACCAAATTGGTCAAAGCCTCAGCAATTGCTAACCTTGATCCCGCTTCTGGGTTTGCCAAAGCAGCTACAGGTGCATGACCGATAGACGTCGCGATACCTTTTTGACCCGTGTAATCTATCGCCATCACAGCGACATTATTCAATGGAACTTGAATCTCTCCTACTGTCTGCTGCTTAGCAACTCGACCTGTCACAGAGCGATCGACTTTGTTCGTCAACCAATCTTTACAAGCCACTGCCTCTAATTGAAGCACTTCAGAGATATATTGTTTCAGATGCTGAACATCAAATTCGGAATCTGCAAAATTTGAATTTCCACTCTTGTCTTCTAGAATTGTCTTTGGAGAACTGCCGAACATGTAAGACAAATTCCAATCAACTGGCTTTTCACCTGTATTTTGATTTTCGAATTTGAAGTGCATGTCACCTGTCGTCTCACCGACCACATAGAATGGTGCTCTTTCTCTTTCTGATATCTTTTGAAGCAAGTTTAGATCTTTTTCTCCAACGACAAGCCCCATTCTCTCTTGGGATTCATTGCCAATGATTTCTTTTGAAGAAAGGGTTGGATCGCCTACTGGCAATTGGTCGATGTGGATCGTTCCACCTGTAGTTTCTACCAATTCAGAAAGGCAATTCAAATGTCCGCCTGCACCGTGATCGTGAATGGAAACGATTGGATTCTCGTCAGATTCAGCCATGGCACGAATTACATTCATGATACGCTTTTGCATTTCAGGATTGGATCGCTGAATGGCATTCAATTCTATCGCATTGGAAAATTCTCCGGTAGCAACAGAAGAAACTGCACTCCCTCCCATTCCAATTCGATAATTGTCACCACCCATGATGATGATTTTATCACCTTTGGCAGGATCATTTTTCTTGCTGTATTGACTTCTTGTGAAACCAACACCACCAGCTAACATAATCACTTTATCGAAACCATGTGCCTTGCCATCTTCTTCATGTTCAAAAGTCAAAACTGACCCTGAAATCAAAGGCTGACCAAACTTATTTCCAAAATCACTCGCTCCGTTGGATGCTTTGATCAAGATATCCATAGGAGTTTGATAGAGCCAAGGACGTTCTGAAAGGTTTTTTTCCCAGCTTCTCCCCTTTTCTGAGCGCGGGTATGAAGTCATGTAAACGGCTGTTCCAGCTAATGGAATAGAGGCTGTTCCTCCAGCCATTCTGTCTCTAATTTCTCCTCCTGCACCTGTTGCAGCGCCATTGAAGGGTTCTACAGTTGTCGGGAAGTTGTGCGTCTCTGCTTTGAGAGAAATGACGGTATCAATCGTCTCAGTATCAAAAAAATCTGGTTTATCCTGTGTTTTCGGAGCGAATTGCTGTGCTCTTGGGCCTTGAACGAAGGCTACGTTATCTTTATATGCAGAGACAATTCTGTTGGGATGTCTCTTTGAGGTTTCTTTGATCAGCTGAAAGAGTGTTTTTTCTTTTTCTTCTCCATCAATGACAAATGATCCATTGAAAATCTTGTGTCGGCAATGCTCCGAATTCACTTGGCTAAATCCAAATACTTCCGAATCTGTCAAAGGTCTTTCCAGCTGCTTGGATACATTTTCTAAGTATTCTACTTCCTCTTGGCTGAGTGCCAAACCTTCAGCAGCATTGTAAGCTTTGATGTCTTCTATCTCTAGAACTTTTTCAGGCTGTGCATCAATCACAAAGATATCTTGATCCAGACCCTCATAAGCAGCCTGCAACATTGGATCAATGCTTTCATCTTTGGAAAGAGGAAAATACTCTTCTATCCTTAGAATCCCTTGAATTCCCATGTTGATGGTGATTTCCACTGCATTTGTTGACCATGGAGTGATCATTTCCTTTCGAGGTCCTGCATATCGGCCTGATACTTTATCGGATTGAATTTCTTTTGCTTCGCCAAAGAGCCAAGTAAGTTTTTCAATATCTGATTTTTGGATTGGGTGTTTGGATTGAACAGCGTAAATAACTGCCTGAGGGGATTGGAAAAAGAGAATCATGTCCTGAGTTTTGGATGTCTTTTTTTAAGAAGAATCAAAGGTACACAATTGCGTGAAAAGTAGAAAACAGAAATGATGATTGGAAAATTGAAAAATTGGAAAACTGAAAAGGTTGGAAGGTGAGGAAAGTTGTAACGTTCTAAGGTTGAGGTTTTGTTGGTGAAAAAATCTAGTATTTAAAAAAATAACCAGTAGCTATTAAACTACTGGTTATCAATTTATTTGTAAATAGTATACTTAGTCTATTGAAGGGAATTTGACAGGGTCAACTTCGTTCATCATGCTGTAAATTTTCTCTACCACATCCTCAATCGATGGTTTTGAGAAATAATCACCATCGGAAGAATAAGCAGGCCTATGTGCTTTTGCAGCTAAGGTTGCTGGTTCTGAATCTAAGTGATAATAAGCTTTTTGATCTTCAATCACTTGCTGCATCATGTAAGCCGAAGCTCCTCCCGGAACGTCTTCATCTGCAAATAATACTCTATTGGTCTTTTGGATGGATTTCCCTACCACGCCAGTCGTGTCAAACGGCAATAATGTCTGTGCATCAATTACCTCAATGTCAATCCCCAATTCACTCAATTCCTGTGCTGCATCCATGACGATTCTACACATGGAACCGTAAGTTACAACGGTCATGTCATTTCCTTCTTTCAGCACTTCAGGAACTCCCAACTGCACTTTAAACTGACCAATGTTACTTGGCATTTTTTCTTTTAATCTATAGCCATTCAGACATTCGATTACTAAAGCAGGTTCGTCAGCTTCAAGTAAGGTATTGTACATCCCTGCAGCTTGGGTCATGTCTCTAGGAACACAAATTATCATTCCTCTTAAAGAATGAAGTAACATTCCGATTGGGGAACCTGCATGCCATACTCCCTCGAGACGGTGACCTCTAGTTCGCACGATCAATGGTGCTTTTTGACCTCCTTTGGTACGGTATTGCAAAGAAGCAACATCATCCGCCAAAGTCATTAAGGCATAGTAGATGTAATCCAGATACTGAATTTCAGCCATCGGGCGAAGGCCTCTGAGCGCTGCTCCAAGTCCTTGACCGATGATGGTACATTCTCTAATTCCAGTATCTGTCACTCTCAACTCACCATATTTGGCTTGTAGTCCAGCAAAAGCCTGATTGACATCTCCAATCTTTCCTACGTCTTCACCAAAAGCAAAGAATCTTGGATCTCTTTGGAGAATATCATCAAAACAAGCTTGTAAAATTTCTCTTCCATCTACTAGTGGAGACTCCTCAGTATATTTTGGAGCCACTGCGTCGATTTTTTCTACACTGAAAATGGATTCACTATATAAATGACTGTTGTATCTGTCTTTATTTAATTCTTGTTGATGCGCATACCAAGCCCTCAAATCCGCTTTTACTGATTCAGCGTCAGTTCTTGAAAGCCACAAAGCTCTTCTAACTGTACTGATCACATCTTTTCTAATAGGATTCAAGGTCTTTTTCAAATCCTCTGCTAACTGCGTGACAGCAGTAGCATTTGAAGATTGCGGTGCCATGGCTGTAAGCAATTCTACAGCTTCTTTCAATTCATTTTTGATGCCATCAGCAAATGACTTCCAAGCTAGATCTTTTTGTTCTTTGACAAATTTCTTTGCCTCTGAATCGATCAGATCTAGTTGCTCTTCCGTGGCAATTTTTCTTTCCAGAAGAAATTCTCTGAATTTTAAGAGACAATCATGGTTTTTCTCCCATTCTAATCTTTCTGCTGATTTATAGCGCTCGTGTGAACCTGAGGTAGAATGTCCTTGTGGCTGTGTTACATCCACTACGTGAATCAATACAGGAACGTGTTCTTCTCTCGCAATTCTAGCGGCATTTTCAAATGCTCGATCTAAAGATTCATAATCCCAACCTTTGACTACGAAGATTTCATATCCTTTTTGGTCATCATTGCGCTGCAATCCCTTGAGGATTTCAGAAATGCTGCCTTTCGTCGTATGATATTCATTTGGGACAGATATTCCATAACCATCATCCCATACCGAAACGACCATAGGAACTTGAAGAACCCCTGCTGCATTGATCGATTCAAAAAACATTCCTTCTGAAGTGGATGCATTTCCAATTGTACCCCATGCCACCTCGTTTCCTTTGTTAGAAAATTCAGTTAAATCATGCAGACCTTTATTTTCTTTGAAAAGTTTAGAAGCATAAGCAAGGCCAAGCAATTTTGGCATTTGTGCGGCTGTTGGAGAAATATCAGCAGATGAATTTTTCATTTCTGCGAGATTTTTCCAAGTCCCATCATCATTCAATGATCTTGTCGCAAAATGCCCATTCATCAATCTACCCGCGGAAGCTGGATCAGCCTCAACGTCCGTATGTGCATACAATTGCGCAAAGTATTCCTTGACAGTTAATTGATCTATGGCAAACATAAAAGTCTGATCTCTATAGTAGCCAGCTCTAAAATCTCCTTTCTCGAAGTATCGAGCCATGGCCAATTGAGCCAGTTCTTTGCCGTCACCAAAAATTCCGAATTTCGCTTTACCCATGAAAACTTCCTTTCTTCCCATTAGAGAAGCCTGCCTGCTTTCTTGAGCTATACGGTAATCATTTAAAAGTTGCTCCTTATTTAGAGCCTTAGGGTTCCTGTTCTTAGATAATGTTGCCACTTCTCTCATATTAAAGTAATCTTTTAAGCTATTTTGGGTTATCACACTTGTCTTCCAAGTATTTCAAAAATAAAGAATTTTGTTATTTTTACAAACTCGAGCAGGGAATAATTTTTACATTTTTCAATAATTTATTTTGATAATAATTATTTTTAAGATTTAAAAAAGAATAAAATTTTACCATATTCTTTTTTTCGAAATATTATGAATATAAATAGGCAAATATGCCAATAGATATAAAAGTCTCAGGCCAAGAATAAAAATGCTCAGAATTATAAGTTTTAAAACCATGATTTTTGAAATTTTATTAAGAAAAACTCGATTAAAAAAAATTTAATTCTATATATCATTTGATTTCATCTTCGAATCAAAATAAGTAGGATGAATTAGAAAGAGAATCCCTATCCCTTATTATATTTGCCGCCATAATTATAACCCAAATTTACACGACATGATAATAGGTGTTCCAAAGGAGATTAAAAACAACGAAAACAGGGTTGCATTGACACCGGCAGGTGCTCAGGAGCTAGTAAAGAGAGGTCATTCTGTATTTGTTCAACATACTGCTGGTGAAGGCAGTGGATTTACTGATGATATGTACACAGAGGCTGGTGCTGCTATTCTTCCAACTATCGAAGATGTGTACGCTATCGCTGAGATGATCATGAAGGTGAAGGAACCTATCGAACCTGAATATAAATTAATCAAAGAAGGTCAGTTGTTGTTCACTTATTTCCATTTTGCATCATACGAGCCTTTGACCAAGGCAATGATCGAAAACAAGTCGGTTTGTTTGGCTTATGAAACTGTAGAGAGACCTGATAGAAGTTTGCCACTTTTGGTACCTATGTCAGAAGTTGCTGGTCGTATGGCAATCCAAAAAGGAGCGAATTACCTTGAAAAACCATTAGGTGGCAGGGGTATTTTGTTGGGTGGTGTACCGGGTGTTCTTCCTGCCAAAGTAATCATTTTAGGTGGTGGAATCGTAGGAACACAAGCTGCATGGATGGCTGCTGGACTTGGTGCGGACGTAACGATCATGGATGTATCTCTTCAGAGAATGAGATATTTGTCTGACGTGATGCCTGCCAATGTTAAGACCATGATGTCTAATGAATACAATATCAGAGAGATGATCAAAGATGCTGATTTGATCGTGGGAGCAGTATTGATCCCAGGAGCAAAAGCACCACACTTGATCACTAGAGATATGTTGACAGATATGAAAAAAGGTGCAGTATTGGTAGATGTTGCCGTGGATCAAGGTGGATGTATCGAAACATGTAAGCCAACCACTCACGAAAACCCTACTTACGTGATTGATGAGGTGGTTCATTATTGTGTGGCGAACATGCCAGGTGCAGTTCCTTACACTTCTACACTTGCATTGACAAATGCTACACTTCCTTATGCGGTACAATTGGCAGATAAAGGCTGGAAAGTAGCTGCTCAGGAAAATAAAGAGCTTGTTCCAGGACTGAATATCATCAACGGTGACGTGGTGTATAAAGCGGTTGCTGAAGCATTCAATTTGGATTACGTACCAGTTGACAAATACTTAGCTGACTAATTATTCGCTAAAATATATATTTAAAAAAAGCCTCTCTGATGTATATCGGGAGGCTTTTTTTGTAAGAAGTCAGAGAAAAGAAGCAAGAGCCAAGAGGGAAGATTTAAATTTTAGAGGGTAGATCTTAGATTTTAGATTTAAGAGGGTAGATTATAGATTTACCACAAAGGTGGCACAAGGACACAAAGGCAGTTTTATAGTCATATCGAACGCATGTGAGATATCTCTTTGTGATTTTAGAAGGTAGATTTTAGATTTTAGAGGGTAGATTATAGATTTACCACAAAGGTGGCACAAGAACACAATGGTAAGTTTTATGGTCATATCGAATGCATGTGAGATATCTCTTTGTGATTTTAGAAGGTAGATTTTAGATTTTAGATTTAAGAGGGTAGATTTTAGATTTACCACAAAGGTGGCACAAGGACACAAAGGCAGTTTTATGGTCATATCGAACGCATGTGAGATATCTCTTTGTGATTTTAGAAGGTAAATTTTAGATTTTACGCATGTGAGATATCTCGATCTGCTCGATATGACGTGTCCCTAAATAAATAGTGTTTATCTGTGTCCATCTGTGGTAAAAAAATTGGCGAAAGATTTCTAAAAGTTCATCAACAATCCTACTCCATTTGGAGTGATTCCAATATGATTCATGATCGTAGGGAGTTCTTTGCCATGAATATTGTGAAAAACATACTTGATCGCATCGAAACTCATCAAAAATGCTCCTTGCAAAATTACAGATTTACCAAAACCTTTAAATTGATCTTTGTCTAATCGTCTACCTCTTTCTAATAAATACAATCCACCAGCCATATACCCCAAATCCAAAGCAGCGTTGACCAGCAATATTTTTTCAATGCTGTTTTGTGCATTCATCGTTTCCCAAAATTCTGAACTCGGCACTTCATTCATCGCTGAGTAATATCCAAAACCAGCAATCGCCAAATTAACCGTATTCCAGTAGATGTTCATTTGATGAAAAGCTTTTGTCTCCCCTGCTGTTCTTCCAGCCATGATCCCGCCCAAAGCAATATTTCCTAAAGCCCATGAACCTAGGATGATCATTCCTGATTTGTTGTAATCGATTCTCACTTGATTGAACTCCGTCAGTTTTGTGGGAACGTCCTGCGCTTGAACCAATGTAATTGCAAACAAGAAAAATAAGATTGCTAGAAATGCAGGTTTGAAATTTTGATTTTGAATCATAGTTTTTCTTTTTTAAAGTTTTTAGAGTTGATTTTGTTTTCAATCAACCCATCAAGAGCATTTGTTTTTCATAAGCAAAAGCAATTAACCTCGCCCCAAAAAACACCAGTATTATTGCCACCACCCTATTCATATTTACCATAAATTTCGGCGTGACAAATGGTTTCAATTGCTTGGCTACAAATGCTTTCAAAAGATCAATTCCAAAAACTACAAACAATATCCCAAAATAATATAGAAATACATCTGATGATGAAAAAGAATCTTTGAGATTGACTACTCCAGCGATCGAAATCCAAAAAAGTAATACAAAAGGATTGATTCCATTGATGCTAAATCCTTTCATAAATGCAGTTCTCTTTTTTGGTTTGAGAATTTGAAAACCTGCGGAATTAGGTCTTGAACCCCCTTTTTTGAAAAAAGTAACGATCCCAAAGCCAATCAAAACTGCCGCTCCGAGATAGCCAAGTATCACCTCAAAGTAAGGATTTTGAGCAAAAATACTGACACTAAAATAAGTGATCAAAACATAAATAAGATCGCTTGTTAGTATTCCGAATGCTAAAATTGCGGTATTTCTAAATCCACTTTGAATGGAGTTTTGAATCAGGGTAAAAAATACTGGACCAATCATCGCTGACAGCAACAAGCCCATACTGATCCCTTCAAGTAATGCCTGATTTATCATCATTTAAGACTATGATTTTGCAGAAAATTCAACCAAGATGTTTGCTTTTCACCTTTGAGAACTCTCGGGAATTTATTCTGTCCTCCCTCCTTGCCTTCTGATTTCATCCATGCGTAAAATAAAGATGGGGAAATAGCCGTAACATTCACTTCTTTAAGCGCATGTTTTCTCTCAACTGCATAGTCATCATTAAGAAAGCTTAATTTTTCATCGAGTTTAACTTTCATTTCTGAAATATCTACTTGATCTTCTGTTCCGATAAACCAATGATGCGCAAACAAACTACCATGTGGCAAACCCAGCACAGTAAATTCACGGATATCAATATTCATATCATCTTCCAATAGATTGATTGCCTTATTCATATTATCCACAGAAAGATGCTCCCCACATAGGCTCAAAAAATGCTTTGTTCTGCCTGTGATGACGATTTCGCTTTCTTCTTTGGAGACAAACTTGATGACATCGCCAATCAAATACCTCCACGCACCTGCACAAGTACAAATCAAAAGTGCATACTCTTTTCCCTCTTCAATTTCATCAATTTTGAGGGTTTGAGCATTTTCTTTCACCTCTCCGTTATGGTCAAAGTTTTGATCATTGAAAGGGATAAATTCATGGAAAATTCCCGTATTTAAAACTAAGCGCATGGATTTTTGATCCGGCTTGGCCTGAAATGCCAAAAAACCCTCGGAAGCCAAATAGGTCTCCATGTAAATCAAAGGTCTATCTAATAGCTTTTCAAAACCACGTCTATAAGGTTCAAATGAAACACCTCCATGAACAAATATGTGTAAGTTAGGCCAAATATCATGAATTGTTTTTACTTGATATTTTTCAACGATTTTTTCCATCAAAATCTGCAGCCAAGCGGGTACGCCAACGATGATTCCAATATCCCACTTGGGAGCATTTTGGACGATTTGATCCAACTTTTGACCCCAATCTTTATTCTTAGCTATCTTTTTTCCTGGCTTATAAAAACGCTGAAACCAGATCGGCAATCTTCCTGTAGTAATTCCACTTAAATCCCCAGAAAAGTATGTTCCATTGAATTCCAAATCCGTACTTCCACCGAGCATCAAAATACCCTTAGACAACAAATGATCGGGGATTTCATATTTAGAAAGAGAAAGAATCTGTCTCACTCCCGTTTTTCGAATCGCCTTCACCATATCCTTAGAAATGGGGATAAACTTAGAAGCCGCTCCTGATGTCCCTGAGCTCAATGCAAAATATCTAATCGCTCCAGGCCAAGTGATATTTTTCTCTCCATTTTTAAGCTTGTGCCACCACTCTTCATAGATTTTATCATAATTGTAAATCGGTACTTGCTTAGAAAAATGAGTATAAAAATCATGATCTCCATTTTTGAAACTTTTGAGAATCTGATCAAATTCGTACTTTTTCCCAATTTCTGTTTTAGCCGCTTTGATTAAAAGTTTTTGTAGCGTCTTCTTTTGTAACTCCAAAGGCGCACTGAATTCTTGCTCGAGAGATTCTCTCAATCTGATCCCTTTTTTTAGTAATGTCCCTAATATTGCCATATCTTTGTTTAGGTACCTGAAACAATTGAAATATCAAATTTAAGGGAATGAGTATCAAAGAAAACTTAATTGAAATAAAAAATACTTTTGTAAATTCTGATTGCCTTCTCGTTGCGGTCAGTAAAACCAAACCAATAGAAGCCCTAAAAGAAGCTTATGCTGCTGGAATAAGGGATTTTGGAGAGAATAAAGTTCAAGAAATAGTGGACAAGCAGCCACAAATGCCAGAAGACACCCAATGGCATATGATCGGTCACCTTCAGCGGAACAAGGTTAAATATATTGCTCCGTTTATTCACTTGATCCATGGCGTAGACTCTTTCAAACTGCTCAAAGAGATCAATAAAGAAGCTAAAAAATCCGATCGCATCATCCCTTGTTTACTACAAATGCACATTGCCAAAGAAGAGAGTAAATTTGGATTTGATGATGCTGAAATGGAAGAAATGCTTCAAAGTGATGAAATCAAACAACTGCAACATGTCAAAATCGTTGGGTTGATGGGAATGGCTACATTTACGGAAAATGAAGTGGTAATCAGAAAAGAGTTTAAAGGTTTGAAATCACTGTTTGACGACTTGAAATCGAAAGAACTTCCACAAAATTTTGACTTAAAAGAAATTTCTATGGGCATGAGTGGAGATTACATCATTGCACAAGAAGAAGGAAGTACGATGGTGAGGATCGGTTCGGCGATTTTCGGAAGTAGAAATTAGAAGATTGAGCGATAGGTTATAAGGTTAATAGGTTTAAAGGTTTAAAAGTTGGCTTGCGCGGGAGTAGGATTCGTGCAGCCTTTAAATATAGATTTGGAAATTACTACTCAAAGAACATTACAACTTTTCAAATTCTAACTTTACAAATAATTAAGAAACTATGAATATATACATAAAAATAGGGGCGGTTCTGGGAGCTTTGGCTGTGGGGATCGGGGCATTTGGAGCACATAGTTTGGCAGGGATTTTAGCTGAGTATGGGAGAACTGAAACTTTCGAGACAGCTGTAAAATATCATTTTTATCATACCCTAGCAATTGCCCTTATCGGAGTTTTGAAAATTCAATTTCCCGATAACAAAAAATTAAATTTCTCAGGATATTTCTTCCTATTAGGGATTATCATTTTTTCAGGATCGCTTTACGTGATGTCCTTAACAGGAATCACCTGGCTTGGAGCCATTACTCCAATTGGAGGTGTGGCATTTATCTTGGGATGGGTTTATCTATTCTTATCAAGCAATTCAGCTAAAGTTAATTCATGATGTTTAAAAAAGCTTTTTTATCCGTTTTACTAACGGTTACTTTTATTTTCATTGGATTTTCTCAAAATGAATCGAGAGAAGATAGCGTTTCTTTAAGATATCAAAAGCTTCATTCACTTCTTGGACCTAACACATTTTTCGACAATCATTTGACTGGCTTTATGCTCTATGATTTGGATAGTCAGTGGGTGCATTACGAGAAAAACAGCCATATGAATTTCATTCCAGCTTCCACAACAAAGCTTCTTACTTTTTATGCTTCCCTGATGGTGATGAATAATCAAACCAATACCTTTCGCTATACCACCAACGGTAATGAAATTACAATTTGGGGTTCTGGAGACCCTTCTTGGAAATACAATATTTTGCCCCAGCCTAAAGTTGAGGAATTTCTAAAACCCTACAGCAAGGTATTTTATTCAGATCAAAACTGGAATGATACCCCCTTTGGATATGGATGGCAGTGGGATGACTATTATTATGCCTATTCTGCAGAACGCTCTCCTCTGCCCATTTATGGAAATATCGTGACTTTTAGAAATGTTAACCGCATTCCTCAAGCTAGCATTTCTTCTTTCAAAACCGAGTCTAAAAACATCGGTGGTAACCTAACTACCGTGAGAAGAGATTTTCATAGCAACACTTTTTACTACAATCCAAGGACTTACACCAATCCAGGGCCGATCTTGCCATTTGTCACATCTCCAGAACTTACTGTCACCCTATTGCGCGATATCCTTCAGAAACCTGTTGAATTGGTCAATACAAAACTACCTTCCAACAGCCAAACATTTCATGGAGGCTCCATGCGTCCGCTTTTGAAAGAAATGTTGCAGGAAAGCGATAATTTTATTGCAGAGCAAATCCTCCTAATGGTTTCTGATCAGATGTTGGGAGAATTGAATAGTGAAAAAGCCATAGAAAACGTTTTGAAAAAGTATTTAGATGATCTTCCGGATAAACCGCAATGGGTAGATGGCTCGGGGCTTTCGAGACATAATCTAGTCACGCCAAGAAGTATGATCAGGCTAATTGAAAAAATCGATCAAACTATCCCAAGAATTGAGCTGATTAACCTTCTTCCTCAAGGTGGAATTAATGGAACATTAAAAAATAATTACAAAGGATCCAAACCCTATGTATTTGCCAAAACGGGGACAATCAGTAACAATCATGCTTTGGTCGGCATCATCAAATCAAAAAGTGACCGCTATTATGCCTTTGCATTTTTGAACAACAATTACCTCAACAAGGCGAGTGAAGTTAGAAGAGAAATGGAAAAAGTCTTAGTCTTCATTAGAGATAATTATTAAGAAATATGATTATCCGCAATGACACCCGTTTGTGATTTTATCACAAATAATCTTGGGGATAATTGTCAAATACCGACAGCTAAAGGTTCATAGCACCTTAAATTTAGGATTTAATTTATTTTAAGTGGCTACCGTTGTAAAAGCGGATATACATATCAGGAAATAAATTTAGCTTTATAAATCATTCTTGAAATTGAATAGAAATGAATAAAAGAAACTTTATCAAATCACTTGGCCTTACGCTTGGAGCTGTTCCATTTTTTGCTTTTGATAATCTAAAAGAAGAAAGGTCTAGTTCTATTTCACTCCTGCCTAAATCTCTCAAAAAAGGCGATACCGTAGGATTGATCAGCCCTTCTTCGGCTACAGCAGAGCGCATTCAGTTTATGTTTGCTCAGGAAGCTTTAGAGGCTTTGGGATTCAGAGTGAAACTTGGGGAAAATCTCAAAAACCGTCGAGGTCATCTTGCTGGAACGGATGAAGAAAGAGCAGGTGATTTGAATAGCATGTTCGCCGATGATGAAGTAAAAGCTATTATTTGTATCCGTGGAGGTTCTGGAGCGGCGAGAATCCTCCCAATGATCGATTACAAATCAATTAAAAAGAATCCAAAACCACTTCTTGGCTATTCTGATATCACTGCCTTGCATAATGCCATTCATGCAAAAACAGGCTTAATTACTTTTCATGGACCCAATGGAACTGGAAGCTGGAATAATTTCAATGTACAGCAATTCGAAAATATCTTTTTTGACAAAGCGTTGACCACTTTCCAAAATGAAGTTCAAAAAGGGGATGATTTGGTCATCAAAAATAATAGAACAATCACCCTAAAATCAGGTACAGTAGAAGGAAAAATCCTGGGAGGAAATCTTACTGTACTCACTGCACTTTCCGGAACACCCTATTTGCCTGACTTCAAAGATTCCATTCTTTTTATTGAAGACATTGGCGAAGACCCATACAAAATCGACCGGATGATGAGCACCTTAAAACTCAATGGTACTTTAGATCAGATCAAGGGATTTGTCTTTGGTCAATGTACTGACTGCACTCCATCGGGTGGCTATGGTTCACTTACATTGGATGATGTATTGGATGATTATATTCTTCCATTGGGAATCCCTGCATACAAAGGCGCTATGATTGGGCATATCCAAAAGCAATTTATCATCCCTGTTGGTGCAAGAGTAAAACTCGATGCAGATGCAGGTACTTTGACTATGCTAGAAACAATATTTCAATAAAACCTTATGAAAAAAACTCACTTAATAGCTAGCCTTTTCCTCGTATTGGGACAATGGAGCTGTATTTCTACCCAGAATATTTCAAAACAAAATCAAAATATGGATTCAGATAAAATGACATATTTGGCACTTGGTGATTCTTATACCATCGGAGAGGGTGTTGAGGCGAAAGACCGCTATCCCCATCAGGCAGTGGAAATGCTCGAGGCATCGGGAATTGTTTTTTCAGAGCCAAAAATCATCGCCACTACAGGTTGGACAACTGATGAATTGAAAAAAGGTATTCAAGCTTCAGATGTCAACGGAAAAACTTACGATTTGGTCACTTTACTGATTGGAGTAAACAATCAATATCGAGGAAGACCTGTTGACAATTACCGAAGTGAATTTCGACAACTTTTGGAAGATACCATCGCTTTTGCAAAAGGAGATAAAAGTCATGTCGTGGTGCTTTCAATTCCAGATTGGGGAGTTACACCTTTTGCGGTAAACAGGGGTTCGGATCAAGAAAAAGTAGCGCGCGAAATTGATCAATACAACCAAGCAAAAAAAGAAATTACAGAAGAAATTGGCGTTACCTATATCGATATTACTGAACATTACAGAATCAATGGGATGAAGCCTGAGTCAGTTGTCTCAGACCAACTCCATCCAAGTGGTTTGATTTATCAATATTGGGCGGAAAAATTGGTGGAGATTGTTGAGGTAATGGAGTTTTAATATTCAGATGTTCATCAACCAAAATCACTATCTAAGAGGTATCTAACAGTTAAATAGAGAAATTTCCTTATCTAACAACCATAAAATAAGGAAAAAAAACGCCTAGATTTTCGGGTCAAAAGAGTCGTTCTTAAAAGTTATTTTCAAATTTGAGCCCTTTTTATGTAAGTTCGTTGTATTAATGAAAATTCAAAAAGAAAAATATGTCCAAAACTAAAATAACCGTAAATCCCAATGGCTTTCTAAAAGTAGAAGGGGATTTTGAAATTGTTGACAATCAGGGTAACGCCTATGGCCTTCAAGGAAGAACCACATTAGGACTCTGCAGGTGTGGTCACTCTAATAATAAACCTTTTTGTGATGGTTCGCATAGAGGTAATTTCGAGCACGAAGCGACATCCTTTGATTTACCTCCAAAGAAAGTATAAAACAGTCTTAAGTAGCAAACAAACTCGAGATAACAAGTTAGATCGTTTTTAGTCTTGAAGCTACAGAGTAAGTCTTTATGCGTTTAATTGAGAGTCAATAGACCGCATGCGGACACAGCATTACCTAGCAAAAGCCCTGATTGATATACGAATCAATCAGGGCTTTTTATTTAGGGTTTTCTCTAATATGCTAAATATTAATGTCAGATATCTTCAAAATAATCTGTCCCAAATTCATATTTTTTTTTGTTATCGAATTTTTCCTCCAATCGCTCAATCCGTCACTCAAGGTGTCTTATCCCATTTTAATTGAATTTATATTAAGATTCTGCTTCATTGGCGGAGTTTTTGAGCTTTTTAGTATTGAGGGACAAGCCCTTTTCTAAATTACATGTTTAACCTAAATCTAATCAAATGGAAATTTTTAATAGAAATGCTTTTATCAATCTATCCAAAAAGAAGGGGAATCCCTTTGTAAGTATTTATAGTCCTACATCAAGACAGAGTTCTGAAGGTTATAAAAAAGATCAGATTCATTTCAAGAATCAATTGCAAGAAGTCACTATCAAATTGGAGAAAGATCATAATATTGAAAATAAGGAAATCAAAAACTTACTTTCTCCAGCTTTTGAACTTTTGGATGACCAGACTTTCTGGCAAAATAATTCAGATATGTTGGCATGCTTTATTTCATCCGAAGGCATGGAAGTAATCAAAGTACCCATTGATCTAGAAAATGGTCAAAATTTCATTGGCGAGAAACCTTTGTTATTGCCTATGATTCCTGAATTGTCAGATGATGGACATTACTACATCTTATTGCTCAATCTTGATAAGAACCTATTGTATGAAGCTACAAGAAATACAGTACAAGAAATCATCCTAGACCGTGAAGAGGTAGCGGTGTCTTTTACCACTGAAGAAAAGGAAGATGAAAATCAAAAACAATTGCAGGGTCAGGGAGGGTCTGGCAATGCAGGTGCAATGTATCACGGGCATGACGGTGGTTCTGATGAAGTGAAAAAAGTCACCATTCTAAATTATTTCCACAGAATGACCAATATGCTTGAGCCCAAGCTAAATAACAATCCACTACCGCTAGTTTTGGCTGGAGTCGATTACCTTATTCCTATTTTCAAAGAAGCAACCAAATACAATCACCTCTTGGATGGGCATGTGAGTGGTGCTTATGGCGAAAAAGACATGATGACCTTACATCAAAAATCTTGGGAGGTAGTCGCACCATTTTTTGAAAAAGAAAGAATCAAGAGAAAAGAGGCTTTCAACCAAAAGGCTGCAGACGGACTTGCAATAAGTAATGATAATTTAAAAATCATCAAAGCTGCTCTGACTGGCGGAATAGATACGCTTTTGGTGAATATGAACCACAAACATCTTTTCGGAACTTACGATCCTGAAACCCACCAAATCAACGTGTCTGAAAAGCAAGAGAACACGGGGCATTGTCTGATAGATGAAGCTGCCGCGAGAACAGTTGAATATAAAGGCAAAGTATATATGGTAGAAGAGGAAAACATGCCTGAAGAAGCACAAGTTGCAGCGATACTCAGGTATCCTTTATAATCAAAAATCTTATTTCATTAACCCAAAAAAGACAGGAAATCCTGTCTTTTTTGGGTTAAATAATATGCTTAGATTTCCCAAAAGACATACTCAAAAAATAAGGATTTCAGCAGTTCAGGTTTCGTAATAGAATATCTCCTGTTTTTTTTAAAATTGAGAAAAAAAAACTTGTTTTAACATGAAAATTATATAATCTCAAATCTTTTTTATAAGTCCTATCTGCTCTCTTTCTTATGAGAAAGAATTGTATTTGACATAAAAAGACTTAGTACTAACTTCCCTAAGAACCCTCCAATAAGAGCAGGAAAAAAAGCATTGAGGCCACAAATTATTATTTCGAAAGGAGCAAGGTTATGAGATGTTGAATCCCAAAATGCAACATCAAATATTATTCTGGCTAAAACAGCCATAATAACCCCAAGGGAAACAAAATTGGCAATTTTGAGAGGTTTTTCTTTGAGATAAATTTTAATAAAAAAAGAAGATAGAAAAGCTCCAACTCCCATAATCAGATAAATGCTTACTCCAAACAAGTCTTGTTGATTATATGGTTGAAACCAATATGCTATCCCTCCTAATAATAGTCCTATTAATGAGATCGCAATTGTTATTTTATATTTCATAAAACAAATATTAATTTTATATTTTTATAAATATACCAAATAATATTTTACATTACCAAGAATATATAAACCTATAATACAAATATCACGGACAAGACATAAAAAAAGCAGACCCGATCTCAGGTCTGCTTTTTAAATTATTTTAAATTCTCTTAATTTCCTTTTGGAAGGACATTAGAGATCAGGGATACTTTTTCGATTGGCTCGGCAGCATTGGAGTAAACTCTTACTACGGAGTTTTGCTTGCCCATTTTACCGGCAGAGTTGAATACAACTTTCATTTCTCCTTTTTCTCCTGGTGCGATTGGAGTTTTTGGCCAGTTAGGTGCAGTACATCCGCAAGTCACTGCTACATTAGAAATCACCAAAGGCGCATCTCCTGTGTTTTCGAAGATAAATTTATGTTCTACCTTATCCCCCTGAGTAATATCTCCGAAGTCGATAGATTTTTCTTTAAAGATGATCTGAGCACCTTTTTTTTCTTGGGCTTGTACTGCTATTGCAAACAGTGCCATTACCATGATTAATACTAACTTTTTCATTGCTCTAAGTTTTAATTTATTCTTTGTTTTCTATATTCTAATTTAAAATTACTCAATCAACTAATCACTAATCAAACAAATAACTTAATTCACTATTACTCCAATTCACTATTTTCTGAATTAAGGTAAAACCTAGGATGAAAGTTCACCATGAATACTTCTTTTGTTGCTCTGGTCACCGCAGTGTAGAGCCATCTGATGTATTCATGATCCACTTGCTCCTCTGTCAGGTATCCTTGATCGACAAATACTGCCTCCCACTGTCCTCCTTGTGATTTGTGACAAGTCAATGCATACGCAAATTTAACTTGTAAGGCCGAAAGATAAGGATCTTTTTTTATCAAATCCATCCTTTCTCCTTTGTTGGCTACATCTGCATAATCCTCTGCCACTTCTTGGTAGAGGTTTTTATATTGCTCCACACTCAAAGCTGGAGTTGGGCTGTGGAGCGTATCCAAAATCACCTTCGCTTCAAAGTAAGGTTCGTCTGGATAATCTATTAGCTTCAATTCTAATGTTGCAAATCTCAAGCCATACAATTCTTCAAAAGAACGAATTTTTGCAACTTCCACAAAATCCCCATTAGCAAGAAAATTCACCTTGTCTGAATCTGCCATATAGGTATAATTGTTTTTGACAATCATCAACATATCACCTGCAGAAATTTCCTCTTCATAAAAGTGGATGGTTCTTCGAATGTATTCATTGTACTGTACTGCCATTTTGTTAGATCGGGTAACTATGATGGTATTTTCCACGCCATATTTATCATAAGCATACCTTAAGCCATCTTCCAATCTTTCTCCGGTCATTTTGAAGAAATCCTTGAATCCCTTGGTATAAAAACCAATCACAGGTTTCTCTTGCAGCACCTGACCTCTTAGCAAAGTGGCATTATACAAGATGCCAGAATTAAGTTGCTGCCGCATGACTTCTTGCAGTTCTGTATCCTCCACGGCTAGTCTAAAATTCCGAATCAAATAACTCTTATCCAATGCCGGACTTAGTGAGCTACCAACAGGAGGAAGCTGTGCAGTATCACCCACCAGCAAAAGTCTGTTGGTGGATTCTTGAAAAACAAACCGAACCAAATCTCTTAACAAACTTCCTGCTCCATCATCTGCAAGCATGGAAGCTTCATCGACGATAAAAACTGTGTTTTTGTAATAATTTTTCATCAAATCAAAGCCCATCGTCAATTCAGGTGAATTGCCTTTTGGGCGATAGATAATTTTGTGAATGGTAAAACCAGATTTCCCTGAATAATTACTCATTACTTTCGCCGCGCGTCCTGTTGGCGCTAAAAGCAAAGACTTCATATTTAGTCTTGGAAGAGAGTTTACCAATGCAGAAATCACAGAGGTCTTTCCCGTACCCGCATATCCTCTCAAAATAAATGTGCTTCCCTCAGCTACTTCGGTTTTGAGAAAGTGATCCATCTTCAAAAAAAATGAAAGCTGTCCCGAAGTAGGTTCATGGGGGAAATTTCTTTGGAGTAAAATAGAAGGCTTTGTATTGACTTGATTATCTTTATCGTTCATTAATCACGAAGCTAAGTCTAAAATGACGAAATTGGAAAAAGAAATTGAGGAGAAATTTGGGGGAAGACTGAGAACACGTGTCAATGGCGTATTGATCCAAGATGAGAAAATTTTGATGATCAAGCATAAAATGGGCGAAAACAAATTTCTTTGGAATGTGCCTGGCGGAGGAATGAAATACGGGAGTTCTGTTGCTGAGAATTTAAAAAGAGAATACCTTGAAGAAACAGGTTTAGAAATCAAAGTTGGGAATTTCCTATGTACTTATGAATATCTGCACAAACCTCTACATGCTGTGGAGCTTTATTTTGAAGTTGAAGCGATCGGTGGGGAACTTAAAATGGGCAAAGATCCAGAACTGTCTGATGATCTTCAATTGATCACAGAAATGAGCTTTCTTGACATCGATAATCTTGCGTTTATCAAAAAAGAAGAAAAACATCGGCTATTTTGGGGAATAAAATCACTGAATGATGTGAGAATGTGGAAAGGATATTTTAATTTTGAAAATAATTATCTAAAATAGCACTTTAATAAATATACCATCAACCTTATTTAGCAGATTAAATCAATCCGAAAATGACGTTAACTAGAATTTTATCTATTGTCTTCTTATTAGGCGCACTTGGCCTAGGTTACATGCTTTATGACTCCGTGGACAGCGTAGTAGAAAAAGAAAAAGAAATCGCCAGAACAGAGGCTCGAATTATTGAGAAATTACAAATGCTCAGAGATGCACAAATTGCTTACGTTGCTACTAATGGTGAATATGCCGGTAACTGGAACGATTTGAAAAAATTCATCGAAGAAGGACAGATTTGGTTAATCCAAAGAAGTGAAACCACTAAATTATTGGATTACGGTAAGGAAGAAACAACCGTAACTTTTGATACTTTAGGATCTGTAAACGTAATAGATTCTCTATTCAATGAAAGAAAATATCCTGATTTCAACTTAGAAGCATTACATGTAGTTCCTGGTTCTGGTGGACAGACTTTTGAGTTTTTCTCTGATAAAGTCGAAAGAAATCAAAGAGAAATCCCTGTATTTGAAATCAGAGATCCAGACCCTATTAATCCAAAAAGAAGGTTGAATAATAAGGAAAAAGCCTTGAGAGTAGGTTCTAGAACTGATTCATCTACTTCAGGTAACTGGGAGTAATCTTGGCTAACTCTAAAGAAAATATTCAAGAGAACATTTACAGCGATAAATTTGATACCCAAGCGGTATCAAGTTTATCGCTTTTCTTATTTGATGAAAAATATATTCTCCTATCCAAGGATATAAATGGGGATGTATCTGGTATTCATCAAAAGTTTTTTGCCGATCTGAAGTCTTTAAAATTCGTCATAGAACGAGACAAACTTTATGCATTAGATGTTCGAAAAAAAGTTTTTCTATTCCAAAAACCTGTTGCATTAATTCCTGGATTAGTTTTCGATTCTAGTCATCTTCCTGTTTACTTAGGGTTTTCGGAGGAAAATGGAAATGATGTAAGTTATATATCCTCCGGTATAGATAGCAACAATTGTTATTTGGTATCAAAAATAGGTAATGAACTGAAAGAAGTTTTTACAGGTACAAGCAAGCAAATTTCATTTCATCATGGGGCAGCGTCATTTTTATCCTACATCTTAAAAGATAAAAACACCTATATCAATCAAGAGACCTTCATTTCTGTTTTTAGCCATGGTTTTTATCTTGCCGCTTTCAAAAATCAAAAATTAACTGTTTTCAATGTCTTCGACTGCGATGATAGAGATAGTCTGATGAAATATTTGTTTGGAATAACCAATCATTTAAATTTTGATCGTAAATACTGCAGAGTCACCGTGTTTGGTGAATACGCTGCTTTAGATCTTGATCAAGAATTTGGTCGTACATATTTCAAAAATTTCGTTTTGGATCAACCAAAAGCGAATCAACAATACCAATTAGGTGCTGGCATATTTCAGAATTCAAATTTATTTGAAGCCTTCTGGGAATACTAAAAGACAACCCAATGACAAAAATAGCCATTTTCCCAGGATCATTTGACCCTTTTACAAAAGGGCATCACGACATCGTCAACAGAAGTCTTGATATTTTTGACAAGGTGATTATAGGGATTGGATATAATTCATCTAAAAAAAATAGGTACTTTGATATTGACATCATGGTCGAAAAAATCAAAGAGACCTATGCTTTGAATGAAAGAGTTGAAGTTCATGTGTACAATGAATTGACGTCAACCTTTGCAAAAAAGCATAACGCTAATTTTCTGGTGAGGGGATTGAGAAATACAACTGATTTCGAATATGAAAACACAATCAGTCAGATGAACCGAAATCTTAATCCAGACTTAGAAACTGTATTTTTGATTACATCACCAGAATTCGCTGCTATCAGTTCTACAATCATCCGAGAAGTTCACAGATTTGGTGTTGACATCAATAAGTATCTTCCTTACGAAGTCTGAGCTTTCGGTGCCATTCTTAAAAAGCGTTTGTAAAGATACCTCATGGAAGGATAAGAGTTGACTAATGCGACTTTTGCTTCATGATGACTCAGCCATTTAATATCTTCTATTCCTTCTTCTGCCTGAGGCTTCATTCCTTTATCATCCATATTTTCCATTGCATACCAAAAAGTCTTTTTGAGAATACTCTTTCTATTATGCGTATAAGTATGCCATGTTTTACAGATTTCAGGTCCTAACTTGACCTGAATAGCGCATTCCTCTTCCACTTCTCTAACCGCACACTCCTCTGGACTTTCACCTTTTTCGAACTTGCCCTTGGGCAAATCCCACTTTCCTAAGCGGTGGATAAAAAGCACTTTATCCTCTTTTGTCACTACTCCCCCAGCTGCCTTGATAATTGTAAATCTACTTTTGATAAACTTTTTCAAGGTTTCTTTATCCTTTGTCACTAAGACCACAGAATCTAAATTCTTAAGTTTCCTTGTACGCATAAGGTATAAAAGTTTGATTATAACATCTTTGGATGGGTTGGTAATCAAAACATCATCATGAAAATTAGCCGTTGCAGGTAAGTCAGCTGGATTTTCATAGATACATTCAAATGTCCTATCATCAGTAAGTTCCTGAGGAGTCAAAATATCCAAAGGCTTATCATTTATAAAAATCTTCATAGTGCTTGGTAAATTTTATCAAATGAAATCGCTACGCAAATCAAAAATGCAGAAAAAAAATCAACCTGCACAATCCCGCTTGATTTTTATCTGCTATTTTTGAGGTATGAAATTATTTGATAAAACTGTAGCGGCTGAAGTAGCTTCAAAACTTCTAGAAATCAAAGCAATTCGTCTTCAACCTGACAAACCATTTACTTGGGCTTCTGGCTGGAAATCACCGATTTACTGTGACAATAGACTTTCTCTTTCCTACCCTGAGGTGAGAAATCTGATCAAAGACCATTTGATCAAAGCCATCCAACATTACTTTCCTCAAACTGAGGCAATCGCTGGTGTTGCAACAGCTGGGATTCCACAAGGAGCACTTTTAGCAGATGGATTGGGATTACCATTTATTTATGTTCGATCGAAGGCAAAGGGCCATGGAATGGAAAACATGATCGAAGGAAAGGTTACACCGGGTCAAAAAGTCGTAGTTGTAGAGGATCTAGTGTCTACGGGAGGTAGTTCTTTAAAAGCTGTAGCTGATCTGAAGGCCGCTGGCTTTGAGGTGTTGGGAATGGTTGCAATTTTCACATATGGATTTGATGTTGCAGCAGAGAACTTCAAAAATGCAGGAGTAGATTTGATTTGCTTGAGTGATTATGCAGCGATGTTACCACAGGCATTGGCTAATGACTATATTAATGACGATGAAACCTTGGCTTCATTAGTAGAATGGAGAAAAGATCCCGCTGTGTGGGGAAAAGAATAACCATCACAATATTATTTTTAATTGAAAGTAAAAAAGAGAGCTACGAAAGCTCTCTTTTTTTATATCTATTTCTACAACTTCTCAGTCAGAATAGATAATGCTGTCATAATTCCTTCTCTGTAATTTCCCAATCTGATATTTTCATCAGGACCATGTTGATTGTTGTCTGAATTGACTGTTGGTATGGTCACAGCTGGAAAACCCAGTGCATCAACAAATGGAGAAATTGGTAGTGAACCTCCACTGATCCTGATCTTTATTGGAGATTTAGCAAATGCTCTTATGAAAGCTTTTTCTAACCATATACCCGGTTCCGAATCAAATGGCGTTCGAAATGCCTGATAGGAAATTGTTCCTTTCCATTTGACAAGTTTAGGATATTTCATCCGTTCTTCGTCTGTGGGTTCTCTGTCCAAGATATGATAGCCTTGTTCTTCAATATGACTGCGAACCAATCCAAATAACCTCTCTGGATCACTTTCAGGTACTAATCTGATATCGATCTCTGCTGTAGCATCAGCAGGTACGATTGTCCTTGACTCCGCTCCTATCCATCCTGACCCCAAGCCTCTGATATTTAAAGAGGGGTATTGAATTGACTCTTGATAATTGCTCCCAACTTGGTCTGTGAAGCCAATTCCAAGTTTTCTTTTGATTTCTGCTTCATCATCTGGAACAGCATCAAGGATCATTTTCTCTTCTGGACTTAAATTAATCCCATCATAAAATCCCGGAATGATCACTCTACCTTCATCATCTTTCATTGATGCCAATAATTTGGATAACCTAAGTGCTGGATTGGGAGCGTAATTTCCATAATGTCCAGAATGCTGCGCCGCTCTAGGACCAAAAACAGTCAAAGTGATTTCTGAAATACCTCTTGCGCCAAAACTCAATGTTGGTTCATTGCTCAGGTGTCTTGGCCCATCCATGATTAGCATCATGTCTGCCTTGAGTTTTTCACGGTGATCCAAAACAGCTGCGGGTAAATTCGGAGACCCAATTTCTTCTTCAAAATCCAAAATCACTTTCAAATTGTAGTTGGGTAAATGACCTTCTGCAATCATGGCATCCCAAGCAGTCAAAAACATAGCTAAAGGACCCTTGTCATCTGATACTGCTCTTGCATATATCCTCCATTCATCATCAATTCCTTCTTCAATTTTATCCATCGAAATCTCTTCCCAATCCCCAGATTCATTGATTTTCTTCAACACTGGGGTGTATGGATCCGCTTGATTCCATTTTTTTCTATCAACAGGCTGGCCATCGACATGGAAATAAAACAAGACTGTTTTATTCGTAGCTTCCACTTCGTAGCTTGCTAACATCAAAGGGAATCCTTTGGTAGCTAATTGTTGAATACTCCAATTTCTATTGGAAAAATTCTCTTCGCACCATTCTAAATTAGGAACAAGCTGATCAGGATGATTAGAATCGTTGGGTATTGAGACAAGCTCATTGAGCAACTTAACACCATTGACAAGGTGCCTTTCTGTCGTTTTTTGAAGATCAATATGTTGGGCTTGAACCAAGCCTGGAAGACATAAAAAAATGGCACTTATAAGTTTATAGATTTTCATGGTGAATGTGATTTAGCATGGTTGAATTTAAGCCACAATAAATAAATTTAAAAGTCAATTCTATAAACGGCTCAAAATAAATAAACCAGTCCCGAATGGACTGGTTTATTTATTTTTATATGTATACCCGCTTTCTTGGCAGTAGCCATACATAATGTTGTATGTAGTTCATCATTTCAGCTGAGGTCAGTCGACTGAGGACTATTATTCGCATAATTATAATTAAAATATTCACCTCCTGTCGTCATTGCGGATAATCATATTTATTTGTGGATGAATGTAAAACTCACATTTACCCTATCTGTCAGCGTCTGTTCTTCGGGACTAAAAGTAGGCTCTACTCTATCTTCAGAGGCTGTCTTCATCATCATCGTTTCCATTCGATACTCAGTTGGCTGGAAACTAGCACCTGAGCTGTAGTTAACTTTATAAACTCGGATTTGATCGATCCCCATGGTCTTAGCAATGATATCAGCCTTTCTCTTTGCATCAAGCAAAGCCAATTCTAAAAGCTTTTCCTGATAAGATTTCTTTTGATTCTCAGAAATACCAAAACTCACATTATAACTTAAGTCAGCCGATTCATTGATTGATTCGACGATTTTCACTAAATCATTATCTCTTTGCTTGAGTACGACTTTGATATTTTGGGTGGCAACATATCCACTATCTTTAGAAGATCCTCTGGTATAGATTCTATTGATATTGACATAGTAGTTTTCCACTACAAATTTGTAATCTTTTACACCTGACTTTTTCAATGCATCTTCGATTGCTTTTGTCTTTTTATTCAGCTTGTTAGTTACGTCTGAAACTTTCATCCCCAATTCTCGGAGATTCATATTAATAGTAGCTTCATCTGGCATCACTTTGATTTCACTGGCGCCATCTACTTCAATCGATGGGACAGATTGTTGCTGTGCAGAAGCAAATAATGGCAGTAGCAAAACGGGTAATATAAAGAGTAGTTTTTTCATAAAATATAGATTTTAGTCTGTTTACAGTATTCAAATCCCAAGCCACAAAAACTTAATATCTGTTAATTCCCAAAATTGATTTTCTTGAGAAAGTATTTATCCTAAATTTAAGGGTAAGAAATTATCAAACCACATTCATGACGAATTAACATCCCATTATGTCTCAACAATTTTCCATACTATGAAAAATATTAACAAGCTTTTTGCCCTATCAGTATTCGCTTTCCTCATCCCTATTCTCAGTTTCTGTCAAGGAACAAATGTAAATTTCTCCATTTCAGAAAAAGTCAACCAAGATTCACTTCGCAATATTGACATCTTGCTTAAGAAAGCAGTAGATAATCAATGGATTGCTGGAGCAGTTGCATTGGTGGCGGTAGATGGGGAAATCGTCTATGAAAATGCATTTGGGTACAAAAACATAGCTCAAAATAAAGCGATGAAGACAAATGATATTTTCAGAATGGCCTCCATGACCAAACCTATCACTTCTATTGCAATTCTTAAATTGTATGAAGATGGAAAATTGGATTTCAAAGATCCTGTTTCCAAATATATTCCTGAGTTTTCAAACCCTCAGATATTGGTTGATGTAAATCCTGCTGACTCCAGCTACACGACAAGATCTGCTTCTAGAGAAGTGACTATCCATGATCTATTGACCCATACTTCCGGAATTTCTTATGGCTTTGCAGATACTTTGATGAATAAGATTTATGCCAAAGAAGGAATCATAGATTTGACCACTTTGAAGCCAATCATGCTGGAGGAAAGCATTGCTAAACTAGGGAAACTCCCTTTGAAACATGAACCGGGTGAGAAATTCACTTACGGATTGAGTATAGATGTGCTAGGACGAGTAGTTGAAGTTGCTTCAGGACAATCATTTGATCAATATTTGTTGGAAAATATTTTTGATCCACTAGGCATGGATGATACTAGATTTTATTTCGATGATGAAGCTCAGGCAGAGAGGCTTACGACTATGTATGCAAATACTAGATCTGAGCCTTTAGTGGAGTTCCCAGAAAATCCAAATAGAGGCTTATCCGGTTTCTTCCCAATCAAAGGAGCAAAAACTTATTTCTCAGGGGGAGCTGGTCTGAGTTCTACAGCTCAGGACTACTTCAAATTTTGTCAAATGGTACTCAATGATGGAGAATTAAATGGCATAAGAATCCTACAAAAGGAAACTGTCGCATTCGCAAAAAACAATCAAATCGGAGAAATTAGAATGGGTAGAGATCATTTCACCTATGGTTATCAGGTTGTTCCAGAAGATGGAGATTTACGTTTTGGAAGGATTCCTGGAAAAATCTCTTGGGGAGGTGCCTTTCAAACCACATTCTGGATAGATCCTGCAAGAAATTCTGTAGCCATGCTGCTTACGCAAATGTACCCATCATATCATCAACAAAAGCTTTATGGACCATTTGAGCAAATGGTGAATGGGGCGTTTGAGGCCGAAAATTAATGGCGTATTATATTTCAGTGGGAAAAAGGGCAAGCTTCTCCTGTATCAATAGTTGACTATCATTAAATCATCACAAATGGAAAATTAGTTAACATCGATCCAGGCGAAATTCTATTATTTGAATTCCTAGAACCACTTGAAATCACACCTTATAGACTTTCTAAAGATTTAAAAATCCCTGCTAGCAAACTAACAGGGATTTTACTTTATTTTCCTAAATCTAAAATATCTCCAATTTTATTGATTTTTTGCATTTCTGAAGCTAGACTTTCATAATCTTCAGCAATGATTTTATCTCTGAATTTTGACAAATTAGATATATAAAGACTCAAGGCTTCGAGCATATTTTTTTTGTTTTCCTCCATAATCGGTGCCCACATAGCAGGAGATGATTTGGCCAACCTTACTGTAGATGCAAAACCTGAACCTGCCATATCAAAGATATTTTTTTCATCTTCCATCTTATCCAAAACAGTCTTGCCAAGCATAAAAGAAGATACGTGCGAAAGATGCGACACAAAGGCAAGGTGTCTGTCATGCTCTTCCGCATCCATAAATCTCAGCTTCATATTGAGCGCTTCCAAGATATCATAAGCCATCCCTTTCAAATGCACATCAGTCAATTCCATTTCGCAGATGATAAAGACTTTCTTATCCAATAAGTCAGCTTTAGCAGCTTTTGGTCCTGAATATTCCGTACCTGCAATTGGGTGTCCTGCCAAATATTGGGCTCTTTTAGGATGCTCTGTAACCGCTTTGCAAAGATTCTCCTTCGTAGAACCAAAGTCTATAATCAATGTATTTGGCCCTACTTGATCCAAATATTTGATTAGAAGTCCAGATAGCGTATTCGCTGGAGTCGCTAAAATGATGACATCAGTATCTGCATCTGGTTCTTCTTTGGCTTCATCTATGATTCCTAAGATTTGAGCATCTTCTTGATTTTTGGGATTGGCATCAAACCCAGTAAATTTAATATCAGGTTTAGCCTGTTTTAAAGCTAAGGCAAAAGAACCTCCCAAAAGTCCTAACCCGATAATGTGTATCTTTTTCATATTGATGGTTTTATTTGATTCTATTGATTACTTCTTTTATTTTTTCTTCTGAAATGCAAAGTGAAAAACGAACATATCCTTTTCCCTGACTTCCAAAAATACTTCCTGGCGTGATAAACAAGTGATGTTGATCAAGTAATTCGTCCACAAAATCTATATCTGTTTTATCGTTTTTGATTTTCGCCCAAACGAACATCCCTACAGCGTCTTTTTCTACCTCCAAATCCAAAAGGTCAGCTATTTCCCAGACTAAGTTTCTTCTTTTCGCATAAGTCTCATTCAGCGAAGCATACCAATCTTGACCCAATGAAAGTGCGGCAATAGCACCTTTTTGGATCCCTAGAAACATCCCTGAATCCATATTGCTTTTTACTTTCAGCACTGCATCAACCAATTCTGCCTTCCCCACTAAAGCTCCAACTCTCCATCCCGCCATATTTGCGGTTTTACTGAGGGAATTGAGCTCTATTGCAATTTCTTTTGCTCCGTTTATGGACAAAATACTTGAAGGTTTATCTTCTAAAATAAAGCTGTAAGGATTATCGTGAATGATTAAAATGTCATGCTTCTTCCCAAACTGAATAATCTTTTCAAATAATCCTTGACTAGCTCTAGCACCCGTCGGCATGTGGGGATAGTTTACCCACATCAATTTTACTTTGGAAAGATCGTTCTTTTCCAATGCTGCAAAATTTGGCTGCCAGTCATTTGCTTTATCCAAGTCATAGAAAACAGCCTTAGCTTCCACAAGCTGTGCTGCCGAGGCGTAAGTGGGATAACCGGGATTTGGGATAAAAACTTCGTCACCTGCATTCAAAAACGCCATGGAGATGTGTATTATTCCCTCTTTCGAACCCATCAAAGGGAGAATTTCGGAGTCTGGTTTGAGATCAACTTCATAATGCTTTTGATAAAAATCAGCAAAAGCCTTTCTCAACTCAGGAATTCCCTGATATCCTTGATACCCGTGGGCAAGGGAATCTGAGGCAGTTTCTTGGAGTGCCTGGATCACGGATAGGTGCGGTGGTAAATCCGGACTTCCGATGCCCATATTTATTACAGGCTTCCCTTCAGAAATCAACTGACGGACTTCTTTAAGTTTTTTGGAAAAATAATATTCCTCAATGTGTATTAGCCGATTAGAAAAACCCTTCATTACTTTCTGTTCTCGTATTCCCCGAAAATTTTCACATCGCCAAAATCACTTTTTATATCTTGAATTACCGACTGATAGGCTTGATAATTCTCAAATTGCAAATCAATAAAAAATGCATACTCCCATGGTTTGTCAATCACGGGGATAGATTGAATTTTACTCAAGTCCAAACCAGAGCTACTGATCAATGACAATAATTTTGCAAGAATGCCTTTTTCATTGTTAACAGTTACTTTGATAGAAGCTTTATTAGGTTGTACTAATCCTAAATCCAAAATAGGTTTCTGTAAAATAATGAATCGGGTAAAATTATTTTTAACAGTTTGAATATCGCCTGCAAGTATCTCAAGTCTGTATATTTTCGCAGCTGTAGTACTTGCTATAGCAGCAACATTTTTGAGTTTTTCATCTTTAATTCTTCGCGCAACAGAAGCTGTATCGACATCATCAATTAATTTGATATTTGGATAGGCTTCAAAAAACTTCTTGCATTGCAACAAGGCCATAGGGTGAGATCTTACTTCAGTGATATCATCGATTTGCTGACCTTTCAGACACATCAAATTATGAGAAATTGGCAAGTAATATTCATCCTTGATAGTGAGATTATAGCGATCTATCAATTCATAATTTGGAAGAATAGCACCAGCGATTGAATTTTCAATGGCTAAAATCCCAAATTCACATTCTCCTTTACTCACACATTTGGCAGCTTCTTCAAAAGTCCTAAAACCCAAAATCTCTGCGTCCTCTCCAAAACAATTGAGCGCCACTTGATGATGAAAAGAACCTGGTATTCCTTGTATTGATATTTTCATTGGAAGAGACTATTTTTCAGGTGATAAAAGTGCTAACCCTGTTATTCTTTCAAAATGTTTTACTTCGATTTTTCTTTCGGAAAAAATCTAAAAGCACAGAAGTGTCCAAACAAACTATTCGTTTCTCCATAACGCTAATAAACTTCTTGCTTCTTGAATTTTTTCAATTTCTTGATCTGAAATTACAGGTGCATTTTTCAAAAGTTGCTTTAAATTTATCTTCTCAAATGAGCTCGAAGATTCATCATGTGAGATCTCGTTCACATACTTTCTAACTGCTTCAAACTGCTTTGGAGATAAACTGCTCAGCAATTCTTTTATCTGCTCAAGTTTAAGGTTAACTGAAATGTCCATGTTTAAATATACGTAAATCTATTTTTAAAGATGAATTAAACTGCCAATTGTACTATTCATTCCTATATTCTCCTTTTGAAAACAGTAGAGACAAATTCAAACCTTACAATTCTTTCACAAACCCCACGTGCTTCCAAAAACTTGGATAGGATTTGTTGACTACTTCGGGATCTTCGATTATGACTTGAGTTTTGGTCATCAATGGCATAAATGCCATCGCCATCCTGTGGTCATCATAAGTATGAATCTTTACTTCATTTGGAATATCAACTGAAGGAATAAGCGTGAATACCTCGTCTTTCCCTTCGACCAATTGTGCATTGAACTTGGCTAGTTCTTGCTGCAAGGCTAAGATTCTATCTGTTTCTTTGATCCTTAGGCTTTCAAGCCCAGAAAACTCTACTTTCTGACCTAAGATTGCACACGTGACAGCCACCGTTTGTGCCAAATCAGGACAATGAGTAAAATCCCATGACTTCAATCCTTTGACAGATTGCTTGGTCAATTTAACCCCCGAGTCATTGAATTCACTTCTAACTCCCAAATGATCCATAATTTCTACGATCTTGGAATCACCTTGAAGGCTGTCTTGCTTCAATCCTCTTAAGAACAATTCTCCTTCTTCAGCACATGCCAACAGGCTAAACCAATAACTTGCACCTGACCAATCAGATTCAACGGCGAAACTTGTTGGCTGATATTTTTGAGGAGCAACATGAATCCTATTTTCATCCCAAGTAAATGTCACACCGAATTGCGCCATCAACTCTAGTGTCATTTCTATGTAAGTTCTCGAGCCTACTTTGCCTTCCAGCTCCAACTCTAATCCTTCTGGCAAAATCGGTGCAATCATTAACAAAGCTGAAATATATTGACTGCTTACGTCTCCTCTAATCCTGATTTTATTGGTTTTTTGATTGCTAAAGCCGTGAATTGCCAAAGGTGGGTAGCCTTCTTTGTTCATATAATGTATCTCCCCACCGAGCTCTCTCAGTGCATCTACCAAGATTCCTATAGGGCGCTCACACATCCTATCGGTACCAGTCATGATCTTATTCTGATTAGTGATTGTAGCAAAGGCGGTAAGAAAACGCATGGTCGTACCAGCATCAAGCACATCAAAAACAGGTGGGTTAGTTTCCAGCAAACGAATCATCGTTTGCGTATCTCTTGCCTCAGCAAGATTGCTAATCTGATTTTCACCTTCTGTCAAAGCATCAATAATCAATACCCTATTGCTTTCGCTTTTTGAAGAAGGAAGAGGGATATCCGTAAAGTTGAATTTTGATAGTTGAGATAAAGTAATGGTATTCATTAGGTATAGATAAGCTTAAAGAGATTATTAAAGGGATTTGTAGAATGCGATCGCTTCTTTGATTTCTGCTGTACTCCCTGTGATATCGTATTCGCACTGTCCGATTTTCCTGAGAAGGGAGAAATTTATGCGTTCTGAATCATTTTTCTTGTCTTGTGAACAAAGCGTTACAATAGCATCAACATCAGCAGCTGGAATTTCTATTTTCCCATACACTCCCAAGAGTAAATTTGTGATTTGCTTCAATTCATCTAAAGTCAATCCTGATTTTTTGTTTGAGAGAAAAGCTTCAGAAATCATTCCGATGGCAATTGCTTCTCCATGAAGTAAATGCTTGTCAGAATCCAAATAAAAGGATTCAAAAGCATGACCAATGGTGTGCCCAAAATTGAGAATTTTCCTCAATCCCGATTCCTTCGGATCTTTCTCTACCACTGACTTTTTTATGCTGACTGACTTTTCGATCAAGGTCTTCCAATCTTGAGATTCCCAATCTTGAATTTTCAGGCAAGAAAAATAATCTGCATTTTGGATCAAGCCATGTTTGACCACTTCTGCATATCCGGATCTGAGTTCTACTTCGGGTAGTGTTTTGAGAAATTCATCTGAAATTAGAACAGCAATAGGCTCTGCAAAAACACCGATATGATTCTTGAAACCATTAAAATCAATCCCAAGCTTTCCTCCTACGCTAGCATCGACCTGTGAAAGCAGTGTGGTTGGTATATTGATGAAGCGAACACCTCTTTTGTAAGTACTAGCGCAAAAGCCACCCATATCACCAGTCACGCCTCCACCAAGATTGATGATCAGCGCTTTTCGGTCGAATCCACAGTCTGTCATCCATTGCCAGATTTGAGTGCAGGTATCCAAGTTTTTATTGATCTCTCCCGCTGTAAAAGCGAAAGTCTGATGTGGTGGTAGCTTGGATTTAATCAATGGATAGCAATGCTGCTGTGTATTGCTATCCATGATCAATCCGAGTTGGGAATAATCCTGTCTGTTCAAAAACCCAGCAAGATCATCCAATATGGTATTAGAAAATATAATTGATTCCAATTTTTCTATATTATTAATTGACTCGAAATTACAAAAAGCCCGGGGATAAAAGTTATAAAATCGCAAAGTTGTAATGTTGAAAAGTTTGAAATTAGCTTTGATTAAATACAAAATGAAATCAATGATTGCCAATAACTTTTAAACCTTTCAACATTTTAACCTTTTAATCTATTTACTATCTCTTAACTGGATCCGCTTCTCTTAATTGCTTCTCTTGTCTTTTGACAGATTCTTCATGAATACAGTAAAGTAATTCTTTCATGAATTTTTCACTCAAATTTTTCGTCACCCCCTTTTGGGTTCTAGATTCCATTACATATTTCCATCTGTCCGATTGGAATACGGTTAGGTGATTTTCTCTTTTGTAAGCTCCAATTTGATCGATCATGGAGAATCTTTCTTGTAGCAAATCCAACAGTTGATCATCTAAATGATCTACGGCCGATCTCAAATCATTCAATCTTTCGCTTGGGTTTTCAGAACCAGCAGTTTCTCTAAAGTCTATCTGAGAAAGAATTTGCTTTAAAGCAGCTGGAGTAACTTGCTGTTTTGCATCAGACCAGGCATTATCAGGATCATGGTGCGTTTCGATCATCAGTCCATCCAAACCAAAATTAATCGCACGCTGAGCAGTCTCTAAAATACCAGCTCTATTTCCTACGATGTGACTAGGGTCGTTGATCACTTCCATTCCTTTCCACTCTCTCTTTAAGTGAATTGGCATAGACCAATTTGGCTTATTTCTAAAACGCTTATCATAAGAATCAGAGAATCCTCTATGAATAGCAGCCAATTTATTGATCCCTACAGTCTGAAGTCTTTCCAAAGCTCCCAGCCACAGTTGAAGGTCAGGATTCATTGGGTTTTTTACCATCACAGGAATATCTACGCCTTTCAATGCATCAGCAATTTCCTGCACAGCAAACGGATTAACTGTTGTTCTTGCCCCTATCCAAAGTACATCCACCTTGTGCTTCAATGCTAATTCAACATGGGCAGCATTTCCAACTTCAGTCGTGATCGGAATGTTCAGGTGATTTCTCACGATTTCCATCCACGTCAGTCCTTCTTCCCCAATCCCTTCGAAACTCCCCGGTCTAGTTCTTGGTTTCCAAATTCCCGCTCTGAATAGGTGAGGAATCATATTTTCCTTTTTCATATCCAAACAGACTTTTTCTATCTGCTCTGGCGTTTCTGCGCTACAAGGTCCTGCAATGATCAAATGACCATTTAATCCTAGTCCCCAGTCTTTTGTTTGTAAGTGATTTTCCATGAGTTTAATTGGTTTGAATAAAAAAAGCCCGATTCTTGCGAATCGGGCTTCTGTGTTTGTATGATTGTTTATTTTTTGACTAGACAATACGCAGCTCCGATTCGACCTTTGGGACGAAAGTAAAAATAAAAGAAAGTAAAATAGATCGCTGCTGTGATTAACATACTCCAAATGTAAATGGTCATTTTTTAAAAACAAATTAATTTTTCAATATTTTTTTACCGATTAGATAAAACTAGCCAATATTGTTACCAATTCATCAAAAGAGTATAGAAATTCGATTTTGTGCAGAATATAATTTGGACTCGATTTTCCAAAACTCTTCAATATCTGGGAACCATCTTTTTGAAAAACTCATTAGAATATTGGATTACCTTCTTATAAAGAAATATGGAAACGATCACCAAACCAAAAACAGAAATTGATCCTGAAATATTAGAGCAAATTGTTTCAGATGAGGCTGTAGAAAAACAAGTTATCGTGAAATGCTCTTTCAAAAATGGCCCGATGGAGCAACTGATTAGAATATGGAACAGTACTTTTTTGATCCCGACAGGTGACAGCCATAAATCCAAATTGCTCAACATTGATAATATTACATTTTTTCCAATGTGGACCGTGATCAAGCCTTTTGAATTATTTCAATTTACCTTGATTTTCGAAGGACTATCCAAAGATTGTAAGTCATTTGATCTAATTGAGGAAATCCCACAATCAGGTGGATTTAGTGTTTTAGGAATTCCGAGGAATCAAACGGATGTTTATCATGTGGAATTCTAATTTACTTTTCCAGCTTTGTTCCTTCCATAATTTCTGTTTGCTTACTGATCGATTCGGTATGAATAAGTTTAAAAATTTCTCTAGCGAATTCAGGATTCAAATTCATAGCCTGCGCCCATTCTGCTCTAGTTTTGAAAACCTTCTTCCACCTTTCGATTTGAAAAACGGTCAAGTTATTTGATTTTTTATATTCGCCCACTTGCTCTACCAGATTCATCCTGCGAGTCATCACTTCTAATAGTTCCCGATCTACTTCATCTATTTGTTCTCTCAATTGTTCTAATTGATGTTTGAAAATAGGATTTTCCAATCCAGTATTTCTGGTTTTAAGTCTTTTGAGCATTACACCAAATGCCTCCGGAGTCAATTGTTGCGCCGCATCTGACCAAGCCTTATCAGGATCGATATGAGATTCTACGATCAAACCATCGAAATTCAAGTCATAAGCCATCTGTGCGATATCAAATAGCAGGTCTCTCTTTCCACCAATATGACTGGGATCATTCAACAAAGGTAGATTAGGGAATTTGGTTTTTAATTCAATCGGCAGTTGCCACATCGGAGAATTCCTGTATTTAGTATCATTGAAATTAGAAAAACCTCTGTGAATCGCTCCTATTCGCTTCAAACCTGCTTGATCTAATCTTTCCATAGCACCGATCCAAAGTGCCAAATCTGGATTAACTGGATTCTTAACAAAAATAGGCACGTCTACTCCCTTTAAACTATCGGCAATTTCTTGAACCGCAAACGGATTAACAGTGGTCCTTGCTCCAATCCATAACAAATCAATGCCCGCATCGAGCGCTTGCTCCACATGGTTGGGATTTGCTACCTCAATCGCGAACTTTACACCATATTTCCCCTTCACTTCCTTGATCCAAGGCAAAGCGATTGCTCCTACTCCTTCAAAATTACCTGGTCTTGTTCTCGGTTTCCAAACACCGCCACGAATGATTTTCACACCCTGATCTACTAAACCTGATACGGTCTTGTCCAACTGCTCAGGTGTCTCTACGCTACAGGGTCCTGCTATAATCAAGGGATTTTGGAGATTCATTCCCCAATGCTCAAAAGTTCTCGTTTCCAAATGGGCTTATATTTTTAGCAAGTTAACAATTGCCTAAGGTAAAAAGTTATTCCCTCAAAAATGTATCAATATTTCGCTTTTTGATAAAAGATCATAAAGATTAAAAATAGTTTGAACAAATGCGCTAAGAGCCATATAAGGTTTGGAAGGCTTTGTTTGTTAGCGTATATTTGCAGCTCGATTATCAGGATATGCCCACAAAAACGAAAATTTCTTTGGAAAATTTAGAAGTCGCTTTCGCTTCTAAATCAAATGCAGAATTGAGAAAAATGTATCTCATTTTCGCTACTATGAATAACAACGCCGCTGTAAAATTGGGTATTAAAATGGCGAATTTTGCATTCGCTATTAAGGCACCCATCAAAGGTTTGATGAAAAAAACGATGTTTGGGCATTTCTGTGGTGGTGAAAGCATAGAAGATTCTCAAGCCACCGTAGATGAATTGGCAGCATTTCATATCAAAACCATCTTGGATTATTCTGTAGAAGGCATAGGAAACGAAGCCAGTTATGAAGCAACCAAAAATGAGATTTTGAGAACCATTGAAAGATCGGCTGGCGATGAAAATATTCCATTTGCTGTATTTAAAGTGACAGGTCTTGGTAGCTACGAAATCATGACCAAAGTACAGGAAGGGAAAAAGCTTTCTGAAAAAGAGCAAGCTTCCTTTGACAAGCTGAAAGCTCGAGTAGACGAATTGTGTAGAGCTGCTTTTGAAGCAAAAACCAAAATCCTGATTGATGCTGAAGAATCTTGTTTTCAAGACGTCATAGATCAAATGGCTTATGAGGCCATGGAAAAATACAATCAAGAAGATTGCATTGTCTACAATACTTATCAAATGTATATGCACGAAATGTTGCAAAGACTCAAATCTTCACAAGCAGTTGCGGCACATAAAGGATATAAACTTGGCGCTAAGCTCGTGAGAGGAGCATATATGGAAAAGGAAAGAGATCGTGCAAAAGATAAGGGATATAAAAGCCCTATACAGCCAGATAAAGCATCAACAGACAGAGATTTTGATGAAGCACTACGCTTTTGTATTGAAAACCATGGTCATGTTAGTCTCGTGGCAGGTTCACACAATGAAAAAAGTAATATCCTATTAACCCAGTTAATCGAAGAAGCTAATATTAGCCCGAGCGACGAAAGAGTTTATTTTGCTCAGCTTTATGGAATGAGTGATAATATTTCATTCAACTTATCCCATGCAGGATATAATGTAGTAAAGTATGTTCCTTATGGCCCAGTAGAAAAAGTAATGCCTTATTTGGGCAGAAGAGCAGAGGAAAATACTTCCGTGGCAGGTCAGAGTTCGAGAGAATTTGACTTGATCAAAAAGGAAATCGCAAGAAGAAGAAACGTCAAAGCATAAAATATAAACCAACACAGAGCGCAGTTCATATAATTTCGCTCAACATCTCAAATCATTGAACAAATGCAATTATTAAGCGAACAGGAAATAGAGCGTAGAAAAGATCGAGAAGAATTGATGAAACTGGGAATCAACCCTTACCCAGCAGAGTCTTTTCCTATCAACGTGACTGCGGCAGATATTCATAAAAATTACGAAAACAACAAAACTGACTACAAAGGCATCACCATTGCGGGTCGATTGATGAGCCGTCGAATCATGGGTTCTGCTTCTTTTGCGGAGATTCAGGATTCTACGGGTAGACTTCAAATCTATGTCAGAAGAGACGATATTTGCCAAGGCGAAGACAAAACGCTTTACAATACTGTTTTCAAAAAACTATTGGGAATCGGTGATTTCATTGGTGTTCAAGGTTATATTTTTACTACTCAAACAGGTGAGATTTCCCTCCATGTAACTGATCTCAAAGTGCTTTCTAAAGCCGTAAAACCTCTTCCTGTTGTCAAAAGAGACGAAGAAGGAAATGTCTATGATGGATTTACAGATCCTGAAATGAGATACAGACAGCGCTATGTTGATTTGACAGTCAATCCCGATGTGAAAGAGGTGTTCATCACTAGAACAAAAATCATCTCAAATATGAGAAGGTATTTTGATGACCACGGCTGGTTGGAAGTAGAAACTCCAATTCTACAAGCTGTTCACGGTGGTGCAGCAGCTAGACCTTTCAATACCCATCACAATACTTTGGATATGCCTTTGTATTTGAGGATTGCCAATGAATTGTATTTGAAGAGGTTGATTGTTGGAGGATTTGACGGAGTGTATGAATTTGGGAAAATGTTCAGAAATGAAGGAATGGACCGCACTCACAATCCGGAATTCACTTCCATGGAAATCTATGTAGCTTATAAGGACTACATTTGGATGATGGAAATGGTGGAAGAACTTCTCGAAAAAGTAACCAAATCCATCCATGATAAAACAACAGTTACTGTTGGAGATAAGGAAATCAACTTTGCAGGACCTTACAGAAGAATCAGCATGTATGATTCCATCTTGGAATATACAGGAATAGATGTCTCTGAAATGGATGAAGCAGGTTTGAAACAAGTTTGTAAAGATCTTGGTATCGAAACTGATTCAAGCATGGGTAAGGGAAAGTTGGTGGATGAAATCTTCGGTGCAAAAGTAGAAGCAAACCTTATCCAACCTACATACATCACAGATTACCCTATTGAGATGACTCCTTTGGCTAAGAAACACAGAACCAAAGCAGGTCTAGTAGAGCGATTTGAGTTGTTCGTAAATGGAAAAGAAATCGCCAATGCCTACACAGAGTTGAATGATCCAATCGATCAAAGAGAACGATTTGAGGAGCAATTGAAACTAGCCGCACGAGGTGATGATGAAGCGATGGCGATGGATGATGATTTCTTGAGAGCTTTGGAATATGGCATGCCTCCTACTTCAGGCTTGGGTATCGGTATCGATAGATTGACGATGATGCTGACGAATAAAACTACTATTCAGGAAGTTTTATTCTTCCCTCAAATGCGTCCTGAGAAAAAAGTCAAAATCGCATCCGATGAAGATTTCATGGCTTTGGGAGTTGCCCAAGGATTGATTCCTGCATTGAGAGATTTGAATATCTACACCATCGATCAATTGAAAGAACAAGATGCCAATAAGCTTTTCAATGATGTCTGCGGAAGAAGAAAAAAACTCAAACTTGACGCAAGCAATCCTACCAAAGAAGAAGTTGAAGCTTGGTTAGCCTAAGGTTAATTTAAGATTTTAGATCTTTGATTTTAGATTTAATAAAATAACAAGCCGGGTCGGAAGATTCGGCTTTTTTTTTATTAAACATAAAAAGAATTAATCAAGAAATACATCCCCGCTAAAAAAGCTACAACACCAGAATAGTAAATATTAACATTTCCAGTATTGAATTTTTTTCTTGTATAAGCCTTTTCCCTAATTTGGATAATGAAAATTATAATAGAAATTGATATAAGCCCAATCCCAAATAACATTTCAAAAATGTTCATATGCGTGTTATTTTTAATAAACTTAAAGATTTTTTAAGTTTTTATTCCAATTTTTTTGCATTTAGTCTATTCACCCTCGCTTTCAGATCTCAAAAAAAACATTGATCACAGATCAACTAGGCTACTGATAACAACTCTTTTGTTGTAACTCCAAACTGTAATCATTGCGAATAATTCAATAATTACATCACTATTTACACCAAATTTTAAATTTTTTACAGTATTTTTAAGAAAACAAGTAAAAAATAAAACCATGAACTTGAGACTTAACTCTGAATTTGGAACATTGAAGGCTGTATTGATGCATAGACCAGGAAAAGAGATTGACCGGCTAACTCCATACAACAAAGAATACCTCCTATTTGAAGATGTACCCTATTTGGATGCGATGCAGAAAGAACATGATTTTTTTACAGATTTGATAAAGCAAACGACAGGAGCACAAGTTTTCAGGTTGCATGAGTTACTAATTCAGGTACTATCAGATGAAAAGCTACTTTTCCAATTGATGCAACAAGCGCTTACAAAATCAGGAATGACGCATTTGACGGAGCACATCATGGGTAGATTATCTACCGCAGAATGTGCCACAGCGCTCACCGCAGGTGTGAAAGTTCACGAGCTCAAACGAAAAATACCGAATCTATCTGCTGGAGAATTGATGGATTACGCATTTGTAATTCCACCAAGTCCAAACTTATATTTTCAAAGGGATCCGATGGCTGTTACCCCGGGTGGAATCATTTTTTCAAGTATGAAAATGGACGGTAGACAAAGGGAAGCAGATTTGCTGAGAAGCATTTTTGAAAATCATCCTGACTTCAAAGAAAATGTCAACAAACTCTACCCTGTCAATGGACACGACAATCCTCCAAGCATAGAAGGTGGAGATGTTATTGTGCTTTCAAAAAAAGCAGTTGCAATTGGGAATTCCGAACGAACTGATGAAAAAGCAATTTATCATGTAGCCAAAGCGCTACTGGCAGAGGGGACTGTAGAGCGCGTTTATGAAGTTCATCTTCCTCAAAAAAGGAATTATATGCATCTAGATACTGTATTCACCATATTGGATGAAAACCTTGTATTGACCTATCCCGACGCACTCAATGCTGTTTTACAGACTTCCCTCTACACGCTCAAAGAAATCAAAGACGGCAAAGTCCATATCAAAAGAGAGGTTTTGAATGAATCTTTGCTTACTGTTTTGGAAAAAGAAATCCCCTATCTGGAGATTCTTCATACTGCTGATGGAAATCCTGATTATGCGATGCGCGAACAATGGTTTGATGGTGCCAATGTCTTCGCTATCGGCCCAAGAAGGGTGATTTCCTACAATAGAAATAAACACACCAATAGAGCTTTGAGAAACCTAGGAGTAGAAGTATTGGAAATTCCATCTTCAGAACTCTCTCGAGGTCTTGGAGGCCCAAGATGCATGACCATGCCTTTGAGCAGAGCTAAAATCTAGAATTTTAACTCAATTCCATTTCCAAACTTTCAATCTCCTCAGCGAGCTTTTCCCATCGGATGTTCAAAGCGCCTTCCTTGGCTTGAAAAGCTGCGTAATCCTTGTTCAAAGCCTCTAACTTTTCTGCATCTGCATAAACTTCAGGCTTTGCCATTTCTATTTCCAAAGCTGCTTTCTTTTTCTCAAGACTTGATATGTCATTTTCAACCTGTTCCAGATCTTGCTCCTTTTTCTTCAGCTCTTTTTTGATCAAATTAGCTTCAGATTGGTTGACTTCTTTTCTTTTAGGAGCTTCTACTTTCGGCGCAGACTCCACACTTGGAGTGATTGGTTTTACGAATTCTTGCTTCGCTTTCCAGTCCACATACTCTTGATAGCTGCCTAAATATTCCTTGATTTCATGATTTTCTATGTACCAGATTTTATTCGCTACACCTTTGATAAAGTGTCTATCGTGAGATACAGTAATGAAAGTCCCTTCGTATTGCTCCAAAGCCTGAATCAAAATATTCACAGACTGCATATCCAAGTGGTTGGTCGGTTCATCAAGCAATAGAAAATTCGCTTCAGAGATCAATGTTTTTGCTAAGGCAACTCTAGATTTTTCGCCTCCAGAAAGCACTTTGATTTTCTTAAAAACATCATCATTCGAAAAAAGAAAACACCCTAAAACACCCCTAAGTTCTTGCTCTGTTTTCTTGGAACCTGCCTGCGACATTTCTTGAAGAATTTCATTGCTTACATTTAGCGCTTCCAGCTGATGCTGCGCATAAAAAGATTTGATTACATTAAATCCATGCTCTCTCTTCCCTTCAATTGGTTCAGTGCCATCAATAATCCTAAGCAAAGTAGATTTCCCTTTTCCGTTTGCTCCAATCAATGCGATTTTATCACCTCGCTCTATCCTAGCAGTGGAATTTTTGAGTATTACCAAATCACCATAAGCTTTAGAAACATTTTCTAAAGAGACGATGTCTCTACCTGATTTTTGGGAGAATTTGAATTTAAAATTCACGGAAATATTATCATCCACCACTTCATTTACCCTGTCTAATCTATCCAAGGCTTTTACCCTAGACTGCACTTGGTTGGATTTGGTAGCTTTTGCACGGAATCGCTCAATAAACTTTTCCGTTTGCTTGATCATTTGCTGCTGATTTTCATAGGCATTTTGCTGAATTTCCATTCTTTCCTTTTTCTCCTCTTTGTAGAAAGAGTAATTTCCAGAATACAAGGTCAGAGAGCCATTTGAGACCTCCACGGTGGACTCAATACAATTATCCAAAAAATCCTGATCGTGGGAAACCACGATTACTGCACCTTCATAGGTTTTGAGGTAATTTTCTACCCACTGTATAGAGGGTAAATCCAAGTGGTTGGTAGGTTCATCAAGCATCAATAAGGAAGGCTTTTCCAAAAGAAGTTTCGCCAACATCACACGCATTCTCCAACCCCCAGAAAATGTCTTCAGCGGTCGTTGCAAATCCTTGGTATTAAACCCAATTCCTTCAAGCACTTCCTCCGCTTTAGCTTTGATAGTATAGCCTTCATTTGCTTCAAATTGGTCCTGAAGTTTTGCTAATTTATTGATCACTTGATCAGAATAGTCCGTTTCCATTTGCTTGAGAACCGCATCTATTTCCTCCTGCAAGCGCAAAGTTTCTTGAAAAGCTTCCAAAGCCACGTCCAAAATAGAATCTTCCGATTGATAGGAAAGTAAATCTTGATTCAAAAATCCAATAGAACAATCTTTCGCTTTTTGAATTTCACCAGAAGAAGGTTGGAAGTCCCCATTGATGATTTTTAGAAGCGTTGATTTGCCTGTGCCATTTAAGCCAACGAGCCCTATTTTATCTTTTGGTTTTATATGTAAAGAAGCATTTTCGTAAAGACCCCTGCCTCCGATAAAGTACGATAGATTATTAATTGATAACATGGCGCAAAAATAGGCAATCTCCCATTGATATAGAAAGATGCTGGAAAATTTAAAGAAAATGATGATATTTAAGTTCAAGTAAATTTACAACTCATATGCTAAAAAATACGCTACTACTTGCTGCTATGATGATTTCCATGGCTTGCAGCGCTCAAAATAAAAATAATTACATTCAACTTGAAACCATCAAACTCCCTCCAAACTTTGAAATATCAGTTTGGGCAGATGATGTTCCCAATGCACGGTCACTAGCCCTCGGTGATAATGGGACTGTTTTCGTAGGAAATAGACAAGGAAATAAGGTCTATGCCCTTCGTGATAACAACAAAGATGGAAAAGCTGATCAAAAATTCACCTTGGCGGAAGGACTCAGAATGCCCAATGGAGTGGCATTTAAAGATGGTCACTTATATGTTGCAGAGGTAAGTAAAATCCATCGCTTCAAGGATATTGAAAAAAACCTATCCAACCCCAAATCTGAAATCATTTTTGATCAATACCCTGACAAAGCACATCATGGATGGAAGTTTATCGCTTTTGGTCCAGATGGAAAGTTATACATTCCTGTAGGCGCTCCTTGCAATATCTGTGAATCAGAAGAAATTTTTGCAAGTATCACTAGAATTGATGTGAATTCAGCTTCTATCAAGCCAGAAATTTTTGCCAGTGGAGTTAGAAATTCAGTTGGATTTGATTGGCATCCTGTCACCAAAGAACTTTGGTTTACTGATAATGGAAGAGATATGATGGGTGACGATATCCCCGATTGTGAATTGAATCATGCTCCACAAAAAGGCATGCACTTTGGCTATCCTTACTGGCATGCTGGTGATGTCAAAGACCCAGAATTCGGTAGCAAAGGAAAAGCAAAAGAAGCCTACACCGCTCCTGCAGCCAAATTAGGAGCACACACAGCACCTTTGGGGATGCGATTCTATACAGGAACACAGTTTCCAGAGAAATATAAAAACAACATCATCATCGCCAAACATGGTTCTTGGAATAGAAGTAAGAAAGTCGGTTATCAGCTGACCAACATCACTGTCAATGCCCAAAATAAAGTGGTGAAAGAAGAAGTCTTCGCTGAAGGCTGGCTAGATAAAGACTCACAGGAGGTTTGGGGAAGACCTGTTGATGTCCTCCAACTCCCAGACGGAAGCATGTTGGTGTCAGATGACATGTCCAATTGTATTTATCGGATCAGTTATAAAAAGTGAAAATTTTAGATTGAAGGTTTAAAACTATGGGCAGTAAGAATTTAAAAGTTTCAATAGAAAAACCATGTGATAAGAAATGGGATTCTTTTTCAGTGAATGAAAATGGTGGTTATTGTTCTAAATGCAGAACGACAGTTATTGACTTCACCAATTATTCAAACACAGAAATCCTACACTATTTAAAGTCTAATAATCATAAAGTATGTGGAAAGTTAAAAAAAGATCAAAATCAAATCCAACCTACTCTAGCTAGAAAATTTCAATCAAATATAGCTTTCAAAATTATAGCAAGCTTATTTCTATTTACTGGATCTGAAAAAATTATCGCTAAAAATCAATTTTCACAAGAAAAAAATATCATTACAAATCAAGCAACACAAAAGACTGCAAAGTTAGAGTTTCAGATAATCAAAAATGATAGTACAAAGAATTTCATCCAAGGAAAGATTCTTGATAGTCAATCAAAAATGGAACTTCCAGGAGCTACCATATTAATACGAAAAACGGTTATTGGAACTGTGACTAATAAAAAGGGGGAATTTAAACTTGTAATTCCAGAGGATGAAGCAAAAAAGAATATAGAATTGAGAGTAAGTTTCATAGGGTATGAAACAATTTTTCTAAAGTTAAAAAAAGATCAGCTCCCTGTATTTCAAGATTTTGAGCTAAAAGAATCCAACGAGGTTTTGATTGGAGAGATTATAATTACTAAAAATAGAAACAAGTGGTGGCAGTTCTGGAAAAAGAAATATAAGCCATTAAAGTACTAGCTTTTTTTTGTCATTCAAATTAATCTCTATGTAACTTATTTTGGAACATCCTTTGCACTTTTGATAATAGCACTATTGAAAAAACGAATGTTGAATCAATAAACAACTATTATGAAAAATTCCATTTTATTATCGTTAATCACCCTTATTATTTTGTCTTCAAGTTGTGCTCCATCTACCCAAATCACTGCTAGTTGGAAATCAGATGAAGCAAAAGTTGACTTTAAAAGTGTATACATAGCTGCTTTAACAGAAGATTTACAAATTAGACAGAATATAGAGAATGAATTTGCATCAAGACTTCAAAATAGAGATGTAGCCACGATAAAAAGTATTGAAAATTTAAGCCCGGACTTCTTTAGTTCTGGTGAACCAAGTAAAGAGGATATACTTGAAGCGATCCAATCAACCAAGTCAGAGACAATTCTTACAATCACCCTAATTGATATTGAAGAAGAGGAAAGATTTATCCAAGGGGGACAAATGGGACCCATGTTTGCTCCAATTGGAAGATTTGGGTATTATGGGGATTTCGGAGGTTACTTTAATCACTGGCACGGTGCAGGATGGAATCAAGGGTACTACTCAACAGACAAAAAATACTTCTTAGAAACCAATCTTTATGATTCCTCAACTCTAAAGCTTCTCTATTCAGCTCAATCAAAGGCTCTTAATCCAGGAGACATGGAAGCATTTGCTAAAGAATATGTTGATGCTTTAAAACAAGAATTGCGAAAAGAAAATCTTATTAAATAAATAATGGCGACCAAATGGTCGCCATTCTCTTTTTTATTCCAACCAAGAAGGCTTGGTTGTTTTAATATTTGCTTCTAGTTGATTAAGTAAATTATAAATACCAAAATAGGTTCTGTTGATGTATAAACCATGTCTGCTTCCACGCGCCTGTCTGGATTTTCGGAACATTTTATCATTAGAAATACGGTCTCCTAATTTGAAAATCTGCTCGAAATATTCATCATTGGCAAAATCAAAGGTGTCTACATGGAAAGGTTTACCTAAAAGAGATATCATTTCCTTAAATACTCCTTTGAAATATGCTTTTTCAACTTCAGTATCTTTATCGCTGATAAATTCTAATCCATAGAATATCTCGTTTAATTCTTCTTCATTGATCAACAATTCTCTTTTGATTAAGGAGAAATAGCCTTTATAGAAATCTTCTGGGATTACTTTTACACAACCAAAATCAATAATACCTAACTTCCCATCATTTTGGATAATGAAATTACCCGGATGTGGATCAGCGTGAACTTGCATCAAATTATGCACTTGATGGTGATAGAAATCCCAAAGCGCTTGTCCAATTTTATTCTTCTCATCCTGAGTTGGATTTGTTTCGAGCCATTCTTTGATATGCTTCCCTTCTATCCAGTCCATGGTAATGATTCGATCAGAACTCAACTCTTCATAATAGCTTGGGAAACTTAGACCTTCAATGTGTGCACAAGCTTTTGAGATTTCCAAGGAGCGCTGCACTTCTAGCGTGTAATCAGTCTCTTCTAATAATTTCTCTTCCACTTCATCCATGTAATGATCCAACTCTTTTTCATTCATATTGAGAAGCCTCAATGCGAATGGACGCACGAGTTTCAAGTCCGAACTTACCGAATCAGCAACGCCAGGATATTGAATTTTCACAGCTAGCTTTTTTCCGTTTTTTGTTGCTTGATGAACTTGACCGATTGAAGCCGCATTAACTGCTGATTTTGTAAATGTCTCAAACAATCCTTCTGGAGTTTGTCCAAAGTATTTTTGAAATGTCTTTACGACCAAAGGATAAGATAATGGCGGTGCACTATACTGAGCCATTGTAAACTTATCCTGATAGGCTCTTGGAAGGATATTTTTATCCATAGACATCATCTGAGCTACCTTCAAAGCAGAGCCTTTCAATTCACTCAAAGAATTGTAAATGTCATTTGCATTATTTGTATGGAGTTCTTCCTTTGTCATGGAAGGATTCACCACTTTTTTGGCATAATGCTTTACATAATTACCACCAACTTTAGCGCCTGTACTGATGAATTTGGCTGCTCGCTGTACTTTAGATGTAGGAATACTCTGCTGCTCTTTTAACTTGCTCTCCATGATTCCTGAATTATTTGTTTTGGTATAAAAATTTCGCAAAATCAATGAATGTATCTAGTGCGCTTTTTCCCATTAAGTCGAAAGCCAAATTCACAGATTTTTCAATTGCAGCATCAGTCTTCTCAAATGCTGGTGAAGTATCGTTTAACCAAAATTGAAAAACGAACCATGCCTGAAGCCATAATGCATCATCATATCTATCACTGATGATTGGTCGGCTAGCAATCTCTTCCGTTTCCTTTCCTTCCAAAATTATTTCGTTAGCAAAGTCTTTGAATTTGGATTTAAATTCTTTTACCTCAGTTGGAAGGATGTTTTTAAGATCTTTTTTATTTCCATAAATAGATAATAAATAAGATCTGTTTTTCTTTAATTCTTCAATCCAAGTAAATAGAAAGCTAAGCAATTTTTCTCTTGCAGAATATTCTCTGTACACGTCTTGAGACTCTATGCCACTTACTGTAACTTCAAACAAATAAGCCCACACTGCAGATTTGATAGATTCAAAAGAAGTAAAATAGTTATAAAACTCTTCTTCTTTCATTTTCAAATCCTTGGCAAACTTGAATACCGAAACTGGCTCGTGCCCATGTTCCAAGACATAATTGATGTATCCTGTTATGATTTTGCTTTTATTATCTACTTTGGTAGTTTTTTTAGCAGTTGCTTTTTCCATATTGCTTTTATTTTACTACCATCATAACCCTAAAAAGCCTTTAGAGGTTTAGCTTTATTTAAAATAAAAAATAAATGTCCTTTTGGAAAAAAGAATTAAAACAATTCCCCAAAAGGACTAATAATGTTATCCAGTAACTTTTTCCACTACCAAGTTGTGATTGGTATAGATACAAACGTCAGCAGCTATTCCAAGGCTTTCTCTAACCATTTGTTCGGCTGTCAATTGTGGAGCAAACTTCTTCAAAGCACGGGCTGCAGACTGCGCATACATACTCCCAGAACCAATGGTAGCAATTTCCATATCCGGCTCGATCACATCTCCTGTTCCCGAAATAATTAGAATATCCTGTGCATCTGCTACAATCATCATCGCTTCAAGCTTGGAAAGCATGCGGTCTGTTCTCCACTCTTTGGCAAGTTCCACAGCTGCTCTCTTCATATTATTTCCAAAAGCACCCAATTTCTCCTCAAATTTTTCTAAAAGTGTAAATGCATCCGCAGTAGAACCTGCAAATCCTGTTACTATTTTCCCGCCTTGCAGTTTCCTGATCTTATTCACTGTACTTTTGGCAATTGTATTACCCAAAGTAGCTTGACCATCTGCTGCTATTACTACCTCACCATTGTGCTTTATAGCCACAACAGTTGTTGATTTTAATTTTTCCATTTCTTTAAAAGAGTTAAATAAGTTATTGAGTTGATTAAATAATCAGTGAATTACTAGTCAAATAACTCCCTATCATCATCCTACCTTATTCAATAACTGTACAAAAGCCAAAAAGTCCTGCTAAACAGGACTTTTTGACATATTTATTTTATCAGTCTTAGATTAATATTCTAACTGGGTCTTCCAATAGACTTTTGAACGTCTGAAGGAAAGCGGAACCAACAGCGCCATCTACTACTCGATGATCGCATGATAAAGTTACTTTCATCAGATTCCCAATAACCATTTGACCGTTTTTGACGATTACAGTTTCCTTGATCCCTCCTACTGCCATGATACAGGCATCAGGTGGATTGATGATCGCAGTAAACTCGTCAATTCCAAACATTCCAAGGTTAGATATAGTGAAAGTATTTCCTTCCCAATCCTTTGGCTGTAGCTCTTTATTTTTAGCTTTTCCTCCTAGAGATTTGGCTTCGTTTGATATTTGTGAAAGGGACTTGCTATCAGCGAATCTAATTACTGGAACTAGTAGTCCTTCTTCCACCGCTACTGCCATTCCGATATGGATATGGTCATTGTATCTGATTTTATCTCCCAACCAAGCAGAATTAACCTTTGGATGCTGACGCAAAGCCGCAGCAGCAGCTTTGATTACCATATCATTGAATGATATCTTCACTGGAGAAATCTCATTCATGCTTTTCCTTGCTTCTATAGCCTTATCCATGTTGATTTCCATGGTTAAGTAGAAATGAGGAGCATTGAATTTGCTTTCAGCCAATCTCTTAGCGATCACCTTACGCATTTGAGAAACTTTCTCCTCTTTGAAGGATTCTTGACCTAATGCAGGTGTTGAAACACTTCCTTCCGCAGATGCTGCAGCAGGAGCTTTTACGGATGCTGGATCAAAGTTTTCAATATCTCTCTTGACTATTCTTCCACCTTCACCAGAACCTTTTACCAAAGAAATATCTACTCCTTTATCAGAAGCAAGCTTTTTGGCAAGTGGGGAAGCTTTTACTCTTCCTCCATCTGTGGTTGACCCTGCTGAACTGCTTTCTTTCTGTGCAGGTTTTTCTTCTTTCTTATCTTCAGATTTCTCAGGAGCTTTCTCTTCAGTTTTATCTTCAGAAGGTGCCTCATCAGCTGCTCCTCCTTTAGATTTATGCGCTTTAATCAACGTTTCAAAGTCAGCACCTTTTTCTCCAATCACAGCGATCACACCATCTATTTCAACGGCTTCACCAGCTTCAACTCCGATATGGAGTAAGATCCCATCGTCATAAGACTCAAGCTCCATCGTAGCTTTGTCCGTCTCTACTTCTGCAATTATATCACCTGCTTTGATTTCATCTCCAACTTTCTTCAACCATGAAGCTATTACTCCCTCTGTCATGGTATCTGACATCTTTGGCATGGTAATCAAATTCGCATTGATTCCTGATGTATCTATAGATTCTGATTTGGCGGGCGATTTTGGTTCAGCAGCCTTCTCAGGCTTATCTTCCTTCACTTCCTCCTTATCATTTTTTGATTCTGATTTTGCTGGAGCATCTCCACTATTTGCTTCTTTAAGCAAATCATCAATATTCTCACCTTTTTCACCAATGATAGCGATCACACCATTTACAGGTACAGCGTCTTTTTCTTCCACACCAATGTAAAGCAAAACACCTTCTTCGTAAGATTCTAGTTCCATGGTCGCTTTATCAGTTTCCACTTCTGCTAAAATATCACCCGGCTTTACTTCATCACCAACTTTCTTCAACCACGCTGCGATTACCCCTTCTTCCATGGTATCACTCATCTTGGGCATTCTTATTATTTCGGCCATAAGCTTTTTAGTATCCTAGTCAAATTTTAAGCAGGTCAAAAATAGTTCTTAAATTGGCTTTAATCAAATTTAATAATAGTATTTTCAAGTTTTGAAAAGTAGAATGTTTACATATTGATTTCAAATGCCTCTGATTAAAAATTTAGATTACGAAAATCCCAAATGGCTATTCAATGGCCACCTGCAAACTATCGTTCCTGCTTTGTTCAGAAGTTCGATCTCCTTATCATTTGACAGAGAAAGGATTAGCACACCTGATGGTGATTTTCTAGACCTGGATTGGCTCAGAAAAGGAAGTGATCGTTTGGTCATTATAAGCCATGGTTTAGAGGGAAATAGCCAAAGACCATACATGCTAGGAATGGCCCATCAATTTTTTTTAAAAAGTTTCGATGTTTTGAATTGGAACTTCAGGGGATGTAGCGAAGAAATCAATAAAAAAGCAATTTTTTACCATTCTGGAGCGACTTATGATTTGGATACCGTGTTCAATCATGCTGCTAAAAACTACTCAGAGGTATATTTGATTGGTTTTAGCCTTGGGGGTAATTTAACACTGAAGTATTTGGGAGAGGATCGAAAGAGAAATCCCAAAATAAAAAAAGGAGTGGCCATTTCTGTCCCTTTACATTTGGAAAGCTCTTGTAACAAAATTTCTTCTCCAGAAAACATGCTTTATTCAAAACGTTTTCTATCAACGCTGAAAGAAAAAGTGATCAAGAAATCATTGATTTTCCCTGATGAAATTCCTGTCGGCACACTTAGAAAAATCAAAACGCTTCAGGATTTTGATGATCACTTCACAGGCCCAATTCATGGGTTCAAAGATGCCCATGACTACTACGAAAAGAACTCAGCCTTACATTTTATAGATCAAATTCAAATACCTACTTTGATATTGAATGCACAAAATGACCCATTTCTGAGCGAGCAATGTTTCCCAATAAGTCAGGCGAGAAAATTAGAGCAAGTTTGGATGGAATTCCCAAAATATGGAGGCCATGTTGGCTTCAGCCCTAGAAAAAGCTCCGATATCTATTGGTCTGAAAAAAGAGCATTTGAATTTATCAATACAGATCATTAATTTGACAAAATAATCACAAATCCATGTGCGGCAGATACTCCCTCAATAAAAGTAAAATAGAATTAGAAGAAAGATTTCAGGCAGAAATGCTTGGTGATTTTAAGCCTAGATTTAACATCGCTCCTACGCAACTTCTACCTGTTCTCACCTCAGATAGTCCAAAAGGTTTTTCTTTCTTCTATTGGGGGATAACCCCTGATTTTGCTAAAAACAAACCCGTTTCTCAGAAGCTCATCAATGCGCGCTCAGAAACTATCAATCAGAAAATTTCATTCAAGTCTTCTTTTGAGAAAAGAAGATGCTTGATCCCTGCTGATGGCTTTTTTGAGTGGAAAAAGATCGGTAAGAAAACAAAAACGCCTTACAGGTTTACGCTTGCAGACGAGAGCCTATTTTCTTTTGCGGGAATTTGGGAAGAATACGAAAATGACAAGGGAGAATTGAATCACACTTTCCTGATTTTGACAACAGAACCAAATGGCTTGGTCAAAGATATTCATGACAGAATGCCGGTGATTCTAAAAAAAGAAGATGAAAAGAAATGGCTAGATTCCTATTCTAGTGAAAAGGATCTTCTAGAGATGCTCCTGCCTTATCAATCTTCGGAGATGATCAACTATTCTGTTTCCCCTTTGGTCAATTCTGTCAGCAATGATACAGCGTCAGTTCTAAGGAAAACCTCTCCTATGGATCAATTTGGAAACTACACTTTATTTGGATAATGAAAAATTTACATATCATTGACTTACATTTTTTGGAAACAGAAGAAGCAATCGCTTCTTTTTTAATTAAAACTACTGCTGGCCCAATTCTTATCGAGACAGGTCCTGAGAGTACATTTTTACAGCTAAAAAGCTCACTCAATAAGCTGGGCTATCAAATCTCAGACATCAAGCATGTTTTTCTTACCCACATACATTTCGATCATGCAGGAGCAGCTTGGAAGTTCGCTGAAGCTGGAGCAAAAATTTATGTTCACCCGATTGGATTACCACATCTAGCTTCACCTGAAAAATTATGGAATTCAGCAGCTCAAATTTATGGAGATGACATGGAGAGACTTTGGGGAAGCATGTCTCCTATTGCGACTGAGAACTTAATTGGAGTCGAGGAAAACGAGATTTTTAAAATTGGAGAACTTCATATTCAAGCGCTACACACACCGGGTCATGCTGTTCATCATATTGCATGGAAAATTGAGGAATCCATATTTACAGGTGATGTTGCGGGCGTAATGATCAATGATGGGCCTGTAGTCCCACCTTGTCCTCCACCAGATATTCATTTAGAAGATTGGCGAAAATCAATTGCTCTTTTGAAAAGTTTAAATCCAAAGTCACTGTATTTAACCCATTTCGGATTGGTGACTGACCCCCAAATACATCTTATAGCTCTTGAGAATATTTTGGACGATTGGGCTACTTGGATGAAGCCATATTTTGAAGCATCTGTTGATCAAAATAGTATCGTTCCAGAGTTTATGGAATACACCAAAAACCAACTTATCTCTCAAAATGTAGACGAATCTACCATTCAAGTTTATGAATATGCAAATCCCAGTTGGATGTCTGTGGCAGGGCTTATGAGGTATTGGAAGCTGAAAAGTCAAGGGCGGATTTGATATTTGGTGTTTTCATATCAAAACATTAATGAAGTTGCTTGGTATATTTGTTGTTGGAAATTTCCAAGTTATCAAAATCAATAAAGCCCAATTATAACAAAAACCTTATGAAAAAATCCAGAATCACAGGAGTGGGACATTATGTTCCTGATCAGATCATCACCAATGAGTATCTGTCATCCATCATGGACACAAATAATGAATGGATTGTCGAAAGAACAGGGATAGAAGAAAGAAGATGGTTTACACCAGGTAAAGACACCGTGACCAGCATGTCTTTTGAAGCTTCAAAAATGGCATTAGAAAGAGCTGGTATCGATGCAAAAGAGATTGATTTCATAGTCTTCGCAACGATAACGCCTGATTATTTTGTACCTGGAAATGGCGTTCTTCTTCAGCGGGAATTAGGAATCCCTGGCATACCTGCCCTTGACGTAAGAAATGCTTGTTCAGGATTCATTTATGCACTTTCTGTAGCGGATCAGTTCATAAAAACTGGGATGTATAAAACTATTTTGGTCGTGGGGGCGGAAATCCAATCTTCTGCACTTGACAAATCTGATGCGGGTAGATCAAGTGCCGTGATTTTTGCAGATGGTGCAGGTGCTGCTGTGCTTCAAGCTGTAGAAAGTGATCAACATGGAATTTTATCTACACATCTTCACGCAGATGGAGAACACGCAGAAGAGCTTTATTTAAAAGATCCTGGAAGTAGCAGAGAGGTAAGATTATCTCCAGAGATCATCAATGAACCAAGTTTCAAGATGTTTATGAACGGGAACACTGTCTTTAAGCATGCTGTAGTACGCTTCTCTGAAGTGATAAACGAAGCTTTGGAAGCTAACGGGAAAGACAAGTCAGAGATTGATCTACTCGTGCCACATCAAGCTAACTTGAGAATCAGCAATTACATACAACAAAAAATGGGGCTAAGCGATGACAAGGTTTTCAATAACATCATGAAACTTGGTAATACAACTGCAGGGACCATTCCAATTGCTCTCAGTCAGGCTTGGGAACAAGGACGCTTAAAAGAGGGTGATTTAGTAGTCTTAGCTGCTTTTGGTAGTGGATTCACTTGGGCATCTGCTTTACTAAATTGGTAAAATGACTCAGGTTCAAAAAATTGATATTGATTTATTGAAAGACAAATCGACATTTGATAAGATTCAGGAACAAAAATCAATATTCATTGGAATTTTCACGGAAATAGCCAACCATTATCCTCAATCAAAACTGTCTAATTTCCATTCAAACGCTAGAGGTGTCAAAGTTTCTCAAGGAATTAATTTAGACCATTGTCCCTATCAGGTATTAGATATTTTTAGAGATTTCGATCTTAAATCAGGTTTTAATGTCAGAATTTTAAATTGGATGGGACATGGCCTATATATATTCCTCCAATTTGGAAGAGAATTTGCGGTTACAAATGAAAAATTGATTTTTGAAAGGCTTTCCGAGTTTTACTCTGGTATTTCTACAGATCCTTTTGATTATAAAACGATAATAAAGTCGAAAGAAAGTTTGAAAAAAGAAAACCTTAAAGATCATCTTAACAAGTTTTCATTTTTGGTTTTATACAAAGAAATACAATATGAAACTTCTCTTAATGATCAAAAAGAAGTCTTGTTAGAAAATATCAATTTGATCTTAGATAAAGACAGTTAAAACTTTCAGATTTAAGCTAAATTAAACTAATTTAGAACCGAGATGATGCTTATTCGTAATGAATAAATGTATTTACACCTTTTAGATATCTGATCTGAAAAATACTCGAGAGCTTATCTTGTTGCTTACTAACTCTACTGCAGAAATTATATGAAACACTCGAACCTACGTTTTATGAAATATATTACTGGGGTCTTACTCCTCCTACTTTTGACGAATACGCTACAAGCACAAAACAATAGCAACATTGTCTCCATCTATAATTCTGATTCCACATTTGTGGGCACTGGATTGGTAAAAAATAATCTCATGGAAGGCTTGTGGAAATTTGAAAATCCAAAAACCGGGATTTTACTACAAACCTCCAACTTTTCAAATGGACTTAAGGAGGGAACTACAATAGCCTATTTTGATGGAAGAAATAAAAGGCTAGAAGCAGAATACAAAAGAAATAAGCTAAACGGACCTTTCAAAGAATATGATATTTATGGGAATCTTCGTTTAGAACTGGTTTTTCAAGATTCCATTCCTGTTGGACCTTATAAAGAATATCATCCAAAAACTAGCCGAGCAACTCCATTCGATCCGAACAATGTGAAAATGGAAGGGAATTATTTAAATGGCAAAAAGGAAGGGCTTTGGGTAACCTACTATGACACTAACCTTACTTCCGTCGCCATTAAAGAGAATTATAAGAATGGAGTTTTAGATGGGAAGTACTCAGAGTTTGATTTTGATGGGACCTTAGTTTTAGAAGTAGACTTCATCAATGGTGATCCAGATGGAGTGTATAAAAAATACGTCTATACGAAAATGGTCTGGGAAGAAGGTCAATTTGATAAAGGGAGGAAGATTGGCAAATGGCTTTCCTATTTCCCTGGAACTAAGATCATAGAGTCAGAAAAATATTATGATGATAGAGGAAATAAAACGGGAGAATGGAAATATTATTACGAAAACAAGCGGGTTGCGAGGGTTGAAAAATATGAAAATGATATCCCTGTAGGAACATGGGAAGAGTTTTTCCCAAACAGAAATCTTTCTAAAAGAAAAACTTACGAATTAGGAGTTCCCGTTGGTGAATATATAGAGAATCATTCTAATGGAGACATTTCGGTAATCGGTCAATATAAAGGTGGTGCCAAGGATGGTCTTTGGAAAAGTTACTTCCCTGATGGAAACTTATATTCAATTGGTGAGTACAAAAATGATTTAAAAACTGGGCTTTGGAAGTATTTCAATAAAATAGGAATTCTTATTGCTGAAGGCGAATATAACCTTGGATCTGAAAATGGCCAATGGTTCTACTACTATGATGGAGGTCAATTAAAATCTGTTGGCAGTTATTTCTTAGGTTTCGAAGAAGGTACTTGGGGTTTATTTTACGATAACAAACAACTTACTCAAGAAGAATATTGGAGTAATGGAAGGTTACTCAATGTCGGAGAATACAACAATTTTACGGGAAGCAAAACCTTTGAAAAAGGAACATTAAAAGATGGAAATGGAACCCGTCTGACCTATTATGTCGGGGGTAAAAAAGAGTCTGAGGGCAATTATAAAGATGGTAAGCCAAACGGAAAATGGTCTTATTTCCATGAAAACGAGAGACTAGCATCTGAAGGTCAGATGGTTGATGGAAAAAAAGAAGGCATGTGGCGCTATTTCAATATCAATGGAAGACTTGAACAAGTAATTACATTTGAGAATGATGAGATAAAAGAACCAAAAGGTCCTGAACCTGAAATCAGGTTTAAATCATTCGATCAATAAACACTTAGGCTAATCAGCTGTTTATAAAATAAAAAGATATGTTTGGACTATTCAAAAAGAAAACAGAATTAGAAAAGCTGCAAGATAGCTATAAAGAACTGTTAGAGAAAGCGCACAAAGCTTCCCAGTCAAACAGAACTGCTGGAGATAAGCTTATGGCAGAAGCCGAAGAAGTGGCTAAGAAGATCGATGCGTTGAAAAGTAAATAAAGAGTACGCTTTTGCCATTTAAAAATATTTGAAGGACTCAACTTAGGTGTTGAGTCTTTTTTTATAATACACTAGTTAAATCAAAAATATACCTCCGCTTTCAGGCTAGTTGACTATCAAAGCGGCGTGTTTTAAAGTAATAGATTCACTAATAAAAATCGACATATATTCCTGTTGTAGCATAAAGATCGATTATCAAAAAATCAATTTTTTTAGAAAATCATTATTTTTTTTATAATGAAAACGAGTTTGCTAAATCGTTTTTATCAAAATATTAGCAGTTCAATACTTTTTCGAACCAAACATTTTTTCATTTATCCTCGTAAAACAGACTATAATACTAAACCACACTACAATGAAAAATCTAACTCTAATCCGCTTGGGAATCATACTTATGCTAGGCATAGGGTTTTCTCAAAATAACAAAGCAGAGGCTATACCTTCTCCGATGGGGGTTAGTTTTCAGGTATTCTATAATGAATTAAGTCCTTATGGAGATTGGGTGATGGATCAAAGACATGGTTATGTTTGGATTCCAAACGTAGGTCAAGATTTCCACCCATATGGCTCAAATGGATACTGGGAAATGACCAATTTTGGTAATACTTGGGTATCTTATTATGATTGGGGATGGGCTCCATTTCATTATGGTAGATGGTATTGGGACAACTTCTACGGATGGGCTTGGGTTCCAGGGTACGAATGGGGTCCAGCTTGGGTAAACTGGAGAACAGGTGGAGGATACTATGGTTGGGCTCCTTTAGGGCCTGGCATTGGAATCAATGTATCCATAGGCTTTCACAGCAATCATTGGAGATTTGTACCTCAGAGAAGATTCAGACACCGCCATTTCCATAGATACTATGTACCTTCTTACAACATGGTCAGCATCTACAACAGAACGACGATCATCAACAATACCTATGTCTATAACAATAGAACCTATGTAACAGGTCCATCAAGAAGGGAATTAGAAAGGGTTACTCGAGGATCAGTACCTGTATATCAAGTAAATGACAGAGCAAGACCTGGTCGGGCTTCGGTTAGCAATCGTACATTGAATGTATACAGACCTGAAATCGATAATTCTAGATCAGCAAATGCGCAAGCAAGACCATCAAGGGCTTTCACTTCCGAAGAATATAGAGGTAGAGCTGCTACACAAAATAGAGGTTCTGTGAATGATAACGGAAGATCAGTAAGTTCTAGAGGTTCAGATGCAGCAGTTTCGAATCAGAGAAATAGCACAGCCCAACAAGCTAGAACAGCTACCCCAAGTAGGAATCAAGCGATAACCTCCACACAAAGGGGACAAACTAGAGCTACCGCTGGTCAGCAAAGCAATAGAGTGAATACTTCACAGCCAAATACAAGAGGTCAAGTAGGAACAGCACCAAGAACCAACTCAAATACTAGAAATGGATCGGTAAATACTGGAACTACTAGACAATCTCAGGCGAGAACAAGTCCTCAGCAAAGACAAAGTGCTCCTGCTGTAAAGCAACAAAGAAGTACCAATAACACTTCTCCTAGAGTCTCTAGCCCATCGAACTCAAGGACCAACAGTCCATCAAATGTGAGACAAAGTGCACCAAGCACGAGGAATACAGGGACAGTAAGAAGTACCACGAGCAGACCAGCTACAAAAGCGGCTCCTGCAAGATCTTCCTCAAGATCAAGTGGCACGACTTCAAGTTCAAGAGGAGGCCGAGGTAATAATTAAAAATTCAAAAATGGAGACCAATTGGTCTCCATTTTTTTATACTTTGAATTCAGTTGATTTTCTTTGAATGAATTGATTCACAAGCTCAACCTTAAATTCAACACTATTAGATTTCCCACAATCATCAAGTTGGATCAGAATTCCTTCCATCAATTTATCTGCTATCAATTCTAATGGTTGTGCAATTGCTGAAATACTCGGCTGGTAAAGACTAAAGAAAAAGTGGTCATCAAAAGCCAAAACTTGGACGTCTTTGGGAATCTTTAATTCAAGTTTTCTTATCGCATGTAACCCTTCAAATGCTAAATAATTAGTGGCAAAAAATAAAGCATCTGCATCCGGATGATCTAGCAAATATTCCTTGATTTGATCTCCCTGAAATTCTTCTGTGGAGGTATGGAATGGCTCTTCAAAAACATAAGGAGACATCTTAGCCATCTTCACAGCTTCAAGATAACCAGCAAGTCGATCTTGCATTTGGGTTTGATCTGAAGTAACCGTAATGAAAACAATCTTTTTGGCACCGTTTTCTATAAGGTGTTGCGTTGCTTCAAAACTACTCCTCCTATTTTCGACAATCACATGACTACAATCCAAGTCTGGAATCCATCTGTCAAATAAAATCACTGCAAAATCCTCTTTTATCAAATTCTCTATTTCATTTTTGAGACCTGCTGTCGGAGTAATAATAAAGCCATCTACGTTTCTGCTTTTAAAAGTATGAATCAATTCTTTGGCCTTCTCTGTATTATTTTCAGTACTGCAATAAATAATCTTGTACCCATTCTTAAAGGCTTTCTCCTCCAATAGACGTGCAATATTTGCGAAAAATGAATTGGAAATATCCTCAACCATCAAGACGAGAACTTTGGATTTACCAGATCTCAGACTTTGCGCTAAATGGTTAGGTCTATACCCTACCTTGGCAACGTAATCTTCCACTTTTTTCACCATCTCTTTGCTGATTCTCTTTTCTTCAGCCTTACCATTGATAATAAAAGAAATAGTAGTGATCGACACACCGAGTGCCTTTGCAATATCTTTGATTGAGATTTTTTTATTTGCCATTAATCTTATTTCTGTTTTTCGAAACGATACAAATCTATTACCAAATATGGCAAATGTGCTAAAATTTTTAGCAAAAATCATTGAGGCATAAAAAAAGACCGCGAATGGCGGTCTTTTTTAAATTAGGTAAATAGGTTCTGTTATTTAATGAACAACATTTCTCTGTACTTCACTAAAGGCCAAGATTCATCATCCACCAATAGCTCTAGCTTATCTACTGCATATCTGATTTTATCAAAGAACGCATCTTTTACTTCAAGACTATAACCTTTAGCTTGTTTTACAATATCCGATTCTTTGTTTAGCCTTTTTCTAGCTTCAATCATTTGATTTACATTTGATTTTAAGGATTCCAAATGACGGCTGACATCTTTAATTGTTTCAATCGCCGCAGTATTATCTAAACCTAATCCTTGTAGACCGTTTGCGTTTTCTATAAGCTTGTTTTGATAAAGAATAGCAGTTGGGATGATGTGATTCAAGGCCAAATCACCCATTACTCTAGATTCAATTTGTACCTTCTTAATGTAATTTTCAAGCATAATTTCATGCCTAGCATGCAATTCTACACCAGAAAGAACATTATGCTTGGCGAATACCTCGATAGATTTTTTATCCAGATAAGTATCAAGAGCAAAAGGTGTGCTTTTTAAGTTAGAAAGTCCTCTTTTTGCAGCTTCTTTTTCCCATTCTTCAGAATATCCGTCCCCTTCAAATCTCACTTTTTTACTATCCTTGATGTATTTTCTCAATACATTAACAATAGCAATTTTCTTTTCTTTACCAGAGGAAGTTTCTTTCTCGATATCCTTAGCCAGTTGCTTCAATGTTTCTGCTACGATCACATTCAATACTGTCATTGGTCCAGCAGAGTTGGCTTGAGATCCTACCGCTCTGAATTCAAATTTATTTCCTGTAAATGCAAAAGGTGAAGTTCTATTTCTATCAGTGTTGTCCAATATAATTTCAGGAATTTTAGAAATCCCCAATTTCATATACATGTTGTCACCTTTCTCGATTTTGATATTTCCATTTTTCTCTAACTCATCAAGAATACTTGTCAAAGTAGAGCCAAGGAATACAGAAATGATTGCAGGAGGCGCTTCATTTGCACCCAGTCTGAAGTCATTACCAGCAGAAGCAATACTTGCTCTCAACAGATCTGCATAGTCATACACTGCCTTTACAGTGGCTACCAAGAAAGTCAAGAACTGAAGGTTTTCTCTCGCTGAGTTGCTAGGTTGAAATAAGTTGATACCCGTATCTGTAATCAAAGACCAGTTGTTGTGCTTTCCTGATCCATTCACGCCTGCAAAAGGTTTTTCATGAAATAAAACTTTCAAGCTGTGCTTTTCAGCAACTTTATCCATGACATCCATCAAAAGCTGATTGTGATCCACAGCTTTATTGATTTCTTCAAAGAGTGGAGCGACTTCAAATTGACCTGGAGCCACTTCGTTGTGTCTTGTCGAAACAGGGATACCTAATTTCAAAGCTTCGATTTCAAAATCCATCATAAAGTCTTTGACTCTAGTAGGGATGGTTCCGAAATAATGATCGTCTAATTGCTGACCTCTCGCAGGATTGTGACCGAAAACTGACCTTCCAGCCATAACCAAATCAGGTCTTGTAGCGAAAAGCGCTTTGTCAATCACAAAATATTCTTGTTCAACACCTAAAGATGGCGTGATTTTCTTCACATTTCTATCAAACAATTGACAGATCGCCACAGAAGCTTCGTTGATCGCTTCAATGGATTTCAAAAGTGGAGTTTTATAATCTAACGCTTCGCCTGTATATGCAACGAAAATCGTAGGGATACATAATGTGTTTCCAAATATAAAAATTGGAGATGAAGGATCCCACGCAGTGTATCCTCTGGCTTCAAAAGTAGAACGAATACCACCATTTGGGAAGGAAGAAGCATCCGGCTCTTGTTGAACTAAGGCAGATCCTTTGAATTTTTCAATTCCAGCATGTGCATCAAAAAAAGCATCATGCTTCTCTGCCGTCGAACCAGTCAAAGGCTGAAACCAGTGCGTGTAATGTGTTACCCCCTTGGCTAAAGCCCAAGTTTTGACTGCTGAGGAAATCTCTTCTGCTGTACTAGGATCGATTTTAGATCCTTTTTCTATCGCTTCTGTTACTTTTTTGTAAACCGAAGGAGCTAATGATTCCTTCATTTGTTTTGTGCCAAAAACATTAACTCCAAAGTAATCTGAAATCTTTAGAGAAGGTGCCGTTACGGACACACTTGGTCTTTCTTGTGCTTTTAAAAGCGCATTTTGTCTTAAAGTTGCCATTTTCTACAATAAGTGGTTTGATTTTACACTTACAAAAATAGAAAATATTATTTATTTATAAGCTATCAGCTGATTTTTGAGCCAGATTTGTGTAAAAAATGCAGTTTTTTCAAAAAAACAGGTCTAATTTTGATAAAGTCGGCCAAAAAAAGTGATTTTGACCCGAAAAAATAAAGAAAATATGGTTGCTAGCCTAAATTGATAACTTGACTTAAATAATTAACTTTGTGGATTGAATTTAGAGGAGAGCATCGTGAAAAAAGTAGCATTCTATACATTAGGTTGTAAATTAAATTATTCAGAGACTTCTACTATTAGTAGAATGTTTGAAAACAAAGGGTATCAAAAAGTGGAGTTTGATGAAACGCCTGATATTTTTATCATCAATACCTGTTCAGTAACTGAGAATGCAGACAAGAAATGTAAAAAGATTGTCAAGGAAGCGAAAAAGATCTCTCCAAATTCCTACGTAACGATCATCGGGTGCTACGCTCAATTAAAACCGCAGGAAATTTCTGAAATCAAAGGTGTGGATGCTGTACTAGGTGCTGCTGAAAAATTCCGACTCATTGAGCTTTTGGATGGTTTTGCCAAAGAACAAGAAACAAAAGTACTAGCTTCTGAAATTCAAGATGCAATAGTTTTCAACAATGCCTTCTCTATGCATGACAGGACAAGGACATTTTTGAAAGTGCAGGATGGATGTAATTATGGCTGTGCTTTTTGTACCATTCCACTAGCAAGAGGAAAAAGCAGAAGTGATAGCACAGAAAACATCCTCAAATCAGTCAGAGAAATTGCTCAGACGGATGTGAAAGAGGTGGTGCTTACCGGTGTAAATATTGGTGATTTTGGAATTCAAGAAGGCAAAAGAGAAGAAAGATTCATAGACTTAATAAGAGCAATCGATGAAGTAGAGGGAATAGATAGATATAGAATTTCTTCGATTGAACCAAATTTATTGACAAATGAAGCAATTGAGTTTGTTTCTACATCAAAAAGATTCGTTCCACACTTCCATGTGCCGCTACAATCAGGAAGTAATGAGATTTTGAGAAAAATGGGGAGAAGATATCTTCGTGAGCTTTATGAAGATAGAGTGAGCAAAATAAAAACACTAATGCCGCATTGTTGCATTGGAGTTGATGTGATTGTCGGATTCCCAGGTGAGACAGATGAATTGTTTTTGGAAACATATAATTTTCTAAATGAATTAGATATTTCTTATCTCCATGTATTTACGTATTCTGAAAGAGCGAATACTAGAGCAGTTGAAATGAATGGAGTCGTGCCAATGAAAATAAGAAATGAAAGATCCAAAATGCTTCGAATTTTATCGGAAAAGAAAAGAAGAAAGTTCTACGAAGAAAATTTAGGAAAGACATTCACAGTCCTATTTGAAGAAGATATTGAAGATGGAAAGATGCATGGATTCACTGAAAATTATATTAGAGTTGCTGCTAAATACGATCCTATCCTTATCAACGAACTCAAAACAGTTACTTTAAATGAAATCAATGAAAGAGGAACTGTGGAAGTTCTGGAACCAGAACAGACCTATGAATCACATTGATTTTTTACATATTCAATTGGATTTATTATATAAAATATAATTTGATAGGGTTAATTTAAACAATTAGCACTTTGTTAAGTTATATATTTATGAAAAGTAAATATAATTTCTTTAAACCGACAGGTAGAATAACTAGAAGAAAGTACTGGATTTTATTTTTAGTATTTTATTGGACAAATATCATTGCTCTTGTTAAAATGTATGAAGCATACATGCTTTCTGATTTTATTTCATTTGCAGCTTTTGGTATCGTGTTGGTTACTACCATAATTCTATTGTTGATTCAGGCAATAAAAAGATTTCATGACATTGGTCTCGATTGGAAATATGCACTTTACTTGCTCATTCCACCACCAATAAACTTTATTGGATTTATTTGGCTTGGACTTAAGAAAGGTCAAGAAAAAGCAAATGAGTATGGAGAGAGTCCTCTCAAAACTGATGTTATTTAATATGATTATCCGCAATAATACTGCTGTGAATATATTTCAGACTTCTCGAAGATACGCAACAGTATTCAGCCGATCTTAAATTGTAATAAACGTTGTTTAACTAATTATCAATTATAAAAAATATAGATCGCAACAAAACTGTCCAAAAAGCAAAAAAGTCTAGCTTCATATCGAATATGAAGCTAGACTTTTTTTATCTCTAAAATGAATTTTTTTATACTATTCGTATCTCAGTGATTCAATTGGATCTAATTTACTTGCTTTGAAGGCTGGAATATAACCCGACGATAGTCCCACGAAAACACAAATCACAAAGGAAACTATAATCCAAATCCAAGGAATCAAGAATCCACCTGGACCTATGGTATTCGCAACAATATTACCGATTCCAATTCCTAGAATAACCCCAAAAACACCTCCTATCAAACAAATAACGATTGCTTCAATTAAAAACTGCTGTCGAATCCTCAATGGTGTTGCACCTAAGGCTTTTCGAATTCCAATCTCTCTAGTTCTTTCTGTAACAGATACCATCATGATATTCATCAGACCAATAGAAGCACCGATCAAAGTAATAAAGCCAATTGTAAAACCTCCAATTCTCAAATATCCAGCAACTTCCTCCAAACTTTCTCCAACAGATTCACTTTTTGTAATTTCGAATGAATCTTCCTCTCCGATTCCATCTTGCCTGATTTTACGCATGACTCCAGTTGCCTGACCCATTTCATAATCAAGATTTATAGGATTGGTCCCACTTGCGGTAATAGTATATCTGAATGTACCTCTCCTATCTAACCTACTCCCATTGATAACAGTAATAAACACAGCTCTATCGGCCCCCGAACCTCCGCCAACACTTCCTTGTTTTTCTATTACTCCTATAATCGTATATCTATTCCCAAAGAATGAAACTTGTTTGTTCAATGGATTTTCTTCTTTTTCAAATAATAAGTCAACCAATTCCACGCCTACAATACAGACGTTTGAACCGTATTCAATCTCAGTATTACTAAAATTTCTACCATCCTCTATTTTAATACCTTTGATAGGAAGATATAAATCATCAACTCCTGTCACTCTAATGTTTGGATTGGTCTTTTTAGATCCTCTTTTGATTTCCACAGCACCAGAAAGAGTAGAATAAACTGTGGACATTCCTATTGAAGAATATTCACTTTTAAAATCTTGAGCATCTCTGAATTTCACTGCGGGGTAGGATTTTTCAGTCTTACCGCCTTGTACGGCTCTACCTCCAGAAAACCCTCTAGACCTAACATCAAAGTTATTAGCACCCAGCCCGGAGAAACTATCTTCAATTTGAGCTTTGATCGCATCAATCGCTGTCAACATTCCTACTAGAGAAGTGATCCCGATAGCGATAATCGTCCCTGTAAGGACTGTTCGCAATAAGTTAATCTTGACAGACCTTAGAGCCTCTTTTATATTTTCGGTCAGATTCATAAAACGTTCAAATTAGAACAACATTCAACAAAATATTACTTTCAAGACCTTTAATATGAAGGATAATATTCAAATGTTATAACATTAGTTTAATATTTTTTTTTATTCGGTTAAAAATCTTTCAATGCATGCGGTCACCACGGATTTCAAGATTTTTAATTATTTCTGATTCAAAGGCAAGCCATTCCTGCCATCTCGCATTAACTTTTTCTTTATCATAGATTTTTCGAGCCAATTCTATGAAATTGACATAATGTCCAGCCTCTGAGATCATCAGTTCGTAGTAGAATTTTTTCAACTCTACGTCATTGATTTGCTGGGAGAGCAACTTGAATCGTTCACAGCTTCTTGCCTCAATCAAGGCATTCATCAATAAATGTTCGGTTAGCTGCTGCTCTCTACTCCCACCTTTTTTAATAAAATCAAGGAGTTTGATTACATATTCATCTTTTCTAGGCTTCCCTAGGGTATAATTTCTTTTATTCAAGTGCTCGATGACTCTTTCGAAGTGTCCCCATTCTTCTGCTACCACGGGTGTCAAAACTTCAGTCACCTCTTTGAAATCAAAAAAGTTGACTATAAGAGAAATACAAGAAGATGCAGCTTTTTGTTCGCAATAGGCATGATCAACCAAAATATCCTCGATATTCATCGCTGCAATATCGACCCATCGGGGATCTGTAGGCAGTTGCAAATGAAGCATTTTTTGTTTTGTACTTTCCTCCCAACTCATTATCAATCAAATAAAGGCCATGAAATTCCTACGTCAAATGTTCCTTTCAATCCAGTAAAATCCGGCGTCACGAAATAGCCTGGAACAGAAAGTAAATTGCTATTCACATGGTTGTATCTTAATAAAATCCTTGTTCTGTTAATCCTTGCATTGAGAAAAAAGTCAACGACAGGATACCCTTCGACATTAGAGAATCTGTCTTGAAGATGAAATTGCTGCATAGCAGGATTGTAGGCTTCTGCAAAGTGTTCACTCCTATATCTACCCTCTAAACCAATTTGAACAAAAAGGTTTTCGTCAAATAATGGACTATCAAAATAAATCCTACTATTAACAAATATCTCGGGAATTCTGAAGTTGTCAGCTCCGCCTCCCGTAATTAAAGTATAGTAAGCTTCAGTCTCCCAGAATAATTTACCTCCTGCATTGAAGCTGGTTTTGATTCCTGGAATTAACATAAATGCTTCGCCTGAAGCCTGTGTAGCTTGCTGATTTTCATTAAAAAACACATAGTTATTAACTCTATTGATCGTCAAATTAGGCCGAATACTCCATCTTTTAAAGTCTGCTTTGATAACACCTTGAATTTGATCTAATCCAATATTTGAAAAACTATTGCTCCAGCGGTGGTGATTTCCTCTGTACAATTCTTGCATTGAAGTGGGTTTGTACAAAGCCTTGGTATAAGATGCTTCTAAATAGGGTGATACAAATAATCCATGGATTCTAAATGCTCCTGGCAAGAGATATTCACCCTCAGCCTCAAAACTCCATTTTTCATTCAAATCTCCTCTCAATGCACCGCCAAGAGATAACTCATCAAATCCATTTGGATTGACAAAATAGTTACTTTCCATTCTGCCAGTCCGAAATTTCACGAAGGCATTATAATATAATAGACCCAAGTCCCCTTTGAAACCAGCTTCATTTCTCCACTCGGAAAAATTATTAAAAATGATCGTACTATCTTGACGATTGAATCGATCTGGATTATAGAGATCGAAAAAAGCACCATCAGCAGAATTTAAAGCTGATTTGAAGGTGACATCTTGTTTTCTTTTGTCAAATACATGATATACTTGCCAGCCTTTGAGCAATTCATATTCATGATACAGATGATAGTCTTGCCTCAAATCTACTGCTTGAGAATTACGAAGCCAGACTTTTGCATCTTCATAAGTAAAATAAAGAGAGGTACTGTCCACGTCAGGAGGGATGATACCTCCTTGTTCGGCCACTTGATGCCTCATTCTAGAGAAATTTGCCAAGAGGAAGTATTTCTCGTTATCAGACTTATAACTAGTTTGAAAAGAATAGGAATTCTGCACAGCACCATGATCGTCCCTTCGTGATGGATTGAGGGTTTTCGTAGCTCTAATTGTATGAAGATTGAATCCAACGTTCCAATTCGGAGTGACATTTCTCGCAAATTCTAAATCCATCATGTTCCTATTCCCTCCTCCAAAGAACAGTGCCATTTTAGTATAGGGAGATTTTGTATCGTAATATTTGATACTGTCCGGTGAATGATAATAAAGATCATAAGCAGAAAACCCTGATGATGTCCCTATCATCTTTGGTGCTTGATAAAATACCGGTTTTGAAGCAGTTCCAATATTACCGAGATCCTGATACTTCCATCCTGTGCTAGCTACAGGTTCATAATAATGAAAACCGTTGAGCAGGGTGTCCAACTCTGTTTTTTTAATCCGATTTCTTTTGACATCCTTTTCAAAGAAATATAAGGTAGTCTTTGGTCCAAAAACCATTTTCGTAGAATCATCGATTAGTTTTCTTCTACCATTCGTTTCACCTTCGCCTTCATTTTCTCCTTCTTGCTGCCTTTGCTGCTGTGGAGGAAAAGTACCTCCAGAACCAGGAGGAGGCACTCGCGTAGCCCCTTGAGAATACACTTCTTCTGCTAAAAAAAAGCATATAAAAAATACAAGTAAACTATATAATTTAAATTTCACGGATGTAACCTTTGTCCTTAATCGCAACTGACACTCTCTTTTCTAGCCAAAGTAAGTCTTCTTCACTCAAGCTTATCTCAATAGGAAGAGCAAAAGTCGCAATTTCTTCTAAATAATCTCGAAATATAGGTGCTTTAAGTTTGACTGCATCTTTTTCAGTCGTTAAAATTAGTGAATCGGGATTTTCTTTTACGCTCTCCACAATTTTTTTAATATCACTGACTTTATAGTGATGATGATCAGAAAAAGCAAAATCCTTGATAACAGTATAATTTTTCTTTGCTTCCGCCTTGAACAGGCTATCATCTGCAATTCCAGAAACTAACACAACATTCTTGCTATCACCATTTGATGCAGTACCAGCGGCAACTGGCTTTCCATATTTTATCCCAGCAAAGATAATTTTAGCCTCCGAATTGAATTTTCTAATCTCTATCGAAAACTTAGCTTTTACATCATCTTCAAGTCCAGTTGGGCACTTGGTTACTACAATAATATCCGCTCTACCAGCACCTTCTTTTGCTTCTCTCAATGTGCCGAGTGGCACGATTTTATCCTTGAAAAAAGGTTTTTGAAAAGTAGTCAACAAGATGTTCAAATCACCTTTGACATAGCGATGCTGGAAGGCATCATCCAAAAAGATTGCTTCTGTCTCTGGTTTTTGGATAATAATTTCGGGTATTGCAAGAATTCGTTCTTCTCCTACAGCCACATTGATCTTATGACCAAACTTTGAATAAATCTGATAAGGTTCATCCCCTATTTCAGCAGCTGATGCATTTTCATTGGCTAGAATGAATCCCTTAGTCTTACGACCATACCCTCTGCTAAGCGTACAGATTTGGTGTTTTTCTGAAAAAAGCCGGATCAGCAATTCCACAAAAGGCGTTTTACCCGTACCTCCCATACTTAAGTTTCCGACGACAATAGTAGGAATGGAAAACTCAACTCCTTTTTTCATCCCAACATCAAACATCCGATTTCGCAACCGAGTAGCAGTGTCATAAAGTAAAGAAAATGGATAAAGCAGCGGATCGAACCAACGCATTTGCTATTTTTAGTTAATTTTGATTGACAAATTAAATTAAAATATATGGTTTATACGATTAGCGATGTTGTTTCTTACTTAGAAATGCTTGCTCCACCTGCCTATCAAGAATCTTATGACAATGCACAACTACTGACAGGCAATCCAAAAGAAAAAGTAAAAGGCATATTATGCTCCTTGGATGCGACTGAAGAAGTCATTGATGAGGCGATAGAAATGGGCTGTAATCTTGTCGTAGCACACCATCCGATAGTATTCAAAGGATTAAAAAGTCTCACGGGCAAGAATTACGTGGAGCGAACTATGATCAAAGCCATTAAAAATGATATTGCCATCTATGCCATCCATACAAATCTAGACCATGTCGCGCACGGTGTCAATAAAAAGATTTGTGATAAAATCGGTTTAGAAAACACGAAGATTTTAGCACCTAAAAAAGAATTACTTACCAAGTTAACCACCTTTGTTCCCCATACAAATTTGGATGAAGTACTTCAGGCGATGTTTGCTGCTGGTGCAGGAAAAATAGGAGAATATAAGGATTGCAGTTTTATAACAGAAGGAACTGGGACTTTTACACCATCTCCTAAAGCAAATCCAAGTATCGGTCAGAAAAATGTCTCGCACAGAGAACCTGAATCAAGAATTGAAGTAATGATCCCTTCCCATCTGGAACGAAAAATTATTGCAGCATTAAAACAAGCACACCCTTATGAGGAGGTAGCGTACTACCTTCAAAAATTAGAAAATGAAAATCAGGAAGTTGGTGCAGGAATGATTGGCGAATTGGCTTCAGGAGTGGATGAAAAAGAATTTTTGGGATTGCTCAAGTCCAAAATGAACCTTAAAGTCATCAAGCATACTTCTTTACTAGGCAAGCAAATCAAGAAAGTTGCTGTATGCGGGGGCGCAGGAATTTTTCTTTTGCCCATGGCCAAAAAATTGGGAGCAGATATCTTTATTACGTCAGATATAAAATATCATGAATTCTTTGATGCTGAAAATCAAATAGTTATTTGCGACATAGGTCACTACGAAAGTGAAATATATACAAAAGATTTATTATTAGAGCTTTTGTCACAAAAATTCACTAATATTGCACTCTATTTGACAAAAGTAGTTACGAATCCGATAACTTACATATAGTACATGGAAAGTACCGTTGCACAGAGACTTGAAGCATTACATAATCTTCAAAAGATAGATTCCCGCCTAGATTCAATCGTTAAAGTTAGAGGAGCCCTTCCTGAGGAAGTCCAAGACCTAGAAGATGAAATCGCAGGTTATGAAACTAGAGTAGAAAAATTCAATTCAGATATCCTAAGTCTTGATGACGAGATCAAAAAGCATAAGGAGAACATCAAAGAATCTGAAAAGCTGATCAAAAAATATCAAGAGCAGCAGATGAATGTCAGAAACAATAGAGAATATGACGCCATCACCAAAGAGCTCGAACTACAAGACTTAGAAATCCAAGTTTCAAAAAAGAAAATTGGTGAAGCTCAAACAAGAATCGAAACCAAAAATAGAGATCTTGATGAGTTGAAAGATGTAGTAAAAGATAGAAAAAAGGATCTTGAAAATAAGCAAGGAGAATTGCAGAATATCGTCGCTGAAAGTGAGGCTGAAGAAGCAAAGCTAAATGCGGACAGAGAAAAAGCAATGAAGAAAATCGAAGATAGACTTGCTAAATCTTATTCCAAAATCAGAGTCAATGCTAAGAATGGCCTGGCAGTAGTTTTGGTAAAAAGAGGAGCTTGTGGAGGTTGTTTCAATGTGGTACCACCACAAAGACAAGCAGATATCAGAGAGAAGAAAAAATTAATTGTTTGCGAACATTGTGGTAGAATCTTCTCCGGTGTAGAAGACGAGATTGAGGAGGAAGTAGCACCAAAGAAAAAAAGAAGTACAAAAGCTTAATCATATAAAGATCTGAAGAAATTCAGATCTTTTTTTTTACTTTCATGCTAAATACCCTTGGTTTTAGCGTTCATTTTTAAAAATGTCGAGACTCTGTAAACCATCTCTTGACATATCCGTTTTATTTTTATACATTCCAATTATGAAAAATATACTTTTGACCTTATTCTTATTTTCCTTCTTTAGTTTGGGCTTTGCGAAAAACCCAAACGAAAAGACATTTTTAATTATCTTTGATAAAGCCGAATTGAAAAACAACAAAACGAGTCCAGAGTATATTGAATTGAGTTTGATGAACCTTTTTGATACGAAATCCTACTCAGGAAACTCAGATGCTGCAATTATCATTAAAACCACCCAAGAAAAAATCGACAAATGTCTCATCGGAGATTATATTGTAAGATTAAATCAAACCACAATCACGACACTCAATGATGTCGCATTCCAAATTATTGATTTAGATCAATCAAAAGGAATATACCAAGCCTTCCTTTCTAGTATCGAAGGTAAAGTTGAAAAAAGCAGCAAGAAATCGAACAAGTTTTTTAAGTCAGTTCCAACCCCCTAAGATGTTCTCCTGAGTTATATTTCAAGATTTTGAAAGTACCAGAATCATCCATATTTAATTCATAGAGACCAAGGTTTTGATGTTTGAACTCATCCATGAATCGCAAATCATAATTCATCAACAAACTCAGTAACATCCGCATTGCTCGGCCATGCATGCAAATAAGAATTACCTTTTCCGGTTGACCCAAAATTTTATCAATCCCAATTTTTAAGCGTTTGACGACCATATTGGGACTTTCTCCCCCCGCTATTGCATAATCCAAATCTCCTTCAGACCATCTCTTGAGCATGTGCAAGTAATATTCATTTTCTTCATGCGTCATCGGTTGGCCTTCATATTTGCCCCAGCTAATTTCATTAAGCTCTATAATAGATTCTGAGGGGATATTTAAATCTAGAAAACCTTGGATAGACTGCTTTGTCCTTTGCAAACCTGTGTAGTAGACCTTTTCAAAATCCACTTGCTTGTAGGCCTCAAAAAATGCTTTTGCCTGCTTTTGTCCATTTGAATTCAAAGGAGCATCAATCCCGCTTCCTTGTACCACACCCTTCAAATTATAATCCGTCTGCCCGTGTCTTACGAGGTAAATTTTTTTACTTAACAAGTTTCTCTATTTTTGTTTCAAACATCAAAGAAATAACTTTTATCCCAATATTCATGATATTTCCTACAAACCTGACTTTAGACCTTCTTAACAATTTGGGAAAAGGCTCCATGACTGATTTTTTAGATATTAAATTTACTGAAATTGGAGAAGATTATTTAGAAGCAACAATGCCAGTAGATTCTAGAACCAAACAACCCCTAGGACTGTTACATGGGGGAGCAAATGTAGTTCTAGCAGAGACCTTAGGAAGTGTAGCCGCGGCATGTACTGTGGATAAAGAAAGACAATTTTGTGTAGGTCTGGAAATCAATGCCAATCACCTCAAATCTGTAAAAGAGGGATTTGTCCGAGGCGTTACAAAACCCATCCACATTGGTAAAAAGACACAAGTTTGGGAGATAAAAATCTACACTGAAAAAGGAGAACTAAGCTGCATTAGTAGAATTACCATGGCAGTGATTGATAAGAAATAATATGCAAAGTGCAGTAGCGATACAATTCGATAGTCTAGTTCATTATTTGAGTAACCTTCTGGCAAAAAACTTAGAAGAAGGCAACCAAGTAGCAGTTTGGAGACAACCCAAATCTCAGTTTATCCACGTATTAATTGATAATACGGGTGAAACAAAACGGGTTTCCCCACTTTTAGAAGAATTGACTTCGGGATTTATCGTGCATCCATTTGAAGATCAAAAAGATGGAAAAGCCTATTTTCTTGAAGCCAATACGTATTTCAAAATTGATTTAAATCTTCCATTTGAAGATCACAAAAATGACCTCAATGACATTGAAGAAATCAGATCAGTAGAAGACAGTGCCAGAAGAATTAATAAATCTCTCATAACGGAAGGTATTGAAGGATTGAGAGAAACTCACTTCGAATGTACTAGACAAGATTTTATTGAATTAGTAGAAAAGGGAATCGAAGAAATCAAAGCAGGTGGACTCAATAAAATCGTACCTGCCAAACTCAAGAAAATTGAGCTAAACCAACAGTTTGATTTAGTAAAATCCATCAAGCGTCTGATTGAATCATACCCAAATGCTTTTGTGAATTTTTTCCATATCCCTAAAGTTGGTTCGTGGCTAGGTGCTTCACCGGAAGTATTGATTCAAACCAAAGGGGATCAATTTTCTACCATGTCTTTGGCAGGGACACAAAAGGTTTCAGGTGAGAATCCTCTGAAAAATACTGCTTGGACTCAAAAAGAAATTGAAGAGCAGGCTTTAGTGAGTAGATACATCGTTGATTGCTTCAAGAAAATTAGATTGAGAGAATATGATGAAATTGGTCCAAAAACTGTTTTGGCAGGAAATCTACTTCACCTAAGATCTGATTTCAAAGTAAATATGAAAAACACCAATTTCCCTCAGCTCGGAACTGTAATGTTAGAATTGCTTCATCCAACTTCCGCCGTTTGTGGAATGCCAAGAAAAGAAGCTTTTGACTTTTTGAGACAACATGAAAAATTTGACAGATCTTTGTTTGCAGGATATATTGGTCCAGTAAATATAGAAGATGAGACAGCTATTTATGTCAATTTAAGAACTGCCAGACTGATGGAAGGATTCGCCATTTTGTACGCCGGTGCAGGGGTAACAGAAGATTCCATTCCTGAAAAAGAATGGGAAGAAACAGAAATGAAGTGTGATATCATTGGCCAACATTTAAATCTTACAGCATCGATTTGATCCTTGAACCAATAATTAATCTCGTTGAACTTTGTGCTCAAAAAGGAGTAAATCACGCTATCCTTTCTCCAGGTTCAAGGTGTGCTCCGATCACTTTGGCCTTTGTCAGACATTCTGAAATTCATTCCAGAACAATCTCCGACGAAAGATCAGCAGCCTTCATTGCATTAGGAATGGCGCAGCAGTATGAATCGCCTGTCGCATTGGTGTGCACTTCTGGATCTGCTGCTTACAATTATGCGCCAGCAGTCGCAGAAGCTTTTTTCCAACAAATCCCTCTGCTCGTCATCACCGCTGACAGACCCCCCGAGTGGATTGATCAATGGGATGGACAGACAATTCGACAAACAGATATCTACGGAAAGCATGTAAAAGGCTCTTTCACATTTCCTGATGAATATACTCATCCAGATAAAATATGGCACGCAAACAGAATTACCAATGACGCGATCAATTTGGCTATGCAATATCCTCCTGGTCCAGTGCACATCAATATCCCGCTGAGAGAGCCCTTCTATCCAGAAAAAAATGAGAGTTTTGCATTCAATTCTAAAGTCAAAAATATTGAAATCCTCCAAGGAAGCGCTTCGCTTTCTGATGATTCCAAGCAAAAAATAGCGTCAAAACTCAAAATTTTTAATAGAATCCTGATTGTTCCTGGTCAACAAAGACCAAACGAAAAATTAGAAAAAGTTTTAAATATCATTACCAAAGCTGGGAATGCGGTAGTCATTACAGATACCATATCCAACTTACAATCGGAAGAAACGGTAAATTTCCATGATCATTTTTTAGGAAAAGAGCAAATCGAAGAAAAGCTTCAACCTGATTTGATACTTTCCTTTGGTAAATCAATTATTTCTAAAAACCTTAAACTATTCCTCAGAAAATCAAAAGCTGAACATTGGCATATTCAAGAAGCAGGTCAAAGCCCAGATACTTATCAAAGTCTCACCCAAACAATTCACTGTACAGCAATTGAGTTTTTGAATTTTGCGGAGAGTCACTTTCAATCGAATTTAGAATTTGTGTCTAATTGGAAAAGCATAGATCAATCGATCAAAAACTCGCTTCCTAATCTTTTATCCAATGCTGAATTTGGAGAATACAGCGCTATTTCCAGAGTTTTGAAGGCTATACCTGATCAATCAAAACTTCATTTGGCTAATAGCATGACCGTACGCTACGTGAATTTTCTAGGCGCTAGAAGACAAGAAGTGATTTGTAATAGAGGAACAAGTGGAATTGATGGAAGCAACAGTACTGCTGTTGGTTGTGCCATGACCACCAAGGAATCGGTCACCTTGATCACCGGTGATTTAGCTTTCTTTTATGATAGAAATGCATTTTGGCACAATTACGATACTCCAAATTTGAGAATTATCTTATTGAACAATCATGCAGGTGGCATCTTTAGACTTATCGACGGACCTGCAAAGCAGCCTGAATTAGAAGAGTTTTTTGAAACCACTCAAGCTCTAAATGCGAGTAACCTATGCAAAGAGTTTGATTTTGACTACAACCTAGTCCATGATGAAGAAGGGTTAGATTTAGCCTTGGAAGATTTTTATAAAAGCTCTTTAAGACCAAAACTTATTGAAATCAAATCGAATAGCAGCAAAAACGCTGAAATCCTAAAACACATCAAAGCTGAGATTAGTAAAAAACTCGAGAACTTCTAAAATTAAATTCTTATTTGGATCAAACTTCTTTTAGCCTAAATGCGAGAAACAAGGCTAAAACAAGCAAGGCAACAAATAAAAATAGCATCGTGGGAATTCCGAAAATAGAAGAAAGTGACCCAAGCCCTGCGGCAATCAAGGTAAAAACTCCGATCATGGTATTCGAAAGAGAAACGTAAAGTGGTCTCTCTTTTTCTGGAGCAAAATCTACCAAGTAAGTTTTCCTACTTAACCTTGCCCCGCCATGTGCCATGACTTGAATCAGGAATAGAGCTGCAAAAGTGTAGATATTTTTGAAATCGTCTGGCCAAATTGGGAAAAGTGCCATCAGTGAAATATTCACAATTCCCAAAACAGACACCCAAACCATCAACTTTCGACTAGACTGATCAGCAAACCTTCCCCAAAATGGACTACTGACAATACTTGCAATTCCGGCAGCAATGACCATTATTCCGAGATTACTAACTTCATTCCCCAATTCCTCTTTTCCCAAAATCACAAAGAAAGGCTGCGCAAGTGGGATAGCCATTAGCAAGCCTCTGGTAAAAACAAAACGTCTAAGGTTAGCATCATCTTTCCAAAACACCCATGCCTTCTTAAGCTCGTTGATCGGGGACCTTCCGCCTGCTGTGCTTCCAGGTTCCTCTTTTATGCTTGCGAAAAGCAATGCTGAGAACACCCATAAAATGGCTCCTGACATGACAAGCCAAAACAAAAGAGAATTGTCTCCTTCATTTTGTAAATCTTGTAAAACAAAAACTCCCGTAATTAAGGTCAACACACCTCCAATCGTCGATCTGGCAGCCAAAAGCTGGCCTCTTTTTCCTTTTGGAATGGTTTTTCCAATGACATCTTTGAAACTGATACTCGCTACACCACTGGCAATACTAAAAAGCAATAATAAGCTCAATATCAATATCCCAGCTGTTGTCTCCTCAGTTTTTAAGACTACAAAGGCCATCACTCCCAATGCCAAGGCTTGAATCAAGGCAGGAACAACCCAAAACCATTTCCTTGTTGCATACTTTCTGATTCTAGCAGAGACGAAAAGCTGAGGCAATAGAGAACCAGCATCTTTGATGGGCACTAATGCTCCAGAAAATAGATTGGGAACTCCTAGAGCGGAAAAAATCCATGGTAAAGTCGTGCCTGGACTTACAAGCTGCTCAGCTAATTTAGATAATGCCCCACTGAAAACATTTTTGAAATAATTCCCAGGTGTTTCCTGACAAGCAGAATCAGGGATCGCTTCGCATGCACGCTCCTCCCCTTCATCTGTGATCAAATCATAGGTTTTATCAACTAAATTACTTTTGGACATGATCAAAAATAAGAAAACCTTTCCTCAATCCTAAAATGGTTGATGGAAAGGTTTTTTTTAAGGGACTATTTTCTTTATGAAAGTGCTAGGATTCCAATTTCAGCACTTAAAAACCGCTCCTTTTTATTATAAATTGAAAACAATAGATAGATGCATAAAATATCAAAGGCTGTCAATAAAAGTAGTCCATACATACTGAGTATTACAGTACAAAATAAAAGTGTTGTAAGTAATCCAACCACACCAGCCACAAGAAATATTGAGCCCATCTTCTTTTGGATTATAATCAATCCAATAGACAAGGGTATGAGTGAAACACCCAAACTAAATAATTTTATAACTCCGAATAATTTGTAATCAATTGAAGATTGGTTGGAATAGAAAATATCTGCACCAATAATCCCCAAATTAATTATGATAAATAAGATTGATCCAAATTGAATAAGTTTTGATCCGAGCTCTTTTCCAAGTCTTACAAACCCAAATACATAAAAGAATAAGGACATAAAAACAAAAATCTTAAGAACCACATAATAATCAGGTAGTTCTAAACTTGACCCCATAAATAGACTTCCGTCGAAATAAAATTCTATCATTGAAATAAAAAAGTAAATAATCCCTGCTATCCCAGCTAAAAGGAATATTCTTTTAGAAGAAGTAGAGAAATTCATTTCTTCTTGTTTTGGGATATAGTCCATGGCTTCAAAATGACTTACATCTAAGACTTCCATGATAGCCTTAATTGTATAAGATCTAGGAGTAACTTCTCCAGCTTCTATTCTTTGAATGGTCCGTACGTTGATGTTACAGCGCTCCACAAGCTCTTCTTGCGTCAATCCTTTAGCCTTCCTCCATTCTTGGATTTTGAGGCCGAGTTCTGGTTGTTTCATTGTGTTGATTGTTTGTTTGACCATGGCAAATTGGAATGATTTCTTCAAATATAACCTGAAAATAGTGAGGATTTTACCCGACATTTACCCGACTTTCAATGCTAAGCACGTTTTTATTCAAAAATCGGCATTTCCATTTTGAAAAGACGCAATTGTTTCACTTTCGGAAATCAAATCCTATTTTAGCAGAAAGAATTCTACTATGTCATATTTAAGCCAAATTACCTCTCCTACACTTTTGATCAATGAAGCCATTTGCAGAAATAACTTGCAAACGATGGCTAACAAAGCTAAAAAGCATGGACTGAAATTGATTCCACACTTCAAAACAGGACAATCCAAAGCAATAGGGAAATGGGCGAAGGAATATGGCATAACAGAAATCACTGTTTCCTCTATCAAAATGGCCAAGTACTTTTGCCAAAATGGGTGGGAAAATATCCATATCGCTTTTCCATTCAATCCTTTGGAAATCGAATTACTCCAAGAACTTACTAAACAAAATAAAATCTCCATTCAGCTAGTCAATGAAGCGGTCGCAGAAAGTTTGAATATGTCTTTAGATTTTCCTGTTGAGTTTTTTATTGAGATTGATGCAGGCTATGGTCGTACGGGTGTTGAAGCTACAGATTTTGGCATGATTGAAGGAATCCTTCGAAAAGCCAAAGAAAGTGAAAAGCTAATTTTCAAAGGATTTTATATTCACGCTGGTCATTCGTACTATGAAAAGGATATTTCCAAGATTTATGAAGAGACAAGACTTGCATTGAATATGCTCAAAACTAAGTACAGCAGCGAGTATCCTTATTTGGTAACCCGAATTGGTGATACACCCGGTTGCTCTACCATGGAAGATTTTGGGGATATTGATGAAATGGGACCTGGAAACTTTGTTTTCTATGATCTTACTCAGGCCCAAATCGGAAGTTGTCAAAAAAGTGATATTGCAGTCGCTCTTGCAGCACCGGTGGTCGATATCAAAAAAGATAAGAAAACTATCCTCGTCCACGCTGGAGGTGTTCATTTAGCCAAAGATGTCTTGATGGAATCTGATGGAAGTAAGAACTTTGGTGAAATTGTATTTCTCAATGAAAATGGCTGGACTATGCCTGAGTCTAGGTCTTTTGTCAAAAGTATCTCTCAAGAACATGGAATTATCCAAGCTTCGGATGAATTGCTTGAAAAAATAAAGGTAGGAGACCTTTTGGGCATCCTACCTGTACACAGCTGCATGACAGCCGATTGTATGAAATCCTATCTTAGCCTAGATGGTCAATGGCTAGACCATGCTGAGGGATCGAGTCAAGTTTAATTAAATACAGGGTTGATGTTACCTGTTTTTTGTTTGTTTTTCTTATAATAGAAATCTAGATTGTGATAAATACTAAATCTCAAAATATCTCTACTATTAAAATCTACTCCATTTTGCCTTTGCTGATACGTTTTCATAAAGCCGGCCTGAAGTTGGATATTTTCATTTAGTATATAACCTAGACCTCCGAATGTCCTATTATCCTCGAGATAATTGTACCTAATAGATTTTCCAGCTTGGATGAAAATCTCGTTATAAAACACACCATAAAAAGTCCCCTGTTGAAAATCTCTGGTGTTAATTGGAATGTAAGTCATTAACTTATAACGAAATCTGTGAGTCAACAAAAACGGAGACTCTTCAATGAAATCTCTTCTCCATCGCTGTTCGGTTCTTATCTGATGGTAAACCTTAACTCTACCTAGTGGCTGAATGAATAGATATTGTTGCCAAAATCGAAATTGAGGAACAATTTTATCAATTTGATCGGTGGGTTCATAAAGATCTTCTTCGGCCCAATAAAAAGGAGTTACAATACCACCCGTAATCTCAAAATTCTTATTTACCAAATAAGAAAGTCCTAATCTGATGTATAATTGTGCCATTTCATTGACATAATTACTTCTAGTTCTTACGTGATATTCACCATTATACCAAAGCTTCTCCCCAATTCTATATTTGGTATATGTTCCTAGCCAAAAAAAAGAAGATTTAGGAAATTCTTTTTCTACGTCAAAGTCAGAGGCAGATTGTTGTGCTAAAACCTGATTTGTCTGAAAAGTCCCTAAGAATAATCCAAATAAGAACAGAACCGCTATTTTTCTGATAAATTTCATAATTGCTCCCCCATTAATCATAACTCCAATAGCCTTTTTATCTGTTCTACATCAGTCAATCCTGAAAGTCTTCTTTCAAGTCTACTTGTATTTTCTGTTCTAAGCTCTATAAGCCTGAATAATAAATTATTTATCTGTATGAAATAATTCTGTATTTTGCTGTAGTCTTTTTCTTGCTCTATTTTTCTTAAATAATAATCAAAAACGAATTCTCCAGCTTCTATCATTCTTCTTTTTCTCAATACCTTAAAGTTGGTCTCAAAAGAAAATGGATCAAGGGTCACATCTGTGTAAAACTCCTTAAGTTCATTATATGCAGTGTAAGTCTGAGGCAATGAATCCAGAACAAACTCTGAGACATCTAAAAGACGCAAAATGTTATTTCCTATCTCAATTCTTGTATTGAAACTTTCTGTCTCAGCATAAGTGCTATTTAGTACATTGAAATTATCATTCAATATATTAGATTTTAATTTCGCTAAACCAGCTTCAACTTGAGAGGATTCTGAAACAAAGGACTTATACTTCTCTTCAATCTTAGTTTTCTTATTAAGAATTTCACTTTCTAAGCTTTCAAGCTCCTCTGTTTGTTCATACCTCGAAAGCTGACTAGAGGCATAACCACCATATTCGCTTACAAAAGATTGCATTTCTGTAATGTAATCTTGAAAAAGTTTGAGCACATTTTTATTTATATCAATTAAGGAAGAATAGATAATTTCCTTTGACAAACTCTTATCTCCAAATTCATAAGTAATGACATCTACAGCTGACAAAAACGAGAAGCCATCTCGAGAAAAATTCGTTAAATCAATAAAGTTAATGTCATCAGATGTGAATACCTGAATGACTTCCTTAATCTGTGAGACCTTAAATTGATTGTATTGAAAAAAACTGTATATGAAGGCTAAAGAATCGCTTTTACTTCTATTCAACTCTAAAGAATTTCTATTTGCAAATGTGTTGACATCATTTTCTAATTTGTTAAAATCCTTCTCTAAATTAATAATTAATTCTAGCTGGTCTTCAGATATTTCGTATTCAAATCTTTTGGTATGGATCGGAAAAGCAATTAATTCATAACTTTTGCTAACGTACCCAGTATCATATTTTAATACCTTCTTCAAATATTTTTTTAATAAATCATTCCCATAAGTTTGTCCAGCAAACTCACTTGATAAGTCTCTAAATCCATCATTAAAAGTTAAGTTAAAAAGCTTGTCAGAAATTTTAAATTCCAAATCATCATTTCCTTCAAGTTGTTGAAGTTTATTTATAGTATTATAATAAATTACTTCTTGTATTGATTCGTCAGTATCAGTATTGATTTTATTTATTCCTATTAAAAAACCAGCTTCATAACGACGCGTTTCTTTGATCTTATTATCTCCTTCTAAATAGTAAAAATCCCAATTTCCAGTCATCAAACCTTCTTCATCAGTCTGTCCCTTGATGTAATAAATTTCATTGTTTTGAAATTCTTTAAAATGAAGTTCTCCATTTATATTTCCATTCTTGAATTTTAAATCTTCAGATTCAAAAACTAATCTCAATTCATTGTTAAAAAAATCTTGCTCCTCGATTTTCCAAATCCCATCTGGTTTTCCTTCTTTATAAATGGAATTCAACTTCACACTGGAGCTTTTAAGCTCAATTTTTGGCTCAAAATTGACAACATCTTCGAAATGAATGGTATGAATTTGATCTAGGTAGGTCCATTCATTAATTTTTACATTTTTATCATACTCACCTTTGATTTCTAATTTGTATAATTTTCTTTTATCAACAGAATCAGTAACATTTCTGGAAAAAGAGAATTCCCCATTCAAAATCGCTCGGTTATTTTCTCCTAAATCATATAAAAAATCTCCTCTGCCCTCTAAGCCATTGAACTTATATTCACCTCTATATCTTTCTTGTCCAAAGACCGTACTCAGAGTAGCAGAAAATATTAGAATCAAAATTATCCTATTCATAAATTTATTTTTACTCTCAAAATAAAAAATTACCGAAATAACCTAAGAAGTTATTTCGGTAATATCCATTTAATCTTTTTAAACTCAAATACTAGACCAATTTAAAGAACTATTTGTATCCCAAGGTCTTCATCATGCTTTCACTCGTCTGCTCCGGAGCAAAAAGCCAATGCTTGACACTTCCATCAGTGTCTCTGTCGATGATTACATGCTTTGGAGCTGGTATAAGACAATGTTGGATCCCACCGTAGCCACCTAAGGATTCTTGATAAGCACCCGTATGGAAGAATCCAATATATTGTTTTTTGCCTTCTTTTGGATTAGGAAGGTAGATGTTGAATTGGTGTGCTTCCGAATTGTAGTAATCCATACTGTCACAAGTCAAGCCACCTAAGTTAATATTGTGATATTCTTCCTGCCAATTATTCACGGCGAGCATGATATATTTTTGATTGAGTCCCCAGCTATCTGGAAGTTGGGTGATAAAACTTCCATCAATCATATACCAAAGTTCCTTGTCATTTTGAAGTTTTTCGTCCAAAATAGAATAAAGAACCGCCCCACTCTCTCCTACAGTATAACTCCCGAACTCTGTAAAGATATTTGGTTCAACGGTGTTGTTCTTAGCGCACATCCATTTGATATTTTTGATAATCTGCTCAGCCATGTACTGATAGTCATAATCAAAAAACACGTTCGTCTTGATTGGCCATCCACCACCAATGTCCATGGTGTCGAGGCTTGGTGCAATTTTCTTCAAATCCACATATTTCTGAATAAAACGAGTCAATTCAGACCAATAATAAGCAGTATCTCTAATTCCAGAATTGATAAAAAAGTGAAGCATTTTCAAAGACACGTTCGGATTGTCCTTGATTTTTTCTTCATATAGACTTAAAATATCATTGTATCTCACTCCGAGTCTTGAAGTGTAAAAACCAAATTTAGGCTCTTCATCAGCGGCAATTCTAATTCCAACTTGAAAAGGTACTTTGACATGCTCTAGGTAGTAATCGATCTCGGTTAAGTTATCTAAAACAGGCACACAATTCACAAAACCGTCATTCAATAACTCCGTGATGTATTGTTTGTAAAGGTCTCTTTTGAAACCATTGCAGACGATATAGGTCTGCTTGGTGATTTTACCTTCTTTGTAAAGACTTCTTACCAAAGGAATATCAAAAGTAGAAGAAGTCTCTATATGAATATCATTCTTTAATGCTTCATCTAATACAAAGCTGAAATGAGATGACTTGGTACAATAGCAATAAGTATATTTCCCCTTGTAATCATGTTTTTCTATCGCATTACCAAAATAAGTTTTGGCATTTTGAATGTTTTCAGAAATCTTAGGTAAATAGCTTAGCTTCAAAGGTGTACCATAAGTATTGATGATATCCATCAAATTGACACCATTAAAATGTAACTCGTTATTATCTACCTTAAATTCTTTAGTAGGAAAATCAAAAGTTTGTTGAATTAAATCAATGTATTTATTCATGATCAGGAGTAAGATTTTGTCATTTAATGGATTACAAAATTTGCTTATATTCTTGGAAAATCATAATGAATAAGGGGAAAATCCGCGAAGACTTTCCCCTGTAATTTTCCTACACCTAAAGAACGAACGAACTACGCAAAGAGTTTTTGCCACAACAAACTCTCTTCTGCTTTGATTTTTCTCTGATTTTCCAAAATGGTATTTAAAATACTTTTAAACCTGATTTCTTCACATACATGCTCAATAATCTTGATAAGATAAGCTTCAACTGCATTCGAATTACTTTCATAATATTTAAGAGTAAACTGATCCTTCTCAACTGTATATTCTAAAATTACCCCAAGCGGCTTGCCCAAACTTACAAGACCTCTAAAAAGACCTTTAAGGGAATAAAAAGAAGGGTTAATATTAAAATAGATAGCATGAAATGTCTTATTCGCTTCTGGAAAATTAGGAAAATCGTAATTAACAGACTCTACAACCTCAAACATTTCACAAGTTTCTAAAATTTGTAAAATACTGTAACCGCTAGATTTTAAATCAGCCTTCTTACTGATATTTTGAAAAGTAAATGACTTAGCATTTTCATTTTCCGATGTGATACTCCTTGGCGCAACAAACATGATATTAAGTTTAATCTTTCACTAAAACATTGATGCTTCAAAAGTAAAAGAAGAATTTTTAATTTCCTAATAACCCTATAATATTTGTAGGGTTTATGAAATATCAAATACATTTCATTTCAGAAATCTAATTTTAAAAACATACCAACCACATTTATATACTTCATACACAACTTCGATTATCGGATTCAAAAATGGTTTTTCGGGCATTTTTGACTACTTTTGCCGAGCTTATATCAAAGGCAAAATAGCAAACCCGAATATATCAAAATCATTTATGAGAAATATCAAATTAGTAGAAGTTCGTTCTGAAATCGCAGCAGGAACAAGAGGAGCTAGCTTGGGCATCGATGCACTTAAAATTGCGAGCTTGGATAAGAAGTCTAATTTTTTCACAAAATTTGATCCTATCAATGTTCCAGATGCTAATAATTTTTTATGGAGAGGAAACAAACATCCACATGCCAAGTACATTGATGGTGTCTATCAAGTCCTAAAAAATGTATCAAGCACTATAGAATCGCTTCGCTTGGAGAAGAAATTTCCTATCGTCTTAGCAGGAGATCATTCAACTGCTGCGGGCACGATCATGGGAATCAAGGCTGCACATCCCGAAAAGAGACTCGGCGTAATCTGGATAGATGCTCATGCCGATTTACACACACCTTATACTACGCCTTCGGGCAATATGCATGGCATGCCCCTAGCGATGTGCTTAAAAGAAGACAATCTTGAAAGCAGTATCAATGAACCTATGGAGGAGACCATTCAGTATTGGGAAAAAATCAAAAAGATTGGTGGTGATTTTCCAAAAATCAACCCAAAGGACATCGTTTTTATTACTGTAAGAGATACCGAAGAACCTGAAAATAATTTGATAGCAAAGCATCAAATAAAAAATTTCACAACAGAAGAAGTGAGAGAAAAGGGTGTAATCACAATTGCGAAAGAGTCTTTAGAAGTGCTCAAGGATTGCGAACAAATCTATATTTCATTTGATGTAGACAGCTTAGACAGTTCTATATCTGTTGGTACTGGAACTCCTGTGGCCAATGGACTCACAGTAGAAGAAGCCATCCAACTCAATACAGAATTGATTAAAGACAAGAGAGTATGTTGCTGGGAAATTGTAGAAGTCAACCCAACACTAGATACAGAAAACTTGATGGCAGAAAATGCTTTTGAAGTCTTAGAGTCCACCACAAGATCCCTTGTAGATAACTTCTAATTATATAATTGAACCGCAAAGGAACGCTGTGGTATGAAAAGAAAAATAATCCTCTGCGTTACCTTGCGTACCTCAGCGGCTAAAAAAACTTCGTGGCAAAAAAGATAAAAAATGAACTTAGAACAACAGATTATTTTAGCAATTCAGCAAGGATTTAAGGAGCTTTTCGATCATGAATTGGTGATCAGTGATCTTGGCCTGCAACCTACGAGAAAGGAATTTGAAGGGAGCTTCACGTTTGTCATGTTTCCTTATCTGAAAGTCACTAAAATGGCACCTGAGGCTGCAGGAAATAAACTAGGCGAATACTTAGTCGCCAACTCTGAGATCATCACAGCTTATAATGTTGTTAAGGGATTTTTAAACTTATCGGTAAGTGAAAAGTCTTGGCTAAATATCTTTCACCAACTTTATTCCAACCCAAACCATGGTCAGCTACCACAGAATGGGCAAAAGGTGATGGTCGAATATTCTTCTCCAAATACCAACAAACCCCTTCATTTGGGTCATTTGAGAAATAACTTTCTAGGATACTCTATCTCTGAAATCTTGAAAGCAAATGGCTACGAAGTAATCAAAGCTAACTTAGTCAATGACCGTGGAATCCATATTTGCAAATCAATGGTCGCATATCAGCATTTTGGAAATGGTGAAACACCTTCCTCATCAGGATTGAAAGGTGACCACCTTGCTGGAAAATACTATGTGATTTTTGACAAAGAATATAAGAAGCAGATCAGTGAATTGGTAGCCACGGGACAAACCGAGGAGGAAGCCAAAAAAAATGCACCTTTGATGTTAGAAGCGCAAGAGATGCTTCGCAAGTGGGAAGCAAACGACGAAGCAGTCGTTTCTCTTTGGAAGACTATGAACACTTGGGTTTATCAAGGTTTTGATGCTACCTACAAAAAAATGGGAGTTGATTTCGACAAATTCTACTATGAATCAGACACCTATTTGTTAGGAAAAGACATTGTAGATGAAGGACTTTCCAAGGAGGTTTTCTTCAAAAAAGACAATGGATCAACATGGGTTGACTTAAGCGAAGAAGGTTTGGACGAGAAGTTGGTTCTTCGAGGTGATGGAACTTCCGTGTATATCACCCAGGACATGGGCACTTGCGACCTGAAATTCAATGATTCAGGATTCAACAAATCGATTTATGTGGTGGGCAACGAACAAGATTACCACTTTGATGTCTTATTCAAAATCATGCGTAAACTTGGTCGACCATATGGAGATGGACTCTATCACCTCTCTTATGGCATGGTCGATCTTCCTACAGGAAAGATGAAATCTAGAGAAGGCACTGTAGTAGATGCTGATGACCTGATGCAAGAAATGATCGATACTGCAGAAACACACACCAAGGAACTTGGGAAAATCGAAGGTTTCTCAACCGAGGAAGCTGCCGAGCTTTATGAAACATTGGGTATGGGCGCTTTGAAATACTTTTTACTAAAAGTAGACCCTAAAAAAAGAATGCTCTTCAATCCTCAAGAATCCATAGAATTTCAAGGAAATACAGGGCCTTTTATTCAGTATTCCCACGCAAGAATCTCTTCTATTCTTAGAAAAGCAAAACAAATTGGAGTCGTTTATAATGATACCGTCTTTGAAGGACTTGAAAATTTGGAAGATGCTGAAAGAGATTTGATTGTAATCCTTCATGATTTTGAGAAAAAGATCAAACAAGCTGGGGAAGAATTCTCTCCTGCCCTATTGGCACAATACTTATTTGACTTGGCAAAAGAATACAATAGATTCTATGCAGAACTATCCATCTTCAATGAATCTAATGCAAATATTCAGGCTTTCCGTGTTGCACTTTCTGCTTTGACAGCTAAAACAATTCAAACAGGGATGAAGTTATTAGGAATAAATGTCCCAGACAGAATGTAATTCTAAAACTATGAAAAAACTACTTACTATTTTCGTTTTTATTGCTTTTGCTTGTACTTCTAGCGTTCAAAAAAACAACGATGAAGTATCTGCTAACATCACTTTAGATCAAATGCTCATGGAAAAATCCATCTACGATTTCAAATTAAATGATATTGATGGCAACGAAGTTGACTTCAGCCAATTCAAAGGAAAAAAACTTCTTTTAGTAAACGTGGCATCAAAATGTGGCTATACGCCTCAATATGCTGATTTACAAAAATTAAACGAAGAGCATGGAGATGATGTAGTCATCCTTGGTTTTCCAGCAAATAATTTTGGAGGACAAGAACCAGGAACTAATGAAGATATCAAACAGTTTTGCAGCGCCAATTATGGAGTGACTTTCCAAATGTTTGATAAAATCTCTGTAAAAGGTGCAGATAAGCACCCATTATACAGATGGTTGTCAGATAAAGATTTGAACGGATGGAATGACAAAGAGCCAACTTGGAATTTTTGTAAATATTTTATCGATGAGAATGGTGAATTAAAAAAATTCTTCGCATCTTCGGTAAATCCAATGGATCAAGAAATTATCCAATTGATAAAATCTTAAACAGAGAGTTGTTTATGTCACCATGACCTGTTTTCATGCCGAAGACAGGTCTTTTTATTACCTTAGCTGAAAATTTACAACGTGGAAATCACTCTAGCCAGTAAAAAACAAGCTTGGCTTCATGCTATTCGTTTGAGAACACTTCCTTTAGCCCTATCTAGTATCTTGATGGGGTCTATTTTGGCGGCATACCAGGGGAGTTTTCGTTTTGAGGTATTCATCCTTGCTGCTATCACAACTATTTTTCTTCAAATTCTCTCCAATCTTGCCAATGATTATGGAGATAGTGTTCATGGTGCAGATAGTCAAGATCGCGAAGGTCCTGTCAGGGCAGTTCAATCAGGTGTAATCAGTTTAGCATCGATGAAAAAGGCGATGATTCTCTTTGCCTTTTTGTCATTGGTGAGTGGCTTAGCTTTGCTTTACATCAGTTTAAATGATTGGCTGTTATTCTTTATCTTCCTCGGGCTAGGGGTTTTAGCGATTATTGCCGCTATCACTTACACTTCCGGCGCAAAGCCTTATGGATATGCTGGTTTGGGAGATATATCAGTTTTTATCTTTTTTGGACTCTTAGGGGTATCAGGAACATATTTCCTTCACACCCTGAGTTTTGATTGGGCAAATTTATTACCTGCGATTTCTTTAGGACTATTCAGTGCAGCAGTGTTGAACATTAATAATATTAGAGATATCGCATCAGACACCAAAGCAGGAAAGAAATCTATTCCTGTAAGAATTGGCAGAGATGCAGCTATCACTTACAATTGGTTTTTAATCCTTGGAGGCAATTTCAGCATCATCATATTTGCTTCCCTCGAATCTTCATGGTGGGCTTTGTCTCCCTTGCTGATTTTACCTTTGATGATCAAAGTAGGTTTAGGTGTGAGCAAAGGTCAAAATTCAAGTATGATTGATCCATTTCTTAAAAAAATGGCAATTTCAACTTTGCTTTGGGTGGTTGTATTTGGCTTAGCATGGATTATTTTCAATTAATAGTTCATTCCATTTAAATTGATTGGTAATTTTTTGTATTTTCCTGAATCGATAAAAAACTAACGACATGAAAACTATTCTTGTACCCTTTGATTTTTCGGATCAAGCAGAAAATGCTTTTGAATTTGCTCAAGGATTGGCAAAAAAGACCAATGCTCACCTCAAACTACTTCATGTTTTGGAGACCCCAACAATGACATCCCTAGGAACAATGGGAACTGTGGAATCTGGATATGGAATAGACCAAATCTATGTTATGGAGTTGGTAGAGAAAAGAAAAAAGCAATTGGCAACTATAGAAGCCGAACTAGCCAATGCAGATTTTAAATTTTCCACAAAGCTTATTTTTGGAAATCCCTATGCTGGAATCTCTAAAGAGGTGGCTGAGTTTGATGCAAATCTTATTGTGATGGGTTCAAAAGGAAGTAGTGGCCTAGAAGAGCTCTTGATTGGAAGTAATACTGAAAAAGTTGTAAGGAATGCTACTTGTCCTGTCATCACGATCAAAGACAAAAGAGATGTAAATGAAATTAAAACAATTGTATTCGCAAGTGATTTCACTAAAGAATCTGCGACAGTAGTCAATAAATTAAAAAAACTAGCCAACGCACTTCAAGCCCAACTATGCTTGGTGAAGATCAATACTCCAAGCATGTTTGAAAATAGTAGAGATTCTTTCAGAAGCATGCAGGAATTCATCAAAGAGCACGAGTTGGAAAATACCAAAATTGAAATTTATAATAGCTCCTCAGAAGAAGAAGGCATCATAGAATATGCCGAAGACATCAATGCTGATATGATTGCAATGGCTACACATGGGAGAACAGGCTTCCTACATCTCTTAAGCGGAAGTATTGCTGAGGATGTTGTCAATCATGCCAAGCGGCCTGTATGGACGATGAAAGTAAAATAAGAATATGGCTAAAAACAAAAATAACGACTGGAAAAAGAGAGATGGCGTGGTGTATTCCACTAGTGATAATTTTGAATTTGACCTAAATGATGGTGAGGAACACCAAACCCTACCTCCTCAACAGCAAAACCTAAAAGTCATGCTGGACAAAAAGTCCCGAGGTGGCAAACAGGTCACTTTAATAGCTGGATTTGTTGGTAGTGATGAGGACTTGAAAGAATTAGGGAAAATGCTGAAAAATAAATGTGGTGTCGGAGGAAGTGCCAAAGACAATGAAATCTTAATCCAAGGAGACCACAGAGACAAAGTAGTCACAATCCTGCAAGCAGCTGGCTACAAAGCCAAAAGGTCAGGGGGCTAATTTCATTTCACGATGATTAGCAACGAGATATTTCGTAATTTTAACACATATTTATGCGGATAATCGTCAAAAATCAAACTATTGAATGAAATAAAATTAATCCAATTGATGATCTGCATAGCAAAATAAGTACTTAGACAATCATTTGAAAGAAACAGATCGCTCAAAAAATCAGCGATCTGTTTCTTTTTGTAATACATTTGAACTCGAGTATCAAGTCATACAATCTTATGAATAGTCAATTTTTAAAATCTAGATTAATTTACATTTCTGAGGTTTTGCTCTTAATTCCATGCTACCCTTTTTTAATGCTTGCGGGAAAAAACCTCAGAAAGAAAATCATCAAATTACCCCCACATAGTGAGTATTTGGAATTTTTACCAAACACAAATAATCCAAATCTATTAATCATTGGCGAATCGACAGCTGCTGGAGTTGGGGCAAGTCATACCGACACAACTTTTGCAGCTCAAATGGCAGCCTCTATGGAGACGGGAAACATTTATAACATAGGAAAAAATGGGCTGAAAGCTTCTGGGCTTAATGTTAGATTTCAAAAGCATAAAGACACCTTACCTCTTTCATTCGATACCTGTGTAATATTGATCGGAGCTAATGACTGCTTCCAATTCACCCCACCCTCAAAATTCAGCACAGGATTAGAACAATTTATCAGAGAGTTGATCAAAACTTCCTCTTGCAAAAAAATCATCATCCCCCTCATCCCTCCTGTCCATCAATTCCCAGCTATTCCAAAAATTATCAGGTTTTTTCTTGGATTTCACAGGAAAGTCTTGGGCTTGGAAGTCAAGCAAATTGCTCTTCGATATTCAAAAGTGACATTTATTGATCAAAACGAATATTATGAACCAGCGTTTTTTGCTGAAGATGGAATACATCCTTCGGATTTGGGTTACAAAAGAATGTCTGACATGATACTAGCTCAGATAAAAGAAAAAGGTAGCCAATACTAGCTACCTTTTTACCGAAAAATTGAACCACAAACTAAACCTAATTATCAATATGTCCTTGATAATTTCGATATTGTAAACTGAAATACGAAGTAAAGCTCCTATTTGGATTTCCCAGAGCGCCAATTAATTCCTAATTCACTGAAATGACACAACATATTGCTCAGTTTGCATTAATCGTAGAAGACTATGATGATGCAATTGAATTTTACACGAAGAAACTACAATTCCAACTCTTAGAAGACACGCCTGTCTCTGAAACTAAAAGGTGGGTAAGAATAGCTCCTCCTGGGTCAAGTGATCAGCATTGCCATATTTTGCTCGCTAAAGCATCTGGAGAACAACAGAAAAACGCTATTGGAAATCAAAGTGGTGGAAGGGTTTTTCTATTTCTTTATACAGATGATTTTGAGCGAGATTATCAAAATTTACTTGATCAGGATATTAAGATTTTCAGAGATCGATCTACAGAAAGCTTCGGTAAGGTAGTAGTATTTGAAGATCTTTATGGTAATCTATGGGATTTGATAGAACCCATAAAAAAATCATGACCAAGCTTCAAATTGCAAAACTTATTTCAATCGTCGGGCATCCCCTTTTAGTGGGCTCGCTTTATGTGATTTTTATAAGTTTTTATGATTTGGAAAAAAATACTGCTTTCATCATATCGATCGCTATTTTGTCAGTTGTTACTTTTCCCATATTATTCCACAATTACATCAAGACCAAAAAGGGAACATACAGTAACTTTGATGTCTCTGATCAGAAACAAAGACGGGGATTTTACCCATTCAGTATCCTTCTTTTTGCAATCTGCCTGATTCTATTTGTGACACTTCATTTTCCAAAAGTAGTCCTTGTCACTACTGCTTCTTTTTTGGGGATGCTCATTTCGATGGCTTTGGTAAACTTCAAAATCAAAGCCTCCCTTCATTTGGCAATAGCACTATTTATTGTCCCAAAATTTTTTGAAATTTATATGATTCTTGGATTAGGGTTTTTGCTATTTGGGATTTGCATAGGCTGGTCAAGGCTGATATTGGGAAGACATACATTAAAGGAAATCAGTCTTGGAAGTATCATCGGTTTTCTATTTGGCCTTTTGAGCCTATATTTTTGATTATTAAAGAAAAAGTCACCCTTTTATCTAAAATATATAGAAAAACATTCTCCAACTTTTGCTTGTTAAGAATTGGTATTTAACTTTGCATGCATAAATGAACAGCAAATTTCTCCATATCGATTTATTTTTAGCAACAGCTCATGCTGGCACTGTTCATCATATCCATCATTCCTCCTAAGGAGGAACATCATTTACATATCGCCCAAGGAAGGCTATTGATATATTTATATAGCCCTATATCCAAATCATTTATTTGTTTTGTATTACTAAACGTATATTGCATACATGGAAAATATTATCCGTATTGCCGTTCAAAAAAGCGGAAGACTCAGCGAAGATTCATTAAGCCTTATCAAAGAATGTGGCATTAAATTTTACAATGGAACTGGAAAGTTAAAATCCACCTCCACCAATTTCCCCATAGAATTTCTCTTTCTGAGAGATGACGATATTCCTGGTTATGTCTCAGATGGCGTAGCAGATTTAGGAATTGTTGGAGAAAATGAATTGGTCGAAAAGGACAAAGAAGTGAATGTGTTAAAGAAACTCGGTTTTTCTAAATGCAGACTTTCTCTTGCCATCCCAAAAGGAGAAGACTACCCAGGAATCAATTATTTTGATGGTAAAAATATCGCCACTTCTTATCCAAAGATCCTAGGAGATTATTTGAAATCAAAAAATATCAAAGCGGAAATTCATGAGATTTCAGGCTCTGTCGAAATCGCTCCAAGTATTGGGCTTGCAGAAGGAATTTGCGATATCGTAAGCTCGGGATCTACTTTGATGATGAATGGTCTGAAGGAAGTTGAGCAGATTTTTAAATCTGAGGCTGTTTTGATTTCAAATAAATATTTAACTGAAGAAAAGAGAGCTATTGTTGACAAGTTATTGTTTAGAATGAATGCCGTTCAGACTGGTAAAAGCAATAAATATGTCTTACTTAATGCTCCAAACAAATCTTTGGATAAAATCATTTCTCTAATTCCTGGTATGAGAAGCCCGACGATCTTGCCTTTGGCACAAGAAGGCTGGTCTTCAGTACACTCAGTTTTGAGCGAAGATCAGTTTTGGGAAAATATAGAAGAACTGAGAGCGGCAGGAGCAGAAGGAATTCTTGTAGTTCCTATTGAAAAAATGGTGCTTTAATGAAGTAAAAGAGTGAAAATCAATTTAAGTATTGATTTTTTTCCTCAAACCTAAATTCAAAAACATGAAAATTTTAGTCAATCCTGTAAGAGGAGAATGGAAATCCGAACTGGCAAGGCCGGTTCAAAAGTCCAAAGACATAGAAAAAATCGTCAAGCCTATCATGCGCAAAGTGAAAAGGCAAGGTGACAAGGCATTGAAAAAATTTGCTTTAGAATATGATCATGTCACCATCAAAAATCTTTTGGCAAGCAGAGAGGAAATCAGTGCTGCTATATCACTAGTTTCTGAAGAATTGCAAAAAGCCATTTTGCAGGCGAAGGAAAATATTGAGAAATTTCACGAAGCGCAACAGAGTCCTGACTTGGTTATGGATACCATGGAAGGTGTTACCTGTATGCGTAAAACTGTCGGAATTCAAAAAGTTGGCTTATACATTCCAGGAGGTACAGCACCACTTTTTTCTACTGTTTTGATGCTTGGTATTCCTGCAAATCTTGCGGGTTGCGAGGAAATTGTACTTTGCACACCTCCCAACAAAGAGGGCAATATTCACCCTGCTATACTTTATACTGCCGACTTAATCGGAATTGACAAAATCGTCAAAGTTGGTGGTGCTCAAGCAGTAGCTGCCATGACTTATGGAACAGAGTCTGTTCCTGCGGTAGACAAAATCTTTGGTCCAGGAAATCAATATGTAACTGCTGCCAAGCAATTGGCTGTGAAAAAAGGAGTTGCGATAGATATGCCTGCCGGACCTTCTGAGGTGTTAGTTTACGCAGATGAATCTGCCATTCCTGCCTTTGTTGCCTCAGATTTGCTTTCACAAGCAGAACATGGTGTGGATTCACAAGTAATCTTGGTCGCTTCATCTGAAAAAGTTGCTCAAAAAGTAATGAAAGAGGTAGATCTTCAAGTAGAAAAACTCTCTAGAAAAGAAATCGCCAAAAAAGCATTGGATAATTCCGTAGCGGTAGTCATTACCAATCAGGACAAAGCCATTGACTTGATCAATGAATATGCTCCAGAGCACTTGATCATTTGTGTCAAAGAAGAGGATGAAGACGAAGTGGTGAACAGAATCAAAAATGCTGGATCTGTTTTCATCGGAAACTTCACTCCAGAATCCGCTGGTGATTATGCCTCAGGCACGAATCATACGTTGCCAACTTATGGCTATGCGAGAAATTACAGTGGGGTTTCTTTAGACAGCTTTACCAAAAAAATCACCTATCAAAAAATCACTGCGAAGGGAATTCAGAACATCGGTCCGACCATAGAAATCATGGCTGAAAACGAACTGTTAGAAGCTCACAAGAATGCAGTTACCATCCGTCTAAATTATCTAAAAGAAAATTCCTGATGGCTTTCGATCTAGAAAAATTACTTCGACCACACATCAGCAAAATCAAGCCTTACTCTTCCGCTCGTGATGAGTATTCTGGAAAAGCTGGGATATTTCTTGATGCCAATGAAAATCCATTTGGCTCGATGGCTGAGGGAAAATTCAACAGGTATCCTGATCCTTATCAATTTGATATCAAACAGAAGTTAGCTGTAGTCAAAGGTGTAGCAACCAATCAAATTTTCTTGGGAAATGGCAGTGATGAAGCGATAGATTTGTTGATGCGCACATTTTGCAGACCAGGGATTGATAACATCATCTTGCTCCCTCCTACTTATGGCATGTATGAAGTCAGTGCGGGTATCAACGATATCGCTATTCAGAAAGTAAATCTTACTCCTGACTATCAACTTAGACCTGGTGCTATTATGGAGGCAGTCAATGAAAACACAAAAATCATCTTCATTTGCTCACCAAATAACCCAAGTGGCAATAAAGTTAAAAGAGCAGATATTCATCAGATTTTGGATAATTTCCAAGGCTTGGTGGTAGTGGATGAAGCATATATTGATTTCAGTGATGAACCAAGTTTCACGACGGAATTAGCGAATTATCCAAACCTCTTGGTGATGCAGACCTTCTCGAAAGCTTGGGGACTGGCTTCTTTGAGAATTGGGATGGCTTTTGCTTCAGAAGAAATCATCAAAATCCTGAATCTGATCAAACCTCCTTACAACATCTCAGGATTGACACAAGAGAAAGTTTTGGAAGCCTTGGATAATGCTCCAGCGATCAAAAAAGTCATTGAAGATACTTTTGTTGAGAGAGCATTTCTGGAAAAGGAAATTGAACAACTTTCATTTGTACAGAAAATTTACCCTTCTCACGCTAACTTCATCCTTATCAAAATGGATGGTGCAAGGAAGATTTATGAATACCTAATCGAACAAACCATCATTATCAGAGATCGCTCAAAAGTGATTCTTTGCGAAGACTGTTTGAGAATATCTGTTGGAACAAGAACTGAAAACGAAGCTTTATTGAAAGCATTGAAGCTATACAACCCATGAAAAAAGCATTATTTATAGACCGTGATGGTACAATTATCATTGAACCACCAATTGATTTTCAAGTAGATAGTCTAGAAAAACTAGAGTTCTATCCCAAAGCACTGAGCAATTTGAGGAAAATCGCTGAGGAATGTGACTTTGAATTGGTTATGGTTACCAATCAAGACGGATTGGGAACAGCTTCTTACCCTGAAGATACTTTTTGGCCTGCGCACAATAAGATGATGACAACTTTAGAAAATGAAGGAATCCATTTTTCTGCTGTGCATATTGACAGGTCATTTGAACATGAAAATCTGCCCACCAGAAAACCTGGTATTGCTATGCTTACCGAGTATCAAAATGGTGCATATGATTTAGCCAATTCCTATGTGATAGGCGACCGAAAGACAGACGTTCAATTAGCAAAAAATCTAGGAACCAAAGCTATTTTCATTGGAGATCAGCTTGATGAAGCGACCTTTTCAACCAAATCTTGGGATGAGATTTACGAATTTCTGAGACTTCCTGCCAGAAAAGCTACAGTAGAGCGAAAGACTTCTGAGACAGATATCAAAATCAGCCTTAACCTTGACGGAACAGGAAAATGTAACATCAGCACAGGTTTGCATTTCTTTGACCATATGCTAGAGCAACTAGGCAAGCATGGAGGGACAGATTTAGAAATCCATGTCAATGGAGATTTGCATATCGATGAACATCACACCATCGAAGATACCGCTTTGGCACTTGGTGAAGCTTACTTAAAAGCGCTTGGAGACAAAAAGGGCATCTATAGATATGGATTTTTACTTCCAATGGATGATGTTTTGGCTCAATGTGCCATTGATTTTGGAGGACGACCATGGATGATGTGGGAAGCTGAATTCAAAAGAGAAAAAATCGGTGAAATGCCGACAGAAATGTTCTATCATTTCTTCAAATCCTTCTCCGACACAGCCAAATGCAACCTCAATATCAAAGCTGAGGGTTCAAACGAACACCATAAAATCGAAGCAATCTTCAAGTCCATGGCAAGAGCCATCAAAATGGCTGTTAAAAGAGACCTTAACGCCCTCAATCAACTTCCGAGTACGAAAGGGGTTTTGTAAATATTGAATAAAATACAAGCGAGAAAAATTAACTTTTCTCGCTTGTATTTTGAAGACACATTCACATGAATGTGTTATAAAGTTGTATAAACAAAACCAATAGGGAAAAAATAAGTAAAATGAAAAATCCTACCTTGTATTTATCTTTTTCAGTTTTCATAGCACATCATCGCATTTTTAGTTTACCAAATACTTCTTTACTTTTTCAATAATGACCAATCAAATTAAAAAATCCCAATAATCAAAACCCACATTTGATTAAATTTCAAAATATTTTAAAAGAAAAGATATGAATGGCATCATGTTCCAAATCATATGAAAGAGTATAGAAAATAAAATACCTTTTTGATAAAAAACATATGTAAATAACAATCCACTAAATATTCTTGTAATAACCACAAAAAAAGTGTTCCCAAAATTTGCTAGCCAATTAAAATCGTAAAAATCAATATGTAAAACCCCAAAAATGAGCGCAGAAAAATAAATGATAAATCTTCTATTAACTCGGACTCCAATGCTCACCATAAAAAAAAGAAGAAAAAAATAGCAAACAAAAAGCGATAATATTATCCATGAATCATGAAATAAAACAACTGCTCCTATCAAACTTATTAAAATTTGATAAAGTTTAAGACCTGTATGCAACCTACAAGTTAATTCCTCTAATATTGGAGCCAAAATGATCATATTTAAAAAAACAATCCATAGTGTTTTGTCCTTAAACATTAAATCTGAATTACCATAGTTAAAATTGAAAAGTAAATACGAGAAAACAAGTAAAAACACGTAAAATGAGAGTTTGAGAATAAAAGCACGAAATAAAAATTTTCTTACTGTAATCTTATTTTCTGTTTCGACAGATCCTGTTTTAATAAAAGAATAAAAATCTCGAATAAATTTAATCATATTAAGTTAATCGTTTATTTTCTGATAATTAGAAATAAAAAGATTCACTAATTAAGATCAGAAAGTTTATTTTTCAAAAAGTATAAAAGAGGTTGCCTGATAAAGACAACTATTTTGAGTTAGTTTTAAAACAGTATTTCCTCCTCTATACTCTCGAAGATCGGCTAAACTCAAATCTTTTATATTTTCCATAATCTAAATAAATTTTCATTTTTTCCCAACCTTTTCCGGGCATTAGGAACTACCAATCTCTCCCAAGCAAATTGAATTAGCTAGCGTGTCTTTTTGCTGATTGATCATCAATATCGCTCGTCACTACGTGACTTCTGAATTACCTTATTTCATTCAGATCATGGATTGAAATCCATGACTAATATATCGGTCTCTCCTACGGAGCTGAAATATAAACCACTACATACCATCATACAAATAAAGTAGTGCCAGAGGCACGACCGATATCATAACGGTGGGTTTCAACCCACCGATCCACGAAACTTGCGACTCGGTAAAAGTCCCGTAGGGACGGACGATTATTGCTCTAAAAACAAATCAATCTTCACTTTCTGCTAAATCCTAATTCACCGCTCCTCCTCCAATATTTCAAAAACAAATAAACACAAATCAACACAGAGATTCCGATAATGAAGAAAGTCCATTTTCCATAAATCATATAACTTTCCAAGTTGTGTATGGAAGGATTAATTTTCAAAAACTCCCCAATTAATATACTCGTCAAATTGGCTACAGAATGTAAAAGAATTACTAAACCCAAACTATTTGTCTTGATAAATATATGACCAAAAACCAGTCCCATTAGTAAAGCTGTAATTACCTGAGCAGGTTGAATATGAATAATTGCAAATAAAATACTAGAAACGGTCAAGGCTAAATTATTTCCATATTTATCTCTAAGTCCATTAAGGATAATACCCCGAAATATTAATTCCTCTACTATTGGACCAATAAAAACAGCTCCAAATGAGAAGATTGAAAATAATTCCATTGCCATACCCTCGTTTTCTTTCTCTAAAAAAAAGTTAATCAAATAGTTTAGAGGATGACTAATAGCCAAAATCATAGTAACAATAAAAAACAAAGAATAAGCAATCCATCGGATGCTAGGCAACCTAAAACTAAAATTAAAAGGCCACTTTCTTTTGTTCCTTATCCAAGCATAAAGAACTATTGTTATTCCATAATTAATAAAAAGTGTAAATCCATAAATTGAATCTTCAATACCAAAAAACAAAAGAGGTATACAAATTATTGCTGAAAAAAGGAAAGGAACAACGATTAATTCAGCACTATGCAAGATTTTAGAAGGAAATTTATTTTTCATTTATGATTTTTTTCGATAAAAGAATGTGCGCACCGTAAAGCAACGATGCGCACAATTATGAATTTCTGAATTATTTTCAATTAATCTACAAATTGATTCCAAATCCAAATGCCTGCATTTGCAATGGCCTTACCTCCATTTACAACTGCTTCTGCTGTATAAATAATTGGATTGTTAGTTCCAGTCCAAGAATATTCATAATAATCAACTTTCCCTCCATAAATCTCCATCAATTCATTTTTGTTTAATTCCTTAAACTTTTCCATAATCTAAATAAATTTTCTTTTTTTCCCAACCTTTTCCGGGCATTGAGAACTCCCAATCTCTCACAAGCAAATCGAATTAGCTAGCATGTCTATTTGCTGATTGATCATGATGCTAATTTAGAGTCGCTCCGTGCATAAAAATAGCACGGAAAAATATTTTTTAAATTTTTTCCTCCAAATATATCCCTGCTGTTCTCTTCACCTAAAATCTGAAATTTGAATACGATCTCTAGCTCCTTGTCATTACTGAAAATAAAACTATTTATTTTTCTGGAATAAATAATATCAATACCATGATCCTTCAAATATTCTAAATAAGCATAAAGTTGTCTCCTACTCACCCCCAATCTCTCCCCAAATTCCTCCGGACTTCCTGTCCGCTGCTCCCTTACTAGCTTGGTTAGCTGCTGTAATCTCTCTATTTGTCTGATAAATTCCATGGTTTAGTTAATTTAGTTATGGGTAGAATAGTTAAAAGGTTGGAAGGTTAGAAGGTTAGGCTTGCAACATCCTTTTTCTAAACTCTAAGCCTCTAAACTTTTATTGTTGGTTAATTGGATTAAAGGTCAAGTGTTAAAGGTTGGACGTTGAACTATTAACGCTTAACGTTAAACATTACAGCACCACCAATTGCTTACGGATCATTTCGAAGTATTTGCCTTCTTTGGTAAGCAGCTCTGCATGGGTTCCTTCTTCGATTAGTTTCCCTTTATCCAGCACATACAAGCGATCAAAATCCTGCACAGCCGCCAACCTGTGGGTAATAAAGATGATGGTCTTGCCTTCTGTGGCGAGCATTCGGATGGTCTGCTGCACAAACTCCTCCGAGTCAGGATCTAGGGAAGCTGTAGCTTCATCTAAAATCAAGACTTCTGGATCTCTATACAGCGCTCTTGCTATGGCTACTCTTTGCTTTTGCCCTCCTGAGAGGGATGCTCCATTTTCTCCCAAATAAGTACCAAATCCATTTGGAAGGTTTTCTATAAAATCCATCATGCCCAGCTTATTGCATATACCGACTATCTTCTGCATATCGGGTTGATAATCCCCCAAAGCGACATTTTCCAATACATTTCCAGCAAAAAGGTCTATGCGCTGAGGCACCACAGAGACTATTTGTCTCAAACTGACATTGTCGATAAATTTGATATCATGTTCCCCGATATGGATATTACCCGATTGAAGAGGGTAAAGATTCTGAAGTAAGGATACCAAGGTACTCTTGCCCGATCCACTCTCACCTACAACACCCGAAATCTTCCCTTTTGGGAATGTTAAGTTTAGATCATCAAAAACATTAGCTCTTGACCCGTATCTAAATTTCACGTTTTTGAAAGTGATATCGCCCACATTTTCCTTTTTGATGGGAAAGGTATCAGCAGAACTCTCTACCTCAAGATCCATGATTTCAAAAAGCCTATCTGCTGCTATCAGAGCATTCTGAATTGTCTTGTTCATACCTATCAAACTAGAAATCGGACCAGTAAGGTAGCCTGTCAATGCGTAAAAAGACATCAGTTCACCGGGCGTAATTTCATTTTTCAGGACATAGCCTGCACCCACCCAGAGAAGAATGATTGTAAAGAGCCTCGAGACTACTTCCGAAGATGTCCCTGAGAAGATATTGTTCATTCCTGATTGATAGACTGTCCTCAATAAAGAGACAAACCTCACCTCTGTTTTGATATTGGCATGGTCTTCAGCCCCAAATCTTTTGATCGTACCCGCCGAGGTAATGGATTCTACGAGCTGAGATTCTAACTCTGCTGATTCTTCCATCAGTCTTCTTTCAATTTTTTTATTCAAACTATTGGTCACCAAATATATGATGGTATAAAGTGGAATGACCAGCAACATAACCAAAGCCAACTTCCAATAGAAAGTAAACATCAATGCAAATGAAAAGAGGACGATAAAAATATTGACCAAAAAGCCAATAGAAACATCGTTGATAAATGCACGGATTTTCACTGCATCATTGACTCTGGAGATAATCTCACCTACCCGCATGGTATCAAAAAACCGCTGGGGCAAGGTGAGCAAATGCTTATAATACCCCAAAATCAATCTGGCATCGATCCGTTGACCTACCTTGATGATAAATAGGGTTTTGTAAACACCGATTACTATTTGCATCAATAGCAAAGCAATCATCCCAATAGACATTAAATTCAGCAAATTGGTATTTCTTCCTATAAACACATGATCAATGATCTTTTGAACATAGATAGAAGTTGACAGTCCCAAAATAGTATATAAAACTGCTCCAACCAGAGATTGTACCATCACACCTTTATGTGGTCTGACCAAAAACCAAAACCTACTCCATGTACTTACTTTTTCACTAATTGCTTTGAATTCATCATTGGGCATAAGAAGGACAAGTACCCCTGTCCACATTTCTTTGAAAGCATCTGGGCTGACCTTGTGCATTTGTCCATCACCAGGATCCATATACTCCACAGTCTTATCATTTACTTTATATAAGACTACAAAATGGTGTAAGACCTTCTTTACGATCACATGAGCAATAACAGGCATCGGAACATCTTTCAAGGCATCAAAATCACCTTTTACACCTTTTGCTGAGAAGCCCATCTTGGTTGCAGCTTCAATCAACCCAAGGATATTAGTTCCCTTTTGGTCAGTCGAAGCCATCTGACGGATTTTGGCTACTGGCATCTCCAATTTGTAAAATGCAGCTACTGAGGCCAGACATGCAGCACCACAATCAGTAATATCTCTTTGTTTGATTTTTATTCCCATTGTTGTAAAAAATTAATTTAAGCTTTGAACTTGGGGGTTGAGCCAATTATCTACTTTATCATATAATAATTGGAATAAGGACCTCCGAGCAATTACAAACCTGGCATTATAAGTCATTCCTTTTTTTACATAACCCTCCTGACCATTGGATAAAATTAAAGATGGATTGTCTAAAGCACAGGTAACCAAAAAACCAGCTTCTCTTTCATTCAATAATGATAGATCATCAGCAATATCTACTACTTTTCCTGTAGCAATTCCCCACTGGTTGTAGTTGTAGGCATCAATTTGGAAACTCACTTCTTGACCTTTTTCGATAAAGGCAATATCCATAGGAGAGATGTAGGTCACTGCCAACAATGTCGTATCGGGAGAGATTTCTGCTAATTTTTGTTGGGGATGGACAAAATCACCCTTATTAAGGTTCAATACATTAATCAAAGTCCCGTTGGTACCTGCGATGACTTTATATTGATCCATTTGTTCAGAAAAGACACTTTTTTGATTTAGCAAGCGAATCCTTTCGTTTTGGTGGTTGACCAGTTCCTGTTCCCACAGATTCCTCTGCTGTTTCCTAATCAGGTCGAGCTGTGATTTTGCCTGTTTATATTGTACATCAGCCACATCATAATCTGCAAAAGCCAAGGCATTGCCATCAAACAGTGTTTGTGCTCTTTCGAAATCCCTCTCTAGTTTCTGCACTGCTGCATCTTGGTTGTTAAATTTCGTTTGATACTCAAGCAATATAGCTTGATAGAATTTTGACCTCAGTGATACCGGCTCCATAACATAAGTTGATAAATCTAACTTTAGGAGTTTATTGAGATCATGGATAAATTCGTCCAAAACAGTCAATCTTTCCTCCAAGCCTTGCATTTCAAGGTTCAAAACCTCGCCCCTTATAACCGCCAAAACATCTCCCTTTTTAACCTTTTGGTTTTCTTTCAGATTCCATATTTCCAATCTTCCACTTACCGAGCTCATCAGAGAATTGCGCTGCAAAGCTGACTGAAAAGTCCCCCTAGACTGTACGGCAACATCCACATAGATCAAAGGCATTGCGATGATCCCAGCAAATAAAATCCCAAGAAACAAAAGATAAATTACTTTGGATCGCACACTGATATGTGAATCATAAACTTCAACAGATTGATTGATAATAGCTGTTGGAAAAATCTTCGTATTCATATTTGCAAAATTTTAAAAGATCGGAAAAATCAGATAATGATTAAAACATAAAATTAGTTATACATGTAAATAAGATTACGAATGGTTTCTAAGTTGAAATAAACTTGATAAAAATATAAACCAGCAGCAAAGTTTCAAAAATAAAAATCTTGAATTAAACTGATTTATTGCCGGTAAAACAATTTGATAACCTCCCATAACCTGAATAAATTATATTTATTAATAT
>NZ_BMFD01000004.1:0-26937 GCF_014637795.1 Belliella aquatica | reverse complement strand
AAAAAGTTTAATTATTAAATTAATAAATTAAATTTCACCACGGTAAAATCAGTTTAAAACCAAAATATAATTTTGTTAACTACCTAATTTTAAATTAAAAAACTAGGATTCATTTCGGTATTGATTTAAATATAAAATATTATTCTTATTCAAATAATTACTAATAATTTTTACTTAATAATCATTTCTATTTTACAATAAGTAGTAAAAGACTATTATTATTAGGCTATAGGATAGATTTAGACTGAATTTTTAAAAAAAAATTGTTTATAAGTTGTTTAGACTTCAGAGAAATCAAATTTTTAATCTTTTCAACCATAAAATGGTTGCCCCGAAAATCGCGAGGATGCAAAATCTTATATTTAATAAAATTCATTTTAAAGTATAAAACAATATAATTCTCGAAGCTAAAAGAGCTAAATTTTATACAATTCACTGATCAAAAAATATATCTGTCGTCACTACGTGACTTCTGGATTACCTTGTTTCATTCAGATCATGGATTGAAATCCATGATTAGTATATCGGTCGCTCCTATGGAGCTTCTAGAAAATCTCACTTTCATCCGATATACCAGCCTTCCAGTGCCAGCGGCATGAAAGACATCTTAACGGTGGGTTTCAACCCACCGTGCTAGGAAACTTGCGATGAAGGGAAAGTCCCGTAGGGATGGACGACGTAAAGGCAAATCATGAGTTACAAATGACAAAAAAAAGGCCAGCTTTATCACAAAGCTGACCTTTTTCTAAATAAAACCGATATTAAATTCACTTATCTCTGTACGATGGCATTTTTCAAACCTGGGCTAGTTAATAGCGCTCCAAATTCTCCAATTACGCTTTCAGGTACATTGTTTTCAACTGCTCCTTCGACTACTGCTCCGATGAACAAATCATAGTCTTCCGCGGATACCAACCCTGTCATTCTTGAATTAACAGCAGGATTATGTGCATCAACCATGTTCAAACCAGAGTATTCGATATTTACCGAACCAATTGCTTCTGCTAAGAATTCAGAGAAGTCTGTTACCAAAGTTGTAAAGCCTGAAAAATTTCCAGCTCCTACTTCAGCTAATAAAACTGAGAAATAAGGTTGCAAGGCATCATACTTACCATCTTCGTTTGTAGCAATAATCATAACTGTGCTCGTTACGACTGCCTCTAATGGTGCATAACCCGCTTCTACCAATCTTGCAGGATCACCATCTGCGGATACATCTACCAAGACATTTCCTCCCAATCTAGTGTACAAATCCAAACCTTCTCCGTCTGCTCTTTGTACAATTGGCTGTCTTACAGATTCCAATAATTGACCTACGGGACCTATTACTTCACTTGAAGTGATATTTGCTTGTGCTGCACCTTCTACTACCGCTTGAACAAATAAATCATAATCTGCATTGTTGATACGACCATTCATTCTTGAGTTTCTCGCAGGATCGTGTGCTGCTTCCATATCCAAACCACTATACGTGAAGTTTTTCGAACCTGTAGCTTCTGCTAGGAATTCTGTGAAATCAGAAACCAACGTTGTGAAACCTGAGGTCTCTCCACTTCCTACTTCGTTCAATAACACACTAAAATACGGCTGTAAAGCATCATATTTACCGTCTTCGTTTGTTGCAATAGTCAATACAGTGTTTGTAACTACCGTCCTTAGGTTTAGAAAACCTTGTTCTATCATTTGACCAGGATTATTAGGATCCGAAACTCTCGTTTCGCCACCCAACTGCACTGCGTAGAACGAATCATCCATCATCATTGGCTGATCATCATCATCATTACAGGATGAGAGAACCGCCATGGCTCCAATCAAAACACTGGATAACCAGTAATTTACTTTTTTCATAATCATTAAAATTTGGTTTTAGTTTAATTTTCAAAGGTCCTCTGGAAGAAGGCTCCAAGTTTGTAGGTAAGTGAACTTTTATTAATGGCGGGGCAACTTTGAGCTAGCATTTCATCAGATGGTTGAAAAAGGCTTGCTTGTACCAAAAAATCTTTGCTGATCGATTCGATAATGTCTTGAGGTGCTTGTTTGTTTCTATCATACAAACATATCATGTGACCAGAAGATAGATTCACTCGAACATCTCTGACGCCCTCTATCAAACTCGTATATTTTTTGATTTTTACAGCCTCAAGTGAATCCAACTGTGAATCAAAGTCAATCCTACTCATGGCTAAATTTGGTCCTTCGTTACCCTTAGGTTGTGTTACCAAATAAATGTGTACAGCTAAAGTCACTACCAAAGCTGAAAAAAGGACTAAGCATCCAATAATAATTTTTTTGAACATGGCTCAATAATTTTAAAGATTTGGATGATATACGAAGTGACTTTTAAACTTGGATTGTGTAGATGAAAAAAAGATTCAATTTCTTTTTTAATTAATCGTCTATTTTATTAGTTTTGATAAAATTGATTTTTATGAAAAAGATAACCAAGTACTTGGCTTTTGTTGCCTTGCTCACAACTTCTTGTTTAGGGAGTTTCTCGGAGGGAGAAATTCACTTTAGGAATGGAGAATATGAAAAAGCCATCAGAGAATTTTCCCAAACTTTATTTATCAATGTTACAGACATCAACTCCCTCCACTTGAGAGCGAGAGCCTATGAGGAGCTGGAGCGCTTCGAAGAGGCATTGGAAGATTATAAGCGAATCATCAGCATAGATCCCCGATATGCACAAGCACATGCAGGAATTGGGAAATTATATTGGAAACAAGAAAACTATGTGAATGCAGAAAAACACTTGCTTATTGCCGCGAAATATGATGAAAATGATTTTGAAATTATTTATCTGCTTGGTAGAGCTATGATCATGAATGAAAATTTCAAAAGTGCAGATGAATTTTTTTCTATAGCCGCCAAATTAAAACCAAAAGATCCTAAGGTCTACTTTTATCAAGGTATCGCAAGGTCTAAATTAGGCATCCCTGACGGTGCTGCAGGTTCCTTCAATATGTGCCTCATGTACGACCCTGAAAATATGACTGCATTATATAATAGAGGACTTGCTCGCATGTCCATGGGATTTGTGTATTGGGCAATTGAGGACTTTGAAACTTATCTCAAAAAAGATCCAGAACATCTAAATTCTTTAACCCAATTGGGGCTGTGCAAAAAAATAATCAATGATCCCAGTGCTTGCAAGTACTTGACGCTTGCCGCAAACAGAGGAAGCGAAGTAGCAAAGCTGAATATGGAAGACTGTTAGGAAAGGATGAAGTTGAAATTTTAGATTTATGTACTTTTTAAGTAAAGAATGAAGGTGTTATTTAGATTATAAAGTGTTTTCCAATGCTCTTGTCACCATTTTCTTCTTTGCTGCTTTGTCTAGGGAAACATTGATTTCAAAACAAACCAAGATGATCAAGGATGTAATGAATAGCCATAACATCACTGCCAACATTGTCCCGATGGAACCATAGAGCTTGTTGTAAGTCGCGAAATTATTGAGGTAGAAAGAAAATAGATAAAAACTTGCTGTAATTAAAAATCCAGCTGTAGTGGATCCTGTGGAGAAAAATTTCCATTTGTCATGCACTGCGGGTGCAAAGCGGAAGATGTATGCAGTAGCGATCATAAACACGGCTAATAACGTGAAGAATCTGAAAAAAGCCAGAAGGTAATAATACAAGTTGCTAGATACAAATTCCCAATCTGAGATTCTATATAACACGCTGCTACCCAAAACCATGATAACCACAGCTCCACAGATGGTCAATACGAGGACTAAGATAATACCGACTGCAATTAACCTCGTTTTCCAAAAATTTCTGTTTTCTTTTGTTCTGTAAACCGCATTGAATGCACTCATCAGGGATATTACACCATTGGTGGCTAAGAATAAAGCAAGGAAAAAACCTAAGGAAAGCAAACTCTGACGAGGCTTACTCACAATATCCATAATGGTAGATTCAGCTTCCGAGTAAATACTAGGCGGGATAATTTCCCCAATAAATAACAAAATATTTTGAGTAGTGACATTCTCAAAAAAGAACCCTATGTAAGGAATAATATTCAGGAGAAATAAGAGCAGTGGAAACATGGCTACTGTAAAGCTGAATGCAACGGAGCCAGCTCTTTCGATAATTTCATCCTTTCGAATCTGTTCCATGAAAATCTTTCCGACGTCATAGAGATTTTGATCAGGATTTCCAAAATGGATATGTCTGAGTTTTTTTGCCTCGCGGGTAAATTTGATCGATAGAAGTCTGATTCTTTTTTCCACTGAAAAAAATTTATTCAAAATATGGTTTCAATAAATCTAGTAAATATTGAGGTGGTCTGCTTGGTTTATGTGTGTCTTTTTTCAAAAAAGTTAGAATTGTCTTCCCTGTAGTGATCAATTCCTCACCTTCATTGAAAACCTCGTATTCAAATGCTATTCTGATTCCGGGCATTTCTTTGATGCTTGTTTTGATAGTCAAAAGTTCATCGTATTTCCCTGGTCTCAGGTACTTCGTAGTTTGCTCCAAAACAGGCATCATCACTCCCTCCTCCTCCATTTTCTTGTAAGAAAATTCGATAGAGCGAAGCGCTTCTACCCTCGCTACTTCAAAGTACATGGCATAATTGCCATAATAAACATATCCCATTTGATCTGTTTCTGCATAGCGTACCCTGATTTGTGTTTCTGCTTGGAACATCTCAATATATTTTAGCTTTGTTTAATGCATTTTGATACCGACGTGCATTATTCAAGTGCTCGTTGTAATTTGTTGCAAAGGCATGGTAACCAGAAAAATCTTCTTTTGCACAGAAATAGAGGTAACTGTGTTCCTCAAAATTCAATACTGCATCCAAGGCAGATATTTCAGGAAGATTGATCGGTCCCGGAGGCAATCCGATATATTTATATGTATTGTAGGGGCTATCCAGCTCTTTATGGATGTTCAAAACACGCTTTAAGCTAAAGTCACCAGATGCAAATACTAATGTAGGATCTGCTTGCAAAGGCATGCTAATCCGTAACCTATTGAGATAAACTCCCGCGACTTTTGGTCTTTCATCAGCCTTTTGCGTTTCGGCTTGCACGATTGAAGCGAGCGTGGATACTTCTTGTGGTGTCAATCCCAAAAGTCTAGCCTTTTCTTTTCGCTCATCAGTCCAAAACTTCTCATACTCTGTGTACATTCTGTCAAATAGCTTTTCCGCACTGGTATTCCACCAGACTTCATAAGTATTTGGAATGAACATACCCATAATTGTTTCTTCATCAAAGCCAAACTTTCGGATGTTTACAGAATCAAGCAGCAAATCATAAAACTGCTGTTCTGTTACTTCAATATTACTCGTAATCTTCTCTGCTAAGTCTTCTTTTGTGCGCACATTATTGAAAGTAATTCTCACAGGTGTCTGATCTCCAGAGCGGAGAAGACGAACTACATTCAAGTTGCTCATTTTAGGCATTATTTTATAAAGGCCCGGCTTGACTGCTTCTTGGTAACCAAGTACTTTGGCCACAAAACTGAAAGTGATGACATCATGAATTTTTTCATCCTTATACAAGCTGTCAGAGACCATTTTGAATGTGGCATTGGTCGGTATTTGAAGCATATAAGGTTCTTCTTTCTCCAAAAGCGTGTTTGGGCTGAAAAAAGCCTGATAAAAGTAGAAAGAGAGTGAGGTCAACAGTACCGAGAAAGTAATGACGGCGATGAGATAGTATTTTGTTTTTTTATCCTCAAGCATAATTTTAAGAGAAATCACTTTGATTAGGCGCAAAAATAGGGAATTTTGTTCAACAGACTTACTAAATTTCCAAATTGATGCAATCCGCTATTCGAGTAACCTGTGCCATCATTGTCAAAAACAATCGCGTTCTCTGTGCCCAAAGAAGCGAAAAGATGTCCCATCCCCTACTGTGGGAGTTTCCCGGTGGAAAAATTGAGGCAGAAGAAACCGCATCAGCTTGTATCATCAGAGAAATTAAAGAAGAGCTCAACATTGATATAAAAATTTCAGAAGAGCTAGAAAGCCATTATCATAGCTACCCTCAAAAGAAAGAAATTGAACTAATTCCTTTTATTTGTAGCTATATAGGTGGTAATTTTATGTTGAAGGAACACAAAGAAATACGTTGGGTTTGCTTTAGCGAATTGAACCAATTAGATTGGGCAGAAGCAGATCTTACAATTGTAGAATTTCTACAGAACAAATTTTCCAAAACTTAAATCGGCATTTGAACCCAACTACGAATTAGGCTAATCTACTCTCAAAACATTAAAATTATGGCAGCTGAATTCATCAAACTTTATCCAGAAAATCCTGACCCCAAAAAGGTACAAAAGATCGTAGACACACTTCGAAATGGTGGGGTAATTATATACCCTACAGATACTGTCTATGGAATGGGCTGTGATATTCACAATCAGCGCGCAGTAGAAAGAATTTGCCAAATCAAGGGCATTAAAGCCAAAAAACACAACTTTTCTTTCATCTGTTACGATTTGAGTAATATTGCGGAGTACACACGTGCGCTGAACACACCCGTATTCAAGATGATGAAAAAAGCCCTTCCTGGCCCTTACACTTTTATCCTTGAAGCAAACAATTCAGTTCCAAAAATCCTCAATAGTAATAAGAAAACGATCGGTATTCGAGTTCCTGACCATCCAATTCCTCGTTTGTTGGTCAAAGAATTGGGCCAACCTATTCTGACCACATCCATCAGGGATGAAGATGACGTAATTGAATACAGCACTGATCCAGAATTGATCTATGAGAAATACCAAAACCTCGTTGATATCGTCATTGATGGAGGATATGGAAACAATGTTGCTTCTACAATTTTAGACTGCACCAATGAAGAAATAGAAATCGTCAGACAAGGCTTAGGAAATGTAGAAGACATCTTGTAATCCCTGACACCATTAAATAAAATATGATTTTCCGCAATGACATGAGTATTTAAATAATTCACTTAAAATAATGCGGATAGTAGCCCCGAGTCAACTACACCGCAACGCGCAAGTGTCAACAGAAAAGAGCTGATTAAAATGAAATCACACAATACTATCAATGACTACTGGGGTAAAAGCGGATATATAGAAAATAAAATTAATTAAAGCCAATCAAGTTAGCATAAGTACATGGCGATCATCACCGAGTTATTTTATTTACCACCAATTGAATACTTTGTAGCAATCCAACATGAGAAAGAAATTTTTCTCGATTTGGATGAAAACTATCAAAAGCAAACTTACAGAAACAGGACTCAAATTAGACTTGCTAACAAAGTAGAAACATTAAGTATTCCCGTAATCGGTGGCAATAAAAACGTAAAAACAAGTCAGATTAAAATAGATCATAGTCAAAAATGGATGAATGTTCATTTGAGGGGGATTCAAAGTGCCTATGGAAAAGCTCCTTTCTTTGAGTTTTATTTCCCCTATCTCGAACAGGTCTTTTTGAAGAAATTTGACTTATTAACAGAGTTTAACAGAGAACTACTGACAGTTTGTCTGAAATTATTACAACTTGACATATCGGTTAAAAATTACGATCAAACCATTGTGAAAAGTGAAATAAAAGACATCAGAGGGGTAATAAACGCAAAATCAGGGTATGCCGAAAGAGACATCTATGATGCACTCCCATACAGTCAGCTGTTTGGCTTAGACTTTGTTCCCAACATGAGCCTGATTGATTTATTATTTTGTATGGGACCCGAATCAAAAGACATTTTGATCAAGTCACAAAAAAATCATTGAACAATCAGCAAAAGGATTGTGTTTTTAAAACAAATTCGGTAACATTAGATAAGAATTCAAATCATTTAGAAAGGATATAAATGGAAGCAAAATTTTCGAACAGAGTCAAAGAGGTGATCTCACTAAGTCGCGAAGAGGCTTTGCGCTTGGGACATGATTACATTGGTACGGAGCACCTCTTGCTGGGTATGATTCGTGAGGGTGAAGGCGTGGCTGTTTCCATATTGAAAAAGTTGGGAGTACCTCTGGATGAACTGAGGAACTCCGTGGAGCGTGCTGTCAAAGGTACTGCAAACCATAATGTAAAAAACCTTGCCAATATCCCATTGACTAGGCAATCAGAAAAAGTGTTAAAAATCACTTACTTAGAAGCTAAAATTTTCAAGAGTGCATTGATTGGTACAGAGCATTTGCTTCTGTCCATCTTGCGTGATGAAGATAATATTGCTACTCAAATCTTACAGAAATTTGACACCAATTACGATTCAGTAAAAGAGATGTTAGAGTTTCAGACTGATTCAGGTCCAAGATCAAAAGCTGAAGCAGATGATCCTGACGAGGATGGGAGCAAATTATTTGGTTCTTCTTCAGGCAGTGGATCTTCAGGTTCTTCAAAACCTGGCGCTGAAAAATCAAGAACACCAGTTCTAGATAATTTCGGCAGAGATTTGACCAAGATGGCAGAAGACGACAAGTTGGATCCAATTATTGGTAGAGAAAAAGAAATCGAGCGTGTAGCTCAAATCTTATCTAGAAGAAAGAAAAATAATCCAATCCTAATTGGTGAGCCTGGTGTTGGTAAGACAGCTATTGCAGAAGGTTTGGCTTTAAGAATCATTCAGAAGAAAGTCTCTCGTGTACTTTTCAACAAGCGTGTAGTCACTTTAGATCTTGCATCTTTGGTAGCAGGCACAAAATATAGAGGTCAATTTGAAGAGCGAATGAAAGCCGTGATGAACGAGCTTGAGAAGTCTCCAAATGTCATCTTGTTTATTGACGAATTGCACACCATCGTAGGAGCTGGAGGAGCAAGTGGCTCGTTGGATGCATCGAATATGTTCAAGCCTGCTTTGGCTAGAGGAGAAATTCAATGTATAGGTGCTACTACCCTTGACGAATATAGACAGTACATCGAAAAAGACGGTGCTTTAGCAAGGAGATTCCAAATGGTAATGGTAGATGCTACCACTCCTGAGGAAACTGTCATGATTTTGAATAATATCAAAGACAAATACGAAGATCACCACAATGTGATCTACACCGATGCAGCTATTGAGGCATGTGTGAAGTTATCTGATAGATATATTTCTGACAGATTCTTGCCAGACAAAGCAATTGATATTTTGGACGAAGCAGGTGCACGTGTGCACATCAACAACATTCACGTGCCAGAGGACATCCTCAAGCTGGAAGAAGAAGTTGAGCAGATCAAGATAGAGAAAAACAGAGTTGTAAAAAGTCAGAAATACGAAGAGGCAGCACAGTTGCGAGACAAGGAGAAAAAACTCTTAGAGCAATTAGAAACTGCCAAAGTGAAGTGGGAAGAAGATAGCAAATCCAAAAGATACAAGGTCGAAGAAGACAATGTAGCAGAGGTAATTGCGATGATGACTGGAATTCCGGCAAAAAGAATTGCACAAAAAGAAGGTGCAAAACTCCTAAATATGACGGAAGAACTCAAGGGAAAAGTTATTGGTCAAGATGAAGCAATTAAGAAATTGACCAAAGCAATTCAAAGAACTAGAGTTGGATTGAAAGATCCGAAGAAGCCAATTGGTTCCTTCATTTTCTTAGGCCCTACAGGAGTTGGTAAGACTGAGTTAGCCAAAATGCTTGCCACATATCTATTTGACAAAGACGACTCTTTGGTTAGAATTGATATGTCTGAATACATGGAGAAATTCAGTGTATCGAGACTGGTTGGAGCACCTCCGGGATACGTTGGTTATGAAGAAGGTGGTCAGCTGACCGAGAAAGTTAGAAGAAAACCTTATTCTGTAGTGCTTTTGGATGAAATTGAAAAAGCTCACCCTGATGTATTCAACATTCTACTTCAAGTATTGGACGATGGAATTTTGACAGATGGATTAGGCAGAAGAGTTGATTTCAGAAATACGATTATCATCATGACATCTAATATTGGTGTTAGAGATCTAAAAGATTTCGGAGCAGGTATCGGTTTTGCTAACAAGGCGAAGGCTGACAACATGGATGATATCATGAAATCGACTATACAGAGTGCGTTGAAAAAAGCGTTTAGTCCTGAATTCCTAAATAGATTAGATGATGTCGTTGTATTCAACTCATTAGAAAAATCTCATATTCATCAAATCATTGATATCAGCTTGAACAAACTATTCAGCAGAATCACAGATTTGGGATACAATATTGAGCTTACTCCAAAGGCAAAAGATTTCTTAGCCGAAAAAGGGTATGATCAACAGTATGGAGCTAGACCGCTGAATAGAGCAATTCAGAAATATTTGGAAGATGCTTTAGCAGAAGAAATCCTGAAAGGAGAGTTATCTGAGGGAGATATCATCATGGCTGATTATTCAGGCGAAGGTGAAGAGCTCATCATTACGGTAAACAAAAAAGAGAAAGCTGAATAAAATCTAGCTTAATCGATTATAATTCAAAAGCGGCTAGGAAAACTAGCCGCTTTTTTTTGGTTTGAAAGTATACAATAAATTTCCCAAAAACATTTCATTTGTATTAATGCCTCTCCCCTTTGATCACATCAAATACATGAAGCACTGAAGGAAATATTGCATCAATGCATTCATTGGCTGCTCCTGAAGAACCGGGAATGGCTAGAACCAACATTTTCCCTCTCACTCCTGCAAGAGATCTGGATAAAAATGCAGTCGGTACACGCTCTTGTCCATATTTTCTAATCGCTTCTTCAATGCCTACTATCCTTCTGTCAATAAATGGCTCGAGGGTATCTGGCGTAATGTCTCTAGGAGACAAACCTGTACCTCCACTAAAAATAATCAAGTCAACAGCTTCTGATTCGGCTTTTTTTAATACCTTTTCTATTTGCTCTGCTTCATCAGGAATTATCTGAATTCCCGAAACTTGCAAACCAAAATCATTAAGCTTCCCTTGAATGATTTTCCCTGATTTATCTTCTGCTAATCCTTTTGAGATCGTATCAGAGCAAACCACCACAGCAGCCTTCAATTCTGGAAAATACTTTTTCTTATCAGACTTTCCTCCTTTTTTCTCCATCAGCTGTATCTTCTCAATGACTATTTCCTTATCAATTGGCTTCAGCATGTCATACATCGTTAGCGCTACCACCGAAGCAGCGTGCATGGCTTCTACCTCCACCCCTGTTTTGTAAATGGTATGAATCTCCACCATCACATAAATCTCCAAGCCTTTGATCTCATAACTCACTGCGGTAAATTCTATTGGCAGTGGATGGCAGTCTGGAATCATATCAGCAGTTCTTTTTGCGGCAAACAATCCCGCTACTTTTGCCATTTCAAACACATCTCCTTTGGGAACTTTGCGATTGACAATGGCATCAATTGTCACCTCAGAACTTACTTTGACAATAGCCTGTGCAATGGCTTTTCTTAATGAAGGGGATTTGTGGGTGATGTTGACCATTTTTCGATTGAGATGTGAGAAATGAGATTTGAGACGTTAGACTCAAGACGTAAGATAAAATACTCTTGATATAAATTTAATAAGTCAGAAAGTAAGATATTCCTTTCAAGTATTTTCCTTCCAGACTGAGGTGTCATTATCGACGAGTTCTTTGCCCCAGATGGGGAGTTCGGCTTTGATGCGCTCGACGAGTTCTTCGCAGGCTTGCATGGCAGCTTTTCGATGTTTGGAAGAAGTGAAGACAAAGAGACAGATTTCACCTGTTTTCACTTCACCCAAGCTGTGGTAAATATGCATACAGGTCAGCGGATATTTCGAAAAAACAGCCTCTCTAATCTCAAAAGCCTTTTGTAAGGCCATTTCTTCGTAAGCGGTATAAGCAATAGCGCGAACTGTTCCACCATCCTTTTCATCTGCCCTGACTTGTCCCAAGAAGATACTATGTCCTCCAATATCCGTTTTAGTCGCATGATTAGCGATGGAATTAGCTATTTTTATCGGTGAAATAGGTCCTTGTACAAATATATTTTTTGGTGTTCTTAGTTTTTCCATGTTTGCAATATTTATTTGAAAGAGGTTATCCCTCCCTTAATTGACCTGATATATTTATCTGGAAATTTTTCCTGAAGTTTCCTTGCCGCTTTTGCACTTCTGATACCTGTTTGACAAAAAAGCAAGATGGTATCATGCTGAGCTATTTTATCTAAAGAAGCATCAATTTGATCTGTTTCAATCTGCTGAAATGCTAAACCTTCTAATTGGGGCTCCTCATCTTTCCCCCTCACATCCACCAAGAAGGCATCAGGAAAGTCGTGCATTAAAGTTCTAACTTCTTCCCAAGAAATATCTGCAGAAAGGCCACAGAAATCTTGGTAATCCATGCTTTGTAAATCTTCGATAGACTTTGGCCTATTTTGATAGCTTTGCTGGTTTTTGGTTAATTCAATTTTATAATCCGAATGATTCAAGAAATTATAGAAGTGCATTTTACCATCTAGTATTTCCCCGAAACCAGAAATCAGCTTGATCGCCTCAGCTGCCATCGTACAACCAATGATCCCAGGAAAGACTCCCAAAATCCCGATTTCATTACAATTTGGAACTTCGCCTGCTGAAGGTGGATTTGGGTAAATATCACGGTAATTTATTGATTTGCTCCCTTTTGCGTTGAAAACGGCAACTTGACCTTCATTCTGATACAGAGCTCCAAATACAAGCGGTTTGTTGAGCACAACGCAAGCATCATTGACCAAGTACCTTGTCGGGAAATTATCAGAACCATCTATGACCAAATCATAGTCTTGCAAGTATCCGATGATATTATCCGTTCTGAGAAATTCGGGTATAACCTCGACTTCTAAGTTTGCATATTTTTCATTGAGAATCTTCCCTGCAACTTTGGCTTTATTTTTACCCAAGTCATGTTGACCAAAAAGAACTTGCCTGCTGAGGTTCGATTCAGAAACACTATCACCATCGACAATCCCGATTTTACCAACTCCTACAGCAGCTAAATAGAGAAGTATTGGGCAACCCAAACCTCCAGCTCCAACCACAAGCACTTTGGCGTTTTGGAGCTTTTCTTGTCCTGCCTTTCCAAAGCCTTTCAGATTATAATGTCGATCAAATCTATCCATTACTTATCCTCCTGAAAAAGGTGGTAAAAGTGCTACCTCTGCCCCATCTGGAATGTCTTCAGAAGGTTTGGCAAGTTGGTGATTGATTGCAATAGCATATTTCAACTCTTGGATTTGTGGAAATTGAGCCTGCAACTTTTCGATCAAAGCAGAAACATTCCCTGGATTTTCTATAGAAAATTCCATCTGATCTATTTCCTCTGAAATTTTACCAAATACTTTTATTGTTAACACCATTTGAATCTAACTTACTAAAACTTTTAATTTATTAACAATTTGACTGAGGCAAATATCAAAACTGCACAAAGTAAATACCTCAGCGCGGAGTTGCTGAATTTTCTGGCACCAAAATATCCTCCTAGCAATCCTCCAAAAATCGTCAAGGGGATCAAGATCCAAAACTGATTGGGCAGATCAAAATCCAATGACCCTGCTCCTATAAAACCAGCAATTGAATTCAAGAAGATAAACAAGGAAGATATCACAGCTGTTTGTTTGACATTGGCCCAACCCAACATCAAAATAATCGGTGTAAGTAAAACTCCTCCACCAATTCCAACCAATCCCGAGAGCAATCCGATCAAGATTCCCAACACTGGAGCCATCCAGACTTTTCGCTCGATTACGGGCTTTGTGGATTCTGGAAAAAAAGACAGGAATCTCAAAGCTGGAAATAGTAGAATGACACCCAATAATTTTCTATAAATCGTTGTTTCTAATAAGATTGTACCACCTATGTATGCAGCCGGAATGGAAAATATGATCAATGAAAAGAACAGATCTTTCTGTAGGGATTCACTTTTTCTGAAATTCAAATAAGAAATCAAAGACACAAAAATATTAAGCAGCAATGCTGAAGGTCGAATATCTTCAGGAAGAAATCCCATCAGCGTGAGGATCATCAAATAACTGCTTGCTCCTCCATGGCCTACAGCTGCATATAAAAATGCTGCCACAGGCAAAAGACAAAACAAGAAAATCATCCACCAATCCATATTTTTAGAAAGGGTAATAATTGAATACTTGTTCTTTTTGATTTGACGCCGGAATTTCAACCAATCCTGTGGCCTGATTGAATGCGATCAAATTGAAAGATTCCTGACCACTGAGGAGATGAATTTCTCCTGCTTTTAATACACATTTGAAGAAAAATGTCAATGAAGAATCATTCTGAAAAGATTCTGCTAAAGGGAATTTGAATTGTGTTTCAAAAGCATGATCAGCTCCAAAAAACTTCCTGATAAAAGGACTGACATAAATCCTAAAACAGGAAAGCGAAGACGATGGGTTTCCTGGTAATGCAAAGATCGTTTTAGTACCCAAAGTCCCTGCATAAAGTGGCTTTCCGGGTTTCTGGGCTACTTTGTAAAAGAGCTCCCTTACCCCCAAATTTTGCAAAGCAGGCCTTACAAAATCATAATCCCCAACAGAAATCCCTCCACTGAGGATTAGAATATCTACTTTTTCAAGGAGTATTTTAATTGAATTTTCAACTGCTTCCGCTTCGTCTTTTACTTTTTCGACAAACTCCACATCAATTCCCAATTGCGACAAGACTGTACGCAACATTGGTCCGTTTGCATCATAAATCTGTCCAGGTTGGAGTTCATGATCGGAAGAAACTACTTCATCTCCGGTTAGGATCACCCCTACTTTGGGTATGTCGTAAACCTTAACTTCTTGGATTCCCAAAGAGGCCAAAAGAGCAACTGTTCCAGAGGAAAGTTCGGTTCCAATTCGGAGAACTTCCTGTCCTATTTGACATTGCGTGCCAGCTTTTCTGACAAATTCTCCTAGTTTGACTTGACTTGGGTCGACGACAAACTTTCCTTTTTGAAGGGTGACTATTTCTTGTTTGACGATCGTATCCGCACCTTCAGGTATTGGTGCTCCTGTAAAAATCCTGACTGCTGTACCAGTCTTCAATTTATTCATAGAAGAATCACCCGCTTTGATTTCCCCAGAAATTTCCATTTCAGATTTCAAATCTTCAAATGCAAGCGAATAGCCATCCATCGCTGAATTATCAAATGAAGGAACTGAGATTGGGGACGCAATATTTTCTGCACAAAACATCCCTATTGATTTGGCTATAGGGAGCGTTTTTGTTCTTCTATTAATAGGTATTTCTGATAAGATTGTTTTGGCCTCTTGTACTGTGATCATATTTTATAGATAAGAATGCATATTTATTGAAAAAAATCAACCTCCAATGCTAATCATACTTCTATTTTTCAGATTTTCCGTTTTGATTTCAGACATTGCACCTGAATCCATCTGACCTCCTAGCCTTTCAGCTTTGTTCCAAATACTTTTTCGAATCAGTCCTTCCACATCTCCACTTTCGCGCAAGGCAGTCAAAAGATCCACTTCTCCTTTGGAGAAAAGGCAGTTTTTCATTTTCCCATCCGCAGTAAGACGCATCCTATTGCAACCCGCACAGAATGGGGCTGTCATGGTGCTGATGATTGCAAAACTTCCTTGATGTCCTTTGATGCCATAAGGTTCGCTCGTGTCATGAATATCTCTTTTCGTTGGAAAAATATCATAAGCAGCACCCACTTTCTCTAAAAGTTCTTTTTTGGGAAGGACGATTTGGTGTTCCCATTTATTCCCTTCAAAAGGCATAAATTCAATAAATCTTATTTCGTAGGGATTATCTTTTGTCAATGCTATAAAATCCAATATTTCATCCTCATTTGTGCCTTTCATCAAGACGACATTGATTTTGATTTTCAATCCTGCATCAGCAGCGAGTTGGATGTTTTTTTGGACGACGTCAAATCGATCTCTTCGGGTTAATTCGATGAATTTCACACGATTGAGGGTATCAAGGCTGATATTGATACTTTTCATTCCGGCTTCAATCATTTGATCAAGATACCTGTCTAGCAAAGTGGCATTTGTCGTGATTGTGAGAGAAACGGGAAGATTGGAAAGTCCTGCCAGGATTTCTTTAAAATCAGCTCTTGCCATCGGTTCTCCACCCGTCAATCTGATTTTATCTACACCAAGGCTTACAAATACCTTCGCAATTTCCGCAATTTCCGCAGCTTGCATCAGATTCTCCTTTGGCATAAAGGGATAATCCTCTACTGGCATGCAATACTTGCAACGCAAATTGCACACATCAGTCAGTGAGATTCTGAGGTAGTTATGGACTCTTTGGTATTGATCTACGATCATATTCTTTGGGTTTGAAACTCAGTAAGTTTCTTTTGAAATCAATTTTATTCTTTGGCAAAGAAAGAGGTGATGAAAATAATCAAAGCCAAATTTTTACCAAATGTAAATTTACAGTTTTAATATTTCTATTTCCAGACCATTGGTAAAAGGCTGATCAAAATAGTGGAGCACATTTTCGTTGGTATACTTTTAAAGATAAGTGGAATTATGATTATCCCAAAGCCTTAAGGTTTTTAGGTTTGATTTCAGTTTCCTTGAAAGTTCAACCCTGTCTGCGCCAGGCAGGCCTTTCAGGGTTGTTGGAGGAGCTAAAGTATTTTCATCCCTAGGTTTCACCTAGGGTTATTGAAAAGTTTGACCACTTCGTGGTCGGAACTTATTAGCGACCACAAAGAAGTCGTATGTTACTAACCAAAATCTTCAAAAGGTTAAAAACCAAGACCACGCTACCAAGGAACCAGTATTTTTAATTCTGACCTTACTTTTGGCAGGATGTGACTTCATGGTCAAAAATCCGTAAGATAAATCTTGGTTTATATTACAGACCTTGAAAGGGTCTAACCTATCAATACTGAGTCCGCTGTAGCGGAACCATTGGTGTAACCTTTGGAATTAGAAACACTACAATCCATCCCCGACTCCGCATGGCATCGACCTTAATTAACATAGCATGTTAAAAAAGTTTATTTACCACCTCAAAAACCCTCACTTTTCTATAAATTCGCAGGAGAAAATCATATAACTATGCCTGCACAGACTACTTCTACCATCTTGATGGTTCGCCCGGCGAACTTTGGATTTAATCCTGAAACTGCTGAGAACAACTTTTACCAAAAACAGGATGATAGAGATTCTGGTGAAATCAATCAAATAGCACAAAAAGAATTTGATGGTTTTGTTACCTTGTTAGAAAGCAAAGGTATTGCTGTCATAGTAATTGAAGATAGTGATGATCCAAAGAAAACTGATTCCATATTTCCTAACAATTGGTTTAGCACACACGCAGATGGTAAAGTGATCCTTTACCCGATGTTTTCACCGAATAGAAGACTGGAAAGAAGAAAAGATATCATCGAAAAATTGATGGAATTGGGGTTTAAGATTGAGGAGGTTATTGATTTGAGTTTTTTCGAACAAGATGATCAATACTTAGAAGGTACCGGTAGCTTGATTTTAGATCGAGAAAACAAAATTGCTTACGCATGCCGCTCTTTGAGAACACACGCTGTTCCACTACAATATCTTGGAAGGTTGATAGATTATGAAATTGTGGATTTTGATGCGACTCAAACCATCAACGGGGAGATTTCTCCAATTTATCATACCAATGTCATGATGCATGTGGGATCTGAGATTGCGATCGTCTGCTTGGAAAGTATTTCGAATACTTCAGAGCGATTGAATCTCCAAAGCAAACTAGAACTTTCCGGTAAAAAAATCATCCCTATTACAGCAAAACAGAAGTTTAATTTTGCTGGAAATATGCTAGAAGTACAAAACCAAAAGGGTGAAAAATTCACAGTAATGTCCAAAGCTGCCTTTGACGCTTTGAGCAAAGCTCAGAAAGAAAACATACTCAAACATACAGAAATCATCAGTCCTGAGATCCCAACTATAGAGAAATTAGGAGGTGGCAGTGCGCGCTGTATGATGGCTGAAATTTTCCTTCCGAAGGGTTAATGCATCCCTCCTACTTTTACTGATTTAATTTTGATGGTATCGACTTCAATGTCTCTTTCTTTTGCATTGATCCTGAAATTTTCGATCACTTCCAAAACATCGTAGTCAATGATTTTAGAATTTGACCCATCAATGATGACATGCTTACCATCAGGAATCTCGTCTAAAGTTTTGATTAAAGAGCCTTTATTCAGAAAACTCACCTCTTCTGAAAGTATGATTCTTAGTGTATCAGGAGAATCCACATTTTCTCTTGCAGTCAACACGTGAGAATTTTGGAAATTTCTCAGCAAAATATAGACAATCGCCACTCCCATTCCAAGGCCAATACCGATCAACAAATCAAATATTACAATCCCTAAAATAGTGATCACAAAAGGTAAAAACTGATCCCAACCTAATTTAGCTTGGGTTTTGAATAGGGAGATTTTCGCTAATTTATATCCGACTTGCAAGAGAATAGCTGCTAAACAAGCTAGTGGAATCAAATTCAGCAATCCAGGAATCAAGAGAACACTCAAGACCAAAAGTAGGCCGTGAAAAATAGCAGACATTTTCGTTCTAGCTCCTGAAGTGACATTGGCAGAACTTCTTACAATTACTGCTGTTACAGGAAGACCACCTACCAGTCCATTGATAATGTTCCCTGTCCCTTGCGCAAACAACTCTCTATTTGGTGGAGAAACTCTTTTGTAGGGATCTATTTTGTCAGCAGCTTCAAGGCTCAATAAAGTCTCCAAACTCGCTATAATCGCAATCGTAAAAGCTACAATCCAAACATCAGGATTTCCGATTTGGGTGAAATCGGGGAACATAAATAAATCTGTAAATCCATCCCAACTTTGAACCTGAGGCAAAACCACTTTGTCCTCGACATCCAAATATAAATTCGGTACAAAAAACTTGAAGAATTTATTGATCCCAACCCCTAACATCACGACTAAAAGTGGGCCTGGAATAATGTTTAGAACTTTATTTTTCTTGATAAATGGCTTATCCCAAAGAATCAAAATTGTCAATGCAATGATTGTAATGATGAGTGCGCCAAAATCAAACTCATTAGCCAAATTCCTCAAATCTAATACCGCTTCCCAGTCATTTACAAAAGGGATGTACTTAGCTAAATTTTGTGTTTCATTCACACCAAAAGCGTAAGGAATTTGTTTGATTATCAATATAATCCCAATTCCAGCAAGCATTCCTTTGATTACAGATGTTGGAAAATAATACCCAATTATACCTGCTTTGGCAACACCTAAAATAATTTGAAAAACTCCAGCAATAACGACTGAAAGCAAGAAAATATCAAATGCACCTAAATCTGCTATTGCATTTAATACAATGACAGTAAGACCAGCAGCTGGTCCAGAGACAGAGGTACTTGATCCGGAAAGATAGCCTACGACAATTCCTCCAACTATCCCAGCAATAATTCCTGAGAATAAAGGTGCTCCTGAAGAGAGTGCAATCCCTAAACAAAGAGGAAGAGCAACTAAAAAGACTACTAATCCCGCAGGGAGATCTGATCCCAAATGGGAAAAAATATTTTTTGATTTGTTCATAGGTTTACATTAGCTGGGTTTATCCTTGATATTTAAATACTCCAAATACCAATTAATGTAAAAATAGAATTTTTAGATTCTAGAGTGCACTTAGAAGCGTAATATTTTGAAAAATAAAACAGAAAATTCAATTAAATCCTGCCAATAGTTGAGTTTTCAAATATTGGCAGGATTCCTATTTTCATACCTTAATCTATGCTATTCCTGTATAATTGAAAGGTGTAATGTGCTTGAGTTCAGCCTTTACAATATCAGAAACTTGGAGAGAATCTATAAAGTTGGCTATAGAACCTGCTGTAATTTTGGTATTGGTTCTTGTGAGGTCTTTGAGCGCCTCATATGGTTTTGGATAGCCTTCTCTTCTTAGTACAGTTTGCAATGCTTCTGCTACTACAGCCCAGTTTTCTTCTAGGTCAGCTTCCAAAGCATCGGCATTCAATTCTAATTTATTTAATCCTTTATTCAAAGACTCAAATGAAATCAACATATGTCCAAGTGGCACACCGATGATTCTCAAAACGGTGCTATCTGTCAAATCTCTTTGCAATCTACTGATTGGGAGTTTGGCTGCTAGATGTTCTAAAAGGGCATTTGCAATCCCCAAGTTTCCTTCTGCATTTTCAAAGTCTATCGGATTGACTTTATGTGGCATAGCTGAAGAACCAATCTCTCCCACTTTGATTTTTTGTTTGAAGTAGTTCATTGCTACATATTGCCAAACATCTTTTGAAAGATCTAGAAGAATGGTATTGATTCGCTTCAATCCATCAAAAAGTGCGGCGAGATTGTCATAATGTTCGATCTGCGTGGTTGGATAGCTTCTATCTAATCCAAGATAATTTGCAACAAATCCATTTGCAAAAAGCATCCAATCAATCTCTGGATAAGCGACATGATGCGCATTCATATTTCCAGTTGCACCGCCAAACTTAGCCGAATAAGGAACTTGCTTCAATAGCTCCAATTGTTTTTCAACTCTTGTCACGAAAACCTGAAATTCTTTCCCCAATTTTGTCGGAGAAGCAGGCTGACCATGCGTCTTCGCGAGCATGGAGATATCTTTCCATTCTTCTACCCTAGTTCTTAATCTTGATAACACTTCCTCCAAAACAGGCATTATAACTTCTTCAAGTCCATGCTTCAGCATCAGCGGCGTGGCCGTATTGTTGATGTCTTGCGAGGTCAGTCCAAAGTGGATAAACTCCTTATATTCATCCAATCCCAATCCATCAAATTTTTCCTTTAGAAAATATTCCACGGCTTTGACGTCATGGTTGGTCACCTTCTCTGTCTCCTTGATGCTCTCCGCATCTGCTGTATTGAAGTCCTTCACCAAAGCTCTCAGTGAGGGGAATAGGTTCCTATCAAAACCTTTCAATTGAGGCAAGGGAAGCTCACAAAGTGCAATAAAGTATTCTACTTCTACGTGCACTCTGTACTTAATTAAGGCAAATTCTGAGAAGTATGCACTTAGCGGGGCGGTTTTGCTACCGTATCTACCGTCTATGGAACTAACGGCTGTCAGGTTAGTCAAATTCATGGCTTTGGATTTTGTTTAGAGAGCGCAAATTTAGTCTTTCTACAGCAAAAAACATCTTCCATTTATAATAAAATCCCCCTCGTATTTCTTTTCTATTTACCGAAGGAAAAATAGAAGTAGTCCAAAAGAAGTCCTTGGTATATTTTTGCACCGATGAAATTTATATACCCAAGTATAATTGCCTTTCTTATTTCAAGTTCTTTAGTTTTTGCAAATGATAAAATAGGCAAAAACGACAAGGAGTTTGGACTTGAAGTGAGTCCTACAACTTCTGCCATGACTATAGATGGAGTAATCAATCTAGACGAATGGGGAAAATCTGTTATTATTTCTGATTTTATCCAACAAATCCCAAAAGAAGGTCTGCCTGCTACGGAAAAAACTGAGGTTCGTTTAAAATATGACCAGGATTTTCTGTACGTCGCTGCTACACTGTATACAAAAACACCAGGGGACTATGTGATTAGCTCTTTAAAAAGAGATTTTAATTTTGATCAAAATGATGCTTTTGCTATCATAATTGGCCCCTATGACGATGGGAACAATGGATTCATGTTTGCAGTCTCCCCTTTCAACATACAAATGGAAGGATTGGTCAATAGTGGTGATCGAGTTTCAAGTGTTTGGGACAACAAATGGTTTTCCGAAGTAAAAAGATACGAAGACAGATGGGAAGTAGAAATGGCGATTCCATTCAAAACACTCCGCTACACGGAAGGATCTGAATACTGGAAAGTTAACTTTATCAGAAATGACCGAAAAAATTTCGAGCAGACATCTTGGGTGCCTGTTCCTTTAAATCAAAGAATTGGGAGCTTGGCTTTTACTGGCTATTTGAATTGGGACAAGCCACTCAAAAAACCTGGATCCAATATCGCTTTGATTCCTTATGCCGCGACAAGTGCATCCAAAGATTATCAAGCTGGGGAGCCTATAAATGGAGGATACGCTGCTGGACTTGATGCTAAGATTGCCATAACACCTTCTTTGAACCTCGATTTGACGTTTAATCCTGACTTTTCCACAGTAGAAGTAGATCAGCAGCAGACCAACTTAAACCGTTTTGAACTTTTCTTCCCAGAGCGAAGACAATTCTTTCTAGAAAATGCCGATTTATTCGGTGATTATGGTTTTAGAAGCATCAGGCCATTTTTCTCCAGAAGAATAGGCATAGCGACTGATAGTTTGGGGCGTAGTTCCAACAACAGAATTCTCTATGGGGCAAGACTAAATGGAAACATTAGTGATGACCTGAGAGTAGGACTTCTGAATATGCAAACAGCTACGGAAGATGCGGTCGGATATCCCGGGCAAAATTACACAGTAGCTACTGTGCAGCAGAAGGTGTTCAGTAGATCAAATATCGCTGCCATTTTTGTCAATAGACAGACTACGGGTCAAGTTGGGGATTCCAACCCAATTGCAGACTACAATCGTGTTTTAGGATTAGATTATAATTTGGCTTCCAAAGACAATAAATGGACAGGAAAATTCTTTTATCATCAATCATTCAGCCCTCAAAAAACTGGAGACACCAAAGCACATGCAAGTTATCTAGATTACAACTCCAAAAGATGGAAACTTCAATGGAATCATGAATATGTAGGAGACTCTTACAATGCAGAAACAGGTTTCGTACCAAGACGATCCTATTGGAGATTTGAACCTAATATAGTCTATCGACATGTGGTTGATAATGATAAAATATTTCAGCAGACATTTCAGATCAGATATGATATGTATGCAGATCGTGATTTTAGTTTAAAAACAGATGAAACTATCTCGTTTGTCTATAGGCTTTACTTTAAAAACACTTCAACAATTCAATACAGAATTTTTAACGAATACGTCTATCTTTTCAATTCCTTTGACCCAACCCGATCTGGAGGAGAGCGATTGGCAGCTGGAACTGACTACTCTTATTTAAGAACTGGAATCACTTACACCTCTGATAGGAGAAAATTATTTAATTATTCTGCGACAACTTATTATGGTGGTTTTTTTAATGGTACTAGAGCGTTTGTCAATACCAATTTGAATTACAGGTTCCAGCCCTACGGCAATATTTCAATGTTTGCCGAATACAACAAAATAGAGCTTCCAGAGCCTTATAGCTCAGGAAACTTGTGGTTAGTTGGTCCAAGAGCTGAGATTTCATTTACAGACAAACTCTTTCTGAGCACCTTTGTCCAATACAATAGTCAGATCAATAACGTCAATATAAATACCCGTTTTCAATGGAGATTTAAACCAGTTTCTGATTTCTTTGTTGTTTACACAGATAATTATCATCCAGAAAGCTTACAAATTAAGAATCGTGCATTAATTTTGAAGCTTACGTATTGGATTAACGTGTAAAGGAAAAGCGGGAATGTTTAATTTATTCAAAAAGAAAAAATCAGAGCCTTCGAAAGGAGATCAATATTTATCTCTTAAGGTAAGAGAAGTAGTCAAAGAAACACCTGATACGGTGAGCATTTTCTTTGAGCAACCTGAACCATACTTAGATTACAAGCCAGGGCAATTTATCACTGTCATATTAGAAATAAATGGAAAAGAGGAAAGAAGATCTTACAGTCTCTGTACTTCTCCATTTGTAGATCCCTACCCAGGAATAACTGTAAAAAGAGTGGATCAAGGAGTAGTTTCTAACTATCTCAATGACCACATCCGACCTGGTAAAACCATAGACATCATGAAGCCTATGGGGAATTTCACCACTCCTTTTCACTCCAAAAACAAGACGCATTATATGATGGTCGCTGGAGGTAGTGGTATCACTCCTATCATGGGAATCACCAAGTCTGTGCTAGTCAATGAACCAGATTCTAAAGTAACACTACTTTTTTGTTCAAGAAATGAGGAACAGATTATCTTCAAAAAAGAGTTTGAGCAGCTAAAAGAAAAGTATCCAGAAAAATTGGAAATCATTCACAACCTCAGTCAGCCAAGCCCAACTTGGTCTGGTATGAATGGAAGGTTGGACTCTATCAAACTCAAAGAAGTTTTGAGTTGGAGTGAACACAAGGGAGCTGAAAGCTTGAAGTATTTCGTCTGTGGACCTGAGGGTTTGATGACCACTACATTGAACACTTTTAAAGAACTCAATATATCTTCTGATTTGATTCATGAAGAAAGTTTCTACACTGATTTAGATGCAAAAGAATCAGCACTAAAGGCCAGTGGTGAAATGGCACCTTCACTTACAAGAGAAATTACTGTAAACGTAGAGGGACAAGACTACACTTATGAAGTTGCTCCAGAGAAGACGATCTTAGAAGCAGGCTTGGACAATAGTATTGACATGCCATACAGTTGTCAAAGTGGCTTGTGTACCGCTTGCAGAGGCCGATTGGTTTCAGGAAAAGTAGACATGATCGAGGATGCAGGTCTGAGTGAAAGCGAAATTGCAGAAGGATATATTCTCTGCTGTTCTTCCAAACCTGCGAGCAGCGATATCAAAATCATCATTGAATAAAAAATCTTGGAAAAAGACCCCATAAGAATCACTTACGAAAAACTGGAACGGAACACGTTGATTTTAATCGCTTGTTCCATTCCTTTCTTTGCTGTTGTTTATCTTTATTCACAAAGTGAGTCCATTACCAGAACCTCCTACAATCTGCCTGAAATAGCAGATTTTATTTTATTGGGTTTGATTTACGTATTGTTGGCTTTTCATTATTGGAATTTCCACAATGCCATAAAAAACATTCTTACCCTCAATCCAGACTTGGAAACCAAAATCACACTTTACGAACAAGCAACCATTCGTAGATTTTGGATTTTGTTATTGAGTAGTGTTTTATGTCCTTTGGGTTTGTTGCTTTTTGAAAACAATGGCTATATCATTGCCTATGCCTTGACATTGGTGTTTTTATCCCTAGGCAAGCCTACTCCAGATCGGATAGTTAGGTTGCTGAGATTAAAAGGTGAAGAAAAGGATAGAGTGATTAAGATTAAGACGAGAGAAGGGTAGAATTGAGACGCAAGATGCAAGATATAAGACGTAAGAAAAAAAGAGTTAAGAAGTGAGAAGCAAGATTTGGGATTCAATTTTTAAGAGTTTCAACTTTTGGGAAAAAGAGACCATCATCTTTAATCCATAGACCGCGAAGTGCCTTATTTTGGAGAAAGGGTTAAACTTCTCAATAGCCGTGGGTGAAACCCATGGGGAAATGAGACAATAATCCCCACAAACAACACTGAAAGAGTTTAGTTTTTCTTTCACGTATAAAGTAGTTTTTCCTAAAATTTGGATTGACCGTTTTTTAGTTTATATCCTTGAGTTTATATTTAGCTAAAACCCAAGAGTCATCTTTTAATTCAATATCGTACTTAGAGACAAACTCCTCAAGATTACTCTTTGTAGGATCATTTTTCAATTCATTTCTGTTTTTATATTTATCCAGAAACCCGCTCGCATGATCCAAATATACAATAGCATCATCAGTAAATGACCAAGGATTTCTATTCAAATTCACACCATCCAAATCGTTGGATAAATCTTTTCTCTGAAATATTATATTTTTCTCTTTATCCATCAAAATAGTATGCCTTGAAAAATTTTCCCCTTGAACGACACTTATATAATTTAATTTCTCAAAAGGAAGAAAAGTGGCAACTTCACTGACAAGTTTCTTTTCTGAGACTTCACTATTGAATTTTTCTGATTCAACTCTTCCACCTTTAAGTAATTCATAATAGGATGTACTTAAATTATATTTATCGAAATCAAATACCAATAAATCTTGTAAATCGCCTGATTCGATGTCAAATTCCGCAACTTCATAAGAATAAGGGATGTTATAATATACCGATTTATCCTTTAAGTTATTGATAAAGCTATAATGCAAATCAAAGTTTCCAATAGATTCTTTTTCGATAGGAAATGGCACATAACCAGAGTTCTTCCCATCAAGAAGATTGTACCTCATAAAATTGAAGTTTTCATACTCTGATCTATAGCTTGTGAATTTTAGTAAATAGTCATTTTTTTGAAAAAAATGAGTTGATTTATCTCTGAATCTAAATTCTTCGATAAAATTCCCTGATAAATCGAATTTTATGATCTTACCAATTGCATTATCAAGGATCATTATATTATCCTCAATCAAATTGAAATCGGAGATATTAACAAACTCACGAGGCCCTCTTCCTGATGGTTTTAAAGAAAAGTTGAATTTTCCGTCAGGATGGAATATAAAAAGTGAATGAAGAACATCATCACTCACATAAATATTCTGATTTTGATCAAACTTAATCTTTTTTGGGAAAGACAAATAACTTGAACTTTCATAACCTAAAATCACGTACTCGATTTCGTTGACAAATTCAGAAATATAACCTACTTGTGATTTATCTAAGGAAACATAAATTTTTTCAGAATTAAGAGAGTTATTTTTCGAACTACAACTTAAGGTTAAAATCAAGGCAAAAAGAGGAATTATCTTCATTTTATTTAAAATTAAAAAAATGGTGTGTTTCCACACCATTTAAAAATTAACATAACTCTTGAACACTTGGATCGCAATATGAATCATGCCATACCCAATCACACCTTTTAACTTTCTTTTCGGTATTTAGAGGACAGGTTTTAATCTTTAATTCATACCCACCAATATCCTCCTCTTCTTCTTATGCATTTACTGTAAATGCAAACGTCATCATTAAACATGCAAGAACTGCATAAATCATCTTTTTGATAAATAATTTGTTTTTAAAGTTAAACATTCTTTGATCAAAAATTCATTGTTCGTACATCGCAATATATATATGAAATTCCAAAAAGTAAACACATAAAATTCTGTTATTTTTTATAAATGAAAAAGATTGCACTTATTTTTTAGGGTAAATAAAAACATACTTATTTTCTATATTTCATAAAAATGATCTAATGGTCAAAAATAGTTGGTAAAAACCCTGTAACGTATTGATTTAAAATTATTTACAAAAACCTTATTGAAATCAGTTTCAATAAGGTTTTTTTGTTT
>NZ_BMFD01000003.1:346877-424329 GCF_014637795.1 Belliella aquatica | reverse complement strand
GGGTCAACATCCGCCGGAATGTCAGTCGAATCTGGCCAATCAGGCCACTTTCACTAAACAAAAACATTCCGATTCTGAGGGGTCAACATGCTCCGGAATATCCAGCAACAAAGTACTGAAATAATCATCTTTCGATTGAGCTATGCTATTTCCTTTAAACCTGAATAATTCTGGAATTTGAATATAATCTTTAAGGCTGTAATAACAGGCTCTATCACCCCCCTCCCTTATATCTGCTTCACTATTTTTAATAAGCTTATGAATCAGTTGATCTGGATCAGGTTCTGGGCAAAAAAGATCTGGTTGATCACCAAAATACCCTTCTACCTGAGATTGATTAAATACATATTTAAAACGAAAGTTGAAATAAACATTCATTTTGGAAAATGTATCTTGATTATACTTATCAAAAAGAATCAATTGATTATTCTCTTTTTTCAGATTCTTGTCTTTCGGAATTGCAATACATATCAAGGTTCCTTTTTCACCACGCTTCAATTTAGCTTTGACACTTGACCACTGGTAAAAAGTAGCCCACTTGTTACGAGAATATCCCCTCTCAACACATGTCTTCCAAAGGATCATTTGATTATTCCCTCCATAAAACTTTCCTGTCTTGGCATTTACTGCCTGAGGTAAGCCCTGGTGCCAAGGCATAATCCACTTATCATCGGTTTGTTTCATTTGAGATAAGATCCACTCAGCTGTTTGGTCTAACTGATGGTTATAAGTCTCAAACTTTTGTTCCAAAGTTGACTTTCAAAGTGGCTCTTCTAAGTTATCCTTTGAATCCATAATTGATTATTTTATAGTTCCAACTTCCCCAATATCCTCTCCCCAATCCCTCTATCCAACTTTCCATTAGACCCTAAAACATTGATAAAACCTACTTTACACATATTGTCACCGACCTTCCCTTTGTGGAAGTTTCCGTACTTCTCTTCTATCGATTCGGAACCAGGATATAGTAAGATACTCTTACCGGCATTCCAATATAGATTGTATGCGAACATCTGTTTGAGATCATCGTCGGAAGGGTTATGGGCTTCAACGATTTTCCATTTGGTGTCAATGACGAATTTTTCAGTACTCCCCTTCTTATTCAAAACCAAATCTGGACGAATGGTCTTGCTTTCCCAAAAATCTTCCGAATTCTGGAAACTCACTTCATAGCCTGATTCAGGGTCGCTTTGTAATACCCTATAGATGTATTCCTCCCAAAGCTTATTCATATCAAAAAGCAAAGCAAGCATATCCTCCCTACCTGATCGAATATCAGGAGAGTAATTCAAGATGATCATTTTGGAAATTTTGATTGCATCTTGATATGGCTTGGTTTTTCTGGTTTCTTTGAGTCGAGAAAAGTGAGAATGATTAATCTGTATTTCCTGAATATCAGGAAAGTCTAACTTCACTCTGTGGATTTGATCCTTGATTTGAGGATTGTAAGAAATTCGCCCAAGTATTGTTAGAGCTCTGAGTAAAATCTGGTTGTACAGGTTTTCGGTATCGTAAGTTTGATGTTCGGTGTAGACCCTTTCCTGGTGCACAAGATTCTTTCTAATTTGCTCACTGAAGAGAATCCTACCTTTAACGACATTTAGGTTACCTGAATTTTTTCTGTATTGCTTAATAAGACCTTTTCTCAATAGAAACTTAACCTCATCGAGAAACAGCTGAAAATAAAGATCAAGAATACTATTGTGACGGACTTCTAAGGCTGCCTCTGATACCGAATTGACTTTGATATAGTGACAATAGTTTAGCATGTCCAAGAGCGCTCGTTGCCACCTTAGATACTCTGCTTCGTCTGGTTGATACTCTTTATCGGCTTTGGGTAAAATTTCAATTGTCAGTCCTCCGATTTGGATCACTCCTACATAGCTATTGAATTTGATTCCATTTCTGATTCCTGTAAAATATTTGTTCCCATTACGATCGTTGTATTCGTATAAGCGATCCAATTCCGATGCATACAGAAATCTCCCATCTCCCTGATCAAATGTTGTCAGGGATTCATATTCAAAAACTCGAATGACAGGACTTCTGCTCATCAGGAAAAGGTTATTTGACTGTTGGGGTATAAATAGACTTAAACTCCCACTCTTCTTCTGGATTAATCTTATATACCTTGCGCTGCTTTAAATCAGATTTTAAGTTTGAATCATAATCTTTGAATTCGGCAAAGTCAAAATCTTTGTTATGGTCTGCTTGAATAAAAGAAGAACCTAAAACCAAACCAATCTTACCAAAGTCCCCAAAGAAATACTCTTCTAATAAAGGAATCACTTTGTTTTTGAAGGTTCTTTTGAGATCATTTACAGTTGTGTCTTCCATGAAGTACGCATGTCCGATTTTGTGATCTTTGTCTATTAGTTTTTCTATACGATCATTGATTTTTTGTAGCATTAGAACCACATCTATACTGTCGATAATACCACCTTTTTCCTGACCTATTTTTCCTTCAGATTTTAGAAGTTCAGGATCAGAAGACATTTCTTTGAAGGAAAATCTACGTCTCAATGCTGTATCTAAAGCTTCTATACTTCGGTCCGCAGTGTTCATTGTACCTATGATATAAAGGTTAGATGGGACAGAAAACTTTTGCTTAGAGTAAGGTAGAACAACTTTCATTTCTTCTGTTGAACCCGCACGCTTATCTGTTTCAATCAGTGTAATTAATTCCCCAAAAATACTGGCGACATTCCCTCTGTTAATTTCATCTATGACCAAGACATACTTTTTCGGATCTTTTGAATCAATATCAACTTCATCTGCCGCTTTCTTTACAAAGAACTGAGGTTTGATCCATTCCTTTTTAAGTTTATAAATACTCTGTTGAGAAAGGTTTTTCTCATAAAGCTCCTGAATGGGAATATCTTGATCTTTGAATAGCCATTCCACTTTCCTGAAATGTTTGTATCGAATAGGAGCTGCAGGATCATAAAAATAATCTCCACTTACCTTTCCCAATGCCCGTACATAATGATTCCCTCGAGATACTAAAACATAGTTCCCAACCTTTAAGTAATTCTTAAAGTAATTTAAAAATTGAGCACCTCCATCTTTATATCTCTGACTATACAACTCGCTAACTTCGGATTCATTTTTTCCTGTTAAATCTATTTCAGAACCAAAACCAAGTGTTATCAGTCCTTTTTCCATGCAATAGTCATAGATTTCTTGATCAGTCGGGACATTGGCTTCGCCTAATGAGATTTTATAAAAATGGGATTGATCAAATTCAGATTGAGGTAATGTAAAAAGTATTTGTTTCTTTTTCTCTCCTGCCTTCAAACTATCTTCCGCCAAGCGACAGATACGTTTGAAAACTCCCTCCTGAGTTTCATATTTCAAATAAGTGTCTCCATCTTCAGGATCTAATGGTTTTATCCCTTCAACAAAATCTTCATAGCTAAAGGATTGATGAAAAGTACAAAATCCTATTTGACCACTGGATGCTTCCCAATCAAAAATGAATTTCTTGTCGTATTCTTCTCTAAGCAGATCCCGATCGTCTCTGATTTCCTTGTATCGATGGGGACTCACAATCTTAACCGCTTCATCAATGGTATGATATGTTTTTCCTGTACCAGGAGGTCCAAAAAATATCTGGTTCAATGGTGATGATTCAGTAGTTGCCATAGTGATAAGTCTTAAAATGGTATCGTATTGTTCTTTAGTAGCAGTAAAATTGGTGCCTTGGGTTCCTCCATTGAAAGAGTCAAATTCTGGTAAATCTTTAAGCGTCTCCCTGAGAACAGGTGTTTCACTCAAGTTATAATCAACTTTGATTTCTACAGCATTACCTTCTCCTGCACCCTTTCCATCGGTATAAAATTTAGCTTCGTCTTTGTCATCTACTCTATGAAATAAGTTTGATGTCACTGTAGCTAAGGCATAACAGCCTGGTTCTTTTCCTGTCAACCACAAAATGACCTTATCTCCAATTTTTATTTTTTTCTTATGAGTATTGACTGTCCATGATCGAATAGCATTTGCAGCAATTGCTCCATGAAAATCATAAACTTTAGGATTGCCTTGAAAAATCCAGTAGTTAGCCTCATTTGTGGGCTTAAAACCTAACCAATCTTGAATCGCTTGAATGGACTTGGCTTGGTGAGGGTTCAGGAGAAGGGCCTCTTGAAGAATATTTTGAATTGTATTTGGCTCATTCAGATATATAAACCCTATCCTTCCAATTCGTTCTTTATCCTCTAAATATCCTTTTTCTTTTACCTTTACAATATGATTGTCTAATCCGACACTTAGACTTTTTGATCCACTCAGATTACAATACTCATTAGCTTTTTTTTGTTCTAAAATCTTCGCCTTTCCATAAAAGCCAACAATCTTTTTCTGTGAATAAAAAATAACAAGATTATCGTCGCTATCTACTTTCGGTGGATTGGTGAATTTGGCATAACCTATTACTTCATCGCCTGTATTTCGCTTGTTTTCAAAATCAAAATTCCAACTTTCATTTGCCTGTCCTCCTCCTTTTACATGACCATGATTACTTGGATCATTACTTAAACTTTTCCATTGATTTGAGTTCCAAGTGATGCTTGCCATAATAATCCTTCTGGAATTAGCCTCAAATGCCAACTTGGTTTGGTATTCTCGAATTTTCTGTAGGTTCTTTTCAAACTTAAGAGGTTCAATAAATATCTCCTCTAAGCCAGCATCCATTATCTTTTGATCAATTAGTGGCTTGACTTGATTTAGAAAGTTTTCTGCTTCTTCGAATGCATTGTCATCAGACAGAATTTTGTCGAATCGAGTTTCTGTAACCTGTTTAAAATCGCCAAAGGTATCTATCAAGTCTTGATAAAATCTCAGAAGTCTTTTATCCGTTTCTTCATTAAAAGCAATTTGGAAAGTAAGACTGATGTTACCATCTGGATTCATGGAAAAAACTAATCCAAGACTTCGCGTCATATTGGTACCACCACTCCGATCATATAAGCCTACAAAGGCATAATCATCGGTACCCTGAAACCAATAACCATCTTTTAACCGGCCTTTAGTGTTTTTTTCTCTGGTCCAATATAAAAATTCAGGATGCAAGTTTCTGTAGTTTTCTAAAAATTCAAGGACTTTCTTATGTAAAGTATTCGCCATTTCCAAGATCTTCTTATAGAGATTAAAGTGAAATTTAAATTATGCTTGTTATCCCAAAAATTCAATTAGTTTCTGCTCGCCCTTAAAGATTATTTCTTTAAGATCTTTCTTATTATCACTGACTTTTGTTTTGATTCCAAGGGCATGTCTAATATTTCCATATCCTGATTCAAGTTTAGAATTATTACCTAAAACTTCTGTAGTCAGGTTTTTTGTTATATTTTTCCTGCTAATAAAATGACATTCAGGATTTGATATCTTCCATTGATTGTTTAAATCTTTTATTGCTCTAAAATTTTCCTTTACAGTAAATAAATAGTGCCATTCATCACCACTTGGGTCTATTTCTTTTAGAGTCAATGGCAATAAATCATCTGAATCCGTTAATGCAATTGTTTGTATCTTTAATAAAATTAGTTTTTCTAAAAGTTCTATAATGGTATCAAGCTCTCGTTTGTAAATGGGTGCATCAGTATTGTCATGTGAAAGCGGATTCAAAAGTAAGTCTTTATGTTCTTTGAGTTTTTTAAATGGTTCAACATCACCCCCCAGTTCTTTGAAATACTTTAGAAAATTTGAAATTAGAGTATCGAGTTGAATAGTTACCATACCTTTATCTTCTTTAAATTGAAGACAAAGATTTTTAGGTAACAAATATTTAAAAATTCGTTCAGATTCTTTTCTTAAATAATTGGCACTGGCAGGGTAATCGAACTCCTTGAGGTATTTTTTAGCTAAATCTAAATAGTTATCAGGTTCAGGAATAAATGGGCAAGGTATACCAGTTTCTGTTTGGTGTTGATACATTTCCCTGAATAGCCAACCTGTGTCGAACCTGTCATTTATTCGATTCTTACACATATTGAAAAAAGCTCTATCATGGGTAAGGATTAAAATTTGATAGGTATCAATAAAAGTTTGGCTTAATATAATATCTAAAACCTTATCTCGGTGACTCATATCAAGACTAAGTAACAAGTCATCCAAAACTAATATTCGGGCTGAATTTTCAAATACTGGTCGTCTATCTAAAATAGACAACCTTAAGGCTAATGCAATAGCTGTTAAACGAGCTTCATTTAAAAATGTATGGGGTTTTAAAATTTCTCTTTTTAATTCAGGTAAACTTTCATGGTTAAACTTTACCAAGAGTGGGATTTTTGGATTATAGAGTATCCCGTCTTTTTGTTTTGTCTTACCTTCAACCAGTTGATTAAATACGCATGTAATAGCATCCAAATCGAACTTGATGCTGAAATCCTCCTTAAATTCCTTTTCCAAATATTCATTTGCTCCTTGGGTAATATCAATCAAAAATTTTTTTAGTAGAAAAATGAATTTTGGTATTATTTCTTCTTGGAACCTTTTATACTCTGAAGAACCTTCAGAAATTTTATTTATTTTTTTGGGAAGAGCTTCTGGACAACTTTTGATAAATCTCCACCAATCGCTTGCGTATGTTTTAGTGGATAGCGTGCCATTAAGTTCTGGATATGCCTCCTCAAAATCTATGAATGGGAAAATTTCTCGTTCAAAAATTTCAAACAAATCAATTTGTTCGCTATTACGAAAATCATAAACTTTGGAAAGGAATTTATAATTAATAAAATCGCTCCCTTTGAGAGCAGCTTCAGTAAATCGGTCTAAATGGGTGTTGATGTTGTATGATTCGTCCGAATTACGCTTCAACTCCTTTATCGTTCCCCCAGTTGGTGAAGTGAATTCTAAGATAATTCCTGACTCTTCAGTGGGAAGAGCAAAGCGGTTTCTTAAATTTTGATTGTCATTTGGATCGAAATATTTTATAATTTCAGTAGTTGGGTCTTTAATTGAGCTTTGTAGAAAAGTGTATAATGCCCAATAGATCGAGCTTTTGCCACTTCCATTTTCACCGTAAAGAAGTAAGTTGTTTTCTCCTAACTCAATTTTATTTTGGGAAAATTCTAACTCTTTTCCATAAAAATATTTGAAGTTTCTTAATGTTATTGTCTTTACCTTTTGCATACCTAAATACTTAAAACAGGGAGAACTAATTCTTTGAGTTCTATTTTCATCAATTTGATTTGATTTCTTAAAAGGTTTCCCTTTTCTATAAGGATAGAATACATGTTTTTTATTGATTTAATTTGTTCTTCCTCAAGTAAATTCTCAATATTTTCAAAACCCTGAAAATATGTTTTAGCAGATTCTTCTATAGATATTTTTTTTAATTGAAATTCATTTGGGAAGTATAATTCTAAAATCAACGCATCAATTATTTCCTCAAAAAATTCTGATATATGTGAATTAGGTATTGAATTGTCAATATTAAAATCCTTATTACAATGAAGGACTATTGTTACTATTTTTGATAATAGATCATTAATTTTTACAATGTTTTCTGGTATGCAAAAAGGTTCTATATAATTTGTTTTAAAATAGTAGTAATTGTTGTTGTAAGGTGTGCTTGTATTTACAATAAAATAATAGAAAAGTCTTGAGTTTAAGACTGCTAAGAGAGACTTTGATAAGTATTGGAATTCTTTTTTTGGAGCTACAATATATCCACCAGCGTCCGGATAGTATTTACCGGAAAAGTCAATTGTAAAATTTGGCTTATTTTGAAGTTGTGGGGTTATTATTTTCCCCTCTTTATTCAAAATACTTAATTCTCTGCTTCTATGAAGGCTATACCAATAATCTGGATTTGTTTTATAGCTTATTTTTTTTGCTACAAGCTCATTTTTGAATTGGTTTAAATAATTGTATGTTAATGGAAATTTTGTTTTAACATCATTTTCTACAATGGGTATTGTTTTACCTTTAGAATTTTCTTCATGAAGAAAAATAGTGTATTTCTTCTTTTTTAAGGGTTTGTATCTCCTTATATCTTCCCCCTTCAATACTGGTCTAACTGCTTGTAATTCTATAGTTATATTCTCATTGGTCTCCTCAGAAACTCCATTTATCAATTCTCCTACTTCTTTACCATCGAACATGAATATTTTATCTCCTATGGAAATAATTCCTTGATAAATCCCTTCACAATATTTTAATATGCTTGGATAAGACTTTATTTGATTTAGAACTCTAATAACATTACTATCAGTAGTAATTAGCCAAGTGTCTCCAAGTAATGAATATGGTATTTCAAAAAATTTCAATTCATGTAGATTCTTCGTTTTTGGCTCGCAATATTCAACATAATTTGAGTTTTCTTTAAAGTGAAAAACTCCAGAGTATGTTGTTGCGTTACTAAAAATCTGATTAACTCCAAAGTATAAAATTGACTTTATCCAATTCTTTTCCTTAAGTACGTTTCTAATTTCCCTTCCGTAATCTGCTATTATGAATCTATGAGGGTTAATAAAAATTACACTACCATTCTTTTTAAGAATTTCAAAAGAATGCTCTATAAATAACAAATAGATATCATACTTCCCAGTTGCAGATTGGTATTTTTCCTTATATGTTAATGCATCTTGTTTGGGTATGTTTTGTACTTTAATATAAGGCGGATTTCCAATAACGATATCAAATCCCGAATTTGAGCACACTGATTCATTCACTACTTCAGAAAAATCTAACTTCCAATCAAAAAAATTGAGTGGCTTTTCTGGTTGTTTTTTCAAGAGTAGTAATTGCTTGATACCTTCTTTCCATCCTAAAGTTTGTAGATACAATCGAGTTTGTTCTGCTATTTTTCTGCTTGTTCCAGTTGGTTTAGTTTCTATACCTTTGGTTTTCACCATTAGTTCCAATTGGATTAAGAGAAGATCAATTTTTAGATTTCGAATTTCTGTTGACAGCTTATTCTTATTACTTTTCGGGTTGAAAAACTCTTTTTGTTCTATACTTAATTTATTTAAAAGCTCTGCTTTTCGTTGAGCCAATTCTGCTCCAAATAAACCATATGAAGTGTCGTCCAAACTCCAGTCTATATCAATTACTATTTCTCCCAGTTTACCTATCAAGCTGTTGCCTACTACGATTTTATAATCTAAATTAGGTAATGGCTCAGGTTTTGGTTCTTCTACAATAAGGCTGAGCCAAAAGCGAAGACGGGCAATATCCACAGCACCCTTTTCCATGTCAACGCCGTAGATGGAGTTTTGAATAATATTCCTTTTAACCAAATTGGGTTTCCACTCTTTCATTCTCCATTCTTCTCCCACAACATCCCTACTTGCATGGAAAAGGATGTAAACAGCTTGAAAAATCTCTGTTAGTAAGCCCATAGGGAAGGCGCCAGAACCGATGGCAGGATCACAAATTTTGACATCACGAAGTGCTATGGCTAATTCACGATCGTACTCGATGATGCCTGAGCCTTCTTTCTTTTTAATAAAATTTAAAAGTGATTCTTGAAGATCTTTTTGTTCTGCTTCATGTTTCGGCCATTTACCATTTTCTTTTAGAAAGGTTTTCAAATACTCAAGAAGGCTTTCCTGACACATATAATGTACGATTTCCTTTGGAGTATAATAAGCCCCTTTATCTTTATTATCTTCAAGCAGATTTTCAAAAATATGCCCGAGCATTTCCGGATCAATCCCGACTTCCTGTTCCTTAGGATCACTCTCATCGATGGTGAAATTGTATCGATCAAAAAATTCAAATAGTTCATCAAAATAAGCTGATGGAAAGTTAATCAAATGTGAGTTTTCTTTTCCTTTTTCAAATAATCCTCCGTTCAGATAAGGTACTTTTGTTCCAGTAATGGGGAATAATAAATTCGGTCTACCATCTTTATTGAGTGTTTCAAAAAACAATGGCTCCAGAAAGTTACTGTAAAAAGCATCTTTTGGAGTAAAGTTATGGAAGGAATTCTTTAGGAAAGTAGGATCGCCAGTATTCCATCCTGAATCCTCTGTAGGAACACCCATCCATCTCTTCTTTTGCAAAAACTGAATAAATACTAACCTACCTAATGTCAATTTGACAAAATCCCTAATGGCCTTTTCATCCCCTTTAAAGATCGAAGATTTGTAGCTCGGAGATTCGGTCAAGTAATCTACCATTCGTTTATAATGAACCAAGTAATCCTTAAAAAACTCCTTGCTGAGCTTTTCTACAGAGAAAGCGTCCTGAATGGTATTCATATCAGCATCGCTCTTTTTTGTACTGAGGTCATATAACCTTAAAGCAGGAGTTTTACAGCTTTCATTCTTACCTAAGAGGTAAGTGAAGCGCTTGGTATCTGTTTTTTTTGTGACAAAATCAGCCTCAACTTCATCAAACTCTGTCGCCCTTGCAGAAAAGGTAAAACGATAATCATCGCCCCCTTGCTCAAAAATGGAGAGCACACCATGGCTTTGATCTTGATCAATATATTGAGATACAAGGTTATTCAGCTCTACCCGGTTCCTGATAAGATTTACATTATTCTTTAATTTTAGCTCAAAGAGTGCCAATGACTTACCATCATTTAATTTCACATTTCCGAGCTGTCGGAATGACTCTACTTTATCATTATCTACAGGAATATTCTGAATAGGATCCAAGAGCTGGACATTAGGAAAAACTTCTTTAACAACTTCTTTCCAGTTTTCGGTAGAATAAGGTTGATTGAGTCGTTTTTGAATTTCTTGTTGAGTCATGATGATTATGAATTAGTAGAAAAAGATTCAGAAATAATGATTTCAGGTTTTAACTTTTCAAAAGACCTAACTGTCACGGTTGGACGGTCTTCCATAGTATCACTCTGAAGTACGGGATATTGATTGATTACTTTGACCATCGCATCTAAGAGGTCGATGGGCTTTAGACGAACAGCTTTCGCATCCTTTTTCAATTTATTTACATCTCGCTGTAGCCTTTGAAACTTCCCTAATTTGATGGCGTTTTTTGCTGCCTTAATCAGTTTTTTTTCTTCATTAGATGCAAAAGGAAATGTCAAAAACCCATCAAGATATGCCAATGCCTTTTTCTCGTTAGGACCTTGCGTTGTATCTACAACCTGATTACTGGCCATCTCTTGTCTGATTTTGTTGTAGAAATCTTCCAAGGCTATATTGATTTGATCATGATGTTTTCCATGAAGCGGTATCCCATGTTCTGATGCCATGGCACTAAACTCCTTAGCTGTTTCTACAAAGGATAACTCTTCAAGTTGTCCAGTCTCTTTGATAAAATAGAATGCATCTCGGCGGTTATTCCTCATAAAACTGATCGTAGTACCAGCTTTTAGCTTTGACCTCCTACCTACTCGAGCTCTTAATGGTAAGTTCTTGATTTTCCTGAAAAGCTCAGGGTTCTCAGATTTGAATTTTCTTAGCTCCATCAAGAATGCCAGCTTTTCATCTTTATCCTCATCAACATCTTTGTCAAAGAGTCCAAAAGTTTGTGTCTCTTCATCTGGAGAATATATCTCACTATCCTCTCCCAATGCCGAATGAAATGCTTGAAGTTTCATGATTGCCCGCTTCTCCAGTTCAATGTCATTATTGACTTTTGCTGTTGGATAGAAGTTGTAGATATAGACTTTTGGTGCAACAGAACCTATTCTATTCACACGTCCTATTCTCTGCATCAATCTTGTTGAGTTCCACGGTGTATCGTAATTTACAATTACATTGGACCTATGTAAGTTGATCCCTTCAGCAAGTACCTCTGTCGCCACTATGATATTGAAATCATTTTTGTATTGAGTTCTTGGTATGTTCGCATCAAAGTTCTCTCTAATGACACTTTTGAGTTTATCTCGATTATCAGAATGAACTTCAAGAATATCTTCTCGTCCATTTTCTTTTAACTTACTCACGAGATAAGTTGTCGTTTCTTTTGACTCAGAAAAGATTACAAGCTTCTGAGCTGGATTGATTGCTGGCTTCATTAATTCACCATTTAATCTAAAAAGAAACTCATCAAGCTTCGGATCTTGAAAAACAGCTTGCCATTTCTGATTCAAATCTTTGAGTAAATCAAGATCTCTCAGCAATCCATCATGAAAACCATGAACAAAATCATCAGCTGTGCAAATCTCTATTGTTGGATCAGTTTCTTGTAAGGTTAGCAGTCTTGTGAGTAATTCATCCTCTCGCTCCTCCATGACATATTCATTCACATTGATATTAGGAGCGATGTATATTCTTCCATTATCAAACATCCTACACATAGCTTCTGTGGCCAAGGTAAATCTATTGAGAGACTGTTTGAATGCATGAAAACTACTATCAATCCTCTTTACCAACATGATTTTCATTATCTTAGCCAAGGCTTGGGAAGCCACATCTGCGTTCTTATACTTTAGCTTTTTCTCTGGTCTTAAGAATTTGATTGCTTGATACCTTAGATATTTGATTCCATACTCCTCGTGACTTAAGAGTTTCATGGTATCATCATAAAGGTCATCTAATTGATCATCCAATTCATAGAAGATTTTCCTTGGCTTTTCAATATCAGGAAAGACAATACCTTGCTCTTCAAGATCAGAATGATAGAGTTCATGTGCATTCAAATCCGTTCTGGTTCTTCTAACCGTTAGTGGCTGAATGACCATCTTTCTTATTTGTTCATAAATTTTCTTAACCTCTGCTTGCACAATCTTTATATCAGAATTGTCCTTCAACTTTCGATATTCATCTATATGATTTCTGAAAAAATGCTGAAGGTTAGAAACTTCAAGCGTAGAGTCTTTGGAGTCTTGAAACAAATAAACTTGATTAGCAATATCCTCAGGTCTGTTATTCAAAGGTGTAGCAGATATTAGCATGACTTTCTTATCTGCCTTGGTTCCATCTTTTAACCTTCTCCGTGTTTTTGTCTTACATATCTTCTGAAGCTGATTATAAGCTTCAGCTGTATCATTTCTAAACTTATGGGCTTCATCCACTATCACCATATCATATTTCTCAGCATCCATGATTTGATGGAGACTTCCATTGGTGATGATCTTATAATTGTTAAGCTGAAATTTCTCAAGGGTTTCCTCCCAGTTGGGCTTAAGCGCTGGAGGAACTACAACCAGAATATTAGAAATATGAGATGGGAAATCATTGGAGTAAAAAAACTTCTTGGCAATCAAAGTTCCTACAACTGTCTTCCCTAAACCTACCACATCAGACAAGAAAAATCCATTGTGTTTTTGAAGTAATTTATAACCTTCATTTACAGCATCAATCTGATAAGAAAGTCTTTTGAAGCCATCTGGCAGGTCTGTTACTGAATTTGGATCGAACTCCACACTTTTCCCAAAATACTCTATAAGAAACTTTATATAGACCTCAAACGGTGTAAAGTCATCATTCAGGAATGTTTCTTTCTTAAGCCTTGAAATCTCTACAGGAAGAACTGGCACTCCTTCCTTCCAAAGTCTCTCAAACTCATCAGTTGCAAACTTTACATCATCATAGTAATGCAAAAGCACATTGAATTCATAATTGAAAGTGTCAGACTCACCAAGTCCACTATCTGTAAGGTTAGATGATCCTGTTATTACTGATCCTGTTTTATGTTCATTCCATCCCTCTGGTCTGAAAATATAAATCTTTGCATGCAGCCTTTTACTTGGATGAGCTTTAATCTCAATTTTGTTAGAAGCTATATCTTCTACGAATTGGATGATACCGCTTTCCACCTCCTTTAAATATGGCGCGTCCTGAATGTCTGATTTAACTTCCGACAGGAACTCTACCATTGTCTGATTTGCATCACCTTGAAATAGAAGACCTTTGGATTGATATTTTGCAAGTATCTTATCTACGTCAATTCCTACCAGAATACGAATCTTGGGAACCTTTTCGAGGAAGGGTCTAATCTTAAAATATCCAGAAGCTCTAAAATACCCTACTAATGCATCGAAAAACTCAATGTCTTGATTATTCTCAAAGATCCCTTTAAATTTTTGAAGGAGTGTATTCTTTTGTTCGTTGGTAAAAAACCTTGTAGACATTAGTTATTGTTATTGATAGGGTATTGAAAAAGGAAAGTTATAACGTATGTTATAACGCTTTTAAATATTCATTCCCTAAAATAGTAAGTTTGGACTTATATTTTTCAATAAAAAGTTTTAATTCTGTAGCACGAGAACCTTTTTTGAAATTTTCAATATGGATATGATCTTGATTTGCATGACATAAAATACAGAGACACTTAAAGTTAGCCTCAGTATTATTGGTTTTTACTCCATCTATATGATGGACATGAATAAATCTCTTATCAAGGGCTTTCTCCATTTGAATTGCACACTCTTCACATTTGTATTCATGCATATCTCGATAAGCTCTACTTATCTGATCCCAGCCCTTGGCATATCCAAAAATGTCAACCTCTACATCATCTACTTTTTCTTGATCTCCCAACAGTTGATAAAAGTCTTTTGTGGTATCAATTTCTGAATTTAAGATCATTTTACAGTTTTTACATAATCCAAGCTCTTCATCTTTATACAAATTTCTTGAAGTCATATCAATTAGATCATTAACTTCAGAATTTGAAAAATCATATCTTTTATCAAATAGACCTCTTTCCAAAAAATCCTTAATAGTCTTGCACTTTACAATATGAAATTTTGGATAGGAATTATGTGCTTCTATGTATGGCTCTCTAATAAACATATACCCCTTAAGACTTAAACCTTCATAATCAAGGTAAATACCATCAGCCTCAAATCTAATATCCCCTGCTTTGTATGCCTTCTCAAAATCTACCCCTTTGATGACTTTAAATCCACTTTCAAAATCGATTTTTGGATAACCCCACCTATCTAATGCTTTCGATAGCTGCTCAAATTTATAAAGCTCAAAGTCCTGAAATGTATTTCTCATTTTTGAGTAAGTTCATTGATTACTTTTTCAACCAGTTTGTCACTTGTAGTGATAATTCTAAATTCCACTCTTCTTGAAAAATCATTATTCGCTTCAAGACCTGAGTCTTTTGTGAGTGTTTTATTTGTATCGAGTGTTCTACCATATGACAAACCATTCGCTGTTAACCAAAACTGCAATAAGTCCACAGTATCCCCTGGTAACTCTTTAAAGTAAGGCATGCTTCTAAAATGCTTTAGTACTTGAGCTGATCTTAATTGGGATAATTTTACATTACCAATATAAGGATCCGGATCAAAATTGTAAGCAGGAACTTGGTCCGTATGTCCTTCTATCCTTACTTCTGAGATTTTATCCTGATACTTATCTTGTAAAATTATTTCAAAATATCTTGGCAAAAACTGATCTAAGATCTCTCGAAAATAAGGTCGTATTTCTGTTTGCCCTGAAGCAAATAGGACATCGGGGTTGGTAAACTTAATCGAAAGATCCTTATCCAATTCTACTTTCCAAGTTTGAAATTCATCTCGAAAGGCACTGTCCAGTGCAAAATACAAGCTTTCTTTTGTTGCTTGGAATTCTTCAAATAACTCATCCCTCTCATCTTGCTTCTTCTGTACTTCAAGGATATAGGATATGGCAATAAACATAAATATCACCATTAGACCAGTCATGATATCTGAGAAAGATATCCAGTTACTCTCGTCTGGTTTGTTTGCTTTTTTAGTAAGTGACATAGACGATATTAATTGTATTGTGCAACTATCCTCTGTATCAAGTTATCAAGATTTTGGAAAGTATCATTGAGCTTCGTATAGAAATGTGCATGAATATTCTCTACCTCACCATCCAAGTCCTTGATTGACTTTTCAATTATACTTACTCCATCATTAAGCTGTGACTTGAGATCCTTCCAGAAAATTTCATTGATATCTTTGATCTTATCAATTTCTTCTAACCTTACTAAAAGTTTTGAAACGCTGTCTGAGAAATCCCTTTGTTTCTTCACCCATTGGTTCAGTTGCTGAGTAGTCTCATCAAATGCTTCAATGTTCTGTTTTAAAGTATCAACTGCTCCAGAAACCTTATCTGTGATTTGGGTAAATTTGGTATCGTCTACCATCACTTTTTTGAGTGAGTCAACTATCTGAATAAGTTGGCTATTCTTATCTGTTAAAGTAGAGGTGTTTGTAGACACCTCTTTCAATGCAGCTGAAGAGATCGTGAAATCATTAGATACAGATTTGAATTGGGCAGTAAGAGAAAGGATCATTTCCTTATTCTCCATCTGCCACTGATTAAGCATTTTGACACTGTTATTGAGTTCGGCAAAATTTTCCTGAACAAGCTTGTTTATCAGTTCTGACATCTGGCTATTGAACTCTTCAGTTGCTTTCTTCATAACATCCACTAAAGCTTCTGTATTATTTTTAGCAAGGAGCTCTGCAAACTCTTTGAATTTCTCCTCAATGACCTTATTGTTTTTATCCATTGAGCTCACGATCCAATCGATATTTTTCTTATTGTCTTGAGCGTAACCATTTTGTTCAGATCTTAACTTTTGAAGCTGAGTCAAGAGACTTGTTTCCTCATCTCCACCTAAAGCTTTTTGAATTTTGGTCAGTACTTCTTCTTGCGTAGAGTATTTAGTCAGTATTTCACTATTCTGATTTCTTATTTTCACCAAATGCATAGACAATGAATCCTCATTTTCTCCTATTAAAGCCTTTTCAAGAGATTTGAAATTTTTATCTGAAGCTTCCTGATTCTTGATTAATTGATCAGAAATTGCATTAATTGCTGAAATCTCATCTGAAGGCTTAGGTGGTTGAACTGATTCGACATATCCATACACTCCTTTAGAAATTTTTGAGAATATTACAGAAAAAACAATACCATAAATGGATGTTATAAAAGCTGTTTTAAGTCCCTCCAGAAGACTTGGTATACTTTCATTGATATTGTTTACATCAAAGTCTTTAAGTCCAAAATAGATACCGAGAAACGTGCCTAAAACACCTAAAGTGGTAAATACAGATGGTATCGTATCATAGATGTAAGGATTAACAGATTGAAGATCCTTCCTTACACGTAGAATTGTTATCATGTAAATTGAAAAACCAATCCAACCAATAAATGCAATTATTATGATCCAAAGATAAGTGGGCATAGATAGCTATTTAGTTCAGAGCCAAAGATGCCTATTAATCCCAAATTAAAAAATACCCATTACAGGGTAATTTTGATTAAAAATAGTTGTTATACAAAAAGAATTGTTTGTTACTTTTTTTTTGGATTTACGAATCAATCGTACTCAAAGAATACTTGAAAGATGGAATTCTGACCAATGAAGACAAGGTGAAAGAAGTCATCTAACAGGCTTAGAGAGCTTTTCATCCTTGGACTTGCCCTTCCTGAAATCAGGCTAAGTGAGCATTCCATCTTATTCTGGAAAAGAAGGACTGATGGGATTTGTGCAACATTCAATCTTGTAATGAAGGTTTAAAAAGGCAACTGAGTACCTAATTGAATCAAATTGAACATATGATCGAAGAAACCCTTTAAAATTTTGTAGGATGATCTTATTACAGAGGAGGTAATCACGAGGGTACATATATATCTATGGCTACGAACTCCATAAAGATAAAGTCTAATAAAATTTATTATATTTAAACATGTCAAAAAATAAGAAGAATATCTCAGATGAAGAGTTGGATAGGGATATAAGGAATCTCTATTTAGACCCTGAGAAGGATGATCACATTCCTTTAGTAGGTGATGAATACTTTTATAAAATTTATGGTAAGGAAAACTATGAAAAAATGAAGTCTGAAAGGGTAGAAAAACTTAAAAAAGAAAAAGAACGGTTGGGTTTGACTTGATTTAAAAAACAAAATCAGTTTTTTAAAAGAAGGATTGTTTGTGAACAAGCAAGACAAAGAAATCTATTTTTTTCTTTAATAGAAGATTAATCATCAAGTAAGAACGCATCTAATTAAAGGTGTAGTTATTTCTACAGTTTATATGAAAGCTTATTTTTTTTAATTACACTTATCAAATCAGTATTATGATAGGATTCATTTTAAATAAGCTATAACTCATCAAAACATCATAAAAATGAAAACAGAAAAAATTTTTGAGATTCTCACCGAAGGATCCGGATTAATCATTTGGAAAATAACTGATAACAGTAAAACCTATTTTATATACAATCATTCAGAATACGACCCAACAGATTCCGGACTTGGCAGTAATATAACTGGAAAGTATAACAGCTTCAGAAAACCATTTAATATTATACATAAGAAATATGATTGGTACATTTTCACATTAGAATTTGTTCATGAAGATTACAGGGAATATGTGACCAAAAAGTTAATTGATAAGTTAAACCAAAAGAATCAAAGAGCTTATGAGCTTCATTTGTTGGATCAACTTGAAACAGCTTTGCAAGGTTATCTTTTAGAAGAGTTTGATAAAGATACTGATACCGTAACTTGGTCCTTCTCAGCTAAACTAACTCCTAATCAAAGCAACCAAATCATTTTAAAAGAATTAAATGAAGTTGCTTATTCTCTCAATCCTGAAATTTCAAGTTATTTTGTAACCTATCCTCATTTCCTTAATTATTTCAAACATAAGTCACATCTTGATCTATCTGATGTTGTGCTTGGTATAAGTTTCGTATACTCTTGGATGCCAACTATTTTAAAGTCTGTTGACTTAAATAAAGAAGACACTTTACTTCAGATCTTAAATCGTGCTAAAGAAGGAGATGACTTAAGCAAAAAAGAGTTAGCTTTTCTGAAATCCATCTTCAACAACTCTTTGGTTGGAACCAGTAAGCTTCTCCACTTTATCAACCCAGAAAAGTTTGCTATCTGGGATTCCAGAGTGTTTCGGAATCTTTGTAAAGAGGAACCACATAAATACAAGTTAGAAAAACCCGAGACCTACTTAAGCTATTTGACATTACTTAATGAGTTAAAACAGGAAATGTATTTTGGAAACTTCCACAAGTTAATGATTAAGAAAGTTGGCTACTACATAACACCCTTAAGAGCACTGGAACTGGGGATATTTTATAAAGGATCTTAGTTTAAAGTGAGCAGTTCTGATTTGGTTAAGGCGGTGTAATTTTTATCCTACCAAAGCATAAGAAAACTGTGATACAACGCATGCCATTGAGACCATTTAATTAAAATGCAAGTCCTTAAAGTTGAAAACTTACATTCAAATAAAAAATCATCATGGGTATACTAAACCTTTCAATAGACATTCAGAATCCTGAAGACTCCTTTAAAAGGATTGCTAATGACCTTTTGAATCAATATGTTCTTATCAGTGGTGAAAAGTCTTTCCGAATCTGTGAGATTGAATTTTATTACACAGGAGTTAACCATGATGATAAATATACCCATGGTCATGAACTGCAGAGAACATCAGGTCATTGGTATCAACATGGATCAGGTCTTGATATCACATGCGGTAATGAGAACTTCTATGGAGGAATATTGATAAGGGCAATAGAAAGAATAGATGAACCAATAAGTAATGAAGAGAAATACATCTATGGTCCCTTAAAGTGTCTTCAAGCATTCATGAGTGGGTTCAAAAGCATTGTGAAACATGAAGTGACATTTGGATTAGAAAAAGCAAATCAAGGAACGCTAAGTCTTGAAAAAATCTTATCAGCACCAAGAGCCGGACTCAACCCTGACCGTGATCCTGAAATGTACTCTAAGATGTATAGGTTCTTTATCTATCCAATGAAAAAGCATGAACCAAAAGGAGAAATTATAGCAAGCTTGAGAGAGCATATCTCTGACGAAGAGCTAAAAGAGATGTTTGGTTGGAAAACCTTACCTGAAAAGAAAACCACTTAGCATTGTAAAAGCACACCTACCCCCAAGATTCTCGCTGTACCATAATCAAAGCAAACTGAAACTCTTTTTCATAGTCTAAACCCAGTTCATCAAGAAAATCAGGTCTTATCAATGCCCAAGAAACATAATAATAAGCCAAGAACTGATCCCTATCAAATGTCTTTTCAGGAATGTTATGAAGAGTTAAACCTTTCTCATCATCACCTACTCCTCTCTTTGCTACCATAGCAGTTTCAAATGCAATAGCTTCAAGTTTATTTTGATCCTTTTCTCGAAGATAAAGCAAGGCTCCCGTCATCGCTTCTATCCTATCGTGATTCATTTTATCCAAATCGAGATCATCAATAGATAATTGAGTTCTGGAATCTTCTTTGAGAATAGCTTCCTCTTGCAGTTTAAAATAAATATTAAGGCCAAGATCTTTCCCCCAGTTTTCAATCAACTCGTATTCTTCTCCTGGTTCCTTGTCATTTCTATACTCGTTAAACTCATCCCAAAACTTATCAATCAAATCCTTCTCCTGCCTTGAAAGAGGGTAGTCCTTTTCAGTTTGCATCCCAAAGAGTTCGTCGAATTGTCTTGCAGACAATGCGTTATACACCTTTATCTTACTAATAATTTCAGGTGGTGTGACAGCTAAGATAGAAGAGTCAGTTACAGCTTGTAAAGATAATTTACCCATTGTTGACAAAGACAGGAATTGGTAGGGTTTCAATTCAGGGAGAGAATTGAAAATATGATCCTCTATAAACAAATCTATTGGCGCATTATATATTCTACTGTTGGTGCCATGAAAAACCATCTCAATGAATTTTTCAACTTTATCCTTTGCAAGTCCTTGGTTCAACAACTTCTTTTGGACTGGTTCCATCAATGTCTTAAATCTCTTTTTTTCAAGAAGTCCACTTGTGAACTGCATATTAGAATTTTCTTTACGTGCTTCTTGAATGTATTTTAAGTGGGTCAGCTCGTGTGCTATAAGGTGATCTACAAATACTACATTTTCCTTGTAAAGAATCAAGTGATGATCTCGCTTGTAGTTCTCCGCTAATTCTAATTTGGCCTCTGACTCAATCGTATTTTTTATTTCAATATTGATCAGCTTTTTGGAAAGGTCTTGAACTTCCTTGAAATATCCAGCAAGTGCTTCATTCCCTTTTCTATCTTTCACGTATTCAGAGGCTAAATTAGTCAGGAACCCAATAAAAACTTTTTGGGAATCAGTGTTTTCAGCATTACTCAGAGCTTTGCATCCATAATCAAAAGCTTCAAGCATTCTTCCTTGCTTATGTAGCAATATCCCCATGCCGTGCAAGGCATTGGGGAAATCAGCTTTACTCTCCAACGCCTTATTAAAAAAACGCCCAGCAAGAGTCAATTTATCAGCCTTCAAAAACATTCCACCGATATTTGAGAGCACAAGATGATTCTTGGGATCAACGTCTATCACTTTATCAAAATAAGTTGAAGCCGTATCAAAGTCACTGTAATGTTTGATATAAATATTTCCCATCAGAAGTAATGCCCATTTGTTCTTAGGATCGAACCTCAATGATTCTATAAGCAGGTCAATAGCCTTTTCTGACTCACCTATCTCTTCATATGCTTGCGCATAATTCCTATAGTATTCAGAATCCATTATCATAGCCCCTCTTAAGCTTTCGAAGATCATGATAGCTTCTTTATATCCCCCCTGTCTACACAGCTCAGTGGCTTTAAAAAACTCCTTTTCATTCACCTTTGATAATTGCACCGGTACATCTATTAAAACCTTGTCTTCTCCAAAACTAATTTCGGGAACCAATGGAAAGTATGCATCTAAAATTGCTTTCTCAAGGCCGCTATCATCGTTGATATTAGCAGTCGAAAAAAGGTTAGCTAAAAATTGATCTCTCTTTAAAATTATCTTCATGACACTTGAAACAACTTATATTTAAATACTAAATTATAGAGAATAAATACCCGATCCAAAAAAGTCACATTATGTCTTAATCATTAAACCTTCAATTATTGGCAATTAATTGAAGAATTTTGGGATCAAGATAGGTTTTGATTATGCTGTTTGGCATGTGAAGTTTGAAGTTGATAGGTAAGTTATTTTGAGGTTTAAAATATGTTGTATTGAATTTGAAGTTTGTATTAGTGAGATTGATTAATGAAATGGGTGGTCGACTAAATCCTCCCTTAGGGTCGGATTTGTCTCGTTTTAACAAATACTATAAAAAAATTAGGTTTAAAACCACTAAGAACCAATACTTTGAATTAAGTTATCGATAAAAAAGTGTGCAGTTTTCATAAACTCAATATAATATTATATAGAGATTTCTAAATTTAGCACATTATACTTTTAAAAATCCAAATAAGCATTTGTTTACCAATTTGTTATCTCATTTTTATTTGATCCTTATACTATAATTCCATTTTAATATTCTAATAAAAAAATGTAACGGACTTGTTATATAACTACTAATATGCGAGGCTTGGCGGATCCGGCTGGCGTCGGGGCTTGAGGCCCCTCCTTGCCTGTTGTGCTAACATTAAAATTACTTGGCATACATAAGACGACCGACCCGCCTCAAGCGGGGGAGGGAAGTCGTGAAGCAAATAAGTAATGACTTTAATTCACTTATACCTTAGAACAAACAGTGCTTTCACAATATCAAAACTCACCAATCAAAACATCATAAATTTAAACTCCAAAAACAAAACCAAAAATATCCAAACTCCATAGAGAAAACATTCATAGCTCAAATGATATCTTAATCTTTAAAAAAATATTTTATATTTTAAACAGACTGAACCACATATGCAAAACGCCCCCCTCCTATTACCAAGGTAAAATTAAATTAATATTTGACCCGTGGTGCCCCCCAACCTTTATCATTTCAAAACCTATACCTACAATAACCAAAGAATTTTTCAAAACCACTTGATTCGATCACACTGGTTCTGCCTACACAAACTTATAATTATCATATTATACTCCTTTTATACTCGCCTGCTTTTTTCATTAAATAAATAGTCAAAGCAACTATAGGGTTTGGATGATTTTCAACCATATCAAGTATCCTTTCTCCTACTTAATTAATATCGGTTGTCCACTTCCTATACATAGTACATTTTAGGATATTATAATCAGGTACATCTCTAAAGTGATCGTATTTATATCACTAAACATTTCCTAAAAAAACATGGAAACAAATACATCAGCAAAAGAGAGAACCCACTATCCTAACAAATTAATTGGGCAGGAACCAACAAGATCTCAGAACCAAACAAAGGATATCTTTTCTAATAAACAGATAGGAGAAACAAGAAAGATAGTTATGAACTTGAGTTCTGCCTTGTGCATTGTCTCAGCAATTTTATCATCTATTCTATTCTTGACAATCTGTTTTTGTGATTCTGATTCAATCATCCTAAGGGTAATTGCTGTAATAGGCTTTCTGCTATCATTAAGACTCGCATATCTTAGCTACGTTGAGCTAACTACACCAAAAGGTAACCTTTAAAACAGTTCCATCGGATTTCAGAGGACAAAGTATCTCCCAAGATTCCAGTACAATAAATCAAAATTATATCACTAAGAATTGCCTGAAAAATTTTATGGCACTTTCATCATTTATCACTACCAAACCAGCCGGTATCAGGGGTGTAAGAGTAATTCCAATTACTACCGATCTCGAAGACCTTGCAATGTTTAGATTAATCCCAGGGGAAACTCTAAGCGTGTTTGAATACAAAGGCAGAAAGTATGTAGAATTAATTTCCAAGGTTCCTGCTAATCAATGGGAAGTTAAACTCAGACTTGATGCCATTTCATCTTACCTCAAAGCTCTTTATCAGTAAGGGCTTTTTTATTACATCAATTATCAAATTTCAATTAAACTTTAAAATCAAAACAAATGGAAAACAACGTAGAAAAGTACAAAGCTGAACAAGAAGAAAGAATTCAGAGAAGCAAAATTTATGGAGACGGAACAACTCCTATCCCCCACGGGATTCTTGAAATCCTATTCATAGATTCAGAAACTGGAAAAATCACAAAACACACAGGGAAAGAACAGACGTCTGGAAGGATATTGATTCTATTGCCATTCAGAACACCACGAAATCTGAGTAAATATGCAGCATACACTCAACCTTCTGAGTGGAAACTTAAATTTAATAGAGGGATGATGGTGAACACTGTGATTGAAGATGGGTATATTAAAAAGCTAATTCCTTCATATAAATTCATGCCCGCTTCACAAGTGATCGATCCAGCAAGTTTTGAGGTTCCGAATGAGTTACTTGAGAAAATCTCGGAGGTTTTCAATGAAATTGATCATTCTGTTCAAGAAGTTCCTGTAGGATTTGAAAACCTGGATAAAGTTCCTTTCTAAAATACCTTTGGCCGGACAATGAGTTCCGGCCATTTTTTTTTAAAATTAGTTCTTGAAAAAGTGTTTTCCCTTCTAACAAGATAGTTAACTACATCCTCATTATATTCAAACTTAAGTAATTTTCAATTTAACAGGTTTATAAAATCAATTCATTCAATTTCAACGGGATAGAAACTTTTATTATGTTCTAACTCATTTGGTTCATCAATTTGTACAAATTGCGGAAGCGGAAAATTTGTAAATACATGGACACTCGCATTTTCCTCTCTTAAAGCGCGAGCCCTTCCTATAGCTTGAATTAGCTCTCCTTCAATGAGGTCCAATTCAATATTCATTAGAGTTGGGTTATTCAAGGAATAAAATATAACAGACCTGCCATTTCTTTCAACCAATTTACTACTTGAATTGAGGTTCTCAACTGGAATTCCAAGGACATTAGCTATAAGCTTATATCTTATTGGACTCATTCGAGGAGTTCCTAAAACAACTATATCTTTTCCTTTTAAACCATTATAACCCGAACAGTTAAAAAAATAGAAGTTAATATCTTCTCTTTTTGAATTGAATTCCTCTTTGAAGGGCTTGAAAGTAATCACAAATCTTCCCTTAATCTTTTCTTTAACTAAATAATCCCAAGTTTCCTTTTGACTTTTTGAATATGAAAAATCACTGTTCTGATAGATTTTTCCTTTATGCTTTACATTTGATATATCCAGATAATTGAGCCCAATTTCTTTCCCTAACAAATTTTGATATAGCTCTCTTGACAAAGTTGCCGATAAAATTAGGCAGGTTGCATCTTCCGGAAAAGCTCTTTTCATGATAAAGTTAACTTTTTCAACTCCTTTGGTTTTAATTTTTAGATAACTATGTGAATATAAAAAATGTACAATAGCTTGTAATTTATCATCCTGATTAACTCGCTTTAAAATATTACTTTCCAGTCCCGAAAATATTTCCTGAGGAAATCTTCTAACTTCTTGATAATTAGTTTTATTTAACTCTTCAATTATAAAATTGAACGCATTACGCTCTGGAGAATTATCTTGGAATCGATTCGCAAAACGAATCAACTTCACTAAATCAAATGAATTTTGTTCAAGTAATAAATTATAAGGGTCTTCATCAAAGATTATCAATCTTTTCCCGAATGATGAAAAAAGGCCTTTATGATGGGTTGTAATAATTAAATACTCACCCGGTTCATTGACATGTTCTAAATCTTCTAAATATTTTTTTGCTAAATTTTGATCTTCCTTTGTTCCATTTTCAGTCGTTGGATCCTCAGTCAGATTACTTAAAAAAGTCCGGACAAAAGAGTTTCTGCCTGATTCGAACAAGGATTCTACTCTCATTTTCACTTCTTTTGAAAAATCAGGGATCTCTGGTGAAACTCTAATTTCTTTTTCTGGGAAAAGCTTTCTCAGTCTTTTGGCTGTTTCATCCTTTAAATTATGAGTCGGTACTGCTATAACACTATCTCTCATTTTTATGATAATTTCTGTCTTCCCAATCCCTGCTGCGGCCTTTAAAAAATGTATATCATTATCCCCAACAATTTTCTTATTATCGATGTCAATGAATTTTTTAAGATAATTTCTCATCTCATTCTCTGCTTCTTCCAACCCCATGAGATGAATAGTATCAGTTTGAAAGTACTCAAACTTGTTCATATCCTTTAACAAATCTGAAATGCAGTAAGACTTTTCCATTTTATGATCGTAAAAAAGAATTTCTGGATAAAAGTCATTCCTAAACACTTTCCTTACCGAAATCAATATCTCATCAATTTTCGATTGATCCTTTTTTAAAAACTTTTCAATTATATTATTCGAAATTTTATTTGAATTAATAAGCTTGCTTGTTACAGAAACTAAAGAAATCAAATCTCTGATATTTCCATTTCCACTCGCAAATATTTCATCGAGTCTTGGTATCATCTTTTTAAGATACGCTTCTTTATATTTTAATAGCGAAAAAAAATCTTCCCTTTGATCAAACTGATTAATTAACTTCGATTTTGCACTTTGTTTTGGCACAATCCCATGAATGTATGACCCTCTTCTTTTCTTTTCTCCAGACAGCAATGAAGCACCTGTTCTTCCAGAACATGAATAACCAACTTCTGCAAGCACATGAAATATTATGAATTCAGTATTGACATGATTATGAATTCTAAAATTAGTTCCCTTTTTAAAAACATGACTTTTGAATTGAATATTGGATGTTAATTCGCAATCAAGAAGCTTAGCAAAGCCTTTGGAAACATATTTTCTAACTTCCTTATCACAAATTTTATTATCAAAAAAATAAATTAAAACGGTGTATTTCTCTACTTCATCCAAATCATATGTCACGTTTGGCGGTATGCATAATGACTCCAGCTTTTTCTCAACATATGATTTATACTCTTTATTAAGAATTCGAAATACAAAGGCATCATCCTTAACATCATGAAGATTTTCAGTAAAGCTCCACTCTTTATATTTTTTTTTATTTGAAGTCAGAACCTTATTTAATTCCGTTATTTCAAGGGACTCATTTACGAATTTCCTTTCCTTCCCTTTACCTGAGTTGTAAACATTGAAAATGATATGTTTCTCTTTATTTGTAATGTCTGTCACTGTGTCAAATTATGCTGAAATGTGCGCAATAATCCATCTTTTTAGACGCTTAAACAAATTCAATAATGAAAATTAAACTCAAAATATAATTCAATTTGTATCTATAAGGATCCTATTGACCCTCTTTTTCAATCAGTTAATACTTGAATTCTTTATATCACTAAATTTTGATTGAAAAATTTATGGGAAATGTATCATTATTTGAAATTACAAGAGAGCATGTTGAAATCATGGCACTTATTGAGTCTAATGAAGGGCTAATTGATGAAGAAATATCTCAAGCACTCAAGATCAACAGAGATAGCCTTGAGTCTAAATCACTTAACTATGTAAAAATCATCAAGCATTGTGAAAGTGAAATCCAACGTGCTAAAGAAGCAGAAAAGCAAATACATGAATTTGTTAAAAGGAAGAATAACATCGCTACAAGACTAAAGGAAAACCTTGAGCAAGCCATTGGACGCTTTGGTTCAATTGAAACTGGATTCTATAAATTATCACTTAGAAAATCAGATCAAGTGATCATTGAAAATGAAAGTATAATACCGGAAGAGTATTTGTCGACAAAGACTATTTCGGTACCTGAAAAGCTCAAAATCAAATCTTCTCTGAAGGAGAACAAAGATGTTCCCGGAACTTACTTAATGACAAAATACAACCTTCAAATCAAATAGTTGTGGGCGTTCTAATTTTGAATACCGCTCAATTATATTTCGTTGTTATATTGTTCAAAAAGTATGAAAGTTCAATAGAAGTGAAAAATTATTCATTCTATTCTAAATCTTATTCATCAAATGTGAGAGATTGGCTTTGGTTAACACGGTTCAAAATAACCGGTTTTGTGCATTTATCTGAAAATATTTCTGCTTGCATTTCATTTGATCCAGAAGATTGGGAATCGTGGATTAAAGAAATGGAAAGTCAGTTACAAAATTAAGAACTGTAAGAAAACATCTTTCTTTAAAATGCCAATACGTTAATTGAATGATTAACGAAATATCATAATATTCCACATAAAGGGGGCTTAAAGCTCCCTTTTTCTTTTGAAAGAAACTATGAACAAACAATATATTACACACTGTGACAATAGAAATTCCATTGAATGCAATGAAAACATCAAGCAATATAAAAAGGGGCATATTGGTGGAGCAAAATGCGATAATTGTGATTCAATAGTCATTATTGAGAAAGATAATTCCAAACCCTCAAGAGATGAATATATTCCAAAATTAAGCGCTGAGGATTATGTGGACAAGTGCATGAAAGAGAATAAAACTCTGACAGAGATTTTAACTCAACTCAATGAATTATTCAGTTTGAATAATTCCCATGCAGCTGAACTTTATAAAAAAAGGCTATGGAAAAAGATTAATGAAGATGGAGAAAAGTCAAAAGAATATAGCGTTGTAAATATTGAGTACGAATATCATCCATTTGCTTACAAGTTTACATTGATGAATGATGATGCTATTCTGTTCCGCATTAAAGTTAAGGCTTCACCAGAGAAATTTATTCATTATGTGAATAACCCCAATATTCTAAAAGAGGTAAAATTAATCCTTTCTTTTTCAAAAACAGACTTAACCTCGATACCTATCGATCCAATAGTCAAGGGGATAAAAATGAAAGGTGATAAAAAGTCATAAAATGTGGTACAATAATATTATAATCTGAAATTATATTTATACCTTTGGATTATATTTAAAAAGATTATGAACAAGACAAATGAAATTTACAAGTACGAAGGAGTCAATCTCTTTATACCTGATTTAAGTATCAAATATTTTGATAGAACATTACATGCACATCCTCAGGCAAAATTTTCTTTTCGAAATTATTCACAGTACAAGAAACAATGTATTGACTTAACAATACCTGTTTTTCTTGAATTTAATAGTAGAAAAAAGCTTAATCCATTGCTTTTAACTACACTTGCCGTACTCGATCCTTTAGATATGATAACAAAACCAAATCTGAACGAGGAAGAGATAATTGAAATTAGCAAATTAAACTCAGGTCCAATCAAAAAAAGGATCCCAGATCATTCTCCTATTTACTTGGAATTCAAACAACTTAATAAAAGTTTAATTTGCTCCAACAGTATTATTCTTAAAGCCTATTCAGGTGATTCATGCATTCATAATAATCTTTTCAGTAAACCATTTCTGATAGATTTCGCCGAATCTGAAAACTACAATGAAAAAATTATATCATGAGAATTGAAAGTATTAGTAATCCTCTTAAAGAGAAAGAAGTTTATGTTGGATTAGCAGATATGAATATTGTGGCTTTAAATCCAAACATTGATGAATGCCTTAGACTTGGAATACCCTCAAAAAATGCAGTGGAATCATTTATAACTTTGATGGATAACGGTAGAAAAAAACTACAATTATCATTCTTTTTGGAGCAAACAAGGCCAGCTGGGAGAAAGATCAAAGCTATATTAAATCTATTTTTGATAAATAAGTATTTAGAACGAGAAGTAGATAAGGCAAATGCTTTAATTGATGCCTATGGGAAAATATTTTATGAGGATTTGCATAGCGTTAAAAATTTTCTTGTTGAACCTCCAAAATATTTCAAATTTGATAAATCAGAAAATACTTTCATAAGACAGGCAATTATCGGTGAGCCTGAATTAGTATCCTTAATCCGAGGCCTACTTGATCCCCAAAAAGAAAATATATCATATTTTGAACAGGAAGATTTAGTAAAATTCTTTGAAGGTGATATCACAGAATTGAAAAATTTTATTGAGAACTGTAAGCCTTCAAAAATCCGAGTTCTACTTGGTTCTCGTTTTGATTCTCATAAAAATCAAAAGCAAATTGTCTACAATAAATACTTTGCAAAACCAATTGGAGACTCAAAAAGCTATTTTCAAAAATCGCTTGAGGATAATAAAGAATGGATAATAAAACAGAATCAGTTTTATGGTAATAATCAAGACTTTGATCTTAACAAAATTGTTGCATGCAAAGTCAAGAATTAAAACTAAACACTAATGTAAATTTAAATTTTCCAGATCCCTGGCCCTATCGGTCAGGGATCTTTCATTTTAACCAAAATTCAAAATTTATGAACTTACTAACAATGATCGTTGGAAATCCTTCAACAGGCAAAACAACGTCTCTTAGAAATCTTGATGACAAAACCATCATACTTAACTATGAAAAAAAGGAATTACCATTCTTTTCTAAAGGAGTTGTGAATTTCCCAATGGGTCCCAAAGACGCCATACTACCAAAAGACGGTAAGAGAGGTGTACCTGCCATGTCAGTGAAAGAATATACATCAATGATCATAGACAAGCTACGAGGATCTGAAAAAATCAAGAATGTAATCATCGATTCCTTTAGCGCCTTCACAGATATGCTTCTTGCAGAGTGTAAAGCAAAATACAAAGGATTTGATGTTTTCAACCATTACAATTCTGGAGTATATGAATTCTTCCAACAACTCAAATCACTTGAAAATAAATTTGTTTTTGTGATCTCTCATGTTGAGTACCTGACTGATGCTGATGGGAACACTGTGGTAAGGACTAAAATAAAAGGGCGCGAATGGGAGGGTTTGGTAGAAAAAGAGGCTACATGTGTACTCTATTCGCGCTATGTCAAAAACGAGGCTGGACAAGGTGTGAAATACCAATTTGTGACAAACTCAGATGGCTACCTCCCTGGAAAAACTCCAATGGATATGTTCATACAGAACAAAGAACTCTACATCGAGAATGATCTACATGTAGTAATTGAACGCTACAAGGATTACTACAGACTTGATAGTGAGCTCAAAAAAGTAAATCAAGAAGTTACAGTATAATCAATTTATCAATCTAAACAAGCAAGAACTATGGGCATTATAATCAAGCCAATTTCGTCGGAACTTGACTGGGAAATCCAGACAGAAAGACTATTTAATAAAAACGGACATACATTAAAGAACTACAAAATGCTAACGAGATCTGACAACGGGGCACTTTTAAATGTATGTAAAAGAAGCTATACCCCAACTCCAAATATGAAGTTCAAGGATGTTGTGGAAAGCATGATAAAAATTACCGGAATGGAGTTTCATGGGTTCAGCGAATTTCAAGGAGGTAAGAAAATTATTGCATATCTGAAATCAGATCGAAGAAAGATTGCTGGCTTTGATTTTGACAACTATATGGTAATTGGCAATAGTCACGACTATTCAACAGGCTTCTTTATAGCAAGCAGTCACACTATGTTAAGATGTGAAAATCAATTCTCGAGAATGTATAAAGGTAGGGCATTCTCAATACCCCATACTGCAGCAATTGATGCCAGAATTGACGATTTAATCCTGAGCTTTGAAACATATATGGAGGAACAAAGAAGGCTCGAAAGAAAGCTAACTCTTTGGAAGGAAATTGATGTAGACCCTATTCTTGTTGAAATGATGATCGAACGAGTTCTGAATATAGAATTGGGAAATGAAGATAGTATTGGCACCAGAAAAAAGAATAAGATCGAAAGTTTATCCAATTCTTTGAAAAAAGAAACTGGAGATATTGGTAATAACCTTATGGGCTTATTTCAGGGAGTTACACACTTTACTACCCATGTTTACAGCCAAAAAGAAAAGGTATTTGGTAATATATTCGGAACAGTTGCAGAACTCAATAATAGGGCATTTGGATTTGCTGAAACCATAGAGTATGGTATGGTTGACAACATTGATTTAGGCCTCAATTAATGGATAAAAATAGTCAAAATAATTACCATGGTTCTGCCTTCCCTTATTCGGAAGGTGGAACACTTTATCTTGTTGTCTTTAGGTGTAAGGAAATCCCAGAACCGGCAACTGGGATAACTCTCATGAGTATCTGGATTATAGGGGTCAAAGATCAATCGGGAAATGACTGCTTACCGGAGCTAAATATTGAACAAATCGAAAGGGTATCTTGTGAAATAGCAATCAAAAACATTATTGAAAAAACTTGATCTTGATTAATATTCGCCCAAAACAGGCTTTCTTCCTCTTTTAATTGTTTGCACTTCTTCTTTTGATCTTGAAATATCAAGTTCGCCATTCAAAATCGCTTTGATATCTTTATGTGAGTAGTAAGCAAGACCTCTTCGGGTGATGTGTGGAATATCACATGACTTCCTCCATCTCTGAAGTGTTCTTGTACTCACATTTAACATCTTGGCAGCTTCACCAGCTTTCAAATACTTGACATTATTTTCTTGGAGAATCTCTTCTTCTTGTTTCATTTGCCCCGACTGCTTAATTTTTAAATCTTTAGAAAGTGATCTTTTAAAATCTTCAAACATATTTTTAAGTATACTTTCAATCCTGTTCTCAATAAATTGGAGACTCTTTTGCTCTTGTTCACTCATATCCGAAATGTGTTATGTTTAGACTACAAGATACGAAAAAGATGATAATTATTCTTTTTAGGAATAATTATAATTCGGGGTTTTAACTAAGATTTGATAGAAATTTAACCATATCCTTATTCCTCTCTTTTGATGCATCCTTGGAGAAATTATCAACGTAGTTTTTCTCTGTGGTTTTGACTGAACTGTGACCCAAAAGTGCAGAAGCATGAGACATACCCATCTTTACAGATACAAGATTTCCAAATGTTTTTCTTCCACAATGTGAAGAAATATCAAAATCAAGTTCAAGCTCGTTGTATTCAAACATCCTTTTCAGCTTCTTATTAAACAATGGATCTGCCTGAATCGGGAAAATAGGGTCTTCAATAGTTTTGATCCGAGACTTTTTCTTTGAAAGCTGCAGTGGTTTGTTGTAGTATTTTTTTAATATCTCTTCAGCTTTACCCAATAAAGGAATCTCCATTAGCTTTTGAGTCTTCTTTCTTACATATACAATATGACATTGCCCATCTCTTTCAGCAATCTGCTTATAAGTAAGCCTTTTTGTATCTGAAATAGCAAGACCAGTTAAGCACATAAAAATAAACGCGTCTTTAACTATTTCATAGGAATCATTTTCAAGTTCAAATTCATAAACTTTTAGAAGTTCTTCCTCAGTTAAAAATTCATTATTAGTGCTTGGTTCTGGCAAGGATCTCCAATCATCAACAGGATTTCTTCGCATCCAATCATTTTTTACAGCATAAGTAAATACCTGACTAAGATTTGACATCTTTTTATTTACTGTTACATTACCATTATTAACCTCTGGTGACAAGAGGTAATGAGCAAAACTTGAAATGAATTCAAAATTTATTCTATGCAAATAGGTATCATTTTTATTAAAGCTGCTTTGAAGGTATCCCTGTAATTGAGTTTTAAGAGTTCTGAACTTTTCTGGTAAATCCTTCGAAGATTGGCCGGCTTTTACAGCAAGATTTTTTTGTTCAAGAACTTTATCACACAAAGTCATTAAACCAATTGAATTTTTTTCTTCCCTACTTAAATTTTCAATCACCAAATCAGGATAAGGAACCATTTCCCTTTCTACCAAGTCATCAAAAGATTCCTGAAGTTTATCTTTTATAGATTCAATCTTTTTAATAGCATTTCGAGCAATGTCGGTTCTGCCAATGATCTGACCATTTGAATAATTCTTTTTAGGAATGGTAATTCCAACTGATTTTCTCTTGGTTCCAAGGTCAGTAACTCTAATATTAATATAGATAGTTACTTCGTTGCTATTGGCACCAGTTTCCCTTGATAAAATTGATAAATTTAGCTTCCTGAAAATTGACATAAAACATTGTTTAAAGACCTTTGAAGGCCATTTTTACACCCCTTATTTCTTATCAAGATAGTGAAAAAAAATGACAGTACCGACACTGTACACACTGTATGTTTAACCTATGTACACACTAATATATCCGTAAAAGCATGATACAAAGGAATGACATGGGTAAAAGTGTGTACACTTGTCTGTTGATATAAGTATCACTTATATTATAAAAATAGCTTATAATCTATATTTTATACTGTATATAAAACTTATTAAATATTTTATTCTGAAAAATGATGTTATTAACAGAGTAAATTTTAAGCATAAAAAAAGCCAGAACAGTTACGTTCTGGCACATTGCAGAGGAGGAGGGATTCGAACCCCCGGTACCTCACGGTACAACGGTTTTCAAGACCGCCGCGATCGACCACTCTGCCACTCCTCTATTTTTTCTCAAAGGTTGATAGCAGATAAATCTGCCACTCCTCTATTTTCTTTCAAAGGCTGATAGCAGATAAATCTGCCAGTCCTCTTATTTTAAAGATTAATAACAGATAAATCTACTACATCTTTAAATCCGCTTGTTCAATTGCTTGCTTTACGGATTGCAAAGGTAGCTTGAATACTTAATATTCCAAATAGTCGAGTTCGAAAAAACTTTAACAATTCTTAAATCCCTGATTTTCTGCTAGAAAATTTAGCATAAAAAAAATGCCCAACATTCTCAGTCGGACATTTTTCCACATAAACCAATATAAACCTAAGCAATCTCTCCTTCTTCAGATGACCTTAATGACATCCAATACAGATAAATAAACCCTACCTGCGGAGTCAAAAGGAACAAAGCCTTTACCAATAAGGAAGTTGATGCACTTCCAAATTCAATCCCAAACGTATTACCTAGAGTAAGAAATAGTATTACTGCAAGCATTGCAAATACATTTGCCAAAATCAATTTTTTTGTGTTTTTCATGATATTTAATGTTAGTTATTTTACTTGATTTCCTTGTCTAAAAATTGACTATTCAGCAAGCTAAATCATCAATTCATACACCAATATTGCACATATTTTTTGATTTCCAAACATGCTAAACATCTGTAGTACAAGACAAAAAATGCTTTCAAACTAAATTTATCAAGATGAAAAACTTACACAAAAAAGTAAATGATTATCACTCGAAGAAATTTGTATTTCACCCCAAATTGATGCATTCAGAAGCGCGAAAAAAAATTAAAAAAACTTTACTTTTTTTTTAATTTTTTTTTGACTCTGTCATTTTGAACCTAAAAATGACATAAAAAAGCGGGAATCCTCACTCACCATACCTTGGGTAAAACCCACTACTTTGGCTCTATTGAATTCCTTTTTTGGAAAGAAAATTTTTTATGGATACAGTTATGAAAAAAGTCTACTCTTGAGTGCATGGATATAATTGAGTTTGGCTGCCTCTGAAGTGAATAAAAAGAGGTAAGGCTCGATCAATTCCAACTCCATCAATAAAAACCTATCTCCTCTCCATACACCATCAACTCTAGCATAAAGCGTATCTTTCGCAAAAGCCTCTACTAAAGACTCAAGGTATGCTAATTCACCATTACTTGGCTGAACAATCGTGATTTCACCACCAAAGAAATGTTGAACACGGAAATCTCCTGATTTGGCACTTTTGAGAACAGCATGGGAAAATTTACCATCGAAGAAAATATAGGAATACTCCCCTACTGCTACAATTTCCTCTACAAAAGGCTGCACCATAAAGTCCTCTTGTCTCAGTAAATCATCAATTTGCATTTTCTTCAACTCAAAATCGCGCACGTTGATTTTCAAAGTATGCTTGGCGCCTCCACTGACTGTTGGCTTGATAATCAATTCCTGAACATCATAAAGCGCAAAACAAGCATATACATCAGCTGCACTTTTTCCCTTTTCCAAAAACTTGGTTTTCACAATCGGGAAACCTTTCTCATCAATTTCCTTCAAATACTTCTTATCTGAATTCCAAATAACCGTTTCCAAATCATTGTAAACCGGAATCCCCAAATCTTGGATTTGTTTGCACCAAGCCAAAAACTCTTCATACCGATCAAAATAATCCCAAGGTGATTTGAGTAGCAAGCAAGTATATTGACTCCAATCAACCGCCTTATCTGACCAAATCTCAAATTTGTAGTCAACAGCAATTTCATCTAAAATAGATGCCAAAACCTGATCTTCATCTTCCACATTGTTAGCTGCATAGGAACCTTTTGCTTCATAGGTAATTATTGCTATTTGACTCATTACACTTTCTTGATTGGGTTTATTTTAGTGTCGAAATTATATCATTTTAACTGTTTTTCATTATTTATATGCTGATTTAATCCTACTTTTGAGATTGGTCTTATGGAAAAAGAAAAATTAGTCATCATTCCTACTTTCAACGAACTGGAAAATATCCGGGAGGTTATTCATGCTGTCATGAATCTTGAAGGTAATTTTGAGCTTTTGATCATAGATGATAATTCCCCCGACGGAACTGCTTTGGAGGTCATCAAACTCCAAAATGAATTTACTGGTCGGCTTCATCTGATTCAGAGAAAAGGGAAATTAGGACTTGGCACGGCTTATATCACAGGTTTCAAATACGCCTTGGAAAAAGGCTATTCGTACATTTTTGAAATGGATGCTGATTTTTCACATAATCCTGATGACCTGATCAAACTGCATCATGCTTGTGCAAACGAAGGCTTTGATATGGCCATTGGCTCAAGGTATATCACTGGTGTAAATGTCGTCAACTGGCCTATGGGAAGGGTCTTGATGTCATTTTTCGCAAGCAAATACGTTCAGTTCATTACTGGGATTCCAATCAAAGACACCACCGCAGGGTTCAAATGCTATACAGCCAAAGTGCTCCAAGCGATGGATCTCAACAAAATCAAGTTTGTTGGCTATGCGTTTCAAATAGAGATGAAATTCACTGCTTGGAAACTAGGATTTAAAATTGTCGAGGTGCCTATTATTTTTACAGACCGAACTCGGGGCACATCCAAGATGAGCACGGGGATTTTTAAAGAAGCTGTATTGGGCGTACTTTACATGAAACTCCGAAGTATTTTCAAAACCTATAAACCAATCAATCAAACCTGATTGCTTTGATCGGTTTGATATTGCTGATGAGCATCGCTGGAATGAATAAAACGAGCGTGGTTACAATCAGCACGGTTAGATTTAGGAATAAAAATACAGGCCAATTCCAATCAATGGGAACAAAACTCATGTAGTAATTCTCCGAATCCAAGGGAATAATCCTGAATTGATCCTGAAGCAATCCGAATCCAATACCAATCGCATTTCCAATCAGCAAGCCTCGACTTATTATCCTCACTCCATTCCATACAAAAATTCTTCTGATCTGTGCATTTTTAGCCCCTATAGCCTTGAGCACACCGATCATTTGGGTTCTTTCCATGATCAGGATAAACAGGATCGAAACCATATTAAATGCAGCCACAAACAGAATCAGAGAAAGAAATACATAGACATTGTTATTGAGCAAAAGCAACCAATCAAAGATCTCCATATACTTTTCAGTCACTTTGATCAACTTTAAATCGAAATCCAAGAAGTCATACAAAGGCTCTGCATAGCTATCCAATTGGCTCGGATCATCAACAAAAATCTCAAAGCCTCCAACCTGATCTGGCGTCCAAGCATTGAGATTTCTGATGGTCTGAATATCACCTAAAAGAATTTTATCATCGAAATTCTCCAAGAAAGTCTCATAAATCCCTACAATTTCCAATCGTCTAAATCTTGGTGGCTCCTGCACAAAATACATCGTCACCCGATCTCCCACATCCAAAAGCAATTTATTGGCTATCTTTTTGCTCAAAACGATTTCATTGCTCGCAGCAGAATCTGAAAACTGAATAAATCGACCTTTGATAATAGATGGCTTGAAACTCAAGGAGTCAAAATCCGGCCCAACTCCTTTCATCAAGACACCCTCGACTTCTTCATCACCCTTCAGCAAACCTGGCTTGTGCGCAAAAACTTGAACATGCTTGATAAATTCTAAATTTTGATAATTTTGGAAAAAATCAGCATTCGTAGAAATGGGAGATTCTTCAAAAGCATTGCCTGATACAAATTTCATGCTTTGAAAATGTCCTGTAAAAGAAAATACCTTGTTGGAAATTTCATTTTGAAAACCTCCAAGAATCATAAAAGAAATCATCGTAATTGCTAAGCCTATCGCCACGCTGGCAACTGCAATTCTATGGATCGTTCCTGTGAAACCACCGGTTCTCTTAAAACTGATTCTTTTGGCAATGAAATAGGAAAGGTTCAACGAAGTTTTATAATTTGGTGGAAATCTAGCGCAAAATAACATGAAGCAAATGAAAATCGCATTCCTTCTTACTTTTTTACTTCAAAGCTTGGCATTTTGTCAAAGCCCTCAAACAAAAACTGGGCTAGTCCTGCAAAAGGTAAACTCCCAAATCTTACCTGCTGCGGATAGATTAGAGGAATACTTAGAACAGCTTCAAGGTAAAAAAATAGGACTTGTTGTCAATCAAACCAGTATTCTGAGTACCAAAAATAACATCCACTTGGTTGACTTTCTGATGATGGAAGGAATCGATGTGGTGAAAGTTTTCGTTCCCGAACATGGTTTTCGGGGTGATGCAGATGCTGGAGAAGCTGTAAACAATGAAATTGATTCTAGATCGGGACTTCCGCTTGTTTCTCTTTATGGAAATAATAAAAAGCCCTCCCCTGAATCTCTCAAAGGGCTAGATTTGATCATTTATGATTTGCAGGATGTAGGTTTGCGCTTTTACACCTACATCAGCACGATGCATTATGTAATGGAAAGTGCTGCTGAAAATAAGATTCCAATGCTGATTTTGGATAGACCAAATCCAAATGGAGACTATATTGATGGACCTGTTTTGAAAAAGGGCTTTGAGAGTTTTGTCGGAATGCACCCTATTCCTGTAGTGCATGGACTTACTGTAGGCGAACTTGCAAATATGATCAATGGAGAAGGTTGGTTGAAAAACAAGGTAAAAACCGAGTTGGAAATCATCAAAATTGAAAATTGGTCAAGAGAAATGGCTTACAGTTTACCGGTGAAGCCATCACCCAATTTACCCAATGATCTTTCCATAAGACTATATCCTTCGCTTTGTTTTTTCGAAGGAACTGATATTTCTGTTGGCAGAGGTACCTATTTTCCTTTTCAAGTGTATGGTTTCCCTGATGCAAAATATGGCGAATTTTCCTTCAAACCGGTCAGCATAGATGGCATGTCAAAAAATCCTCCACACCAAAATAAACTTTGCTATGGGAGAGATTTGAGAAGTGTACCCTTGACACATCGATTTACCTTGGAGTATTTGCTGGAAGCCTATCAGACTTCTGGAAAAAAGGAAAAATTCTTCAACAATTTCTTCGACAAACTAGCCGGCACCGACCAACTCCGAAAAGACATCCTAGCCGGCAAAACCGAACTAGAAATCCGAGCTACTTGGCAAGCTGATTTGGAGAAATTCAAAGAGCTGAGTAAGGCTTATTTGCTTTATTGATTGATTTGCTTGAATGATAAAAAAGGATTAGTTTTAATAGAAATAACATTTGTAGTACAAGGCTTTCCAATTTAGCAGGCTTTGTATTGTAGATACGTTAACATGTTGGGGTTAGCTACTAGGCAAAATAGACGATGAACTCTATCTTACACCAATAAATATTATTTATGTTTGAGATTTCTCCCGATGGTCGAAATGACCAATAGCAAGATTAAACCACCAAGCATGGCTTAAAATTTTTTAAGTTTGTAGAACTAGAGGTCTCAATTTAATACTCAGACATTCTTGATAAGTTTGATCCAAAAAACTCAAACCTGTTTTACAAGGCAAAACGATATGAAACACCTTCTGATTATAATTTTTTTGACTTTATCCTTCAATTGTCTAGGACAAAAGGAATCTCGAGAATTGGTTGAAGAAACTGCTCAAAAAGTTGGAATTAAAAACTCAGCTATATTTTTTCAACTGGCAGTTTCACAAGAATTTGAGAATGATATATTGATTGTAATTCCTGAAATCGCCGAAGAAGGGGAAGGATATATGATTTTAAATAATAATCTCATTCTTACCGACAAAAAATCTGGTACAATTAAGGCAAAATTCAGAGGTGAAAAAGAATGGTTCAGCGATGCTGTTAGAATTGATCAGATCGAAATCGAACCATCGATTTATAAATTGAATAAAACAAATGTGGCTTTTGGACTGAAGGTATTTTATGCAAATCAAAGTCGACCAAATCCATCATCGATTACTGAATTATCCCTTTATACTTCCGATGGGGAAAAACTGAATGTGGTTTTAAAAGAATTCCCAATCTCACATTACGTTGGAGAAACAGACACAACATGTCTAGGGACATTTGAAGTACACACAAAAGAACTGAAAATTTCAAATACTTATACCAACCAATATGCTGATCTTGAATTTGTCAATTCGATAGAACTTTATGAACAGAATGAAAATTGCGAAAAAATTATAAAGGACGCCAAAAAAGAAGTTGAAATCCTTAAATATGAGAGCGGTAGATATAAAAAGTTTGAGATTTCTCCCGATGGTCGAAATGACTAAAAGCAAAATTAATTCGAATAAGTAAAAATTTATACACCCACCTTTTCATCCCTCTCCCCTCCTACTTTATCTTTCCTTTTTTCTTTCCAGACCTTTTGCATTGACAAAAGCAACACCGGGAGGAGCATCAGGTCAGCTAGGACTGCAAATACTAAAGCTAAGCTGATCAGTAAACCGGAATAAAAGGTAACTCCAAAATCACTGAGCGTAAGATTTGCAAACCCTGAAACTAGGATAATTGTTGTGAGGATAATCGCTTTTCCTGTTTCAAAGTATGTTCTTTTGATTGCATAAAGCATGCTTTTCCCGAGCTTGAGTTCTGATTGAAGTTTGGTCATAAAGTGGATACTGTCATCTACAGCAATCCCGAAAGCCACTGTGAAAATCACAGCAGTCGTTAATTTCAAATCTATATCCAAGAGCCACATCACGCCACACATCCATAAGAGTGGAATAAGATTGGGCAACAAAATCATAAAGGAAATCCGCCATGACCGAAATAAAAAACCAGCTATCAGGCCAACCAAAATAATCGCCACACCCAATCCTTTTGCCATTTGCTGTGAGATGGTTCGGTGACTTTTATCGATCAAATTGGAGGTTCCTGTCAGTCTGACTTCGAGTAGATTTGGATTAATTTCAGTTTCTATAAATTCAAAAAATTCTTTGTTGATGGCATCACTCTTCAAACTCCCAATATCTGCCGTCCGGGAAGACATCCGTCCTTGTTTGCGATCAGAAGAAATCAATTGATAATCCGATTGCTCCAAAGCTTGATTGATATACGGTTGCATTCTTTGGAATTGACCTTGAGAAGGAAGTGCAAAAGCTTTGATATTTCCGGAATTTTGGGCTTGATTAAGGACTTTCACCAGAGATAGGGGTGAAATCACCGCCCCTGCCTGATATTTTTCTTGGACGAATTGCTCAAGTTTATCCAATTCTCTCAACACATCCAATTCCAACAAACTCTCTGCTGAATCGCCTGCTTGAATAAAAATCTCCAAAGGCTTGGAACCTCCAAATTCCTGATCAAAAAACTCAAACTCTTGCACCAATTCATGCTCTCTAGGTAGATTATCTAAGAGGTAACCATTGATTTTCAAATCTGTCGCTGCAAGGATGGAAAGTATAGAAATGATACCAAACCCTGCAATAATCAAAGCTTTATGACCGAAAGTCCAAAGCAAAGATTTTCTCAATGCCCTTTGCCAAAATTCTTTGAATTTGTTGCGTTCAACGACTTTGAGCGGGCTGAAAAGGTAAAGTAAACCCGGCGTAATCAACACAACTGCCATAAACATCACCATCACACCCAAGGCTGTATAAATTCCAAACAACTTTAAGCTAATGGCGCTGGTGAAATACAGCGTGGTGAAACCCAAGGCTGTAGTCAAGCATGTAAGGAAAACAGCCAAAAACAAGCCTTTGAAAGTGGCTTTGATGGCTTGATCTTTTGGCAATCCGAGACGGAGTTTTTGGAGATACAGTGTAAGGTAATGCACCAAGGCACTTAGCCCAATGACCAACAAAATCGTCGGCTGCATTACTGACATGACATCGAGCGCTTTTCCTGTCAATAAAATAATGGCAATCGTCCATCCAATTCCAAAAAGTAAAACCACAAGAGGCAATACTACACCCCACCAGGTTCTGAAAATCAAATACAACAAAACCAAAATCAAGACAATGGAAATAGAAAGAAAAAAGGCAAATTCTTCCTGAAGTAAATCCACAAATTCTCCTTGGGCTTTGATTTTTCCAGCCGTGTGGTACTCAGGAATATCGGATTCCAAAAGGATATCTTTGACTTCCTGATTGAGCTGATCTCCATCTTCTTTAGAGATCATTTGCTGATTTTTCAACATCAGCAGAAGAAATTTCTGATCCTTACTGATCAAATTTTCTGAATATTGTGGGTGAGAGTCCAACTTTTCTTTTGATCTGGATAGTTTCTCTTCATCATCCCAATTCAAGATTCGACTGTAACGAATTCCAAATGCATTGATGATTGGCTCTTCCAAAGTCAATAGGGAAACAATTTCTTCACTAAACTGAAGTTCTTCAAACTTATTTTGAACAGCTAGCGCTTCAGCTAAAAATGCAGAATCAAAAACACCCTCTTCCCTACCCAAAGCGATCAGAAGGTAGTCATTGTCATTTTCGAATGTTTCTCTGAAATTCTGATAAAAAATCAAGTCCTCGTCATTCTGAGGAAAAAACTGCTCGAAATCGTAATCAAAGACAACTTTCGGTTGGAGAAAAATCAAGATCAAACTGATCAATCCTGCAAGCCCTAATCCATATAAAGAAGATTTTTTATCAAACATATTTTTAAATAAATGTCGGGTTCAAAGATATAAACCATAAATTGACCTTTCTGATTATTTATAATCTTTTTATCTTGCTGACCTATTAAAATTCAAGACTGAAAATGAAGCAATACCACGATTTGATGAGACATATTTTGGAGCATGGCGTCCAAAAAGGAGACAGAACTGGCACGGGAACAATCAGCGTATTTGGATATCAAATGCGATTCAACCTCAAAGATGGTTTTCCTTTGGTCACGACTAAGAAATGTCACCTTCGCTCCATCATCATCGAATTGCTTTGGTTTCTCAATGGTGACTCCAACATCAAATACTTGAATGACAACAAAGTGAGTATTTGGGATGAATGGGCTGATGAAAATGGAGATTTGGGGCCTGTATATGGTTACCAATGGAGACATTGGCCGGATGGAAAAGGTGGAGAAATCGATCAGATCAAAAACCTAATTCACCAAATCAAAACCAAACCGGATAGCAGAAGACACATCGTAAGTGCATGGAATGTGGCCGATGTGGACAACATGGCTCTACCACCTTGTCACAGCATTTTTCAGTTTTATGTTGCTGATGGAAAACTTTCCTGTCAGCTTTACCAGCGAAGTGCGGATGTATTTTTGGGTGTTCCTTTCAATATAGCTTCTTATGCCCTATTTACGATGATGGTAGCCCAAGTCTGCGATCTTGAAGTGGGCGATTTCATCCATACTTTTGGAGATGCGCATTTATACAGCAACCATTTGGAGCAGACACAACTTCAATTGTCTAGAGAATGTAGACCACTTCCAACGATGAAGATCAATCCTGAAGTCAAAGATATTTTCTCCTTTAAGTATGAAGATTTTGAATTGATCGGCTATGATCCGCATCCACATATTAAAGCTGCGGTAGCGATATAGGGCATCTGATATTTTGAATTTAATTGAGAATTAAAAATTGATTCAATTTAGATTTTGATATTGGTGGATACTTGTTACTGATTGATATTGTGTGAAGTCAGACCTCCTGAGATAATATTTAAAACCATCTGATCCACTGATAACTAGTCGCCTAATAACTATTATCCAACTCAAACAACTGTTCTATCATTCCAAATCTCTCTTGGCCTAAGGTTTTGCCTTCCAGCGTAAGCAAATAGCTGATACCAGTAACATTGCTCGTAAATACAGACGAGGCTTCGTAAATATCATCTAATCTAAAATATCCCTCCTGCACTTCAAATCCCTTGGATTTCAACATGTCCATAATTACGGTTCTCCCAATCCCTTCGATGCAACCTGTCCCGAGTGATGGAGTATAAAAAACTCCAGATTTGACCCAAAATAAATTTGCAGCTCCAGCTTCTGAGACAAAACTTCCCTGACCCAACAAAATTACTTCTTCCATGCCCAATTTAACACGGTCGCGATTAGCTATGACATAAGGAAGTGCATTCAAAGTTTTGCAGCTACTCCAAGGTGAACTACTCAAGTATATTTCAGGATGAACAAATGCAGACTGTTTGGTCAAAGGAGCGGCATGAAAATCCTCAATTTGCAAGGATTCCTCTATTTCATCTGTCAAGGGTGTATACTTCCCTTTTCCTGACCTATAAATAGTCCATCGCACACGAAGCATTTTATCTTCACCAAATCCCAACTTTAGCGCCCGTTCAATTTCTTCAATCGTACTCAATTGCTCGGAGTTCATTCCTAAAACTTCGCAGCCTGTAACCAATCGCTTCAAATGCAGCTCAGAGAAGCGGATCTTTCCATTTTGAAACACCATTGTTTCAAACAGTCCATCCCCAAATAAAAAAGCGCGGTTAACATTTTGTGATTTTTGTTCTATCCAATTCGATAGATTTATTTTTTTCCAAAAAATTGTATCGTTACCGTTCATTATTTTGTGCATTTTCGGACAGTTTTGGTTTTTGAAAAAACTGACCTCTGTTAAATTTAATTAAATATTAAAATATACTAGTCTATTTAAGGGCGCTAAACTTAATTTGCACAAATTACTAGTATTAAAATATTAATTTAGCACAATAATTGAAAATTTGGTAACCCATGAGTGGTAAAAGTAGTGTTTTTGATATGATCGGGCCTGTAATGATTGGACCTTCTTCATCCCATACTGCGGGTGTGGTACGAATTGCCCGAGCTGCGATTAGAATTCTCGGTGAGAAACCTGACCATGTAGATATCACTTTTTACAATTCTTTTGCAAGAACTTACGAAGGACATGGAAGTGACAAAGCGATATTAGGAGGCTTGATGGATTTCAAAACAGATGATCCTAAAATCAAACAAGCATTTGAATTGGCTGAGGAAGCTGGTCTTTCATACAAATTCAAATCAATAGGAAATGCTTCTGTCTATCATCCAAATACGATCAAATTAAATCTCACCAAAGGTGAAAAGAAAGTAGAAGTGATTGGAGAAAGTCTTGGCGGCGGCTTGATCAACATTGCTTTTGTGGATGGATTCACAGCCGATTTCACTGCACAGATGCATACATTGATTATCAAAGCGCATGATGTGTCAGGTGCTATTGCATTTATTTCAAGTGTAATCGCACAGGAAAAGGCAAATATTGCCACCATGTCAGTTTCTAGAAAAGGGAAAAATGATCAAGCTTGTCACGTCATTGAAATGGATTCGGGACTACAACCTATTACAATCGAATACATGAAAAGCTTACCATGGATAAAGGAAATAATTTACATACCAGATATTGACTTATAAAAGAATGAAACACAATTACATTTTAGGCTTATTATTTCTCGTATTTTTTTCCAGTTCGGAATTAAAAGCGCAGAGTAGTGAAAGTCTTACTTTAGACTTAGAATCCTGTATCGAAATTGCGTTAGAAAATAACCTAACGCTGAAAAGAAGCCAAATCAATCAAGCATTGAGTGAGGCAACACTGCTACAAAGTCAAGGCCAAAGGCTTCCATCTTTGTCAGCAGGAGCAAGTTCAGGATACAGATGGGGACGTTCTATCAACCCTGTTACCAACCTCTTTGAAACCGATAGAATTGGAAACGTCAATGTATCTGCAAATTCGAATTTAACATTATTTGCAGGGCAACAGATCACTAACACAATCAAACAGGCTAAAACTGATATTGAGGTTAGCCAATTGAATGTCAAAACCACTGAGAATAACATCACATTAAATGTGATCAATCTATTTATCAATGTGATTTTCGCAGAGGAGCAATTGAAAATTTCAAAAAATCAAATGGCTTCAACCAAACAACAACTTGGAAACACCACCAAATTGGTTGATGCTGGATCTTTACCTTTAGCGAATAAACTTGATCTACAGGCTCAGAATGCGACAAACGAATTAGAAGTTTTAAATGCTGAAAACAGTTTGAGAGGTGCAAAACTGAATTTGCTACAGGCGATGCAATTACCATTTGATCCTAACTTCGAAGTAATTGCACCTGACTTATCGGTAGATGACATCTACATCTCAGGCCAAAGTGTAGACGAAATTTACAATTACTCTAAAGACATTTTGCCTCAAATCAAAGCTGCAGAGCTTGGTATTGAAAGTGCTGAATATGGTGTAAGAGCTGCTAAAGGAGCATTTTATCCAACTTTAGGGATTGGTGCAAATATATTTTCCAACTATATAGACCGAACAGTTCCTGGCTTTGATAGACCTACTTTTATCACGCAATTAGAAAATAACCTTTCCCAGGCAGCAAACGTGAGTTTGAGTATCCCGATTTTTTCTAATTTCAGAAACAAAACAGGAGTACAAAGAGCAAGACTTCAAAAAAATCTGAGTGAAATCAACTCCTTTGAAGTTAAAAACCAATTGAGACAAGACATTGAAGTGGCCTTTACTAATGCTATCGCTTCAGATCAGGCATACAGATCTTCCTTGACAAGAGTAGCTGCATTAGAAGAGTCATTTAGAATTGCTGAACAACGATTTGATGCGGGCGCCATTAATTTTGCAGATTACCAATTGGCACAAAACAATCTCTTCAACGCACAAGCAGATCTTATAACAGCAAAATACACTTATATCTTTAGAGTAAAAGTTTTAGATTTTTATCTCGGTAACCCGCTTAACATATAATCAAAATCATGGCAAAGAAAAAGTCAAACAAAGTCCTTTACATCTTACTAGCCATAGTAGGTGCTATCATCCTTTTCGCAATTATTGGTAAATCAGCCGGTTGGATTGGTGGAGAAAAAGAAGTTGCAGTAGAAACTAGCAACGCTAAAAAAACTAGCATTGTTGAAAAAGTATCAGCTTCGGGAGTAATCGAACCAGAAATCGAAGTAAAATTAAGTCCAGATGTAGCGGGTGAAATCATCGAGCTGAATGTCATGGAAGGTGATTCTGTTAAGATCGGTGATCTTTTGGTAAAAATCCGCCCTGACAATTTTGTATCTGCATTGGATCGTGCTAGAGCTAACTTAAATCAACAAATGGCAAACCTTGCTCAAGCAAAAGCAAATTTGCAGCGCTCTGAAGCACAGTTTACACGTGCAAAGTTAGACTATGAAAGAAACGAAAAATTGTACGCAGATAAAGTTATTTCTGATTCAGATTGGGAATTGGCTCAATCCAATTATCTGACTTCCAAAAATGACCTTGAAGCAGCAAAACAATCTGTACTTGGAGCCGAATTCATTATTAAAAGTTCTCAAGCTACCGTCAATGAAGCTGCAGAAAATCTAAGATTAACCAATGTGTACTCTCCTGTAAATGGAACAGTTTCTCAGCTTTTGGTTGAAAAAGGTGAACGTGTAGTAGGTACACAGCAAATGGCAGGTACTGAAATGTTGCGTTTGGCTGACTTGAGCAAAATGGAAGTGAGAGTCAATGTCAATGAAAATGACATCATTCGAATTAGCTTGGGAGATACTACTTTAATCGACGTAGATTCTTATGCTTCAGTGGGTAAAAGATTCAAGGGGATTGTAACTTCAATTGCAAACTCCGCAAATACTAAAGCAAGTATTGATGCAGTGACTGAGTTTGAAGTAAAGATCAGAATCATCAACGAATCTTACGCTGAACTCGTGACAGAAAAAAATAGATTTCCTTTCAGACCAGGAATGACCGCTAGTGTTGATATCATTACCAAAAAGAAGGATAATGTTTTGTCTGTTCCTTTGGCAGCTGTAACGACACGAGAAGATCAAACCAATGACAATCCTGATGGAACCACAAAGTTGAAAGAATTGATCTATGTTGTAGAAAATGGAAAAGCAGTTCAGAAAGAAATAAAAACAGGTATCTCTGACTTTGACAACATTGAAATTATTGAAGGTGTCAATGAAGGAGAAGAAATAGTTTCAGGTCCTTATTTTATTGTGAGTAAGCAATTGAAAGATGGTGATTTACTTAAAATCACTAAAAAGGATAAGTAAAATCTAGATTTATAGATTTCAAAAAGAGGGTCAGCCAATACTGATCCTCTTTTTTTATTCAAGATTTTGATTTTCTACAGAATAAAAATAGATTGCGTACTTAAAACCTAAGTTATGAAAAGAGTATTCTCCACATTCATTCTTACAATCATTTGCAACTTCATTTTTGGACAAGAAATCAAGATGTATGACGAAAATTTCTTTCTTCTTGAAAAAAAGAAAAAAAGCAACCCTGTATATTTTGTAAAAAATGAAATTTCAGAAAAAAGTTTGAAGGAAAAATTCTACACTTTAAAAGATTCTTTGTTGGTAAAAGAAATCAACACAGAAAATAATAAAGATGGTGAAATTTTAACTCAGGTTATTTTAAAATATCGCCCTGATGGAGAAATATTTCAGGAACTAATTAAAGATAATAATTCCGGAAGTTTTGTGTTCAAAAACTATGATACAAAAGGTCAACTCTTCTATATTTCTGAATATTCAAGACATTCGAAAATGAAGTCAAAATATTTTGATGAGGAAAATAAAGAGATCTTAATTTCATCGGAGCAATTGCCAGAACCAAAAGATGGAATTATGGGATGGCAAAAATATCTTTCTAAAAATTTAAATTATCCACCACAAGCAAGAAATAAAAGATTGGAAGGAGAAGCACTAATTTCTTTTACAATTTCTGAAAAGGGGGATATAGAAAACATTGAAATACTTAATGCTGAAGAAATCCATCCTTCTATTGTAAAGGAAGCTTATAGAATCGCAAATGAATACCCTTATAATTGGTCACCTTATATTCTAAATGACCAAGCTAGAGTAAGTGTAATGGTTTTACCACTAAGATTCAAATTGGGAAGTTAAAAGAGTTATTTTTTTTAACTCTTCATACACAAGATGCACCGGCAAACCCATCACTGTATAAAAAGACCCCTCTATCCTGTCCACAGCTACATAACCTATCCATTCTTGGATTCCATAAGCTCCTGCTTTGTCAAAAGGCTGAAATGCTTCAATGTAATAATTGATCTCTTCAGATGATAGCGTTTTAAAGTGAACTTTCACCGTATCCTGCAAGGTGACATGATTTGAACCCGAACCGATAGTAATGCCTGTAACGACATGGTGCGTCTTCCCAGAAAGCGAGGCAATCATTTCAAAAGCCTCACTTTTATCTGCAGGTTTATTGAGAATTTCCTCATCCAAAATCACTACCGTATCAGCAGTGATTAGAATTTCATCAACTGCCAATTCATCAAAAAATGCATCTGCTTTTTTCTTGGAAAGAAATCCAGCCACCTCAAATGGATCCATATGGCCAGGGAAACTTTCATCTGTATCCTTGGTTCTGACCGTGAACTCTACCCCCAAACCCTTCAATAATTCATTTCTTCTTGGTGATTTGGATGCGAGAACTAGTTTGTGTTTGCCGAGTGTAATCATGACTGAAACATATGATATGGAAATTCAAAATCTATTTCATCTATGGAAGCAAAGAGTAAGCCTGACAATGTTTTAGGATAGAAATACGTTGATTTCTGAGGCATTGTATGCCCTGACTTGCAGACTTCAAGCACTTGATTCATGGAAATATCTTTGGTGATGACACTGAAAGAAGCCTTCCCAGAAATCGTCCTACTGATACACCTTCTAAGATTTCTTTCGTACTCTATTTGATCAGAAAAGCGCTGATCTGCTAATGGAATACCTAAAACCCGATCTACAAGAAAATAATGTAAAACCATCAAATCAAGATTTTTGATCACATCAGGAATGTCTGATGGCATCTGATCCAACATTTCAGGATACAAGCGGATTTTATAGGGATGATCCCCAATTACCAATCCAAATGCCCACTTTTTCTGTAAGATCAGCTCTTCGATTTCTTCTACATCATTGAGCTTTTTGACAAAAAAGAACTCACTAATTTTTTCAAGTAGCACTTCTTCTTCTATCTGAAATCCAGAAAAAATCCTGTGTGTGGGAAGAATGCGAAGGTTTTTTGATAGCGCATTGGTAAAGTACATCATGTGGAAATTATAAGCTTCATTTCCAGTATGATCAGGGTTAGCATTACGCATGGCTTTCCTATATTCAATAGCACCTTCATAGCGATGATGACCATCAGCCAAAATAATCTGCTTTTCTTGAATTACTTTGACAAATTCCTTGATGATTTTCGCATCTTGAATCACCGCCATCACTTCTCTGACACCCTGATAGTCCTCCAAATCATAAATTGGGTCTTCTATGGCCTTATCCATGTATGGTTCTAAGAGATGAAGTGAGTCCTCGTATAACCCATGCGTAGCACTTGGCTGAAATTTAGTTTCTTTTAACAAGTCTACCCTGTCATTCACCGCTTTAGCGATGGTATTTTCATGTCTGAGAACCATACCCTCTTCCCAATCATATGCTTTAATTTGGGCTACAAAACCCTTTCTGCATGATTCTTCATCTTGTCCCGGAAGTCGAAAATATTGATAATAAACATATATCCCAGGAATCACATCTTGTACAAGGACTTCTTCCTTTTTCCACTTTTTTAAGGTCTCTGTAGCATTCGTACTAGGCGCATCCCCAAGAGGAACGGAAAGGTGAATACTATTCAAAGGGTTGGCGTAAAGAACCTCCCTCTGCTTAGAAGAAACTACGTCAAAAAGAGGAGAGGTCAAATCTTCAATTTGACCTCTTAGTTTTTCATGGTATCTCCAAGCTTTTATGGGTAGAATTTCTGCCATTAGTGTAACCTGTTTTTCCAATTTGTCCGAGGTAAAGCTCCATTTTGCATGGATTTAACTTTTCTCAGATTTTTCTTTTCCTTCTCTATCAATTCTACTGATGCCGCAGCTAGTAATTTCAGTTCTTCCTCAGTCCACTGAATATCCAACTTATCAGGTGTAAAATATTTCTCTACAAACTTGGTATCAAAATTACCCGATCTGAAGGCTTCATGTTCCATCACAAACTTGCAGAAATTCAAAGTTGTCTCGATCCCCGTGATGTAATATTCCTCAATGGCTCTAATCATCCTATCCATTGCCAACTCTCTTGTATCAGCATGTGTGATCAATTTGGCAATCATCGGATCATAATAAATAGGAATATCCATACCTTGTTCGAAACCATCGTCCACACGAACACCAGCACCTTGAGGTCTGATATAGGTTTGTAAATTTCCAATGTCAGGGAGAAAATTGTTTCTCGGATCTTCGGCGTAAACTCTCACCTCTACTGCATGTCCGTGAATTTTAAGATCTTCTTGGGCAAAACTCAAAGGATGACCTTCTGCAATCAAAATCTGCTCTTTCACAAGGTCTTTTCCTGTAATCATCTCAGTCACCGGGTGCTCCACCTGAAGTCTGGTATTCATCTCTAAAAAGTAAAAATCAAGATTTTCATCTACAATAAACTCTACCGTGCCAGCACCATAATAATCACAAGCCTTAGCTACTTTGACTGCTGCCTCTCCCATGGCATTTCGCATCTTTTCTGACACAACAGCTGAGGGAGCTTCTTCAATTACTTTTTGATGTCTTCTTTGTACAGAGCATTCGCGCTCGAATAAATGAACCACATTTCCATGCGTATCGCCCAAAACTTGGATTTCGATATGTCTTGGCGAAGTGATGTATTTCTCTATAAAAACAGCTCCATCTCCAAATGCAGATTGCGCTTCGGAAATTGCTCTATTCATTTGCTCTTCAAACTCTTCTTCATTTTCAACGATCCTCATTCCTTTACCTCCACCACCTGCACTGGCTTTGATCAGAATAGGATAGCCAATTTCTGCTGCTTTTACTTTTGCCGCAGGAATATCAGAAATAGCATCCTCTGTACCAGGAACCATAGGGATATCATACTTTGAAACTGCATGTTTTGCGGCAAGCTTGGACCCCATTACTTCAATAGCAGCTGGAGATGGGCCGACAAAAATGATTCCCGCTTTCTTTACTTTTTCTGCAAAAACAGCATTCTCGGAAAGAAAACCGTATCCAGGATGTATCGCATCAACATTTAATTGCTTAGACACCTCAATAATCTTATCCATCAAAAGGTATGATTGATTCGATGGAGGCGGCCCAAGGCACACAGCCTCGTCAGCAAATTTGACATGAGGTGCATTTCTATCTGCCTCACTATACACAGCTACAGTACTGATTCCCATCTCTTTGGCAGTCCTCATGATTCGTAGACTAATCTCTCCTCTATTGGCTACCAAAAGTTTTTGAATTTTTTTCATATTTGGGTTATTTCTTTATCATAAAAAGCTTAACCCACGAAGTAAATAAAATAAAACGAAGAAGTGAAAGATTATTTGAATTGAGGGTTAAATTTTGCAGGGGTGGACAAAAAGTATTACTTTTGGCTGGTTTAGTAGTTTGTTCTACTATCAAAAAAATGTAAAACTTAAACGTTTTAAACTTTGGATTTATTCGAAAAATTAAATACAAATCTTGGCCCTTTGGGCAAGCACTCAGAGTTATCAGAAGGATACTTCACTTTTCCCAAATTAGAAGGGGAAATTGCTCCAAGAATGAAATTTAAAGGGAAAGATGTCTTGACTTGGAGTTTAAATAACTACTTAGGATTGGCAAATCATCCTGATATTAGAAAAGCTGATGCAGATGCAGCAGCAAAGTGGGGAGCTGCCTATCCTATGGGCGCTAGAATGATGTCTGGTCAAACAGATCTTCACGAGCAGTTGGAAAGAGAATTAGCAGAATTCGTAGGCAAGGAAAGCGCGTACCTTTTAAACTATGGCTATCAAGGTATCATGTCAGTGATCGATTCCTTGTTAGACAGAAAAGATGTGGTTGTATATGACAGCGAATGCCATGCATGTATTATAGATGCACTCCGCATGCATTTAGGGAAAAGGTATGTATTCCCTCATAACGATATCGAAAACTGTGAGACGCAACTGAAAAGAGCTACAAAATTGGCAGCTGAAACTGGTGGCGGTATATTAGTGATTACAGAAGGCGTGTTCGGTATGACAGGTGATCAGGGTCATCTTGCTGAAATCGTGAAGCTAAAAGAAAAATATGATTTCAGGCTTTTGGTAGATGATGCCCATGGTTTTGGTACGATGGGAAAAACTGGAGCTGGTACCGGCGAAGAACAAGATGTTCAAGATCAAATTGATCTCTACTTCTCTACCTTTGCAAAATCTATGGCTTCTATAGGAGCATTTATCGCTGGTGATGCCAATGTAATTCATTTTCTGAAGTACAATATGCGTTCTCAAATCTATGCAAAGTCCCTTCCAATGTTATTGGTAGAAGGAGCTTTGAAAAGACTAGAAATGCTTAGAACAATGCCTGAATTGAAGGAAAATCTCTGGAAAATCGTCAATGCATTGAAGTCTGGACTGATAGAAAAAGGATTTAGTATTGGAAAATCAAATTCACCTGTTACTCCTGTAGTTTTGAACGGTACAGTGGGTGAAGCTGCAACTTTGAGCAAAGACCTTAGAGAAAATTATAACATCTTCTGTTCGGTCGTAATCTACCCTGTAGTGCCTAAAGGCATGATTATCTTAAGATTAATCCCTACAGCGGTGCATACATTAGAAGATGTAGCTGAAACAATTGCTGCTTTTGAAGCAGTAAAAGAGAAGCTTACAAACGGGATTTATAAAAGCTCTGCCCTAGCAATTTCCTTTGGGGAATAAAAAAAAACCTCAAAAAATGGCTTTAGGCTGTTGTTTTATAAACATTTTGCATATATTGAACAAAAAATAAACTTATCATCAACCTTAAAATTAACTTTTACTATGAGCAGATTTAGCGAAATAAGAGATCTTGTAATGGGTCTAGAAGGTGACTTCGAAAAATTCTACGACAAAGGCAACCAAGCTGCTGGAACTAGAGTAAGAAAAGGAATGCAAGATCTTAAAAATTTAGCACAGGACATCCGTAAGGAAGTTCAGGACAAAAAGAATGAAGGATAAACATTCAAAAAATAATGAAATAAAAAGAGGGTAAGTTAACTTACCCTCTTTTTTTATTTTGAATTTTTAATAACTATGAAACTCTATCCCCTCCAAAAAAGATTTTACTTCCGCATTTACTTCTTCTGGCTCTATTGCAGAATCCCAAAAACCCTCTAAACTTTTGTTAATAAATGGTTGAAAATAAAAAAACCGTCAAAGTTGGTTCTTTGACGGCTTCAATTAAATCTGTTTGAATTTACTTTTTCTGCATTTCAACAGACACTTCCATTTTATTGTTTTCACGATTCACATCTGCCATACGCATGCTTGGATCGATCTCTACACTCTTGATCTCTGAAATTGGTCTTCCTAAACTGACTTCAGTTGTATAATTTGTCCAAGGCCATTTTTGAGTAGCTACACGCTTAGGTATTCCAGCTTCCTCAGGCTTACTTCCTCTCTGAATGACCAAAGGCATATAGATCAGCTCTTGGCTTCCATCTTGGTACGTCACTACCACGTCAAGAGGCATTGGCATCATCCCTACTCTTTCGAGTGTGATCTTCGTATTGTTTCCATCAGCCTCTACAGCTTTTACACCATAGTCAATCTTCTTGGTAGAAGCGATAAAATAATCATAATACCAGTCCAACTCTAGGCCACTGACTTTTTCAAAAACCCTGATCACATCATTTCCATTTGGATGCTTGTACTGAAAATCATTCCAAAGTTTCAATAAAGCTTTGTCGAAATTTTCTTTCCCGACCACATAAGACATTTGCTCAACGAACACAGCACCTTTGTTATATGTACCAGGTCCATAAGCAGAATTCAAATTATAATGATCTCCATGGGTGGTCAAAGGCTCTTCATAACCAGCATTTGCAAGTCTAAAATAGGATCTATAGCTTCCATTATGTGTGAAGTTAGGATCTTTTTCAAATACAGCATCCATCACCACGCTTGTTCCCCAAGTTGTAAACCCTTCGTCTAACCAAGGCTCAGAAGATTCATTGAAACCTAAAACACCATAGTACCAGCTATGAATTAATTCATGCACAGTCACCCCTACCAAACTTCTCAAGTTTCTATGACCAGTAATCAAAGTAGCCATTGGATATTCCATACCACCATCACCACCTTGGATTACAGAATATTGCTTATACGGATATTCCCCAAAATTCTCACTGCAATACGCAATCGCATCGATCGTATATTGCATCAACTTACTCCAATTCTCCTCTGTCTTTTCATTTTTCACATATAGCAAATGGACCATAGGACCATTTGGAATTTGTTTTTTCTCTAAAGTATAATTAGGATCAGCAGCCCACATAAAATCGTGTACATTAGGAGCAGTAAAATGCCAAGTTAAAGTCTTTCCAGATGATTTTGGCACTTTTACACCAGCATCTTCATAGCCTTTACCAATTTGATTGGCATTTTCAAGATAACCAGTACCTCCTAATAGATAATCTTTATCTATTGTGATTTTTACATCGAAATCTCCGAAATTACCATAAAATTCTCTTCCGACATATGGATTAGCATGCCAGCCTCTCACATCATAAGCAGCCATTTTTGGATACCACTGTGACATAGAATAGCGAATTCCTTCTGAATTATCCCTTCCTGCACGTCTGACTTGAAGTGGTACTTGACCAAAAAACTCCATATCAAATACAGCTGTCTCTCCTGGAGCTATTGGTTCTAAAAGATCTACTTCAAGAATGGTCTCTTCATGAGCGAAATTAACTGCTTTTCCATTCATCTTTAGAGATTTCACTTCTAGAATCCCGATTTCGTTTGGCTGAAGGTTTTGAATTCTATCCATAACTCTTCTATCAGGATCAGCGATTGTTCTAGATCTTACATCCATCATACTATTAGGACGGAATGCATTATAATAGAGGTGATAAAATGCCCTATATAATGTATCAGGTGAATTGTTTGTGTAGTGAAGTTTTTGTGTTCCAGTATATTGATTGGAGACCACATCCATCTTTACATCCATTTCATATTTAACTTTCTGCTGAAAGCGGTCTTTTTGTGCTTGTGCAGATATAGAGACACCCAAAAGGGTAAACATACCTAAAGCTAACCATAATCTTTTGATCATATTATTGAGGTTTTTTTTGCTAAAATAACCTAAAATCATACCAGCTTACAAGCCGTTGGTAAAATTAATATCCTTCAATTTCTAATCTTTTATAAAAATTGGAAGTTTTTCTCCATTTGAAAAATATTTAAATTCTTGACTTTTAAATACATTTTTTAAAACCTTTTATCAAGACAAATTCCCCTCTATATCAAATTATTATTATCCTTCCTCAATATCTATTTAATTGAAGAGTAAATCATCAACTTAAATACTAAATGAAAAACTTTACTAAAACGCTTCATGAATTGAAGTTACTAGGATTGGTCATGGTACTCGCATTGATCATTCCTGAATTTGCTACTGCACAGCAAGTAGACATGGATATGTTCAAATCCATGAAAGCAAGAAATGTTGGCCCTGCGGCTATGAGTGGAAGAATCACAGCAATTGATGCCATTCATGATGATCCAAATACAATCTATGCCGGTGCGGCCTCGGGAGGTGTATGGAAATCTACCTCAGGTGGGATTACTTGGGCACCTATTTTCGATGAAGAAAAAGAGCACTCTATCGGAGCCATCGCCATCAATCAGAAAAACCCAAGTATTGTTTGGGTTGGTACTGGAGAAGGTAATCCAAGAAATTCACTTAATCTAGGGAATGGAATTTACAGAACTTTGGATGCTGGGAAAACTTGGGAATTGATGGGTCTAGAAAAAACAAAAGCTATTCATAGAATCATCATTCATCCTGACGATCCTAATACAGTTTTTGTTGGAGCTATCGGTTCTCCGTGGGGAGAGCAAGAAGATCGCGGAGTTTACAAAACCACAGATGGTGGAAAAACTTGGAAAAAGATCCTTTACATAGATGCCAAAACCGGTGTAGGTGAAATGGTCATGGATCCAAATAACCCAAACAAAATATTTGTCAACATGTGGGAACACAGAAGACACCCTTGGTTTTTTAGCTCAGGAGGATCATCATCAGGACTTTTTGTAACCCATGATGGTGGTGACAACTGGAAAAAACTAGATGAAAAAAATGGGCTTCCAAAAGGTCCATATGGCAGAATGGGAATTGCCATTTCGAAAGCCAATAGTCAAAAAATTTATGCTTTAGTGGAGTCAAGCAAAAATGGACTTTATGTTTCTGAAAATGGTGGAATTGATTTTAAACTTGTTAATAATAAAGGTGAAATCGGTGATAGACCATTCTACTACTACGAAATTTATGCAGACCCTAAAAATGCTGATCGCATCTACACTTTATATTCAAGAGTAGGGATGAGTGAAGATGGAGGTAAGTCATTTACTCAAATCTTACAATACGCAGGTGTTCACCCTGATCATCATGCTTGGTACATCAATCCAAATGATCCAAAATTGATCATAGACGGAAACGATGGTGGTTTGAATATCACTAGAGATGGTGGCAAGACTTGGTATTTTGCTGAAAACATTCCAGTTGGACAGTGGTACCATATCAATGTAGACAATGAAGTTCCATACAACATCTATGGAGGGTTACAAGATAATGGAAGTTGGGTTGGTCCAGCTTATGTCTGGAGAAGAGATGGAATTAGAAATACTTATTGGCAAGAATTACAATTTGGAGATGGCTTTGATGCTGTTTCTGATCCTGAGGATTCAAGATATGGCTATTCTATGTCTCAAGGAGGAAATATCACTCGTTTTGACAAAGAAACAGGTCATAAAAGAAATATCAAGCCAACGCATCCTGATAAAGATGTTTTCTTGAGATTCAACTGGAACGCTGCTTTGGCACAAGATCCGCATGATGCAGGGACAATCTACTTTGGTAGCCAATTTGTCCACAAAAGTACTGACAAAGGTGAAACATGGGAAATCATTTCCCCAGACTTGACCACCAATGACCCTGAAAAACAAAAGCAACAAGAAACTGGTGGGTTAACTTTTGACATCACAGGTGCTGAAAATCATACAACCATTATTACAATCGCCCCAAGTCCAGTTGACAAAAATGTGATATGGGTTGGTACCGATGATGGAAATGTACAGGTAACCAGAGATGGAGGAAAAACTTGGACAAACACAGCAGCAAAGCTGACAGGACTTCCAAAGGCAAGTTGGATTCCACAAATTCAAGCTTCTCGTTATGATGCTGGTGAAGCGTGGATCGTAGCTAACAATTATAGAAACAATGATTTTAGCGCTTATGCTTATAGAACAAAGAACTATGGTGGAAGCTACGAAAGAATTGCTGATGACAACAAAGTTTCGGGTTATGCACTTTCGATCATACAAGATCCAGTAGAACCTAATTTAGTTTTCTTAGGTACTGAATACGGATTGTACGCTTCATTTGACAATGCAAAAACTTGGAATAAATGGAGACATGGCTATCCAAATGCTGTTTCGACCTACGATATGGTTATTCAAGAAAGAGAAGCTGACTTAGTTATTGGTACTTTCGGCAGATCTTTATTTGTATTGGATGACATTCGCCCATTGAGAGTATATGCTAAAAATGGTGGGAAAGCGCCTACCGCAAAAATCACTGCAGTAGAACCTTCAGATGCTTATCAAGCGGAAATTCATCAGCCACATGGGGAGAGATTCCCAGCTGATGGTAAATATGCAGGTGAAAACAGAACTTTTGGAGGCAGGTTGAATTTCATTTTGAATGATCCTGGAAAAGAAAAATTAGACACTGTCACAGTTGCTATTTTCAACGAATCCGGTGAACAAATCAGAACATTGAAAACAGTGCCATCTCAAGGAGTAAATCAACTGATTTGGGGGCTTGACAGAAAATCATCAGTAGAAACCCCAGGTGGATTTGGTCGTGGTGGCAGAGGTGGAAATAGATTCTACGAACCTAGCGGTGGTGATGCGCTTCCTGGTAAATATAAATTAGTATTCACTTATGGTGGAGAAAGTTCTGAAACTTCCATCAATGTATATTCTGATCCAAGAATAAAAACAAACTTGGCTGATTTGAAGGCAAGAGAAGAATTTATCAAGAAAACCGAAGTTCTAGGCGCTGAAATGGGCAAAGCCATCAGACAAATTCAGGAAGCTAGAGGAACTGTAGATAAAATTTCTAATTACATCAAAGATGTGGATTCTGAAGAGTCAAAAGCTCTAGGTAAAGAAGTTACTGCTATTAAGAAAAAACTTGATGCTGTCAATGAAGCATTCTATGGCCCATCTAGAGAAGGACAAGGTATCGTAAGAAACCTCTTCCCAACCAACATGAGTCGTCAAGGTGCTCCAAGAAGCTATGCAAACTCATCTTATGGAGCTCCAGGAGCCACGGAAGACCGTCTATATAACCATGCGAAAGAAAGTGCTGAAGATGCACTGAAAGTATGGAAAGAGTTCTTTGAAGGAGATTGGAAAGCTTTCGAAGAAAAGGTGAAAAGCACAAAAATCGATATTTTCAAAGAATTTGAAAGTGTTGAAATAAAATAATTAAACAAGAAGTTGTTTGATTCACACCATAAAAAAGCCATCCTTTCGGATGGCTTTTTTTATTAATCTTGAGTATTGAATCCTATTTTTTTGTAGCTATGAGCAAGATTGGTCTCTTTTTTCAGTAATACTATATATTCAACCCTTCATAGAGTTGTGGATTTTGTTGATCTTTCTATTATACAAGGATCAAAACCCTTGGCTATTGATCCATTTTGCAAATAGTATTCGAAGAAAATTTTTTGTTCATTAATACCTATAGCTCCACCTCGGTATAAACAGAATTAAGATAATACATCCCTAATCCCATATGTCTCATATCTGATATCTATTGTCTCATCCGCCACGGCAGACAAGTCACCTCTCCCCTACCTATCCTGATAATGTTCGGAATAGTATTTCTGATAGTTTCCAGAGGTGACATTATTGAGCCATGTTTCATTTTCCAAATACCAATCAATCGTTTTAGAAATCCCTTCTTCGAATTGAAGACTCGGCTCCCAACCCAATTCATTTTTGATTTTGTTGGCATCAATGGCATAGCGCAAGTCATGCCCAGCACGATCCTTTACATAAGTAATGAGTTTCTCTGAAGTTCCCGTAGGTCTATTGAGTTTTTCATCCATCTTTTTACAAAGTAGCTTCACAATATCAATGTTTTTCCATTCATTAAAACCTCCGATATTATAGGTTTCACCTACTTTCCCTTCATGAAATATAAGATCTATCGCTCTCGCATGATCGACTACATAGAGCCAATCTCTGATATTTTCACCCTTTCCATACACTGGAAGCGGCTTATTGTTTCTGATATTATGGATGCACAGTGGAATCAATTTCTCGGGAAACTGATTAGGCCCATAATTATTAGAACAATTCGTAATCACTGTTTTCAAACCATAAGTATTCGTATAAGCTCTTACAAAATGATCTGATGCAGCTTTGGAAGCAGAATAAGGAGATTGTGGATCATAGGGAGTTTCCTCAGTGAAAAACCCTCCATCATCTAAAGAACCATAAACTTCATCAGTAGAAACATGATAAAATAAATGTTTATCTAAATCAGTCCACTTAGACTTTGCTACATTGAGTAGGTTAACCGTGCCAATTACATTGGTATTCACAAAAGCTAAGGGGTCAGAAATGGATCTGTCCACATGAGATTCTGCTGCTAGGTGAATGACATCTGTAATGTTATGCTCGTCAAAAACCCGCTCCAATTCAGCAACATCTAAAAGGTTTACTTTTTCAAAAAAATAGTTGGAAGCTCCCTCCACTGCTTTTAGGTTTTCTAGATTTCCTGCATAAGTCAAGCAATCGAGGTTGATAATTTTGTATGATTTGTACTTTTCTACTAAAAGTTGAACCAAATGACTGCCAATAAAGCCAGCTCCTCCTGTGATCAATAAATTTTTAGACATTTTCAGAAAATTTTAAAATGAAATAAATGGACTTACGCACCAGTAATTATTTTTGATAAAAAGCTCTATACCACTCCACAAACTTGGCAACACCTTCTTCTACAGAAGTCTGTGGCTGATAGCCTGTGTCACGCTTCAAATCACTTACATCTGCGAATGTAGCAGGAACATCTCCTGCTTGTAGTGGTAGCATTTCCTTTTGAGCTTCTTTACCTAATGCTTTTTCTAAAGCTTTGATGTAGTCCATCAATTCCACAGGATTACTGTTTCCAATATTATAAACTTTGTAGGGTGCTTTAGAACTTCCTGGATCGGGTTGATTTCCTTCCCAAGCTGTATTTGGACTTGCAGGCTTGTCGGACACCCTGATGATTCCTTCTACGATATCAGCAACATAAGTAAAATCTCTTTTCATTTTACCATGATTGAACACCTTGATTGGCTCGTCTTTCCCCATTGCGTCAGCAAAAAGAAATAATGCCATATCAGGTCTCCCCCAAGGTCCATAAACTGTGAAGAATCTAAGTCCTGTTGTAGGGATATTAAATAAATGGCTATAAGTATGCGCCATCAATTCATTTGACTTTTTGGTCGCCGCATACAAACTTACAGGATGATCTACATTATCTGAAGTTGAAAAAGGCATTTTGGTATTAGAACCATAAACAGAACTAGAAGAGGCATAAACTAAGTGTTTTACGGGATAATTTCTACAAGCTTCCAAGATATTCATAAATCCCTGAATGTTTGCCTGAAGGTACGCATCAGGGTTTTCCAAAGAATACCTCACTCCTGCCTGAGCAGCTAGATTTACTACTACATCAATATTTTCTTCTTTGAAAATTTCAAAAATCTTGGCTTTGTCTGCAATATCTAATTGCATAAAAGTATAGCCTTTCAATGTTTCTGATTTCACAGCCTTTCCAAATGCTACTTCTTCTCGTTTGATACCAGTAGCTTCTAGACGGGCATATTTCAGATTCACATCATAATAATCATTGATATTATCAACACCATAAACCTCGTCACCTCTTTCGATAAGTGCTTTAGTAAGATGAAAACCGATAAAGCCTGCTGTTCCTGTTATAAAATATTTCATAATCAAATAATATAGAATGTATGATGAAACCTTGCTAAGTTGCTGATTTCATCGAAAATAAAGTCTAATCAATTCTCTGACAATAGTTTGTTGTAATTTTCTAAAATTAGAGCATGCATTACTTTCCTATCGTATTTAGAGATAATCTCTTGATGAAGGTTTTCGGCCAATTGCTGCATGTATTCTCTTTTTACATAAGCAAACTCGAGTGCATCTTTCAATACATCTACCTTCTTCACAGGAAACATCAACCCAGTTTTTCGATCTGTCACGACGTCTTTATTGCCAATGATATTGGAACAGATGATTGGAAGCTGCATAGCTCCTGCTTCCAAGAGCACATTTGGGAAACCCTCACGATGTGAAGGATGCACCAGAATATCCGAAATCGCCATATAGTGTGAAACATGGTCTGTCCATTCAACCTGAACGATTTTTGGATGATCTTCTATTTGCCTCAAAATCTGATCATCTATGGGGTTAAGTTCTTGCTCAAAAGAACCCAAAAGAACCAATTTGGCCCGATTGACAATCTTAGAATCCAAAAAGGCCTTGACTAATTCCTCAATTCCCTTATCCTTTACCAGCCTACCCACTGCCAAGACGATGAATTCATTTTCACCGGGCATGACACGCATTGTCGCCGCAACAAGGTGATTTTCTTTGAGGGAAGACCTATTGTATATGTCTAGATCCACACCATTGCTGGAACCTGACCCTAAAACTTCTACTTTACTTTCATCAATTAACTTTTCGGAGAGTATAAAATCCTTTAATGACTGAGAGTTTGGCCAAATATGGGTTGCGTATTTGTAGGTCCACTTTTCTGCTTTTATGAGTAGATTCTTTTTATTTTTTTCAGCAGCCATATAAGGCAAGCCTGCTACTGTATGAATTCTCACTTTAACACCCGCAAATTTGGCTGCTATCATTCCAAGCAAACCAGCCTTTGGAGTATGGGTGTGAACTACATCTGGCTTCTCTTTTCTAAAAAGCCTGAACAACAACCATAAGCAATATAAATCCCAAAAAGGTGTAATCTGTCTCGTAAAAGGAATAATGTGGTGTGGGGAGTTTTCTCTTTTGACTACGTTATTGATTTCTCTTCCATCTGCACTTACCATGAGCACATCCCAGCCGGAATCTTTCATAAATTTCATCTGTCCAGAGAGCAAAAGTTTGAGCGAAAGCGGAACAGTTGTGATTCGAATTAATTTTGGCATTCAATATTTTGGTTAAAACATCAAAGATAGGACAATATTCCTATAGCTCGAGTATAATGAAGTGTGAAATTGTATTGAATTTTATACCTAAAAAACAGCCTTTCACATCTTTTACCAACACAACAATTATCAAGCCTTTCTACTTTTCATCATTTATAATCTATCGTTTTAATCATAAAATGGTCAGCTTAAGAGAAAAATCTGAGAGACTTATTTTCCGTAGATTTCAAAAAATCTATTTTCAGACTCTACTGTGCCAATCAATATGATTTCTGAATTTTTCGCCAAAATGGTATGCGGATCAGGATTGATGTTCACTTCTTCATTTGCTCTAATGGCAATCACTGTACAACCTGTTTCCTTTCTTATAGAAGACTCCATAATCGATCTACCTTCCAGTTTTTGTGGAACCTTCACTTTGATCAAATCCAATCCTTCCGCTACCATCAAAATATCTGATCTCTGCAAGAGATTTAAAATTGTATTTGCCCCCATAGAGGCATAGGACATCACAAAGTCTGCTCCTGCACGATGCATTGTCCCAAGGTTGCGCTCCAATGAAGACCTTGTAATCACTTGAATGTCTGACCGAAGCATTCTGCAATAAATCGTCAAATAAACATTCACATCATCATCGTGGGTCGTGATAATGACACAAGGAGAATCTTTGATACCGGCCATTTGGAGAATTTCCAATTCTGCCGCATCTCCAAAAATCGTCTTCTCTCTATCGTAAATCCGAGTGACATCCTTTTCAATGATTCTGTAATCAATTTGTCTATTAGCTAAAGCTCTTCCAGTTGCCCGACCTACTCTGCCTCCACCTATGATGATTACAGGTGAATTGATTTCAGATTTTACTCCATATTTATTATTGTATAGGTCTATTTGAACTTGTGATCCTGCCAAAACCAATACCGTGGTTTCTGAAATCAGTGTTTCAGGTTGTGGAGATTTGAACTTTCCTCTTTCCCATAAACCGACAACACTCACACCTATTTCTTGACGAAGGTTTGTTTCTTTGAGCATTTTCCCTATCAAAGAGGACCCAGTGACCATTGCCTCTGCAATTTGTAATTCATCAAATTTTCCAATCACATGTGCACTAGCGTCACCTCCATTCGCCCTACGAGAAAGAAATACACCCAAGATCTCGCCTAATTGCAAGACTTGATTACTCCCTGCTAACTTGAGAATGTCAACCGAATGTTCTGAACTACATGTTGCTATAATTGGGACATTTTTCGAAACACCTCTAACAGTAAATGCCACATTAGTATTCAAAACATCTGATTCTGTAGTTGCTACCAATGCGGCATTTTCTACTCTAGCTGCCTTGTAAGCTTCTGGATCTACCAAATTCCCTAGCATCACTTTGACACCAAGCTCTCTGAGACGCAAACCCTCTGGAAAATCAGAAACAAGCACTACATAATTGTAATTGAAACGATCAAGTTTTTTAATCAAAGCTTCTGTTACCGTACCATATCTAGTCAAGATAACATGCCCACTTGTATTTTTTGGTAATTCACTTGGTACTTTGGTTTGCTCTTGGGCTTTCATCCAAGGGGAATAAAAAAAGTTGATAAATGTAAATGGGAATAATACCAATAGAAAAAGCATCCCTGATAATAAGACGACAATTGAAAATAAGCGACCTGCGTCACTATGAAAAGTGATATCACCAAAACCTAGGGTAGACATAACTGTCAAAGTCCAGTAAAAGCCTGTTACGTAAGAAAAATTTTGCCCCTCGCGCATCATCAAAAAATGAAATATAATTGAGAAAACAGTAATCATCACAAGTAAAATCATAATAAACCTAAACAGAATCTTAAGATTACGTCTATCAGGTCTGTTATTTAAAAGAAGTGTGATTTGGGCAGATAGAAATTTCATTTTAAAAATTATTTAAAAGTTTCAGAGGACAATGAATGAAATATAATGATTAACTCTCTAAACAGAAAAAAAATAACTTAAAGTAAATTTTATCTGAATTGAGAAAACCTATTTTGAATTCTTAAAAACATTATCTTACTCGACCAAATCATCAAAAGGAAATTTATGAAAAAGGTAACAGGAATTGGAGGGATTTTCTTCAAATGTAAAAATCCCAAGGAAATGAAAAATTGGTATAAAACACATCTTGGTTTTGATACGGATGCTTATGAGACAAATTTTGAATGGAGACAAGCTGATCATCCTGACCAAAAAGGTTTCACTCAGTGGAGTCCCGCGGCCGAGCAGAGTGAAATTTTTAAGGATTCAAAAAGAGATTTTATCATCAACTATAGAGTAGAAAATCTCGAATCACTAGTCAATCAATTGGCACAGGAAGGAGTTGACATCATAGACAAAATTACCAGTTTTGAATACGGGAAGTTTGTTCATATTCTTGATATGGAAGGAAATAAAGTAGAATTATGGGAAGCAAATGACATCGAATACGATAAAATCGTTGAGGGGCGTACCAAATAAAAATGGCTGTGGAATACTCCCCACAGCCATTTATACAATTCTGAATATCTTCAGATTTACATAGGTTTATTAATTCTTTTCAAATACTCTCACATAATCCACCGCCAACTGCTGTGGAAATATAGTAGAATCATCTGGATTCCCTGGCCAGTTCCCACCAACAGCGAGATTGATCAAAAGAAAGAATGGCTCTCTGAATTCACTCATCGCAGATGATCTAATGTCCTCTTCATGATAAACTTCGTCATCAAGGAGCCATGTAATTTTATTTTCATCCCATATGATGGAATAAACATGAAAATTATCAGCTAGGATCGATCCACTTGACAGAGATTTTTTGCCTCCTTGGTATTTATAAGCCCCATTATTATCCCAATGGATTGTACCGTGAACAGTGTTATCTCGACCAGCTTGATTTCCTCCGATCATTTCCATGATGTCTATTTCACCACATGCGGGCCAACTGATATCAGTGATACTTTCGCCTAGCATCCAAAATGCTGGCCATATCCCCTGACCTTTTGGTAAAGCTGCACGGATATCTATCCTGCCAAATTTGAATACCTTTTTACCTTGAGTTTTGACTCTGGAAGAAGTAAAATTCTTACCTCCTACATTTTCTCGCTTTGCAGTGATAACCAAGTAACCATCTTTGACCTCAGTATTTTCTCGGCGATAAAATTGAAGTTCATTATTACCCCAACCACAAAGGTTAGGACAACCATCTCCAGTTTCAAAAACCCAATCGCTTGAAAGTGAAGTTGAATTAAATTCATCATTCCACGACATGGTATAGCCTGCATACTGCAAAGGAGATTCAAATCCAGAATTTGGAAAACCAATCCCGAGCATTTGCTCGGAAATGGTCACCTTTTGATCCTTTTTTATAAAGTCCCCTTCTGTAGCATGTGCTTGGACAACGATGGTGTATTCACCTGGGCTGTTGTATCTGTGTGTAACTTCATTTCCTGTCACGATGGCAGGCAGTTCATTACTATCTCCAAAACCTACTCTGAAGAAATTCACTTGTTGAGCAGAGAAAATAACTCTTACCTGACCATTCTCCATCTCCTCTATTGAGACTTCTAAGTTACTTGGTAATAATACCTTATCATCTACCTCATCTTGACTACATGAATTGGCAGCCATCATGGTGATGCAGATAAAGCAAAATTGAAGCACTTTCATCATAATTATCATTTTTTAACCGTTATCTGGGATTAGAACGAATGTCCAGAACACACTTCCATTGTCCGAGATATCAATAGTAATCGTTAACTCTTTGGTATTGTTATTATAACTTAATACATCATAGGTTACCGTTTCGTTCGTTCTAGGAGGGCCAGCTGAATACTCACCACCATTGAACGCTTTCGGAAGGGCTATAAATGCTCCCGTTCCTGTCACTGAGATTTTTGCTGGTGTATTGCCAGAAGCTTGCGTGAAGGTAAACTGATGTTCGCCTGCACCCCATGCCTCTCCAGAAGTTCCAGTCAAATTACTCGCTGGCTGACATCCATCAGATCCAGTTCCCATGTATCCTTCTCCGAAAATATCACCTTGTGGATTGTAGCTATAAACTCCATTTGTATTGAAAATAAATAAATCGTTAAACAAACAAGGTCTGTCACCTGAAATATCATTCCCATTAGGAAAGAACGCATCACTACCCGCAGTTGGACCGACACCAAATGCTCCTGCAGCAGATTTTAATTTCCATGCCCTTTCACCATTACCAACAAGGTCTTCTCTAGTAAATTCAGCTAAGCCAATAGATTGATCTGGGGCCGGTATTAAAGTGAAGTTCCAAAACACATCACCAGTACCAGATATATCAATTGAAATAGACATTTCTTGTGTTGCCGCATCATATGCAATTACTTCATAGGTTACAGACTCATTATTTCTAGGAGGAGCAGCGCTGTACTCTCCGCCATTGAATGCTTTAGGTAAGGCAATAAATGCTCCTGTTCCTGTAACTGTGATCTTCGGGAACTCCGTAGCTGTACCCGGTGTAAAACTAAAATCATGTACACCTGAGACCCAAGCCGCAGCTGCTGTTCCAATCAAGTTTGACTCTGGCTGACACCCATCAGAGACACCTAAATAAGCTTCTCCATAAATATCTCCTTGGGCATTGTACTCATAACTTCCATTAGAATTGAAGATGAAAAGATCATTGAATAGACATGGTCTATCACCTGAAATATCAGTTCCATTAGGGAAGAAAGCATCACTTCCTTTACTAGGACCTACGCCAAATGCTCCAGCAGCAGGCTTTAGCGTCCATACTTTCCTACCATTTCCTATCAAATCACTCAATACAAAACTTACGTCTGGATTTTCTGGCTCTGGCTCTGGCTCTGGCTCTGGTTCAGGACTTGGTTCAAATCCTTCAGGAATCAATCTGATGTACCATGCTAAATCTGCATTAGCGGCGTCTTCAAATTTCAAGAACATTTCATTCTCCTCAAGATTTACTATTTGATATGTTCTCACACCAGTAAAGTATCCTAGGAACCCTCCTTGTGTAACAGAAAGCTCTGGAAGTTGACCTTCAGGCTCTACCAATGACCATCTTAAATCATTTGGAGCTTCATAAGGAGCAGAAAGGTCTCCAACACCTGGGTCAAAAGCGCCTGAAAAATTAGAACCTTGTGCTGCATTTAAATATACAAAACCATTGGTTTCCATATTAAACCTAAATCCATCCAAGAGGAAAGTATATCTATCGGTATACATTCCCGATCCAGTTTTTTCATTCGCTTGAGCTTGGTAAAATTCAGGGAAATTACTTGTAGGTGAGTTAGGCCCCACTCCAAAATGTGCAGCCCTTGTAGCATCGATTTTCCAAGTTTTCCCTTCAGCCGCATCAACACCGCCTGTAAGTATATTGAATATCGGATTGTCTAACAAAAGTGGATCTGTCTGCTCTATCACTATATCTCTTGAGTAGGTAACACTTCCACCAGAATTAAATACTGTCAAAGAAACGGTGTAAGTTCCCGCTAAGGGATATGTTCCTGTAGCTGTTTTTCCTTTAGCTGTTTGACCATTTCCAAGATCCCAACTCATGATGAAGAATTCATTATCAGCTGTAAACTGGAGAATATTATCACTTTCCGCAGTAGACTGAAAGCTGAAATTCGCTTCCGCTTCTGTTGGAGGATTCCCATCTAAGGAGTATTCCTCAACACATGCCGCCAAAGCAATGATTGGCAGCAATAACCATATATATTTTAAATATTTTTTCATTTGAGTTCTTATTTAATACCCTGGGTTTTGACTCCAAACACCACCAGCAAGATCAATCTCTACCTGTGGAATCGGAAATACTTCATGCTTTCCTGTAACAAATCCTGAAATCTTTGAAGCTGCTTGACCTGTTCTTACTAGGTCAAAGAATCTGTATCCTTCACCCGATAACTCGAATCTTCTTTCTTCTAGAATTGCCTGTAATAAAGCATCACCTGAACTATTGATAGCTGGCATGCTTACTCTACTTCTTACCTTGTTCAACTCAGTTCGAGCACGACCATCATTTCCTGTTCTTTGGAATGCTTCTGCTGCCATCAATAGTACATCAGCCCAACGAATCACCCTGTAGTTCAATGGACTCGTCAAGTCATCATCTGGAAGACCTCTTTCATCAAGTCTCTTGATATATTTGTTATTGAAGAAACCTGTATGACCACCTCCTCCAATTGCATAAGTGATATCTTCAGAATTTGGCTGTGCAGCGATAAATTCATCTAAATTCAAAGCTGTAGCATCTCTTCGAATATCTCCATCAGCAAAGGAATCATATAAATCTTGAGTTGGTAGATTGTAACTATTGCCATCTGCATAAAGAGGACCATTGTATAGTCTGATTCCATGGAAACCAACAGCTGCGTTTCCATTTAAGCAAATCAAGCATCCGTAATCTCCACCTTGAAGTCCGCTAAACTGAATCGTAAACACATCTTCTGCTACATTTTGATTGTTGGCGTAAAACAGTGTGCTGTAATCTGAGAAAAGTGCATAGCCTCCTTGGTTATTGTCAATCAGTTCTCCTAGTACAGTTGCTGCTTCAGGATACTTCCCTTGATACAACAAAACCTTACCTAGCAAAGCTTTACCCGCACCACTTGTCAGTCTTCCTGTTACACTAACTGTTGGAGGGAGTCCAGCAATAGCACTTCTCAAATCTGTTTCTATCTGTGCATAAACTTGTGCTTTTGGAGTCCTTGGCGTTGAGGCAATTTCATTAATTGAGATTCTTCTATCAACAATCAAAGGCATGTCACCAAAATATTTAACCAGATTGAAATAGAAGTAGGCTCGTAGAAACCTTGCTTCAGCCAAGATTAATTCCTTCCCGTCAAAATCTAATTTATCTTGATTTTCGAAAATGTAATTTGCTCTTGCAATACCCGTGTAGTTTACACGCATCACAGCTCTCAATTCTTCATTGACACCACCGTGTGTCATACTTCCTATTTCATGAAGACCTCGTGTATCATTTACACTTTCGCCACCTGCTATGGAATTATCCGATGCTATTTCTCCTATCCAAATATTGAGATAGGCTGGCTGCATCATATCATACACCCCAATAATCGCTCTATCAAAATCTTCTTCTGTATTAAAGAAGTTTTCTGCATCCTGAGTGAACTCAGGATCTATATCTAATAAACTGTCACAAGCGGTAAATATCCATAGAGACATGAATAGAAACCATTTATAAGTATTTTTCATGATTCTTAAAATTTAATATTTAAACCTGCCATAAATGTGCGCGCTTGTGGATAAATACCATTATCAACTCCTGCAAAAAGTGGATTTCCAGATCCCACATCTGGATCAAATCCTTGATATCTTGTTAAAGTCACAAGGTTATTGGCTGCTAAATAAAATCTAAAGTATTGGATTCCGATTTTTTGAGAAATGGTAGAAGGAATAGTATAACCCAACTGAACATTTCTCAACCTTACAAATGAACCATCTTCAACGTAGAAATCAGAGAATACTGTATTTCTCGTTGCTCCAGTTGTCAATCTTGGTACTTCGTTGGAAGTTCCTGGACCAGTCCATCTATCAATATTGTAGGCCAACTGATTGGCAAATGGCTGCTGTCTTTCATAATTTCGGATGATATCCTGTCCTAAGGCAGCATAAACATTCGCCCCTAAATCGAAGCCTTTGAAATCAACATTAAAGTTGAAGCCCATGATCATATTTGGTATCGGAGAACCAATCATTGTTCTGTCGGAATCGTCACCAAAATTGATCACGCCATCACCGTTTTGATCTACAAATCTCAAATCTCCTGGTTCTGCGCCTGGCTGACTTACAGAACTAGATGCGATTTCTTCTGCTGTTTGGAATATACCGTCAGTTTGATATCCGACAAAATAACCAATAGGGAAGCCTTTCTGGAATCTGGTAGCTACATTTCCCCCTACTCCAAAACCTGCACCTGGGATAAACTCAAAACCTTCAGGAACAGCAGTTACTTCATTTTTCAAGAAAGTAATGTTGTAATCAAATCTGAAGTTTACTCCCGTTTTTCTATTCGAACCATAGCCTAGTTCCAACTCAAGTCCTCTGTTTAAAACATCCCCAGCGTTGATAACTGGCGGAGAACCGCCTGGACCATAAGAACCTAATAATGCCGAAACATCAGGTTGGAAAAGTAAGTCTTTGGTATTTTTGATAAAGTAGTTTGCTGTGAAGTCTATGTTTTGAAATAAAGAGAAGTCTAAACCAATATTTGTCTGGAAAGTAGTTTCCCATTTCAAATCTGGATTACTTGTGTTTCCGATGGCAGCTCCATTGACAATCAGATCATTGAAAACATACGTTGCAGATCCATTCAACAAGCCTCTATATCTAAATAAGCCAATTTGGTCATTTCCTGATACTCCAAAACTTGTTCTCAATTTCATAAAATCAATAGCTTTCACATTGAAAAATGATTCGTCTGAAATTAACCAAGCACCAGAAATTGCTGGGAAGTAACCTATTCTATTGTTTGGTCCAAAGTTAGTAGAACCATCTCTTCTCAAAATTGCAGAAACAAAGTAGCGTTGCTTAAAGTCATATTCACCTCTAATGAAAGCAGAAGTCAGCCTTTGTCTACTTTGAAAGGAGCCAGCATTATTTAAAAATCCGCCTGGAGCTTGATTTGCGGAGATATCTGCAAAATTCAAGTCATTGTTTGGGATATTGAAACCAGTACCATTGAGCCCCTCACTTCTATTTCCTACAAGTGAAAGTCCAAACATCCCTTTCACTCTATGATCCTCGCCAAATTTGCTGTCATAGTTTAGAAATGTCTCCAAATTGTAATCTAGGAATGTGTTTCTAGCTTCAAAAACATTAGCTCCTCTCTCAATTTCAAGTCCTCCGACATCCACCAAAACAGGGTCTAAATTGGCATTTCGAGCAGAATTTGCAAATTTACCAGGACCATACCACACTAAAGGATTAAATACTTTAGTATCTACCATGGCAAAGTTGTAACCTGCACGTCCTGTCCATGTAAAGTTGCTGTTGATTTTATATTCGATCTCTTCTTTACCTACAAATTTGTTAACAAAAGTATTGTTGTAAGTATTCTCCATTTGAGCCAATGGATTGATGATATCATTCACATTATCCAAATAAGAGAATCTATCACCAACTCTGATGGTCTCTGTTGGGTATGCATTGATCGTATTGTAAAGAACCGAACCGATACCGCCTTGAGCTAATCCACTACTCTCTTCTCTCGTGTAAAGTAGAACATTGGTAAACTTGACACGAGGAGCTATTTCAGTGATGAAATTGATTCTCGCATTGTACCTTTCAAAATTAGCTTTAGGGCCACCTACAATTCCTTGTTGACCAAAATAAGACCCACCTATGGAATAAGAAGTTTTTTCAGTTCCACCTGTCATCGTCAGGTTATACTCTTGTATTGGAGCTTCTTGAAAAACTGCATCTTGCCAGTTTGTTCCTTCTCCAAGATTCACATTGTTAAACGGTAGTGCCTGTCCACCAGCAGCGAAAGCTTCATTTTTTAGAATCGCATATTCTCTAGCGTTCAAAAGATCTAGTTTTCTGGCTGTTTCTTGAACACCGTAATAAGCATTAAAATCTAATCTAGGTTTAGCACCTAAACTACCTTTTTTAGTCTCTATTAAAATAACACCATTAGCTGCTCTTACTCCATATATCCCTGCGGTACCATCCTTGAGGACGTTGACAGATTCGATATCATTTGGATTCAAAGCATTTAAACCCGCTGCATCATAAATTACACCATCTACCAAGATAAGAGGGTCGTTGTCACCAAATGTACCAATCCCCCTAATTCTTATGTTAGAAGTACCTCCTGGTGCCCCCGAATTAGTTGAAATATTGACACCAGCAATTTTCCCTTGAAGAGCCTGATCCACTCTAGGCATATTCATAGCCTCAATTGCTTCACCTTTGACCTGAGAAGTAGCTCCTGTCAATTCTCTTTTGGTAGCAGAACCGTAACCAATTACTACGACCTCGTTGAGGTTGGTTAAATCCTCTTCCAATACCACATTAATTTCTGAAGAACTTCCAACTGGGATAACCTGTGGTTTGAATCCAATAAAAGTAAACTGAAGCTCATCTCCAGTCGATGCATTTATTGAATACTTACCATCAAGGTCAGTCACAGTTCCAACCGTAGATCGCAGCTTCAAAATGCTGACGCCCGGTATCGGAAATCCTGAATCATCAGTAACCGTTCCAGTTACACTCGATTGCGCCCACACTCCATATTGGAGCGCAAAGGCAAAACACAGTAATAAAATTTTTTTCATTTGCTTTGGATTTATTGATGTTTGAAATTGATGAATTACCAGTGTAATTCAAAAAATAACAATACATCATAAATACATCACATGCTGATTTTCATTTTCACAAAAACTCAACAAATACAGTAAATATCATTGATACGAGTGAATTGGAGTATAATTAAACTTTTTACATTAACTTATAATTATCAATATTCTATTACATCAAGTTGAAAAAGTTTATATTGCTTTAGCGTAAACCCAAAGTCTGATTATGAAAACACTTCTACTGCTGTTGATTTCTTTTCTGAGTCCGTTCATATTATTTTCTCAAGGCATCGGATTGCCATTTTCGAGGTATTATTCGAGTCAAGAATACCAAGGGGGAATACAAAACTATGCAATTACCCAGGATCAATCGGGTATGTTGTTTGTTGCAAATAATTATGGAATATTAGAACATGATGGTACATCATGGAGAAGATATGCACTTCCCAACGGTGCTAAAACTAGACATGTACAAGTTGATCACAATGGGCTTGTCTATGTTTCTGGACAAGGTGATTTTGGTGTATTTATACCAGATGATCTAGGACAATTAATTTTCACATCTTTCAAAAATAAACTTCCCGAAGTAGATCGTGACCTTGGAGAAGTATGGAAAGTATATGTTGGCAATAGTGAAATCTATTTTTGTACCTCTAATACACTTTTTGTTTTTGATAAAACCCAACAATTTATAGGCAAAATTGAGAGTGAAAGTGCTTTTGAAAGCTTCCATTACAATAACAGTTTACTTTTCGTCAATGAATTGGGTAATGGCTTAAAAAAGCTTCAAAATGGAAGGCTCATCCCTCTCTCTGCAGAAAAATTCTTTGGAAATAAATTAGTTACTACCATATTCCAAACTACGCAAGATAAATACCTCGTCTTCACTAGAGATGAAGGGATATTTACAATAAATGGTGATTTGATAAGCCCATGGACATCTGAAAATTCACTCACAATCAATACTGCATTGATGCTACGAAATGGTCACATTGCTATTGGTACTCAATTGAATGGTTTAATGATAGTGGATTCATTTGGTGAAACAATTTTAAAATTTGATAAAAATAATGGGCTCAATAATAATTCAATAGTCTCATTATTCGAAGACTTATCAGGAAACCTTTGGATGGGTCATAACAATGGACTTACGATGGTTCAATTGAGTCTCCCTTTCCGAAAAATCAATCAGTATTCTGGCTTAACTGGTACTGGATACAGTGCATATCTCAATAATGACAAACTATATTATGGAACTAACAATGGTGTTTATTTTCAAGAACAAAATAAAGAGAGTTGGTCCCCAATAAGCATGATTCCAAATTCAACAGGTCAAGTGTATCAGATCAAATCTGTGCATAACGAACTACTAGTAGCACATAATGACGGAGCGTATGCCATAAAAAACAACAAAGCAGAAAGAATCGAAGGGCCAAGCGGAATATGGAATTTTCAAAGTTTGCGTGGGAGTTCTACCCTGATCTTAGTCGGAAGCTATACTGGATTGCATCTGTATGAAAAAACACCGACAGGCGTCAAATATCTACGGGAAATAAATGGATTTAATGAATCCAGTAGAATCATAGAACAAGATGATCGAGGCTATATTTGGGTAGCACATGGATATAAAGGACTCTATAGGCTAGAATTAGATAGCAGAAAAGAAAATGTTACTGTTGAATATTTTGGTCCTGAATCAGGCCTTCCGACGAGTATCTTAAACAATGTTTGGAAGATTAATAATAGGCTTGTCTTTACAACGCAAGCTGGAATTTTCAAATTCAACGAGCTTACATCAAAATTTGAAAGAGATGAGTTTTTCTACCCATACTTTGACGGTGGTTTTTTAGCTCACTTTCTAGTAGAGGACCAAATGGGCAATATTCACTTTATTGGAGAATCAGAAATCGGCGTTCTTGAAAGAAAGGTTGACGGGAGCTTCAAAAAAATCTATAAAGTATTTAATCAACTTCTCCCACTTCTCAATGATGACCTTCAAAACATATCCAGTATCCAAGGAAATCAAATTCTCTTTGGAGCCAATGAGGGTTTTATTACTTTTAACTTAAATGAAAACAACTATCAAGCATCAAATTTCCCCACCTTGATTAGGGCAGTCTATCTCACGGGACCATCTGATTCTTTACTTTTTCACGGAAGCTCTATTACTGAAAATAATTTGCATCACCATCAATCGGCCTCTCAGGTACCAAGGATAGCGTACAATAAAGCAAACATCAGGTTTGAAAGTAGTAATCCGATTCCGAATAATGAAAAAGAATTAAGATTTCAGTATTGGCTAGAAGGATTAGAAGACAGTTATGGCGACTGGGTAGATAAAAGCGAAAAGGCCTATACAAACCTTAGAGAAGGCAAGTATACATTTCACGTCAAAAGCAGAAATCTATATGGTGAGGTAAGCCCAGCGGCCAGTTATACTTTCCGGATTTTACCTCCTTGGTATAGAAGTGGACTGGCTTATTTTATCTATTTCATTCTTTTAGTAGTAGGTATATATTTAATATATCGGTTGATTGAAAAAAGATATCAACAAAAAGCACAGCGTCTCAAAACTGCGTCTAGAAAAGTAATTGAAGAGAAAGATTCTGAATTGAAAATTACTCAAGCAGAGATAGAGAAATTGAAAACTGAGAAACTCAAGCAAGAAATTTCTCTGAAAGACAAAGAATTAGCGACTGCTACGATGCATTTAATCACCAAAAATGGTTTCATAGACCATATGCGAAACAATCTAAATAGCATAACCAAAAAAAGTAAAAATCAAGAAGTGAAAAATGAAATTCAGAAAGTGATTAAAAACATTGAAAAAAACATAGCAGAAGACCAAGATTGGGAGCAATTTGAAATACATTTTGATCAAGTTCACGGAGATTTCATGTCTAGATTCAAAAAAGAATATTCAAGCTTAAGTCCTCAAGAAATAAAACTTAGTGCCTATTTGAGAATGAATCTCTCCACAAAGGAAATTGCTTATCTAATGAATATCTCGATCCGTGGTGTTGAAATCGCTCGCTATAGACTTAGAAAAAAACTGAATTTAGAACGATCAGAAAACCTACAAGAATATATTTTGAAATTTTAAGGAACAGTAATCCGATATTTTTAAACAAAATACGCTAGAACAATAACAATTATAGGTTTGAAATAACAGGTCTATTTACAATGGCTTCGTTTTTGAAATTGGTTTCGATAATTAAAACAAACCAACTTATGAAAAGACTAATTTTAATAACAATTGTGTCGGGAGCTTTGATGGCTTCCTGTGTGTCAAAAAAGAAATATGTGGCCTTAGAAAATGATTTCAATACTACATCATTCCATCTAGCTGAAACAACGTCCGAAAAAGAAAAATTAGAAGAAGAAAATAAAATTCTTCAGGAAAGATTTGCTAGAATTGAGCAAAGAGTAGAAGAATATAATGCGAAAATCAACTCTCTACGCGAAACAAGTGATGCCAAATTCAGCTTAGATGGAGCTGTTCCAATGTCGAACAATAGTAGAGAAGGATTAAAAGCTACGTTAGCTAATGTAGATCCTGAGGATCTTAAAAATGCTAAGACTATGGAAGATTCTGTAAATCTTGCTATTTCATATAATTTGAAAAAATCAATTACAGATGGATCTGCAGAAGAAAATGAAGATATCCAAATCGACATTGATAAAACCGTTGTGATGATTTCTGTATCTGATAGATTACTTTTTAACACAGGGAGTTATGTAGTAAGTAGAAATGCTGATGGATTACTCAAAAAATTAGCTGAAGTAATCAATTCCGAACCAAGTATGGAAGTGATGATCGAAGGTCATACCGACCCAAGAACTATTTCTACAGCAATCTTACAAGATAACTGGGACTTAAGTGTAAAACGTGCAACATCCATTGTCAGAGCATTAGAAACAAAGTACAACGTCGCTCCCGAGAAGCTGATCGCTGCTGGAAGAAGCAGTCATATGCCTCTTGTAGAAAATGATAGCCCAGAAAATATGGCTAAAAACAGGAGAACTCGAATCGTAATCATACCTGATTTAGACAAATTCTTTGCTTTGATGGGATCAGAGTAAAT
>NZ_BMFD01000003.1:23753-346755 GCF_014637795.1 Belliella aquatica | reverse complement strand
ATTTTAGATTTTAGATTTTAGATTTTAGATTTTAGATTTTAGATTTTAGATTTTAGATTTTAGATTTTAGATTTTAGATTTTAGATTTTAGATTTTAGATTAAACCAAAAAGAGCTTTTCCTTGCGGAAAAGCTCTTTTTGGTTTAATAAAATAAGTTTACCAGTTCTCCTTATTTGGTCTCATATAAATTATTGAAAAGCATCTTGAAAGTACCATGTGCCTGAGCTCTGAAGGTTATCTCAGGGCCAAATGCATAAAGTTTACCTTTTCCAACAGGAGCTTCAAAAGCAACTACACCGTTTTTGAGATAATCTTCGCCCCACGCCCAACCACTGACTAATGGAGAGCTTTCATCAAACCAGGCTAAAGCTTTCACTCCTTTTGCAGAAGCATCTTCAGTTAATTTGAAAACAGGAGAATTATTGAATATCATATTTGCAGTGGATGGCATGCCTAAATTGACAGCGCTATTTTGATCGATATTAGCACGCAGAATACTTCCAGGAATATAATATTTATCTCCAGTTAGATTTCTTTCTTTACCATCAGCTGTTGTCTCTACCAAAGCATTTTTGACTGGTAGGTCTAAGTGATATGCAAGTGTGGTAGCAGCACCTACGGCAACTACTTTACCACCTTTCTCCATAAAATCCTTGATTGCAGGGATGGAGACGTCAGTGGATAGTGTTCCTAAGAGCGAGTGATACTGAGCATCGATATCCTCGGGGTTCGCTTGATTTCGAGAAGTAGAATTTCCCAAACCAGGAATTCCTCCACCAATAAACAAAATCACATCATATTTAGTATTTAAATTCCCCTTATCGATTTCTTGAGGATAAACTACCTCAAAAGCAAAATTATACTGTTCTAACATCCATCTTACCCATCCTGATGGCATTGAACCACCATAGTAATCAAATAATGCAATTTTAGAAGGTGTTACTTTGGTAGTCCCACTTGGCTTCGAGACTGCTTTGGGATCAATTCCATATTCCTTTGCTGCTTGATGTAGAATGGTGCGCCCCTTTGAAGGAACATAAAAAGAACCTGCTGGTAGGCCATCAATTTCCTTAGTTGTTCTCTCTACAGCAATTCCTGCTTTCAATAGATCATTGACTGCTATAAATGAATTATTCACTCTTCCATCTAACAAATATCCTGAACCAGCTTCTAAGATTTGAGCTGGCATTGGTTGGATCTCTCCGTAAGCAAGTTTTTGGAAAGGGCCATCGAACCCATCCAAAATCCTATCAAACTCAACTCCCATAGAAAACGCTAGTGTCCAACCTGCAGCATCGTATGGCCTTACAGGAGGTCCACCTGGAAACTGAAAATCATTTGGATGATCTTGTGGTTCAAACATATCTAAAACATGTGGTCTAAAAGCTTGCGCTGTTTTCACAATATAGGATCCTGAAAGATAATTTTTTTCATTTACGGTAAAGTCAGCAGTTGCCTTATGAACAGAAACTCCTGATTTAATCAGGGCATTGATGAATTTCACCGCAGTTGGGAAATCAGTTTGGTCAGCAGATAAAATAAAACCTCTTGGATCTCTTAAATTTGGATCTTTAAAAACTTTATCGAAGTATTCTGAGGGAATTCCTCCTCTTCTGCTCCCACTACTTTCTCCTTCTCTGTCAGTATTGTATGCTTCAGTGATAGCAGCTGCCCTTTTTGGATATTTTGTCCAAGTATCTGTATTTCCCTTGTCAATGGCATTTTTACCCATCTTATAAATATTATACAATAAAGCATCCGCATTTCTTCTTGCGTAATCCAAAACTGCATAATTCATGGAAACAGAGTAGTCGATAGATTTTTTGAAATTCCATGCCTGAGGCTCTATTGGGAACGGTGTAGCATGTGTAGGAATCAATCTATTTGGAACAAGAGGTATTTCAGAAGGAGTCGGACTACCTGTTGTTTCTGTTAATATCCCAATAATGTTATGAAAATAAGGGGTTGTCCTTAAGCCACCATTCCACCAAGAAGAAAATACCGAACCACTAAGACGCGTATATCCAGGCTTATCTTCAGCATTCAATCTATTGATCATCGCTGCACCCACACCATCTAAACTTGTCATGATCAATGGATCAAACACGTGATTAAATGGATCTCTGTAAGGAGGACCAGCTACAACTGTACCTGCTGGAGAAGTTTGGTGATGATTGTAAATGATTTGGGGGATCCACTCAACGTATTGCTGAAGCGAAATATTCGTTGATTCTTTCATGTTGTTCATGAAAAAATCTCTGTTATTATCATGCCCTACATATTTCTGATACATGTATGGGGTTCTCATATTTCTCTTGTTAAGATCTTCCTGACTCATATACCAATTGGTCACGATCTCTTGCCCATCAGGATTCACTTGAACCAATAGGATGATCAAATCATCTAGTAATCGAAGAGTTTCTTCATCGTTTCGAGAAACCAATTGATAGTAGGTCTCGATTAACTGATGCGATGCAACAGTCTCTGTAGAATGCAATCCACCATCAATCCAAACCACAGGCTTTCCTTCGATTGATAATTTTCTTGCCGCAGCTTCGGAAATCTCAGCTCTCCCAAGAGTCTGCGATATTTCTTTATACCTATCCAGCATCTTGTGATTTTCAGGAGAAGTCACAATCATCATTGGCATTTGCCTTCCTTCTTCAGTAGGGCCAATTTCTACGAATTTTACCCTATCAGAAAGCTCTGCAACTTTTCTGAAATAATCATCAGTAGCTTTATAAGTGGCTAATTTATAATCATCCCCTATTTCAAATCCAAAATGCTCCTTTGGAGAGGGAATCTGCTGCGCAAAGCTGACTGTAAAAGTCATTACCGCTAGCAGCATCAAGTATATTTTTTTCATAATCAATTGATTTTTTACCTAGTCTAAAAATACAGGCTCAAAAGTCCTCATCAAAACATCACTCTATAATCGGGATTTAATAGGTTTGATTGGTCAACTTTAAAGGCAAATTATATTCTTGATCTTTTATAAAATAACAAAGGCGTTAAAATCTGTGATTTTAACGCCTTTCTCTAATCGAAAATGAATTTAGACTTTGGTGTTTTTCCTAAATTAAAAGCAATTTACTTAAAACTTAATACTCATATTTATAGTGATCTGCTGATATTTAAAATCCCCATCTCCTGTAAAAACATTATCTATATCAATATTTTGATCATTCAATTCTCTTTCATATCTCAGGTCAAGCCCAAGATTATTGAAATTCAAACCTATCCCAAATTGGTAACCCAAATTATATTTTTCATACCCGACTGATTTCAAGTTATCTTCAATCGTATAATGTAAAGCGGGCCCAGCAAACACTGAGATAACTGGTCCTAAAACATTTAGACCAACAAGGAGAGGTACATCAAGTCGCTCAGTTCTAAATTGAATAGCATTAATTTCAGAATTCAATTGAGTGTAAATTATTTCTGGTCTCACGAATAATGGCCCTGCTTCAAATTTCCCGAAAAGCCCCAAGTTATACCCCCAATTATTCAAAGGATCACTTAAAACTAGCTCAGCATCCCTAAAGTATTTTCCGTTTGAATTGTAGTTCAATCCTCCCTTGATACCCCAGCCAGAATTGGACTGTGCAAACGAAGAAATAGAAATAATAAGAAACATAAAGAGCGTTAAGGTGATTTTGCTAAGTCTGTCCATGGTTTATAATTTTGTTGATATTTTTCTAAAGAAATGAAATGCGATCATATGATTATCCGTAATGAAATCAGCAAGGGAATAATTATCTCCAGTCAATCATTTAAAGCTATTTGAATTAAACTTCATGCAATATTATTATTGGCCACTGAAAATGAAATAGATATACATATAAAATTACCGCAATAAATTGACTTTTATTTTAATTCTTACAAAAAGGTATTGGCTCATGAACTCAAATCATTTTGACTGCGTATGTTTCAAAGGAGTTACAAGAATACCTTCACAAAACAATCTAAACCTCTTAGGGTTTTAGAACCATAATACCTACTATTGAAAAAAGCATTTACTAAAATCATGCCTTTTTTCAACAATTAAATATGAACGAAATAATTTTATGAAAAAAACATATCAAATCGCCCTGATCATTTTGACTCAAATTTTCAGTATCAGTCTAATTTCTTGTTCTGAAGCAAAAAATGGGGAAGAGAGCACTTCCAATGAAAATCTAGAAGAAGAGTACGCCGGCCCAACTGAACTAGCGACATTCGCAGGCGGGTGTTTTTGGTGCATTGAGGCTCCTTTTGAGGGAATTGATGGTATTATATCTGTAGTATCAGGATATTCAGGTGGAAAAGAAAAAAATCCATCCTATGCAGATGTAAGCGCAGGTAAAACAAGTCATAAAGAAGCTGTTCAAATAAAATTTAATCCCGAAGTGATCAGTTATTCTGAATTAGTGGATATTTTTTGGCAGCAATTTGACCCCACGGATGCTGGAGGATCATTTTATGATAGAGGTTCTCAGTATGAATCTGCAATATTCTTCCATAATTCGTCACAAAAGCAAGTTGCTGAATCATCAAAGAAAAATTTAGACAAATCAGGAAGATTTAGTAAACCAGTGGTGACCCCAATCATCAAATTTGATGCTTTTTATGCTGCTGAGGATTATCACCAAGATTATTACAAAAAGAATCCCGCTGAATATTATGCATACAGAAAAGGCTCAGGAAGAGATGCGTTCATTGCTGAACACTGGCCTGTCAACCTTGACAAAAAGTACACAAAACCTTCTCAAGCGGTTTTAAAGCAAAAATTAAATGATCTGCAGTATGAAGTGACCATGAATAATGCAACTGAAATTGCTTTTTCTAATGATTATAATGAAAATAAAGAAAAGGGAATCTATGTATGTATAGTTTCTGGCGCTCCATTATTCAGCTCTAATGACAAATATGAATCTTACTCAGGATGGCCAAGCTTCACAAAGCCAATAGATGCTAGATTGATAGATAAACCAACAGATTATGAATATGGTATGATCAGAGTTGAAGTTAGAAGCAAATTAGGTGACTCTCACTTAGGTCATGTATTTTATGATGGCCCCAAACCAACTCAACTTAGATATTGTATGAATTCTGCTGCCATGCGCTTCATCCCAAAAGACAAGATGGTCAAAGAAGGCTATGAAGACTACGTTTGGTTGGTCGATTGACGAATTTCTAATCCACCAGTCCGAGTAGGGTTATAAATCTAATCAAATGCAAAACACTCTTTTTCCAAATGAAAAATCAAGTCAAATCATCAATACAGATGGTGATGTGACCTATTATCCTTCTTTTTTTTCTCAAGAAGAAAGTGATCAAATCATGTCGGATTTGATAAAAAATATAGAATGGAAGCAGGAGCCTATTTGGATGTTTGGAAAAAAAATAATGCAGCCTAGGCTAACAGCGCTATACGGTGATCCAAACGTTGCTTATGGTTATTCTGGGATAATCATGAAGGTTTATCCTTGGAATGAAATATTACAAACTATTAAGGCAAAAGTAGAAACGTTATCAAATACAGATTTTACACATGTCTTACTGAATTATTATAGAAACGGGCAAGACAGCATGGGTTGGCACAGAGATAATGAAAAAAATCTTGGAGAAAATCCAACAATAGCCTCTGTAAGTTTTGGAATTAGTAGAGAATTTCAACTGAGAAAGTATGAGACGAAAAAAGATAAAAAGTCAATTCTATTGACGCATGGATCTTTACTCATGATGCAGGGAGAAACTCAGCATTTCTGGGAACATCAAATCCCCAAAAGCAACAAAATAATTAACCCAAGAATCAACCTGACATTCAGGAAAGTTCTTGGGTAGTTTTATTTTGCAAAATTTTTAATTGAAAGGCATTTGACTATTCTCTTTTTGAGGTTCACTTACGTCGAGAACTTCTATCACCACATAACTGCTGGCACCTCTCCAAGGAACTGGATTTAGATATTCTTTGTATCTCAGCTCTACAAATCTTCCACTTGCTCTTTCTAGTTTTTGTGCTACTTCATCACTCTCAGCGCTAAATCTAAACTCATTGCTTTGTAATGCTCCTGCACTGGGACTTTGAAAACCCTCTTGAACGAGTCTTCCCTCCCATGTTTTGAAAACAAATCCTTTTTTCTCAAAATAATTTAGGTTACCGGCTTTCACTCCTTCGCTGAACACAAAGAAATACCTCCAATAACCAACAGCGGTCAGGATTACGACTAACACGATTATTCCAATTTTTACATATTTATTCATCAGTTGAGAAGTTTAGATAAGATCATAAAATTAGAAATTAAATCACGAAAAGATATTCAAGTAACATAAAATCCTTTTTCAAAGAAACAATAATAACACTTCTACGCTGAATTAATTTAAGCGATCCAGAATTTCGAAGCGAGAGGAATTACTCACATATTCAGGAACAATAGATTTCAGGTGAGTGACAATGTCTATTTCAGAATTATTCTCTATCAGTTTATAAAACATAGAGATCTGACCTTCAATTTTTGAAAAATTAGACGGATGAACTTTGGCAATCAGGATTTTAGGGTGATGAGTTATTTTTACTGTCTCGGAATCATTGAGTAGTTCTTCAAATAGTTTTTCGCCTTCTCGTAAGCCCGTAAAGACAATTTTAACTTCTTCATTGACTTTTTTACCACTCAACTGAATCATTTTCTTGGCAAGGTCTAAGATTTTCAAAGGCTGCCCCATATCAAAAACAAAAATCTCACCACCCTTACCCATTGCGCCAGCTTCAAGAACAAGCTGACAAGCCTCAGGAATAGTCATAAAGTACCTTGTAATTTCGGGATGTGTTACTGTAACAGGCCCTCCTTTTAAGATTTGATTTTTAAATAGAGGAATTACAGATCCACTTGACCCTAGAACATTACCAAAACGAGTAGTTATAAATTTAGTGTAGTCCTTTTTATGATTTTTTTCTAAAAATAAATTCAAGGATTGAACATAAATCTCTGCTGCTCTTTTGGTGGCTCCCATTACATTGGTAGGATTCACGGCTTTGTCCGTACTTACGAGTACAAACTTTTCTACTTTGGTCATCACTGCCAAATCTGCCAATATCTGAGTCCCTAAAATATTACACTTTACAGACTCCTCAGGATAGTTTTCCATCATTGGAACATGCTTATAAGCTGCAGCATGAAAAATAACTTGAGGCCTATATTTTCTTAGAATACTATTCATTTTTCTCCTATCTCTAATATCCGAAAGGATAATTTTATAAGGACAGAATATACCTAGATCTTTTAATTCATGATCGAGATCATATAACGGGGATTCAGCTTGATCTAATAATATCAAGAGTTTAGGATTGTAATGCGCAATTTGCCTACTTAATTCGCCTCCGATTGTACCAGCGGCTCCTGTTACCAACACTACTTTTTCTCTTAATTCTTCGCTGATATTACACTTATCTAAAGATATTTGATCTCTACCAAGCAAATCTTCGATCTTTACGTCTCTAATGGCTTGTGCTTCGAGTCCACCATTTACCCATTGATTTATTGGTGGTACAATACTTACATGAAGATTGAGCCTTAGACATTCATCCGTTATTTCTCTTTTTCTTTGGACAGATAAATTTTGGATTGCAATTACTAACTCAGTAATCCCATGTTTATCAACAAGTTCCGATAGCCTTTCTAGACCTTTGTAAACTACTTTTCCATCTATCTGTTTGCCTTCTTTCTTTGGATCATCATCAAGAAAGCCAAAAATAATTAAGTTTGTTTTACTATCTCTCTTTATAACTTCGTGGGTGATGGTACCAGCTTCACCAGCGCCAAAAATCATCCCGATCCGGAAATTTTTATCTAAAGTTCTGGATTTAGCATATATCAGGAGCTCTTTGACCAAAAATCTGTAAATAACCAAAAAAACCATGGAAATCAGTGAAGCGATGATCAATACTGAAGTGGGTATGATAATGGCGAGATCAAAAACATTTATGGAAATAAAATTTACCAATGCTAAAAGTAGCATGGTAATTACAACCGTTTTGAATAAAATCACTACATCTTTTAGGCCTGCAAGTCTTACAATACCGTCATAACTTTTAGTAATAAGCATGACAATTAATCCTCCGAAACCAAAAAATACCATTCCAAAAAAGTTATTCTGATCATCTAAAAAAGTAAACTCAAAATTAAATTTTATTAGATAACCTAAAAATGCAGCAAGAAGAAAAATACTAGAATCAATTGCCGCAATCAGACCTTTAGGCATAATTCTTAAATTTCTTAAAAGCTCCATCAGTTTGTTACTTAAATTGTTCCTTTTATTAACAATCCTTGAATTTAAAAAGCTTTTTTGAAATATATACTAGAATTGAATTTAAATTTGATTTCAAGATTTAGTTAAACAATAAATTAAACTTCTCTTAGTATTTATTAACTTTTAATGATTTGCCAATCCAAGTCTGTCCATCTGCTACTGATTGATGTACAACACTTCCCGCTGCGATGGTACACCATTTGCCGATTTCGATATTCGGCAAAATCACTGACCCTGCACCAACAAGTGTCCCCTCTGATACTTTAACGCCACCACAGAGTGTAGAACCTGGCCCAATATGTACATAATCTTCAATTGTACAATCATGGTCTATACTTGCTTTGGTATTCAAAATCACATGATTACCTATAGTTGATCCTATTTTCACAATTGCTAGTTCCATTACGACATTCCCAAGTCCGATACTTATATTGTTAGACAAAATAGCAGATGGATGGATGACATTCAAAAAACTGTGCTCGTTTAGCTGCGTTGTTACTATTTTTTTCCTGATCGTGTTTTGTCCAATTGCAATAATATAAGGAGCATCACTTGGTAAATACTTTGGAATCGGCGATGTTACTTCATGGGTTAAGAGCCGTTTAATATCAGAATTATCATCAAAAATCCCTTTGACTATGGTTTGATCTATCAATAAGTCCAAAAGCGCTTTTGCATGGCCTGAAGCCCCGATGACATACATAATATTATTTATGTTTTTAAAACTTGATTACCAGCAAATGGTCCTACCGTCACATGGCCTTGCTGTGAAACACCTTTTCCTTGAACTACATTAAAAAATGTCAAGACCAAAATCTTTAAATCTAATAGAAAATGATAGTTGTTGACATACCAAATGTCTAATTCAAATTTCTTTTGCCAGTTTATAGAATTTCTGCCGTTTATCTGAGCCCAACCGGTTATTCCTGGTTTAACATCATGACGCTTTGATTGAGATTCATCATAAAGCTGAAGGTAATCTACTAATAGCGGTCTTGGTCCCACCATGCTCATTTCACCTTTAAGTACATTTATAAGTTGTGGTAATTCGTCAAACGAAGTTTTTCGAATGAAGGCTCCAATTTTAGTAATTCTTTGTGCATCCGAAAGAGGCCTGCCCTCTTGATCAAATACATCTTTCATTGTTTTAAACTTTAATATCTTAAAGATCTTACCATTTAAACCTGGTCTGTTTTGAAGGTAATAGGGGGATCCTTCATTGGAAATCATCAATATCAACCAAATCAAAAGGAATATTGGTGAAAACAACAGAAATAATCCTGCTGCCATTAAAATATCTAATATTCTCTTACCGTAAATCCTGTACATTTTAATCTGATACTTTTTGATATTGTTGGGCAATGGTCTGAACGACTCTCTTTTGTTCTTCTCCTGTGAGATGAGTACTACTTGGTAAACATAAGCCTTTTCCGTAAACCTGCAAAGCAACATTACCACCGTAATAAGGAGAATCTTTAAATGCTACTTGCAAATGAAGTGGTTTCCAAAGATAACGACTTTCAATATTTTCTTTTTCAAAAGCTAATCTTAAGTCCTCTCTGTCAAATCCAGTGATCTGTGGATCTATAAGTACGGTAGTAAGCCAACGGTTAGATTTAAATCCATCGGGTTCTTCCAAGAAAGAAATTCCTTCAAATCCTGATAGCATCATTTTATATCTTTGAAAGACTTCTCTTCGCTGCTCTACTTTTTGATCCAAAGTTTCCAATTGTGCTCTGCCAATTGCAGCTGCAACATTTCCCATCCTGTAGTTATAGCCAACTGTATGATGCTCAAAATAATGAACCTTTTCCCTAGCTTGTGAGGCTAGATATCTTGCTCTTTCCAAAATTTGCGGATTATCAGAAATCAATCCTCCTCCAGTTCCAGTTGTAATTATTTTATTCCCATTAAATGAAAAAATACCTATTTCACCAAGTGATCCACAGACTTGCCCTTTGTACAAAGAACCTAAGGACTCTGCCGCATCTTCAAGAATTGGAATACCGTAAAGCTGCGAAATAGCATATAATTCATCATACTTTGCTGGCATACCAAAAAGGTCTACAACAACAATTGCTTTTGGCTTTTTCCCTTTTGACAAACGATCTTTAATTGCATTTTCTAATGCTTCAGGACAAATATTCCATGTTTCCTCTTCACTATCAACAAAAATTGGCAACGCTCCAAGATATACTATGGGGTTAGCTGATGCACAGAAAGTGAATGACTGGCAGATTACTTCATCTCCAGGTTGTACGCCGAGAAGCATTAGGCCAATATGAATGGCTGAAGTTCCTGAGTTTAAAGCTATTAGATGATGTGGAAAGAGTCTAGCTGAAAAGCCATTTTCAAACTCATTTAAAAAGTCCCCTCCTGCTGAAATGTAAGGAGAATTGAGTACGCTTTCAACATACTTTTGTTCATTCCCTTCAAACAATGGAGAAGACAATAAAATAGGGTTTGACATTTATGACTTGAATTTTATCAAACTCTAAAGTACTAGAATCCTGAATAATTACAATGATTTTGAATAAAAAATTATACTTGAAGATAAACTGTCAATAAAAACTGACATTAAATAATAAAATTAGTTATCTGTAATATTGACTTTCTTTAATATCTTCTGGTTTACAGTAGGCTTGTGACTGGACTTTTTCCTTTGCTTTAATGATAGAATTGGAGGAGTTTGACTTTGTATAACTTTTACTCTTTTCAAAGTGATCACATCTAGTCTTAGCCCAAGAAATACTGCTGTTAGTGCGAAAAGGGGCACCAAAATATGATCGTTCCACCCCGAACCTAAAAACATTAATCCTATAAAGATAATTTTGATAAGAACTAAAGATAGCGTGACTTGATCATGCCTTAGCCCCATTCTCATCATAAAATGATGTATATGGCTTTTATCTGCCGCAAAAGGAGATTTTCCTTTCAAGGTTCTTTTGGTAAATATCCTACAAGTATCATATATAGGAATAATCAAAAGTGCGAGCCCAGATGCTAAAGGAGCAGTGAATTTCCACCCTTGATAATCATTCATTGTCCCATTTGTATTTACAAATAAAATGGTCATGACAGACAGTGCAAAACCTAGACTCAAAGAACCTGTGTCCCCCATAAAAATTTTTGCAGGATGCCAATTAAAGACTAAGAAAGACAAAACACCACCGACTAATATAAAAGCAAACATAGAATAACTGGTCATGTCTGCTTGCATAAACCACCAACCGAGGAATGTAAACGTAACGACACTGATGGAACCTGCCAATCCATCCAATCCATCTATTAAATTAAATGAGTTGGTTAAGGCTATGATTGTAAAGATAGTAATGGCATAACTGATGAATTCAGGAATATCATAAATGCCAAGAAATCCATATAAACTCGTAAATCGGATATCTCCAAAAACCACAACAATGTATGCTGCAACAAACTGACCAAGAAGCTTTTGCCATGCTGTAAGATCTACCAAATCGTCTCTTAGTCCCAACATGAATACCAAACCAAATGCAGTCAAAAAGAATCTTACTTCAATCATTTGTTTGAGAGAAAACCATGTTAAAACTGCAATGAAAGTTGCAACAACAAAAGACAGACCTCCCATGGATGGTATAAATCCATTATGGATTTTTCTACCTCCCGGTGCATCTATCAATTTCATTTTTTTAAGGATCAAGATCAAAATGGGTGTCAAAAGAAACCCGATCAGAAAGGATGTGCATATTGCTAGAAAAGTCACCATAAAAAGCTATTTGGACAAATGTAAAGAGTTAGCCTTTCAAAATCAAAAAATCGATAACAAAATATTCTATCTAAGGATTTTAAACACTTAAAATATTACTGTAAATCCTATTAATCTTAGTAAAAAAATGTCGCTAGATGCATTTCAAACTTAAATTTTTATAGAATTAAGGTTGTGAAAAATAGAAAACATTGATTTGAAAAATATTTAGATTGTAGATTAACTTTTACATCAGCAGCCATAGTTAATATTTTTTGAGGTTCATTACAATCAGCTATTATCTGTTGACTCTTGTGCGCCGCCGCGTAGTTGGCTGAGGACTACAATCCGAATTGTTATAAGTGATGTTATAAATACTAGTGTCATTGCCGATAAAAATAATATTTAATTTATAGGTCAGCTTTTGTAGCCGTAGAAACCTAATTTTAGCTAATTACCTTATTCAAAGTGTTGTACACCGTTAGCTGTTGAATTTTCAGCAAGAATATTTGTAATAAAATCACTACTGATTTCAATGGGGAGAATCGTAACGTTTAATTTTATAAACAATTATTTCCGCTTTTGATTTACCTTTTTAATTAAATATTGCCCGTAATCATTTTTCTTCAATGGCTCAGCTAAGGACAATAACTGATCCCCAGTAATGTATCCCATATCAAAAGCAATCTCTTCTAAACAAGCTACTTTTAGCCCTTGTCTTTTTTCTATAGTATGGATAAAATTAGAGGCTTCAAGCATAGACTCATGTGTCCCTGTATCCAACCAAGCATACCCTCTACCCATTAATTCCACTTTCAGCTTTTCTCTTTCCAAATACTCTTGATTAATAGAAGTGATTTCCAACTCTCCCCTATGACTTGGCTTGATCTCTTTAGCTATTTTAACCACTGAGTTAGGGTAAAAATATAAGCCAACTACAGCATAATTACTTTTAGGTTCTATGGGCTTTTCTTCGATACTGATAACTTTCCCAGAATTCTCAAATTCAACAACACCATATCTATTTGGGTCTTGAACGTAATATCCAAAAACGGTAGCTTTTTTCTCTGATTCTAGCGTATTCACAGCATTTTTGAGCATTTGAGTGAGTCCATGACCGTAAAAGATGTTATCCCCTAAGACTAAACAAACGTCATCCTCTCCTATAAACTCTTCTCCTAAGATAAATGCTTGAGCCAATCCATCTGGACTAGGCTGCTCCACGTATGAAAATGACAGACCAAGCTCTGAGCCATCTCCCAAAAGGTTAATAAAATTGGGTAAGTCTTGAGGTGTTGATATGATTAAAATTTCTCGAATACCAGCAAGCATTAATACTGATAACGGATAATATATCATCGGCTTATCATAAATAGCCAAAAGCTGTTTAGAAATACCTTTTGTAATAGGATAAAGTCGGGTACCTGACCCACCAGCTAAAATAATTCCTTTCATGTCACTAATGTACCAAATAATTACTGTTTTGCCTGCATCTTAAACACGACCCAAACAATGCTTTTTTGAAAATTTCCTATTGATCAAATTCCACATTAAATATCTCCTCCTGTACTAAAATCGAACATTTTAATACTTTTAAAATATTTTATTGTAAAAATAAAACACTAAAATACCCACAACAGGGTATTTTTTAATAAAAAATCACTTTGTAAGTTTGTTATGGGTGATTTAAGCAACTTTTCTGCTTTCTTTTTTCTTTCTATATAGGAATATATACTATTCATTTTTTGAGTCCTATAAAATATATAAGGTGTTGGACTGATTATCCAACACCTTATTTTTTTTGAAACACTTCAGGGGATCATAAACCATGAAAACTTGATATATCCTTTAAAAAACATGGTGAATTCTAGTTTTTCACTCGAAAAATACCCACAACAGGGTATTTTTTAAAAGTTTTCAATCCTGTAGTTTTACATCGGTGATTTTGATAAATTTTACTTTTAAAGTAAAAGAAAATATATAGGAAGAAGTTAAACTCCTTTTTTATATCCTATCATTTTTTTTGGGATGATGAAATTTACGGTTTTCATCATCCCCTTTATTTTTAAGTCCTACCGGTCAAAGAAAGATCTTCTTCTATTCACTTTCAATAGATCTTGAATCATAGCGGACTTAACTCTAATATCTATATTATACGAAGTAAAAGTCCCAAAAGGAATCCAAGAAACATTCATTTGCCAACAATGTAAATCACGTGCGATGGATATCATTGTCTGAGTAATTTTGGATGTCGAGAAATCATATCCCGTGTTAAAATTAACTTTCCATTTTTCAGTCAAGCTCAAATCACCGTTAATATTTAATGCTTGAGTGATATTTGTATTCCCATTGGTTTGTCTGTTGTAACTAACATTGTAACCAAACCCAAGATTCCAAGGAATACTCCAATCGATATATTGACTTGGGTCATTTACGATATTTGTAATTTCATTTTCAATAAATTCATTCATTTCTCCACCTTGGGCTAAAAAGTTATTGGTGATCTCGTCTCTCACTTCCCCCCGAGATTTTTCATTTTTACTAGGATTAAGACTCCCCGTTATATTCACATTTGCATTTCGAATCCTTCCTATCCCCTGTCCTCTACTCCACGCAAAGCTATTTACCCTTCTAGTGATTTCTGTTCCTTGTGAATTTCTAGTCACACCCGTTGCATAGGGGTCCATAGTGGCAGACAAGTTGATCGAAAGCTTATTTTCAAAAAATGATGTTCTCGTGTTGAAATTAATTGGCGCTAGCTGAAAAGAATCAGCTGCGAAATTGTAATTAGTAGTTACGTTGAGGGTTTGTAATAAAGGTATTTTCTTTGTCTTCACCTCAGCTGTATCACTTTCTGTTTTAATCTTCGCTTCCAATACATTCCTGATTGAAATACTCAGCGATCTAGATTCTCCTAATGGTGCTCCTTGAAAAATAAATCCTTGGTGTCTCGAAAACAATTGTCTCCTACCTGAACTATCAACTTGGACATTTTGATAGAACCCATATGATGGATCAGAGAAGTCAGGTGTATAGTTGAATCCAAAAGATGGTTGCATATGATGTCTGATGGCTTCTATCTTTTTGCTGTTTTTGAAAGTGTAGAATCCATAAACATTGGTATTCAGGTTAAAAGATGAAGTATAGAAACCAACTCTATTGAAGCCATTTTCTGAAATTCTATCTACTCTATTTTCTACATCATTGTAGTAATAATTGATTTTCTCTAAATACCACAATTCTGTATAATTCATGGATGCTGTACCCGTAAAATACTTAAATAGGGTAAAATTCGATGAAATTGGAATAGTACTTCTAGCTCCGTTATTTGCATCTCTCAAAAGCTGAGGAAGGTTTGCTAGGTTAAAAGGGAGAATGGCTGGGGTTTGCTGTTGCTGTTCAAATTCTCCAAAATCTTGTTGTTGGAACAAAAGATTTTGAACGCCGAGCGCTGGAGTAATTCTGTTATTGATTGAGTTTTGTAAGTTGAAATTCAAAGCAACGTTCAAAGTCTTCAGCGGCTCAAATTTAGAATTCTGAAAGGGGCTTTGCCTATTCATGTTCAAAGCGATATCTGGCAGCGTAATATTCACCTCATCTGTTTGGATATTTTGAGAATGTCTCAAATTCGCAGACATGCTAAAAGGTGTTCCTGCGAATGTTTTACTGTAAGCAATATTTGAGGTGAAATCTGACCTTACATTATTTGCGAAATTATTGGGGTTGATGACAAGATTATTATAATTCTGAGTACCAGCATTTACCGAAGCAGAAAATCTAGAGTTGCCTCTTGACTCAGGTGTGTGCTGCCAACTCACCCAAACGGAGGTAAAATCAAGTGGATTTTCTTGAGTTTCGGGACTTTTGAAACTTTGATAATCTACATTAAAACTACCATTATACTTGTATCTCTTTTTGTAAATCGTAGCAGCTTTTGCTCCCCAACCACCATTAGAATAGATATCTCCTGTCAATCTTGAATGTATATAATCATTGAATGCAAAATAGTATCCAAAATCTCTGAGAAACAGACCTCTTCGTTGTTCTTGACCATACGATGGAAAAACTATTCCTGAAGCTTTTTCCTCGGGAGTATCAGGAATAATTCCAAAAGGCAATCCAATAGGTGTTGGTATATCATTAAAATAAAGATTAAAAGGACCTGTTACTACCTGTTTCCCTCTAATTGATTTGATTTTGGCAGCACTGATGTGCCAATGCGGTTCAGCAAGATTACAGGTAGTATAATATCCATGATCCATGTAAATGCTCCCATCAGCAGCTTTCTTGATCGTCTCACCCCGCAGTAAGCCATCTTGCTGCTCTGTCACTACATCCTTGATGATTGCTTTTTGGGTTTTGAAATTATAGCGCATCTCTTTTCGGATTTCATAAGAAGTGCCTCCTTCTTTGAAAATGGGATTACCTGTAATATTTCCAAGGGAATCTGTAACCCCTGATGCAAAAAGCTCACTTTTGTCCCAGTCAATAATAATTAAATCTGCGTCCAAACGGATATTTCCATATTCAAACCAAGCCTCTTTGTGCAAGAATATTTTGTTTTGTTTGAAATCCGTTATGATACTATCCTCACCATAATAATTGATAAGTGTTTCTATTTCACCTTTAGGCACTACCTTTGTAGAGTCGGAAGACGGAACACTGTCTGACAAGGATAATTCGGGCGTATCAAATTCAATATCCGTACTTGGAGGGACGTTTAAGATAGAATCAGGAACAACGATGGGATTTTCCACTCGCTTTTCCTTCCTCCCTTGAGCAATTGTAAATTGGGGTAAAACCCAGAAGAGTATGGGAATAAATAAATGGAGCCTGATATTCCGCACCGATTGATTCAAATTTGTTTAAAAATTTATAAATTTCGAACGAGCAAAGTTAATGGTATTTAATGCTTATGAAACGCCTACAAGTTAAAAATATTCTGATAATTTCATTATTAACAATTTCTTTTCTATTCTCAGGCTTTTTGCCAACAGGTTCAAAAGCCCCGGAATATAAATTGAGACGAGTTGTTATCGATGCAGGACATGGGGGAAGAGATCCTGGAGCGATAGGTTCCATTTCAAAAGAAAAGGATTTGACCCTCTCTGTGGCTTTACAAGTCGGAAAGTATATCGAAGAACTTCTTCCCGATGTTGAGGTGATTTATACGCGAAAAACTGACGTTGCTGTTGATCTGAAAGAAAGACCAAATATAGCCAATAGAAATAAAGCCGACCTTTTTGTCTCAATACACTGCAATTCAGCTGCAAATAAATCAGCTTATGGAACAGAGACTTTTGTGATGGGAACAAAAAACTTTGAGGCCAATTTCGATATCGTAAAAAGAGAAAACTCTGTAATTGTTTTGGAAGATAATTATAAAGAAAATTATGAGGGCTTTGATCCATCTTCTCCAGAATCTTATATGATGTTCAATTTGACTCAGAAAGCATTTCTTTCAAATAGCTTATCCGTTGCTTCAAAAGTGGAAAATGATTTTACCACAAGGGTACAAAGACACAGTAGAGGCGTAAAACAAGCCCCATTTTATGTTTTGTGGACCACTAGTATGCCTTCTGTTTTGATAGAACTTGGATTTATTTCTAATCCAGCAGAGGAGCGTTACCTCAATAGTACCCAAGGACAGAGTTACCTAGCTTCTGCCATCTTTAGATCTATAAAGGCCTATAAAGAAGAAGTCGAATCCCTCTAAAAAAAAATATATTGATAAAAGATTCAGGTCTCCTAAAACAAGTTTTTGGGAGACCTTTTTTTATTTGTACAAATCACTACCCAACCTAAAAACCAATTCAATTTGATTCTTATTAACATATTGAGTTATTTTAGATTCGAAAACAAAACCCAAATAACTTTATGGATTTAGAATTCAATAAAAACGAAGATCTCAACAAGCAATTAATTTTTCATCTCAACAAAAAATTACAAAAAGTTCATCTTGGCGGCGGGGAGGCAAGAATTGAAAAAGAACATGCCAAGGGCAAGCTAACTGCAAGGGAGAGAATCTCCTATTTGACAGATGATGACTCTGAATTTCTGGAAGTTGGTGCACTGACGGCTGATGGCATGTATGCAGAAGAAGGTGGTTGCCCATCTGCTGGGGTTGTTACAGGAATTGGTTATGTCAAAGGTAGAATGTGCATGATCGTAGCCAACGATGCCACTGTAAAAGCAGGTGCTTGGTTCCCGATGACTGCCAAGAAAAACCTTCGTGCGCAGGAAATCGCCATGGAAAACCGTATTCCTATCATATACTTGGTGGATAGTGCCGGCGTATTTTTACCCATGCAGAACGAAATCTTTCCTGACAAGGAACACTTTGGAAGACAATTTCGGAACAATGCAAAAATGTCCTCCATGGGAATCGTCCAAGTAGCTGCCATCATGGGAAGTTGTGTAGCAGGTGGAGCCTATCTTCCGATCATGTCCGATGAAGCAATGATCGTAGATAAAACCGGATCAATTTTCCTAGCAGGTTCTTATTTGGTGAAAGCAGCCATTGGTGAAACTGTGGATAACGAAACACTCGGTGGAGCGACGACCCACTGTGAAATCTCTGGAGTCACTGACAATAAATACGACACCGATCAGGATTGTCTAGATGCCATTAGAAATATTTTTGACAAGATTGGGTCTAGCGAAAAAGCGGGCTTTGATCGAGCAACATCAGCCAAACCCACTAAAGATGAAAAGGAGCTTTATGGCACATTCCCTTCTGATCGAGTGAAACCCTACGAAATGAGAGAAATCATTGAGCGCTTGGTGGATGGGTCTGAATTTGATGAATACAAACAAGATTACGGGAAAACACTCCTTTGCGGAACAGCGAGAATAGACGGCTGGGCTGTCGGTATCGTAGCCAATCAACGCAAAATCGTCAAAAATAAAAAAGGCGAAATGCAGATGGGTGGAGTGATTTATTCCGATTCGGCTGATAAAGCTGCTCGATTTATCATGAATTGCAATCAGCGCAAGATTCCTCTGGTCTTCATTCAGGATGTATCTGGTTTTATGGTCGGAAGTAAAGCTGAGCATGGTGGAATCATCAAAGATGGCGCAAAGATGGTCAATGCCATGTCTAACTCTGTGGTACCTAAATTCACAATTATTGTTGGGAATTCTTACGGAGCGGGAAATTATGCCATGTGTGGCAAGGCTTATGATCCTAGATTGATCTATTCTTGGCCTACCGCTCAAATGGCCGTCATGTCTGGCGCATCTGCCGCTAAAACTTTATTGCAAATCAAAGTAGCTTCGTTGAAAAAAGCTGGTAAAGAAATCACTCCTGAAGATGAAAAAACACTTTTGGATGAAATCAAAGCCAAATATGAGGAAGAATTGAGTCCTTACTATGCAGCTTCAAGACTGTGGGTAGATGGGGTAATTGATCCATTGGAAACTAGAAAAGTGATCAGCATGGGAATCGAAGCAGCCAATCATGCTCCAATTACTGAGAGATTTAATGTCGGAGTGATTCAGACTTAAAATTTTAGATTTAAGAGTTTAGATTTAAGATTTAAGAACTTGAGTTTATTGACATAAGCCTGACTTCCAAAAAAAGTCAGGTTTATAAATTTTATAGGAATAAGAGATAATTTCTTGATGACTTTTTAACTCTTCCAAATCAAAAAACCGTAAATTAGATGTAGCAAAACAGATGGTTTTATGGAAGAATTAACCGATAAGGAGTTACATGCTTTGGTATCACTTTTGGACGACGAGGATCAAGAGGTGAAGTCGCATGTGCAGAACCGAATATTCTCTTTAGGACATGGAATCATTCCATTTTTAGAAAAAAAATGGGAAGACAGCTTCAATCCCCAAGTCCAAAAGGAACTAGAAGATATGGTTCACAAGCTGCAATTTTCTCAGCTTAAGGAAAGGCTTTACGATTGGGTGAATACTCCTGATCAAGATTTATTGACTGGGCTTTGGATTATCAATACCTATCAATATCCTGATTTAGATTTTGATAAGCTGAATACCGATATGCATCAGATTTATTTTGAGGTTTGGACCGCTTTCAAAAACAACTTACTTCCACACGAACAAATAAAAATCATCAACAATATTTTATTCAATTCCCTGAGATTTTCTGCAAACACTAAAAATTTTCATTCGCCTGGCAACAGCATGCTCAGCAATGTCTTGGATACAAAAAAAGGAAATCCGATTAGTCTTTGTGCAATTTATCTTTTGGTAGCTAAGAAACTTGGCCTTCCAATTTATGGAGTCAACCTCCCAAACCTGTTTGTTTTGACCTATAAGTCGGCAGATGTGAATTTTTATATCAATGCATTTAACAAAGGACTTGTCTTCAACAAACAAGACATCTACAACTACCTCAATCATCTTAAAATAGAGCCTATTGACGTTTTTTTCGACCCATGTTCCAATAAAGATATCGTCGTAAGAACACTCCGTAATCTCGTAATGGCTTTTGAAAAATTAGGAGAAACCGAAAAAGTGGATGAAGTTAAAGAAATGCTCAATATCGTCACAGAATAAAGAAAGCTAGAAAAATCTAGCCTCCCTTTAATTGATCAAACGAATATTGCATCCTACAGGCCTACTTGAGCTGGGACTAGGATTTCTCTTATTTTGAATACTTTCCAAAGCATTTTCGAGATATTTCATATTCGAACTTTCAGGAACTTGAGGATTATTATCAATCGCTCCTCGATACGAAATAGCAAAGCCTGTTTGGCTTGGAGTAATCACAATCACCTCCGGTAATTTTGTAACCTGAAGTTGTCTTGTCAAAGCTTGTCGCCCATCATTCAGGATTGGGAAATCGGAAATTCTACCAGTAAATCTTTTTTCTATCGCTTCTTTATTTTCTTCTTCATCATTTCCAAAATGCGGATTTACCATGGCAAAAACCATGTTATCACTCGAAAATCTATTCTTCAATTCAATGATTCTATTTTCATATAATTTCGAAAATGGACATGACAAGGTCGTGAATACAAGCACAATTGCCTTAGAATCGGCATGCTCTTGCAGCTCAAAACTTTGTCCAGAAAGAATGTCTTCCAAAGTAAAATTCTCCACAAGTTGAGCATTTGCTGTAAATGTGAAACTCAACACAAGGGCTATTAAAATGGATGTAATTTTCATAGTTTGGGTGTTTTTTTTGATCTATAGTAAATATACTTACAAACAAACTACCAAATTGTATAAGTAAGTACCATTTCTTCTTCTACTTCAACTTTGACCTGATAAAAGTGATCTGAATGATCAGTTTGATGGATTTTTCCTGAGATCAATCGGTCTTCGATGGAAAAGGGTTTCAAAAGAATATTCTCTTTTAAACTGATTCCTTTTCTACCTTGGCATTTATAAATAGACTCTTTGGCAGACCAAGCAATGGTATAAAGTAGTGGGTCATTTTTCAGAAACTCCATTTCACTCGGATCTAGAAATTTTGGACCAAGCCTCACTATTTTTTCTCTTACATAATCCAAATCTATGCCCACAGGCATATCCTTATGAAAGATCGCCGCTGCCAAGCCTTTAGTATGGGTCAAAGACACAAAACCATAGCCATCCATCGCATGGGATTTGCCATGTTCATCTTTGTAAAACCCTGGATATGGCAGGGAAATGCTATCCAGCGCATATTTGATAGCGAGTCTCGCCGCTTTCCACTCGTTCTTTTTCTCTTGGTGAGAAATGTTAGACAGGGAGAGTTTTTCCCTGAAACTCAAAAAAGTCACTTCATTTTCAGAGACTTCTTCAATATTATTAACCGCCAAGGCCGATAAAGCACTAATTTTTTCTATTTTTGTTTGCATTGCCCTATATGGGTTTTGAATTGCTTACTCCGCAATATATGTCAAAAATTCAAGTTAATAAACTTCATACGCTTACTGGCCACAACGATTGTATTTATGCACTCGCCGAAGGCTCAGATCCGCGCTTTTTTTACACAGGATCAGGAGATGGAATGGTCGTGGAATGGGATTTAGATAATCCGAAAGATGGAAAACTCATTGCCAAATTACCTCACTCGGTCTATGCTATTTCCGTAGACAAAGAAAGGAATTTGTTGTTTATCGGACACAATTTTGAAGGAATTCATGTAATTGATCTGAATGAAAACAAAGAAGTTTGGTCTCTAAAAATTACCGATCAATCGATTTTTGATATCAAAATTATCGGAAAAAGTCTGTTTGTGGCTACCGGTGATGGTGTACTGACGGTAATTGATATTGAAGAGAAATCTCTCGTCAAACATATCAAACTCAGTTCAAAAAGTGCAAGAGTAATGGCAGTCGATAATGATCAAAAGCATATTGCAATAGGATTTAGCGATCATACCATCAAAATAATTGACGCTTATGATTTCAAACCAGTACAACTCTTAGAAGGTCATAGCAATTCGGTTTTTGCTTTGGCCTATTCCCCAATACACGATACCTTGATCAGTGGCGGACGTGATGCCTCCCTCAAGTTTTGGGATACAAAAACTTATCAGCAAACAAATAATGTAATTGCACACATGTTTGCAATCAATTATCTTTCGTTTAAAGAAGACGGAAAATACTTTATCACTTGCAGTATGGATAAATCCATTAAGGTCTGGGACGCTGAAAACCATAAACTTCTCAAAGTCATAGACAAAGCAAGATATGCAGGACATGGAACCTCCATCAATAAAGTACTTTGGAGTACATATAATCAATCGATCATTTCAGTCAGCGATGACAGAAGCATTTCAATTTGGGAAGTAGATATCTAAAATCACTATGAAAATAACAGCCTTAGAAATTCGTAAAAAATCCTTCGAGAAAAATTTTAGAGGGTATGACAAAGATGAAGTTGATCTATTTTTAAAAGAACTTTCTGAAGAATGGGAAAAGTTAGTCGCAGAAAATGACGAGCTCCAAAAAAAACTTGAGCAGAGCAATAGAGAAGGCAATAAACTTAAAGAAGTAGAAGCCTCGCTATTCAGAACGCTCAAAACAGCTGAAGACACAGGAGCAAGTATCATCGAAGAAGCCAATGATGCAGCTGACCATATTGTGAGAGAAGCGCAACAAAATGCGCAAGCCATGCTCAACGATGCCCAAACCCAATCTCAAAACCTGATAGAATCTGCTGAACAAAAAGGGAAGCAAATCATGTCTGAATTGAAAGGCGATGTGTCTGACCTAGTCAATGGCTACGAAACATTGGTTCATCAAAGAGAATTGATTCTCAAGAACCTCAAAAAACTAGCTGAAGACATCGAAGACAATATCACCGTTTCAAATAGTGACATCAAAAAGGTCAACGTTAAAGCTCACCTAGAGATGGTGGAAACCTTGAACAAATCAAATTCCTTTACCATTGCAAATATCAGCAGTTTGGAAGAGGAGAAAATGGAGATGCATACCTTGGAAGAAACGAGCGTAGATGAAGAAATTGATACAACAGAACTTGAAATAGGCTCTCAAGAAATCAATTTAGATGTCCATACAGACGAAGAAGCTATTGAAAATACTCCTGAGAAAAATGAAACTGCTGAGGCTCGTAAGGATGATGAAGTTGAATTCAAGGAAGAAGCTGAACTTCAGGAACCCAAAGAAGACAAAAACAAAGGCAATAAAGGAAATTCATTTTTTGATGATATCGACTAATGGGGAAAGTATCTCTTGAAGGAATTGAATTTCATGCCTATCATGGCGTATTTTCGGAAGAAACCAAGCTAGGGAATCGCTTCACCGTGGATATTCATGTGGATACGGATTTTAGAAATGCCATGCTCCATGATCAACTCAAAGACACCGTGGACTATGCTAAAATCTACCAAATAGCAAAATCCCACATGCTTGAACCCGTGAAGTTATTGGAGCATTTGGCACATTTGATTATTACTGATATAATGAAAATCTATCCAGCCTCCAGACAAGTTTCTATTACGATTAAAAAACATAATCCAGCCATTGGCGGAGTAGTCAATTATTCCGTTGTGACTGTAAACTATCCTGAAGATTATGATTAGAAAAACGCTCCTTTGCATTTTTATTTCCTTATTGAGTTTTGCAGCAATTGCTCAGAATAAAATCTATCAAATCTATACCAGCGATGGGGAGATAGTCGATGAAAGCAAAATGCATGAATCCATCAATCAGGCCGAGGTTACATTTTTCGGAGAATTACATAATAACAGTGTAGCGCATTGGCTACAACTTCAAATCCTCAAAAACCTCAAAGAAAACCAAAAAGACATCGTTCTAGGAGGTGAGTTTTTTGAAAGAGATGATCAATTGAATATCGATGAATGGCTCGAAGGAAAAATCACCGATAAAAACTTTGAGGCTGAAGCCAAACTTTGGAATAATTACATTCCTGATTACAAGCCTTTGATGCTTTTTGCCAAACAAAATCAAATTCCTTTTGTGGCCACAAATATCCCTAGAAAATACGCTTCAGTAGTCAGTCGCGAAGGATTGGAGCGTCTAGAGTCTTTTTCAAAAGAAGCAAAAAAATCAATTGCTCCCCTGCCTATCGAAGTGGATATGACTTTGCCAGGATATGAGGGAATGAAAGGCATGATGCATGGTTCTGGTATGAATGCAGACTTTATGGTCGAAGCCCAAGCCATTAAAGATGCGACTATGGCCTATTCACTTTTTGAATTTATCAATAAAAAGAAAAGCATCTTTCACGTCAATGGTTCTTACCATTCCAACAATTATGAAGGAATCGTATGGTACTTGAGAAAAGAATATCCCAAGATCAAAATCTTGACCATTGCTACTGTCGAACAGGATGATACCACTTCCCTACTCGATGCTTCTAAAGGAATCGCTGACTTCATCATCGTCCTTCCTACGGATAGCCCAAAAAGTTATTGATTGATGTACAGTAAGGCAGAAAAATCTAAAATCAGGAAAGATTTTTGGACGGCATTTGGTCAATACATGAAGCCTGTACCCTCAGAAACGGGTGTTCGCGTCAATTGGTCCAATTATAAAACTGGCGTCAAGCATATTTTTTTCAGAATGGAAGCGGAAAATGATTTCGCCTCTATAGGTATTGAAATCAACCACCCCGATATTGAATTACAACAGTTATTTTTTGAGCAGTTTGTCGAATTCAAAAACCTCCTTCAATCCGAAATTGGAGAAAAATGGAACTGGGAGTTGCTTCACGAAGACGAATTTGGAAAGATCAATTCTAAAATCTACATCACCCTCCCTAACGCTAATGTGATGGATAGGAATGACTGGTCAAAAATCATTTCCTTCCTCAAACCACGAATCATTGCCTTAGATGCCTTTTGGGCAAATATGAAACCTGCTTTTGAGGAGCTCTGAGGATTGGTTATTGGGGGATTAGGGACTAGGAATTAGGGATTGGTTATTGGGGAATTAGGGATTGGTTATTGAGGGATTAGAGATTGGTTATTGGGGGATTAGTTAATAGGGAATTAGGGATTAGTTATTGAGGGATTAGGGGGTTAGGGGTTAGTTTTTAGGGGGATAGGTGTTCAATTTATTGGATATTAAGTGACTTGTAATTGAAAATAATTTGTTACAATTAATATCTGAATTAATTTAATGCTCTATATTTGTAACATATTTTTTTAAACAGGAAACAAAATGAATCAGGATCAAATCATCGGGAAAAATTTACTAGCTCTTCGCCAAAAATTGGGTTTTACGCAGGAGCAGGTTGCTGCTTATCTTCAAATCAATAGAGAAGAAGTGAGTTACTATGAAAATGGCAATCGAACTGCACCGACTAAAATCCTCAGCAAAATGGCCAACTTATATGGCGTAGATGAATATGATTTTTACGAGGAAGACTTCAAGCTCAGCAGTATTAACTTGGCTTTGGCTTTTAGAGCTGATAACATCAAGCCTACTGATTTGGAGCAAATAGCAAAATTCAAGAAAATTGTTAGAAATTATCTTAGTATGAAATCCTTATTAGCGCATGAGCCAACTCGTTCTTGAAAAATATGCTGCTAATTTTCGCGCTAAGCTTGGATATAGCAATACTGAAAGCATTCATTTAAAAAGTTTGCTTCATAAATTAGGAGTACTTGCAGTCTTCAGACCTCTGGATATGGAGTTGTCGGGGATAGCCATCAAATCGAGTGATTCCAATCGGTTTATGCTCATCAATACATCAAGAACGCTCGGGCATCAACATTTCACAATTTGTCATGAGCTCTATCATCTGTTTATCCAAGAAGGATTTGATTATCAAGTTTGCCAAGTGGGTTTGTTTGATAAAAAAGATAAAGAGGAGTATAATGCAGATATTTTTGCATCCAAATTTTTAATCCCTGAAGAAGGAATTCTTGCTTTGGTTCCCGATACAGAGCTGAGGAAAACTAAGGTAACTCTAGCAACAGTACTCAGAATAGAGCAGTACTTTTCTTGCTCCCGAAGGGCTCTACTCAATCGCTTGTTCGATCTCAAATTGATAGACAAAAATCAAAAAGAGGAGTATAAGGAAAATGTCAGAGCAAGTGCCATGAATCATGGATATTCACAGAAACTTTATGAAAAAAATGAACTGAGTGAAGTAATTGGTGATTATGGAAATCTTGCAAGGAAATTATTCGAACAAGATAAGATTTCTGAAACTCACTATTATGGACTTTTAGAAGATATAGGATTAGATTTTTCAACTTTGAGAAGCAATGGAGATGAAAAAGAATGACAAAATCATTTTAATTGATGCTGATGTTATCTCTCATTACATTTCAGGTGGCCAAATTCTCTTGCTACCAAAGATTTTTCCTTTTCCTATCAAAGTGTTGGATAAAGTATATGCAGAAATCTCACGAATGCCAGGAAAGAAAATCGAAGTTGATAATCTGATTAATTTCAATCTAATGGAATTAATTACCTTCCCTGAAAATGACCCTCAAATAAAAAAAGAATATTTACATATCAAGAAGTTGATGTTCAAAGGCGATGGGGAATCAGCTTGTCTCGCCGTGGTCCGCTATTCTAAAAATATCCTGGCCAGTAGCAATCTAAAAGACATTGCCAACTACTGCAAAATGCATCAAATCACTTATCTCACCACCATGGATTTTCTCTGTCAGGCAGTCGAGAATGGCCAACTCTCGGAATCAGAATGTGACAATTTTATCCAAAAAGTCCTGCAAGCTGGAAGCCGATTACCTGTAAATAGCTGGAAGGAGTTTGAGTGTAAAAATTTGACATTCAAGATTTTAAGAAATAACTTTTAAGAGGGTTAATTTATAAAGCTAGAGACGCTTTAGTTCAAACCCTACTCCACTACTACATTCTCCAACAAGATTTCAGAGAGTAATTCCAATTTACCTGCTTTATACAATGCTTCCATTTCTTCGACGGGAACGGTTTCATCAGCTGGCTTATAGTTTTCGTAATCTTGAAGAATCAGGCCGCCGATTTCATGTTTTTTGATTGCTTTGCGGAAGCGAACTCCTCCACCATCTGTATGGTAGGAATAAGCCAAATAATCCACCAAAAAGGTCTCCTGATTGATCCAATACAAAAATTCATCATCGAAATCTTCGCCTCCACCCTCTTCAGAGAAAGTTACTTTGATCACATGGTACTTGTTACCATCCATTTCTGTTTCGCCCACAAGATTTTTGAAAACAGCAGGGTCATTTAAGCCATAGGGCAAGTAAGCAAAGTAGGCTACAGAATTGACAGAATTCGTAAAAGCCTTCTCTCTCTTTTCCTCTACCTCAACTTTCTCGTCATTGACAAACCTGGTGAAACCTGCATTATTCAAGACATCTTTCACTTCACCTATACTATCTGAAAATGCACGGATATATTCAAAAGCCGCTGGTGACTTGAAGATTTGATAAGCTCTATTTCTGAAATCAAAGCTGATTTTGGCACTCTCAAACTTACTTCCACCATGCGCCAAGATCGATTGATCCACGATTTTCTCCGCCTCACTGCGCTGATCGCATGAAATAAGGATAAAAACAAACAGAATGTATAAGAAAGTATTTTTCATAAGAATGGGGTATTAAGCTGAATTGGCAAGATACGGAATCAATTTAAAAATCTATAACTGATTTTAGACTTCAGATAAAGATGATTTCCAAGGCTGTCTGCGGCGAAAATCTCTTTTTTGGCAGGGAAATTTATTCCTTCATAGTCCTGCATTTCCACTGTATTGACCACCTCGTATTCATTTCTAATGCGTTGCTTGTAGGCAATTAGCTGATGATTTTCTGGAAGAAAATAGAGATCTATCATGCGCCCATCTTTCAACTCCATCTTCACGATTTCAGCTTCTCTGTTGTCTGAAAGGTTCGTTCTATTTTGATATACTGAGCTTTTTGAAAGCGAAGAAATGATCATAGGCATGACCAAATCTTGATAGCCTAACTCTATTTCAGCTCTTTTGCTCTTTAGAAACCCTTCATTCAGCACTTCATTTTCTCCCATCATGTAACTGACCTTCAAACCATCGAAAGTCACCTTGTGCGCAACACTGTCTTTTTCCCAAGCGCTCTTTGCCTCGAAGTAAGGTTTGAGTCGGAACTCCTGAGAAAATATGATTTCGCTTGTTTCAAGACCTTCTGCATCATAATTGATCTGCTGCTTTTCTACAACAATACGCTCCAAATTCCCCCAATTGGATTTGGGATCGTGATAGGAAATGGATGAAGCGATGATCTCTTCAGCTTGCTTTTCAGGTGATGGGGAACAAGAAAAGAAGATAGAAAGAGAAAGGGTGTATACGAAAAGGAGCTTTTTCATGAAGACTTGAATTTGCTTACAAAATTGGATTTAAAAGACCAGATTATCAAAACAAATAATAAGACATATTCTATCAACAGAAACACAGGCTGCTCTGCGACTATCACACCCATATAAGCATGATAAGACAAAAACACCAAAGCTGTCCACGCTAAGAAAATTCTGTCCCCCACCAAAATCCCAAGTCCAAACGCAGGGATCAGATACCAAGGGTGAACAGTCGTCTGAAAAAGTAAGTAGATCAAATAAATCCACACGATGCGCTGTACTAAATCAGGTAAATTCGCTTTTTTAACGCCCAAACTAAGCCACAAAATCAAACCGAGAGACAACATGCTCAGCACTGGGCCAAGGGTTCTAATCGGGTTATAATCCAACCAAAAACCAGAAATCCATCTGAGTAAATAGTAAATCGACCCATTGAACTCAAAACTACTTTGATACAATCTGAAGCTTTGCCAAAAATTCAAATATGCCCCCTCAAAGAATAATGGGATAAATAACAGCACAATCACGAGCGCAGAAAGTAAAAGAAAAACCAGCCTACTCTTTCCACTAAAAAACTTCAGTAAAATAGGACCCAGCATCAAAGGACTTAACTTCACCCCCACTGCCCAAGTCCACAATATTGAAGCTCGATTTACTTTGCCTAGGAAGTACAGCATTCCCAACAAACCGAAAAGCACCATTCCTTCAAAATGAAGGTTGCCTGTTAGCTCCAAAATCACAAGTGGATTGAAAGCATATAAGAGGACTTTGACCTTTGGGAGATTCCATTGTTTTAGGATTTGAATTAACAAAAGACAATTCAAGATTTCAAAAAGCAAAACAGCAAGTCGAAGAATCAGGATATTTATACTCAAATGCTCCCCTCCCAATGCTGCCAACCAGAAAAACAACTGATGCAAAGGCGGGTAAACGGAATAATATCCACTTGAATTCATTTGAGTCAAAAGCTGATTCCAATACTCAGAATCACCAACTTTTAACAATTCAAATGCTTCTTGTGGAAGATAGAGATAGGGATTGATTCCGTTTTTGATCAACTGCCCATCAAAAATAAAGCGATAAAAATCATCTGAAAGAACCGGTTCTGAAATGATCAGAATCATTCTCAACAAAAAAGCATACATCAATCCCAATTTTAAGGGAAATCCCCATTTTTCAGCATTGATGTAGATAATCAAACTTACTCCAAAACAGAGCATGAAAAGCGTCAATTGAATGAAAAAGTCACTTCGATCTAAGCAGTAGCCCAAAAAAAATAGCGCTATTGAATAGATCAAAATGACCATGTAGAACTGTATGCTGTTTTTCAAAAAGGAGCTTTTAAAGTGTTTTGAATTAATTTTTACAGTTGGTCTAGATTATTTTTTATAATGTCAAGGCCTGAGAATAGTTGATACTTTTTTCTATTAAATGATGAGATTCAACCCCGTTGGGGTTGTCGTCACTGTCGTCGATTTTAATCCCCGGGTTGCAACCCGGGGCTAATCAATGTTTAACCCCATTCGGGGTTGTAATCAACCTTCACCCTTCATCCCTCTTCCTCCTTTGTCTTGTATCTTGCATCTTGCATCTCACTTCTCGCATCTCGCATCTCACATCTCACCAATCAATATTTCAATTTCAACTCCTCCCTCAAAAACTCATCCTCCACAGCATTTCTCGTCCAATAATCAATCACCTTCACTGCTTTTCTCCGAGCTTTGGTAACTTCTTTCTGACCATTGGATTTGGTTTGGCTTTCTTCCCAAGCCATGATTTCGTGTGGGAAATCTTTCTCGAAATCAATTTTCAATACACGTGATCCTGAGCTGTAAGTCAATTCTAACTGCTTACGGTCATTGCTGATATCTTGTACTCGGATAAATGCCTCTTCCGCCGCCAATTCATGATGGGAAAAGCGCTGATAAAATAAAGATGGAAACATCATGACACTTCCAATAGGGATTTCATTGGGGGAAATTCGAATCAAATTCCATAAATCATCCTCAGCCATGCCTGCCAAGCTGATCGATTGGTCTCCTTCCTTTTCAAAATAAGAGAATAACTTTCCTGAATAGGAATCTTGCCCATTCAGATTAAGTTGGGTGAAACTCTGCCCACACCACTCCTGAACAGATGAAGTAAATTTCAGTCCTTGTGATTTCTCCTTCGTCGGGGTAAAAGCAGACAGCATCATATGATAGGGATAGATCCCTGTGACAAAATCTCTCGTCTGATTCATCTTCAACACAGAAATCTTATCTTTTCCGGCTTCCTGTGGATAGTCTAGCTTCACTTGCTTCTTTCTGGAAAAATCTTCCGTCACAAATATCAATACCGCCTCTCCTTCTCTCGCTTCACCATATCGATATTGCTCCAAGTCAAAACTGCTGATTTCAGCTTTCCCCTGAAACCAATACTTCCCCCATTCCTCAAAATTAATATTTTCACGCTGAGGCGCTTTTGAACAAGAAAAGCTGATGGTGGCAATCAAAAAAAGAATAGTGAGTGATTTTTTCATAACATATAGTTTTTATTCGCACTCTAATTTACGATTAATAATTATATGATTCTCCGCAATGACACCCGCATGCAATTATATCACAAATAATCTTGCGGATAATGGTTAACAGGTATCAGTCGATCAGTTATCAGTGCATCAAATGATTTAAAGTACACCATTTTGTTTGGTACTGATCTGAAAGCGGATATGTAGATTACTTTACAGATTGCTGGGATAGCGGTTTGATGATGAAAAATCTGCTTAGGTCAAAGGATTTTCAATTCTTGGTAAATGGTGCTTTACTGTTCTCAGCTATACGCAGGCAGGGATTCAAACCACTGAATTTCCTACGAAGACTTTAAATTTACTACTTCCTGTCCTTCGAAGCAAAAAACCCCTGCTTGCGTATAGGTGATGTTATGCCTTCGCCCTTCTTTTTCTGTCGTCTGCTTCGTTGTTATTTCGTGTCTGTTTTGGTGCGTTGTCTTGGAGTCTCTTTTGCAAAACTTTAGCTTGTGGGTTGACTTTAGCGATTTTGCAAATGTGCCACCAAAAGCGTGGATTATGTTACTTTTAATTTATACTTGTCTTCAAAAAATTCATTCAATAAATTTTGGTCAATCTCTTCAATTAAAAATTTCTTTTCATTTTCTGTCAGTTCACATACTCCAAAATTCTTAATGTAATTTCCATTCAATGAATAATAGTCAGAAGAGTAGGGCTTACTTGTCGTCTTGATGTAATACCAGAAGATGCTTGATTCCATTATCTTTTTTATGATTTCCATTTCTGTCTCAGAACTACCAACTACCGCTAGCCCGTTGTAAAAAAGCAAGTCGTCATCAGAGTTAATGATGAAATTTGGTGTCCTGTCTGAGTACTTAGGGAAGAACATTTTGTTTTTAATTTTCTCTAGTGATTGTGTTCGACCAAAGGCAAACCATTTTTCATAGTTACCCTTACCTTTGTCTCTTTCGCCTAAAATATTTCTTTTGTTCTGTAGATATTTATATGCTTCAGGAAAACTTTCCTTCATTAAATTCTCATCAAGTAGCTTAGGTTTTTCTTGTTGGTCGTATGGGAAAATCACTTTCTCCTTAAGGTTATTTAGACTAACCTCTCTGCTTAACTTATTCGAGTTTACAATATCCTTGCAAATGCCTTTTTCAATCTTGTAAAGACTTCCGTTTTGTAGATAGAAAAAGTTCTCGTCTTCGTCAATGGGTCTAAATATATAAATGTCATTTTTTAAAGTTGCAATACCGTGTCTCGTTTGGTAAAGTTCACCAAATGGAATTCCTGTTGATTCAATTTTAGAAATGGTCTTGTTGTCCTTTAAATTCCAACCTTTTTTAGAATCAAGAATGTTGTATTTTATTTTCTTAAAAGTGAGTTTACCCGCCAGCTTCTTTGTTGCTGATTCTGTGTACGAAATGAATTGCTGTTCCTTGTTTTCAATGAAACAAATACACGTATAAGTATTCTTGGATTTAAAAACCTGCTCAGAGCCAAAGTCTATAATTGAAATGGCAAGTTCCATTCTTTGAAAATAGTCTCTTAATGCCCTTCCGTTCAAACTTTTGAAAAATGAATTCATAGTGATGAATCCTAGAGTGCCATTTTCAGCCAAATTCTCAATTGCAATTTGAAAGAATGGAATATAGAGGTCTGAATTGCCAGATTGACAAACCTCCCAATTCTTTAATTTTTCTTTAGTTTCTTTGTCAAGATTTCTTGCACAAACATATGGTGGGTTTCCTAGAATAATGGAAAATCCATTGAAGTCAGCTATCGCAGTAGTCCAATCAAAATCTAGGGAATCACCCTGAAATAAGTTGAACTGAAATTCTTCTATATCTTCTCCTGATTGCAACGCCAATAAGGAGAGAAGCAACTTAGTTCGATTAACTGAATACTCTTGGATGTCTAACCCGAAGATATGGTTTTGAAATATTTCTGAATAAGATTTACCTGTTCTCTTTTTTAATTCAATAGAAGCATTGAATAAAAATCCACCACAGCCCATTGCGATATCAGATATTTTAATATAATTATCTATGGCATTGATTTTCTTAAACGCTTCGAAAACGATAAAAGTCCTAATGTTTTGAGGTGTATAAATCGCACCATTAATAATTCTGTCCGCAGGAGAGATAACAAATTCAAAAAGCTCTATAAGTTCTTCGAATCCAAATACTTTTATATCTGAATAGATTATTGACACAAATTCAAGAAGTGAGGAATGCTCCTCCATATTTTTGCTATTAATTGAGTAAGCCTTGAGTAACTTATTTTTCTTCAGCTTAAATTTATTGATTTCAAGAAATGCAGAAACAATAAGCCTGTCCACATCTTTTGGAGTTGTAGAATATCGACTTAAATATTTGAATGCGGTTTTCAAAATTTATAAAGATTTATAATATTCATCTAGTTCATTTCTGTATAAGGTATAATGAAACGCACTCTCTTTTGCTTTTTCAATTATTATTTTATGTTGTTTAGAATTCGAGTCATACTTTTTAGCTTCATCAACAAGGAACAAAAATGATATTCGTAGTTGATTTAATTCCCACAATAACTTTACACAAAAATCTCTTTCGTCAAACTTAAAACCAACTTCAACCATCCACTTACCTAAATCAGTTAGCCACCTGATGCTACCCGATTCAGTTCTATAAATATGTGTATCATATATTGCTAAGGTGGGGTCAACAAATCCTTTATTATTTAGATTAGGTAAGTTTTCATCATTTGATGGCCATTTCTTTGATTTAATATTGTTGCAAAATTTGCAAGAGTAAACGAGATTATCATATTGACACAATCCAATATTGCCATTTATTGTGAATATTGACTTTGGAACAAAATGATCGACTTCAAAGTAAGTATGGCTAAAACCATCATAAGAACCGCAATATCCACAATGATTATGAAAATCTTCTCTAAGATCAGATTTATGTTCTGACCAATTATTTCCCTTTGGATTACGAGAGGGAACTGCCCTCCTTTGTGGTAAATTACTCCTTACTGTCACCGCCATTTTTTTCTAATAATGATTTAATAAATGACTCAGCATCTTTTCGCGCTTGAGAAATTTTATCAAGATTGTCAATTGAAATTAATGTCTCAGGCACATCTAAAATCGTCATTTTATCTAAACTTAATAGTTCTCTTTGGGTGGCTAGAAGCATATTTTTTTCTTCTATTGACAAACCCACTTTTGTCTCTTTACCTATAAGTTCAGAAATTATTTGCTTACGCTTTTCTATATGTCTTTGGTATTGCTCAATGCTTTTTGTTAATACGTTTATAAAATGCTTTGTTTTCGGATTGTCATCTCCGTTGTCATCAGGAAAAACAATTTCTTTATCAAAAATTATTTTAATATCATCAACATCTGGTTCCGCTTGGTCTACCTTATTAGTGAAAATGATATGTGGGAAAAGTGGTTTATTTTCATAAACGTGTCTTTCCACCTCGTCACCATTAAATGGAACAATATTGCTTTCATTTAAGCGAAAATCAATCATCAATAAATCAATATCTGAATTATAGACTTGATTCATTAACTCCTCCAATGACATCCCTTTGGTAAATTCATAACCAATTACATCAAATCCAAAATTTCTGAGTTTTCTTCTATATAATTTTACTTGATTAATATCTTCGTCCAAAAAGCCTATTTTATAATTAATTTCCATAATTCTATTTATTAGTGAGGGAAAAAGAAATTTTTACCGAAAATCCAGCTTGGCAATTCAAGATTTCAATATTACCATTATTGTCGTCTATTACTGATTTCACTAAGTACATACCTAAACCAGTCCCGATTTCATTACCGGTTCTATCTTTCTTTGATGTTATAAAAGGAAGAAATATGTCTTCCTTATTTTCAAAAGCTTTATCTAAGCCTTTACCGTTGTCACTGAAAATGATTTCGAGACGATTGTTTATAATTTCAAATTCAATTTTAATATTTCTTTCTTCAATTGTTTTTCGTTGTTCAAAAGAATCAATTGAGTTGTTTATTAGATTAGAAAAAATGGTCGTTAAATCCATTTCAAAAGCTCTAAAATCATAAGAATCGTTACCAATCTTATTTAAAATCGAAAGATTTATATCCTTTCTCTTGAAAATTCGCTTCCAAGATTCGCTTAATTGAATAAAGAATTGAGCTATATCAAGTTTCGCCCTTCTTCTTTTATCCTTTCTGATTGCCGTTAAAGTGTAATCTACCCAATGTTTTATTTTCTCTTTATCTTCCTTTAGTAATTGAAAGATATCTTCCATATCTTGATAGTTAGTAGAACTCTTTTTTTCAATTGGAATTAATGACTTAGCATATTTTTCCAACTCAATTATTTCAGAAGCATTATTGCTTACTTCTTTTAGTTCGTGTGAGAAAGATGAAACTATTAATCCTAAACTTGCAAGAGAACGTACTTGAACTATTTCTTGATTTTCTTCGTCTGATTTTTCCTCAATAATGTTTCTTACAGATTCTTTAAAAAAAGCCTCAACTCGCTCCTGTTCTTTATTTTTATCAGGTTCTGGATTATTTTTTTGTTCCTCTATTATTCTTTTAGCTAAAAGTTCGGCTTGTCTTTGAATTTCTTTTTGTTGTTCCTTTTCTTTTTCTTGTTTATTAAACAAGTAGATAGGATTTAAAATTCTTGAACGATCTACTTCAAATTCATGAATTATCGCAATAATAATATTCTTGAAAGTATTAAAAGAATCGTTTTCTTGAATTCCACCTCTGTCAGATTTGTCTTCTAGTAAAGCATTGTCTTTTCTTGAAATTGTAATTATTCCAGCGACCGACTCATTGTTTACTCGCCAATCACCAATTCTCTGGCCAGCACCAGCTGGACTTTTTGCTGCTCTAAAGCCTAAACCAAGCCAATCATTTTTTGGGTCTCCATAAGGCCTAACCCTAAATGAATCTCTATAGATTTTTATACCACCAAACCGTTCTAGTGTTGATCGTCTTTCTTTTGCAATAATATCTTTATATGGATAACCTTCTTTTTTTGAGTTTGCCAATTTTATATAATTGAATGAAAAATTAAAATTACCAATTTCTTTTAGAAGGTTTTTCCTTGATTCATTTAAATCCCAATTTAAAAGCTTACCAACACTTTTTGAGTATTTGAATATCTTATTTTCTATGGTATTTAAATCAAATGGAAACGAAAGCCTTTCATATAAATGTTTATATTTTCTATAGATAACATTTAAGTCTAGCTCATTTCTTTCGATTTCAAATTCTACAGTTAATAACTCTGCATTGTATTTGGCTTTTATTTTGTAATCAAAATCATTGTAAAATGCAGTATTAACATATCCGTAATTAGACTTATTTTGAAAATGTTTAAAATAGACCTGAAAAGGAATATTCAATTCTTTAGGAGGAATTAACGCTTCAAGACTTTTATATACACTTTCTATTTCATCTGAGAACCATTCATCTTTTAAATTTGATATTTTTAGAATTGTACCACTTTTGAAATCTATATTGGTTAATTCTCGAAAATCAAAATCTTCCCCAAGTAATTCTTTAATTTTATCTTTTAACGTAATTGAAGTTTCTAAAATCTCAGCTTCAATTTCTGATATTGATTTTTCCAAATCGTCAAATTGACTCCAATTCATTTGCCAATAAATACCAATGTCATTATCTGCACTTTTTGAAAGAGTCCACATTTCAGTATTCAAACCAAGGCGATCCAATGCAAATCTGCCAATACCTTTTGCTCCTGTTTTTACTCTTTTGTTGTCCGATAAAAAAAACTGCTCTTTATTACCTGTACCAATTTGCATCCAGTAGTCTTCTACTGTCTTTTTTTTCATCCCATCTCCATTATCAATAATATACAAGACAGATTTTTCTTTTACTGGTATGTTGTGAATTTCACCATTTTCATCCTCAGTTTGAATTATTGGTATGTCAAAAATCACGAGACAATTTTCCGCATCTGCATCATATGAGTTCTTAACTAATTCTGTTATTGCTCCTTCAGGATTAGAAAAATTTTCCCTTCCAAGCAGCTTACCTGCTCTTGCAGAGACTTTAAATGGAATTTTTGTTGTTATCCTAAGTTTTTCTTCCATTTATTCACAAATAAGTTCTCTTGGTGAAACGTTCAATAGTTTTGCAATTTTAACTATGGTTGGTAACGTTGGCTGAACATCATTAGTACACCACCTAGAGATAGTGGCTTCGTTTTTCCCAAGTTTTTCTGCGAGCCATTTACTGGTCAAGCTTTTCTCGACTAATACAACTTTAATTCTATTTATTGTCTTTGGGCTCATAAAAATTGCATTAGATGCAAAGTTATTGATTTTTTACGAAAATAATTTGTTTTTCGGTTGGTGCCTTGGGGCAAAAGCAAATGTAATACATTGAGTTGGTTTTTAGCATTGGGTTACAGCTCTTTTGATTTTACTGGGGAGTTGGCATTTTGTCTTTGTTTTTATGTTTGTTTTCTGGCGGACGTGTTGACTATTACACTAAGCTGTAACATTTACTTCACTAAACTAATTTTACTTTCGAAACTATTTGAAACAAAATACACAACGAATTGCAGATTTATCCGATCAATACCCCTAAAACTACCACCATCTTCACTCTAAAAAAATACCTACTACAGGGTATTTTTGATAAAAAATGACATTTTACCAATACTTATAAATCGTCCAAAGAATTTTATAGCCTGCCCCAAAGACTCCTTTTACTGTACCGCTTACTTTTGAGACGCCAATGCGTTTTCTGTAATCTACAGGGATTTCTGTGGTTTTGAGGCCTGACTGTGCGGCTTTGATTTGCATCTCTATGGTCCATCCATAATTTTCATCTACCATTCCCAAGGCTTTCAATTGATCCCACTTAATCGCTCTAAATGGGCCAAGGTCGGTATAGTTGGTCTTATAAATCCAGCGCATCAGCGTAGTGGCTAGCCAATTCCCGAAAACTTGAGGCAAGGTCATCGATCCGCCTTCTCTTTTCCCCAAAGCCCGAGAACCAATGACCATATCATAATCGGCTTCTATGATCGGCTTTATTAGATCTAGCAGCTGTTCGGGATAATCAGAATAATCTCCATCTAAAAACACGACAATATCTGCTTGTTCTTCAACTTTCGACAGATAATCCATGGCTGTCAGACAAGCTTTGCCATAGCCTTTCTGCGGTTCATCCAGTACAATTGCGCCAGCTGCTTCGGCTACTTTTTTTGTGGTATCCGAAGAACCATTATTTGCCACCACCACATGCCTGACAATAGTGGGAATATCTCGGATAACTTTTCCAATGGAATCCTCCTCATTGAAAGCTGGAATAATGACGTCGATGATAGGCTGATTCAATTGCAAAATTTTTGATTTGGTGAAAAGAAAGGAAATGAACTTTATTATTGTAACCTGTAACTTTTGAAAGATTCGATGCTAACCAGCGTAAATCCTAAAGCCAGCATCGCATGAAACACGAGCATTTCGTAGGTCTGAAAATAAATAGACATGACAACCATAAATAAAAATACCACTGCCATTATTCCCTCTAGATAAGTTGTCATGGGAACCTTGAGTTGGTGATAGCTATTTTTCTTCCAAGATTCTGTCTCGCTCAGATTGTATTTTGGCGTACGGATGAAAGGTGATTTTTTACCTGTTAGTCCTTCCCATACCGCTTGCGCATTGTGAATGGAAAGTCCCATAGACACCGAGAGAAACAAGGGCAATTCCCATAGGAATCTCAATATTCCTTTGGTAGAAAATTCCACCAAGCTCAAGTTGGCAAAGAAATACACCAAAGCGATAATCACAAAACCCACCAAGAAAACCGCTGCTCCTCTGAAAATCTCTCCAGGGATCATATCCTGCTGAAAAGCCCACCACAGTGGAATGCTACACAAACTCACCAGCACCACCGCGATAAAAATCGCTGCATTGAGTAAGTGTGCCGATGCATGCAATTTTTTCCTCAGGCCCAAGGGCTGTAGCCACACATTTTTCAGGTGTTTGGCTGCACACTCAGCACCACCTTTGGTCCAGCGAAATTGCTGAGATTTGATGGCTGACATCACCGGTGGCAACTCAGCAGGTGATTTTACATCTGGCCGGTAGATGAATTCCCAACCTTTTTGTTGCGATCGATAACTTAAGTCCAAATCCTCAGTCAAGGTATCATCATGCCAATTTCCCGCATCGAGGATACAGGATTTTCTCCAAATCCCACCCGTTCCATTGAAATTGATAAAGGCTTGCTGATGATTTCTCCCCATCTGCTCCACCATAAAATGGGCATCCAAAGCAAAAGCTTGAAGCCTTGTCAGAATAGAGTAACCTTCATTTAGATGGGTCCAGCGACTTTGCACCATGCCAATTTTTTCATTCGAAAAATGCCCAATAGTATGGAGAATAAAGTCAGGATCAGGCACAAAATCCGCATCAAAAACAGCGATAAATTCACCTTTTGCCTGTTCCAAACCCGCTTTGAGTGCACCGGCTTTGAATCCTGTCCGATCTGTTCTGTGGATATACTGAAAATCTATCTCTGGATAATTTTGAATATAGCTTTTGAGAATAGCTGCCGTTTCATCTGTACTGTCATCCAGCAGCTGAATTTCAAACTTATCTTTTGGATAGTTGAATTTGGCAGATGCGTCAATAAGTCTTTCGACCACATATTTTTCGTTGAAAACCGGGAGTTGAATCGTTACAAAAGGAAGCTTCTCCCAAGTAGGTGGGCTTGCCTTGGGAATGTTTTTTCTAAACTGAAAAAAATGATACAGCAAATTTGCCTGGGCAAAGCTATACAGAAGGATAAACAGCATCGCTAGGGCGTAAATGCCCATGATGATATAAATAAAGATCATTAAGATTTTATGCTTATGGATTTATTACCGATGATGATAGGCACGTCATTGATTCTACCTTCTTCATCTGCATTTTCTAATTTCAAGACTCCTCTTGGACATACAGCAGAGCAGACTCCACAACCTACACAAGAAGATCTGACGATATTTTGACCTCTTTGCGCATACCAGCGCACATCAATTCCCATTTCACAATAGGTTGAGCAATTGCCGCAAGAGATACACTGTCCGCCATTGGTGGTGATTCGGAACCTGGACTTGAAGCGCTGCACCAATCCCAGGTATGCTGCCAAAGGACACCCAAATCTACACCAAACTCTGTTCCCCATCAAGGGATAGAAACCAGTTCCGATCACTCCCGCAAATGCAGAGCCAATCAAAAAGCCATAAACTGTGTGTAATTCATTGGTGGCGTAACCCAATAGCTCAAATTCCATAAAATAATTCGCCAGTGTAACCGCAGTCATCACCACTGCAAAAACCAATACGCCATGAATCAAATACCGCTCAATTTTCCAAGCTTTGACTGTCTTATCAGAAAGCTGACGGTAGGGATCGCCCAGAGTCTCTGCCAATCCACCACATCCACAGACCCAACTACAATACCATCTTTTTCCATAGAAATAAGTGAATAGCGGCACACCCACCACAATCAAAATAATGCCCCAAACCAACATAAACATCCCCAAAGCTCCAGAACCTAGCATTCCTTCTAGTCTGTAATCGTAGAAAAAGGAATAGTCCAAAGGCCAGATATTCTTAAAATCATGCCATGGCATATTCAGCAAAACCAAGATTTCTGGAAGCATAAAAGCGAAAGCTAATTGAAAAAACATCACCGATGCCGTTCGAATCGTTTGGTAATTATTGCCCCGATATTTCCTAAACATCCTGATTCCCATAACCAAAATGGCTAGGGTGTAGATAAACCCATATAAAAACCACTGTGAGGCAGGATTGCCCGAAAGCGCCATTGATAAAGGATCGACCATCAAAACGAGATTGGTCAAATAGGCTGGAAACCAATAGAGAACAATGTAGAATAGAATCAACCAAGAGCCTGTGATGATACCAAGTAGCCCCCGCGACTTCATGGAAGAATGATAGATCCCATCATTTTTGATTCCATTGGGTTGATTTCGGTAGAGCGGGAGGATGTACAATAAAGCTCCAAATGCTCCGAGTAAAATGGTCACAGCAAGAAATAAACTCGGACTTTCACTCACAGGGCCTGTAGCTGCTGCTTTGGTCAAAGAAAAAGTGTAGTCATCCCAAATCACCTTATCCCATTCTTCAGCACTTTTCAATTCATTATTATATGCATCAAAATACCTATTGAAGTCAGAAATAAACTTAATGTTTGACTCGTATACTTCGCCATACATCGGTTGGAGGATGTCTACCATCGCTTCTTGATGAATATCCTTGGTCTCCGAAATGACTGATTCTTTTTCGAGTTGGTAAGAACCATAAAATGGCAAAAGACTGAAACCAGCAAATGCCAAAATGAAAATTACCAAGCCTATTTTTTGAATGAATTTCATGCGCGGGAACCGATTAGCTTTTGGAGAAATGATTGTTTTTTGATTTGGATAGACCTCTTATTTTCCTGATTATACTGCTTCAGAACTTCTTTATGCAAGGATTTGTAAAACTCAGGATTGAAACTCGCTTGTCCCAGTTCTCCGAGCACTTTTTCTTGGTGATATCCTTTCTCAATGGCATGATCGAAATATTCGTGGCGAAGTCTCCATCCGAATGCGTTCACGCCGATTATGGCTTGATTTGATTTTTGATATAGAATTCTGATGGCGATTTTTCCTTTGGAATCTTCCCAGTAAAAACTCTCTATCTCCTCTCCCCAAATCGGTGGGACAAATCCGTAAGTCTGATATTCGATGTCAAAGAATTTGGCTGAGTTGAACCAGATTCCTGGCTGATACGGTACTTTTTTGGAGTTGGTCAGGTTGTAGGCAAGTGTCTCACCGTGCATTCTGCCCGTGTACCAGACCTGCTCGATGTTTTTACGATCAGCAGCCGGTGCTTCTTGGAATTCCGCACAGTCTCCGATGGCATAGACATCCTCCACATTTGTTTTGAAAAATGAGTCTACTACAACACCCCGATTGATTTGAATTTTTGATTCTTTTAGGAAGTCAACATTTGGCCTCACTCCTACGGTCAATCCTACAAACTGACAATCAATCAAGTCACCTGATTTGGTTTTTATGGCTTTCACTCGGCCTGTTCCATCGTCTAGAATCTCGTCAAGTTCGGTCTCTAACCGCAAATCAATATGGTGTTCTTTGATATGTCTATTGATTAATTTGGCTTCATCTTCTGGCAAAATAGTATCCCAAAAATTCTTCTCTCTAACCAAAAAAGTCACAGGAATCTTTCTGCTTGAAAACATCTCTGCCATTTCAATCCCGATCAATCCTCCGCCTACGACCACTGCTCTTTTTATAGCTTGAGAATTTTTCTCCATCAATTCCAAATCCTGAATGCTGTAGAGTCCCTGAACTCCTTGGAGATTTTCTCCTTTCCACCCAAATTTATTTGGCTTTGAGCCTGAGGCAATGATCAAAACATCATAATCAAAAGTAGAATCATCTGAAAAAATCAAAGTCTTATTATCGGTATCCACCTGACTCACCCAAGCTTGTTTGAGGGCTATCCTATTTTTCTCCCAAAACCAATCTTCATAAGGCTTGGTATGCTCGTACTTCATGTGCCCCATGTAAATGTACATCAGGGCTGTCCGAGAAAAGAAATGCTCACTTTCTCCAGAAATAATAGTTATTTGGCAGTCAGCATCGGCTTTTCTCAGGTGTCTAGCACAGGTGACCCCTGAGATACCATTTCCAATGATTACAAAATGTTTGGGTTTACTTATTGTTGAGTGACCAGTCATAATCTAGGTAGGAGACTTTAGCTTTGGGGTTGATTTTAACCTTAGAATATTTGTTAAGATAATCAATTATATCCCCATTTTTTGTAAAATCCCCTTTGAACCATGAAAAGATTTTAGAAATCTCTACTTGGTTGGCGCTGATGTTATTTCTTTTTGGTCCATTGATAAATGCCTTAGCCACCTTATCCAATTGAGAATCTATCTTCGTGGAAACGTAAGCCTCGTTCAGAAGTGGTGGACAAGAAATGGAAGCACAATTGATCGCAAAATGTATTCTTGGCTCGTCAAATTCCTTTCTGAGGATTTTATGCTCTATTTCGTCCAAATTAGCATCTTGCCCACCAATCTTGAAAAATTTGATATGCCAAACGGTATTGATCAGTGGAATTTTGATTTTTGGATGAAGGTCTTGGATACTTTTGACTGGATAATTGTCTACGATCAACTTCAAAGTGAATGCATTATAAGCATTGATCCAATAGGCCAATTGCTCATTTTTGCTCCAAGTTTTTCGATCAGGCGCATTATTGCTTAGCAAATCACAGTATTTGTCAAGTTTAGCTTTATCTGCCAACAAGCCTTTGTAATTTACTACCCCGGTGGGTGAGACATACTTTTTCAATAAAGCATCAAAGTCTTCATGTGAAGGAGATTTTGAAGATTCAGCACCTAGAGAAGATGCTCCACAGGAAAAATTAAGGTAAAGTGCGCTAAATAGAATCAGTAGGAATTTCATAGTATATTTTTTTACCTTATAAACGTGATTTTATCACTTATAGATTGCAAGATTAGAAAATCAAATGAATACTAACTGTCTTGTTCAAGACAAAATCAATTTAATATACTTTCACGCCTTTATTCAGCCATATTCCCCAGGATCGACTGTATGCGTGGACACGCTTGGTTTGAGATTCTTGGTCAAATACAGGCATGTCTTCATTTACCCAATGAAATATGCCTCCATAAAGATTGTAAACTTGTTCAAAACCAGCATCCTTGAGTTTCTTGCCAATATCTTGACTTCTCGCACCTATTGAACAGTACACTACAATAGGCTGATCTTTTGAAAGGTCTTGTACTGATTCAAGAGAAAAAGTGTTATAACCTACCCATTTGGCATTTTTGAGATGACTGACTTCAAATTCCTCCTTCTCTCTGGTATCGAGCAAAACTGCATTTTCTAGAATTTCTTTTTGATTCAGTTTGACTGTTGGAAAGTCATTGTCATAGACTCCTTTTAGCAGGGTTTTGTAGGCTAAACTTTGGGCGAAGCTCATTTGGATCGTCAATAAAGTAAAACAAAGGAGTAACAATTTGATTTTCATAGAATCAAAACAGACTTTTTTGCTTGATAGTTTACTTTAAAAACAAAAAGATTATCCATAGAAATCACTAAGTCTCGCAAGGCCTTTTTTATCTAAGATGATGATTTTTTTGCCATCAAATTCTATCAACTCGTCTTTTTTGAACTCTGAAAGCAATCTGATAACCGTCTCTGTGGCGGTACCTACCAAGCCTGCAATTTCCTCTCTAGTCAGGACTATGTCGATTTTCTCCCCTTCACCACCATCTACACCGTAAGTATCCCCTAATTTCAAGAGCGTGAATGCAAGTCTTTCTCTAATTGTCTTCTGTGTGGCGTCTGTTAATTTTCCCTCCATCACACCCATATCATTGCAGAGTGCTTTGGTCAGTCTTCTGTGGAAATTATTATCTTCTTGCAACACCTTTAGAAAGGTCTCCTTAGGGACAAAACAAATTTTGGCATCTTCGACTATAGTTGCTGTGTTAGAATACACCTCCTCTCCCAGCATCGATGAATAACCTAAGAATTCACCTTTTTGGGCAAGTCTGATGATTTGCTCTTTGCCATTGGAAGCTGATTTAAATACTTTCACAATACCGGCACTTACACAAAACACCCCAAGAGGCTTGGTGCCTTCGTAGTAAAGAATTTGGCCTTTTTTGTGTGAAATAAAGTTTTTGTTGTCCGATAGATTACAAAGATGGGCATCGGAAAGATCTGCAAACATCGAGAATTTTCGACTTAAACAGAGTTCACAGGGACTGCTTTTTTCTTTGATCATGGAAGAATTTGAGTTAGTAAAACTGATTTAAACAATAGCTAAAGGTAACAAAAATCATATAAATCTCTTACATAATATCTAGAGAATCGGTAAATCTTTGATTTGCAAAAAAGTCTCTGATGATTCGTCGAATTTTAAAAATAAATGCTGCTTCCCATTAGAAATACCTAAATACGGTGATTTAATCGTTTTATTATAAACACAAACTTGCTCAACTGTCTTCTGAGTCAGTTTGACATCAGGAGCCTTACATTCTATCAATAAAAAAGGTAAGCCCGATCTGTCATGTACCAAAATATCAAACCGCTTTTGCATTTGATTATATTTCAAACCCTTCTCTAAGGCAAATAGACTTTTAGGATAAGCATATTTTTGAATTAAAACTTGTATCAAATGCTGTCGCACCCATTCCTCAGGCGTTAATATCAAATACTTCTTTCTCAAGGCATCGAAAATGCTTAATTTCCCATTCTTTTCCTCCTGAAGTTTGAAATCATATTTTGGGAAATTCAGAGATTCCTGAAGAAAAGAGTAATTCGCTTCCATCATGGTGCAAATATGATGGGTTTTATCAAAGAATGTAAACCAATCCAACCCAAATGAAAAAATTATTACTCCTCATCGCGCTTTCAATCTCTTCTTATTGCTTGTCATCTTGTGGAAAGGAAAAGGAACAAGTAGATCTGATCGTGCACAATGGAACAATTTATACCGTTTCGGAAGACTTCGATATTGTAAAAGCATTTGCAGTAAAAGACGGGAAGTTCGTAGCAGTAGGAAGCAACTCAGATATTCTTTCAAACTATGAAGCAAAAGAAACTATCGATGCGGATGGGCAAGCCATTTATCCGGGATTGATTGATGCTCATGCGCATTTTTATCGCTACGGATTAGGGCTCCAAGTTGTGGAATTACTTGGTGCTGAATCTGAGCAAGAATTGATTGAACGCGTGGTGGAACATCATAAAAACAATCCTGATACTCCGTGGATTTTAGGAAAAGGATGGGATCAAAATCTCTGGGAAGACAAAGAATTTCCTACGAAAGATCAATTAGACGAGCTTTTCCCAGATACGCCGGTTTTGCTTACCAGAATTGATGGTCATGCAGCCTTGGTCAACCAAAAAGCACTTGATTTGGGTGGAATCACCTCCAAAACAGAAATGATAGGTGGAAAAGTGATCTTAGCAGATGGGCAACCGACTGGTGTTTTGATTGATAATGCAATCAAACTAGTCACGGCGAAAGTCCCTGATCCTAGTGAAGAAGAATCGAGAGCAGCCTTGATTGGTGCTCAAGAGAATTGCTTTGCAGTTGGACTGACTTCCCTTGTAGATGCTGGATTAGAAAGAAGTACCATTGAACTCATGCATCAAATGCATCAAGAGAATTCTTTAAAAATGCGAATCTATGCCATGGTCAATCCTACTGATGCAAACATGCAGCATTATTTCGAAAAAGGCATTTATCAAGATGATTTCTTGACGGTCAGAAGTTTTAAAATCTATGGTGATGGTGCTTTGGGATCTAGAGGAGCTGCCTTATTGCAACCCTATCATGATCACAACACCAATTATGGCTTTCTTTTGAATACACCTGAAGCTTTCGATGATTTGGCGAAAAAGATGTATGAAAATGGCTTTCAAATGAATACCCACTGCATTGGTGATTCTGCTAATAGAACATTATTAGACATTTATGCTAAATACCTGAAAGGTAAAAATGACCTAAGATGGAGAATCGAGCATGCTCAAGTTGTAAGTAATGAAGACATGCCCAAGTTCGCCTTATATAGTATCATACCGTCTGTGCAGCCTACACATGCCACTTCTGATATGTATTGGGCAGGTAAGCGACTAGGCCCTTTCCGAATCAAAACCGCATATGCCTACAAAGACCTTCTAGACCAAAATGGAATGATCGCTTTGGGAAGTGATTTTCCAGTAGAGCAAATCAATCCAATGTTTGGATTTCATTCTGCTGTAGTCAGAAAAGATGCTAAAAACTGGCCTGATGATGGATTTCAAATTGAAAATAGAATTAGCAGAGAACAGGCGCTAAAAGGAATGACGATTTGGGCGGCATATTCAAATTTTGAGGAAAAGCTTAAAGGAAGTATTGAAAATGGGAAATTAGCAGATTTTGTGATTTTTGAGAAAGACATGATGACTGCACCTGAAAATGAATTGAGAAACCTCAAGGTCACCGGGACATTTGTCGGTGGTCAAAAAGTCTATTAAAAAGAATGATTATGCACAATGACAACAGGATGTGAATATTTCACTTACCATTATGCGAATAATCGTCAATAGTCAACTACGCCACGGCGCACATGCGGCCTCTGCTGATTGAAATGAACTTCAAACAATATTATAAATGACTACTGCTGCAAAAGCGGATATACATATTGGAAAATTATTATAGAAAAAAACCAGCATTGAAGCTGGTTTTTTTCTATTTTGACCTACTCAAGACTCGGAATTGATCCATGACCTTGTAAGTTGCTCGCATAAGATCGGTATTCACTTGGGGAGAAGCTTGGTCAAAAATTGCTGGAGTATAACCTTGCCAAATGGTATTGCCCTTTTTATTATCAATAACAAAAATCACCAACATTCCATTATTCTGAGCGTATTTGACATTTTTATAATTTTCATCTTTACCTCTATCCTCGTCTTTTAGTTCTTCATCCTCTTCAGTGACAAATGCCCCCTTGCGTTGGAGCCAATAATCAAAGCCTGGTTGATCATAACCTCTGTATTTTACCTCGTCTGTAAAGACTTTGTAATTCACGAGAAGATCAGGTTTTTCATCCACAAATTTAAAACCTTGAGAACCTAATCTTGTAGAAATTGATCTCTTAATAATCTCCACAAATTCTATGTCATCACCATCTTGATTTTCTATAAAACCGAAGGTTTTGTATCTCTTAAAATTAGCCGAGTAGTTGAAATCATAATCTGCAATATAATCTTTTTGCGAGGCACAGCCTGACCCCAAAAGCAAAAGAATAAGCAAGAAGAGGGAAGGATTTTTCATATTGAATTAGGTATAATGTTTAATCAAATTTTTACATTTTGTCTTTTTATCTAATATATGCAATCAAATCGAAGTTTTGAAGAATCTACAGCTTTTAACTTCATATATGTTTTTTTGTTTGTGAAATATAGGATATTGGTGATCAAACATTTATGCGAATTTTTATTAAAAAAAATACGCTTTTGACGCTAAAATCGCTTACTTTCGTTAGAAATAGTGCTTTAAAAATATTGAAGTTTCAAACTCAAAAAAGGTAAATATGTCGCTTTTTATTATTGGTGATGTTCACGGGTGTTTCCATACATACCTCAAATTGATGGATCAATGGGAACCCAAGACAGAGACCTTAATTCAACTTGGTGATTTGATAGATCGGGGTAATTTTTCTCCTTTGACTATCCGACTTGCCTTTGAAGTGAAGAAAGTTTTTAAAAATTCAGTGCATTTTTTGAAAGGAAATCACGAACAAATGATGCTAAGATATTTACAAGGTGATGACCACTCTGACCATTGGCTAGACAATGGTGGAAGAGAAACTTTGGAACAATTCAAAAAGCATAAATTAGACCCTAATTTCTATTTGGGTTGGATGAACACCATGCCACTTTTTTGGGAAAATAAAAATGTCCTCATTTCTCATGCTGGATTTTCTGGTAATGGTTCACCTTTTGAATTAACCAATCCAGACGGAGTACTTTGGAATCGGAAACCCATCATTCATATGGGAAAAGTTCAAGTAATCGGACATACACCTAGAATCGATGCCAAACCTGAATTTATGAGCAATTGCAACACATGGAACATCGACACAGGAGCTTACAAAGGAAACTGCCTTACGGGGATCAAACTTAAAAATGACGGGACTTTTATAGAAAGTATCAGTGTACCAACTGATCCAAAAGATATCCTTGAAAAATCTTCAATTCACGCATCCTTACTCAATGCATCACAAGCGGGAAAATCTAGAATTCAAAATTAGAAATAGATGCTCAAAATAGTTTCTATGAGTCTTGAATTGCGATCAAAACAAATAGCTTGAAAGCCAATTTCAATAATCGCTATACGAAATTCTCGCCTTTGGTTTTTGCATCGCTCACGAATTCCCTGAATTTCTTTTCCGCATCTAGCTCGCAGATTAAAAGCACATTATCAGAATCACTGATCAAATAATTTTCTAATCCTTGCACCACTACCAATTTATCCGGAGAGGCTTTGACAAAACAGCTTTTCGAATCATAAATCAGTGCATTCGCTTCAATCACATTGTTGTTTTCGTCTTTGCTACGAATCTCATGTAGACCACTCCAAGAACCTAAATCAGACCACCCAAAATCTCCCAAAATCACATAGACTTCGTTCGATTTTTCCATAATTCCATAATCAATGGATATATTTTTGACTTGGGAATATGCTTTCACTATAAATTCACTTTCCTTGTCTGTGTTGTAGTACTCTTCTCCTTCCTCAAAAGCTTCTGCTACCTCAGGCATGTACTTTTCAAAAGCCTTGATGATACTCTCTACTTTCCATACAAACATCCCTGAATTCCACACAAACTCACCACTTTCTACAAAAGCCTTCGCCAGCTTGATGTTTGGCTTTTCAGTAAAGGTTTTTACTTTTTTCGCATCCCCATTTTCATTACTGATATACTGAATATAACCATAGCCTGTTTCGGGTCTATTAGGACGAATCCCAATGGTAATCAATCGGTTTTCATCATTAGATGCGTGAAGAGCTAAATTTATTTTTTGTAAAAAATTAGCCTCTCTCAAGATCAAATGATCCGCTGGAGTGACGATAATCTTCGCGTCTTTGTCTTTTTGAGCAATTTTGTAACTTGCATAAGCTATGCAATTCGCAGTATTTCTTCTCAAAGGTTCCGTCAAAATATGGGATTCATCCACATCGGGCAATTGCTCTTTCACCAAATCAAAATAATGCTTATTTGTGACAATTAAGAATCTATCTGGATCTGTAATTCCTTCAAATCGATCATACGTCATTTGAAGTAAAGTCCTTCCAGTTCCTAAAATGTCTAAAAATTGCTTTGGTTTTTTATTTCTACTGTATGGCCAAAATCTGGAGCCAATTCCTCCTGCCATAATAACAATATACGGTTTTTCCTGCATCCTTTTATCTTAAACGATACCTTCTTTCATCAAATCATGAATATGAATAAATCCTGCGATATTATCACCATCCATCGCCACCAGCTGTGTAATATTAAATTCTTTCATCCTATTGAGCGCCCTGATCGCAAATTCATCTTGAGAGATTGTCTTCGGATTTTTTGTCATAATTTCTATTGCTTTTACCTGATGAATATCTGCACCAGATAGAAGCATTCTTCTCAAATCTCCATCAGTGATTATCCCGAGCAATTGACTAGAATGATCTACTACTGCGGTTGCTCCGAGTCTTTTGCTACTGATCTCTACGATAATTTCAGTCAAAAGGGCATCTTCTTTGACCGCAGGAACCAAATTTTTTGGAATCACGTCAGCGACAGTGAGATAAAGTTGCTTTCCTAATGCTCCACCTGGATGATATTTAGCGAAATCTTGAGAAGAGAATCCCCTTGCTTCCAACAAACAAACTGCCAACGCATCTCCCATGGCCATATGAACTGTGGTACTCGTCGTAGGTGCTAAGTTATTTGGGCAGGCTTCTTCTTCAATAGTCGCATTGAGCACATAGTCAGCATGCTCGGCAAGATAACTCTCCACATTGCTTACCAAAGCGATCAGCTTTGACCCTAACCTTTTCAATAGCGGAACCAAAACCTTGATTTCTGGTGTATTTCCGCTTTTTGAAATACAAATAACAAAATCATTTTTTTGGATCATGCCCAAATCTCCATGTATTGCATCTGCTGCATGCATAAATAAAGCTGGTGTACCGGTCGAATTCAATGTAGCCACTATTTTGTTAGCTACAATGGCACTTTTCCCAATACCCGTGATAACCACCCTTCCTGAGGATTCCAAAATTGCTTCCACACAAGCCACAAAGTCATCATCTATATAATTTATGAGATTTTGTATCGCATTTGCCTCCTTTTGGAGCACTTGTATAGCGCTTGTTTTAATATTTTTTGTTAATTTCAATTTTGACAGGCTTAATTGTTAAATTTGTTCAAAGGTAAAAAAGAATTCCTTTAAAGTTTAATGATGACCCCAAAGCGGAACATTAAAACGTGATTGTGAAGTGGATCAAACAGTAAAAGAAAATCTCAAAGAAATATTCGGTTTCAGTCAGTTCCGAGGGAACCAAGAAGCTATCGTTGACAACATCCTAGGTGGAAGCAACACTTTTGTAATCATGCCTACAGGGGCGGGGAAATCACTATGCTATCAGCTTCCAGCCGTTATCAAGGATGGAACGGCGGTGGTAATTTCACCGCTAATCGCTTTGATGAAAAATCAAGTTGATCAGCTCAATGCATTTGGCATCAATGCCTATTTCCTCAATTCAACGCTGAATAAATCTGAAACCAACAAAGTAAAAAAAGAGGTTTTAGCAGGCAATACAAAATTGTTGTATGTAGCACCTGAGTCGTTGACCAAAGAAGAAAATGTCAAGTTTCTCAAAGAAGCAAACATCAGCTTTGTAGCGATAGATGAAGCACACTGTATATCTGAATGGGGGCATGACTTCAGACCAGAATACAGAAGGATCAAGTCTATCATTGCTCAGATTGGAGAGAAACTGCCAATTATCGCTTTGACGGCTACTGCTACACCAAAAGTACAGCAGGACATTCAGAGAAACTTGCAGATGGAAGAAGCTGATTTATTCAAGTCTTCCTTTAATCGAACGAATCTCTACTACGAAGTCCGTCCAAAGATTAAGAACGAGACCAAAAAGCAAATCATCAAATATATCAAAGGTCAAAAAGGTAAGTCTGGTATCATTTATTGCTTGAGTAGAAAAAAAGTCGAAGAAATCGCTTCTCTCCTCAAAGTAAATGGAATCAACGCTGCTCCTTATCATGCTGGCCTAGATCAAAATATTAGAATCAAAAATCAAGATGATTTCCTAAATGAAGAACTTGATGTGATTGTTGCAACAATTGCATTTGGTATGGGAATCGACAAGCCTGACGTACGCTATGTCATCCACTATGATGTACCAAAATCACTGGAAGGCTACTATCAGGAAACTGGAAGAGCAGGAAGAGATGGTTTGGAGGGTCACTGCTTGATGTTTTACAAATATGATGACATTGTCAAACTTGATAAATTCAACAAAGACAAACCTGTAACAGAGCGCGAAAACGCCAAAGTTCTTCTTCAAGAAATGGCTGCTTATGCAGAAAGTTCTATTTGTAGAAGAAAAACGCTCCTTCATTATTTTGGAGAGTACATGGAAAAAGATTGTGGATTCTGTGACAACTGTAAACATCCAACAGAGAAATTTGAAGGACAGGAGTTCTTGGTTTCAGCGATAGAAGCGGTCAAACAAACCAATAATCGATTCAATGTAGAGCATATCGTCAAAGTGATCCGAGGAGAACAAAACGATTACATGAAAAGCTATGGACACGACAAGCTTTCAGTATTTGGTATCGGAAAAGAGGAAGACGAAAGACATTGGAAAACAGTTGTCAGACAAGCCATGATCAATGATTTTCTTGAAAAAGACATTGAAAATTATGGTGTGATTAAAGCAACTCAGAAAGGTCTAGATTTTATCAAGGAGCCTTATGGAATTATGATCAGCAAAGATCATGATTTTGAACAAATGCTTATCAACGACCCCTCAGAAGACATCTCCCTTGGAGGAAAAGCCTATGACGAAAAGCTTTTTGAGTTACTGAAATTAGAACGTAAAAAAGTAGCCAAGTCAAAAGGACTGCCTCCTTATGTGATTTTCCAAGATCCTTCTTTGGAAGAGATGGCTACGGTTTATCCAACTACGAGAGATGAATTGGCGCAAATTAATGGAGTCGGAATGGGAAAAGTCGCTAAATTTGGAGCACCTTTTCTAAAACTTATAGAAAATTACGTCGAAGAAAACGACATCATGACGGCTTCAGATGTTGTCGTCAAAACAGCGGGAAACAGATCTAAAGTAAAAATTTCTATCATTCAGCAGGTAGATAGAAAAATAGACCTGGATGAAATTGCGGAAAATCTGAATATTTCTATGGGGGAATTACTTCAAGAAATCGAACAGATTATCTACAGTGGCACCAAGCTGAACATCAATTATTACATTGAAAACATCATGGACGAAGAGCGAGAAGATACGCTCCATGATTATTTCATGACTGCTGAAACAGACAATATCAAAGCGGCTCTTGAAGAATTAGAAGACGAAGATTTTGCAGAAGAAGAAATCCGTGTCTATCGTGTCAAATTCATCTCAGAACACGCTAACTAAACCAGAATTCACTCAATGAATATATTATTATTAGGAAGCGGAGGTAGAGAACATGCCTTTGCTTGGAAAATTGTAAATAGTCAAAAATGTTCTCAACTTTTTGTTGCGCCTGGAAATGCCGGGACTGCGCAAATCGCCAAAAATGTATCATTATCAATTACTGACTTTCATGCTATTTCTGATTTCGTATTAGAAAATAACATCGACATGGTGGTTGTCGGTCCTGAAGAACCCTTGGTAAAAGGTATCGTTGATTTTTTTCAATCTAATCCCCAGATTTCAACTATTCCCATCATCGGTCCGAGTGAAGAGGGAGCTAGATTGGAGGGGTCAAAAGACTTCTCTAAGCAGTTTATGGAGCGCAACAACATCCCAACTGCAGCTTCAGCAACATTTACAAAAGAGACCATAGAAGATGCTTATCAATTCATCGATCAGCAAAGCATTCCTGTTGTCCTCAAAGCTGATGGACTAGCAGCAGGTAAAGGTGTATTGATTTGTCAAAGTCATCAAGAAGCGAAAGACTCGCTGAAGCAAATGCTTATTGACAATATGTTTGGAGAAGCTTCTTCAAAAGTAGTAATAGAGCAATTCTTAGATGGAATCGAGCTTTCTGTATTTGTAGCAACAGATGGAAAAAGCTATAAAATCCTACCTGAAGCCAAGGATTACAAACGAATCGGTGAAGGTGACAGTGGATTGAATACTGGAGGAATGGGAGCCGTAAGCCCTGTTCCGTTTGCCGATGCGGACTTCATGAAAAAAGTCGAGGATCGTGTTGTCATTCCAACTGTAAAAGGATTAGAAAAAGAAAATATCAAATACACGGGCTTTCTATTCATTGGATTGATGAATATTGGTGGAGAGCCTTTTGTAATAGAATATAATGTACGCATGGGTGATCCAGAGACTCAGGCAGTACTTCCAAGAATCAAAAGCGATTTTGTAGACTTACTCCATGCGATGGGTACCATGCAATTGGAAAAATATACTATCGAACTGGAATCATTCACGACTACCACCGTGGTCATTGTCGCTGGTGGTTATCCTGAAGCATACAGAAAAGGTGACAAAATCATTGGATTAGAAAATGCTGGAAAAGACAATAAAGCGTTGGTATTTCATGCAGGGACTAAACTGGGTTCTGAAGGTGAAGTGCTCACCAATGGAGGTCGCGTAATGGCCATCACTGGAATTGGAACGAACGTAGAGTTCGCACTCGAAAACGCATACAAGAATGTTGCAGAAATCTGTTGGGATGACTTATATTTCCGAAAGGACATCGGTCAAGATATTCTGAAATTAATAAAATAACCCCAAACTAACGAGGAGTGTCAAGCTCCCTTTTGATATAAATATGGCAGGATGTAGTAGCTGCTCTACCACCACTGGATCTAGTGGAGGATGCCAAAATAACGGCACTTGTGGTACGAGCGATTGTAATAAAATGAACGCTTTCGACTGGCTTTCCCACATGGGAATTCCAGTAGTAGATAAGTTTGATATAGTAGAAGTGAAGTTCAAAGGTGGTAGGAAAGAATATTACCGCAATGTAGATCACCTCCACCTCACTACAGGTGACCCGATCGTAGTAGATGTTCCAAATGGACATCATGTAGGATGGGTTTCTTTGCAAGGTGAGTTGGTAAGACTTCAAATGCAAAAGAGAAAAGTTAGAGATGATGATAATATCCTAAGGATTTATAGAGTCGCTAACCAAAAAGATATAGAAAAATGGGAGGAAGCGAAAAATAGAGAAGTTCCAACTATTTACCGAACCAAACAGATCATTGACGAGCTCAATTTGAACATGAAATTGTCTGATGTGGAATTCCAAGCAGACAATTCCAAGGCAACGTTTTTTTATTCTGCCGAAGATCGAGTTGATTTTAGAGAATTGATCAAATTGTTGGCTTCTGAATTTAAAATCAGAGTGGAGATGCGTCAAATCAGCTTGAGGCAAGAAGCAGGAAGGTTAGGCGGAATCGGTGTTTGTGGTAGAGAGCTTTGCTGTTCTACTTGGATACATGACTTCAAAAGTGTCAGTACTTCTGCGGCGAGATACCAAAACCTATCCCTGAACCCAACAAAACTTTCTGGGCAATGCGGAAGGTTGAAATGCTGTTTGAATTATGAGTTAGATACTTACATGTCTGCATTAGAAGATATTCCAAATGTGGAAAAAGCGCTTTTGACTGAAGCAGGACCAGCAAGGTTACAGAAAACAGATATTTTCAGAAAATTGATGTGGTTCAGCTACAACAATGAAAATAACTGGTTTTCGATCACTTGCGAACGTGTCAAAGAAATCCAAGCGCTCAATGCGAAGGACATCAAACCCTTTGATTTACAAAATGATCATGCTAAGGACGCTGAAGATAAAATCAGTCAGTCCAATATGGAATTAGAAGCGCTGGATAAAAAATTCAGTACGACTACCAAGAAAAAGAAGAAAAAGAAAAAACCTAGGAACGGAGACGGTACTCAGGCTAATAGTGAGAGACAAAACCCTCAAAAAACAGCCGCTGCAAATCCAAACAGACCTGGTGTCAAAACGGAACCAAGAGAAGGAGGTATTCGTGATAGAAATAGAAATAATAAGCCAGCACGAAGAAATCCAAATCAAAAACCTCAAAACGGGACAGGATCTGAAAATCCAGCGAAACCCAATTCTCCAAAAGCTAGGGTAAATCCAAATCCTAATTCTCCTGCGAATGAAGAGAAAAAACCGCAGGAAAATAGACCTAAAAAGAAGAGATTCCCTCCTAGAAATAAAGGAGGTCAAAATGATAAGGGTGATCAAAATGGTTAAAAAAACCTTTCCTTTTGTACTTGCTTTATTATCGCTTTGGATGATTTCATGCGATGGCAATCGAGTTTTTGAATCCTACAGTGGTTTTGAAACACAAAAATGGAACATCACGGATACCGTAAGTTTCGAAATTACCGATACTGAGGCATATACAAATGCTTTGATTAACGTGAAGTACAATACTGATTATGGTTTTAGAAACCTTTATGTAAAATACTTCCTCTTTGATAGCCTAGGAAGTCAAATCGAATCACAGTTAGTCAATATTCCACTCTTTGATAGCCAAGGTGGAAAGCCTTTGGGTGATGGATTTGGAAGCACATTTACTAAGACGGACACCTTACCAATCATCACTGATGCTGTATATACCAAAGTACAATTTGTGCAATACATGCGCGTGGAGGAATTGGATGGCTTGGAAGCTATTGGGTTTAAACAAGTAAGGAAATAATATTTGATTATCCGCAATAACGCCAGCATTCATATTTATCACGAGGAAATATGCGGATAATTGTCAACAGTCCACGGAGAATGGTCAACTGATGATCTAAATCTGATGATTACATTATTTTGGATGGCTACTAATAAAAAAGCAGAAATATAAATAATCAATACAAAAAAGCCGGGAAGAAATTCTCGGCTTTTTATTTTTCAAAAATATCTTTTCCCATCCAATGTTGGCGGCTAAAAAAGAAATGGTACGGCCATGACTTTTGCTTAAGCTGGAGTGGATGGTACACAAAAGCCTCTTTTGCACTTGAAGCATCATACAGTCGCTGATCATCTGTGAAAATAGCCTCTACAAAACCTTCTTCTTTATTCTTTACTACCAAATCTAACCAAGCAGAATTGGAAATTGGTGATAATTCAAAATCATCATTTTGGGTAACAAGCCTACTTTTCAATGCCCAACTTTCTAAAAATCCCTGAGGATTATGTGCTTCAATATTTTCCATTTCACCCTTCACTTGAGCTTCTACAAAACTTAAATAAGCTTGAAGCATTTCAATTCCAGGATTAGTTAATTTCATTTTACTAAGATCTCTGGAACTAATACTTGTAACAAGGCTAATCTTCTTCTTTGCTCTGGTGATAGCTACATTCAATCTGTTTTCTCCACCTTTTTTAGACAAAAGCCCAAAGTTTGCAATCAGCTTTCCTTTCTTATTTTTGGCGTAGCCAATTGAAAAAATAACCCAGTCAAATTCATCTCCTTGGACGTTTTCAATATTTTTCACAGACACTTTTCCTAAATCAATGGTAAGATCTTCTTCTAAGAGCTGATTGATCAATTCCATCTGAAAATAATTGAAGGAAATGATTCCTATGCTAAACTCAGGTTTTGATTTTTGAATCCGCTTTACGGTTTCGACTACTGATCTTCCTTCTTCCAGATTAGTCTGATTTTCCCAGACTCCATCTACATGGATCAATTCAAAAGGGCTTTGCTGGAGATTTGCAAGATTTCTATCAGTCAACATCTCAAGTTTACTTTCATAGAAATGCTTATTGGAAAATTGAATCAGAGACTTTTCGGCACTTCTATAGTGACCCTTCAACCAAAATTTCTTAAAAAACCCAGAAGCTAAGTCCAACAATGAATCTGTCTCTACTTCCAATCCCTCCTCTTCTGTGTCAATTCTAACCTGATACAAATCAAATGGCTGCAACTGTTTAGAATCCCCTGCCACAACTACTTGCTTGCCTCTCAGCATCGCAGGAATTCCACGCTCTACATAACATTGCGAAGATTCATCAAAAATCACAAGATCAAAATTCTGCTTCATGGGAAATAAAGCTGAAACAGTTTCCGGGGAAACCAACCAACATGGCATCAACTTAAAAATCTCTCCTTCAAAGTTTTCTATTAGCTTCTTGATCGTCCAAAGCCTCCTTTTCTTGCTGACTTGATGCAAAAGTTCCCTGTAGGTGACAAGATTATTCAATCTGTTAAATTCGAGATTTTTGAATGTGTATTCGCGCACTCTCAGTTCCGAAATATACTGTGACAGCTCCCATTTCTCCACTACAGATTGCATCAACTCCTCTTGTGCATTCAGGAATTTCGCTGTGCTCACTTCTCTCAAAACAGGATATTTTGCCTCTATATGATCAATCCAAGCATTACTCAGACCGATCAAAAACAAATAACTCAGCTGACTGTATTCGTGCGTTGGGAATTCATCCAGCAACTTTTCCATGACATGAATTTCATCAGAAGTCAGCCGCTTTCTCAGTTTATCAAAAGCTACCAATTCATCAAAAACAAAAGGAATTTGCTCTTTTTGCACCAAAAAGGACTCTTCAGGCGCATGAGATATCAAATGCTGAATTTGGATCTTACTGAGATAAATGCTCCAAGTATCAATTTTCTCAGACAGTAAATGATTGAATTTTTCAAAACCCTCTAATAAATCAAAAATCTCACTTGCTGACTTTTCTTCATCTAAAATCAGATCTGAAAAACCATCTAAATCATTGATTAATTTACGTGCTTGAATGGCCTCTAAGTGGGTGGATGCGGCATGATTGAAAGTAGAAAAATCAAAGGGTTTGGAAGGCAATTCCAACCAAGCCTTTTGAGTCAAAAGGGTGTATTGATGATTAAGATTCAATCTATTTTCAAGCTTTTTGACCAAAAAATCCAGATCGTGAGCATTATCCTTGAGCTTATTGGAAGCCAACAGTTCTTGGACTCTAGCAAATTTTTTCTTGTTGAGCAAGCGATCAAATCTTCCTAGCCAAGTGTCTTTTGTCTTGATGTATTCCAAAAGTATAGAAAGGCTTTCCTGAACCTTCCCGTCCTCTATATTCCACTCCACGCCCTCCTCTGAAAGTAAAGATTTCACTGCCTCAAATTTATTTTCCAACCAAAGCAAATCAAATTCTTCAATTTGAAATGGCTTGATCCGATCAAAAACCATTTGCACATCCTTCAAATGCAAATGATGTTTGAGGCTTTTGAGCTTTTCTTTTTGCTCAAAAAGTGAATAAAGGTAGGTAGAGTCCAAGCCTTCAAGTTCATCGAAAGTGTCTTCAAAAGAAATTTTAACCTGATCTATCTCTTGTAAGGTCTCTTTCATTCGCTGAGAAGCAGCAACACCAAAACTGCTAAAATCCACCCGATGAAGCCAAAATGATTGCGCATTTTGATACTTTTTGTAATAGGTTTCATATTCTTTGAAATTTCTCAAAAAATCAGCGACGCTATCCCAGTGAAATTTCTTGTAATACTGCGTCAAGTCCACCTCTTCCTCACCCAACTTGGACGTCATATAAAGTTGCTTGATGGGAATGCCACATTCTTCGGTATTGAAAAGCCCTTTTTTGAAATCATCAAAATAATCCAAATGCATATCAATCGTCCGAGACAACTGAGAAAATTGCCTTTCCAATTGAATAGCATTGATTCCTCTATTCAATTCCTGATACTGCTCTATGGAGTTGACTTGTTTTTGAATCTTTTCAAAAAGTGAATTTCTGTTGGCTCTAAAATCATGTACCAAAGCCAAGAAAGCTGCAAAACCCTTTTCCTCCAATCTTCTATAAACCACATCTAATGCGGCTCGCTTTTGGGAAACAATCAAAACCTTTTTTCCTCTTGAGATATAATCAACAGCCAAATTACTAATCAACTGAGATTTCCCTGTTCCCGGAGGACCTTCGATAAAGCAAGATTGTCCTGCTTTGACCGCTTTGACAACCTCTTCCTGACTTGCATCTAAAGGGAAAACATTATAAAGCTGATCTTCTCTCGGTATCGACATTTCCTCCTCGTCCGGAGCATAATGCTTGGAAAATAATTCCTCGAGATTTTCATATGCATTTTGACTGATCAAATCTTCGTAATCTTGAATCAGAAAACTAGACTTCTGTGAAAATTGTCCTAAAACTGCATAGGATCTAAGTTTGAGAATTCCTGAGTCAAATTGATTTGCATCAACGGACTTGCTGCTTTCTGGAAAGTCAAATATTTTTTGTTGATACAATTCCTGATTGAAGTTGATAGAAAAACTAGTTTTTAGAACCTCGTAAATCTCTGTCAAAAAAGCAGTAGCATCTGTTGGAAAACCCTCCAGCTGCATGTCTTCCTCAGATATTGGTCGCTTACCGTAGGCTCTTTCATAAGCCAATAGAAAAGTTTTATTGAATATAATTTGCTGTGAGTTGTCTGAATTCAACACCCACTCGCCCCCATCTTTTGCCAAGCTCACGGGGAAAAATAACAAAGGACACCTGACAACTTGCTCGTTGATCAATTTTCCTTCAATAAATGGATAGCCAACATAAAGACTTTTCTCTCCCGTCTCTTCTTCAGTCAATTTGATCTGATGAAGAATCGATTTGAGGTTTTGCGAGAGTGAATTGATATCCTTATCTCTAGGATCAGAAATCGGGATAAGAAAAATTGATTTTTTGCCTGCAATCAGGTCTCTGATGTAATCAAAAGAAACTTTGTTCTGTAAAAAATTCAATCTGTTCAAGTCTATCATTTGGGTTAAATAGAGCTTTGGGAGATAAAGCGATCTATTTCTGCTTGAAAGATCCGTCAAGCGATTGAGGTAAACTTGAAAGGTTTCTTTGATCATATTGCCTATTTAAATGGGGAATCTTTTTCTTTTGCCATTTGATTGTAAACCACTCCATCCATGATTCCAGGAATCCATTTATTCAAAAATACCGCCAATTTCCCCTGAGTAGTCAAAACTATTTCTCTTTTTCGCTTTGCTGTAGCTTCTACGATATAGGCTGCGACTTCTTCTGCTGACATCATTTTGGCTTCATCGCGAGGTGATGCCCCTTGGGGTGTTCCATCTGCCAATAAAGCATTTGATCGGATATTTGATGTTGTAAATCCCGGACAGGCCACAAGCACATGAACGCCCTTTTTGAGCAATTCCGTTCTGAGCGATTCAAAAAATCCATTCATCGCAAACTTACTCGCTGTGTAAGCAGTCCTTGCGGGCGTTCCTCGATAACCATTGATTGAAGAAATCCCGATAATGCTTCCTTTCTGCTGCGTAATCGACTCCAAGCAATATTTGGTCGCATACACTGCTCCCCAGAAATTGATATCCATCACTTTTTTGAAAACTTCAATATCCAAATCCTGAAAAAGTGCCCGCATCGAAATTCCCGCATTGTTGATTAGAATATCGATTTTGCCAAAATGAGAAATTGCCTTTTCGGCCATTTTCCTATTGTCCTCCTCAATTGCAGCATCAGCTACAATCCCAATGGCATCCACACCCTCTTTCTGTAATTTGATCAATGAATTGTCTAATTTGAGTTGACTTCTTCCTGTAATTACTACTTGAGCACCCTCCTTTCCAAATGCTATGGCACAAGCTTCTCCTATTCCCGATGTGGCTCCAGTGATGACAACTACCTTATTTTTAAATTTCATTTTAATTCAAATTTGACTTCAAAGATAAAAATTTTGCACGCATGCTAAATGGGTGATTTAATGATTAGATTGAAAATTCCTTTCAATAAATAGATATCATCAAAATAAGCCATTTTTAAAGAAAAACCTTAATATTATATGGCAAACTTGATCTTTGATCAATTTAAAGATAAAATTTCTTTAATCATGAAAATTCTTTAACCTTAAGATAAATGAGTTGAGTATTGTTCAATCCTGTTCCAATCAATAATAAAATATGAAAAGAAAATTATCTATTGCCTTCGCTTTTATCGCTTGGTTTGCTGTTATCGTACAATTTTATCTGATGATGGAAAACCGAATTGCATCTGTTCCAGAAACAATAATTCGATTCTTCAGCTTCTTTACCATCTTGACAAATACTTTGGTTGCGATCTATTTCACAAGTCAAAGCCAAAAAGAAAATTCCGCTTCATTTTTTAGCAAAGCTGGAAGATTGACTGCTATTACGGTTTATATCTTGGTAGTAGGATTGATTTATCAACTCGTTCTTAGACAAATTTGGGAACCTACGGGAATGCAGAAAATCGTTGACGAATTGCTTCATTCAGTAACCCCAGTGATTACTTTAATCTATTGGTTTCTTTATGAAGAAAAGAAGCTGGTCAACTGGTCTCAAATCCCCTATTGGCTAATTTATCCAGCTATTTACCTTACATACATTCTGATTCGAGGACATATTTCTGGTTTCTATCCCTACCCTTTTGTCAATGTCACAGAAATTGGATACCAGCAAATCTTGATCAATTCATTAGGAGTATTGATACTTTTTGTGATTCTGTCAAGTGGGATGATCTTGATTGGGAAAGGTTCTGTGGTAAATTCTAAAGACACTTAAAAAATTCAACTCTTTCAGAGTTGGGAATAGATAACTGGGTTTGCATAGTTGCTTTCTCCTCCGCATTGGCATGCGGGGTTAATTAAGGTTTATCCCCGTTGGGGATGTTAGGAGATCTTAGTTCCTGGAGGGAACAAATTTGAGTAACCCCGGATAAAATCCGGTGGACACTGAAATCATTTTACTAATCTTACTAACAGCTCCAATTGGTCAGAGGAAAACTTTCGAGTTTCTACCCCTACCCTTTTGTCAATGTTATTGAAATTGGATGCCAGCAAACCTTGATCAATTCATTAGGAGTATTGATACTTTTTGTGATTCTGTCAAGTGGGATGATCTTGATTGGGAAAGGTTCTGTGGTAAATTCTAAAGACACTTAAAAAATTCAACTCTTTCAGAGTTGGGAATAGATAACTGGGTTTGCATAGTTGCTTTCTCCTCCGCATTGGCATGCGGGGTTAATTAAGATTTATACCCGTTGGGGATAGTAGTACGCTTTAGTTCCAAGAGGGAACAAATTTGAGTAACCCCGGATATAATCCGGCGGACACTGAAATCACCTCACTAATCTTACTAACAACTCCAAAGGAGTTGAATTTGAAAAGGATGAATCTTCAATAAATTGAGTCTTTTACTCTTTTGGCTTCAATACTATTGGATTTTATGCTGGGTCTTATCTTTACATATTTACCAACATAGCTATAAATAGTCGGATCCTTTAATTTGTATTCAATTTTTATGAAATCCCCCACATTAATATTTGCTCTTCTATTTCCCGCATTAATATTCCCAGTATAATCAACCCCTTCTACTTGATATTTGAATTCAATTTTTTTGGCGTAATAAGTTCCTTTACGCAGAATCAGTTTCTCCTTAATAACTTCTGCTTTTGCATATTCTGTTTTACTTAGTAGTAGATGAACCCCATCTAGAAATCCAAAAAACCATAAGTTTAAAGTAAAAATTGAAACGATAATCATTAAAACAACAATTGAAAAATATTGATTAGGTTTTGAAACAGGTTTTAAATTGTGAACAGAAATAAGGTCATGATCTAACTTCTTTTGAAGAAGATTCTTTATTTCATGGATTTTATCTTCAAAATAATACCTAGCTACTGTTTTTATTTGCTTTATATTTTCGGGAGCTTTATCTAAAATAGTTGATTCACCATTTTCTTCCAGAATTACAGCAAAACCATCTTGAAATAAACTACCTCCTATCTCAATCCAATTATTAGAATCTTTTTCAATAACAATCTGATAAAAAAAAATCCAATCCAATTGATCAATAAGTTCAATTACGTTAGCTAGTTCGGCATTCTTAGAAATGGTTTTTTCTCTTTGCCCATAATCCGAAATCAACTTAACTATCATACTTATCTAAAATGTAAATTTCATTTCTCACCTTCCTAAAAAGGCAATGCATATTTCAATAATACCCAATTACATTGACTTTTTTGATTAATTTTGCGCCCATGTCGAGAAAAATGAAAAATAAGGTTGTAACAAACCTGACTATTGAAAGAATCGCTACGGAAGGGAAATGTGTTGGACATCATGAAGGCAAAGTCGTTTTTGTGCAAGGTGTGGCGCCCGGAGATGTGGTAGATGTAAGAATTACCAGAGGAAAAAGCTCATTTATGGAAGGGGAAGCCATCAAATTCCATGAATATTCTAAAGATAGAATCGATCCATTTTGCTCGCATTTTGGCACTTGCGGTGGCTGCAAGTGGCAACATATCAATTATGACCTTCAAAAGACTTACAAAAGACAACAAGTCGTAGATCAGTTCACACGAATTGGGAAAGTGGAGATTCCTGAGGTCATGCCTATCGTCGGGTCTGCAAATACGAGGTATTATAGAAATAAGCTTGATTTTACTTTTTCGAACAACCGTTGGCTCACACGTGAAGAAATCGACTCAGGAGCAGCATTCGAGAGAAATGCGCTTGGTTTTCATATTCCAAAGATGTTTGACAAAATCGTCGACATCGAGCATTGCTATCTCCAAGGTGATATTTCTAATGATGTACGAAATGAACTGAGAGCATTTGCTTTGAGCAATTCACTTTCTTTTTATGACATCCGAAATCAAGTTGGACTACTGAGAAATCTAATCATCCGAACCACAAGCACAGGCGAAAGCATGGTCATTGTTCAGTTTGGTGGTGACAATGCCGAGGAAATTGACTTGGTAATGAATTTTCTTCATGAAAAATTCCCGCAGATCACTGCACTTCTTTACATCATCAATTTGAAGAAAAATGAGACATTCAATGATCTTGAAGTGGTGACTTTTGCTGGAAGAGCCTACATCGAAGAAGAAATGGAAGGTTTGAAGTTCAGAATCGGACCGAAATCATTTTACCAAACCAACTCAGACCAAGCTTACGAACTTTATAAAGTCACCAGAGATTTTGCTGGATTGAAAGGGGATGAAGTGGTTTATGATTTGTACACCGGAACAGGTACGATCGCAAACTTTGTTGCCAAGCAAGCGAAGCAAGTCATTGGAATCGAATATGTGGAAGCAGCGATCGAGGATGCCAAGCTTAACTCACTAGTAAACGGACTAGAAAACACGCTTTTCTATGCCGGAGACATGAAAGACATGCTCAATGATGACTTTATCGCTGCACATGCCAAGCCTGATGTCATCATCACTGATCCGCCAAGAGCTGGAATGCATGACGATGTGGTCAATATGCTACTCAAACTTGCCGCACCAAAAATCGTCTATGTCAGCTGTAATCCTGCTACTCAGGCAAGAGATGTGGCTTTACTTTCAGAAAAATATAGCGTGGACAAAATCCAGCCTGTGGATATGTTTCCGCAAACTTACCATGTTGAAAATGTAGTACTTCTAACTTTGAAATCATGATATCAGACTTTAACGACCCGGAATTGAGTGGAAAATATTTGGGAACCATCACCAAAGATTTCATCAACGTATCTGACATTCTCAAGGAAGCCTCTTATCAGGTAAGAAGCAGGAAATTCTCCCAATATCCGATTTTCCCAATTTCTAAAGAAGAGCAACCAATCGGCCAACTGCTCTTAGGAAAAGAAGAAAAGAAACTAGATTGGAATTATTATATCACCTATGTAGATGAATTTATTCAAAGGAAATTGATAGCCGAAGACTTATTGGAAGAATTCGAAAAAAACTACAAAAACCCGGATGAATTCTGCTGCCTTTTTGTGATGGATAAGGAGTTTACGAGTTTTGTTTATATTCCATTCCCGGAGGAGTAACCATGAGCTCGCGAAGGGAGCGGAGGAGCAAAGGATTGTAGGATAACTGAATAAAAAAAGGGGGAGCTTTCGCTCCCCCTTTTTGTTGAAAATATTTTAAAAATGCTTCCAGCCTTGAGCTTTGAGTTCTACTACTGTTCCGCTCTTGGTAACTAGATTTTTGCCATCTTCTGGCTTGGTGGTGTGACCGATAAAGTGGATATCTGCATGTTTTTCCAGCTTCTCAAAATCTTTTTGATCAATCGTGAAGAGCAATTCATAATCCTCTCCGCCATTCAACACACAGGTAATCGGATCGAGTCCGAGTTCTACAGCGGTATCAAATGTTTGCTTGTCAATTGGCAATTTATCTTCATAAATCGTCACACCGACATTTGACGCTTTGCAGATATGAAACAACTCAGAAGCCAAGCCATCTGAAATATCCAACATACTGGTTGGCACAATTCCCAATTCTCTCATTTCATGAATGATATCCATTCTTGCATCCGGCTTCAACTGACGGGCTGTCACAAAAGTGTATTTATCCAAATCTGGCTTCATTTCTGGATTAGCCATAAATACCTGCTTCTCTCTCTCCAAAACCTGCAATCCAACCAATGCTCCACCCAAATCTCCAGTCGCACAAATGATATCATTCACTTTTGCACCTGATCTGTAGGAAAGCTCTTCTTTTTTTGCTTCGCCAATGGCAGTAATAGAAATCACCAAACCTGAACGCGAAGCCGTGGTATCACCACCAATCACATCAACATTATAATGTTCTGCTGCTGCATTGATTCCAGAATATAAGGCATCAACAGCTTCTACCGAAAAGCGATTTGATAAAGCGATGCTTACCGTAATTTGCTTTGGAATGGCATTCATGGCTGCCACATCAGAAATATTGACAGCAACAGCTTTGAATCCTACATGCTGCAACGGTGCATAGGCCAAATCAAAATGTACGCCTTCTAGCAACAAATCCGTGGTGACTACTTTGACATGATCGCCTGCTTCGATGACTGCCGCATCATCTCCAATTCCCTTGAAAGTTGATGTGTTTTTGATTACAATACTTTTATTCAAATGATCAATCAGGCCAAACTCACCTAATTCACCGATTTCTGTTCTTTTGCTATCTTCCATAATTCTTATTTTCTCTCTTGACACAATTCCACCAATACGCCATTGGTAGATTTGGGATGCAAAAATACAACTAATTTATTGTCCGCCCCTGCTTTTGGTGTTTCATTCAAGATTTCGAAGCCTTCAGCTATGAGTCGCTCCACTTCCGCATGGATATCCTCCACATCAAAAGCGATATGATGGATTCCTTCAGATTTTTGCTCCAAGTATTTCGCAATCGGACTATCAGGTCTAGTTGCTTCTAAAAGCTCGATTTTAGTCTCTCCAACTTGGAAAAATGAAGTCATCACTCCTTCCCCTCCTACTTCCTCTTCCTTGTAATGTTCTTTTCCCAAAAGCTTCTTAAAAAGTTGATTAGACGCTTTGAGGTCTTTGACTGCTATTCCTAAATGTTCTATTTTTCTCATCTTGTTTTTGAGTTTGGACAAAAATAAGAAATCCTACTTGGAAAACTTAATGCATATCAAGAAGGAGAAACGAAAAAAGTCCTGAGCAACAAGTTCAGGACTTTCAAACTATTTAACCAATCTAAAGTAATTTTAATTAGGAACGAGTACTTTATCTATAACATGAATCACTCCATTGGATGCTTCAACTGTCCCAATGATTTTTCCTCCATTGACCAAAACATCCCCATTTTCTAAGATTTCGATTTCTACTGATCTTCCATCAGCGGTACCCATTTTTCGGCCATGGACTAAGTCGGCCTTTTTGTAAACTCCCAAAAGCACGTGATACTCCAAAATATCTCTTAACTTTCTTTGATTTTCTGGTTTCACCAAGCTTTCTAATGTCCCTGCTGGTAGCTGATCAAAAGCTGCATTAACTGGAGCAAATACAGTGAATGGACCAACATTAGTCAGTGCGTCTACATAATCAGCAGCTTGCAAAGCCGCTACAAGAGTGCTATGGTCGGCAGAACTGATCGCAACTTGAACCACATTTGGGTTTGACATATCGTCCACAACACCTGACTGACCAACAGATCTGTTTTCAGAAATGCTAGAAGTTTCCGATTCTGTCTTTGCATCATCGCAGCCCACAGAAAAGCTGATAAGGATCGCTCCAAGGATAAATTTTAAGATATCTTTCATTTTTTTCGGGTTTAATTAATGCTCAAAATTAATAAAAGATATTTTTATCTTTTATGACAAAAGTCAGGTTTTTGGTGAATAGTATTTTATTTTAGTAAATACTGATAATCAGATTACTAAGAAAAATAAAAAAGGCCTTTATTCCATTTTTATTTAAAAACTCAACTGCTATTATTTTTATCAGTAGGGAAAAATTTCCTATATTTAAGAGTATAGCATTAATAAAAATAGAGTCCGCATGATATTTAGTAGCATTCAATCACGTATTAATTTTGACTATATCCCTCTTATCGAATTTCGGTTTTTGTCTATTACTTAATTCCCAAAATTGAATTTTCCAGCACTTAATTAATCTACGATTAACCCTTTTTTCAAATAATCTATGAACAAAGAAAAACTCACCATAGAACAGGTTTTTAGCTTAGACTTACCCAATATCATTCTTTATGCCGCTCCAGTGATGATAGGTTTAGTATTATTAGAATGGTTCTATTCATATCGCAACAAAAAAGATTACTACGACGGTAAAGACACCATTTCTGCCACTTTCATTGGCTTAGTCAATGTTGGCATGAGTGCAGGAATTAAGGTGATTACTTTCGGGATTATCTTGTTTTTCTACAATCTCGTCCCTTGGTCTATCCCTAATACTTGGTGGGCTTATGTGCTTTGCCTGTTTTGGTTGGACTTTTGGAGATATTGGGCACATAGAGTTGCTCACGAGAATCGTTTTTGGTGGGCAACGCATGTAACGCACCACAACTCTGAGAAATACAACTGGTCTGTGTCATTTAGATTGAGTTGGACGCAGCATATCAAAGTCATTTTCTTTGTTCCGGTAGTTTTAGCGGGATTCCACCCCGTTGTCTTCTTTATAGTACATCAGTTAGCTGTTTTGTATCAATTTTGGATTCATACCGAATACATCACCAAACTCCCCAAACCAATAGAATTTTTCTTTACCACCCCTTCTCACCACAGAGTTCATCATGCTACTAACGAGAAGTATTTGGATAAAAATTACGGATCAACTTTCATAATCTGGGACAGAATATTTGGAACATTTATGCCCGAACAGGAGAAAGCGAATTATGGCTTGACGAAGCAAGTGAATTCTTACAATCCTATTACATTGAACTTTCATGAATGGTCTGACATCGTCAAAGATGTAAAAAGATCTAAATCTCTCAGAGAGGCCTATGCGATGATTTTTTCAAGACCTAGTGAATTGGAAATGGTCAAAGCAAAGTTTCGGGAAAAAGAAAATTAAGTATTTAACAACAAGAGTGAGTGTCAATTTCAAAAATGGCACTCACTTTTTTTAAACATCAAATCTTGCTAAGACAGTTTGACCATTGTCAACTTCTAATGCCAGTTCTCGAAGTGTTTTTTTCGTCAGCATTTCGACTATTTCGGTGCGGACTTTTTTGATTTCGTGATGAAGTGGACAAGGGTTTGTTTCAGAACATTCTTTCAAACCCAGTGAACAACCACTAAAAAGACTGTCTCCATCTATCGCCACAACAAGATCTTTGAGCGTGAATTTTTCATGTTTACCATCAACATAAAAACCTCCATTGGGACCTTTTTGGGAACCGATGATTTTCTTTCTGACCAGATCCTGAAGAATTTTTGCTGTAAAAGGTTCAGGGACATCTACATATTGCGCCACTTCCTTAGCTCCAACTTTATTGCCTTTGAGGCTTTGTCCCCAAATATAAATTACTGACTTGACTCCGTATTGACAGGCTTTAGAAAACATGTGTTGATTTTATATTTAATATAAAATTAAGGATAAAAAAGTCTTTCATAAGACATTCAGACATTTTTTTTCGCTTCCTTGAACTCTTTTTTAAAATTACGTGTATATACATTGATTAATTAAAAAACAATATGAATTCAGTAATTAAAAATCTACAGTGGCGCTATGCGACCAAGAGAATGAATGGTCAAAAAGTACCTTCAGATAAATTGGGGAACATCCTTGAATCAATTAGATTAACTGCAACTTCAAATGGATTGCAGCCCTTCACAGTGTTGGTTATCGAGGATCAGGAAACCAAAGAGAAGCTTCACAAAGCTGCTTTCAATCAACCTCAAGTATTGGAAAGTTCTCACCTGCTTGTATTTGCGGCATGGAAAAATATAACACCTGCACAGATCGATACCTATTTTGACTTGGTCTATGAAGAAAGAGGGATGGAAAAAGGCTCTTTGGATCAGTATGCCACCTTCTTGAAAGACAACTTCAGTAAGCAAACTTCTGATGAAATCTTCAATTGGGCAGCTAAGCAGGCATATATCGCCTTGGGTACAGCTTTAGTCTCAGCTGCGGAAGAAGAGGTAGACAGCACTCCAATGGAAGGTTTTAACGCCGCCGAAATTGATCAAATCTTAGGCTTGGATGAAAAGGGAATGGGAAGTTCTGCACTTCTCGCTTTAGGATATCGAGACAGTACAGCTGACCATATGGTAGACGCCAAAAAAGTCCGCCGATCAAAAGAAGAATTATTCGTAACTATCTAATTCAAAAAATCCCAATCTGAACGGTTGGGATTTTTATTTTTACAAATAGATCAAATTCTCAAAATTCAACTATAATTTTTTAATCTCCTCTGCAAAATCTCGCACTTGATCCCAATCTGTGTATTCAATTGGGAGATTTGAAAAAACAGGACCTTTGGTGATAATCATGATTAATTTAATCATGTATTTGTCCCAAAAGGAATATCGACTGTAATCCAATGCTCCTGCAAATATCCCTATCAAATTTGGAGACCAACTGCTTCGTCTAAAAAATTTTGATACATAAGGATTCGTTTCTTTAGTTCTCTTTTCGGGCTTCCTTGCGACCAAATTAACTGAAATAAAAACTGACTTTATCTTATTAAGAAACTCTGAATCCTCTTCGATCAGGGACAATATTTTTGGATGGTGCTTCCCATATCGAATACTCGAGGCTAAAATAATCTTGTCATAATCCTTTAAAGTCTTCGAAAAGAAAATGACATCACCACTCACAACATCATCACCCCCTTCTCTGAGACACCTCTCTATTTCAAGACATATCTTCTTTGTTTGTCCGTCAATAGAACCGTAAAGCATCAAGATTTTTGCCATATGGACATTTGATTTTTAAAGTTTAGGGTATCGCAAGCTAACTAAATAGCCAGATAGAAATGATAAAAACATCATATCCAATATTAATAAAAAAAACCTTGGGATTTATTACAAACTGATGAAAGTCACCTTTTTAAGTGGAATAAGTCAGTCCCACCCCTTTCTAGTATCTGTAAATTTACATAATAGCAATTCAAACAAACTATATAATTAACCAAATTCTAAAGCACTATGAAATATCAAAAATTAATTTCCAACAAGTACAGCGTGCTGCTCCTCAGTATTTTTTTCATAGGGAGTATAATCGCATCCTGTACGCATGATGATCGAATTTTCGAACCTGCCCCTGTAACTCCTGGTGAAACACAAGTTAAACTCCAAGTGGCTTACGATGCCACAGACGTAGCATTTCGATTTACATGGAAGACTCAGAAAAAACTTTATCCAACGGGACTTCCAAATACTGGAAAGAATTACCCGATGCAGTTTCATGACATGTTAATGCACAATGGGACCAAATTCGACAGACTCCCTTCAGGAGAAAGGATGGAAGAAGATCGGATTTCAGTAATGCTGAATAAAACACAGGCAGGTATTCAAGGATTTGCAGAAGCTGGTTGTGCGATTATTTGTCACACAAACATGGATAGCCATCACTTACTAACAAATGACGTTCTGGATCATTGGCATTGGAGAGGTGCACGTTCTGGACCTATGGGATATGCGGAAGATGTTGCCATCAATAATACTGAGAGAATCAGGGATAACTTAGGAACACTTCCCACCAAATTTTTAAGATCTGGTGGTGATAGGCTAAGAGAAAATCAGGAAGCCTTGGCTGGCACTGGACATCCAGTTTTAGTAGATGGGTTGCCAAGATTTGTCTTCAACAAAGGAAAAAATATGCCTAGTAATTTTACAATACCTAGTTTTTTCTTAGTTGGTGATAACAATGCGATACTAATCAACCCACAAGGAGAGATTCCTACTGTGAAAAATGTAGATAGAAATACATCTTTACTAGTTGTATATCAGGACAAAACATTCGATACAAGAGATAAAATGAATTCGCTTGATCTGGGGTATTTAGTCTATGTGGCATTAGGATCTGTAGATCATCTACCGGCTCACCTCCGTGATGTGGCATCTACAGATTTCAATACATGGAGATCATATTGGGCAGCAGAATCTAACATCACAACATCAGCAGCTGCATTGACAAAGCTCAATGAAATCCATGCAGAATGGAATAGTAGCAATAAAAAAGCAATGGTAACAAGAAGTGTTGGCTTCATCTATCCAAGTGATCAACATGATGTGAAATCCGAGAGATCGTTTAATCCAAATACAAATGAATGGACTGTAACGCTATTCAGAAAACTAAGAACTGATTCAAATAGAGATGAAGACCTTTCTGAATTAAGAACAGGAGCCATTTATGGAGTGAGTTTCGCTATGCATGATTCTGGAGCTGGATCAGAGACACATGATATTTCTCTACCTTATAAAATGTCAAATGCAAACTCTGCAGATATACAAGCTGTATCGGTAAGCAACATTCAAAGTGTGGACTGGAATAGTCTTCCAGCGCTAGAAACTAATTGGGTAAAACAAGCCCTAATGCCGAAATACACTTCAGATTGGTTGAAAAGTGCTGCACATCCAGGAGCAAGTTCTCTTGAGTCTGTCACTTGTGCTACTTGCCATACAGATGATAAATCTCTTCTTAATTCATTGGTTTTAGACTAAAATCCAAACCAAATTCTTTAACCAAAAAATAAGAAGCTATGAAGTCTACTAAAATTAAATATTTGATAGGATTGGCATTAATGTCAATCCTCATTCTCAACGGGTGTTACTATGATCAAAATCTACCTGATACAGGTGAGAACTTGGGAGAAATATCTTTCTCCGAAGATCTAATGGTCATCTTCAATACTAGTTGCAATAGTACAGCTTGCCATGGAGGAACCTCTGCCCCAGATCTAAGGCTAGAAAGAGCATACAACGAACTAATCAACGGGAATTACATCAATACGAGTAATCCTGAAAATTCAGAACTAATTCAATGGATGCAGGGAAATCGAGGATTGGCAATGCCGCTCAGCGGTCCCAATGCGACTTATAATGCTAAAGTACTCGCTTGGATCAGACAGGGCGCACTCAACAACTAAATTGAAGAATCATGAAAAAAAGTATATTAACACCTGTTATCAGCATTCTTTTATTTGGTCTTTTTTTGACAATCGTGCCAGAAGCGCAAGCTCAGAAAAAAACCAAACAGGAATTGCTGCTTGAAAATCCCGAAGATGAACTGCAAACTATTGAAATTCACAGTAGAAAGCTCCAAAGATCTGGAAACACTTTTGAAAGTACTTGGCTGATAGATAATCAGACTACCTTGGTACCAATGAAGCAAACACTTCAATTTGATATTCTCCATAGGTTTGGGACTATCAACAATGGTTTTGATGATCTTTGGGGATTATATGCACCCTCTAATATCAGAATGGGATTCAGCTACGTACCCTTCGACAACTTGATGGTTGGCTTTGGTCTATCTAAAGATAGAATGCTCTGGGACTTCAACTTGAAATACGCATTTATCAGTGAGGACAATGATGATCGATGGCCTGTTAGTGTGACCTACTTTGGAAATATTGCCATAGACTCAAGACCTCAGGCTGGATTTATTTACACCACAGACCGGTATAGCTATTTCCATCAATTGATGGTATCAAAGAAGGTGACAAGAGACTTTTCGATTCAAGGATCAGTAAATTTCTCTCACTTTAATGGTGTCGAGGCATTCATCTTTGAGGAAAATAAAATCGCCAAAATGAAAAATGACCATTTCTCATTTAGCGTAATGGGAAGATATAAGATCTCTGACGCTTTTGCCTTCATCGCAAACTATGATCAGCCTCTGACAAAGCACAACATGAATAACCCAAACCCTAACCTTAGCTTTGGAATTGAAGTGGCCACGCCACTCCATGCATTCCAGATGTTCTTTGGCAATTATAAGTGGATGGTTCCTCAGTACAATCATGTGCTAAACAGCAATAACCCTTGGGATGGAAGATTCCTCGTAGGATTTAACATTACTAGACTTACTGATTTGAAGTATGAAAACCTTGGGCAAATGATGTTCAAAAGAAAGAATAAGGATTAAATTGTTAATGAACAAGATTAGAAAACTGGGAGATTTTCCAGTTTTCTTTTTTTCATCCCATCCTAGGTACAAGAGCTTGTTCGATATAGCTCACAAGCAGTCTCAGTTGCTTTTCATCAGAATTCTCAGCCAAAATTTTACCAATCATAATCTTTTGATCCTCATTTGATAAGGACTCAAAATGCTCCAAGACCCCTGATTCTCTAAAGGTTTCCCTAATCTCCTTCTCACCTAACTCTTGGCTATCTCGATCCAAATATAAGGTCACGCTAACTGTATCGCCACCAGTTTTATGAATCGCTTTTCTTATTGCTGCGTTGATTGAAAGCCTTCTGTCTTCCCTTCCCATCGGCGCCAGATTCATGTGTGTAGTGGGGTACCCGTCTATCGATCCTGAAACTTTTATTTCACCCCACTTTCCTTTGATGCTTTTAGTATTTGGAACAGTGATATGATAGGTCCATGCTCCCTTACCTGGCACATATTTAAGTTCAAGCTTTTCTTCTTTGATCAGGTAATTCATCTTGTAAGTTTTGAGTTAATTGAAGAACCCCTATATAACTGAAAGGTTTGGACAATTTATTTGAAAAAATATTAAAGGATATTTTTGTCTTTATTTAAAAAAAGATATATTTGTCCTGTATTAAAGAAGAGATGTTTTCCAAAGCCTGTAAATATGCAATCAACGCCATGATTTATGTGGCATCACTTCCTGAAGGGATGCAGAGAGCTGGATTAAAGGAAATATCAAAAGCTATAGATTCCCCGGAGGCTTTTACCGCTAAGATTCTTCAGCAATTGGTGAGAGTGGAATTGCTCAGTTCTGCCAAAGGCCCACACGGGGGCTTTGCGATACAAGGAGACCCGAATACCATCACGATCGCTCAAGTTGTAGCAGCAATTGATGGAGATATGATCTTTACAGGTTGCGCCTTAGGCTTAAAAAAATGTTCCGAAGATCATCCTTGTCCTGTTCATCACAAATTCAAAGCGATCCGAGAACATCTAACAGGAATGCTCCTGACCTCTAATCTAAAAGAAATTGCCGAAGGGGTAAATGATGGCAAAAGCTTTCTTAAATATTAAAAAAATTTAAAATAATAAAAGATAAAATAGTCTTCCATAAACCACAAGTACACATGATACAGGAATTAGCAAATAGAAAAGTTGGCGGCATCGTCGCAGACAACTTCAAGACAGCACAAGTATTCACCAAATATGGGATTGACTTCTGCTGCAAGGGTGGTATTAGCCTCAATGATGCCTGTGAGAAAAACGGCGTGCCGCTCAACAGTATCTTAACTGATTTAGAGCAAGCTGTAATCTCACCAGAAGAAGTGCATTACAAAGATTTTGGTCTTAGCCAAATGATAGACCACATTGTCAACACCCACCATCAATATGTAGAAAAAACCATTCCTGCATTGAAAATTTATCTCCCAAAACTCGCGGCAGTTCACGGTGGTAGACATGCTGAACTCTTCGAAGTTGCTCAAGAATTCCTCTTAGCAGCTGATGCGCTGACGACTCATATGAAAAAAGAAGAATTGGTGCTCTTCCCATATATCAAAGCCATGGAAGAAGCAGACAGGAGTGGATTTCCATTATCAGAAGCACATTTTGGACATATAGACAATCCGATCGCAATGATGGAACACGAGCATGAAACAGAGGGCGATAGATTTCGGAAAATCTCCACTATCACGGATGGCTATACTTGTCCTCCTGATGGCTGTCAGACTTATCGCGTAGCCTTTGAAATGCTCAAAGAATTTGAAGCAGACTTACACACGCACATTCACTTAGAGAATAATCTCCTCTTTCCAAAAGCCAAACAATTATATCAAAAGCTAAACGCTTAATCAGTCATGAATACTGCCCATAAATATATGGAATCCACGCAAATGCCTTCTATTGTCGCCAAGTCTCTTCCCAAGACTTGGATGACTTGGGCAGTATTCTTTTTCTTCTGCGCATCAGTTTTCGGTTTAGCGATGCGCTACTTTTTTATTGGAGATTTTCCCGTTTTAGAATACAAAAATCTTTTACATGCACATTCTCACATAGCCTTGTTAGGCTGGGGATATTTGTTGGTCACAGGAATACTTGTATTCACCTTTATACAAAACCCTATTCGACTTAACATCTACAGAAAAATATTTCTTCTCACTGTCATTGCCAATTTAGGAATGATGGTGACTTTTCCGGTTCAAGGTTACGGACTTTTCAGCATTGCCTTTTCTACCTTTCACCTATTGCTAAGCTATGCTTTTACATATCACTTTTTCAAAGACTTGAAAAATATTAAGTCAAATACTGGCAAAACCTTGATCATGCTGAGCCTTGTTTGGATGGTCGTTTCTACGATAGGTTTGTGGGCTATTGCACCGATAGGTTCCATTTTAGGCCGTTTGCATCCTCTTTACTATCTATCTGTGCAATGGTTTCTTCACTTTCAACTCAATGGTTGGTTTGTGTATGCCCTACTCGGTCTGCTTTTATCCTTCATGGAGAAAAAAGGTTACTCAGTCCAAATATCAACACCGATTTTGATCGCACTACACCTATCTCTTTTTCTAACATTTGCACTATCTGTAGCTTGGAGTAATCCTTCAAATTATCTGCTTGCTACAAATGCAATTGGTGTGATTCTTCAAGCTTTTGCGTACTGGATAATCTTAAAATCTGCAATCAAATACTTAAATCACCAGACTAATCTTTCAAAAAATTGGATCAATCACCTGCTATGGATAGGATTGATCAGCCTGCTTGCCAAAGCAGCAATTCAGGCGGCCTTAATTATTCCCGATGTAGCAAATATTGCCTTCACGATTAGAAACTACGTAATCGGATTCATTCACTTGGTCATGCTTGGGGCCATTACTTTCGGATTAGGGGCTTTGGCTTTGAATCAAAATTGGCTGGTAAAAAATTTAATCAGTAAAATCGGTTGGATAACGCTCGCCTTTGCATTTGTAAGTTCTGAAATCATTTTGCTCACTCAAGGCACACTTCTCTGGGCTAAAATGGGATTCATTCCACAATACCATCTTCTGATATTCTTGGCATCAGCACTTTTCCCACTCGGATTAATCTTTCTTTTAATCGCTCAGTGGCAGGCATCTTTTCAAAAGCACCAATTACCCAAATTTATTCATAAACAAAAAAATCAATTTAAATCAAAAAACACAGAAACGATGAAAAGTACAGTACTCATGTCCTTAGGAGCTGCAATGCTCTTGATGGTCAGCTGTGGTGGTGGAAGTAGCGAAAACCAAGGCTCCTATACTCCTCCAAGCGCTCAAAAAGAAAAAGTAGCTGACCCAAAAGGGATTGGTGAAATCAAAAATGTGGATTTAGGAGACGGCATTGATGAGGCTTTGGCTCAAAAAGGAAAAGCTATCCTTGATATGAAATGTACAGCTTGCTATCAATATGATGGAAAAAGAGTCGTAGGGCCGGGCTTTGAAGGAGTGACGAATAGAAGACGAGCAGAATGGATCATGAATATGATCACCAATGTAGATGTGATGCTGGATGAAGATCCTGTAGCCCAAAAGCTATTCGAGGAATGTCTGACAAGAATGCCGAATCAAAACATCTCTTTGGATGAATCCAGACAGATTTTGGAATATTTTAGAAAAAATGATTTCGAAAGAACTGGCGGCAGTGATGCAGCTATGAATTAAACCAAATTTAAACTCGATGAAAATGAAAACAAGATTATGGTTATTAGCAGGAGCTGTGGTAGCCATGGCTTTTGCCCCTGGCTGCAAACCAAAAGGTGCTCAATCAGCCCTTTCAGGAGATGCCGCAAGTAAAGTATATGTAGCGCCGGGAGAGCATGACGAATTTTATAATATCGTCTCCGGTGGATTTAATGGTCAAATCTCTGTAGTAGGATTACCTTCAGGCAGGGTTTTGAAGATTGTTCCAGTTTTCTCCGTGCATCCAGAAAATGGATGGGGATTCTCAGAAGAGTCCAAACCAATGCTGAATACAGTCCATGGTTTTGTGCCTTGGGATGATCTTCACCATATAGCCATTTCCACCACCAATGCAGAGCATGATGCCAGGTGGGCTTTCGCCAATGGAAACAATACCCCAAGGATTGCTAGAGTGGATCTCACTACTTTTAAAACAGTGGAAATAATTGAAATCCCTAACTCTGCGGGTAATCACTCATCTCCATTTATCACTGAAAACACTGAGTATGTCGTCGCAGGCACACGTTTTTCAGTTCCAACAGGGGATAATAAGGATGTAGCAATTGATTCTTATAAAGAGAATTTCAAAGGAACCATTTCTTTCATCTCTGTGGACAAAGAGCATGGAAATATGGATTTGGCCTTCCAAATCGAGGCACCTCCATTCAATTTTGATCTTGCACGTGCTGGGAAGAAAAAATCTCACGGCTGGTTCTTTTTCTCTACCTACAATACTGAGATGGCCCATACACTTTTGGAAGTAAATGCTTCTCAAAAGGACAAAGACTACATTATGGCTGTCAACTGGAAAAAGGCTGAGCAATACATCAAAGAAGGAAAAGGCAAAAAGTCTAAGGCTAAATATGCGCACAACCTTTGGGATGAATCTAATCACACAGCTACTTCTACCATCAAAGAAGATATTCTGACTTTGGATCCAAAGGAACTGAAAGACATCATCTACTTTATCCCTTGTCCTAAATCTCCTCACGGTACAGATACTGACCCGACAGGTGAATACATCATCGGAAGTGGAAAATTAGCTGCAATTATCCCAGTATTCTCTTTTACTAAGATGCTAAATGCCATAGAAAAACAAGATTTCGAAGGCACTATTGACGGTATGCCAGTATTGAAATATGAATCTGTGCTTCATGGAGAAGTCGAAAAACCAGGTTTAGGCCCACTGCACACAGAATTTGATGGAAAAGGAAATGCCTACACTTCAATGTTTGTATCGTCTGAAATTGTGAAATGGAATATCGAAACGCTTCAAGTTTTGGATAGAGTTCCGACGTATTATTCTGTAGGCCACTTGATGATCCCAGGCGGACCAACTGGTAAGCCACATGGAAAATACATGGTAGCTTACAATAAAATCACCAAGGACAGATACTTACCTACAGGTCCTGAATTAGCTCATTCAGCCCAGCTTTACGACATTTCAGGAGATAAAATGCAGTTGCTTTTGGATTTCCCTACTATCGGAGAACCACATTATGCCGAGGCCTTCCCTGCTTCCTTAATCAAAGACAAGCAGGTGAAATTCTACCGTCTAGAAGACAATAATCACCCAAGAGCTCTCAAAGGCATCAACAATGCACGTGTAGAACGAGATGGAAATAAAGTTCACATCTATATGACTTCTATCAGATCGAACTTTAGACCAGATAACATTGAAGGCGTGAGAGTGGGAGATGAAGTATATTTCCACGTGACGAATCTTGAGCAAGACTGGGATGTTCCGCACGGTTTTGCTGTCAAAGGAGCCAATACGGCAGAACTGCTTATCATGCCAGGTGAAACTGCCACTTTGAAGTGGGTACCAGATAGAGTTGGTGTATTTCCATTCTATTGTACAGACTTCTGCTCGGCACTTCACCAAGAAATGCAAGGATACCTCAGAGTATCTCCAGCGGGATCTAATACAGAAATCAAGTACTCAACAGGAGAATAAACCCTATAAAACCCCACCGGCAGCAATGCCGGTGGCTTACCTCTAAGGTCATGAAAAAAATAGATTCTATCAATCGATTATTAGTATTGATATCAGCCTTACTAATGATTTCAGCCTATTTCACACCACTCTGGCAAATCAGTCTTTGGGCTCCTCAATATCCTGAAGGACTCAATATGAAAATTTGGATTGATAAGCTTAGTGGTGATGTAGACATCATCAATGGAGTCAACCATTATATCGGAATGAAGCATATTGGTGTAGAAATGTTCCCTGAATTCACCTATTTGATCTATGTTTTCGCATTTATCATTGGGTTTGGAATACTAGCTGCATGGATCGCAAGAAGATGGGCAGCATACACATTCTTAGGGTTGATTTCACTACTCGGTATTGGAGTCTTAGTGGATATGTATCTGTGGGGCTATGATTACGGACACAACTTAGACCAAATGGCTGCGATCAAAGTTCCAGGAATGGCTTATCAGCCACCTCTAATAGGCTATAAGGAACTACTTAATTTTCTCGCATACTCAGGTCCCGATACCGGAGGCTGGATTATTTCTGTTTCAGGTATTCTACTGCTTTTCGTGATCATTCGATTCTTTATCCAAGACAAAAAAGCGAATCATCCGAATCAAAATATTTAAAGACATGATTCCGGATTCTTGTCAATCTGATCTAGTTTTCACTTTATTCTAATCACATCATGAAAACGCAATTTCTAATCTTCCTCACAGCGATAATTTTATTTGCTTGCAATGCTGATCCTCGTGCCATCAATTATGGTCAAGACAGTTGCCACCACTGCAAAATGAAACTGATGGATCCACAATACGGTGCCGAAGTAGTCACTCAAAAAGGTAAAATCTTCATCTTCGATGATGTCAATTGCCTGATGGCGTTCATCGATAGCAAGGAAGTCACAGAGGAAGATATCAAGCATGTGCTGATCACAGATTATGACACACCTGAATCCCTCACCGATGCTACAGTTGCTTTCTACCTCAAATCACCACACTTCAAAACACCCATGGCAAGCAATATCGTGGCTTTCTCTGACTATGAAGTTCTCAAAAAGCACAAAGCCGAACACGGTGGTATTTATTTGGCATGGGGTGAATTGGTGACTCAATTTAAGTGAGGAAAAAGAAATTTCTCTCTTCTCTCGAAATAATAGAATAAGATCAGCCATGTCTACTTCTTGGCTCTTATCTCTAATTCCTTCTAGAATCTCCATTCTCTTATCTAAACAAAATATCCATGAAAGCACTAATAATTCTTTTCTTTCTCCTCAACACCACAGCTTGGGCGGAAACGATACGGTTGAAGCCGGGAGATTCTATTAAAGATGCTGTGGAAAGGGCAGCTATTGGAGATATTATCACTCTAAGTGCGGGCGAATATCTAGAACATGATATCATCATCCGGAAGCCACTTACGCTAATCGGTGAAGGAATGCCGGTCATCAATGGTCGGGATCAGGGAGACGTATTCATCGTGGCGGGAGAAAATATACATTTCAATGGACTCAGAATCATTAATACAGGTAGATCCAATATCGATGATTCAGCAGCCATTAAATTTTATGATTCCAAAAATTGCAGCGTAGAAAACATTGAGTTAGAAAACACCTTCTTTGGCCTACATTTTTCAAATTCATCTAACCTCACTATCAAAAACAATAAACTGTTTTCAGAAGCTGAAAGAGAGTATCAGACAGGAAATGGCATCCACCTTTGGAAATGCAAGGATTCTCTGATAGAAGGAAATGATGTAAAAGGACATAGAGACGGGATATACCTAGAATTTGTCACCAACACCATCAGCCAAAACAATATAATTCATGAAAACAAGCGCTACGGCTTACATTTTATGTTTTCTCATAACAATAGCTATATCAAAAATACTTTTCGGAAAAATGGTGCGGGAGTAGCAGTCATGTATACGCGAAATGTAATAATGAAAGACAACATTTTTGAAGAAAATGAAGGAGCAAGTTCATACGGTATTCTTCTCAAAGACATCTCAGATTCTGAAGTTACAGGTAATATTTTCCGTAAAAACACTATTGGAATCTACATGGAAGGAAGCAGCCGTACCATTTTCAAAAACAACTCCTTCACAAATAACGGTTGGGCACTCAAACTGATGGCAAGCTGTGACAACAATACTTTCGAAGCCAATAATTTTTCTGCCAATACATTCGACATCAGCACCAATGGCAGTGTGGTACTCAACACACTTAAAGATAATTATTGGGATAAGTACGAAGGATATGATCTGAACAAAGATAAAGTGGGTGATATCCCCTACCGTCCGATAAGTTTATTCTCTGTGATTGTAGAAAAAATCCCCTCAGCAGTTATCCTTTGGAGAAGCTTCCTAGTCACACTCCTCGATAGAATGGAAAAAATCATCCCTGCTATCACCCCTGAAAATATGATTGACAACAGTCCAAAAATGAAACCTTATGATCTCAGTTAGAAATATATCCAAAAAATTCGGAAAGCTAGATGTCCTTAAGGAATTCAACTTAGAATTCGAAGCAGGAAAAAGCTATGCCCTGATGGGACCCAATGGATCAGGAAAAACAACTTTAATCAAAATCATCCTTGGCATGGTCATTCCCAACAAAGGTGATGTTATCGTCCAAGGAGAGTCCATCAAAAACAACTTCAAATACCGCTCAAATATTGGTTATATGCCACAAATAGGGCGCTATCCTGACAATATGAAAATTGGGCAGCTTTTCAGAATGATGCAAGACATGCGCCCTGAAATCAAAGAATATGACGTAGAACTCATGGAATCTTTTGGTCTAAATCAAATGATGGATAAACCTATGCACACCTTGAGCGGAGGAACAAGGCAAAAAGTAAGTGCTGCACTAGCCTTTATGTTCAATGCAGATATTTTAATCCTAGATGAACCTACTGCTGGACTAGATCCCATGGCAGTGGAAACCCTAAAAAACAAAATAAAGAAAGAAAGAGACTCTGGAAAATTGATTCTGATTACCTCCCACATATTGAGCGAATTGGATGAACTCACCGATCAAGCTATCTATATTTTTGAAGGTGACATCTTCTTTAATGACAGCGTCGCAATGCTAAAAGAAACTACGGGAGAAGAAAGATTCACGACTGCCATCGCCAGATTGATGGAATGGAGTTTAAAAAAAAAGCAAACCAAAACTGAACTGAGCCATGTTTAAGCTACTCAAATATTCGCTATACGATATTCTAAAAAGCAGATTCGCCATTCTCTACACCATCTTTATGGTTTTGGTTGCTGTATCGATCTACCAAGTGTCCGAAGACCTCAGCAAAGTCTCACTCAGTTTGCTCAATATCATGCTGATGATAGTTCCATTAATTGCAGCAGTGTTTGCCACTACTCATTTCTTCAACAACCTTGAATTCACCGAATTGATGCTCGCCCAACCTGTGAAGCGGAGAAATGTCTTCCTTAGCCAGATTTTGGCAGTCATCATCATGCTTAGCGCTGCAATAGTAATTGGTTTTGGGATCCCCATGCTGATATGGGGAGCGGATGAAAGTATTCTGATCTTACTTGCCATTGGGATAGCCCTTTCTATTGTTTTTGCCGGACTTGCTTTTTTGGCATCTGTGATGACACGAGACAAAGCTAAGGCAATAGGTATCAGCCTTTCCTTTTGGATATATTTCTCCTTGATATATGATGGATTCGTACTTTACTTGATATACAGCCTATCAGATTTCCCTCTCGAAAAAACCACTTTAGGCTTAGTATTTCTAAATCCAGTTGACTTGGGAAGAATCATCATGCTTATGAAGTTGGACATTTCTACTTTGATGGGCTATACAGGAGCCTTTTTCCAAAACTTCTTTGGAAGTGCCCAAGGTATACTGCTATCAAGTTTTATTCTCCTGATTTGGATGTCTTGGCCTGTAGCAACTGCTATGCGGATTTTCAAAAGGAAAGATTTCTAGCACAAAAACCCAGTTCCTAAAACTGTACTGGAAAGAGATTTGCTACTTAGTGCCTACAAAAGTATATTTGTAATTGAATCATTTCAAATCATAGGTTGTTTTGCTTGTGATTCGAGAAAATTGAAAATTATAAGATATGATAGTAGTTTCTGAAAAGGCAAAAGATAGAATCTTAGAACTTAGAAAAGAGGAAGGCCGATCTGAAAATGAAAATATAAGAGTTTCTGTTAAAGGTGGCGGTTGCTCCGGTTTAATGTATGATTTAGGCTTTGATGCGAGCTTGGCAGAAACAGACCATGTATTCGAAGACAAAGGCATAAAGATCTTGGTAGACCGAAAGAGTTTACTTTACTTGGCTGGAACCATCTTGGAATTTTCCGATGGCCTTAATGGCAAAGGATTCCAATTTGTAAACCCAAACGCTTCCCGCACTTGCGGATGTGGAGAAAGTTTTTCTGTCTAAGATTTGAAAAGTTAAATAGCAATCAAAAAAGCCTTTCCGCATTACGGAAAGGCTTTTTTTAGTTTAAATCATAGACATAAAGGTTGTATTCCTTCTCGTGAGGTAGAAAGCAATACACTTTATTATTATCGAAATCGACTGCGAATGATTCGACAAATTTATTATCAGCTAAAATGAATTTCTTTAAGAGGTTTCCCTCCCAATCAAATTGTAAAAAATTCAAATCTTGATGATCGTAGTTATTATAAATAGCAGTGGATGAATTGTTGTAATTTAGCCCAAGAATATAATCGTTGTTTGAATCTATATCTTTAATAAAATGCTTTGAATCAAACCATTCACTCTTTCTATATACCTCTAATCCATTTTTGAGAGAATCTACAGTGTCATAGCTTACCGAGGCTATTAAATTTTGCTCAAAGTCAGAAATCTCTAGATTTGGGATCAACATCGTTGCAGCAGCTATTCTCTTTTTTCCCTTATTCACAGCTATTGCTGGTCTATAAATTGAATACATCCATACTGGCTCAATTTCAAAATCTAACTTTGGCGTATACGGGAAAATAATTTCATTTTTTCCGATTCTATCAAATAATATAAACTTTTTCGATCCATCAGGAACTCCAATATAATATTCTTCGGAACTGTAATAGAAATTTAAATAGTAATTATCTCTATCATCAATAGGGTTTTGATTATGGAATTGAGGTTCATCGTTAATCAATCCAAGTAAATCTATCTCGTTGATTTCTCTTCTATCTAAATCATATACTGAAATAATAGGAGAGTTTTTATTTGTGGTCCGTCTATAATTCTTTAATAATTCTGGAGTACCAAATTGAAGATCTCCATTTCCAATAGTTCCGTATTCAACTAAAAGTTGAAAATTATTTGTGTTGTATACTTTTAAAACATTATCCTGACGAGTTTGAATAACCAAAAAAGAATCAACAACCATCAGATTCACATTACTTTGACTGAATATAGAGATTTCCTTTACAAATTCTCCATAAATAGGCACTTCCTCATTAAATTGCTGGAATGATGCTTTGTCCTCAGTACAATTTAAAAGTGTGAAACTTAATGATGTAATAATAAAAAAACTGAGTATACTCAGGCAAAAAGGATTTGACTCCTTACTCTTAAACATAAAACTATTTTTTAAAGGGTTATTTCAAATTAATCATTCAAGTTAGCAAGATAAAAAATAAGTTCAATAAAAAGGCTGTTCCTGCTTTTTGTAATCCACCTTTATAAATTACCTTTGCGCCTTAAAGAAATAAACCCGATGATGGAAGATATTATCAAAAAAATCCAACTTAACGACCTCCACGTAGCTTTGGGAGGAAAAATGGTTCCTTTTGCTGGCTACAATATGCCTGTTCGCTATTCCTCTGATATGGAAGAGCACAAAACAGTCCGCGAAGGCGTAGGAGTTTTTGATGTTTCTCACATGGGTGAATTTATGGTTACAGGTCCAAAAGCTTTGGATCTTATTCAAAAAGTAACTTCAAACGACGTTTTTAAACTGATCGACGGACAAGCACAATACTCTTGTTTCCCAAATGAAAAAGGCGGTATTGTTGATGATTTGATCGTTTACAAATTTGAAGATGAAAAATACATGCTCGTAGTCAATGCTTCCAACATAGACAAAGATTGGGCATGGATTAATCAACACAATACAATGGGTGCTGATTTGGAGAATATTTCTGATACGCTTTCTCTTTTTGCTGTTCAAGGACCAAAAGCCATCGAAGCAGTGCAAGCGCTCACTCCTGTGAATCTTTCAGAAGTGAAGTTTTATCATTTTACAGTTGGTGAATTTGCAGGTATACAGGATGTAATCATCTCAGGAACAGGCTATACTGGTGCAGGTGGATTTGAGATTTATGTCAAAAACGAGGATGCCGAAAAAGTATGGAACGCCATCTTTGAAGCTGGAAAATCCTATGACATCAAGCCGATCGGGCTAGGTGCTAGAGACACTTTGAGAATGGAAATGGGCTATTGCCTTTATGGAAATGACATCAATGATGAAACTTCTCCATTGGAAGCAGGTCTAGGTTGGATTACCAAATTCACCAAGGATTTCATCAACAGTGAAAACTTGAAAAAACAGAAAGAAGCTGGTGTGGATAAAAAACTTATTGGTTTTATCATGCAAGAAAGAGGTATTCCAAGAGGTCATTATCCCATCGTCAACTCAGCTGGAGAAGTAATTGGAGAAGTTACCTCTGGAACGCAGTCTCCTTCAATGGGTGTAGGTATCGGCATGGGTTATGTCAAGACCGAATACGCTGCTCCAGGAACAGACATTGCCATTACTGTAAGAAATAAAAATTTGGCGGCAAAAATCGAAAAGCTTCCCCTTCTTAAAAAATAATTTAAACCCGCATTTGCTACTTTTAGCTTTTGCGGGTTTTTGCTTTTATATCATGTCCAAAAAAATTGAAATCTGTTTTAGTCCAGAATTAATTCATCTCCATCAGCTTGATAATAAAATCATAGTGGTCGTGGATATCTTTCGCGCCACCTCCACCATGATGGCAGCATTGGCGAATAACGTAGAAAGTGTTACTCCAGTGGCAGACTTAGAAACTTGCAGGATGATGGCACAATCGGGTTATGTGGTCGCAGGTGAAAGAAATGGAATCATTGAGGCAGGCTTCGAATTGGGCAATTCTCCATTAGCTTATTTGGATGGGAGTTATGCAAACAGAAAAATTGCCATGACGACTACGAATGGCACCGTGGCAATAGAAAAATCAAAGATCAATTCCGCAGAAATTTTGGTGGGCGCATTTGTGAATTTGGCAGCAACAGCCAAATATCTCAAATCGAAGGACAATGATGTCTTAATTCACTGCGCAGGTTGGAAAGGAAAATTCAACTTGGAAGATTCCCTTTATGCGGGAGCATTGGTGAGTTCATTGGCGGGTGATTTTGAGTTTGATTGCGATGGCGCGATTGCTATGAAAGCATTATACGAAGCTAATCGAGCTGATTTGAAGGGATTTCTCGCTCAGGCTTCCCATGCTAAGAGACTTCAAAATCACAACATTGAATCAGACATTGATTTCTGTTTGACACTTGATCTCTACGACATCATCGGAAAACTACAGGATCAAACTCTTGTTCCTCAAAAAGTTAAATAAAATTATTCACCTATATTGAAAACTTAGGTTTTCAGAAAGCTTACAAAAATCATTACCTTTACAAGTATCCAAAAAATCATTTCGATTCAATCCAAAACCTTCTTAAAAACATGTCTGAGGTTAAACTCTTCTCCGGAACCAACAGCAAATTACTAGCAGAAAAAATTGCAAAGCACTATGGTAAAAAACTAGGTGATTTGACGATGTCCAAATTCAGTGATGGTGAGATGTCACCTAGCTTCAATGAATCAGTCAGAGGCTGCACCGTATTTCTAATCCAATCTACAAATCCTTCAGCAGACAACTTACTTGAGCTTTGCCTGATGATCGATGCGGCCAAAAGAGCGAGTGCATACAAAGTTTGCGCGGTCATTCCATATTATGGCTATGCAAGACAAGATAGAAAAGATCGTCCAAGAGTTTCCATCGCTGCCAAGCTTATCGCTAACATTTTGACCTCAGCGGGGGCAGATAGGATCATGACTTGCGACCTACATGCAGGACAAATTCAGGGATTTTTTGATATACCTTTGGATCATTTGAATGGTTCAGCTATCTTTGTGCCCTATTTGGAAAGGCTAGATGCAAAAAATCTAATTTTCGCAGCTCCTGATGTAGGGGGTGTAGCAAGAGCAAGATCTTATGCCAAGCATTTTGAAGTAGAAATGGTAGTCTGTGATAAGCACAGAAAAAGAGCAAATGAAGTTGCTTCTATGCAGGTAATTGGGGATGTAGAAGGAAAAGACGTGGTGTTAGTAGATGATTTGGTAGACACAGCAGGTACACTTTGCAAGGCTGCACAAATCATCATGGACAAAGGCGCACTCTCGGTAAGAGCTATTGCCACGCATGGTGTACTATCAGGAAAAGCTTATGAAAATATCGAAAATTCGGTTTTGAAAGAGCTTGTCATCACAGATACCATCCCAGTAAAGCAAATATCTGAAAAGATTAAAGTGATTTCTGTATCAGATTTATTTGCTAAGGCAATACATGCGGTTACGGGTAATACCTCGATATCAGCATTATTTATTTAAGAATTATTATTCAATTATTTATAACAATCAATTTTAAAAATTATGAAATCTTTAGAGATTATAGGGTTTAAAAGAGCAAATCTCGAAAAAGGAGAGTTGAACCAAATCCGTGAGGAAGGTAATGTACCATGTGTAGTATATGGTCCAGGTATCAAGGAACAAATTCACTTCTATTCGCCTGCCATCCTTTTCAGAGACTTGATCTACACTCCAGACGTTCACATGGTAGATTTGAACATCGAAGGTACAAAAGTAAAAGCTATCCTAAGAGACGCTCAGTTTCACCCAGTGAGTGAAGTATTACTTCATGCTGACTTCTTAGCCTTTACAGAAGACAGAGATATCAAAATGGACATCCCTGTTGAGATCAAAGGAACTTCTCCTGGTATCATCAAAGGTGGTAAATTAGAGATGAAAGCTAGAACTTTGAAAGTAAAAGGTTTGGCTTCTAATCTTCCTGATAGAATTCCAGTTGACATTTCTCATCTTGACCTAGGTAAGTCTGTGAAAGTAAGTGAACTTTCAGTTGAAGGTTTCGAAATCTTAACAAGCCCTAACGTATCTATCGCTACCATCGGTATCCCTAGAGCACTTAGAGGTAAGAAAGCTGAATAAGTTAATCTTATTACAATATTTAAAAATCCTGCTTGTTCGCGAGCAGGATTTTTTATTTTTGCACCTTCTACATCAGACATAGCAATTCTACACAGCAGGTAGACATGTCTCTTAATAAAAAGTTAAAGTCTTGACTCAAGCAATATGAAATATTTAATCGTTGGATTGGGAAACATTGGTCCTGAATATGAATTGACTCGCCACAATGTGGGTTTTTTGACTGTCGATAGATTGGCTGATAAACATGCTGCAACTTGGAAAAGTAGTCGCTTGGCATTTACTGCAGAATTCAAATTCAAGGGCAGACAATTCCATCTGATCAAACCAACGACCTATATGAATCTCAGCGGAAAAGCGGTGAATTATTGGATGAAGGAATTGAATATTTCGAAAGAAAATGTTCTGGTTATAGTTGATGATGTTGCACTTCCCTTCGGGAAATTAAGAATGCGAGGAAAAGGATCTGCAGCAGGACACAATGGACTTAAAAACATAGAAGAAATGACCGGTGGCCAAGATTACCCAAGATTGAAATTTGGAATTGGTGATGATTTCCCAAAAGGTAGACAAGTAGATTACGTCCTAGGCCGCTGGACACCCAAAGAACTTGAAGAACTCCCAATTTTCATGGACAAAGCCATCGACATGACACTTGCCTTTTGCACTGTTGGCATCAACATGGCCATGACGCAGTTTAATGATTGAGGAGATTTTGGAATTTAGATTTTAGATTTAAAAATCTTTGATCTGCGAAATCAGTGGAATCTGAGAGAGTACCAAATCTAAAATCTACCTTCTTAAATCTAAAATTAAGCAGAAATCTGTGAGGGTATTTTTTTGATTTTTAGGGAATAGGACTTTACTTTGTAGCCAATTACATAAATGATTTATAAAGAAGAGGTGAGAGAACAGGCTCAGCGACCCTCTGGCAACCATCATAACCCAGATGAAAGGTGCCAAAACCTGCCCAAATCGGGAACTATAAATTAGACGCCATGCAGCTTACAATTCAGTTTTTATTTTATTCAGTTATTCCATCTTCTATGCTTTACATCGCAAAGATAGGATACTGTTATATGTTCGTTGTGGATACTACTTTCACACTGTTTCTATTATATGGCTTTAGTATTTCTATTTTATTTCCTCAGAATTGCTTTCATATTGCAACCTTACTCAAGATACCATACTCCCAAATTTCTCAACCGAATAACTAATCTATAGTTAATTAAGATACCATGTCACACTTCGAAACTGATGCCATACGAATCAATGCATCCAAATCTAATCAAAGAGAACACTCTGCGCCCTTATACCTTACTTCAAGTTTTACATTTGACTCTGCTGAAGAGGCGAGAGCGATGTTCGCTGAGGAAATTCCAGGAAATATCTATTCCCGATATGCAAATCCAAATTCCTCTGAACTTATAGAAAAAGTTTGTGCGGCTGAAGGAACAGAAGACGGTATAGCAACTGCCTCAGGAATGGCCGCCATGTTCGGAAGTATGGCTTCTTTGCTTCAGCAAGGAGATCATATTTTGGCTTCTCGATCCCTATTTGGTTCCACTCATCAACTTTTGACGAGAGTATTTCCGAAATGGGGGATCAGTTCTACCTATGGAGATATCTCTGACATCGCCAATTGGGAAAAATTAGTACAACCCAACACCAAAATGCTCTTTATCGAAACACCTTCTAACCCAGGTTTGGAAATCATCGATTTGGAATGGGTAGGGAAATTCGCAGCAGCACATAACCTCATCTTGGTGGTAGACAATTGCTTTGCTACGCCGTATTTACAGCAACCCGCAAAATGGGGTGCTCATATTGTCACTCACTCTGCTACCAAATTTATAGATGGACAAGGAAGGGTCTTGGGAGGTCTGATTTTAGGCAAGAGTGAATTGATCAAAGAAGTTCAGTTTTTCACCAGACATACTGGGCCATCTATCTCTCCATTCAATGCTTGGATTTTGGCAAAAAGTATGGAAACCTTGGCTGTCAGGATGGATAGACATTGTGAAAACGCCCTTGCTGTAGCCAATTATTTTCAGGGAAGTACTGACTTAGATTTTGTCAAATATCCATTTCTTAAAACTCATCCGCAATATGATTTGGCCAAAAAGCAGATGAAGCATGGAGGGGGAATCATCACGCTAACTTTAAAGGGTGGCATCGAGAGAGCGCAAAGATTTATAGATCAATTGCAGATGATATCCGTGACTGCAAATCTGGGAGACAGCCGAAGTATCATCACGCATCCCGCCTCGACCACACACAGCAAACTCAGTGAGGAAGAGCGTGCCAAAGTCGGGATTTCTGATGGTTTGATTCGACTTTCTGTTGGTTTGGAGCATCAAGAAGACATCATCAAAGATGTAGAACGCGCCTTGGAAAAATCAAGATAACATACGAAATGTAAAAGATCTACTAGATTTTGAAAACCTGGCAGGACTAAAAAAAAGGGAAGAACTCTAGAAGCTCTTCCCTTTAATTTTTTCAAATAGAAACCTATTTACAAGTTCTCTATCTGATGCATTACCAGTTAACAAATCACTTAATTAACCAATAACTATTTTTTTATCCAATTGCAATTGGCAACACTAACTTTTCCCATTTCACAACAATACCTGGAGTTTCAACAGAAACAGAAAGTTGCTCTTGGCTTTCCTCTACCCAAGTTGGTGTAGATTCTACTCTAAGCACATCAAATTCTTCTTTGTATTGGAAATGTCCATGCTCCAAATCCCACTCGGAATTGAAGATTACGGTCCACTTACCTGATTCTCTAGGAATAGTAAACAAAGAGTATTTTCCAGCTGGAAGGACTGATCCTTCTACCATGATGTCTGATGCAAATTCCACAAAAGTGGCTTCATTGGCACCTGTTCTCCATACTTCATTGTAAGGAACTAAATCTCCCCACAATACTCTTCCTTTTACAGAAGGTGCTCCGTACTGAACACTTAGGCTTACATTGTCACCTACATTTCCTGATGTAGTTCTTAATGGACTAGCACGCTCCTCAACAGGCGCGATCTCTTCCATCCCTTCCATTTCTGTAGTTGTCTCTTCTTCTGTCTTATTCTCTCCGCCGCAACCGTAAAAGGTCATTGATCCAGCCAACAAAATGGCCATCATCCAAGCATTTGATTTTTTCATATGTTTTTGATTTTTTCGAATTCGAATTTAAAGATTTTTTTTTGAAGTCAATGCTAGCAAAGTTATTTCCCTTAAACAAAGAGACAATAGAATCCAATGTCCTTAATCAGTTGACATCAAATCTTGGAAGATTTAACCCAATCAAATAATGGTATGAATTTCATTGCTCCAATGGAAATTTGAAAATCTGATCTTCAATTTCTGGATGTAAAAAGTAAATAAATTTATCATCCAAGGATGGCGAAAACACATTCGCCCATTCCGGAAGGATTATCTTCTTAATAGGTTTTCCTTCAAAATCAATAACATGCAATTCCTTATCAGATATACTTCTGGAGCTTAGGCCACCTTCACTTTGAGGATCATCTTCAATAATTTCCTCTTGATAAAAAGCATAAATAAATTTATTCGACACTTTTACATTTTTATAAAACAATTGGTTATCAGGTGCAATTTGATTTTTGTTCCCTGAGTTATTGGAATAAAAATCTCTGTTATTCTTAATAAATACTTCCTTTAGACCTCCTGATTTGACATCAAAAATTCTAACTAAAGGCAAATATGAATAGGTCAATACGATATAGCTACCATCTGGTGAAACTCGTGATTGATTTTGAAACATTCTTTCTCTTTCATAAGGTTTTTCATTGTTAAAAGAAAAAAAGTCAGGATAATCTACTAGCTCAGTAAACTGGAAACTCTTAATATCGAAGCAAGTGATGTGCTTAGAAGACATTTCAACCTGACCGCAAATCGTATTTGGATTTAAAAGGAATGGAAAGTTTAAAGGGATCATTTCTGACGGATAGGCTGTTCTAGAAAACTGACTCTCCTCTGACCAAAAATCGCTGTTTAAATCAGCTGAACGCATCGACAACAGATCACCAATGACTAGTTGTTCACCACTTACAGTCATACCAGATGAAAAAGGCATTGTAAAATCCTCAGGGCCCTCTCCTTCATTTCCAAACTCACCAACTAAATCTAGACTTTGCAAGTCAAAAACTTTAAAATAAGCTCCTTGGTCAGCCCCTAAGGTTATAAGATGATCAGGAGTAATAAGCATATCTTTTTCAAGTAATAAAACTGGACTTACTTGTATCGTCTCTAGATTTTCTTCTAAAACAACTGTTTTACCGAAAAAAACATCTTTGGAAGACTTCATTTCTTCACAGCTAAAAAACAAAACAAACAAAAAGAAATTTCTATTTTTCATAACATTTCATTTTAATCATTTTCATGAATAACTTTTAAAGCTGCAAACTAACTGTTTTTTTTGAAGCAAATCAAAGTATCATTTCTTCTGTACAATCACTTGTTCAACTTGAATATCTTTAATTTTTTGTGGCGTTACTTTCAGTGGATTGTCGGAAAGAATCACAAAATCAGCAAATTTCCCTAGCTCTAGAGAACCTGTCATTTCTTCCATAAAAGCTGATCGTGCACCATCTATAGTCATGGCCTTCAGTGCCTCTTCAACTGTTAAGGATTGACTCGCAAACCAACCTGAAGGAGGATCCTTTTCAAGACTCATTCTTGTAACTCCAAAATACAAGGTTTGCATGGGCTCCCATGGTTCACCAGGCATGTCTGAATTGAGAATAAAAGGCACTTGATTATCCAGCATATTCCTCCATGCATAGGCATGCTTTATTCTATTTGGTCCCAATCTGTCCTCGGCCCAATTGCGATCACCTACAGCATGACTACTCTGCATACTAACCCAAACACCAAGAGATGCTGCTCTATGGTAAAAGTTTTCGTAGACTACTTGAGCATGTTCTAGCCTCCATCTGTGGTCAAAAGGCTGCTTTAGAATAGCCTCTTCATAGACATCCAAAATCCTATCATTTCCCAAATCTCCAATGGCATGAATAGCCAATTGAAAACCCTTGTCAGCTGCGCTTGTTGCAAGCTCTTTGATTTTTGCAATACTGATTCTTTCTGTCATTCTCGCTGCTTTGGGATTGTCAGAGTAAGGTCCAAAAAGCAATGCTGTGCGAGACCCCAAAGATCCATCATAGAAGACTTTTATACCTTTGACTAGGAACTTCCTATTTAGATCCATCATAGGCCCTTTTTCAAACCATATCTCCATCATTTCGTCATCATTGCCATTGAGCATGCCATAGACACGAATTGGAAGGAGGTTTGCATCATCTAATTCCAAGTATGCTTGAAGAGAAATTTTTGTCATTCCTGCTTCGTGTATTGAAGTAATTCCTTTAGCTTTCAAAGTTTCTAGGCCAGAAAGAATAGCCCTTTTTGCATCTTCAACAGTTTCCTCTGGAACATGTTTATTGACCAATTGCTGAGCTGAAATTTCTAAAACTCCGGTTGGTTCTCCATTTTCTCTCCGAATGATCGTCCCAACTTCTGGATCAGGTGTGTCTTTATCGATTCCTGCTATTTCAAGTGCTTTTCCATTGTAGAATCCAGCAAAACCATGTAAAGCTTGTAGTTTGATAGGATTATCTGGAAAAGCAGCATCTAGCAATTCTCTATCAGGATAGCCTCTGCTGGCCCATTCTCCTTCATCCCAACCAAATCCTAAAAGCCATGCTCCTACTTGGGGGTTTGGAAAAAATGCTTTCAATCTCTCGACCATTTCCTCAACAGTCTTTGTTCCTTCAAGATTGGCTTTAAGTGTTTGCTGTCCAAATTCATGCGCATGCACGTGAGAATCTACTACACCAGGAATGATTGATTTCCCACCAAGATCAATATGCTCGCTAAGAGGAAACAACAACTTCATTTCTTCGTAAGTACCCAATCCCACTATTACTCCATCCTTGATCACCATTGATTCTACAATAGAATTCGAATCGTCCACCGTGATAATATCTCCATTGTAATACAGTTGAGCTGAATCATTTTCTTTACATGAAAATAAAATAATACAGACCGCTGCAATAAGAAGAGTTTTTATATTTGACATTATTATGTTTAATTCCATAAATTTTGAATGAAAGAATAACCCCTAAGATATATGAAACACTTATTTTATGCATTGAAATCGATGCTAATTGCATTAATTATTTTATCAGCTTCTAGCTCCTGCCAAGAAAACACTCCTGAAGAGTCTCCTTTCCAGAATCCATTTGCAGGGACTAGTCCTTGGCCAGAAATCAGAAAAGAAAGACTGCAAAAACTTCTTCCTCAGGCCATGGCAGAAGCCGGCGTGGATGCTTGGGCGGTTATTTGTAGAGAAAATAACAATGATCCCATTGCCCATCATGTAGGTGGAGAAAATGCTGGCGGAACCGCAGTTTTCCTTTTCCACAAAGATGGAGAAAAGATAAAATCAACAGTATTCTGCCCAATTGGAGAAGCCACTGCTTTAGCGGATTTGAAAATTCACGATGAAGTAATTGCGGTTGAAAGAGGTAATTCTGCTATTTCTCAAGCTGCAGACTTTATCAAAACACAAAATTTCAAAAATATTGCAATCAACAGTTCTTCAGAAAATGAACTAGCAGATGGTCTCAGCTATACGCAAAGAATAGCTTTTGAGAAAGCTTTAGGAAATGACGCCTCAAAATTAATTTCTTCTGATGATTTGGTTTATGAATTTTTGGCAATCAAGCTGCCAGCAGAAGTAGAAATCATGACTCAAGCTGCTCAATTCACCTCTGACTGGCAATATGAAGCTTATGCAGAGATTATCCCAGGAAAAAGCACCGATGCAGATATTGCGGAGTTTCTGAAAAAGAAAATGGAGCTGTATGGAGTTACGGATGCATGGTCACCTGATCAAAACCCAAATGTAAACTCAGGTCCAGACCGTGGTCATTCTCATTCCACTGAGAAAGTAATTATGCCAGGTGATGTGATTCAAATTGATTTTGGTATCCGCGTTTTTGACATGTGGGTATCAGATATCCAAAGATTCGCATATGTCCTAAGAGAAGGAGAAACTCAGGCGCCTGACTCTGTTCAGTTCTATTTTGACTCGTCTATTGGGGGAAATCGAATTGCTTTGGAAGCCATGAAGCCAGGCGTTTTAGGTTACCAAGTGGACAAAGCTCAACGTGATTGGATGACAGAGCGTGGATCTGAGTATGTCATGTGGAGCACCGGACATCCTGTGGGATATGTAGCCCATGACATTGGACCAAATTTAGGTGGCGGCATGTTGGAAAATCCAGCGAGCAGACCTGCTGCTGTAAAACCACTCAAAGAAGGTATGCTGTTCGCTTTTGATGGATTTCATGCTTGGAACCTACCCGAAGGAGGTACTAAAACCATGTCAGTAGAGGAAATAGCCGTAGTCACTGCTGATGGTGCCAGGTATTTGATTGAACCTCAAAAAGAATTGATCTTGATTAAATAATTTAAAATTTCTCTTCGACACCCAAGCCAAAAAGTGCAAAATCATATTTAACAGGATCGGCTGGATCAAATTCTCGGAGCTTTTGCGTAAGCTCTATAGCGGTGATCCAGTCGGTTTGTTTTCTGGTGATCAGCCCAAGCTTCCTCCCTACCCGATCTACATGCAAGTCACAGGGACAAATCAATTGACTGGGTTGAATTGTTTTCCAAATTCCAAAATCGACACCTTTGTCATCTTGCCTCACCATCCATCTGAGAAACATATTAATGCGCTTGCAGGCAGCTTTTCTTTTTGGTGTCGCAATATGTTTTCTAGTTCGCAGCGGTGCATCAGGAAGCTGAAAAAAGAAGTCATGGAAATTAGCCAAAAGTCTATCCATCACATCTATATCTTGTGAATATTCTTGCAAAAAAGCCGTTTCTAGACTTTCATGATTGCGGTAATACCAAGTAAAAAACTCAATAAAATATAGGGTATCTATGTCATTGAAGGTCCTGTGCTTAAAATTCAAAAAGGGCTTAAGTTCATTTTCTGAATGATTCAGCATAAAATCATGTGGCGCGTTGTCCATCATGGCAAACAATTCAATGCATTTGTTGATGATCGTTTTGCGCTGACCCCATGCCAAAATTGAAGCTATAAAACCTGATATTTCAATATCCTGCTTTTTGGAAAACATGTGGGGAATTGAAATTGGATCCAAAGTGATAAATCCGGGCTGATTGTATTCTACTACTTTCGAATCCAAAAACTCTTTTAAATCCATCTTAAAGTGCCACTTTTACTTCACCACCCTGAATCCCATCAAACCACTTGAAAGAAAGGCTTTGTTCTTCGATTTCTGAAAGATGCCAATCAAAGCATTTTATGTTCGTCAACGACTTCAATCTATCCTCATCCGGATAATACAAACAGATATCAAAATCAGGAAGCTGCTTTGAATCTGTAGCATTCCATTTTTCCAACAGAATTGCTTCTTCCATAAACCTCACTTTCCCTCCAAAGTAAAAATCTTGTAAAACTGAAGGTACACCATCTTTTCTTCTCAGCTGATAACAAGTCGGTCCAAACATGATTTGTTTGTGAATTTTTGCTTCCAACAACTCATCCGTATTCGGTAAAATCTCCCAATCAGACACAGTCACTGTTTCTGTTTTTTGATCGGGTCTCCATTTGGTAAGTAGCTTTGATAAAGATGAAAAAGCATATGTCACACCGATAAATAACAACCCAAAGGTCGCCAATACAGGGTAACTGATAATGAAAAGTGCATTCCAGACGTATCTGAACGCATGATGAAGTATGATTTGAAATTTATTCATGAATTCTGCTCTCACAAAAGTACAAGCTTAATCTTGAATACCAAAGTTGATCAAATGGAAGAAAACTAAATCTCCTGAAAAGTAAAAACCGATCAAGATTTGCATCCTGATCGGTTTACTAATTATTCAAAGAATATCTTTATCAATATTTCTCCGAAGGCATATTGCTACAATATTTCAGCTATCAATAGGATACCTCAACAGGAAATCTTGAATTTACCGCTCTAAGTTGATCAAAAGCAGCTTTTGAAAGTTTTACTACAAGCCTGCTATTGTCTCCTGTATTCGGCAATTTGCCTACAACTCTAGCAAAAATAGTGATGTCATTCTCTTCATTTCTTACACGCATAATTGTCCCCACAGGAGCTTCCTTGTGCAAGACTAGATATTTTTTGTGATTACCAGTCCCTTCGATCACCTCAGCTAAGCCTGTTTGTTTGATATTTTTGTAAGGCCTATCGTCTTCTTTTGGAGTCGTCAAAACTGCTTCAGCTCTTTCATTATTCACGATCACTGGGACTGTAGAACTGACAACAGGAACGGTAGAAGGACCTGCGGCTCCTCTGCCGACTTTCAAACGTTGCCCCACAGAAAGGTTATTTGATGATAATCCATTCCAAGTAATCAAATCCTCGACTTTGGAATCATATTTTTTTGCTACCGCAAATAAAGTTTCTCCCTGCTCTACTGTATGTGTAATCCATTCTCCAGGATATACATTCGCACCACTTTCTGTTGATTTAACTTCCTCTTTTACTTTAGCAATTTCCTCAGATGGTTTGGCAACTTCTTTTCTAACTTCTTCCGCTTTGCTACGTGCTTCGTCTTTCTTCTCTTCTGCTCTTTCTTTGTTTTCTGCTGCTTTAGCTTTTCCCGCTGTTGCTACAGCTGGAACAGTAGCTTTTGCTTCCGCTACTACTTTAGGTACCTCTGGTTTTACAACTCCTTGAATAATTAGACCCTGACCTAAGCTAAGGTCGTTTCCTTTTAAATTATTCCAAGTCATGATATCTCCCACCGTGACCTCATAAGCTTTAGCAATTGAAAATAAAGTTTCTCCTTGGGCAACATTATGCAATTTGGCCCCTTCAGGTAAAGCTGCTGGAGCAATATAAGGGATACGGATCCTTTGACCCATTTTTAATCCCGCTTTCAACTCGTCATTATTTGTGATGATTTCGCTGACAGATGTAGAATATCTTTTTGAAATTCCAAACATGGTTTCCCTTTCCTCGACTTGATGTATGATAAAAGTCTTGTCGCCAACTTTTTCAATTCCAATAGAATCCAATCTTGTCAAATCAGATGCATTCGCATGCAAACTCAATGTAATCAAAAATGCAACTAGGATGTTTCTTTTCATAATTTATCGGGGTAGATACTGTGATACAAATTTCTGATTAATTTTATCAAATCCAAGTATACAAACGGAGACTTCCACAAATCGTTCCATACTGCTTTATTAACGCAGCAGACAATTTAAAATTTATTTTATAAAGTTTTTTCTTCTCAAAAAGGTTAACTGGATGCTTATATCTTAATTATTGGTATATTCAAAAATCAAAAGAATTACTTTATGAAAAATGTATTTACACTTACCTTATTATTTTTTATACTAGCTCTAAACTCAGCTTTTTCAAAACAAGATAGTCTTCAAAATGTCAAAAAGAAGGTCTATACCTTTGAAATCAAAAGTGACATTGATCCGAGGATGAATAGAAAGGTAAAACTTGCTCTTGAAGATGCTAAAATCAAAGAAGCTGATCTTATTATTATAGAAATGGATACTTATGGAGGCGCCGTCAATGATGCCGATGATATCCGAACCATGGTTTTGGAGACAGAAGTTCCTATTCACGTGTGGGTCAATAAGGATGCAGCATCCGCTGGAGCTCTAATTTCCATAGCTTGTGACAGTATCTACATGGCACCAGGTGCAAGCATAGGTGCAGCTACCGTAGTGATGGGTGGTGGTGGTGAAGCCGCGCCAGATAAGTATCAGTCCTATATGCGCTCCATGATGCGCAGCACTGCAGAAGCAAAAGGTAGGGATCCAAAAATTGCGGAAGCGATGGTTGATCAGAATCTTGAAGTGGAAGGCGTAAGTGACAAAGGTTCTGTGATCACCTTTTCGGTATCAGAAGCGATTGCCAATGGATTCAGCGAAGGACAAGTCAACAGTCTGACCGAGGTAATCGAAAAGCAAGGAATTGAATCTTTTGAAATTATCAAATATGCAGAGTCAAATGTCGAAAAGGTAATTTCAGTTTTTCTAAACCCTGCGGTAAGTGGCTTCTTAATCTTAATCATTTTTGCAGGAATATATTTTGAAATCCAAACTCCAGGAATTGGTTTTCCCTTAGCGGCTTCGATAATTGCCATTGTGCTTTATTTTATCCCTTATTACCTCGCCGGCCTCGCGCAAAACTGGGAGATTGCAGTATTTATTGTAGGTGTAATTTTATTGCTGGTAGAGTTATTTGTAATCCCCGGATTTGGTGTGTTTGGAATTCTAGGGATCATTGGGATTTTGACAGGACTTACGTTAGGGATGATTCCAAATGATGCATTTGATTTTACTTTTGTACCATCGGGTGATTTGTTCGTTGCACTATTGACCGTTATTTTGGCAGCAATAGTAGCTATGGCGCTGATTTTTTTCTTTGCACCAAAAGTCAACCAATGGAAAGCTTTTAGCACAATCGCCTTGGCAAACACGCAGCAGCGATCTGATGGATACACCTCTACTTCTTATCAAAGTGATTTGCTAGGCAAAGAAGGTGTCGCCCACACGCGATTGATGCCAAGCGGTAAAATTCTTGTGGAAGATGAAGTTTATGATGCTTACTCAAGAGGAGAATTTATCGATAAAGGTGAAAAAGTCATTGTAATCAGTACAGAAGGCACTTCTTTGAAAGTAAAAAAAGGAAAAGCTTAAAAATAAAAATTGAGATCCCTCTAAAGGAAAAATCTAGATTTGACTTTCAAATTAAAATATTAGAATAATGTTTGACGGGGCAGATTATCCCAAATCACTTGATGAATCAGTTTTTGACGATTGGCTCGAACAAGGACGCAACAGTAAAATTCCTTATGCTTATCTGATGATCATATGGGATGAACTTTATGCAGCGTACTCACCCGAGTATGTTGAGCACAGAAAAGATTTACAACAATATACCCGCTACGGACATGGCCCCGACCATCATCTCCTTGTAGCAGCTTACGACTTGTATTCAGAGACTAGGGTGATTTGATCGTATTTTAAATTTTTTCGATTTTCTATCCATTTTTAATAGAATTTGGAAGCATCAGTAAAAAAGGAAGTGCTTTTCCATAATCTAAGGAAGGGTATTCTAAGCCTAAAATGCTGATGTTTGAGTAGTAGGTTTGATGTTGATCATAATACATTTTTTCACTTTGTATAAACCAGGCCTTATCACCTAATTTTTCTGCTAAGAACCATTTTTCTATTAATCTGGCACTTCTGCCATTTCCATCATTCCAAGGGTGAATTTTGACAAAAACTAAATGAATCATGGAGGCATAGAAAAAAACTTCTTCTGTGGACATAGCTGTTTCAAGTAACATGTTCAAATCTGCATAAAACTTCTCCATTTCCTGCTCTACCTCAAAGGGAGAAGCAGCTACATATTCTATCCGTCCATCCGGTGTGGAAACATACATGTTTTGTGTACGGTATTTTCCCTGTCGGTTTTTTGCAAGTATATTTTTGCTCAACAATGCATGAGCTAGGGCGATATTCTCTTTGTTCAGCTTATTGGTTTTTGCAAGGGTGTAGGCGTCGTACAAGTCGTCTATTTTTCTAGTGTAATCCGGTGAAAACTCAATACCAAATTTTTTGTGCTTAACGTAACTATCCAATTCGATGGCTTCCCCTTCTATTTTGCTACTGTAAACGGAGGATACAGAGGTATAAAAACTAAAACTTTCTGTTGAAATTTCAGCATCTTTCAATGCTTCTAAAGCATGATTTAAACCTTTCGGTGCTTTTTCCAAATACTCTGAAAGTAAATCATTGCTTAGAATTAGTAGTTGTTTGTTCATCACTTTTACAGCTCAATAAAAAACTAAGTTAGTCAACTATTGTATTGAAAAAAATAAATGGTTTCTAGAGTTATCTAAAACAAAAAAAGCCCTGCATTTCTGCAAGGCTTTTGCTCCCCCTCTAGGGCTTGAACCTAGGACCCCATGATTAACAGTCATGTGCTCTAACCAACTGAGCTAAGGAGGAATTTGATAGCTTTTGATACCGCTTTCCGTTATCGTGATGCAAACATAGCAGGATGTTTGATTTTTTCCAAACTCTCCAACAAAAAAAATCCCTTTTACGAGCCTCAAACTTATTTTATCCTCTATATCAAGGACTTATTTTTCAAACATTTTATCATCCTATTCTAATCTTCTACACCTTGTTTTGATAACAGCTTATTATAAATATAACTCACCCCCAAAACCATTAATCCTGCTATTACAGCCAAGACAACATTATAGTAGGCCGGAGCAGAAAGTGTCAGTCTTAAGAAAATCGTTGCCAAGGCAAATGAAGAATACCTAAATAAATTGTAGTATTTTGTCGTGTACCTCAATGAAAATAGAAGTATAAACACATCCGTAAAGATCAATAAAGTATAGAACAACTCAATGCTATAAACAATCTCGTGGACTTGATAGGCCAAAATCACATCATAAATTCCTAAAAACAAGAAAGAAAGACCCAAATACAAGGAAAGGATTTTTTTGATGGAAGTAAATCGCTTTTGCTCCTCCATACTCTGTGTGATTCTTGTATGCTTCTGAACTCTGTAAAATATACCTGTAATAAAGAAAATCAAAATCGCACCAAATGCATCAGAAACGATCGGAAGCAACTCTAGCACAAACTCTAATTCCCAATTGACTTCTTCCAAATAATGTCCAAATTCCTTAAACGCATCGCGCAAAAGAACCAAAGATATAATTTCAAATTGCTTTCCAACTGAATCCGCTACAGATTTTGGAATTAAAAATATCAATCCTAAAACTTCAAATATCAATAAGACATTGAAAGCCAATTCGATTGCAAAAAACGGACTGAGAACGTCACTATAAAAAATAACTCCTAAATAATTCAATAAACCGACAACCAAGCCAAGTATAAATGACGACAAGACTATATTAGAAATTAGCTTTGATACTATCGCACCTTCCCAATGCTCATCGAGGAAATCAAAAATTCTAACCTGAAACCTAAAGACTTTTTTTAACATGAATCTGTTTTGCAAACGCTAATGTATTGCAAAAGCCTAACAACATATTGCGACAAAAGTTACAATTCAAAGAAATTAATCACCTCATTTTATTTGAGTTAGGCCTAACCCCCATTTCAATAAAGGTGAAAACACTAAAACAGTTTTAAATCAATTTCTTAGTTCCCTCATCACCAAAACTGGTTCCAAGGACATTCCTCCTGGATTCAATCCAAGTTTACCCTCTGGAACCTTATGTCCAAGATCTGAAAAATAACTCTCCCAAATAGGGAAAAGCTCCCCCGTATCTGGATCATTATATGTCATAGGTTTTGGTGAAAATAAATCTCTACCACCATTCGCCTCTCTAAATGCAAAATGAATCAATTCAGAACAATAAAAAGCATCATTTTCAAAATCAAAAACTGAATCATAAGGTTTCCCAAGATGCTTCTGTGCTTCTTTGATTGCTGCAGGAATCAAATCTCTATATGCTGGCTTGAGTCTTCCAATCATTACTTTTGGACTTCCAAATTCATCTACATGCCGATCCAAAAAGTCTTGAAGTGGAGTTTTACTCACTCCCTTCCCTATTGCCTCCAAAACAAACCAATCACCTGATTCTTTCATGAGCAATCCATTATGGGAAAATTCCTTACCCTCATGGCCTTGAGTCACCTTTCTGATTGCATCACAAAAATCACCACAATTACCATTTTGAAATAGAATATCACCTTCATGAAACTGTTCATTTGTAACACATGAAAATGAAACAATTAAAAATAGAATCAATAATACATTTGAAAACCTATTCATATTCAATCTTATAAACCAATTGACTTTGCTATGCACGTCATATAACCAGGAAGAAAAAGAATAATGCAACTCCTAAAACCAAAACCATTTTTTTTGATTTATCCTTGATAGCCTCACTAATTTTTCTTTTCCTTAACACCAACACAGCTATACTTAACCCCATAAACTGCAATGCAATCCCAACACCATTCAAAGGGCCCATAGGAGCCTCTAGAAGCTTATAGTAGGAGTTCGCTAAAGCAAGTATACACAATCCAATCCCAGTCACTCCAAAGAGAAATGACCTTTGCAATAGCAAACTCTCATCTTTATTCATCCAACTCATAGGTGATTACTATTTGATTTTATTTTTTCTCTCTTCAAAATATTTATTTAACTCTTCCTTACCCAAGGCATTGAAAGTCATTTCAGCGGTTAAACCCCCTTTTCTTCCTATCAAAACACCGTAACGCATATCATCATAACCTTCCATCGCATGTGCATCGGGATTAATAGCGAGCTTTACTCCTTTTTCAATGGCATAATGGACCCATCTCCAATCTAAATCCAATCTCCATGGATTTGCATTGATTTCTATAATAACTCCATTAGCAGCGCAGGCATCAATGATCATTTTATGATCCAATGGATAACCTTCCCTTCTTAACAATAATCGTCCTGTAGGGTGTCCCAATATGGTGGTGTATGGATTCTCTACTGCTTTTAGAATTCTCGCCGTGGCTTTCTTTCTGTCCATACTTAATCCAGAATGAATCGACGCAACGATAAAATCAAAACTAGCCAACACGTCATTAGGATAATCCAAACTGCCATCTGTCAGAATATCACTTTCTATTCCTTTGAAAACCTTGAATGGTGCTAGTTCTATGTTCAGCTGATCAATCTCAGCTTGTTGCTTTTGTACTTTTTCGATATCTAGTCCACCTGCATAGGAGGCTGTTCGGCTGTGATCTGATATTCCCAAATATTCATATCCTAGCGATTTACAATTTTCGGCCATCTGACGCAAAGTGTGTTTCCCATCGCTATAGGTTGAGTGATTGTGCAAAATCCCTTTTAAATCCTTTTTTTCAAGCAATGGTTTTGCGCCATCTTTTGCCCAATCGAACTCAATGAACCCCTCTCTCAGCTCTTCAGGAATCCAAACATAACCTGCCTTTTCATAAACCTCTTCCTCTGATGTGAATTCAAAGTTTTGCAAAATATCTACAAATGGAAGATTACCTTCCATTGGGTAAAGCAAATGAGCTTTACTTCCGGTTCTTAAGATTTTTTCTTTGATGAAACTTGAAGAGTCTGTAAAATGAATCATAACATTCACTTCAGGCTCTGTCATTTTCCCCCTCCACTTAAATGGACTACTGCGCTTCAAGTCTTGTTTTAAGATTGAAACTGATTCAAGAGATTTCATAACTTTCTCTTTGTCACTTACTGCGAAAAGCCATTCTACATGATTTATAATTTCTAATTTCCGAGCAAACTCGCCAACAATAGCTTTGGATGAAATTCCATCGATTTTCCCAAATTTATCATCTACTGCTAATACTGCATTTTCAATGTCAGCATAAAGCCACTTCCCTTGATTAGAAGCTTTAAACTCTAAAGCTTGAATGATACTTTCTTGTGTTTTCTCGCCAAAACCCTTGATTTTGGCAACTTGTCCAGCTTGGCAGGCTTCGAGAAGTTCATGTACAGAAGTGATATTCATCTCTTCCCAAAGGACTTTTACTTTTTTTGGGCCAAGACCTTTGACTTCCAAGATTTCCAAAATCCCTTTTGGTGTCTTTTCTAACAAAGTCTCCAAATAAGAATGGGTTTCTGTAGTACCTAATGCAAAAATAACTTCAGCGATACTTTTACCAATGCCACCAATTTGCTGAAGTTCATCTAAACTTTTTCCTTCAACTGAAATATCTTCTCCCCTCTCCAGGGTATTCACTGCGGACTGATAACTTCTGATTTTGAAAGCATTTTCATCATGAAGCTCCATCAATTTAATAATGAGCTTCAGCTTTTTTATAATATTCTTCTGATCCAATTTTTTAGAGGTCTTGATTCAAGATTAGGACAAATGTCACGATTAATTGTTTTAAAATAAAATCTTAACGCTTATCTTAAGAAATCGAACAGAATAAAACTATAAACCTTAATTAAGGTTATTGACGTTAGAAAAAAACAAACATCTTTCATTAAAGATTTCCTAAAATTCAACTGCTGTCATGAGATATTTATTTTCAATTTGTATTTTCTATCTCACCTATTTGCCTTCTACTGCACAAGTAGATTTTGTCGCAAGATTAGAATTTGAAGCTAAGTTTGGCGAAAGTAATTACATGACTGTTTTTAACAAAGATGGAATTCTTGGATTCAGAACAGTAAAAGAGTCGGGTTTAAACCCCAGACAAATTTTTGAAATGTTTCAAACAGATTATAATCTTAACACCTCATCTCTTAAAAAATTACCCATCAAAGAAGGTCATAATCTGATAGGGTACGATACAGACGAGAACCATTTTTATGTTTTATTTCAACGGGGCAACTCGATAGAAGGAAAAGATCGGTACTTGGTAGACCTTAATTTGAAATCCGATGATGCAAAAGAGTTTAATATTTCAAATATCCTAAATATGGATTTGAAAGAATTTTACGTCATGAATGGCAAAGGTATTTTTATGGGTGTTTCAGAATCTCTTCCAGTAATTCAGATTTTTGATATGAAATCGGGAAATATTATCACTACACAAGGCATCTATTCCAAAGACACTGAAATTCTTCAATTGAGAAAAGATCAAGAGCTTGGTGTATTCGATGTATTGATCAGTAAAAGAGATCAGTATAAAGTAAAACAAGTATCAATTTTAACTTTTGATCTAGAGGGAAGCAAACTTAGAGAAGTCAATATTGGGAATTTGTATGACTCGAAATTAGAAATCATAGAGGGTATACTCACACCATTTGAAGAATATCAGCAAACATTGATTGGGACATTTGGGAAACAAAGGCAAGAAGCCTATCAAGGTATTTACCTTACCGAAATCAATGAATTTGGTGAAACAGTTAAAAAATATTACACACTAGAGGATTTTGAAAATTTCTACAATTATTTGCCAGAAAAGCAAAGGGCTAAAAGAATCCGATCTTTAGAGAAATCTTTGAAAAAAGGTAAAATACCAGACATCAAACCTGTGCTTTCTACTCGTGAGGTTATTACAATGAATGACGGGTATTTGGTTTACAGTGATTTGTTCACGGCTAATAATCCTAGATATTACCCTATAGATGGAATGTATGCCAATAGCATGTACAGAGCTTCGCCTAATATTAACACGATGAGTAATGGAGTTATTGGAAGTAATCAAGAATTGAATTACATCAATAAGCAAAATATGATTAACTCATCTCTTTTCAGAGATGGAGAATATAAGTTTCATGCAGCTCAGCTTCTTTTATTGGATAAAAATGGCAATATCATCTGGGATAATTCCTTAAGTCTTCCGAGCAGGACAACAACCAATCCAAGTAAATTTGGTGAACTAAGCTTAACTGGAGACAAGCTTCATTTCATGTATTTGGAAGAAAAAAAGCTAGTCCTAAGTTACCTCTACAATGGAGAAGTGATTTTTGAGAATGAAAAGTTTGAGTTAAAATTGCTAGATGATATGGAAAGGATTCGGGAAACTGATGACAATGGTTTGATACTCTCTTGGTGGTACGAAAACAATTATTTGCTTTCAGGAAAACAATCAATCCGATATCAGGATGAAGAAGGAAGAGCCAAAAACAGAGAAGTATTTTTCATAACCAAAGTCACTGTCAACGGAGCACTTTTTGATCCGGATATAGACCAATAAAAAGTTTCCTTTACGAAGGAATCTAAACTAACAAACCACTCTATTTAGTCAATCAATTCAGATTTGATATTTCTGGAAGTGTAGATCAAAAGATAGATAATCAATAACAAAATTACGAGAGCTGCAACTTCGAATTGTGCCCAAATCCTAGACCTTGTCACTACCTTTTCGGAATTGATTGCAAGCTTATGTCCTTCTTCGAGTTGGATATTCGAAAGCTTTTCCAAATCACTTATCGCTCTTTCTATGTATTCATTATAAATGTGGACTTGCTCATAATTGATTCCCTTCTCTTCTGAATATAGAAGATCATAATCTGCGATCCTCAGGTTTGTTTCGATAATAGTTCTAAAATCCTTTAAAAACTCATCCTCTGAAGCAGTTAGATTAGTCTTTTCAAATGTATTTACAGTAGTAAGGATTTTATCTTCATATTCTTCAATATCTTCTATTACATGAGAATAATCAGTCTCTTCCCAGCAATGGTTGACCAACAGTTTGATTCTGAATAAATTCTCAGAAATTGTAAAAATATAGCTTTCAACGACCAGTCTATCTTCATAAACTGAGGCAAAAGACTCTTCAAGTTCATTGAAATTTTTTCTGTCCAATATGTTCTTTCCAAATATCACTAAAAGAAGAAATGTCAATACAATTGCAGCTTTTAATTTATTATTTAATGACTTAGGGGTCTTCATGGCTCACACTGGGTTTATCAGCTATATGGGTATTTCCTACAACTTTTAATTAAAGTGTTAAATAAGCAAAAGAAAACATCAAAAGCAAAATTATAAAGTAAATGACTTTTTTGAGGATTTATTAGAAGTATTTGGTAAATTCTATTTTAAAAATTCTGGAGAATTTAACCCAGTCATAAACATCGAAATAAAAAAACAAAAATTATAGAACGGACTAAATTCTCCCTATTAAGCACCCTTCCCAGCTTAGATCGGGATGCTCTATTTGCGCATGACATAGGGTTGATATAAACAAAAAAACCTCCAATTAAGGAGGCTTTTGTGATCCCGCTGGGATTCGAACCCAGGACCCATACATTAAAAGTGTATTGCTCTACCAGCTGAGCTACGGAATCATAATTAAATTAAATGGAGCATTCCTTTTGATCGAAATGCTCCATCGATATAGGTCTGGCGACCTCTTGTGATCCTGTCAGGACTCGAACCTGAAACCTACTGCTTAGAAGGCAGTTGCTCTATCCAATTGAGCTACAAGACCATTTTTTTTTAAATACTGAAATGCAAATTTAAGCTCTCAAACTCTATTTAAAAAGGATTGAGCCAATCTAATTTCAAGTTTTATTTAATATTTTTCTAACTACCTCAGCACAATCTATTTAATTTTTTGTGTGTCTAGTTAGAAAATTTGTCGGGGTGGCAGGATTCGAACCTACGACCTCCTCGTCCCAAACGAGGCGCGATACCGGGCTACGCTACACCCCGAACTAATTACTAATGTTTTCAATCTACTTAATTCCTTTTGAATTAAATTTGTGATCCCGCTGGGATTCGAACCCAGGACCCATACATTAAAAGTGTATTGCTCTACCAGCTGAGCTACGGAATCTTTTTGTCTATTTTGTCTCTAGCGTTTTAGAGATTTTTAACGGTTTTTGATTTGTTTTTTGTTAAATCATTGCCGTAATTGGACTGCAAAAATAAGCGTACTATTTTAAAATGCAAAACTCAAAGGCAATCTTTCTCAGAAATTTTACAATAATTTTGTTCGTATTCATTCAAAGCTTTAATTGTCAAGCGAATACACTTGGCTTACAAAAAGCAGATTCTTTATTTAATACGAACAACTACCAAGAAGCAATGACTGTTTATGAAAACTTGCTTCAAAATGACGAGGTTTTCTCCCCTGCCATGCTTCTGAAAATGGCCTATATTTCTGAAGGAAAAGGCGATTTTTCAAACGCTAGTTTTTATCTCGCTAAGTACTACGACATTAACCCAAATCCGAGAGTAATTACCAAAATCAAAACACTCACTGAGCAGCAAAACCTTGTAGGGTATGAACTTACAGATTGGGACAGATTCTTTAAATTCACCTCTGATTTACAGCAAGAAATCACATTGGTATTTTTAGGATTCTTATTGATATCTATTATTCTTCTTTTAATTTTTAAACAAAAAGCAGGTAAACCAAAATATTATATCCCCAGCTTAATTTTAATTTTATTGGTTTTTGTAAGCAATAATTTCCTCAAGCAATCATCTACAGGTATTGTTACTGGAAGTCCCACGATCATCATGGATAAGCCTACAGCAGGCGGGAAATTAATCAAAAATGTAGATCCCGGTCACCGAGTGATCATCAAATCCTCTAAAGACATTTGGTACGAAATAGAATGGGGAAAACAAAAAGCCTTTGTCAAAAAGGAAAGTATCACCAAGCTTTAATATTGGTCAGATCAAAAGTCTAGTGCATCCAAAGTCTTAAAATGACCATTCATTTTTATCTTGGCTTTTGCTCTTTCCACTTCTCGTAAAACAGGGATGATTTTGATGAAATGCTTTATAAGAAACTGAATCCTTAAGGCTTCTTTTCTCATAACAAGAAGTTCATACTCTTCCTCAATAGACAAACCTATTTTATGGGTTAAAGTGAAGGAATTAATCGCTAAGGGCTCAATACTTTGTGGCTCTCCGATTAATCTAAAAAACTCCTTGAGGTAAAAAATAAACTCGTTGTGTAAGTGAGTAGGAACAGTAATGTCATTTTCAAAGGGTATTATTTCTCCTGCTGCATAAAGCCTATCCTGGTAAGGATTCTCAAATTTAATCAATTCATAGGATCTCAATACGCTAGTTTTGATATCTAACCGACCATCTTCATAAACTTTGGAAACTTCTTCTAGAAATACCTCTGAACCAAAAGGCATCAACTTATCCAAATAAACCGATACTCCAAACCTACCATCTCCTTCACTGACATCAGAAATTAATTGTTTGTAGCGAGGTTCGAAGATATGAAGATTGAGTTGCTCTCCGGGAAAAGCAACTAGTTTGAGCGGAAAAATTGGTATTATTTCATTTGTCATATGTTTCCAACTCAGAAAGATAAAGAAAGTTACTTTTGAGATTTTTACAAAAGTATAAAATGCGAATGACAAGGATTAAGAGCTATTCTTGAAATAAATTTCTAAAATATATCGTTGATCAGCACATGTTCTCCAAATCAACCATCTTCATTCTCCAACTCTTCTTGCAAACTTAGAATCTGTTGTGGAGACATATACAATTCTCTAATCTTGTTTTTATAAGCTTCATCAAAACCTTCTTGATTGAGAATAAAATCTTTGACTGATAATATTTGGTATCCCATACCGCAAGAGATGGCATAAGTGTCAGCAGCTATTTCAGCCTCTGTAAGCCTTTTGTTCGACATAATGTACCTCATTCCAAAATGCATCAGGTTAGTTGTGCTACGGTTCTTATAATCCATAATATGACCCAACTCATGTCCGACCCACCCAACTAATACATCATGGGGCACATCCTCAATTAAAATACTATCGTCTCCAAAATCTAACGCTCTCGTAATTTTAATTCTATATTCTCGTCTTTCTTTTCCTGTTACCAATAGGGTCGTCAATCGAGGCTGAGCTTGCATTATTGACCCATTAATGTTGTCTTTAAATTCAAATTCAATATTCACTCCAGATAATTCAGGAAAATATGATAATGCCTCAATAACAACATCCTTGATTTCTATTGGAATTACTTTATTATCAACCTCAAACCTGTTTGACACAGCCTGCTGTTCAGAAATTGAATCATTAAAATTTGGCAGAGATCCTGATAATATTAATATTAAGTTTAGAAGGAGTGTTAACATAATTGAGTTTTTTAATACCAATCCTCATTCTAATGAAAAAATCACATATTTCAAAAAATAATACAGAAAATAAAGAAAAAATCCCAAAAAGAGTCAAATTTGCAGCTTTATATTAAAACTACTCGTTTGATCTTTTTGGGATTCAAAATGAATCTTATAATTCGATATTATTTACTTGCGATATAAGAAAGTAAGTCAACAACCTTGTTAGAATAACCCCACTCGTTATCGTACCAAGCTACTACTTTAACAAATTTATCACTCAATTGAATTCCAGCTCCTTTATCAAAAATTGAAGTTCTGCTATCACCATTGAAATCCGTAGAAACAACATCATCTTCAGTGTAGCCCAAAACACCTTTCATAGTAGTCTCAGATACTTCTTTCATCTTAGCACAGATTTCTTCATAAGAAGCCCCATTTTTCAATCTTACAGTCAAATCAACCACTGATACATTTGGAGTAGGAACTCTAAATGCCATTCCTGTCAATTTACCATTTAATTCAGGAATAACCTTTCCTACCGCTTTTGCAGCTCCTGTAGATGAAGGAATGATATTTTGAGATGCTCCTCTACCACCTCTCCAGTCCTTTGCAGATGGTCCATCCACAGTTTTCTGAGTTGCAGTAGTAGCATGAACAGTAGTCATCAAACCTTCTTCAATCCCCCAGTTATCATTCAATACCTTAGCGATTGGAGCTAGACAGTTAGTCGTACAAGAAGCATTGGATACAAAAACCATATCCGAAGTATATGAATCTTCATTTACTCCCATTACAAACATCGGTGTATCATCTTTGGAAGGTGCAGACATGATAACTTTTTTAGCACCAGCATCAATATGTCCTTGCGCTGTTTCTTTGGTTAAAAATATACCAGTAGACTCTACAACATAATCAGCACCTACTTCACCCCACTTCAAGTTTGCAGGACTTTTTTCAGCAGTAACTCTGATTTCGTTGCCATTAACTACCAATTTACCATTTTTCACTTCAACATCTCCGTCGAATTTACCGTGAGTAGAATCATACTTTAGCATGTAAGCCATATAATCCACATCGATTAGGTCATTGATCGCTACAACTTGAATATCATTCCTTGTTTGCGCAGCTCTGAATACCAATCTACCGATTCTTCCGAATCCGTTGATTCCAATTTTAATTTTGCTCATAGTTTTGTGTATTTATTGTTTATAGGTTTGATTGCAAATAGATTGAATCAAAAATTAAATAGTTTCCATTTCACTTTGAAGTAGATTAATAGCCTTAAAATTACCAATAATATCTCGCCTACCCAAATAAAACAGTGGGTTACTGTGGTTCATTTTTAGAGTTTTGAAAATACAATCGATTTCGAAAAATAAAATTTTACTCAATGATTTTTTTTCATCAGTGATAAAGAGATTTTTGATTTTAATTTGAAAAATCTATTCAATTTAAATTCTATCCGTTACTTTAATTTTTGAAGTCAAATTAATACTCAATGTTTGTACAAGCTATTTCAAAAGTATCAGGATTTACGAGAGCGATTCATTCCATTAGCAGGAACTACAAGGGTGAAAAAATCATTCCAGGAGCAGCAACTTTGTTTTTTGTAAACGATGAAGGGTTTGCTATTACCTGCAAACACGTCGTACAATGGCTTTCTCAAGGGATGCAGATGGGAAAACATTATACAGCCTTCAAAGAAGAGTTGAATAGGATACCAAAAGATGGACGCTTTAAGCAAATGCTAAGAAACCTAGAGACAAAGTATAAATTTGAAGAAAATAGTCCTATTCAGATGAAAACAACTTTTGTTGACTGTATTGATAAAATATCTGGATTCACTTGGCATCTTCACCCCGATTATGACCTAGCAATAATCAAATTCAACGATTTCAATAAACTGCTTTACCAAGGTCATGCGGTTTTCCCAAAGGACTCCAACAACATCAATCAAGGTAAGTTTTTATGCAGACTTGGTTTTCCTTTCCCCGAATTCAACAACTTCAGATTCAATCCTGAAAAAGACGATATCGAGTGGACCAATGAAGGTGTAAAAGCTTCACCAAGATTTCCAATAGACGGAATGCTTACTCGATTTATTGGTGATGCAAAAGGTGTAAAATATGGTATTGAAATGAGCACACCTGGACTAAGAGGACAAAGCGGTGGGCCTCTTTTTGATGAAAACGGAATCGTTTATGGAATGCAAAGCAGAACAAAGCACCTCCACCTTGGCTTTGATATCGAAGACAAAGAAATCATCACCAAAGGCAAAACAAAAAAAATCAATGATTATTCCTTTATTCACTTAGGTGAATGTATTCATGTTGATGTGATCAAAGCTTTTCTTACGCAACATCAAGTTAGGTTTACAGATGTATAAACAAAAAAAAGCAGCTTTCGAGGCTGCTTTTTTTGTTCAGTTTATGACTTCCATTTTCTTAAGCTATTTGCGCAAGAATTGCATTGAAAGTAGCGCTTGGACGCATGACTTTATCAACCTTAGCTGCATCAAGTCTGTAATAACCACCAATATCTACTTTGACACCTTGCGCATCATTCAATTCCGAAACGATTTTAGTTTCATTTTCAAGCAACTGCTTGGCTATGGATTCAAATTTATTTTTCAATTCCATGTCTTTTTCTTGCGAGGCCAAAGCTTCCGCCCAATACATGGCAAGATAAAAATGACTTCCTCGGTTATCCAATTCCTTTGCTTTCCTTGAAGGAGACTTATCTTCATCCAAAAACTTACCAGTCGCTTCATCTAAGGTCTCTGCAAGGACTTTAGCTCTGTCATTAGAGAATGTATCACCAAGATGCTCCAAAGAAACAGCAAGGGCCAAAAACTCTCCAAGAGAATCCCAACGCAAGTGGTTTTCTTCAACCAATTGCTCTACATGTTTTGGAGCAGAACCACCTGCACCAGTTTCAAATAAACCTCCACCATTCATCAAAGGGACGATAGAAAGCATTTTTGCACTCGTTCCTAACTCCAAAATTGGGAAAAGATCAGTCAAATAATCCCTCAACACATTTCCAGTTACCGAAATCGTATCTTTTCCTGCTTTGATTCGTTCTAAAGAAAATTTGGTAGCATCGATTGGAGACATGATTTGAATATCTAAACCAGAGGTATCATCATCTTTTAGATAATTATTTACTTTTTTGATTAATTCTCGATCGTGAGCTCTTTTGTCGTCCAACCAAAAAATGGCAGGAACGCCCGTAGCTTTTGCTCTGTTGACAGCCAATTTAACCCAATCTTGGATAGGTGCATCTTTCGTCTGACACATTCTCCAAATATCACCTTGCTCAACAACATGAGAAATTAAAACTTCTCCTCCAGCCACTACGCGAACAATACCTTTCTCTTCAATTTCAAAAGTCTTGTCATGTGAACCATATTCTTCAGCTTTCTGCGCCATCAAACCAACATTTGGCACTGACCCCATTGTGGATGGATCAAAAGCGCCATATTTCTTACAGAAATCAATTGTTTCTTGATAAACACCAGCATAAGATCTATCTGGAATCACAGCTTTAGCATCTTGTTCTTTTCCTGCTTTGTTCCACATCTGACCAGAAGTTCTGATCATGGCAGGCATAGATGCATCAATAATCACATCGGAAGGCACATGTAAATTGGTAATTCCTTTGTCTGAATTTACCATTGCGAGGTCAGGAGAATCTGCATAGCAAGCTTCAATAGCAGCTTCGATTTCTGATTTTTCAGCAGCAGGTAACTTATTCAATTTGGCTAGTAAATCACCAAAACCATTGTTAACATCTACACCAAGTTGAGACAACTTCTCTCCATATTTTTCAAATACTGGAGCGAAAAACACCTTTACAGCATAACCAAAAATGATTGGATCTGATACTTTCATCATGGTCGCTTTCATGTGAAGTGAAAAAAGTACACCTTCTTCTTTTGCTAAAGCAATTTGTTCTTTGAAAAATGTTTTCAACTCTGCGACACTTAATACAGAAGCATCTATAACTTCACTTTCTTTTAGAGATAGTCCAGACTTTAAAGTTTTGACTTCACCAGAAGCATTTACAAATTCTATATCAACAGAGGTAGCAGAAGATAGCGTCAGTGATTTTTCACTGCCATAGAAATCTCCTTTTTGCATACTTGCAACGTGAGTTTTAGAATCTGCACTCCAAGCCCCCATTCTATGTGGATTTTTCTTTGCGTAATTTTTTACCGCTAAAGGTGCCCTTCTATCTGAATTCCCTTCTCTTAGCACTGGGTTTACTGCACTACCTTTAACTTTATCATATCTTGACTTGATATCTTTTTCCTGATCGTTTTTTGGATCAAACGGATATTCAGGAAGCGCATATCCTTTTTCTTGCAATTCCTTAATAGCAGCTAATAATTGAGGCATAGAAGCACTGATATTTGGCAGTTTGACTATGTTAGCCTCAGCAGTCTTTGCTACGTCTCCTAACTCTGCTAGTGCATCCCCAATTTTTTGATCTGGAGTTAAAAACTCTGGAAAAAGCGCGATAATTCTTCCTGACAATGATATATCTCTGGTCTCTACAACTACTCCAGCCGAATCTGTAAAAGCTTTTACTATCGGCAATAAAGAATAAGTCGCCAATGCTGGCGCTTCATCTGTAAGTGTGTAAAGAATTTTAGCTGTTTTAGTGGTCATTTTATTTTTATTAACTATGATTTTATTTATAATTAGTGAAATGAGGCTGAAACACAAAAAATGTTTGCATTTGCCTACGCATTAAAATTCGGGCTAAATTAATCAAAATATCGCAGTTTCAAATATTGATTGGGAACATTGAAGCTGTTCCTGTTTTACAAATAAAGAATTACAGCTATCATTGATTTTATAAAATCTCAAACTTATCAGCATCTTTCCATGCTGGGAATTTTTCCCTAAATAGATTCAACTCTTCTGCATTTAGATCTACAATCAAAATTTCTTCTGTATTTTCAGAAAAGACCATTTGCTCACCCTTGAAATTATATACAGCTGAATGACCCGAGTACGGAACTTGATTACCATCACTCCCTACCCTATTGACCCCAACTGAATAGGCTAAATTTTCTACAGCTCGTGCTTGCAATAAAATATCCCAAGCATTGATTCTGGGTTCAGGCCAACTTGCGATATAAATGCAAACATCATATTCTATTGAACCTTCCTCTTGTCTGTTCCTAGACCAAACTGGAAATCTTAAATCATAGCATACTTGTGGAAGAATCTTCCAGCCTTTTAATTCAAAAATCTTCTTCTCCTTACCCATGGAATAGCTTTGATCTTCATTGGCCATCCTAAATAGATGCCTTTTGTCGTACCAAAGCAATTCGCCGTTAGGTTTTGCCCAGAGCATACGATTGAAAAAATTACCGTTTTCTTGGATAATTACGCTTCCTGTCACCACTGATTGTGTTTGAGAAGCCATTTGCTTGAGCCATTTACAAGCTGTGAAATTCATCGGTTCTGCCATTTCTGATGCATCCATGGTGAATCCTGTTGAAAACATCTCAGGCAAAATGATTAAATCAACCTGCTCTTCAATTTCCCATATTTTTTCTTCCAACATCGCGAAATTAGCTGTCTTATCTTTCCAGTGCAGTGCTGTCTGTATCAGTGCTAATTTAAGATTTGGGATAGATTTCATGGTTTTATTTGAATTCTATTGCTAATTGATCCAATGATCAGGTTTGTCAAGGCTGATTTGTAAGTAAAGAAATATTATTTGATCAAATTTTTTATCTCAAAGGATAAATCATCCTATAATCTGTCGGCACTTTTCCTTTGCTTACTTCAATCAGTTTAGATTGAACAAGTCTTTTCTTGAGTCCTTTCAAGTAATCTATAAATAAGATTCCCTCCAGGTGATCATATTCGTGTTGAATTACTCTTGCTGTCATTCCTGAAAATTCTTCTTCTCGAAGGTTCCAGTTTTCGTCATAATATTCAATTGTCAATTTCTCAGGCCTGATAATTTCAGCTCTGACTTCAGGAATTGACAAACACCCTTCTTCAAATCCGAAATGATCTCCGTATTCATCTAGAATAATGGGATTAATGAAAGCTCTTCTTATACCTTTTTCTTCGTCATCTTCATCCAACATCAGCGAACTATCAATCACAAAAAGTCTTACTCCTTGATTGATTTGAGGAGCAGCTAAACCAACACCACTTGCGTGATCCATGGTGCTAAACATATCCTTAATTAAGGCGGATACATCTTCATTTTCGTGAATTTCTTCTGCTTCTTTTTTCAGAATTGGATTGCCGTATGCTACAATCGGGTAAATCATATTTGCTGTAAATAGGTTTGTAGTATAATTGCTGCACTAATTTTGTCTAAGTTGCCAGCTTTTTCTTTTCTATCTTTTTTCTTACTTCCCATGGCAATCATACTTTGCATCGCCATTTTGGAAGTATACCTTTCATCGACTAAAACGATATTTTTATCAGGAAATATTTTCCCTAGTCTGTCTTTTAGGCTAATCACTCTAGGTGTCATTTCGTTGTCAGAACCGTCGAGTGATTTTGGATATCCGATCACAATCGTTTCCACCTCTTCTTTGCTGAAATATTGGGTGAGGTAGTCAGCAAGTTTGCTTGTCTCCACTGTCTCTAATGGATTAGCTGTAATCTTAAGCACATCCGTAACGGCCAGCCCAGTCCTTTTAGTTCCCAAATCAATCGCAATAACTCTTCCCATCAATTGCTTTTGATCTGTTTTTTCACTTGCCTCAGCACTTCTTTCTCTAACTCTACCGCTTTAGGAAAAAGCAACTCGTCCTCAATTCTTGCGTGTATCACCAACTCCTTCTCAAAGTTTTGTAATTCATTGTACAAAATCTTCATACTCAATGGAGCACCTTCATGTAAAATGTAGTCTTTGGTAAGTTTTCTGATCCCAACCATTTCATCATCGTGGTCTTCATGGGCATGCGCCAACAAGGAAATTGGACTTTCTTCCAAGATCGTCAGTGCGTCATTCAAACTGAATTGCCCAGTCTCAATTTCATGTAAAAGGTATATCCTTTTGAAGACTCTACTTTCTTCTTCATGAATATGATGAATAAAATCCTCTACAAACATTGGAAACATAATTCTCAAATCGGCCAAGATAGCAGCGAATTCTCCTTCTAACTTGATGCCTGCAACCATATTAGATAAAAAAGGCAATTCTTGTCTTACGAAGAAATAGTGCTTCTTTTTCAGATAAGCGACTAAGACTTCGATAGGATGTAAGTACAATTCTTCAGCTTTGGGCTCTCTTCTATTGGCCCATACTTCTAATTCTTCAACAAGTTGATTGGGATTCACTTTGAATTTTTTGCATACTTCTTGCAATGAATTCTCTTCGTACTGATAGAAATTTATCCCAAAATAGTGTAATACAGAGGCAAAAACATAATTCTCAGATACAAGATCTTTGATTGGCGTTTTGTGTATTTCCTTTGGATTCAACATAACTGTAAAAGTAAAGTTTTTTAAGAGAAATTATCTCAATTCTTTATCTAAATTGAATTTGTTGCGTTTATAAAAACGAATTGGGCATAAATGGAGTTAAGTACTATATTTGAAAATTACCGAAATCAAAGACATCAATATAATCAGAGGATATCGTGAGCGAAATTAAAAATACTAAAGCACAAGTACGTCTTCCAATTATCATCGCTTTAGCAATAGCTGGAGGGATTTGGGTTGGAGCAACTTTTGCAGAACCCAAAACTGACAGAAATGACCTGAAGGCAGCAATTTATAAGCTTCAGGAAATCATCACCTACATCAATAGGGATTATGTAGACAGTGTCAATACCAATGAATTAGTAGAATTTGGTATTGAGAAAATGCTCGAAAAACTCGATCCACATTCAAGCTATATCCCTGCCAAAGATGCCGCTCTTGCAAAATCGCAATTAGAGGGGAATTTTGACGGGATTGGAGTGGAGTTCGGAATCATACGAGATACCATTTATGTGGTGGCACCTTTGACAGGCGGTCCATCTGAAAAACTTGGTATTCAATCAGGTGATCAGATTATTAAAGTGGATGGAAAAACAGTAGCAGGTACTGGAATCACCAACAATGATGTATTTTCTTTACTTCGTGGCCCTAGCGGTAGCATAGTGGAAGTAGATATTAAAAGAAAATCTCAAAAAGATTTTTTAAGATTTGACATCGTAAGAGATAAAATCCCTCAATATTCGATCAATGCTTCGTATATGATCAATAATGAAATCGGATACATCAAAGTAACTAGATTTGCTGCTACAACATATGATGAATTCAGGAAATCAGTTTCCGAATTGAAAGAACAAGGAATGAAAAAGCTTGTTCTTGATCTCCAAAGTAACCCTGGTGGATACATGGGAGCGGCTATTAATATTGCTGATGAAATACTTGGCTCTAACGCTGTAATTGTATCACAAGAAGGAAAAACAAGCAGATTCAATCAAAAAGCTTATGCAGTCAAGCCTGGGATCTTTGAAGATGGGTCTGTCGTTGTCCTGATCAATGAAGGAAGTGCAAGTGCTTCAGAAATTGTAGCTGGAGCCATTCAGGATAATGATAGGGGTTTGATCGTTGGTAGAAGATCATTTGGAAAAGGATTGGTTCAAATGCCGATTGACTTGTCAGATGGTGCAGAGTTAAGATTAACTATTGCACGATACTATACGCCTTCTGGAAGATCAATTCAAAAGCCTTATGGTGATGATGAAGAAGATTATAGCTTAGACTGGATCAAGAGATTTGAGCATGGCGAGTTTTTCTCGGCTGATAGTGTAAAGTTCAATGACAGTTTACGCTATGAGACTACATCAGGAAGAGCAGTTTACGGAGGAGGAGGAATCATGCCTGACTATTTTGTCCCACTAGACACTACTATGTCGAGTGCATACGTAAATAGATTATTCAATTCCGATTCTGCAAGGGAGTTTATTTTGGATTATTTGGACAAGAACAAGAAAAAGTTCGACGGAATGAGCTTCGAGGAGTATTACAGCAAATATCAAGTCTCTGATGAAATGCTCAAAGGTCTGGTGAAAGTTGGGGAAAGAAACAAAGTGAAGTTTGATGAAAAAGATTTCAATAAGTCTAAAGAATATTTGAAAATCTTAGTGAAAGCCAATATGAGTAGAAATATCTTTGATGACAATGCATATTACAAAGTCATTAATGACATCAATGAGATTTATTTACAAGCAATCAAACTGTTTGATGAAGCGGAAAAACTAGCTCTTTCAGCTAAAAAGAATGAATAATTAAACCGAAAAAATAATAAAAGGGGAAGTCAATCAAACGACTTCCCCTTTTATTTTGTCTCGTATTCAAAATGATTAAAACTTTCAAGTCCTCAGGTATAATAAGAATCAGTTAACTTAGTATTCTTCAAACCCAAAATTCCATGAAACGATACATCATCATTTTCATCATTAGCTTTTTTTATATGAATCAACCTATCCAAGCCCAAGTAAAAATTACCCACATTGCTGTTTATGTCAGTGATTTGAAAGAGAGTGCAAACTTTTACAGAGATGTTCTCAAATTTAAAGAAATCGACGAACCCTTTAAAGATGGACTTCATGCTTGGTTTGATATTGGGAATAATGTTCAGCTTCACATTATAGAAGCAGAGTGGCAACCGATCACTATCAATAAAATCAATCATCTGTGCTTTAGTATCCCGGTGATGGAAGATTTTATCGCTAATCTCGAAAGCCATAAAGTTGCTTTCGAAGATTGGCCCGGAGAACAAGGAAAAATAACAATCAGACCTGATGGGATTCAGCAAATCTACCTCAAGGATCCTGATGGTTATTGGATAGAAATCAATGATGAATATTGAATAACGTAATTATCCGCAATGACACCAGTATTTAAATTCTTCACTTATAATAATGCGGATAATAGTTAGCCAAGAGACAATAGCTGATTGAAATGAACAGCATACAATATTATCAATGGGTATTGTTATAAAAGCGGATATACATACTAACAAAAAAAGGAAGACCTCAATCTGAGGTCTTCCTTTTTTGTTTAACTATTTGAGCCTATTAATTTTCATAAAGCGAAGAAGGCCAAACATCATTTCCAGCATTGGTATCTGTGATGATTTTGTTCGGATCAATTTCAATCTTCACCACTTTCTTGTCCACTTTCAAAAGATGTTGCCATGTATTTCCTTTAAACCAAATTTCAACAGGAAGAGATCTGTTCTCTTTTGTTCCATCTTCATAAGTCACCTCAAATTCTACTGGCATTGGCATTTCTCCTTTATTAGAAAAAACAGCGATGTAATTTGCACCATAAGGATAAACCCCATCAATAGATAGGTCAATATTAGCATTGCTGTAAAACCAACCTTTCCAAAACCAATCTAAATTTTCTCCAGCTACATTCTCCATGTGGTTGAAGAAATCTGAAGGCTGTGGATGCTTATAAGCCCAATTTTTAATGTAAGATCTAAATGCTCTATCAAATCTCTCATGCCCTAAAACATACTCTCTAAGCATAATCAAACCCAATGCTGGTTTCATATAAGCTACCATCCCCAAGTTATTGGATTGAGTTCTGTCTGCATGAGTTGCGATTGGTTCTCTATTCTCGTTTGTCAACCAACCCAAATATTTTCTAGTCTGAATCAAGTCATTGGTATACTCACCATCATTAAAAGCCAAATAGCTATAATAATTGATAAAAGTATTGAAGCCTTCATCCATCCAAGCATGTCTTCTTTCATTGGTACCAACAATCATCGGAAACCAATTGTGACCAAATTCATGATCCGTAACACCCCAAAGTGATTCCCCTTTAGATTTGTAACTACAGAAGTTCAATCCCGGATATTCCATCCCTCCAATGTCTGCTGCTACATTTACCGCTACAGGGTAAGGATATTCATACCACATTTCTGAATAATGCTCTATTGAGGCTTTGCTATATTCTGTTGATCTGCCCCAAGCCTCTTCTCCATCACTTTCTTTTGGATAAGCCGATTGCGCAATTATCTTTTTACCACTTGGCAAATTAACCCCTACGGCATCCCATATAAATGCTTTGGATGATGCAAAAGCAATATCCCTGCTATTTTCCATTTTGAAGTGCCAAGTAAGCGTACCTTCCTGCTTTGGTCGGATAGTTGCATTTTCTCCAATCTCCTCGGGAGTAACTATATAAACTCTTTCTTCACTTTCAGCAGCTTTTTTCATTCGATTTTGCTGTTCCCTTGTCAAAACTTGATTTGGGTTTTGTAATTCACCCGAACCTACCACAATGTGATCAAAAGGAACGGTTACTTTATAATCAAAATCCCCGTAACCTAAATAAAATTCTCCAGCGCCCAAATAGGGATCTGTGTTCCAACCAGTCACATCATCCAATACTGCCACTCTTGGATACCACTGTGCCATGGCATAGATGGTGCCATCTTTCACATCTAACCTTCCCATTCTGTCCATCCCTTTTACAGGAATATTATATTCAAAATCCATAGAAACGGTAGCTATGCCGCCATCTGCAGGAATTGGTTCTGTAAAAAATACTTGCATGCGCGTATCGCTGATCTGATAATCATTACTAATGGATTTATTTTTACCAGAATTTTGAGCTTTCACATTGGTAATTTGGTACCCACCATTGACATCACCGCTGTATCTATTTCCTTGTATTGGTGTCGTCAGTGTACCTCTTGAATCCTCGGTAAATCTATTTTGCTCTAAAAAAAGCCAAATAAAATCAAGAGATTCTGGACTGTTATTGGTGTAAGTGATGGTCCAAGAACCTTTTACAGAATGATTTTCTTCATCAAGCTCCACATTGATGACATAATCAGACTTATTTTGCCAATAATTCGGCCCAGGCTTACCAGTAGCAGATCTATATGCAGAGCCTTGTCGATAGCCGAATTCTGTGAATGCTGCATCCTTATTGTCTTTTACTTGCTGTGCATCCAGAGATATTACACTGCTAAATGCTAGAAATAATAGAAAAATTTTTTTGATAGTTTGTGTCATATTTTAAGTAGATAAATAAATGATGAGGCTAAAATACTGAAACAAAAGAGAACAAAAAACCAAAATCAACTTCTATCATTCCCAAAACCTTTGATTTTCTAAAAATTTCAAAATTTGGATTTAGCCATATTTAGCAGCTATTTTACTATTTAATTGACATTGTATTTATGAAAAAAAGATTACTACTACCTGTGCTTTTGATGACTACCCTTATCGCAAAGGCAAATCAAGATACTACTCTTGTTGATCTCGGAGAAGTTATTATTAAAGAAAATCGAATAGAAATCCCATTTAATAAAATTTCCAGAAACGTTTCCATCATCAGTAGAAAGGACATAGAAACAACGCCTGCAAGGAGCTTGCAAGAGGTGCTTTCTTTTACCCCAGGAGTGGATGTACGGCAAAGGGGCGTAAGTGGTGTTCAAGGAGATGTAGGAATTAGAGGAGGTGGATTTGAGCAGACTTTGATGCTGATCAATGGTATAAAAATGACTGACCCACAAACAGGTCATCACATCATGAACATTCCTGTTCCTCTTCAGGCGATTCAACGCGTTGAGGTGATGAAAGGCCCAGCTTCTCGCATCTATGGACAGAATGCCTATGCCGGTGCAATCAACATCGTAACTATGCTTCCCGAAACTCGAGGATTGAATATTCAGGCTTATGGAGGTGATTTTGGCATGAAGGGTATTAGTGCAGTCTCTTCTTTGCCAGTCGATTTGCCCTTTGGGAAATATAAACAAACACTATCTTTCTCTCACGATGCGTCCAGTGGGCATTGGTATAACTCAGATTACAAGGTGAGTAATGTTTTTTATGAGGGAGGATTGGAGCTGAATGATAGAAATGAATTGAGGACCATGATTGGTTACACAGACCGATCATTTGGTGCAAATGGATTTTATACAAACAGTTTTCCTGATCAATGGGAAAGCATACAGACATTTCTAGCATCACTGAGTCATACTTACAATTATGAAAACCTTTATATTCAGTCAAGAGCCTATTGGAGGAGAAATACAGATGAATTCAGATTGAGAAGAAATGAGCCTGCTTTTTTTACAAATAACCATGTAACGGATGTGCTAGCACTAGAATTTAATGGTCGCTATGAATCTAAATTAGGAACATCAGGATTCGGTGTAGAAGGCAGGCAAGAACAAATCGAAAGCTCAAACCTTGGAAATAGAGAAAGGTCATTTTTGGGCGTATTTGCTGAACATAGATTTGAATTTTGGGATGATTTTGACTTTAGAGCAGGCGTATATTCCAATTATTACAACGAATATGGCTGGAAGCATTTCCCAGGAGCAGAATTGGGTTACCAAATCAGCAATAGCTCTCGAGTCTATACAAACTACGGTGCAAGCTATAGAATCCCTTCATTCAATGATCTCTATTACGAAGATCCAAGTAATTTCTCCAATCCAGATTTAGTTCCTGAGGAAGCGCAAAGCTTTGAAGTGGGATACAAATTCAATAGACGAGGATTGAGATTCGAGCTAGTTTACTTCAATCGATATACAGAAAACCTGATTGATTGGAGTAGAGCACCAAGTGATATTGTTCCGAATCCAAATAGATGGACACCAAGAAATATCTCCGAAGTAACTTTTCAAGGAATCGAAACAGGCCTACAATATGCCTTAAACTTGGGAAGTGAAAACTTCAAATTAAAGGAGGTATCACTGAGTTACAACTATATTGATGCAAATCTAAATCAGGCTGCAGGTGTTGAATCTAGGACTTCATTAACAGCATTACGTCACCAAGCTATTGCTGGCGTTCAATCGGAATTTTTTACCAATCTAGAATTGAATGTAAAAGCTAGGTACATCGAACGCATGTCTTTAGACCCATATTTCCTGATGGATATCAGGATAGATTATAATAGATTGAAGACTTTTGGGGTATTTGCTGAAGCTTCGAATGTCACCAATGCAGAATACGTCGAGGCTGGTTTTGTTCAAATGCCTGATAGATGGTTTAGAGCGGGAATTTCTATCAATCTTCAGCAATAAAAACAGATAAAGTTCATTGAAAAGGGCCTCCTAGAGATTATACTTTAGGAGGTCTTTAATTTTATTGAATTCAATATCAATTAATTATAAAAATCTCTTGAAAATTAAAGATTATTCTTTTGCTCAAAATCAAAATAAAGCTACCTTTGCAATCCATTCAAGGAAGAATGGGAGTTTAGCTCAGTTGGTTCAGAGCATCTGCCTTACAAGCAGAGGGTCGGGGGTTCGAATCCCTCAACTCCCACAAATATTTCCTTAATCCCTCGGGAGTTTAGCTCAGTTGGTTCAGAGCATCTGCCTTACAAGCAGAGGGTCGGGGGTTCGAATCCCTCAACTCCCACAATTAGCCTTTTCAAAAGGCTTTTTTTATTTTTAAACAAAAAAAACAGGTTGAAATCTCCTTCCAACCTGTCTTTATTTAAACCTAAATATCAAACTTGATTCCTTGTGCTAAAGGCAATGAATCGCTATAGTTTATTGTGTTGGTTTGACGGCGCATATAGGCCTTCCACGCATCACTACCGGACTCTCTACCACCTCCTGTTTCTTTCTCGCCACCAAAGGCCCCACCAATCTCTGCTCCTGATGTTCCAATATTTACATTGGCAATCCCACAATCAGATCCTGATGCTGATAAGAAACGCTCGGCTTCACGCATATTAAGTGTCATAATCGCTGAAGACAAGCCTTGCGGCACTCCATTTTGCATGGCAATGGCATCTTCCAATTCGGAATATTTCATCAAATACAGAATTGGGGCAAAAGTCTCGTGCTGAACCATTTCAAAATGGTTTTCGGCTTCTATAATACATGGCTTAACATAACAGCCAGATTCAAAACCCTTCCCCTCAAGTACACCTCCTACAACCAACTCCTTACCGCCTTCTACTTTCGCTTTTGAAATGGCATCCTGATACATTTTTACTGCATCAGTATCTATCAATGGCCCAACATGATTTTTTTCATCTAAAGGATTCCCAATGACTAATTTTCCGTAAGCAGACACAAGTCTTGATTTGACTTCTTCATAGACAGAATCTTGAATAATCAATCTTCTTGTCGAAGTACATCTTTGACCAGCAGTTCCAACGGCTCCGAATAGTGCTCCTCTTATGGCAATATCTAAATCTGCATTTTCTGATATAATAATAGCATTATTACCTCCTAATTCCAGTAAAGATCTTCCAAGTCTACCTCCTACTGCTTGAGCAACTAATTTCCCCATTCGAGTTGATCCAGTTGCGGATACCAATGGAATTCTTGTATCATGAGATAAATATTCACCAACTTTATAATCGCCGATGATCAATGATGAAATCCCTTCAGGAAGATTATTTTCCTTTAAAACTTTGGCAATTATATGTTGACAAGCTACACCAGATAGTGGTGCTTTTTCTGAAGGCTTCCAAATACAGACGTCTCCACAAACCATAGCTATCATGCTATTCCAGGACCAAACGGCAACAGGAAAATTAAATGCTGAAATAATACCTACAATCCCAATTGGATGCCATTGCTCGTACATCCTGTGGCCAGGCCTTTCTGAATGCATGGTGAGGCCATATAATTGACGGGAAAGTCCAACGGCAAAGTCACAGATATCAATCATCTCTTGAACTTCACCTAGTCCTTCTTGATAAGATTTACCCATTTCGTATGACACAAGCTTACCCAAATCAGATTTAACTTCTCTGAGTGCATTTCCGATTTGTCTTACGACTTCACCTCTTTGAGGAGCTGCTACATTCCTCCAATGTTTATATGCTTCCTGAGCTTGTTTTACCACAAGTTCATAAGATTGCTTATCTGTGAGTTGTACTTTAGCTATAAGCTCCCCATCAGCGGGAGAAAATGATCCTAAATAGGTCTCTTTTGTTTCTATCCAAATATCCCCAGTACAAGTACCTTTATTTTCTTCTTCTATTCCAAGCCTATTTAAAGCTGATTTTATTCCAAATTGATCTAACATCTTAATTGGGTTTATAATTCTTCGATATTGGTAAAACTACTAAAAAAACATAAAAAATTATCTCAAAAGAAGCCTTTTCAAATCAACCGCATCAAGATAGGGTTTCAATTTGCGACTGGGTGAAATTCTGTACACAAAATTGATTCTATAATTCCCAGTCAATATTGAATTGTCGAAATCATTGTTTCGAATCATATTGACTCTATTGTGAACATAGTTGGCATTGATTGACCATTTTTCTGAATTATATCCAACAAATCCTCGAAGGAACAGATTTGAACTCACACCCCATTTTTGTTGAGAACTTTCTTCAAAAAACAATCTTTGCTGACCGAGACTTATGTTGGTGGATGCATAACCTGTGATGAAAAAATGTTTTAATATTACAAAAGTATGCACATAACCGAGGTTTGGACCAAATTGAAAATACCGTGTTGCGTCAAACCTTCTTTCTTCCGAAGATAGAAATCCTTGCGGAAGAAATGGTTCATCGTTGCTTGCATTCCCTCCATACAATTCAAAACCTAAAAATGGACTTCCAGCAGACCGTTTTTGCCATTCACTTTGTAAAAATGCAGCTCTGAGAGATATTTTATCACCATTAAACAAGTATTGAACATTGGCTCCAATTTTCCTCGCTCGCATATTTGGCAACAAAAGAAAAGGTTCTGTAGCTGTTGAAAATTCTCCTAAATCTGAATAATACCCCCTATAAAACTGTAAAAACAAATCAATCACCAAATTCTTCGGATACGCATGAGCTTGCAAATCAAGATATTTAGACTTCCCCGTACCTTGGTCTGGATTTAAAAAACCAAAACCATACGCAACATTTAGCGTCAATCCATTGTAGGTTGCCCCCACCCCGAGATTCATTGTAGAATTAGGTTCAAACTTTAAATTATTATCTGAGATTCTATCTTTAATAGTGAATTCAGTATACTTTCTTGAAGTATAAATCCTCGTGGTAAGCTGATCTGGAAATGTTACATAATAGGCACTATCAGCCGTATTCTGTGCATAAATCATTTGCATAGAAATCGTGAAGTACAAAAATAAAAATGTGAAGAATTGATATCGTTTGGGTCTTGTAAATAGCAACTGAAGAATATTAAGCATCATTTTACTTTATCTCGAAAATATTTAGGAAAGAAATATAAAGAAAAAATCCTGCCAAAGCAGGATTTTAAGTTTTGAAATGAAGACTAGTAAAAATGATTATCAAAACAGTCTTCATTTCTTAAATTCAAACAAAAATTGCTAGCAGAAAAAGTTGCTTAATCACCCTTTACAAATATAGAAAAGATTAACCCAATTATCCAAAATATTTTTCATGGTATTTTAAGATAAATTATTAAAATAGTAACAAATGTGATTTTTCATGTTTTTAAAAAACGATTTTGACCCTATCATGGCTATATAAAAACGGTCGAACTCAACTTTCGCCCTTCCCGATATTAATTTTATTTCATCTTTAATTTTTTAGTAATCAATTGTAAATCAATTAATTCAATTAAATTATTACTTATAACATTCCTTTACATCATATTTTAGCTTAAACAAACCTTTTATTACCTGTTCTTTGACTTCCAGATATAAAAAAAGACATATATTTTTTGAATAAACTTTATATTAAAATAATCATATTATTATTAGTCAAATACAAAAAGTTTAAATAAGATAGAATAATAAAAATTCAACAAGCCGAAATAGAAAAAACAGCCTAATTACATAGATTGCGTTTATAAGGAATAGAAGAATATTTTCTCACATTTATCAAAGCGTAATGCGCAAAAAGGATCCACTCTATAAAAACCACATATTCAATTCAAAATCCTTAAAAAAAAACCTCAATAACATGGTTTGTGATCATCTATTGAAAAAAATAAGATTTTTAAACCTTATGATTATCAGCAATCACACCAATAAGGGCATTCATAACAAATAATCTTGCCAATAATTATCAACTATCAATGGCTAATGGTCTTCAGCAATCAAATATAGTATTTAGAATATCTTAATTAGCTAATGATGTAAAAGTGGACATACGCGTTAAATTTTGTCTCTTCCTAAAATAAATTTCTGTAAATAATATTTTATAGGATTGGTGTATTTAAGCTGTTTCCATGGACGACTACCATGGGGTCTATGCCAAACCTTTACTGTGGTTAGCACAAAATTTTGAAAATTATTTTCAATTGACATTTTAGAGATTATTGTATCATACCAATCTTTGGTTTTCTCCAAAGTGTTTAAGTCAATTGAATTTAAAAATGGGGAAGATAACAAAGTACAACAAAAACTAAGGCTTCTTTCTGTTTTAATAACAGGCACTTTTTCTCCTTTGAATTTCAAGTAAGGAAAATTTACTGCTCCATGTTCGTCAACAGTAATCGCACCAACCATACCAATCCCCTCTGTTTTTTCTGTGAAATCGAGGAGTTTTGCTATAGTATCTTCATCAACAATCACATCAGATTCAATGATGATCAAAGGGACTTTTAAACTTATCGCGAGTTTCTTACTCTCTCGTAAAACATAATCATAGTTTGGCGAAGGTGTCTTGATTACATCTTCTAAATTCACCAAATCAAAACCAAAATTGGATTGGTTACGCTCTAATTCTTCTCGAACATTCTTATCACTGAAGTCATTAAAAACTACATGTTTCAAATCCACATTGGATCTATAAATAGACTCTATGGTATCTAAAGTGGTTTCCAAAGAGTTTTTGACGGGGGTAACAACGACTGCTCTAATCATATGCTAAACTGCTAGTATAATAATAAAAGAGACCTTATGAAGTCATACTTCAAAAGGTCTCTAAAGAATTTTAGGAAATTAAACTAACGCGACAAGCGCCTTTTTCATCCTACTCAGTGCTTCTTTCAAATCCTCTTCAGAAGCTGCATAAGATAATCTTACGCAGTCAGGAGCCCCAAAAGCTGCACCTGTGACTACAGACACATTTGACTCTTCGAGTAAATAAATACATAAATCGTCTGAGTTTTTTATATGATGGTTTCCAAAGCTTTTCCCAAAGAAAGCCGTCACATCAGGGAAGAAATAAAATGCTCCTTCGGGAACATGTGTTTTGATACCCGGAATATCTCTTAATAAATTCAACACCAACTCTCTTCTACCTAGGTATGCTTTTTCCATTTCCTTAGAAGGTTGTTGGTCTCCCGAAATCGCAGCTAGCGCAGCACGCTGGGCAATACCTGTTCCTCCTGAGGTAAATTGTCCTTGCATTTTTTCACAAGCCTTGGCAATAAATAAAGGTGCGCAAATGTAACCAACTCTCCAACCCGTCATTGCATAACCTTTGGAAAACCCATTAACTGTAATAGTTCTTTCGAACATTCCAGGAAAAGAACCTATGCTCGCATGTTGACCAGTAAAATTGATCAATTCATAAATCTCATCTGCAATGACATAAACATCTTTTTTACTTTTAAACACCTCTGCAATGGCTTCCAATTCCTCTTTGCTGAATACAGAACCCGTCGGATTGCATGGAGAAGAATAGATCACAGCTTTGGTCTTATCTGTCATAGCATCTTTTAATTGCGCAGCTGTAGCTTTGAAATTATTTTCTAAAGTACCTTCTATTAAAACTGGAACACCTCCTGCTAGCTTGATGATCTCGGCATAAGAAACCCAGTAAGGAGAAAAAATCACTACTTCATCCCCTTCATTCAGCATACACATGAAAACGTTGGCGATTGAATGCTTTGCCCCTGTTGATACTACGATATTTTCAGCTTTTGCTTCAACGATTTGATTTTCTTCACGCAATTTTTTCGCAATAGCTTCTCTCAAATCCTGATAGCCAGCCACAGGAGGATATGCGAAATATTTCCCTTCGTCAATCGCTGATTTTGCCGCTTCTTGAATATGTTTGGGTGTTTTGAAATCGGGCTCACCCAAACTCAAACTGATTATATCTATTCCTTGGCTCTTGAGCTCTCTGGCTTTTTTTGCCATAGCCAGCGTAGCTGACTCTTCCATTTGGTTAATTCGGTCTGATAGGATTGAATTCATTCTAGTGGTTGATTTTAAAATTTGATCAAAATTAAAGATTACTATTATTAATTCTAAACATATAAGGATTTGATTTTGAATTTGTAAATTTAGTGCTCAATAATCCGTGATTTAGGTCGTTTAAAAATTTATGAAATCAATTTACCTGCTTTTATTCTTCTTTTTTGCATTTTCTTGGAGTGCTGATGCACAGAGAAAAAATAAAAAAGAGTCAAAAGAAACTGTTGACCCCGATTCTTCAGGGGTAGTTAGTAACAAATTACTTCCTACTACATCACCTTTACTCCTATTTGACGAACAAGCAAAAAAAGAAAAGAAGAAAAAGGAAAAAAAGAAGGTTAAGAAAAATATATTCTTTGGAGAAAGAACAAAAAAAGGTAGAATTAGACAAAACTTAAGAGATCAAGTCCAATACACACTTTTCAATTATACAACCAATAAAAAAATTATTGATCCTTACATCAGGGATATTTATTGGTATGATCAAAAGGACAGAATGATAAGAACAAAAGATTTCGATCCAAAAATAGGTGTTTTGCTTCATGGTCCTTATGAAAGATTCATTAACGAGACCGTTGTAGAAAAAGGGATGTACTATTACGGGACAAAACATGGTACATGGTTAACCTTTGATACGAGAAGCGTATTGTTGGATAAAAATCACTACAGTGAAGGCTGGCCAAAAGACTCTCGAACGACATATTATGACGGAAATAATAAAGTGATTGAAAAAATCACGCCAATCGAATATGAATTAAGAGAAGGGAACTTCTATCATTTTTATGAAAATGGCCAAGCAGCTGTTATTGGAGAATATCATTATGGAGAAAAGGTAGGCCTATGGACTGAGTATTGGGACACAAAAAATGCTACAGCCATAAGAAAAAGAGAAATACAATATCAAGAAAAGCCATTTACCAAAGGTTTTCGCCCTTACATAAGAGCTGAATGGGATAAAGAAGGCAAGCTAATTTATAGAAACATCGCTTCAAATTAAATAGAATAAACCCTATAATTTTTATAGGGTTTTGTAAAAAAATCTTTTTTTATCTATATATTTGTCACACTAACTATTGGTATGACACAAGAACAATTCAGTAAATATTCATTTTTGCTCGACAGAACAGCGAGAAAAGTTAAACAATATGCACAGCAGAAGTTTAACCAAATGGATTATGACATTACTGTAGATCAATGGTTGGTATTAAAAAATCTTGCTGAAAATGAACTCTTAAGCCAAACAGAATTGGCTCAATTGGTGTTCAAAGACCATCCTACATTGACTAGGATCATTGATATCTTATCTAAAAAAGGTTTTGTAGAAAGAATTCCTCACCCTCAAGACAGAAGAAGTTTTCAGCTTCATCTGACAAAGGAAGGTTCAGAAAAAGTCAATTCTCTCAAACCAGATGTGGCTCAAATAAGAGAAAAAGCTTGGGAAAACTTAGACGAAAAAGATTTTGATGAATTTAAAAGAATACTCAATACTATTTATTCAAATCTTGAATAGAAAATAAAAAAAATAGTTGCTATACTAATTATATTTATACGAACAATCTGAAATCAAATTGGTTTTACCAATAAATAAAAACGGACATGATTAATACTGATATTTGCATAATCGGGGCAGGACCAGTTGGTTTATTTGCAGTTTTTGAAGCAGGACTATTGAAAATGCGTTGTCACCTCATAGATGCGCTTCCACAAGTGGGTGGTCAATTATCTGAAATTTATCCTCAGAAACCTATTTATGACATCCCTGGATATCCAGAGGTGAAAGCTCAGGATCTGGTGGATAATCTAATGGATCAAATCAAACCGTTCAACCCAACATTCACTTTGGGAGAAAGAGTCGATCATCTCGCTAAGCAAGAAGATGGCTCCTTCATAGTCACTACAAGTGATAAGACTAAAATTCATGCTCAAGTTATTGTGATTGCAGGAGGATTAGGCTGCTTCGAACCAAGAAAACCTGTTCTGGAAAATTTAGAAAAATTTGAAGGAAAGGGTGTGACTTACATGGTTAAAAATCCTGAGACATTCAGAGATAAGAAAGTGATTCTTGCTGGTGGTGGAGACTCTGCTTTAGATTGGGCTATTTATCTAGCAGATGTAGCTAAAAGAGTCACACTTGTTCATAGAAATGAGACTTTTAGAGGAGCTCCTGACTCTGCCGCAAAAGTATTCGATATGGCCAATAATGGTAAAATCGATTTAATACTATCTGCCAATTTAAAAGAAATTGGTGGAAATGGCGTTCTGAACAGTGTTACGCTTGAAAGTAAATCCAAAGAAGAAATCAAAATAGATGCGGATTATTTAATCCCACTATTTGGATTAAGTCCTAAACTAGGCCCAATTGCTGATTGGGGGTTGAGCATTGATAAAAATGCAATTGAAGTAGATACTACAGATTATTCTACAGGAGTAGATAGAATTTACGCAATCGGGGATATCAATACCTATCCTGGAAAATTAAAATTGATCCTTTGTGGTTTTCATGAAGCAGCAATAATGATGCATTCTGCTTTCAAATATGTTTATCCAGATCAAAAATTAAGTTTCAAATATACCACCGTCAATGGTGTAAATGCATTTTAATTTTACCTTTGTAGCATGGTAACATTCACAGTAGAAGATCACGACGGCAATCGCCAATCTATAGAAGCTCCAGATGACATGGGCTTAAGTTTGATGGAAATTTTGAAAGCATCAGAATATCCAGTTTTAGCAACTTGCGGTGGTATGGCATTATGCGCTACTTGTCACGTTGAAGTGATGGAAGGCCAAGATCAATTGGGTGAAGCGACAGATGTAGAACTTGATCAGTTGGAAAATCTACCTGAGTATTTTCCAACCAGTCGGCTAGCTTGTCAAGTGAGAATAAGCCCTCTTCTTGAAGGTGCAGTTATCAAACTCAGAGGAGAAGACAATTAATAAAAAAGGAGGCCTAATTGGTCTCCTTTTTTATTATATGCATTTTTATAATTTTCTAAAAGCCTTATAAATTAGTACTCAATCCTACAACTTCACAGCCACAGATAATTCCAGTTCTATTTTTTGATCTAAGACTTCTTCAATTTCCTTCTTTATCAGATTCAACTCCTCTAAATCCAAAGGTGATTCAGAAACTATCGTGATAGACAGTTTCAGGGGAACGACTTTAATCACTTTCACATCCCTTAGAACACCACTTGAAATCTCCTTTCCACTTAAATTTTGAATGATTTTATTTTCCTTCACCATTTTCGAAAAACCAAATGCCAATGGGGCTGAAATTAGAATTACAAAGAATAATGAAATCGTCAATCCTTTTTTGGCAAGCTTAAATGGACTAAAACCGAGGAAAAGAAAAGTCAAAGCAGCTGCCAAAACCATTCCTGCCAAGTTGGTTCCAAGAAGCAAAAGGGCTCCCCAGAAAACCGACCAGTCTCCCCATCCAAGCCCAACACCCGAAACTGCCAAAGGTGGCACCAAGGCCACTGCAATCGCCACGCCTGCTAAAGTTTTGGCCACTTCCTTTTTAGAATGTGCATAGGCTCCAGCCACTCCAGAAGCAGCAGCTACACCCAAATCCAATAAATTAGGACGGATTCGGGCCAAGATCTCGCTATTCATGGTATTCAAAGGAGTGAACCAAGTAATCAAGACCGCAAACAAATACCCTATTGCTAATCCAAAACCGATAGTTTTAAAACTTTCACTGATCAGTTTGTTGTCTTGCCTCAGCACACCCATCGCCAAAGAAATTATAGGTGACATCAAAGGTGCCAAAATCATCGCACCAATAATTACGGGGGAAGAGTCACCAAACAAACCAAAAGTGGCAATTATCGTGGATAAGGCCATCAAAACTAAGTAACTTGAACTCAGTTTTGCATTTTCTCTTAATATGGTAAAAAGCCATTTAAACTCCTCTGTTGTGGCGTGATTGGTGATGGGAAGCAATCTTTCCAAGAGTTCATTTTTCAATTCCCCTGTCGGTAGATTTTGAATTTTATAAATTTTCCTCTTTTTGACCTCTAATTCTGTTTTCAAAGATCTACCAGGAACAATTGAAATTGCCTTATGCTTCACTTCCAACTCTATCAGTTTAGAACTCATCAAAACCTCATCAATCGCATAATTGATAGATTCTGAACTCCCTATAACCACTTTATCAGATTTGATATGAGCTACATATTCAGGAAGCTTACTCCTTTTGGAAGATTTAAAAATACTGAAAAACCCAAATTTGATAATTTCCCATATGCTGCTCGGGGCAAGGATCAAACAATGCATCATGCCATCATTGGCATAAGAATCTTCGATGATCCTTCTCGACAAAATAGAGCTTTGTCCATGCTGAACGATCACCATCCCCAATGCAGCCGTTTCCAGTGGCTTCCCTTTTAATTCACCAGCATCATTACTCCAATTGATACTAAATGGATGCAACTTTACTCTCCTAAAAGAACCAAAAAATCTTTTGATTCTCCCAAGGTATTTGGTTAACCAAGATTTATCCCCATCGACAGCATAGAGTAGACTAAATGTATTCCCCAAAACCAACTTGTTAAGAACAGGCTGACCATTTGCCAAAAGCACATCAATATCAAAAACCTCTTCAGTAGTTAGAATATTTTCAACTGCAATTTCTAAGTTTGAAGAAACACCAAAACCTTGTCTTGCCTCCACCATTTTTGGATGAGGAAGAAACCCGATTTTCCAATGATTCTCTATCACTACATCAAACAGTTCGCGCAGCTGCTCATCAGATAAATAGGTAACAATAAAATCCTCATCTGTAAAATCATGCTTTTTATGATTTTTGTAAGGAATTTTGATTTTTACATTATTGCTCAAAAGTGGTAAAACCTTGTCTTCTAAGGTTTCAAGCAGGTTTTCATCATAAATTAATGTTATAGACTTCATAGAGTTAATTTAAAAAAAGAAAGGTTGAAAAATCAACCCTCCATTAATTTACTTAGTATCTCAATCGCTGCTTTCGGCAAAACTGTCCCCGGTCCAAAAACTGCGGCCACACCTGAGTCAAATAAGAAATCATAATCTTTTGGAGGAATCACACCACCCGCAATGACCATAATATCTTCTCTTCCTAATTTTTTTAATTCTGTAATCAAAGCTGGCACCAAGGTTTTGTGACCAGCTGCCAAAGAAGATGCTCCAACAATATGCACATCATTTTCTACTGCTTGCTGAGCGACTTCCTCAGGAGTTTGAAATAATGGCCCGATGTCAACATCAAAACCTAAATCCGCAAATCCAGTTGCAATCACCTTTGCACCTCTATCGTGACCATCTTGACCCATTTTTGCTACCATGATCCTAGGTCTTCTTCCTTCGAGTTGGGCAAATTCGTCTGCTAACTTTTTAGCTTCAATAAAGCTTTTATCAGCTTTTGCTTCTCCAGAATAAACCCCTGAAATCGCTTTTACAGTGGCTTTATGTCTTCCAAATGCGTCTTCCATGGCATCAGATATTTCTCCTAATGTAGCTCTTTTTCTTGCAGCATCTACCGCTAGATCAAGTAAATTCCCTTGACCTGTTTTGGCTGAGTCTGTAATTTTATCCAATGCTAATTTAACCTCATCAGCATTTCTTTCTGTCTTAAGCGTATTCAAACGATCAATTTGAGACCTCCTGACAGTGTCATTGTCAACTTCACGAATGTCAAAATCTGATTTTTCATCAGTTTGATACCTATTCACACCAACGATCACATCCTTACCACTATCTATTCTAGCTTGCTTTCTAGCGGCAGCTTCTTCAATTCTCATTTTCGGAATTCCTGCTTCTATGGCTTTTGCCATGCCACCTAATTCTTCCACTTCTTCGATCAAGGCCCAAGCACTTTTCACCAATTGATCAGTCAAATATTCCACATAGAATGATCCTCCCCAAGGATCTACTACCCTAGTGATTTCAGTTTCATCTTGAAGGTATAACTGCGTGTTTCGTGCGATTCTTGCCGAAAAATCAGTGGGTAACGCAATGGCTTCATCAAAAGAATTCGTATGCAAAGATTGCGTGTGACCCAACGCCGCAGCTAGTGCTTCAACAGCCGTTCGCGTCACATTATTGAATGCATCTTGCTCAGTAAGTGACCAGCCACTAGTCTGACAATGCGTCCTCAAAGCCAGAGATTTTTCCTGCTTTGGGTTGAATTGCTTCACGATCTTAGCCCACAACAATCTTCCTGCTCTCATCTTGGCGATTTCCATGAAATGATTCATCCCTATCGCCCAAAAGAAGGACAATCTTGGTGCAAAATCATCAATATCCAATCCCGCTGCAACTCCTGTCCTCAAGTACTCCAAGCCATCAGCCAAGGTGTAAGCCAATTCTAAATCTGCCGTAGCACCTGCTTCTTGCATGTGGTATCCTGAAATAGAAATAGAGTTGAAACGAGGCATCTTCTTCGAAGTATAATCAAAAATATCTGCGATAATTCGCATCGAAGGAAGTGGCGGATAGATGTAAGTATTCCTTACCATGAATTCCTTCAAAATATCATTTTGAATCGTTCCACTAAGCTGCTCTGGCTTAACACCTTGCTCCTCCGCCGCAACAATATAAAAAGCCATAATCGGAATCACAGCCCCATTCATAGTCATAGAAACAGACATTTGATCCAAAGGAATCTGATCAAAAAGGACCTTCATATCCAAAACAGAATCAATGGCAACTCCGGCTTTTCCGACATCCCCTAGCACACGAGGATGATCCGAATCATATCCTCTATGCGTGGCTAAGTCAAAGGCTACAGATAAACCTTTTTGTCCAGCAGCTAAATTTTTTCTATAAAATGCATTGGATTCTTCGGCGGTAGAAAAACCCGCATATTGACGAATCGTCCAAGGGCGCATCACATACATTGTACTGTATGGTCCACGCAAAAAAGGAGATATTCCAGCCGCAAACTTAAGATGTTCGGTTTCTTTAATTTTGTCTGCTCCAACCTGAGCCGGAACTTCAATTTTCTCAGCAGTATTCCATACCTGACCCCAGTGTTCTGATGAAGTTTTCTCTGAATTTTCGAGAGTTAATTGATTTAAATCTGGTCTCATGATGCACTTGGTGTTTGATTTTCTACTAAAAAGCTTTCTCTACTTCTCTTCAATTGACTGTTGGACTCCTCCTCTTTTGAGGTTTCGATTGGAGCAGCCTTGCTTGATGAATCTAAATATTTATTCACCCCTACTTTAGTTTGCTTTCCATCCAAAATCATTTTCTGCCTTTCTATTCTCGTCTTCTTGACCTCCTCTTGAATTATATTCTGATCTACTAAATTCCACCAACCTCCAGATGATTGGATAGAAACCATTTTATCTTTAACTTTTTGAAAAATGGAAATGGTAAGCTTTTCCAAGAAATAAGATCCTGCAAATGGATCCAAAATCTGATCTAAGTAACTTTCTTCTTTAAGGATATTTGAGATATTCCTTGCCATCCGAAGAGAGAATTCTGTGGCTTCATTGTTTACACAATCATGTCTCAAAACCTCCAAGGCATTGCAACCACCCAAAATAGCAGACATAGCTTCAGTGGTATTTCTCAGCATATTGGTCTGTACATCGACTCTGGATTTTGTCCAAAAACTTGTCTCTGAAAAAATAAAAACATCTTCAGCTTTCTGACTGACATGATAGAGCGATGCCATTCTTTGAGTCAAAACTCTGATCATTCTAACTTTAGCGATCTCCATAAAATAATCGGCACCTACAGCAGTTCTCAGAATCAAATTATCAAATACTACTTTCGGATCTACTGAAAAATCCTCAATCAAATCGATCAGCGCAGAAAATCCAAAAGCCAATTCCTGAACAGCATTTGCTCCTGAATTGTGATAGTGAGAAAAATCAATAGAAATCGTTTTGAAATTCGGAAGGTCATGACTTAAGTCTAAAAGTTCTCTTGATATCCGAATCAACTCTTCTCTTCCAAGATCATCAATCAGTCTTTTTACAAAACCATCCCAAAGGATACCACCAAAAACTTGTTCTAAATCATGATTTTCTTGCTGTAGCCAAGAATTAAAATTCGCAAAAACTTGAGTTGGTTCTGAAGTAGGCTCAAGAAAAATCTGAATATAAGCTGGTTGCACATCTTTCAGCAAAACTGACAAGTTCTCATCCCCATTTAGAACCAATACAAGCGCATCAGAACCGTTTTGCAAAGCATTTAAGATGATTGCATTTCCATCTTTCTCTGATTTAGTTTCTACTCGAGTGACATTCGACCAAACTCTAGGTGAAATACCTGGTATTTGTGGTTGCGGATTTACTCTATGATGAAATCCCTCCAATGAAGGCTGATCCAAAAGATCTTCTTGGGTGTAAAATGGCGCTATTTGAATACCTTCCAAAGATTGTGAGATAAGCATTTCATCAAAGCTCTTTCCTCTTAAGTCCTTGATCGCTTGAGCAATCCATTCATCTTTATTGGTTGGTTGAAAATCTTCAAACAATTTATTTTTCATATCAAATTATATTTGGGCTATTAGCTGACGAGAAACAAAAGAATTTAATTCCTAGAATGTTTCCCTCACCATGCCAAAGTTACCCTTTATGAGGTAGATGTCAAAAAGATTTAATCCACATGACATTCTCTATTTACTTTAGCTCTTATGAATCAATATTTTCAATATAAACATCCTATTAAAAATGCTCGCACAAATCGCTAGCTTTTTTCTTTACCTCTCAAAGCAGTATAATCTTTTGGTGAATTGGCCTATCTTTGAAAGTCAAAATCTGTTGAAAATCCAACATGAACAAAATGAAAAGAATTTTCTTTACTAGACAAGTACTTTTTGCAAGTCTGATTTCTATTTGCCTCTTTGGCTGCAGTCCTCAACTGAATTATCAAGCAAGTGGGGAGTTTAATCCAATAGACGAGACTATTCAACAAGAAGCTGAATTAGTTGCTTTCATCGAACCCTACAAAGATAATATGGAAGCGAAAATGGGCTCTGTCATCGGAACAACTCAAAAAGCGTTGACACGAGCAGGAAGAGAATCTTTACTTGGAAATTTTGTATCCGATTTACAATTAGAATATGCTCAAGAAGCTTTTGGCTACCCAATAGATATTTCTATAATCAATAATGGTGGAATGCGAAATGATTTACCTGAAGGCCCAGTCACCCTTGGTAATATTTATGAACTTTCGCCTTTCGATAACTTTCTTGTTGTACTAGAACTTCAAGCTGATGATGTCAAAAAACTTGCAGAATTCATTGCTGTAAGGAAAAACATGGCCTTCCAAGGGATGAGAATCACTTCTGAAAATGACAAACTTGCAGAACTCAATATCGATGGAAAGGATTTAGAATCAGGTAAAACATACCTTTTAGTAATCAATGATTATCTCGCAAACGGCGGTGACAATATGGAATTTTTGATAGGATTACCTGTAAAAGAAAATAGCACTACCTCCATCCGAGATATGCTAATCACGATGATTCAACAAAAAACAGCCGCGGGAGAAATTCTTAATGCCGAAATCGAAGGAAGATTAAAAATTAATTAAGATGCAAAGACGTGATTTTCTTAAAAAGAGTTTATTAACTGGTGCTGCGCTTAGCTTGAGCTCCGGAGGTTTTGCTGAACAGCTTTTCACCAATCAATCGAAAAAACTGACTATCCTTCACACCAACGACATGCACTCTCGCATTGAGCCATTTCCAAATGATGGCGGTAGAAATGCTAATCAAGGTGGTATGACGAAGCTAGCTTCTTTGATCAAAAAAATAAGAGCTGAGGAAGAAAACATATTGCTTTTGGATTCAGGAGATTTTTTTCAAGGAACACCCTACTTCAATCTCTATGGTGGTGAATTAGAACTCAAATTGATGAGTCAAATGGGCTATGATGCCAGTACTTTGGGTAATCATGAATTTGATAATGGCCTAGAAGGAATCAAAAACCAATTGCAACACGCCAAATTCAGCATCCTTTCTTCCAATTACGATTTCCAGGACACAATTCTGAAAAACACTTTTGAGCCTTATAAAATATTCAAAAAAGGTGGTGTAAAAGTTGGCGTATTTGCTTTAGGAATTGAGTTGAAAGGTCTGGTAGGATCCAAAAACTTTGGGAATACCAAATACCTAGATCCGGTAGCAAAAGCAGAAGAAATGGTCCAAGAATTGAAAAGTAAAAATTGTGATTTGATTGTCTGTCTATCACATTTGGGCTATTCATATAGATCAGAAAAAATCGATGATGTAAAATTAGCGTCAAAAGTGTCGGGAATTGATTTGATTTTGGGTGGACACACACATTCTTTTTTGGAAGAACCGACCATCATCAAAAACCCTGAGGGACATACGACTATGGTCAACCAAGTAGGTACAGCAGCATTAAGGTTGGGTAAAATAGATTTTGAGTTTTCTAAAGATCACCAAATTTCCTACGCAAGTCACAGAAGTCTAACAATTTATTAGAAAGTCAAGCTGAATTTGATTTTTTATTTAAATATATTTTTGCCAATTTTGATGCCCCTCAATTTAGGACAAGGAGGATAGTTAATCTTTTCAGTTTATAATATTTTACAGGAATTAATGAGTTCAGAGGCTAATGCAGTATGGAAAGAATGCTTACGTGTTATCGAGCAGCACGTCAGTGAACAAAGTTTCTCTACTTGGTTCAAACCTATCAATCCTGTTAGGCTAGAAGGCGGAAGTTTGACAATTCAGGTTCCAAGCCAGTTTTTTTACGAATGGCTTGAAGATAATTATGTAGAAGTTCTTAAGCTTGCAATCAAAACCACTTTGGGTCAAAATGGCCGTCTCGAGTACGCTGTGGTAGTCGATAGAGGGAATTCTCAAAATCAGCCTTACATGGTTAGCTATCCACAAGGAAATGCTGCTGCCAATAACCCTAAGAAACCTGCTCCCATGGAAGAGAGCAGAAGCCCTTTTGAAATGCAATCACTTAATAGTGACATGCTACTTCAATCCAATTTAAATCCCAATTATTCTTTCAACTCATACATAGAAGGAGATTGCAATAGATTAGCCCGATCCGCCGGATTTGCAGTGGCAACAAAACCTGGAATTACTTCCTTTAATCCTTTGATGGTGTACGGTGGCGTTGGACTTGGAAAAACGCATTTGGTGCAAGCCATTGGAAATGAAATCAAGAATGGCCCTGAGGAGAAATTTGTGCTTTATGTTTCTTCAGAAAAATTCGTAAATCAATTCATGGATTCCATTAAAGACGGAAATGTAAAAAGCTTTACTAATTTTTACATGCAAGTTGATGTATTGATCATTGATGATATTCAATTCTTGGCTGGAAAAGACAGGACTCAGGAAATGTTTTTTCATATTTTCAATCATTTGCATCAGAACAAAAAGCAAATCATCATGACCTCAGATTGTCCTCCAAGGGATTTGAAAGGTTTAGAGGAAAGGCTGCTTTCTAGATTCAAGTGGGGATTGACGGCAGACTTGCAGATGCCAGATTTTGAAACTAGAGTTGCGATCATTAGAAGAAAGATGCAATCTGAGGGAATCTATATTCCTGATGATGTAATAGAATATTTGGCATACACAGTCGATACCAATGTCAGAGAACTCGAAGGTGTGATGATATCTCTTATCGCCCACGCTTCGCTAAATCGTGTTGAAATTGATTTGACTTTGGCGAAGCAAATCATGAAAAATATCGTCAAAGATATTGAAACAGAGGTGGGGATAGATTTTATCCAGAAAACTGTCTCGGACTACTTTGATATCAAACTTGATGACCTCAAGGCCAAAACCAGAAAAAAAGAAATCGTAACCGCAAGGCAAGTTGCCATGTATTTTTCTAAAGAGTTCACTAACCACTCTTTAAAATCAATTGGTTACCACTTTGGCGGAAGAGATCACAGTACTGTAATTCACGCCGTACAAACAGTCAATGATCTGATGGAAACAGATACTGCTTTCCGTAATTCAGTCAATGACTTAAAGAAAAAATTCAAAATGCGCTCTTACTAAGAAGCGCATTTTTTTATTTAATTCGGTTGAATTTGATTCATAAAAACCTGAACAAGCTCTCTTGCCTTTTTAATTGCAGACACATTTCCTGATTTGATTTCTGCCATTGCAGTTTTGATATTTTTGTCAATTACTTCATTCTGATAAAATGAAGATTCGAGTAAATAACCAATGTGGTCATGCATCCAATTGACCCTTTGATCAGCCCTATTTGCCTCAAAATACCCATTAGCAATCATTTTATTTTTATAAGATTGAATCATTTCCCAAATAGACTCCAGTCCATCTCCTTCTAATCCTGAACATGTCATCACTTGAGGCAGCCAAGAATTTTCTTTCGAAGGAAATAAATGTAAAGCATTGGCATATTCTCTCTTGGCCCTTTTGGCGGCGTCCTTATTTTCTCCATCAGCCTTATTGATGATCAGGGCATCACACATTTCTATAATCCCCTTTTTTATTCCCTGCAATTCATCCCCAGCACCAGCAAGCATCAGAAGTAGAAAGAAATCCACCATTCCTTTGACAGCAATTTCAGATTGCCCTACTCCTACTGTCTCTATAAAAATCACATCAAATCCAGCAGCTTCACAGAGCAACATGGCTTCTCTCGTTCTTGCACTCACACCGCCCAAAGTAGACCCTGATGGACTTGGCCTGATATAAGCCCTCTTATCCATCGAGAGCACTTCCATGCGCGTCTTATCCCCCAAAATACTTCCTTTGCCTGATTGACTACTTGGGTCTATAGCTAATACGGCTAGTTTTAAACCCTCCTCAATAACCAACTGGCCAAATCGCTCAATAAAAGTGCTCTTTCCAACTCCAGGTACTCCAGTAATACCAATTCTAATTGAATCTCCAGTTCTTGGCAAAATCGCTGACATCACTTCCTCCGCTAACATTTGATCTGAAGGCAAAGCACTCTCCACCAACGTAATTGCCTGACTTAAAATCACTCTATCAGCAGCCAACACACCGTCAATATATACTTGAGCCGAGTATCTATTCCTTTTTTTCAAAATCGATATTTTTAGATGTTGTTATTTTCGAAAAGGGTATTTTACAAAGTTAATATCCCCCATACTTGATTTCTCATATTTTCCTATACAATATTGATTGTACATTTTATCAAAATAAGGTTCTTCAGGAGATATCTCCAATGGGCTATTCTCTTTAGAATCGAAGAAAAACACTTTTGTATTTCCATATTTAGTATGTGGCATAAATTGCCCATATTCCTCCAGAACATTCCAAATCGTATCTTCTGCATACACCGCATAAACACGGACTACCGGCCCAGTATTATTTTCATTTCTATAAAATGCCATTTCTTCAAATTCCAAATCAAGATCTCCTACTCCAGGCTGGGTAAACGACTCTTTTCCGATCCAAATTATCAAAAATGCAACTATCAGGATGATCACATAAAACAAATATCTAGAAGGCATGTTTTTAAGGTTGTTAAGATTTAAAGCCTTAATTTAGCAGAAAAAAAGAACAATGGCCTTCGAATATATCAAAGCTCTTCATATCATTTTTATAGTTACTTGGTTTGCAGGTTTATTTTATATCGTCAGACTGTTTATTTATCAAGCAGAAGCTTGGGAAAAACCAGAAGAAGAACGAAAAATTCTCGTTCCTCAACTCAATCTAATGGCTAACAGACTTTGGTACATCATTACTTGGCCTTCGGCAATCCTAACTTTAGTGTTTGGGTTTTGGGTTCTTTATTATCGCTGGGGATATATGCAATTGGGTTTTATGCATGCCAAACTCGCTTTTGTTTTCTTATTGTACTTATATCACTTTTACTGTCAAAAAATCTACAGAGATTTACAAAATGGCCCCTCAAAATGGAGTTCCACCAAACTTAGAATTTGGAACGAAGTGTCTACAGTTTTGTTGTTTGCTATAGTATTCCTTATTGTTCTAAAGAGTCTAATCAGCGTTGTTTGGGGTATAGTTGGATTACTCACCTTAAGTGTGCTGATGATGATCGGAATTAAATATTACAAAAAAGTAAGAGAGAAGAATCAAAATTAAATATAATGTTGAAATTGAATAAATATATCCCCTTAGTGATTCTTAGCACATTAATAGGAGCTTGTTCACCGCAAGAAACTGAATCTAACAAAGAATTGCCGATTCTTGGAAATTGGCATGTTGACGAAGTTGAAAAAGAAGGTGAAACTGTACAAGATACGGTGTATCATAAAATCGCAGACTTTAGTTTCACCAATCAGGAAGGTCAGGAAATCAGCAATTCATCCACCACAGGAAAAGTCTATGTGGCAGATTTCTTTTTTACCACATGTCCGACCATCTGCCCAATTATGAAAACTCAGATGCTCAGAGTTTATGAGAAATTCCAAGACGAGCCAGAATTCCTAATCTTAAGTCATACCCTAGATCCAGACCATGATACCCAAGAACTTTTGAAAGATTTCGCGGAAAAAATTGGGGTTAAAAATGATCAAACCTGGCATTTCTTAACGGGAGATCAAGAGAAAATTTTTGAGATTGGACAGACAAGCTACTTGACCACAGCGATGGAAGACAAATTAGAACCAGGAGGGATTTTACATTCGGGGGCTTTTGTTTTGATAGATCAGCAAGGTAGAATTAGAGGAGTTTATGATGGTACAAAAGAAGAGCAAGTTGATAGATTGATGAATGATATCCCAAAACTTTTAAGTAATAAATGAAGAATAGATTGATTGGATACGCAATATTATTTTCCTTTGGAGTAATGGCATGTGGTCCAGAAAAAGATAAAATAGATAGAGATCTTTCTGACATCAAAGATGCAAAAATCCTTCAGTATGCTATTGAAGGCAAGATTTTGTATGAAAACTACTGTGGGAATTGTCATCAGAATGAAGGCACTGGCCTAGGAAAATTGATTCCACCACTGAAAGGTTCTGACTACATGAAGGAAGATATCGGTAGAACAGTAGCGATAATAAAAAATGGCTTAAAAGGTGAAATTTTAGTCAACGGTCAAGTTTACAATCAACCTATGCCTGCCAATAGCAATCTCACAAATATGGAAATTGCTCAAATCACCACATATATTTATAATATTTGGGGAAATGAAGAAGGAATTATTGATGCAAAACAAGTTGATCAATATCTAAAAGAAAAAAATTAGACTCCCTCCAATTCCTCTTTGGCTGCTGCCATACTTCTATTGATATCATCTCGCACTTTTGATACCAATACTTTTTGTTCTTGAAGATAAGATTTGATCTCTTCTTCACCCATTTCCTCATAGCTGTTTTTGAACTGTCGCATCCATACAAACATCCCTTCAAATGCATCATCAAGATCTTTAGCTAAAAGTTTTAATTCCAAAACTTTTTCAGAATTAACTACAGAATCTTGTTCTTCAAGCACCTCTGATTTCTCGTTGATTTTTTTTCTTAAAGATTTTAGGTCTCCCATGTAAGGCATAACTTCATCATGGATTGCGATTACTTCATCTTTAAGAATCTGATTTTCATCGACTTGCTCACCGCTACATGAAAATAATATCAAGGCTGTGGATAGAATAGTGAAATAAGTAAAAATAAGTCTCATTTGATTCGTTTTAAATCGAATTACAAATTAAAATTAATTTCACTTAAAAAAGAAATTATTTCACAATAACATTACATTTCCTGTGAAACTTCCAATTAATGATATGAATAATGACCAAACCAATAGAAGCTATTAAAGATACGTATAGCATCCAATAAAATACGTCATGCAACATGACTCCAATAGAAAAAATAGAAACAGCTACCCAAAGTGCTATTTTTATACTCTTAGATTGCGTACTTTTAGCAGCATTATAGACAGCCCATATCGCAAGTGCAACAAAAAGAAAATCAATCCAATGCCAATCAAAATGTATGTGGTCGTGTTCATGAATATGATTATCAACAGGAGAGAAGATAAAACCAACTGAAATCAATACAGGAAAAGCCAAACAATGAATCATACACAAGATGGAAGCTGAAATCCCCATGATGTCCGCTGATTGAAATGATATTCTTCTTATTATTTGCAACATAATTGCAAATATACATCTTTAACTATAATTGAGACCAAAAACCAAAATAAATTTCATGAAACCATACTGCTTTGCAAAAAACGGAATAATTGACTCCTCTAAGGCACTTGTACATCCTATGGACATTAGTGTAATAAGAGGGTATGGAATTTTTGATTTTTTCAGGACATCAAATCATGTCCCTTTATTTCTATCAGATTACTTAGACCGATTCATTCGATCTGCAGAAAAGACTTATCTAAACTTAAAGTACAGCAAATCTGAATTGGCTGACATCATCCTTGAACTGATTGAAAAGAATGATTTGAAAAATGGAGGTATCCGAATGCTTCTCACAGGAGGAGTGTCTGAAAACCACTTTTCACCATCCGAGGGAGGACTTTACATCTTCTGTGAAGACTTGCTTTTCCCAAGTCAGGAAAAGTACGATAAGGGAGTGAAGTTGGTCAGCGCAGATCATGTAAGATCTATTGCAGATATCAAAACGACAAACTATGCGTTTCCAGTATGGCTGAGTGCAACATGGAAAGATAGTGGAGCTGAAGATGTCATTTATCATCATAATGGATTCATATCCGAAAGCTCACGAAGCAATATATTTGTTATTAAGGATGGTCAAATCTCTACTCCTGATCAACATATTCTTCATGGAATTACTAGAATGCGTGTACTTGAATTAGCGCCACAAACTTCCATAAGACCCATTAGCTTTGAAGAGCTTCTTGCTGCTGATGAACTATTTATCACCAGTACGACTAAAAAAATACTTCCAATCACCCTTATTGATGATCAAAAAATCGGAACAGGTCAAGTCGGACCATTGACCAAAAAATTGATGGCTGATTTTGTTGAAATGGAAAAGAAACACATTTAACAGTCTGATTATCAATTACGCTACGCTATCGGATGTTTTTCACAAATAATCTTGCTGATAAGCGGCAACACTCCAAGACTAACGCTTAAGTGCCACGACTTTATTGGCTAATAATAAGAAAGCGGAAAATCATTCTCGGAGAAGTGGTACGGTAAAATAAAAAGGTCAGCGGAAAATTTCCACTGACCTTTTTATTTGATGAAATATGAAATTAAGCTGTTAATTTAACAACACAGCATCTATCAAGATGTACATCAATTTTTCAGGATCTTTATCATTCAGAGTCAGCTTACCTCTTACTTTGACACGTTTTGAAGTGTATTTGATAGGATCTTTCATCATGACTTCCATTACTGTCTCAGGACCACCCGACCCACAGAAAAAACATTCTGCCAAAGGCAAAGATGAAAGGATAATGTGCTCAGGTTTGAACATGCCTTCAAAAGGAATGATATAGCCATCTGCCTCTACCACTTTACCTTCAAGTCCTTTAATTTTTGGACTAAATACAGGGATGTACAATTCGCCAAAATCATCTTCTCCTATTTTGTATGTCACTTCTGACAAATCCCTCCACACATTTGGTGATGTCTGTGCCCATGCGATAGAAGTGCTAAACAACAGACCTATAATAATTAATGTTTGTTTTAATCTCATTTGATGTAATTCTCTTTGGGTTGACAATTTTAATTAGATGCGATTTAAGACTTTGTTAGCTGTTTTGCAATGTCTGTTTGATATGCGGTCCAAGCTGGTATTAAAGAAGCTACAAAACCAACGATTACTGCATATCCAACAATCCACAATTCTTCTTGCAAGAATACAGCCGCACTCAAACCACTTATTGCTCCTTGTTCATTTTGCATAACGAGAACAGCTAAGAAAAGGTGCCCAATAGCAATTCCAACTATTGCTCCTAACAAGGTTAAAATCACACCTTCCAATACTATATGAATAAACAACTGTCCACTTGAAGCTCCTAAGGTTCGCATGACTGCCAAATCGTATTTTCTTTCCTTGAGTGAATTGAATAAAGCAATAAATATTCCTAAACCAGCAATGATAATGATAGCAACAGCCAAACCTTGAATCAACTTCACTCCAACTCCTAGCAATTCAAACAACCTGCTTATTTCGAATGAAGGAGACGCTGCTTGGAGCGCACTTTTACTATTGATAAATCGTGGTAGCTGAACTGCAGCGATTGGATTTCTGTATTGCAACAAAAGTGAGGTAACTTCCCGATCTTCATCTGTCTCCGGAAATCCTGTAATACTCACATCAGCCTCAAATTTATCATGATCATGACCTTCATCATGGGAATACCAAACAGATTCGATGCTAGTCAAAATCAGTTTATCTAAAACATTTCCTTTTTCTGATAATACACCTGTAATTTTATAAGGATGCTCGTCATGTTCATGACTACTGCTTCCTATGCCATGCGAACCGATAAAAGTATCACCAAGTCCCAATCCTAGTTTCTTCGCTACTTCAAAGCCAAGAACAACATCAAAAGGTTTACGCCAAGCTTCTCCACTTTCAAATCCTGCATCATAGAGGGCAAGATAATCGTGATTCGTTCCTACTATCCTGTAGCCTTGATAATTATCTCCCATTCCTAGAGGAATAATATTTTTAACAAGACGATTTTTGGATAAAGCCATTGCATCCTTCATATCGATATTACCCGTTGGATAATCAATATGATAAACACTGGAGAGAATCAATTGCAGTGGACTTCCTTTGGCTCCTACTACAAGATCGACACCTTCTGCATCTTTGGTCATTTTGTTTTCAAATTGATCTTGGATCAAAATCAAAACAGTAATTATTGCCAATCCCAATGCTAAAAGTAGGATATTCAGTCCTGTGTTAAGGGGTTTAGCTATTAAATACTTCCAACTTAATTTGATCATATTCATACTAGACCTCCCATGATTATATGTTTTGAAATATGGTCCTTCACACGCTGATCGTGTGTGACAATGATCAAGGCTGCATTGAACTTTTTAGCTTGATCTTGAAGGAGCTTCACTACAATGGCTGCATTTTCATCATCTAAACTCGCTGTTGGTTCATCTGCTAAAATTAATTTTGGATGATTTGCTAAAGCTCTTGCTATAGAAACTCTTTGAGCCTCCCCTTCACTCAAGGTTGTTACTTTTGATTTCCGCTTATCAAATATCCCAAGCTCTTTGAGCAAATCAAGATTTTGAGCACCTTTTTCTCCAACAAAGAAATTAGCCAATTTGAGGTTTTCCACTACTGTCAGCGGTGAAAGGATATGTGGTTTTTGGAAAACTATTCCAATGTTTTTTCCTCGAAACTTATCCAGTTTAGCACCTGTAAGAGAGCTAAGTATTGTATCACCAAGTTTCACTTCTCCTTGCTGTGGTTTGAGTAATCCACCCAAAATATTGAGGACTGTAGTTTTTCCACTGCCAGATTTCCCTATAATTAAAAGCTCCTCTCCTGCATCTAAATGGATATCAGGGATTTCGAACTTGGTGGATGAATCGTATTGAAATTTTAAATTTTTTACTGATAGCATAATTACTTCTTTATCGGAATAGTCACATGAAAAGTTGTGCCTTTTCCTGCATCACTGTCATATTCAATTTGGCCTTTGAGAACATCGATACATTTTTTGACTATGGAAAGTCCAAGACCAGAACCTTCGATAATCCCTACATTTTTTGCTCTGAAGAACCTGTCAAATAGTTGACTTTGCTCTTTTTTTGGAATACCGATTCCGCGATCGACTATCTTGGATTTGATCAACCCATCTTCTTCCCAAATAGAAAAATCAACTTCCTGACCATCTTTAGAGTATTTCACTGCGTTAGAAAGTAGATTTTCAAATACTTGATAAAGCAAGTCAACATCTGACAAGATCGTTTTAGGGATTTTACCAATATTCAAATTGATTTTAACATCATTTTCAGCACCAGCTTTTACCACATCTACTACTTCATTGATAAACGCGGCAGTAAACATCTTCTTGGGATTATAGTCTATTTTGTTTGCATCTGCTTTTCCAAAGAACAATACAGATGTCAATAAGCTATTCAAACTCCTAACAGAATTCTCAATTTTAGAAGCATGCTTGATGATTTTTGGTTTGAAAGGATGCTCTTTGTCAGCATACATCTGAAGGAGTTGCGCCGAACTTAGAATTGAAGTCAGAGGTGTCTTGAATCCATGAGAAACGTTTAAAACAATTCTAGATTTCAATTCTCCGATTTCTCTTTCCTTTTCCAAGGCTCTCGTGAGTTCTTTATTCGCTTCATGAAGATCGGCAGTTCTTTGTCTCACTTTTTCTTCAAGCTCATTATTGAGTTTTTGAAGTTCCTTTTCTTTCCTGTCTTTGAATATAGCTAACTCGATCACCATATTCAATTCCCGTATATTGAATGGTTTGATTACATATGCACTTGGGTTTGTACCGACTACTTTGGTAAGTGTCTCTGCATCAGAACTCGCACTCAAGTACACTACAGGAATGTCATATTTTTCATTGATGATCTCCGTAGTCTTGATCCCATCGAGTTCTCCGGCCAAATTGATATCCATCATCACGATATCAGCTTTATGCTCGGCGAGTATTTCGAGGGCTTTCTCTCCAGAATCCGAAATCCCTATGATTTCATGATTGTTTTTCTCAAGCGCTTTCTTCAATAGTAAAGCGGAGACATGGTCATCTTCAGTAATTAAAATCCTTAATGGAAACATAGGCGGTGGTTATTGTATGCGCAAATTACAAGATTAAATCATTTACTAAAATCAATTTTTCCCTAAAGGCAAAATGACTTGTACTTTGGTCCCTTTTCCCTTGACACTTTCGATATGAATCTCCCCTCCTAGGAGATCTATAAGATTTTTCGTAATGGTTAATCCCAAGCCAGAACCTTCATATCTTCTACCATAGCCTTCACTTTCTTGTTCGAAAGGGCGAAAAAGTTTTTTCATGAATTCTTCACTCATTCCGATACCATTATCTGAGACTTCGAAATTTATCGCTCCACTTTCTTCTTTTACTTTGATAAAAATCATTCCTTCATCAGAATATTTGATTGCATTACCAACCAAATTATTAATAATCATCTCTAAATAGCGCTGATCTATCTTTCCTGTAAATGACTTGGTATCGTACTTGGTAGAGAGTAGCAATCCCTTTTTGATAGCCATATTTTTGAGTGGGAGCAATATTTTACTAATAAAATCATTGACCTCAGTGTCTTTATAAATTAATTCGAATTTATTGGCTTCGATTTTGGCAAGATCCAAAATACTATTGATCGTACTCAACAGCCTTTCTCCCGATTCATGGATGATTTCCAGTTGAGAGACTAGTTTCGAATCAAATTCCCAATTCTCCATGATATTCTCTGTACTCCCCAAAATCCCATTTAGTGGGGTTCTAATTTCATGGCTCATGTTAGAGAGAATATTAGATTTGAGTCTGTTAGCTTCCTCTGCCTTTTCCTTCGCTAATTGAAGCCCTAGTTCATACTTTTTCTTATCAGTCACATCTCTAAATACTGAAAGGATAATTGGCTTATTATCGTATTCTGTATTCAACCTAGCGACGTATAATTCAATGAATTTATTACCGCTTTTTAGAGGCATATCCATTTCGAAGACAGATCCAATTTCTTTTGAATCCCCGAGTTTTTCCAAAATACGTTTTCTTTGTGTCGCATAAAAATCAGGGTCCGAATAAAGATCCTTGATATTCAAAGACTTTAATCTTTCTTCGCCGATCCCAACAAGCTTCGAAAAACTAGGGTTTACAGTTAAAATCTTCCCTCCTTCTGCAGATAGCATTAAGCCATCTACTGAACTATTCCAAACATTCCTGAATTGATTTTCACTAATGAAAGCCTCCTTGGTCTTTTCATCTATGGTTTGCTTAAGAATACTTTGTTTCCTCCACTGATTCATCAAGGCATTGAGTAAAAACCCAATTCCTAGAAAAATTAAAAGCAGCAACAAAACAAACCAAGTTTGTAAATAAATCGGCTTAAGAATGACAAAAGGCTTGCTGGAGATAATCTCTTCATCAAAAACGCCCCCTAAACTTGCTTGCATCTTAAAAGTATATTCTCCAGGAGGTAGATTATTAAATGTAAGTACGTTAGTCCTAGGGTTAACCAGTTCTTGCCAGCTGCTATGAAGTCCTTCAAGTTGATATCTTACCACCAAATTAGAAGTCTGAAGAAAGCTTACAGCCCTATAGGTGACCTCAATGGAATTATTCTCAAACTCTATACGACCAGAACTCGGAAAATCTTCATTTGCATTGAGTAGTGAGATTCTCAATATCTGCGTAACTGGCTTACTCTTCCTTTGGTCATCTTCATCGGGATAAAAAACAGAAAGCCCTCTTTGAGAACCAATCATCACTTGACCATCTTCTCCATCGATAAGCGCTCCTCTATTGATTTCAGAACCAGACAAGCCACTTTTTTCATCAAATTTACTAATCTGCGCCTCTCTTATTAAATATACTCCTTGATCTGTTCCGACCCAGATATCTCCAAATTGATCCTGATGTAGCGCATAGATAGGCCTATCTATCGACTGTCCATTGACCCTGTAAGTATTTACTTTCCCTTCTTGGAAAACCTTAAGACCTGTTTCTGTTGCAAGAAGTAGCTTATCCTCCAATTGCAAAAAATCAAATCCAATAAAATTTATGTACTCTGGAGTTTCTATAAAAATCTCTTGAATGTAAGGATTGCCTCCTTGCATAAAAATCAGTCTTCCATCTTTCAACCTATCGACTTTTCTTAAAAATATTTCTTCTTGCCGTAAATCCTTCAAAATGATTTCTGTGATATCATTTGCAAAGTGATTGTTCTTCTTGAATATTGATGAAAGATAGACCTTATCTCGACTGACTATAATCAAACTATCACCTATTGCCTTCACGGATGTGACAAATTTATCTAGTGGACTTTCTTCAAAACTTACAGATGATGTTTTGATGTCATATCTTCCTACTCCAGCTAGATTTGAAGAAAACCAAACAATGTCATTTTTGTCCTTTGAAAAATTGGTAATCCTGTTTCGTGGTTGACCTTGGAGGGATTCATCTTGAATAATTGAACTCATTTCCCCGTTGTCAAGCAGTTGAAGCCCATTATTATAACCGATTAAATACTTATTTCTATCAATTCTGATCAAGGCAGTTACTTCATCATCTAGCAGAACACTAGAGTTGAAATTCAAAAACCTTAGCGAATTGATATTTACCAAACCTCTATGGGTACCAATCCAAATGATCCCTTCAGAATCAACAAATGCGGTATAAATATTATAAGACTTGACAGCTTCTTGGGCACTGATTTCTTGTTTTTGCTTTGTCTTCGGATTGTATTTGTATAATTGCGAGTTGTAAAAATAATACACCTTCCCATTCTCTACCTGGAGAAAACTATAATCGACAGCGCTATAAATATTTTTTAAAAATCCCTCGTGGATAATTTCATCCACTTCCATAAAATTACTTCCTGAGGCCAAAAAATCTTTCCCTAAATAGTAAAAGGTTTTTTCATTAGTACAGTACGAGACATGTAACACGCCTGATTTCAAATCAATCCCTCTTGGTTTTATTTCGATTAAACTATTTTCTTCTAATAGAAAGGCGTTTTGTTCAAAAAATAAATAATTTTTACCCTCATTTTGATAAGTTGATTTTAACCAACCTTCTTTGTTGAAATCATATTTCACTGTACTCCATTGGTTCCAGTTTTCTAAAGAAAAATGAGTCTCATCAGGAAAAATTACAAATACTTTTTTATCCTTACCCTTTCCCATGACGGCAATATCCAAATACGATAATGCCTTTCTTTCAGATACTTTTTTTGGAAAAACCATCTGAGACCATACTCCTTTCTTGTAATAAAAAGCTTTGGCTTCCTTCAATTGATTTGCAACCCAAACGAATCCATCGTTATCAATAAATAGTCTAACTTTATTTGTAAGCTGTTTTGATATCTCTTCAGGAATTGCATAAGTGGAAAATCCATCCGAATAAAAAATTCCGTCCGCAGTATTGAACCACATCAACCCTTCGCTATCTTGAAGGATTCCGTTGACATTATCTGTGGGTAATTCTACCCCTTTGATCTGTCTGTTAAACTGAAAAGACTGCGAAAACGCCAAATCATAAAGCGTAAAAAAGAAAATAAGGACTATAAATTTTTTCATAATGGGTCGATAGCGCCGTCTAAAATAGAAAAAGATATGCAGAGTGTAAATTAAATGGATATTGTTTCCGATTTCTTTTTATCTAAGGTCTTATTCCTTTATTTTTGTGCAAACTTTAAAAATCGCAACATGAGTGTTTTAGTTAATAAGAATTCAAAAGTGATCGTGCAAGGGTTTACAGGATCTGAAGGATCTTTCCATGCACAGCAAATGATCGAGTACGGAACCAATGTAGTCGGTGGGGTAACTCCAGGTAAAGGTGGGTCATCACATCTAGAAAAACCTGTTTTCAACTCAGTTGAAGAAGCAGTTTCTAAAACTGGTGCTGATACATCTATCATCTTTGTTCCACCTGCTTTTGCTGCAGATGCAATTATGGAAGCTGCAGACGCTGGTATCAAAGTTATTATTGCAATCACAGAAGGTATTCCTGTTGCTGACATGATGAGAGCAAAACCATACATCAAGGAAAGAGGTGCTACCCTAATCGGTCCTAACTGTCCAGGTGTAATCACTCCGGGAGAGGCGAAAGTAGGTATCATGCCTGGATTTGTATTCAAACAAGGGAGAATTGGTATTGTGTCTAAGTCTGGTACATTAACTTATGAAGCAGCAGATCAAATAGTAAAAGCTGGTATGGGTGTATCTACTGCTATCGGTATTGGTGGTGATCCAATCATCGGAACATCTACAAAAGATGCAGTACAACTTTTAATGGAAGATCCTGAAACTGATGCGATCGTTATGATCGGTGAAATCGGAGGAAACTATGAAGCGGATGCCGCAAGATGGATCAGAGAAACTGGAAACAAAAAACCTGTTGTAGGGTTTATCGCTGGACAAACAGCACCTCCAGGAAGAAGAATGGGACATGCAGGAGCTATCGTAGGTGGAGCAGATGATACTGCAGAAGCAAAAATGAGAATTATGAGAGAAAATGGCATCCATGTAGCTGAATCACCAGCTGAAATCGGAGCTGTTATGGCAAAAGCATTGGGCGTAGAAGCTTAATCTAAAGCTAGATAAATTAAAAAACCGGTTTGATTAAGTTCAAACCGGTTTTTTTTCTGCTAAGAAGTTTTATTTCTATTCTTCTTCAATTTTATCTAAGCCATGTTTTTGCTCAAATTGATTTCTCTTGATTTCGAAGCGCTCAACCTCTGCATCGATCAAATCGAGAGATTCATTGTATCTGCTAAAAAGATCGCCCATATTTTTTTCCATTTCTGAAAAGTTGAATTCCATGGCATCCATTTGAAGCTTAGAAGATTTTTCGACCATGGCAACTTGGCTATGTCTTAGATCTTGCATCAATCTCAAAGCCCTGTCCATCTTCTCTAATTTTTCTCTGTTATCCATTTTTTTAAAATTTGATTATCAATAAGATATAAAGCAAAGACCATTCCGAAGACCATCTTTTGGTTTTTTAATCGAGCATTCAAGTCTAGAAAGGTTAAAATAATAAGATCCGTATCAATCATTGAGGAATTTTCAAATCTTCCAATTTTTCAATCATCTATTCCTTACATTTGCATCTTCAAATTTGAGATTATGATTTCTGTAGATAACATAGCGGTATTGCATGGGGGCTCGGCATTGTTTAGTGACGTCTCTTTTTCCATCAATGAAAATGACAAAATAGCCCTAATGGGGAAAAATGGAGCTGGAAAATCCACGATGCTTAAGATTATCGCGGGAGCTACCAAGCCAACCAAAGGTGGAGTTTCTGCTCCAAAAGATGCGGTAATTGCTTATTTGCCACAACATTTACTTACTGCGGATGATTGCACTGTGATGGAAGAAACTTCCAAAGCCTTCGCTTCCTACCTCAATATGAAAACAGAAATCGATAGGCTTAATGAAGAGCTGACCGTGAGGACTGATTATGATTCGGAAGAATATTATAAAATCATCGAGCAAGTATCCGAACTCAGCGAAAAATTCTACGCCATCGAAGAAGTAAATTATGAGGCCGAGGTTGAAAAAGTTCTTTTAGGATTAGGTTTCGAAAGGGCTGATTTCACAAGATCAACCTCAGAATTCTCCGGTGGATGGAGAATGCGAATAGAGCTGGCAAAAATCTTATTACAAAAACCAGACTTGATACTTTTGGATGAACCTACCAACCATTTGGATATCGAGTCCATCCAATGGCTGGAAGAATTTTTAACAGAAAAAGCCAAAGCTGTGGTAGTGATTTCCCACGATAGGGCTTTTGTGGATAATGTCACCAATAGAACCATTGAAGTGACGATGGGCCGTATTTATGATTACAAAGCCAAATACTCCCATTATCTCGAGTTGAGAAAAGAGCGAAGAGAGCAGCAGCAGAAGCAATTCGACGAGCAACAGAAATTTATTGCTGAGACAACTCAATTCATAGAAAGGTTTAAAGGAACTTACTCCAAGACTTTGCAAGTGCAGTCTCGTGTGAAGATGTTGGAGAAGTTGGATATCGTAGAAGTGGATGAAGTTGACTCATCTGCTTTGAAATTGCGCTTCCCTCCATCCCCGAGGTCTGGAAAATACCCTGTCATCGTAGAAGAGCTCACAAAAACCTATGGCGATCATGTAGTCTTCAAAGATGCAAGTATGACCATCGAACAAGGTCAGAAAGTTTCTTTCGTAGGAAAAAATGGGGAAGGAAAATCTACTATGATCAAAGCGATCATGGGAGAAATAGACTTTGAAGGAAAATGTGAATTGGGCCACAATGCCATGATCGGTTACTTTGCCCAAAACCAAGCTTCTCTTTTGGATGAAAGTTTGACGATTTTCGACACGATCGATCAAATCGCAGTTGGTGAGATCAGAGGAAAAATCAAAGATCTCTTGGGTGCATTTATGTTCAAAGGCGATGACATCAACAAAAAAGTCAAAGTACTCTCTGGTGGTGAGAAAACCAGATTAGCCATGATCAAACTTTTGCTAGAACCTGTCAATCTCCTGATTCTCGATGAACCTACCAATCATTTGGATATGAAAACCAAGGACATCATCAAGGATGCGCTAAAAGCTTTTGATGGAACTTTGATCGTTGTTTCCCACGACAGGGATTTCTTAGATGGATTGGTGACTAAAGTTTTCGAATTTGGCAACAAGCGTGTAAAAGAACACTTCGAAGATATCAATGGATTCCTGAGAAATAAGAAATTAGAGAATTTGAGAGAGGTGGAGAGGAAGTAAAATTGAAGTTAGTGTAGCGAAATAAAGTAGAAATATACTTCGTGAAATAAATGGAAATAAAAAGTCTTTAAAAACAGAAATCCCAAGCTTGATTAAGCTTGGGATTTCTGTTTTTTGATAAATACGTTTTTTAATATTCCCCTTGCATCAAAATCAATAATAAAGCATTCTGAAGACCGAGATAGCCATCTTTGTTGAGGAACCATTCATCAAGACTGTGCCCGCCTCCGGCCTGCCCGCCTCTTCCGATTGTCACTGCTGGAATTCCTAATGAAAATGCCACATTACTATTCGTAGAGCTAGAACTTAATCTTGGCTGCTTTCCTGTAAGGTAATTCGCAACTGCCATCGATTGTTGGACCAAAGGGTGTTCTGATTCAAGCAATCCACTAGGTCTATCTCCTACATTTTCGATATCTATTGTCAAAGAATCTCCACTGCGAATAATGCTGTTTTCCTTTGCTAAACCTTCTTCAATTGATTCTAAAAATAATTTTTTGATTCCTTGAAGTCTTTCTTGACTTTCTGACCTCATATCGACGAGCATCCAAGATTCATAAGGAATGGAATTCACTGAAGTCCCTCCTCCTAGGACTGACACGCTGTATGTTGTTCTGATTCCTTCTTTGGTAAACTGATCGGCCTTCGGAACAAAACTAGAAATCGCATTGGCTAAGGCATTGTGCGGATTCCCTATTCCAAAAGCGCCATAGGAATGTCCTCCTGAACCTTTGAAAGTAACTCTGTACCGAAGAGAGCCGATTCCTCCATTGACAATACCATCTATCCCTGCACCATCAATAGCGATAAATGCATCAATTTTATGGCCTCCTTCTCTAAAAAGGTGTTTCATCCCTTTTAAATCTCCAAGCCCTTCTTCTCCAACAGAACCTACAAACCATAAGTCATGTGTTGTCCTTATATTTTGATGTACAAGCGTCTTCATCAAGGCAATCGACATGGCCAAAGAACGGTTGGCATCAGCTATTCCAGGCGCATATAATGTATCACCTCTTTGTTTTACAGTGACATCAGTTTCTATCGGAAAAACAGTATCCAAATGCGCATCGATCACAATCGTTTTATCCGACTTCTTACCTTTTCTCAATGCGATGACATTGCCCACCTCATCGATCCAAACTGAATCAGCTCCAGCATTCCGAAGCATTTCTGCGAAAACCAGGCCTTTTGCTGTTTCTTCAAAAGATGGTGCAGGAATCTCTGTCAAAGTGATCATATCAGCTATCGTTTGCTCATCAATCTCAAAGATGTAAGCAAAAGCATCCTGAACTTCTTTTTTATTTGCGAGTTTTTCTACCGCTGCCTTGTAAGTTGATTTGATATCCTGAGCAGAAACTTGGACAAACAGAAACAATAGAGCGAGTGATAGTAAGCTTTTGATTGATTTCATAAAGGAAGAATTAATAACTCCAAAAGTCACAATAAATCAAAAAGATGGCAATACCGCTTGTAAACAATTTGCATTAAACCTCTCGAGCCAATACAATTGGATCTTGCTTCAGCAAGTAGACCAAAGATTGATAGAGTCTTTGATTATAGCTTTTGAGTTCGACTGACCTTTCGAAAAATACTTCCAAGGCAACTGCAAAAAACTCATGTTGATTGTTTGCTGCAGAGGAGCGGAAAATAGTCTCTTCTCCATTTAGGATTTTCTCTATTTCCAGAGATGCATTTTCAGCGTATCGTCCCCAAAGCGTTGGATTGAAGAAATTACTCTCACTGTTGTAATGAATTTGATTTTCGAGCTTCATCGCATGGGCGATTTCATGAATTCCTAGATTTATCCCATCCTGCAAATCAATGAATCCTCTTACAAAATTCTCCCAAGACAATACAATGATTCCCAGCTTTGGATTGACTTCTCCTTGATGAAATTGCTGATTGATCGTCGAATAATAGGAATCAGGATAAATCAGTATTTTTTTGAAATGTTTTAAAGTCACTCCTGGAAATCCAAAAGTAACCATCACTGCTGTGGCTGAGATCAAAAGTTTCATCTCTTGGGTAACCATCATCAACTCTCCTCGTGGCAAAAAATTCTTCTCTGCTATAAACCACTCTACCTTTTCTATAAACTCCTGTTTGTGGCTTGCATTCAATTTTGCATAGTAGGGAAAGAGATTTTTCAAGATATTTTTATCTTGTTCAGACAACTTTTTCTTAGCTATTCGAACCTTTAGATTTTTGTAAGAAGAATAAAAAACCTCTCCTATGCTAAAGAATAAATGCGTCAGTACAAACATCAAAAAGATGGGTTAATGGAATTGGAGACTATAAAATTATCTCTAAAATAGGAAAAGAATCTCAACTAAAAAAGGTGTAGAATCTTTCCTACACCTTTTACAATTATTAAAATATTAATATTTATTATTTCGCGTAACTCACAGATCTCATTTCTCTGATTACAGTGATTTTGATCTGACCTGGATACTGCATTTCTTTTTCGATTTTCTGAGAGATATCGAATGAAAGCTGACTTGCTGTCTGATCGCTTACATTATCAGCATCTACGATGACCCGAAGTTCACGTCCTGCTTGCATCGCAAAACACTTGTTTACTCCATCAAAGCTCAATGCTAGATCCTCAAGATCTTTCAATCTCTTAATGTAGCTATCCATGATTTCTCTTCGTGCTCCCGGTCTAGAGCCTGAGATCGCATCAGATGCCTGTACAATTGGAGAAATCATAGAAGTCATCTCGATCTCGTCATGGTGAGCTCCTATAGCATTACATACTTCTGGATGTTCCTTGTATTTTTTGGCAAGCTCCATCCCCAAAATTGCGTGAGGTAACTCAGCTTCCTCAGGATAAACTTTACCAATATCATGCAGCAAACCTGCTCTTTTGGCCATCTTAGCATTCAAGCCCATTTCAGCTGCCATGGTAGCACAAAGCTTGGCTACTTCTTTGGAATGTTGAAGTAAGTTTTGACCATAAGAAGAACGGAATCTCATTCTTCCCACCATTCTGATCAACTCAGGATGAAGGCCGTGAATTCCAAGTTCTATACAAGTACGTTCTCCTATTTCAACGATTTCCTCGTCTATGTTTTTTTCTGTCTTTGCAACTACCTCCTCGATTCTTGCTGGGTGGATTCTACCATCCTGTACCAATCTATGAAGTGATAATCTGGCAACTTCTCTTCTTACCGGATCAAATCCTGAGATAATAATCGCCTCAGGCGTATCATCTACTACAATTTCAACTCCAGTAGCAGCTTCTAGTGCTCTGATATTTCTACCTTCTCTACCGATGATTTTACCTTTAATATCATCACTTTCGATATTGAATACAGACACACAATTTTCAATGGCATGCTCTGTAGCTGTTCTCTGAATGGTATCCAAGACGATTTTTTTGGCCTGCTTAGTTGCGGACAATTTTGCTTGATCTAGGATATCTTTGATGTGTGAAGAAGCTTTTGTATTAGCTTCGTCTTTCAGCATTTCTACCAATTGCTCTCTAGCTTCTTCTTTGGTTAGATTTGCGATTTTTTCTAAATCAGCAATTCTCTGATTGGTCACCCTGTCGAGCTCATCTTTCTTCACTTGAACCGAGTGCATCTGAGCACTTAGATTTTCCTTTTTGCTATCGAGTTCAGCTTCTTTGCGCTTGATTTGCTCTAGCTCCTTGGAAAGCACTTGTTCTTTCTGCTTTAGCTTATTTTCATTGGTGATGATAATCGCTTTTTTCTTATTAGCCTCTTCTTCAAATTCAGATTTCAGCTTCAAGTACTTCTCTTTGGCTTCAAGAATTCTGTCTTTTTTCAAAGACTCAGCATTCATCTCCGCTTCACGCAAGATGATTTTAGCTTTTTCCTTAGCTTCTTCTTCGATTTTCTTATTATTTCCTTTCAGAAAAAAGCCCACAATTAAGGCTCCAATCCCAAGTCCTACTAGACCTGAAATGATGATGTATAATGATTCTCCCATAGGTTATTTTATATAATAATACCTCCTAGGAAAGCAAAAAGTGCCTTTTTGAGTTTTGGGTTTTAATTATAAAAGATCTGTTAACTGACGGTTTACTTTGGCTATTGTTGCCTTTATCATTTCGCTGTCATCTGAGTTGACTTTGTCTTGTTCCATTGATTCCACCATGCAGTCAAATGCTGCCATAGCCAATAAATCCTGTTTGTCATCCAAGCCAAATTCTTCTCTATATCTTTTGATTTTATCATTAATCAATTTCCCTGCATGTCTGATTTTCGCCTCATCCTCCACTTTTACCTTCATCGGGTATTCGCGATCTCCGATTTTTATTTTCACAGAAAGTGTTTCCATATCATTCAGACAAATAGGCAATTATATTATCGATTTCCTGTATATAATTATTGATCCTTTCTCTCAACTCGGCAGACTCAATGTTTTCCACTGGTATGCTGTTTACAAGTTTAGTAATTTTAATTTGATTTTTAAAATCCTCCAACGCAGCATCTTTCTCTTTGATGCTGGATCTCAAGAAATCTACTTCATGCTTGAGCATTAGATTCTGCTCTTCTATCTGCTCTAGCTTTTTGCTAACCTGAGTAGCTAGCTTCTCTAATCGTTGGAGTTCTTCGTGAATCATTTTTTATTTTCGGATAAAAGCACCGGTCTCATTCTCAAAGCTTTGAATCAATCGGCTCATGGTTTTATCAATAATTTTATCTGTCAATGTGTTTTCCAAATCCTGCAAATAAAAACTCAAAGCATAAGCTTTTTTGCCTGCTTCAATCTTATCTCCTTGATAAACATCAAACACACCAATGCGCTGCAATAACTTTCCACCAACCTTTAAAGCTACTTTTTTTACTTCATCAAATGTAACTTTTTTATCTATCACCAAAGATAAATCTCTTCTTACCTCCGGAAATTTTGAAATCTCTTGATATTTCTTCAAGCCTTTTGACTTTTTGCAAAGCAAATCCCAATTGAGTTCCGCAAATAAAACTGCCTGTTTCACTTCCGCTAACTTGCTGATTGATGTATCCAACATCCCAACAGTTCCTAAGATTTTGGTTCCTAAATTAAGCTGCAAAGCGTAATCAAACGGGGCACTATGAACAATTTCAACAGTGACATTATCAATACTTAGCTTTTCCAATATCAGCTCTACCACAGCATATAGATCTGGGAATTGAACGTCTTTGGACGGCTCTAACCAGCTCTCTGCTGTTTTCTCACCTGTCAAGAAAAGTGAAAGTCTCTTTTCTTCTCTATACCCTTCTGCTTCTTTGAAGTAAACGGATCCAAATTCGAATAATTTCAAATCCTTTTGTCTTCTGTTGATATTGTGCGCCAACACTTCCAAACCTGTGAAAAGAAGACTTTGCCTCATCACACCAAGGTCCTCACTCAGCTTATTGAGAATGACAACATTGTCCTCTAATTTGAGATGGGTAGATTTCTCTACATAAATAGGCTTGGTCAATGAATTGGTGATGATCTCAAAGTAACCAAGACCAGAAAGTACTTCACTCAGTCTGTATTGCAACTTATTCAAGTCTTTGACTGGATGCTCTGCCAGATAATCTGCATTAAGATTTTCTGATAAGGCTACATTTTCGAAACCATAGATCCTCAATATCTCCTCGATCACATCAGCCTCTCTAGTCACATCAACTCTGTAAGGCTTCACAATCGCTGTAAATCCATCTTCCTTTTCGTTGATCACATCTATCTCCAGCCCTTTTAAGATCGATTTTACCTGATCTTTTGGGATATGCTTTCCAATCAATCTATCCACATGTTTGTACAACACATCTATCTCAAAGTCTGCGACTGGATTCGGATAAATGTCAATGATCTCAGATGAAATTTCTCCTCCAGCTAATTCCTGAATCAAAAGCGCTGCCCTTTTTAATGCATAAATCGGCATATTTGGATCAGTCCCTCTTTCAAATCTGAAGGAAGCATCTGTTTTGAGCCCGTGGAATTGACTTCCTTTTCTGATGATATCTGGTGAGAAATATGCACTTTCTAAGAAAATTTTTGTCGTAGTATCTGAGACACCAGAGCCTTTTCCTCCAAAAATACCTGCTATACAAAGCCCTCCATTTTCATCACAAATCATCAATTCTTCGCCAGAAAGTTTTCTTTCCTTATCGTCAAGCGTGATGAATTTTGAGTCTTTGGCTAATTTTTTCACATGAATCTTTCCTCCACCGATCTGCTCTGCATCGAAAGCATGAAGCGGCTGACCCAAATCATGAAGAATAAAATTAGTGATGTCTACGATATTATTGATCGGTTCCAAATCCAAGGCTTTCAGATAGTTTTGAAGCCAAGCTGGAGATGGGCCAACTTTGATATTAGAAATTGTCAATCCTGCGTATCTAGGGCAATCTTCTGCACTTTCGACTGAAACAGGGATGGTCAAATTCGTGTGATCAACTTTAAACTTGTCTACGGGTGGTAGACAGATTTCTTTGTTCAAAAGTGCTCTCAGGTCGCGCGCTACACCCAGATGTGAGGCAGCGTCAGCTCTATTTGGCGTTAACCCAATTTCCAAAACATCACTATTTTCAACCTTGAAGTAATCCGCGGCGGAAGATCCATTTGGTAAGTCTGTGTCCAAAACCATGATTCCTGCATGACTTTCTCCAAAACCAATTTCATCTTCGGCACAAATCATTCCTTGAGATACCTCACCTCTGATTTTTGCTTTTTTAATTTGAAAAGGTTCTCCAGAACTTGGATACAGCATACAACCTTCGGTGGCTACTACCACTTTTTGTCCAGCCGCCACATTTGGCGCTCCGCAGACGATAGGCACCACTTCAGTTCCGATGTCTACTGTAGTGACACTCAACTTATCAGCATTTGGATGTCTTTCGCAGGTAAGAACTTCTCCGATGACAATCCCTTCCAAGCCCCCTTTGATCGATTCAAAACGCTCTATCCCCTCCACTTCAAGACCAGAACCGGTCAGCAACGAAGCGATTTCTTCAGAAGATTGATCAAGCAGTATAAAATCTTTCAGTCTATTTATAGAAATTTTCATGAATTCAAGTTATTTCAGAATAAGGCACAAATTTAAGAGAATTGGGATAGGCAGGAAGGCAATAGAAGCTATTTTTTTACTTTTCTTTCCATTTATAGGAAGGTTTGTAAAACTTACTCCTTTTTATAATCTTTTTCACCTGCAAGAATTCCTAGTTCCATCAAATTCTCTCTGGGAGGAAGAGGACATGCAAAATCAGGGTTGTAAGCGCAATAAGGGTTATAAGCCAGGTTGAAATCTATGGAAACACTATTTTTTCCGTCTTGTCTCAGGTTGAGGTAGCGACCTCCACCATAAGTATCTAATCCACTTGTGGAATCAGCAAAAGCCAAAAAGAAGTTACGCTTGTCGATTTCATTCATTCCTTGGAGTAAAAGTAACCTTTGAGGAGCGCCTTTCAGATCAAATTCAGCATAGGAGTGTTTGATATATTTCTCCTCAGATCCGTCAGTCATTGGAATGGTGATCACCTTTCGGTCTTCGGCCGGAACTAACCTCGCTCTGACTTTGAAGGCTGGATCAATGGGATAAAAACTCAAAGCTCCTAAGTTGTTTTTTTGTTCTGCATCCAAAGGTGACTCGGGATTGAACCTTAGGAATTTGAATTGCTTTTCTCGCTCTTTCTCAATCTTTTCGATATAAACCTCAGGATCATCTGCTTTGGTCAATGTATAAATGACGGCTGCCAATGCAATTACCGTTACGATAGTCAATAAAATATTTTTAGTACTCATCCTTTATAATATTCCTTCATCTGCGAAGCTAAAATAGCCACAATCTGCGAATATTACATGATCCATGACTATAACGTCCAAACTTTCCCCTGCACCAACCAATTTTTGAGTCAGCCTTTTGTCTTGTTCTGAGGGTTTGAGATTCCCTGAAGGATGATTATGAACCAGAATTATGGAGTTTGCCATCACTTCTAGCGCATACTTAAATATCACTTTTGGATCGACCACTGTGGCATTGGTCCCTCCCTTGCTGATCAGTTGCTTTTTGATCAATTGGTTATTGCGATTTAGCAGGATGATATAAAACGATTCTACAGATTCATCCATCAGATCAGGTTTCATCAGATCATAAGCTTCCTTAGAAGAACTGATTTTTTGTCGTTTCTGAGGAACTTCGTTTTTCCGCCTTCTGCCCAATTCTAATGCACTCACAATGGTAATCGCTTTTGCTTCACCAATCCCTTTGAATTGTTGTAAATCTTTAACAGACATTCTAGCCAAAGAGGCTAAGTCATAATTGACAGATGCAAGGATGTGCTTTGATAGATCTACTGCACTGAGCGATTTCGTCCCTGATCCGATAAGTATAGCAATCAGCTCTGCATCAGATAATGCTGACCTACCCTTTAAAAGTAACTTCTCTCTTGGCCTGTCCTCTTCTGCTAAAGCAGATATTTTGATCGATTGATAATCATCCATAAAAGTTAAAATATTAAAAGTGAGTAAATTGGATGAACTAAAAATAGGGATTTTTAGGTAACAAAAAAAGCCCTGATCGGAAGATCAGGGCTCTTATATATTTTTACAGCTTAGATTTTAAGCTATAGCATTGACTAATCTAGTCAATTTTGATTTTTTGTTTGAAGCATTGTTCTTATGAATGATATTCTTCTTAGCCAATTTATCAATCATAGAAGTTACTTTTTTCAAAAGTTCTTGAGCTTCTACTTTATCAGTAGTCAATTTCAATCTTTTGATAAAAGTCCTAGTTGTTTTGGCCTGATATCTGTTTCTCAGACGTTTGGCTTCGTTTGCACGAATTCTTTTAAGTGCCGATTTGTGATTTGCCATATCTTAATTTACTTAATTTCTTTTAACAATCCCCTTATTCCTAAATGGAGTGCAAAGTTAATGGATTAATTTTTAAACGCAATAGAATTTCTAAACTTAACCTTGGAAAGCAAAGAAATGGCGGGAATTTTTATTCTTATACCGCTATAGAAGCACAAATGTAGCATTAATTTTTATTATCTGAATTGTGAATTTTTTATTATTTTTATTCATGCAAAGATTTTTAGCGTTTTCAGTTATCTTTTTATTCTTAAGCACAGATATCGTGGCTTGGGGATTTTTTGCACACAAGAGAATCAATCGCTTAGCGATCTTCTCACTTCCACCGGAAATGATTGGTTTTTTTAAATCTAACATCCAATTTATCACCGAAAACGCGGTCAATCCTGACAGAAGGCGTTATGCTGTAAAGGGTGAAGCTGAAAAGCATTTTCTAGATGCTGATGTATATGGCGATAGTGCCGTTTATATTTTGCCAAGATATTGGAATAAGGCTGTGGAGAAATTTGGAGAAGAGGAATTAAGAAAACACGGCATCGGCCCTTGGAATGCCTACAATACCAAAAATCAATTGACAGAAGCTTTCAAAAAAAAGGACCAAAAAGCTATCCTAAGACTTGCTGCTGATTTGGGTCATTATATCGGCGATATCAATGTTCCCTTGCACACCACCAAGAATTATAACGGACAACTCACCAATCAATATGGCATCCACGCCTTTTGGGAAAGTCGAGTTCCAGAATTGCTTTCAGATGATTTTGACTTTTTTGTAGGACAAGCCGAATACATTCCCAACACCCAACTTGAAGCATGGGATGCGATTATCGGAGCACATTTAGCTTTGGATTCTGTATTAAATTTTGAAAAAATTCTTAGTCAGCGATTTCCTGAGGACAAGAAATTCAGTTTTGAAGAAAGAGGCGGTATCAATACAAAAGTGTATTCGAAGGAGTTTACAAAAGCCTATAATGATATGCTTGCTGGACAAGTAGAAAGGCAGATGAAACGCTCTATCAAGATGATTGCTGACTTTTGGTACAGTGCATGGATTGATGCTGGGCAACCTGACCTCAACTCACTTCTCAAAAACCCCGTAGAGGATTTGGAAGAGAAATTCACCCCTCCTGCTACTTCAATCGATGTCCGCGAACACGAAGGCCTCGCCCAAAGAGAATCTCCTGAGGAACTCAGAAAATTATTTTACAGAGCAATGTGGAGAACGGGGAATTAAAAAGTGCAAGGATTTAGCTTGCTCGCAAAGAAAGCCAAGGTGCAGAGGGCGCAGAAAAATATTCAAAATCAAAAAATTCGGTTCATTAATTTAAAATTAATAACCACGAAGTGGTTAAACCATAATTAACCCCGGATGCAAATCCGGTGGAAGGCAGATATTGATTCGATAACCAACGACCCCAAAGGGGTCGAACTATTTTTAGTTTAGATAATTTATAATGAAGCTTGATAATACAACTAACTTTTTTAACCCTACAACCCCAAATAGACCTTAATAGCATCTGCTAGTCTAGTAAATGTATCTTTAAAAGTTGCTTCATCATCTTCTAACAAGGTCACTCTAAACCCTCTCAAATCGGAGCAAAAAGAAGATACTGGGACTACGCAGATTCCTGTAGAAGCCAATAAATAATACACAAATCTTTTGTCCATCGGCATATTTTCTTCCTTCAGCCAATACTCCATTAAAGCTTTGATTTCTTTATTTTCAATTGGTAAAAACTGATTTGGACTGAGATAGATTTCTTCAAAAACAATAGTATTGTAAAATGCCCCTTGCGTAGGATTAAATTTGATGCCGGGAATACCAGAAAGCAACTCTTCCATCAGCTTACTTCTCTGGCCAATTTTAAAGTTTTCCGCTTGACGATATTCTGCATAATCGGGATGCGACATGATTTTTGGAATAGAAAGTTGTGGCAAAATCGTAGAGCAAACTTCTATCATTTTAGCATTTTCTAGTGTTTGCACATACTTACTAAATTCCTTGGAAGCCCCTCGATTATAAAATTCCATCCATCCACAGCGAGAACCTGGCCAAGGAAATTCTTTGGATATTCCTTTCATGGAAATTGCAGGCAAGTCGCCAACCACCTCAGATAATGCTACAGCTAGAATTCCATTATACGTGATGTTTTGATAAATTTCATCCGCAATCAGAAGGAGCTTGAATTCTCTAGCGATCCTCACAAAATCCTCCAAAACTTCTTTGGGATAAACCATCCCTGTTGGATTATCTGGATTGATGATTAGAATCCCGACAATGCTGGGATTGTATTTAACTTTGTTGTAGAGGTCTTCCATATCAGGAAGCCACTGATTATCTGGATCTAGCTTGTAGGTAATTGGTGCTGTATTGGCATGCGCTGCCTCAGCGGAACTATGCGTACTGTAAGCAGGAGAAGGACCTATAATTCTAGCCGTTGGGATTAAAAATTGATACAACTTGGCGATAGCATCTCCAAGACCATTAAAGAAAAGCACATCGTCTGCAGTGATTTGGACGCCTTTTTTCTGATTGTTCAAATTTGCCAAAAACTTCCTAGTCTCTAACACTCCCTTGGAATCTGCATAGCCGTAAGTATGGTCTTGACTAACCAATTCAGAGACAATCTCCTTCATCCAGGTTGGAATCTTATTATTCTTTTGAATTGGATCTCCAATGTTTTCCCAAGTGATTGTTTGCCCCAAAGCTTCGATTTGCCTTGCCTTTTTGACAATACCCCTGATCTCATAATTCAACTCTTCAGCTCCTGGCCTTAGCAAAATAGTTCTCATATATTTCCTGCTTGGATTTTCAGAGTAAAGAAACAAAAAAGAACTTGGTGATTTAAAAAAGTTTATAAATGATTTTTAAAACTGAACTAATGAAAAATATTCCACAGGTAAAACATCAATAAAGCTTATAATTTTTGTTTGGACTTGATCTCTTTTTGCTTTTTCCACTCAATCCAAAACATATGGAGAAAATTTACCAGTAATAGAAAGATCATGGAAACCCAAATCGCCCCTCTTATACTCCCTAGGTATTCAATACCCAAATAATGCGGTGCTAAAATAGCTGCATGGATAGCAATGGCGATATTTAGTATTTTTTTGTTCATTTCGAGACTAATTAAATTTGGCTTTATCAATTTGGCATGATGCTGAAGTTAAACACATCAAAATTGAGAATATCTTCATTGTCTGACTGAAATTTTTCGATGTATATATTTCCATTGTTATAGAATAAAGATGGAAGAAAATAAGATTTATCAAGATGAACTTCGCTAATCAGTTCAAAATCTTTGTTTATAAATTGTAAAGTAGATTCTCCAAATGAGATCTTGGATAGATCACCAGAATTCAAGTCTTCTTCAGAAATTTCTTTATTGATTATCCGGATATAAATTTCTAATTCATTTATAAATCTTATGAAATAATAAGTTTTTTGGGATTTTATAATTTTCAACTCTGACAATAAATCAATGGAAATTTTTTCTTGTGATTTTGACAGTGGATTTATTAACAGAGGAATATCATTTTTTACCTTTTCTGATTTTAATAATTTATTTTCAAAATCATAGATGTAAATTTTATCATCAATTGGAAAGTTTAAAATAAGTTCATTGTTCATCGTATTAAAATCATGATAGACTTGATAAAGTTGAGTTCCCCAGATACCCTCAGTATACTTTTTAGGATAAGTTACATCGTATGAAAGCTTATTGTTTTCTAAATCTAAAAATGTCAATATACTATTTGGAAAATCGTGATTTTTATAATATTCTCTTTGGGAACCCCAGCTATTTAAGATCAAAATATTATCAACCTTATGTATCTTTCGAAGTGAATTAACTTGTGGATTGACCTCCCTTTCATCACTAATAATAGAATATCTATTTATTACTTCAAGATTTTTATTTAATAGACTTATTCTACGCCCATTATAAGAATAAACAAATATTGAATCTTCACTTTGAATTAGAAAACCCGTTACCTCATTTACTCCATTTGGACCAGTTTTCTCAAAATAAATTTTCTTCTCTAGTTCTTGATTTTTAAGATTGTAAAAGTAAACAGAGTTATTAGTCTTATTCAAAAAAGCCAAAAAAACATCCTCTTCCATCTCCACTAAATCATAATAACTGCTTTTACCTGAAGTTTCATCGTCAAGCTTTAAGGAAATGGTACCAATTTTCTTAAATTTTAATGGTACTAACCTCTTGTCTTCATTATTGGAACATGAAGAAAAAAACAAAAAACAAACTAAAACAGAAAGAGATTCAAATTTCATAAGTAGTTTGATTAGCGATTTTGAAGAGGTTTTTTGTCTACTAAATATTTACAAACATAAGAAATATATGTAAACCAAAAATTTAATCGATATCGATTTACGGATGGAAAAAAGTATTATCTTGATAAAAATTAACCATAATAGTTCAAATTAAAACAAAGACAACCTGTCCAAACTAAAATTTTATGGAGCGAATATGTGAATTTTTAATTTGTTACGTAATACTTTTTGGATGTAGTAAAAGTGAGGAAAGTAATGAATTTATGAATACCAAATTAATTGACTTCAAAAATGTCAAAAACTTTGATTCTTTAATCTCCCCCCGAGATTTAATGAAAGATGTTGAGTATATTAAATTTAATACGCCAGATGAATTCAAACTTACATCCGTTTCCAAAATTCAAGAAATGGAAAATAAACTTATTGTCCTTGACGGTAAAAACAACATACTGATAGCCTTTGATTCTAATGGGAACTATATTGCTCAAGTTGGAAAAATAGGAGAAGGACCTGAAGAATATAAAGAAGCCTCAGATTTTGATATTGATCAAAATTCTAATATCATAAATATATTTTCAAGAGCAGACCATGCAATCTTGCAATTTGACAGTGATTTGAAATTTCTTAAGAAGATTAAATTAAAAAATTGGGCTTCTCAGTTCGGTGTCCTCGAGTCTGGCAATTTAGCACTCTATTCTTATTTAGGTGAAGAGAGTAATAAATTTAATATAAGCATATATAATCAATCAGGAGAAGTAATAGATCAAAAAATGATGGTAAATCCTAGCAAAAATTTTATCCCTTTAAATTATTCAGGATTTATTAACAAAGAATTTTACACTTACCCATTATCTTCCAAAATCTATAAAATCAAAGAGAATCAAAAGGAAGATTCCTTAGTTTACTTGATTGACTTTCCCAATAAATTTGAAGAAAAAAATATTTTTGACCACGGTTCTTACATAAATCCCGCAGATAAAATCAAAAAAAATATTCTTAGCAAATTTGAAATTGGTGATGATGGAGAGTTCTTGTGTTATTATGAATTTAGAGAAGGGTTAAGCAATGGGTATACGCTTGGAGTTAGATTGTCAAGCGGTGAGACATTTGGACATCAGAATATGCACCATGCCGCCAAAGGTAAAGGTGATGTTTTTGTATGGATGTTTTTTACAGGTCCTTACAGTATACTTTCCTATTCCAAAGAAAGTGAATTCTATTATGCAGCTTCAAATATTGATGTTGTGGCAGTTTACCAAGATTACATTACCCAAAGAATTAAAGAAAAAAATGTAAAGGATATAAAATTATTAAATCTCTTGGAAGATATGGACCTTGAAGAACCCGTTTTAATGAAGTTTAAACTCAAAAAATATATAAGAACCCATTAATCATCGGTTGAATTTAATGGGTTCTTATATGATTTAATTATTACCTCAAAGGCTTATATTTGATCCTTTTCGGAGTCAAATCGCCAAGACGTTTTTTCTTGTTCTCTTCATAATCGGAGAAGTTTCCTTCAAACCAATATACCTGAGAATCTCCCTCGAATGCCAAGATATGGGTACAAATCCTATCCAAGAACCATCTATCGTGGGAAATGATCACTGCACATCCACCGAAGTTTTCCAAGGCCTCTTCTAAAGCTCTCAGTGTGTTGACATCGAGATCGTTGGTAGGTTCATCGAGTAAGAGTAAGTTTCCGCCTTCCTTAAGTGTCATCGCCAAGTGAACTCTATTCCGCTCTCCACCTGAAAGTACGCCCACTTTTTTCTCCTGATCCGAACCTGTGAAATTGAATTTTCCGACATAGGCTCGGGAGTTCATTTCTTTGTTCCCCAGTTTAATGATTTCATTGCCTCCAGAAATCGATTCATAAACCGATTTATTTGGATCCAAAGTATCATGCTCTTGATCCACATAAGCGAGCTTCACCGTCTCACCTACTTCAAAGTTACCGGCATCCGCTTTTTCTCTCCCAGTGATCAATTTGAAGAGTGTAGATTTACCAGCACCATTTGGACCGATGATTCCTACAATCCCTCCTTGAGGCAGATTGAAAGACAAATCTTCAAACAATAATTTATCTCCAAAAGCTTTAGAAACCCCATTGACTTCAATCACTTTAGCCCCTAGTCTCGGCCCAGGTGGGATATAAAGTTCTAGCTTAGCTTCTCTTTCTTTTCCTTCTTCACTGATCAGTTTGTCATAAGCACTTAGACGTGCTTTTCCTTTGGCCTGACGGGCTTTCGGAGTCATTCTGATCCATTCCAATTCTCTTTCGAGCGTTTTCTGCCTTTTGGATTCGGTTTTTTCTTCTTGTTTCAACCTGTTTTGCTTTTGATCTAGCCAAGAAGAGTAGTTTCCTTTCCAAGGTATCCCTTCTCCCCTATCCAATTCTAAAATCCATCCTGCGACATTATCTAAGAAATACCTATCGTGAGTCACTGCGATAACAGTTCCTTTGTATTGTTTGAGATGTTGCTCAAGCCAAAGAACTGACTCAGCATCGAGGTGGTTGGTAGGTTCATCAAGAAGCAAAACATCTGGCTCTTGAAGCAAAAGTCGACAAAGGGCTACTCTCCTTTTTTCACCACCAGAAAGATTGCCGACAATAGCATCACTTGGAGGCAGTCTAAGCGCATCCATAGCTTTCTCCAACATCGTCTCCAACTCCCAAGCATTGGCAGCGTCAAGCTTCTGCTGCACATCTCCTTGCTTCTCGATCAACTTATCCATCGCATCAGGATCTTCCATCAAGGCTGGATCCATAAATTGCTCATTGATAGCTTCAAATTCTTTCAGCAAAGCGACTGTCTCGGAAACTGCTTCTTCCACGATATCTTTCACCGTCTTGGTAGGGTCAAGCTGAGGCTCTTGCTCTAGCATCCCGACAGAATAGCCGGGGGACCAAACTACCTCTCCCAAAAACTCTTTATCTATTCCTGCAATGATCTTTAACAAGGAACTTTTCCCGGATCCGTTGAGACCCAAAACACCGATTTTTGCTCCGTAAAAAAATGATAGGTAAATATCTTTCAGAACTTTCTTCTGAGGAGGATAAATCTTAGACACCCCCGCCATTGAAAATATGATTTTTTCTCCGCTCATTGTATAGTTTTTTTATTAAAATGAATAAACTGAAAGACAAAGATGCAAAAAAAGGGCTTTCTTAGGATAAATGGTTTTGAATTAATTAATTTGCAGAAAGCAAGAAAAAATCTACAACCTATTAAATCAAAATGGAACATCCATACGGATACATTAAGGACAATAAGGTATTTTTAAAGGGATTTTTGAATCAAGCTGATCGTGTGATTGGTGAGGTGAAAGAAGACGAAGCGTCAACCCTTAAGTACTTTGAAGATCGATTTGCTACTATCAAAGAGAAAGTAGAGAATCTAAAAAAAGATATTGAAGAAAATCAGAACAAAGGATCCTTCCTGATGAAGTTGATTCATTTGAGAGATTCACTGATGCAATATGATGCATTGGGTGATTTTGTTCCTTTGATCGAAGAGCTCAACAAGCTGGAAATCTATCTTGAAGAAATCATCCAAAAAAACAGGGAACGAAATCTAGAAATCAAGAGAGGTTTGATTTTGGAAGCTGAGGCTTTGAAAGACAACACGGACTGGAAAGAGACTACCGAAGAATACAAAAATCTAAAACTCAGATGGATCAAAACCGGTCCTGTTGAGAAAGAATTTGAAGAACAAATTGAGAACGCTTTCAATCAAGCGGTAGATACTTTCTTTGACAATAGAAAAGTATTCTTCGAAGAAATGGCTGTTCAGGCTGAGGAAAATATTAAGATCTACGAAGATTTGGTCAGACAAGCTCAGGAAGCTTTTAATAATCCTGATGCCAAAAAGGCTTTCGAGATCAGTAAAAAAATTCAAAAAGAATGGAAGACTTCTGGCAAAGTCCCAGCAGAAAAAAGACAACCACTTTGGGATGAATTTTCTAAGTTGAACAATCGAATCTTTAGCAGGTTTAAGCGAGAGATGCAATCCGGACCAAGGTTGAATCCTAGAGAAATACTTTCCAAAATGGAATCCCTTGCTGAGGATATGAAGAAATTGGCATATTTGGACACTTCTCCAATGACAGTCTCTCAAGCTCGGAAATTACAGAATGAGTGGAAACCTTTGAGTCAGACAAGACCTAGAGATGCGAATTTGATCACCAGGAATTTTATTTACTATTCTGAGATTGTGTTTGAGAAATCCTTTCTAAACAAACTCGCAATCACGAAAAACTCTGAATTACGTGACCTTCCAGAATCAGAGCAAAGTAAGATCAAAGCTTCAATTTTAAGGGACTTGATTCATAGGGACGAAAGTGAATTGAAAACTGTGAAAGAAAATGCTGAGAACTTCAAAAGCAATGAACCCGATTTTGAGATCATGTTGAGAAGAAAAATAAGTGCCTTCCGAAGAAAAATAGATGTGAAAAATTTTATATTGAAGGAACTTTCAAACAAATATTGAGTTTAAGATTGAAAATTTAAAACAATTTCTATTTTTGCAACCCGTTAAGGCGGTAAACATTAAAACATTGACACTATGTACTGGACATTAGAACTTGCATCATACTTAGAGGATGCTCCATGGCCTGCAACCAAAGACGAATTAATTGATTATGCGATTCGCTCGGGTGCGCCTTTGGAAGTCGTAGAGAACCTTCAAGAATTGGAGGATGACGGTGAGCCTTACGAGAATATCGAAGAGATTTGGCCTGATTATCCAACAAAAGATGATTTCTTCTTTAATGAAGATGAATACTAAAAAAATTAAGAGCCCTTGAGGCTCTTTTTTTATATCCCTAAGACTGATTTTAACTTTGGATAGCCAGACTTACTTACAGGGATTTTCTCTCCTGATTTGAGGATAAGCAAGAAGCTGTCTTTTTCATATCCTTCTATTTTTGTGATTTCTGTGACTTTGACAATATAAGAACGGTGCACTCTCACGAAAGCCTTGTCATCTAAAACTTGTTCAAAATACTTCATTGTCTTGTTTTTCAAAAACTTCCCCTCGCTTGTGTAAATATTCACGTAGTCATCATTCGCTTCCAAATATTGGATCGTTGAAAAAGGGATGATTTTGATTTCATTTTTATCCTTAAGAACAATTCGCTCTGAAACTCCAGGAGCTTCCATTTTAGTAAAATTATATTTACCAAGCTCCTTAAGATTATCTCCCATTACTAGAAACTTCTCAATGGCTTTACCAAAACGCTCTTTTGAAAATGGCTTGAGTAAATAGTCTATAGCCTGAGCATCAAAAGCCTTCACAGCATATTCATCATAAGCGGTTGTAAAAATTACAGCAGGAGGGTTTTCTAATAATTCTAGCATTTCCAAACCAGTAATCTTTGGCATTTGTATGTCCAAGAAAATCAAATCAGGTTGGAGTTCTTTGATCGTCTTAAGCCCATCAAATCCATCATGACAGACAGCTAAAACGCATGTCTGCTCATAATCCGATAAGTACTCTAAAATCAACTCTGCTGCTAACGGTTCATCATCAATGACTACTATATTGATCATAGTTTTGTGGTATTTTAAGTTCTACAACAAAAAGATTTTTACCTTCCTTTACTTGAAGTAAATCATGCCTCCCAAAAAGCAAAAACAATCTTCGCTTCACTGCTTTTAGACCAAACCCTTCGCCAGTGGCTTGCCCAGCTTCTGGATCATATGGATTTGAAATACTTATTTTCAAATACTGATCTTCTACTTCAAATCCAACGCTGATCAAAACATCTCCAAGTACACCATAAAGTCCATGTTTGACTGCATTTTCCAAAAGTGGCTGAACCATCAATTGAGGTAGAACAAGTTTATCGGTTGCAGCATCACTTATAAAATCAACAGATAAACGATGGCCGAACCGTAATTTCTCGATTCCAATAAACAACCTCAAATATTCTAATTCTTCAGCAACCTTGATCCATTTATTGTTCTCCTTCCTAATCGTTTTTCTCAAGAAATCAGACAGCTGCAACACCATCTCTCTAGCTTCAACAGGTTTTCTTTTGACTAACGAACTGATAGAATTCAAACTATTGAACAAGAAATGGGGCTGAAGTTGTTGTCTTAATTGATAAAGTTCGGCTTCCCTAGCCAAGCGCTCCATTTGATCCGCACGTTCCATTGCTTTGATCTGACTATCTAACTTTGAATGAAACAATAACAAAAGTGCATACCCTAGTATAATTAGAAAAATAACAAAGGCGTACAACAGATTGATTTCCTTGAAAAAGCTTAAATACTCCTTATTTTGATTAAGAACGAGTTCTACAGTGAATTTTCCCAAGAAAAAAACAAGGGTTGAAAGCAATAAGGGAAATGCTAAGAAAATTAAAAAATGCTTTTCCTGTGGAGTATAGAATCGAAAGATATTCTCTAAAAAGAAAAAAGCAATCAATAGAAATAACGTATGAACCCCAACATCAATCAAAGCATTGACAAACCCAGGCTCGTATTGATGGATCAGGTATGCCACTCCAATCACCCAAAGGAAGATGATCAGAATGGCTTTATACCAAGTTTTATCTTTGAAACTGAGTGCTGAGCTTATCACAATTACAAGTTGGATTAGAAAGATTTAATCTCCAAACCTCCAAGGATAACCGAACCATAAATTTTCAAAATTTTCTTCGGATCTGGAGTCACATGCGCGTAAAGACGCTTATCTTCCACGCCAGCAAGCACATTGGAAACATTCACCTGCACGCTCCAGTGAGGAGGTACAATCAACTTTACCCCACCTAAAGCAACTTCTATATTAAGCATCGCAGGTTCGGTCATGTCTGCCTGAGAAAGGTCAATCTCTGAACCACCCAGAATGGCTGAAATTTTTCCTCCTTTGAAATTTTTAGAAAGAATCCTGCGCTGATCGCCTGATAAAAATGCTTGAGATGTAAGAATCTCAGGTTGGTCAAAGCCACTGTTTGTACTACTTTCGGAAGTTGTTGAATTTTCATCTCCAATAACTTCAGCTTCTTGTGCATTGTATCCAAAAGGTTCATTCTTCATAGACTGATTGTAGTCAGGGATCTTGATGGATTTTTGATTTAGAATAAAATAAAGCCCTACTGCGATCAAACCTCCTGCAAGAAAATATCCCTCAAATCCATCTGGCAAATCAACATGTTTTTTTAACATAAAATATGAACCAAACAATAAGAAAAAATATCCTGAGCCACTTTTAAATTGCTGACTTACTAAGATCACCAACCCGATTGCAATGAAGACCATTGGCCAGCTCAAAAGCCATAAGGGTAAGAAAAACCCTAATTTCTTCAATAAAATGATACCACCTACCACAACCAAGATAATCCCTAAGGTGTAATTATTACTTTGTGTTGAAAATTTCTGATTTGCCATGATTTAAAGTGTTTTGATTGTTAATAATGACCAAAACTAAACGAGAAAACAAAAATCAGGAAGTCAAAATAGGTAAGGTAAGGTAAATATTCGGTAAACGAGGGTAACCGATCGGTAAATACCTAGTGAAGCTACATATTGAAGAGATAAGCTGCATAAGCCATATCTTCTGGAGTAGTGATTTTGATATTTTCCAAATTACCTGCAATCAAAGTCACTTGCCAACCTTGGTGCTCATAAACTGTAGCATCGTCAGTAAATGTATGCAACTCCGTCACATCAAAAGCCTTTTTAATCTTTTGGATTTGAAAAGTCTGTGGAGTCTGAACCAAGCGAAAATATTGTCTTTCTTGATAAACAGATTTTCCATCATCCGTCAATCTCCTTATAGAATCCTTTAAAGCCACCACAGCAATGGCACTCCCCTTCCTATTGGCTACCTCAAAGCTTTCTTGGATTACGTCCACGTTCACAAAAGGACGAACACCATCATGTATGGCCACAAGTCCATCCAAATCAGTAAGTGTATCCAAACCATTTCTCACAGATTGGAATCTACTATTTCCTCCTGAAACCAATCTATGGGGGACAGTAAAACTAAATTGAAGGCATAGATCTTTCCAAAGTTGAAAATCCTTTTCAGGAATTACAAGAATCAATTGAATGTCAGGTTCGGCTTCAAAAAATCGAAATATAGTATGCATCAAAATAGGCTTACCACCAATCTCCAAATATTGCTTTGGCATGGGTGCTCCCATTCTTGTGCCACTACCTCCCGCAACGATAATTGCATACTTTTTCATAGACTTTTTTTGGTACTTTTTCCGAGCAGCAAGTTGGGGAATTTATAAAAATAAAAAAAGGCTCTTGAGGAGCCTTTCTGTTATTATAAGATTAACATTGCATCTCCATAGGAGAAGAAACGATATTTCTCTTTGATTGCTTCTTTGTAAGCTTTCATGATCAAGTCATATCCTCCAAATGCAGACGCTGTCATCAACAAAGTCGATTCAGGCAAGTGAAAGTTGGTGATCAATGTGTTAGCGATTTTTACATCATAAGGAGGAATGATGAACTTATCTGTCCATCCACTGCTCACTTTCAATCTATTGTTAGCCGTCACTGAAGACTCTATAGTCTTCAAAACAGTAGTTCCAACTGCCACAACTCTTTTCTTATTATCTAAAGAACGATTTACTAAATCCACAGTCTTCTGCGGAATATCATAATTCTCAGAATCCATTTTATGCTTGGTCAGGTCCTCTACGTCCACCTGACGGAATGTTCCAAGGCCAACATGAAGAGTAATTGGAGAAACCTCAACACCTTTCAATTCCAATCTACGCAACAAATGAGGTGTGAAATGCAAACCTGCTGTTGGCGCAGCTACAGCACCTACATGCTCTGCAAAGATCGTCTGATACCTTTCTCTGTCTTCAGGCTCAACTTTCCTGTCTATAAACTCTTTCAGGAGAGGTGTTTCGCCTAACGTATCGATAGTCTTGTAAAACTCTTCTTCCGAACCATCAAATAAAAATCTGATTGTTCTACCTCTTGATGTAGTATTATCAATAACTTCAGCTACCAAGTCGCTATCTCCAAAGTAAAGCTTATTGCCAACTCGGATTTTTCTAGCAGGGTCAACCAACACATCCCAAAGCTTCAATTCTTGATTCAATTCTCTCAAAAGGAATACTTCGATTTTCGCACCTGTTTTTTCTTTATTTCCGTAAAGTCTAGCAGGAAAAACTTTGGTGTTGTTCATCACAAAAACATCACCTTCTCCAAAATAATCAGTAATATCCTTGAAAAGTCGGTGTTCGATTTCACCTGTTTTTCTATGGACTACCATAAGACGAGACTCGTCTCTATTATCGGTTGGATGTAAGGCGATTAATTTTTTTGGGACTTCGAATTTAAAATCGGATAACTTCATATGGAATGAATGTAATATGCTTAAGGTTAATTTTACAATAGATTGTAAAAAGTGCAAAGATAACAAGAAAAATCACGAAATCTACCTATATTGTCAATTAGTTTTTAACCCTCAAGCAATACCGTGAAAGTACTCAAACTAATTTGGGAAAGTGTGAGATTCGCTTTTCAAGCATTACAAGCAAATTTAACAAGAACAATTTTATCTCTTCTAGGCGTGACAGTAGGCATATTTGCTATCATAGCTGTATTCACTTTAGTGGATTCTTTAGAGAAAAATATCAAGTCAAGTTTAAGCTTTTTAGGCAGCAATGTCATGACAATTGACAAATTTGATTATTCCGCTGGAGGAGGACCTGATTTTCCTTGGTGGGTTTATTTCAGAAGACCAAATAATTCTTACAGCGAATTCACATTTCTGAGAGACAATCTCAGAAATTCAGCTGCTACAGCTCTTTTTGCGGATGCAAACACAACTGTACAATTTGGCAACAATAGTTTCAGTGGAAGTAATGTAAAAGGCGTAACCTTTACTTATAAAGATGTCTACGATGTTCCGATTGGAGCAGGCAGATTTTTTACAGAAATAGAAATATCAGGAGCGAGAAATGTCGTCGTAATTGGAACAAAAATAGCAAATACACTTTTTCCAAATCAAGATCCCTTAGGGAAAGAAATGAAAATCCGGGGTCAAAAATTCTTTGTTGTTGGGGTTTTTGAGGAAGAAGGAGAAGCCTTATTTGATACGCCATCCAAAGATGAGGCTTGCATGATTCCCTTCGGTGCGTTTTCTAAAATTTACAATGTAGGGAGATATGGACTAGGTCCGAGCATTGCGATGAAAGGCCTGGATGACGACACGGGGATGATCGCTTTAGAAAATGAGGTAACGGGACTGCTAAGAGCCAAAAGAGGACTAAAACCAACTCAAGACAGCAACTTTTCACTCAACAAGTCAGAGTTCATCATGAATACCATAGGTTCGATTTTTGATGTCATCAGCGGTGCAGGTTGGGTTATAGGTGGTTTTTCTATTTTGGTTGGAGGCTTCGGAATTGCAAATATTATGTTTGTCTCAGTAAAAGAAAGAACCAACATCATCGGAATCCAAAAATCTCTTGGAGCAAAAAATTACTTTATCTTATATCAATTCCTGTTTGAGGCCATGTTCCTAAGTTTGATCGGTGGTATCACGGGGATTATATTAGTGTATCTAATCACATTTGTACAGCTAGGATCTTTAGAGCTGACACTTTCGATTAAGAATATCATTTTAGGACTTGGAGTATCTTCGGTAATAGGAATCGTTTCTGGTATTGTCCCTGCCACTTTAGCTGCTAGACTTGACCCAGTAGAAGCGATTCGATCAGCATAGAAATAAAAAATCTATTCATGCAAAAAAGGAGGTTATTTTAACCTCCTTTTTTGCATTATTTAATATTCAATTTTTTTTCAAAAAAATTATTCTTTCTCTACTTCAGCCTTCAAGGCTTCGCCGTTTAACCCTGCTCTATCTTTAATTTTCTTTTCTAATTCTTCCATCAATTCAGGATTGTCCAAAAGTAGCGTTTTAACGGCATCTCTACCTTGCCCTAATTTATTTCCTTCATAAGAGAACCAAGACCCAGCCTTTTTGATAATTTCAAATTCAACACCAAGGTCAATGATCTCTCCGACTTTGGAGATACCTAGGCCATACATGATGTCAAATTCAACTACTTTGAATGGAGGTGCCACCTTATTCTTTACCACCTTCACCTTTGTTCTATTTCCAAGGATGTTGTCAGCTGATTCTTTGATCTGACCGATTCTTCTGATATCCAACCTTACCGAAGCATAGAATTTCAAAGCATTACCACCTGTAGTTGTCTCAGGGCTTCCGAACATCACCCCAATCTTATCTCTTAACTGATTGATAAATACACAAGCACAGCCCGTTTTATTAATAGCTCCAGTAAGCTTTCTGAGTGCTTGCGACATCAATCTGGCTTGCAAACCCATCTTACTATCACCCATATCGCCTTCTAGTTCACCTTTAGGGACTAAAGCAGCTACGGAGTCAATCACAATAATATCAATTGCGCCAGAACGAATCAAATGCTCAGCAATTTCCAAAGCTTGCTCACCATTGTCTGGTTGCGAAATCAATAAATTTTCTGTGTCAATGCCTAGTTTTTCTGCGTAAGCTTTGTCAAAAGCATGTTCTGCATCAATAAATGCTGCCAATCCACCAGCTTTTTGAGCTTCAGCGATACAATGCAGTGTCAAAGTTGTCTTACCAGAAGATTCAGGACCATAGATTTCAGTCACTCTACCTCGTGGAATACCACCAATCCCAAGAGCCATATCCAAGCCCAATGAACCAGTAGATATCGCTGGAATATCTTGTACCTTATTATCACTAAGCTTCATCACCGTACCTTTGCCATAGGTCTTTTCCAGTTTATCGATGGTCAACTGAAGTGCTTTGAGTTTTTCTGTATTTGCGCTCATATTTTTTATTAACAATTATCTAATTTGAATTTGTGAAAATAATGATTGATACTTGGAGATTCAAATGAACGAACACCATTTGCCGGTATTCCGTAAGTATTTATTGTTTAGAAAATCAACTTATATATCATTCCACGTAAATATTGGAATAAGATTTGAAAAGATTCAATCTGAAACCTTAAGTTAATGAAAAAACAGCTATTAAAGTCAGTAATTGTCGCAATTTTTTCTTTCTCCGCAATGCTAAGCAGTTTTGCTCAGCAAAAAAACACAGCATTCAAAAATGGCGAAGAGCTTACTTTTAAAGTAAGCTATGGATTTCTTGATGCTGCAGAGGCTAAAATGAAAATCAATCCTTATGTAAATACAATTAAAAGTAGACCAGTGTATCGAATCGATGTGACAGGTGAAACTTTGGGTTTATTTAAACTTTTTAAAGTGAATGATAACTGGGGTAGCTATTTAGATACAGTAAAAATCATTCCACATCAATCCTACAGATTTATCGAAGAAGGTAAATACAGAAAAAACGAAAGGGTTGTATTCGATCATGATCGAGGTACGGCTATGATGCGCCTCTATGATCGGGAAAATAAAAAAGTTGTCAGTGCCAAAACTTATGATGTGCCAAAAAATGTTCAAGATATTGTTAGTGGTTTTTATCTACTAAGAACCATGGACTTGAATAAATATAATAAAGGTGACATCATTACCTTGACTGGATTTTTTGATAAAGAAATATATAACCTAAAATTAATATACGACGGTAAAGAAAGGCTTTCTACCCAAGTAGGGGACTTTGATACATTCATGTTGACTCCAATTATGCCATCCAATAAACTTTTTAGCGGAGAATATCCGGTGACAATATGGGTCTCTGATGATCAGAACAAAATCCCACTAAAGATAAAAGCTAAGCTTATGGTAGGCTCGCTCAATATGGACATCACAAAAGCAACCGGATTACGTAATAATTAATTTATCTAGACTTAACATTCGCTTAATATTTACCTAGATTACAAAAACTTTATGTTGCTTTTCTGTTTCGTTGCTAATAAAAAGTGAATAATTCTAAGGTCTTTTTTTAAATTAGCATCGCAATAGATTATTTAACCTGTTGTCACAGATGAGCGAAAAACAAAAAATCAAAGTTTTAGTAGTAGACGATGAACCCGATATTGTAGAGATTCTTACCTACAATCTCAATAAAGAAGGGTATGAAGTCGCTTCTGCTGAAGATGGAATCAAAGGCGTAAAGTTAGCTGCCAAATTCCAACCAGACGTCATTCTTCTAGATATCATGATGCCAAATCAAGACGGTGTTGAGACATGTAGACAAATCAGAGAAAATCCAGAATTAAAAAATACTTTTATAATTTTTTTAACAGCTCGTTCTGAGGAATATTCTGAAGTTGCGGCTTTTGATGTGGGAGCAGATGATTATATCACCAAACCTATCAAACCTAGAGCTTTGATGAGCAGAATTGCAGCACTTTTCAGAAGAGAATCCAAAAAAGAACAAGAGCTCACGCAAATTAAAATCAAGGATTTGACCATAGATCGAACAAGTTACACCATTGATAAAAGTGGTAGAACAATCATCCTTCCAAAAAAAGAATTTGAACTGTTGTATTTCCTAGCAAAAAACCCTAATATGGTTTTTAGTAGAGATGAACTTTTACAAAATATTTGGGGAGCGGATGTTTTTGTCTTGGCAAGAACCGTAGATGTTCACATTAGAAAAGTAAGAGAAAAGATCGGTGACGATTACATCACTACTGTAAAAGGAGTGGGTTACAAATTCGAACTGAACTGATAAAATTTCATGCTTACCACATCAAGGGGTATTTCTCTAATTTTGGCTGTAGCCATTTCTGCCCTGACTGTGGCTTTTTTGTTTTTGATGGATGATGCTACAGCTACGCTTTTGGTTGTAGCAGGAGGTATTTCTTTCTCTGTGTCATACATCCTTATGAACATAACTTTGGAGTTTCTGATTTTTAAAGAAATCAGTAATATTTATGCGGTTTTAGAGAAAATACAAAAAAAAGACCTCTCTACTATCGCCGATAAATCTACTAAAACCTCCATATCGCCTCTAAGAAAAATTAATAAAACCATCAATTCATATGCACTTTCAAAAAATAAGGAAATAGAAACCTTACAGAAAAATGCAGAATTCAGAAGGGAGTTTATTGCTGATATTTCACACGAATTAAAGACACCTATTTTCGCAGCTCAGGGATTTATCCATACCCTACTAGATGGTGCAGTGGATGACGATGAAGTTCGATATAAATTCCTAAAGAGAGCCGCTAAAAGCTTGAATTCATTAGATAAGTTGGTCCAGGACCTTTTGACTTTGAATCAAATGGAGAGCGGCGTGATCAAATTTCATTTTGAGCAATTCGATCTCAAAGATGTATTGCTCGAAGTGATCGATGAGTTGGAACATAAAGCGGAAAAAAGAGATGTTTTGATTAGGTTTTATTATGATAAAGAGAAGACTTTCTTAACTAGTGCTGATAGAGATAAAATCTTTCGTGTTTGCCAAAATCTTATCTCCAACGCCATCAAATACAACCATGATGGAGGTGAAGTGGAAGTCCGCCTCAACTCAAATAAAAACCAACAAATTGTTGATGTAAAAGACAATGGCAAAGGAATACCTCCAGAAGATTTAAAACGAATTTTTGAACGATTCTACCGAGTGGACAAAAGCCGATCGAGAGAGAAAGGGGGTACAGGCCTTGGACTTGCCATCGTAAAACACATCTTAGAAGCACATAAAAGCAAAATATCTGTGAGCAGCACTTTGGGCAAAGGCTCCGTATTTAGCTTTTCTCTCGCTGCTGATAAATAGTTCTTAAATGTAGGTCTGCTTAAAACTGCTGAAATCTTAACCTTACCAGGTGGTATCTTTCAACTTTGGAAAAGCTCGAATCACGTCAGATAAACTTAGCTGTCCCACAAGCTTGCCATCTTTCATCACTGGAAATCTCCTAATCTTCTTATCCAAAAACAATTGAGCTGCATCGAACAAGCTTAGATCAGGCTTCAAAGTGATCACATTCTTCGTCATGTGTTCCCCTACTGTGCCTGGAAACGTTGGTGTATTGGAATATTTTCCTTTAATGATTTCTTTCAAACAATCGACCTCTGAAATAATACCAACAAGATTCCCACTTTGATCTACGACTGGTGCTCCTGATATTTTTCTCTTCGTAAGAAGATCCAACACATGATCAATGGTGTCATCAGGAAAAAAGGTTACTAAATTCGTCGACATGTGATCTTGAACCAAGATTGGTGCTGCTGTTTTTTTTGGTTCTACTACGCGTACTCCTTGAAAACTTTTTACCATACTGATTTTGAGTTTATTGTGAAGTTCAAAGTAACTAAAAAAAACCGCTACTCAAAATATTAAATTACAAAAGAGAAAAAAATCAATTTATACTATATTAATATACTTATTTATCAGAATTATAAAGATCTATTTTACCATTAGCACTTTATTAAATTCCGCTACTATATTTTCATCCAAAGTCAAGACCGTATTGAAAGCTTGTGGATCTTTAGATAAGGTGACTTTCTTAGATTGGTATGTCGATTTTGTATTTCTATAACCTTTACAGCTTGCATGGACTTCTAAGAGTTGATTTGATGATTTCAGCCTTTCAATATGGGAGGGCTGTAAACCACCACCTGGCATAATGATAATCCGGTCCTTTGCCCGATCTAGCAAATCAAGAATTATTGACAACCCTTCTGAAACAGAATTTCTTGTGCCTGAGGTTAAAATTCGCTTAAAACCGCAAGCAATAATTTTCTCCAAAGCAATACTTGGATCAGAACAGACATCAAAGGCACGATGAAAAGTACAAGGCTTATCTCCTGCTTCTTTGACTAAAACTTCACAAGCTTTTTGATCAACATTCCCTGATTCATCCAAAACCCCAAAAACGAATCCATCAGCACCGTAAGAATTTAAAATCTGAATATCTCTGCGCATAACTTCCACCTCTTCTTCTGAATACACAAAATCACCACCTCTGGGTCTTACCATTACAAAAATTGGAATTTTGATCATTGCCTTTAAGTAAGCCAAGGCTCCAACACTCGGGGTTTCTCCACCTTCTCCAAAATCAGAGCACAACTCAATCCGATCTACACCAAATCGATCAGCTAAAAGCGCAGCCTCAATCGTAAATACAGGTGCTTCTAAAAGAATTTTCTTCATTTGATTACAACTTGAACTTAGAATCTATCAAATCTCTACTTTCGGCATGATGTCTTGCAAAATTGAACCCTTCCCGAACAGAATAAGCCCCATATTCTCCGTCTTTATTGATCGCCAAAAATCCCGCTTGAATATCATCAATGTTTTTGTTTTTGGCAATCAATCTTCTTACTGCTTCTTCACATGCTTCCTGAGGAGTTCTTCCCTGACGCATTAGTTCGACTATCAAAAAACTCCCACAAATTCGAATAATTGACTCACCCAAGCCAGTTGCCGTCGCTGCTCCTACTTCATCATCCACAAACAACCCTGCACCAATAATAGGACTATCACCTACTCGACCATGCATCTTATAAGCCAGTCCGGATGTGGTGCAAGAACCCGCTAATTTTCCATCAGCTCCTAAAGCGATCATTCCTATCGTATCATGATTTTCAATATTGATTATTGGCTTGTATTCTGATGATTTTTTCCACTCATTAAATAACTCTTCAGCTTTTGGGCTCAAAGCTTCCTCTTCAATCGGAAAACCTTGCTCCATCGCAAACTGTAGCGCCCCTTGACCTGCAAGCATCACATGTGGAGTATTTTCCATTACCTTTCTAGCAAGCGAAATAGGGTGTTTGACCTTCCTAACAAATGCTACAGTACCACAGGAACCATCTCCTTTCATGATGGAAGCATCCAAAGTGACAAAACCTTCTCGATCAGGCAAACCTTGAAGTCCAACCGAAAGGTTAGTCAAATCTAGTTCCGTAACCTTTACACCTTGTTCAACTGCTTCGACCAAATCTCCTGTTTGAGATAAAATATCCCAAGCCATATCATTTGCAGCCATCCCATGTTCCCAGGTAGAAAGGATTAAAGGTTTGAAATGCACCCCTAACTTTTTCTCTTCATTACAAGAACTCCCCAAAACACCAGGTAAAAATAAGGTTGAGGATAAAAGGGTTTTTTTGAGAAATGATCTTCTGTTTGACATGTAGGAAATGTTAAAACTTGAAAAGAGTTTCGATTTTAATATTTTCTCTCAATATTCTAAAAAAAAACAAAAAGTTAATCCCCACTCAGCACTTTTTTGACGAAATAAAAAAAGCCACCCTTTCGAGTAGCTTTACATTTTACTTTTTAAGTCCTATCTATATACTTCCAGAAACTCAGGCTCCGATCTGTATTTTTTGAAAATCAAGTCTGTCATCGATCTCTCTCGTAGAAATTCGCTTCTTTCTACGGCTTTAGAAAGATTTTCAAAAAGCGCTTGTTTATCATCAGCGATAGATGCCACCATTGCTAGACCGTAAAAACCGTAACCATATTCACGATTATACTGAATACTTTCTTCGAATGCTTCCAAGGCATTCTGATAATCCTCTGCTAAAAAATACGCGAGCCCTTTATTAAATAAATTGCTTTCGCTTTCGGGCGCTCTATTCAATCTGATCGTTGCGAGCTTATAATCTCCATTGATGATATCGATAGCTCCACGAAGTCCTTCATTGAATCTCAAAAACTCGTTGGTTTCATCCCTTTCAAGTGAAGATGCTTCAGAAATAGCGACGTAAGCTTCAAAATAATCCCCCCTCAATAAATAGGCTTGCCCAAGATTGTGAAATGAATAGGAATTTGGATTCATTTTGTTTGCTTCTCTAAAAAGAGCAATCGCTTTGCTAATTAATTGATTTTTTTCTCTCAGATTCAATTCCCTTTGTGCTTGATTGAGGTAGACAACACCAAGGTTGTTTAAAGACAATTCAGATTTATCCATTTCATTTAGAAGCAAATAAATCTGTTCTTTCTCTTTTAATCTTTTTGCAACTTGCCCTGCATAAACCAACTGTTCTTTAGAAAACCCATCTAATGAACTCCCATCATTCAATAATTTGTAGACACTTGCTGAAACTTCTGGGTCTGAAAAACCAGTGTTTTCATAAACTGCTGAGATTTTTGCAGCCCTAAGTTTTGGAAATAGGTCTTTTGAAACTTTCGAATAGGTATTCAATCGCTGAATTTCTTTTAGCTGCGTTTCAAATGCTTTATCACTTAATATGATATCGTAATAATCTTCCTTTTGCACAGCAGTAATCCCATCATATTCCCCAAGCAAAACCCTGAAATCAAACCAATCTTGTCTTCTAGTTGTAGATAAAATTGGGATATTAGGATTATTAAGCATGGTTCTGATTTTTTGACCCACTATTTCGCTTCTACGCAATGCGATTCCAGTATCATTAAGCTCTTGTCCTTCCAATGAATGAATACCAGTTACTGTGATTTTCTTTAAAACCTTACCAGGGCTTGCCAAAGATATCATAGGTGACCCATCAGGATTATCCAAAGCATTATTTTTTAATAAGTTACTTGCCAAGGGAAAAGTAACCTTATACTCTTGAGAGACTTCTCTTTGAATTTGTGAAAAATCAGATTCCATATATACCCCAATAAAAGGAATCGGTTCATCCGGCGTCAACTGCCCAATTCGCGCTAAAAGTGGGGTTGTATAAAGTCCATCTGCAATTTTTTTGGAGGTAATATTTCTCGCTCTCCCTTTTTGCATTACAAGACCTTTTAGAATCAACTCACCCGGTTCCATACCCGGCAAATACGGGAAAATAAAATTGGATTCTACTTTTGCCTCGTTATTAACTTTGGTGTACATTCCGTCAAAAGCAACTATTTCAGAGAGTCGCAAAGCACCTTCTCCATAGCTATATTCTGGATAAAGAAGAATTCTCACATCACTTTTGAGGTATTGTAAAGGAATCGCTCCTTCTAATTTAAACCTGACAGAATCTCTATGCATGGTCAATGCTTCAGGTTTTGCATTAATTCCATCCAACAAATTATCAAATTTGCTTAGCTTTGGTGTGCAGTTCCCAAAAAGAATAATTAAGAATGCGATAGTTAGTATTCTTTGTGTGATTTTAAACATTTGGCATTAAAATAGATTATCGACTTATTGCAATTTATTTGTTACATTTAATTCAAACTAATTGAAAACCAATTATTATGAACAAACTTAGACTCTTTTTTGAAGACCGCGCTTTTGGTGTTTGCTCTAGATTAGGTGAGAAACTAAATTTCCCAATCGATAGCATTCGGCTATTCTTCATTTACAGCTCCTTCATTACACTTGGTTCACCTGTGATTCTCTATGTCAGCATGGCGATGATGATGAAAATCAGAAAGTACTTTAGAAAGATGAACAATCCTGTATTATTTGATTAAAATTCAGAAAACAACTTTTTGTTTTTGATGTAATATTGCCAAAGAATTGAATCAATATTATTAACCGATTTTGATGGCAAGTTTAGTGCCATAGAATTTAAATTTGCTATTTTTTTAGCCCGGTGAAAATCACGGTGTGCTTCGTAAACTGCTTTGCTTTCAGCACTTTTTCCTCTTAGCAGAAACACGAAAGCTGCAAGCGAATCAAGAAGCATTCGAATGACATATTTCTTTTTAAACTCTTTCTGACTAAGGTTTTTGAATAACATGAGTAGATTGTTTCTGAAATTCAAAAACGTTTTCTTCGGACTAGTTCTTGATAATGTTCCTCCTCCGAGATGCTTAACTTCTACCGCACCGCAATAAGCAATTTTATACCCTCCTGCTCTGATTCTCCAGCATAAATCAATTTCTTCCATGTGTGCAAAAAAACTAGCATCAAAGCCATGAAATTCATGAAAAATATCAGCCTTGATAGCCATACATGCGCCCGATGTCCAATCCACTTCAATGGTATCATCGTACTGACCAATATCTTTTTCTATTGTATCAAATATTCGTCCCCTGCAGTATGGATATCCAAGTTGATCGAGAAACCCTCCTCCGGCACCTGCATAATCAAAATATCCCTTATTATCTACAGACAAGATCTTGGGCTGAACGGACACATAAAATGGATTTTGTTCTAAAAAACCAATCAATTTCATGTCCCAAAAAGGGGTTACCTCCACATCTGAATTAAGCAATATATAGTATTCAAAAAGCCCTTGCAGCTGCTGCAGCGCTTCATTGTATCCCCCTGCGTAGCCTGTGTTTTCTTTTAAGGCTATAATTTGAAGTTCGGGAAAAAATCGCTCTAAAAAATCAAGAGAATTATCCGTACTTGCATTGTCTGCAATAATCACGGGAGAGTCACTATGAGCCAAAACAGAAGGAAGAAAACGCTTGAGCATTTCCTCCCCATTGTAATTCAATATAACTATTGCAGCTTTCTGCATTTAAAACATACTTCCTAAGTCCATTCCTGGAATGTTTGGCATCATTCCGTCGGTTGCTGACTTCATTTCTTCTTTGATCTTAATTTCTATAGCTTCCATAGCTTTATTGATCGCAGCGACAGTTAAGTCGCTCAACATTTCTTTGTCAGCAGGATTGATAAGTGAATCGTCCATCTCTATAGAAACCACTTTTCTGTTGCCATTGACGGTCACCTTGACCATTCCTGCTCCAGACTCTCCTTCAGCAGTAAGGTGTACGAGCTTTGCCTGAGTCTCTTTGATTTTGGCTTGAGCCTCCTTCACCTTACTCATGATATTCATTAAATCAAACATATTCTTATCCGTTAATTTTGATTGCAAATATAATCTTTTTACCAACAGTTCAAGAATATGAGGTTTTAAAATAAAAGTTTGTTAAATAATATATTTTGAAATATTATTTTTCTTATAAAATAAAATCGATATTCTCAAAACCTATATAATCGATTTGCAGTATATATGACTGTGTTTAACTTTGAATATGAAACTGGAATGAAAACTATAGAGAGAATTGAGAAAGAAGACATCAAAAATTTGAAATTCAACAAAAAGGAAGTTTTACTGACCGATATAGAAATCAAAAAAAGATGGAATGAACTTTTTAGGGCACAGGCTCTCGGCAACCTTCTACAGAGTAAAGTGCAAATTACTTTCGAAACTGCTGATGAGAAAACATATGTTGTCAATACTACAATTTGGGCAGTAGGACAAGAATTCATCACGCTCAAGGGCGGTATTCATATCCCTGTCAATGCAGTGCTAGAAGTCGATTGACCTCTAGCTTACTTTTTAACTTCTTCTATCGCTTTCTCCAAAGGCATGCTTAATTGATTCCCTGTGATTAGATTTTTTAAAGTCACTTCTTTCTTTTCGATTTCTTCAGAACCAATCACGATCACAAAAGGGATTTGCTTTTTATCCCCATAGGTAAATTGCTTTTTTATTTTAACCACATCAGGATAGAGCTCGGCCGGAATATCATTAATCCTCAATTGATTCAAAACTTTCAAACCATATCTCCTCCCTTCTTCTTCAAAGTACGTGATCAAGACCTGCGTACCTTTCAATTGATCCTTTGGAAATAAATCTAACTCTTCTAAAACATCATAAATCCTATCCACGCCAAAGGAAAAACCAACTCCTGAAACTCCATCAAGCCCAAAAACACCTGTTAAATTATCATATCTTCCACCTCCACTTACTGAACCTATGGATACATGATTGACTTTAACTTCGAATATCGCACCCGTGTAATAAGACAAGCCTCTGGCTAAGACCACATCAAAATCAATAAATTCTTCTGTGTCTCCGTATTGCGTGAGCAAATCAAAAACTTCTCTTAACTCTTCTACTCCTTTTAATCCTACCTCGGAACTTGCTAAAAAAGAAGCTAAAAAATCTAACTTCTCAGCATTCGATCCTTTCAAATCAATAATTGGATTTAAGTTACTGATAGCGTCAGAAGAAAATTCACGTTGAACAAGTTCCTCCTGTACTTTTTCCCAACCAATTTTATCCAGTTTATCAATAGCCACACACAAATCAGACTCTCGCCCTGCTGAACCAATTACTTCTGCTAAGCCTGTAAGAATTTTCCTATTATTGATTTTAATCGCATAATCTTTCAAATCTAACTGAGCAAATACCCGCTTGATCATCAATAAAATCTCCAACTCACAGACCAAACTATCCGTCCCAACTACATCTGCGTCACATTGATAAAACTCTCTATATCTACCTCTTTGCGGTCTATCTGCTCTCCAAACAGGCTGAATTTGGAATCGTTTGAATGGATAAGAAATCTCGTTCCGATTCATCACCACATAGCGGGCAAAGGGAACTGTAAGGTCATAGCGAAGTCCTTTTTCTGAAACTTTGGATAAAGTAGCGCTTGCACCTGCTTCCAAGTCAGCAGCAGAAACATCCTTCAAATAATCCCCACTATTCAGAATTTTAAAAAGCAACTGATCTCCTTCATCACCATATTTTCCAGTTAGTGTACTGAGGTTCTCCATAGATGGTGTCTCAAGCTGCTGATAGCCAAAAAGCTTGAAAGTATCTTTGATGATATCAAAAATATAATTTCTTCTTGCCATCTGAAGCGGACCAAAATCTCTCGTGCCTTTAGGTAAAGTAGGTTTCTGAATTGCCATGCTGATTTGTGAATTTTGGGCAAAGTTAACAGATCACACGAAACAATTGAATCTAATTCCACAATAACATTCCACTTCAGGCATAACTTTGAGAAAATGAATTACAAAATATTCGGGTGGTTGTAAGGTCATTTCAAAATAATCCATTAATTTTGCGCTTCATTTGAGATCATATAAACAGATAAGACAATGGCTGTTACTACATTAAAGAGAAAGTTAAAAAGAAAGAGACAAGCTCAGACTACTAGAGTTATAAAGATTAAGCAATTGAGTGCCAAGCCGGTAATCAAAAATGTGGACATCGAAGAGTTGAAGAAAAACTTCTAAGTTGAAATTCAACGTTTCTTTTTTCGAGAAATAAAAAGGGTTGCGATCAAATTGCTGCCCTTTTTATTTTGCTCTTTTGCCAAGTTCAACTACACGAAGATTTTGTAATTTTCCTTGATTGATTTCAAAAAGCAACATCGTACGAATCATATGAAATCCATGTCTTCCAATAGCTCCCGGATTCATATAAAGACAGTCTACTATTGGATCAAATTCCACTTTGCAAATATGAGAATGGCCGCAAACAAATAGTTTGGCACCATTTTTTAAAATTTTCTCTTTTACTCCTTTCGCGTATCTCGGCGGCTTCCCTCCAATATGAAGCATCCCTACTTTCAAGCCCTCCACTTCGAACCAAATTTCTTCAGGATAGCGCTCTTGAGCAACAAGATCATCAATATTTCCTGTAATGATTCTATGGGTTTTCTCTTTTGGTAAATAGTTCAGAATTTCCAAGTCGCCGATATCACCTGCATGCCAAATCTCATCTGCGCCATGCAAGTGACTCACAATCGCCTCGTCAATATATCCGTGCGAATCTGAAATTAAAGCAATTTTCTTCAAGGTTGATCTGTTATTAATTTGTAAATTTGATTCTATACTTTGCTAAAGTAAAGCAATTGAATCACCAATAAAAACGATCATGAAAAACATATTCAACAACTTCTCAAAAGTAATTCTGTTGGCTTTTGTCCTTACAATTTCTTTGCAGATCAACAAGGCTACTGCTCAGGAAGATGTGAAATCTTTAACTCCTGATAAATTCGAAAAAGCAGCCAAAAAGAGTAAAAAGGGAGTAATTCTTGACATTAGAACTCCTGAGGAAGTAGCTGAAGGTCATATTGAAGGTGCTGAGTTTGCAGACTTTTTGGGTGGTGATTTTGAAAATGAGATCGGGACTCTAGACAAGAAGAAAACATACTATGTCTATTGCAGATCTGCCAAACGAACGATTCCAGCCACAGAGAAAATGAAAGAGATGGGTTTCAAGAAAGTCTACATGTTAGAAGGCGGTCTTAACAACTGGATTGAATCTGGAAAGCATGTCGTAAAACCAGATTAAATCCGATTCTAAGGCCACAGCTATCGCAATTGAGTTGAAAATAAATCTCGAACTTCCTGATATGGTTTTGTAATTGAACGATTACTTTCTATTTTTACGCACGAAAATTTTGATACAAAAATGAGAGTTATACAATTCAGAGAAGCATTAAGAGAAGCTATGTCAGAAGAAATGAGACGCGACAAAAACGTGTTTCTCATGGGTGAAGAAGTAGCAGAATACAACGGAGCATACAAAGTATCCCAAGGAATGTTAGACGAGTTTGGGCCTGAAAGAGTTTATGATACTCCTATTGCTGAACTAGGATTTTCTGGTCTTGGAGTAGGTGCTGCTATGAATGGACTTAGACCAATCATTGAGTTTATGACTTTCAACTTTTCACTTGTAGCAATTGATCAAATCATCAACTCAGCTGCAAAGATGTACGCTATGTCTGGTGGTGCATACAATGTACCTATCGTCTTCCGTGGTGCTACTGGGAATGCAGGACAACTTGGTGCTACTCACTCTTCAAATTTCGAAAACTGGTTTGCAAACACGCCAGGATTGAAAGTAGTAGTCCCTTCTAATCCTTACGATGCAAAAGGTTTATTGAAAGCAGCAATCAGAGATGATGATCCAGTGATTTTCATGGAGTCAGAATTGATGTATGGTGATAAAGGTGAAGTTCCTGAAGGTGAATACCTATTGCCAATTGGTGTTGCAGATATCAAAAGAAAAGGTACTGATGTAACGATCATTTCTTTTGGTAAGATGATGAAAGTCGCTTTAGAAGCTGCTGAAGAACTTGCTAAAGACGGTATTGAAGCTGAGGTGATTGATTTGAGAACTGTGAGACCAATTGATTACGCTACATGTCTTGAGTCTGTTAAAAAGACAAACAGATGCGTTGTAGTAGAAGAAGCAAATCCAATAGCAGCAATTTCTTCTGAATTGACTTACAATATCCAAAGAAATGCTTTTGATTACCTCGATGCTCCCGTAGTAAGAGTAAACTCGATGGATGTGCCTTTGAGTTATGCACCAACTTACATTGATGTAACCATCCCGAACGTAAAAAGAACCATCGATGCTGTAAAGCAAGTGATGTATAAGAAGTGAGAATTATCTCAATAAATAGAATTAAAAAAGACCTGCTGAGAAGTAGGTCTTTTTTAATCCCAGATAATATATCGAATTAACCCAATTTTTCTTTCCACTTCTTTGGATTTTGATTTGTATTGGACACAGAAATCACATCTATATTAGAACCATTTATGATATAATATAAAGAATAAGGGAATCTTTGAATAATAAACACTCTGACTTTATTTTTGAAAACTACTCTGTATGTAAAAGGGCTAATCAAAATTGCCCTCTTAGCATATTCTAGTTCCACTAAAAAATTTTCTCCCAAGCCAAGCTTTTTACGTTCATAAAAAAGATATGAATCAAAAATATCTATTTCTGCTTACTCGGAATATCTGAAATTATAAGACATCTTTAGCTTTATCTTTGACTCTTTGCTTTACATCTTCCCAAGATGAAAACTTTGAATCCCCATTTTCATAATGCTGAATTCTTCTTTCTAATTCACTTTCCTGATCTGCACTCAGTAAAATTGAATTCTTATCTTGTTCTTTCAAACCTTGAAGTTGTTTCAAAATGGCTTTATCTTGTAAATTAGTTAGCCAATTAATCAAGTCTAATTTAAGCGATTGAATATCCATAGTTGATTATTTTAATAGATAAAGATACTGTTTTTAGAATTGAATGTACAGATAAAAAAAAGTCTACTGTTTCCAGCAGACCTTTTTTGATAAAATAAGAATTTAAAATTCTTATTAGTTATTATTCATTATCGCTCCAGCAGCACCTTCACCACCTTCTTTCATATCATCATTAGTAACTCCTCTTTTCTTTCTTCTGCTTCCTTCTACACTAAGTTTACCGATTCTGTAAGAGAAGTTGATTTTGAAGTTCATGTTTCTCAACCCAACAGTGCTTTCTTGCATGATCGTTGGAGTGATCAATTCATTTTTGATTCTAAATTCTTTGGTGAAGAAATTGTCCATTCCAAAACCGACACTACCACGTTTTTCATTGAACTGCTTGTTGATGCTCATTCCATAGACTCCAAATCCACCCGCTGAACCTTGCAATTGAACTGCTCTGCCTCTTGCAAAAGTGAAAGCCTGAAGCTGCCAGTTTTTCGGAAGTGTATAGTTACCAAATAATCTACCACTGACTACATAGCCTTCATTTGAAGCCGCAAACATTGGGTCATCTAAGCCATTGGTAAGCATTGCGTAATAGGTATCAATACTTCCGTTCAAAGAGAATTTTCCTGATATATTGATATTTGAAAACACACTAAAACCTACAGCTTTCTCACTACCAATATTTTCAAAACTCGTGAAAATCACATCATTATCACTGATCGTCCTTACCGGCTGAATAGATCCTGTTGTATTTCTAAAATATGAAGTAAAGTTTAAAGAACTCCCTCCTATGAATGTACTGTATGCCAATTCATAATTATCCGTCAATTCAGGGTCAAGCAATGGATTTCCTTGAGACTGTTGCTGTGGGTTTGCTTGATTAATGTTAGGATTCAAAAACTGCAAAGAAGGTCTTTGGATTCTTCTGTTATAAGCTGCCTTTAGCATATTCCCATTTGCTAATTTTCTACCAATGTTGAAACTTGGTACAAATACCCCATAAGAAGGGATATCAGCTGGCAATTCAGAATTTTTAAAATCTGCATTGATATTGGTGTATTCATATCTCAAACCACCTTTTACAGTATAATTTTCTAAGAACCCAAGTGTATATGAAGCATATGCTGCGGAGACATTTTGATCATAATTGAATTCGTTAGAGAAAGCAATATCATCTATCTGCTGAAATTCCCCATCAGAACCTTCTGCTGTGAAGTAAGCAAAATCACTGATTGCTTTCCTTAAGATATTTTTAGCACCATATTCCAAGATTTGAGTCCCTGTATTTCCTACAGGAGTTACATAATCCAACTGAATTGTAAATTCTTCATTTACGCCAAGGTTTTCATTCTTTACTCGACTCGCAATATCTGTAAATGTGCCATTGTAGAGGCTATTGACGAAATCATTGTTATTGTTGCTTCTGCTATACAAACCAGACACACTGAATTCTTTTTGCGGCGTCTCAAATGATTTCGTGTAGTTGAAATTAAAATCAATATTATTTGATAGGTTGTCTACATTGACATCTCTCAATAATGAGTTTGCCAGAACATCTTCAATAAAAGTATTGGTCAAAAGACCTTCTTGTCTATTTCTCATATTTCTAACACCAACACTCACCGAAGCTGTTAAGAAATTAAATTTATTCAGTTCATAGTCCCAGCCTAGATTATATCTGCCAAAAAGCATGTTATTTCTAGTTTCTGCCTGTTGTTGAATCTGTATATCACTACCATTAGGATTAAGAAGCGTTTGGGTATTTTCAAAAGATCCCAAAATATTATAACCACTTCTTCCGTAGCCGCCGAGCGTCCATCCCATTTTCCCTCTTTTCAAACTAGCATTCAACCCAAGGTTTGATCCTCTTAATCCTGCACTGCTATTGATATTTAATGAAGCTCCCTGAAGATTATTTTTCTTAGTAATGATATTCAAAACTCCACCTGTCCCTTCCGCATCATATTTAGCAGATGGCGAAGTGATTACTTCTACTGATTTGATTTCTTCCGCTGGTATCTGCTTGAGTGCATCTGCAAGATTGTTTGCAACGATTGCTGATTGCTTTCCATCGATCAAAACAAGAATGTTTGAACTACCTCGCATAGAAACATTTCCATCCAAATCAACTGAAAGCATTGGAACTCTTCTCAATACATCACTTGCATCACCACCAATAGTGGTTTTGTCATTTTCCGCATTATAAATTGTTCTATCTACTTTCTCTTCGATCAATGCTCTTTGGCCTTGAACAGTCACTTCCTGAAGTCCAATTGCCTCTCCCTTTAACTTAATCTCACCAAGATTCACATTGGTATTTCCTGTGGTAATTTCGATAACCTGAGTTTTGAAAGGCTCAAAACCTAAATTACTCAACTGAAGAATATATTTTCCGTTTTTGAATCCTGTAATTACAAATTCTCCATCTAAGTCTGCTACTGCGCCGGTGGTGTTTTGCATACTTTCAGCGTCCAAAAGTGCGGCTGCTGCATAAGGAATCGGCTCGCCCGTTTCTCCATCTAAGATTTTACCAGTGATTTTATAAACCGGCTTTTCTCCTGTAGTAGTTTGTGCCTGCAGACCTTCAAAAGGTGCTAGGAAAACTAAAAGTGCTAAAATTAAGAGTTGGTATTTCATTTTCTTGTTATAAATTGAACTTCAGATTCTTACTTATGAAAAAAGAGATTTGATTTTTGAATTATTTATAAAGTCCAAATGACTTTACAATGTTCAAATTATTTTCTCCGCTGTAGTAAATACAGTTTCCGACAACAAAGGAACATGGACTTCAAATCATAAAAAAATCAAATAGACTGAAAGGTATAATTCATCGACCAATATCGATTTTGACCTGACGAAGTCATTTAAGAAGAGTCAAAAAAGTTTAATCTTCTGTTTTTGTCATTTCGACGTGAAAATCAAGAAGCTGGTAGATCTTATTAGGTTAGAATCAATATTTTATTTTAGTTTACAAGACTTAAGCCTAATTTAAGCATGAACACAAACAACAACTACAAACGAAAACTATCTATAATCATCCACATCCTTGGTTGGGCTTTGTTTGGATTGGTCATCTTCGTCTTATCTCCTCTCTCCGCTGGTGTGGAGCGCCCAATTGAATTTTGGTTGAAGCAGTCACTCAACTTCTCTTTATTGATCAGTATTTTTTACATCAACTTTTTCTATATCATTCCTAAAGTCCTTTTCAAGAACAAAATCCTTATTTTCTTATTAATCAATTTCTTGATTGGCATAGCATGCATCGCAATCCTTATTATTTATGATGATTGGGTAAATATGCAAGAATTGATGCATAGAGCTTATAGACCTGATGTCCCTTATACGCCTAGGCCAAGGAATTACTATTGGGATATCTCTTCTCTATTGATATTTTTTATGGCCGTCGGGATCAGTACGAGTATAGCTTCAGTACAAAAATGGCAATCTGAAGAAGAATTGAGAGTGGAGCAAAAGCAGCAACAAATCAATTCCGAATTGACATATTTGAAAGCGCAGATCAATCCACACTTTTTCTTTAATACGCTAAACAACATCTATTCTTTGACCAATATTGACGTAGAAAAAGCCAAAACAGCTTTGTTGAAACTTAGTAGAATGATGCGCTATGTGCTGTACGAAACAGAAAAAACACACACGCTACTTTCCAAAGAGATTGATTTTGTCAAAGATTTTATCGAACTGATGCGCTTGAGGCTCTCTTCTAAAGTCAATCTCGAAATCGAAATTCCAGAAAAGTTTGAAGACGCTTCAATAGCACCCATGTTGATTTTACCATTTATCGAAAATTGCTTCAAGCACGGAATCAGTTCACAACAAGTAAGTAAAATTACGATTTCACTAAAAGTGGATAAAAAGCAATTGATCTTGATTACCAAAAATGGTATTTTTAAATCAAATGAAAATACACCTGAAGGAAATGCGAGTGGAATAGGACTTCAGAATACAAAAAGAAGACTTGACTTACTTTATGACAATAATCACGAACTTGTTATAAATGATAAAAATCCTGAAAACGAATATCACGTGCATCTTATAATCAATCTCTAATGAACATCAAATGCATAGCCATCGATGATGAACCTTTAGCACTAGAATTGGTAGCTAAATTCATCAAGCAAACCTCTTTTCTTGATCTTTGCGAAACCTTCGACAATGCAATTGAGGCTCTAGGTTACGTAAATGCGCATGAAATTGATTTGATATTTTTAGATATTCAGATGCCTGATTTGTCGGGGATGGAGTTTGCTAGAATTATAGAAGGAAAAAAAGGCGATACCAAACCAAGAATCATTTTCACTACGGCATACAACCAATTTGCCATTGAGGGGTACAAAGTTGATGCATTAGACTATTTATTGAAGCCATTCAGCTATGAAGAATTTCTAAAATCTACTACAAAAGCTTATCAATATTTTGAAGAGAAAAATGTGAAACCACTCTCTCCAGCAAGTGCAGACTATATATTTCTAAAAGTCGAATATCAACTGGTGAAAATCATGCTTAAAGAAATCACCTACGTGGAAGCATATAAGGATTATGTAAAAGTGTATCTGACTGACAAGCCCAACCCTATCCTATCACTTACGAGTTTAAAAAGTATGGAAGAAATGCTCCCATCTGAAAAATTCATGAGGATTCACCGTTCATTTATCATTGCATTGGATCATATTGATTCTGTCTCAAGAAATGCAGTCAATATCGGGAACACCACTATAACAGTGAGTGAAAATTATAAAGACAATTTTCTACAATTTTTGAATAAGTGGATTGCATAATAACTAAAACAATGTGAATCGTCTATTTTTTTAAGTTTAACAAACACTATTTCTTTCTCAATATTCGGAATCAAGGGAAATTTTTTCAGAATATTATTCTATTTTTCTTAATTTTTCATGCTATTTCGGTGAAATAAAGTAACAAGTTGATCAAAACCCCGTAAAATAGTGTGATTGTTGGAAGAAATAGAACTTACAATTCAATAAAGAAAAAAATGACGGAACAACAGAAGATTTTTATGAAAATGGCCATTGAATTGTCTCAAGAAGGGATGGATTCGGGTAAGGGTGGCCCTTTTGGCTGCATTATTGTGCGAAATGGAGAGGTAGTAGGGAAAGGATGTAATTCTGTCTCTTCCTCCAAAGATCCCACTGCACATGCAGAAGTGATGGCAATCAGGGATGCATGTCAAAATTTGAATGATTTTCAGCTTGAAGGTTGTGATATTTATACTTCCTGTGAGCCCTGCCCTATGTGTCTAGGTGCAATCTATTGGGCCAGACCTGCACGCGTCTTTTATGCTAATTCTAAAAAAGATGCAGCAGAAGCAGGGTTTGATGATCAGTTTATCTACGATGAATTAGATTTACCATACCAAGAAAGAAAAATTCCATTCAATCAAATAATGCCCAAAGAGGCAAAAACAGTTTTTGAAAACTGGCAAAAAAAAGAAAACAAAACATTGTACTAAGAAAATAAATTTAAAAAATGAAAAAGTTACTAATTGCGCTATTAAGTTCATCTATGTTGTTTGCTTGTAACCAAGAGAAATCTGTAGAAGAGCGTTACATCTATGAAGAAAATAAAATTGTTGATGTAGATACAGGAGATGAGTACGTACTTGAAGAAAGTGATCAAGAATTTGTAGTCATTCACAAGGATGGATCCCAAGAAATCATCCCAATCGATGAAACACCATTTTTTGGAACAACACTCTCGGATGAATACATCACTGAGTGGAAAGACAATATGGCTGCAAGAGAAGAGAAACTTCTTGAAGAGAAAAAAGAGAAATTGAAGCAAGCTAGAAGAGATCGATATGCTGATCTTACTGACGAGGAGTTAATGAAGAAATTCCAAAAAAGTCATGATGAAGGAATAGACATGTCTTTCCAAATGGACATGATCGCAGAACTTGTAGAAAGAGGAACTATTTCAAACGAAGATGCACCTGACCTTTTAGAGATCGAGCCAGAGTTGATCAATTTTGACATTGAAATTGAAGCTCCAGTAGAAAACATTTAATTTGAAAAATTAAATAATACATGTTTAAAACCTAACCGACTTTGGTTAGGTTTTTTTATTTTTTTAATGTGACTATCATCACCTTTTTTTACTTGAGAGAGTCATAATTTGTGGTCAATATCAAAGGAAAAATAGCCATGAACCATACCCAAATTTTGATCATCGGAGGCGGTACAGCAGGTATCACTGTAGCTGCCCAGCTTCGCAAAAAAGATAAAAATCTTCAAATTGCCATTCTTGAACCATCAGAAAAACACTATTACCAACCTGCTTGGACCCTTGTAGGAGCTGGTAATTTTAAGTTTGAAGATACAGAAAGAGAAGAAGCGAAATACATTCCATCAGGTGTGAAATGGATCAAAGACAAAGCTACTGATGTGGTTCCTGAGAATAATTTAGTAAAAACAGAGCTATCAGGAGACTTCACTTACGACTATTTAGTGCTTGCTCCAGGCTTAGTTATGGCTCCTGAATTACTACCAGGACTGACCGAAGCGTTGAAAAAAGACAATGTATGTAGCAATTACATCGATCCAAAAAAAACATGGAAAGTCCTTCAGAACTTCAAAGGAGGTAATGCCATATTTACCCAGCCAACTACACCTATCAAATGTGGTGGCGCTCCACAAAAAATCATGTATATGGCAGAGGAGCATTTCAGAAATATAAAGGTGAGAGAAAAAACCAATGTGATTTTTGCTACTCCAGGTACGGTTATTTTTGGCGTTCCAGAGTTCGCTAAAACATTGAATAAAATAATAATTGATAGAGACATTATTTTAAAAACGTATTATGCTCCAATTAAAATTGATAGCGAAAAACAAGAAATCACATTCAAATATATAAATAGTGATGTGCAAGAATGCGCAAAAAATTTAAAACCTTCTATTGGTGAGGAATTGCATGGGGAGACCGAAATCAAACTTAAATATGACATGCTCCATCTCGCACCTCCACAGCAAGCGCCTGATTTTGTAAGAAACTCAGTAGTGTCACTTCAAGACGGCCCTAACAAAGGATGGGTAGATGTTGATATCAATACCTTAAGGCACAAAAGATTTCCAAATATCTTCTCTTTGGGTGATGTAGCCGCACTCCCAACTGCCAAAACTGGAGCAGCAATTAGAAAACAAGCACCTGTGGTCAGTGGGAACCTTTATCACTTGATAAAAAAAGGAACCTTGAATGGCGAAATTTATGAAGGCTACTCTTCTTGTCCATTGGTAACGGGGTATAGCAAGATGGTCTTGGCTGAATTCAAATACAACAATGTCCGAGATAGCGATCCACTTATCAGTAAATTTGTAGATACTACAAAAGAACAATATAGCATGTGGCTATTGAAAAGATATGGACTCCCTTTCATGTATTGGGACTTAATGCTCAAAGGAAGAGCATAATTAAATAAGCAAAAAAGCTAGATCTTGTCTAGCTTTTTTGCTTATTAAGTCAAAATTCTCCCGCTCGTATGAAAGGACTAAAATAAATCGCTGCTTTCCTGTATTTTTAATTCTTGAAAGCAGCCAACATGAAAAAATTAAGCTTAATCCTAGTTTTTTCCTCCATATTCTTCACCACTTTTGCCCAAACTTTAACTGTAAAAGATAAAGAATCGGGTGAAGGCTTAGATTTCGTTTCTATTTTTAGCCAAAATTTAAAAATATTAATCAACACAACTACAAATGGCACTGCAGATATCTCCAAGCTACGGGGTGAAGAAAAAATTCAAATCAGACTTTTTGGTTATAGTAGCCAAACTATTTCTTTCAACAAATTAGAGAATCAAGGCTTCGTCGTACTTTTACAACCCACATCTATTACGCTACAACAATCCGTTGTATCAGCCTCTCGATGGAGTCAATCTAGACAGGAAATTCCTGCAAAAATCAGTAGTATCAGCCAAGAAAGCGTGTCATTACTCAATCCGCAAACTTCAGCAGATTTATTGGGGATTTCAGGGGAAGTTTTTATTCAAAAAAGTCAACAAGGAGGTGGAAGCCCGATGATTCGTGGTTTTTCGGCAAATAGATTACTCTACACTGTTGACGGAGTGCGAATGAATACTGCAATTTTTAGAAGTGGTAATTTGCAGAATGTAATTTCACTCGATGCTTTTGCAACAGAAAATACTGAAGTCTTATTTGGTCCAGGCTCGATTATCTATGGCAGTGATGCCATAGGAGCAGTCATGAGCTTTCAAACCCTAACTCCAAAACTTACCAATAAAGATACTCTTGAAATCACTGGGAGCGGCACCTTACGAACCTCCACAGCAAATCAAGAGCAAACCGGCCATCTTCACATAGGACTAAACGGTAAAAAATGGGGATCAATCACTAGCTTTACAAGAAGTAATTTTGGCGATTTGAAAATGGGAAAGAATGGTCCAGATGAATACCTCAAACCCACTTATGTCATCAGAACTAACAATCAGGATCAAGTCGTAACAAACCCAGACCCACGAATTCAAAATCCAAGTGGTTTTTCTCAAACTAACTTGATGCAAAAAATACGATTCAAACCGAATCAAAAGTGGGATTTTAAATATGGGTTTCATTATTCAGAAACTTCTGACTACGCTCGATTTGATCGACATATCCGCTATAGACCTGATGGTCAACCAAGAAGTGGTCAGTGGGATTATGGCCCTCAGGTTTGGATGATGAATAACCTACAAGCCACCTATATTGACGAGAACAAATTCTTCGATGAAGCTTCCATCCGTATCGCTTTACAAAATTTCGAAGAAAGTAGAATAGACAGAAACTTCAACAATCCTATCCAAAGAACAAGAACAGAAAAAGTAGCTGCATGGTCGGCAAACATGGATTTTTACAAAAATCTAAGCACTTCTTCTAAGCTTTTTTATGGAATAGAATGGATTCTGAATGAAGTAAATTCAACAGGAATCAATACAAACATAGATTCAGAAGAAACCTTTATCGGGCCTGTTAGGTATCCTATTTCTACTTGGACTTCTGCGGCCGCCTATCTAAGTTTTCAAAACAAAATAAGCAAAAACCTCTTGTTTCAATCTGGAGTGAGGCTAAACACTTTCTTATTAGATGCAGATTTTACTAATAATTTGGTTTTTTACCCGCTCCCGTTTGAAGACACTTCTTTAAGGAATTCTGCATTGACAGGAAATGTCGGTCTAGTACTCACACCCTCCGACAATTATGCAATTCACGTCAACGCTTCCACAGGATTCAGAGCCCCGAATGTAGATGATATCGGAAAAATTTATGACTCTGAGCCCGGGACAGTTTTGATACCCAACCCAAATCTTGATGCAGAATATGCTTATAATGTTGAGATTGGCTTGAGTAAAGTTGTAGGAGAAAACATCATGTTCGACTTTACCACCTATTATACTTTACTTGAAAATGCAATGGTAAGAAGGGATTTCACCCTGAATGGTCGAGATAGTATTGTGTACGACGGTCAACTCAGCCGAGTTTATGCTTTGCAAAATGCTGCAAAAGCAACAATTTTAGGACTACAAGCTTCTTTAGAAATAAAACTTCCTCATAATTTCACGCTTTCTTCTCGCTACAATGTCCAAAAAGGCCAGGAAGAAACAGATGATGGTCAGGTAAGCCCATCGAGACATGCTCCGCCTTCATTTGGTATCACAAGACTTAGCTTCAAGAAGAATAAATGGTCTGGACAACTTTATTCAGAATATGCCAGAGAAATGAAATTTGAAAATCTACCTTTGGAAGAACTTGGAAAACCAGAACTTTATGCCCGAGATGAAAATGGTAATTCTTATTCACCATCGTGGATCACATTTAACATCAAAGGCCGATATAATTTGTCAAATATATTTTTCCTTAATCTAGGCGTAGAAAATATTACCAATGTGCGATACAGAACTTACAGCTCTGGATTATCTGCTCCGGGTACAAATTTCGTTTTTTCAATAACAGGGACTTTTTAAATCAGAAAAGACTAATTTTCAAAGTCTACGGTAGCACTTAATGGAATACATCCTACTTTTGATTCAAAAATTAGATACTTTTGTAAAAACCTATACCTATGTTAGAATCACTAGAAATTTTTGCAAAGGAAATTGGACCAGTTAAATCTGCTTTTTTAGCGACGACATTTACATGGATTGTCACCGCACTTGGTGCTTCGCTTGTTTTCTTTTTCAAAGAAATAAGGAGATCTGTTTTTGACACCTTGCTTGGATTTACAGGCGGAGTTATGATTGCAGCAAGTTTTTGGTCGTTGTTGGCACCGAGCATCAAGCATTCCGAGGCACAATTTCCCTCAGCTCCTTGGATTCCTGCAGCTATAGGATTTCTTGCAGGTGGGCTATTTATTTTTGCTCTAGACAAATTCATGCCACACCTCCATATCAATTTCAACAAAGATGAAACAGAAGGTGTCGCAACCAAATGGCACAAATCCACACTTTTACTTTTAGCTATCACTCTACACAATATCCCTGAAGGTTTAGCTGTTGGCATCCTATTTGGAGCCGCATCGTTGGGTATGGAGGGAGCGAGCATTTCAGCAGCTATAGCACTAGCTATAGGGATTGGTATCCAAAATTTCCCTGAAGGTATGGCTGTTGCAATGCCACTAAGAAGGCATGGTGTGAGCAGAAGGAAAAGTTTTTGGTACGGTCAGCTATCTGCTATCGTGGAGCCCGTTGCTGGCGTGATTGGAGCCGTAGCAGTAATTTACATGCAAGACATTCTTCCCTATGCCCTTTCATTCGCAGCCGGTGCTATGATTTTCGTAGTAGTAGAGGAAGTAATCCCCGAAACACAAAGAGATAAATATACCGATTTGGCTGTTTTAGGTTTTATGGGCGGATTTACGATCATGATGATTTTGGATGTAGCGCTAGGTTAATGATTTTGAATTTGGGAATACCCCATATTCTTTTTAACTAGAGTAAATTCAAAAAACCAACATGCAAGAATTAATTGTTTTCGGAGTACTAGCCTTCGCCTTGATATTTTTCGTATGGGGGAAATTCAGATATGATATCGTTGCAATCACTTGTTTGTTGATATTGGTAATCACTGGAATTACTCCTGTTGATGAAGCATTTTTCGGTTTTGCACACCCCGCTGTTGTCACTGTTGCTGTAATTCTAGTGGTAAGTGCAGGATTACAAAATTCAGGTTTGGTAGAGTTAATCGGAAAGTGGATAATCAAACTCGGAGATAATCCAACCATTCAGATTGCTGTCCTTTGCGTGACAGTAAGTGTAGCATCTGCATTTATGAATAATGTAGGTGCATTGGCGGTAATGATGCCTGTAGCACTTCATTTGGCAAAAAAGAGCGGGAACTCACCCTCATCTTTATTGATGCCGTTGGCATTTGCATCCCTTCTGGGTGGCATGATTACCCTTATTGGGACACCTCCGAATATTATCATTGCGAGTTTCAGACAAAAAGAAATGGGAGTTCCATTTTCCATGTTTGACTTTGCCCCCGTCGGAATAGGAGTGACGGTGATAGGTCTTATTTTTATCATTTTATTGGGTTGGAGACTGATTCCCAAAAGAATCAGTGGCAATAAAAAAGATGAAAATTACTTCAATATCGAAGATTACATCACAGAAATCATAGTCGAAGAAGATTCGAAATTAGAAGGGGAACCATTGTTGAAAGTGCAGGTAATCAGTGAGGGTGACATTCAAGTTCTACATGTAGTGCGCAACAATTACCTGATCCATGCACCTGACATGAATATGGTCATGCGAAATGGAGATATCATTTCTATTGAAAGTGATGGCGACGATTTGAAGAAGTTCTTAGAAAAAAGCAACTGTACATTAGTTGCAAATAAAAAAAATAAAGAAGGCGAAAAAGCCATAGGCAGTGAAGAAATCTCTATAGTAGAAGCCGTTGTGATGGCAGATGCTGCGATTTCTAATCAAACTGCCGTAAGTCTCAGCATGCGCAACCGGTTTGGCGTGAATCTGTTGGCAATCTCAAGGCAAGATAAAAAAATCAAAAAACGCCTTGATCACATTAAATTTAAAGTGGGCGATGTTTTACTTCTTCAAGGCAATCCAGAGAAAATCAACGAAAGTCTACAAATTATGGGTTGTCTCCCCTTGGCCGATCGCGGTTTCACTATTGGTAAACCAAAGAGAATCGTAGTAGCTTTAGGTATTTTTGTGGTTTCGATTGCACTTATTATCACTAATCTTTTGCCTGTTCAGATCAGCTTTACCTTGGCTGCACTTGCAATGGTAGTGACCAAAACACTAGATTTAAAAGAACTCTATCAAAAAATTGACTGGCCTGTGATTGTTCTCTTAGGCGCGATGTTACCGATTGGAACTGCTTTGGAAAGTACCGGTGGAGCAAACACAATTGCAAATCTTTTATTAAAAGTAGGCTCTGACCTCCCGGCTGAATTAAGTTTGGTATTGTTTTTTGTCACCACCATGTTACTGTCTAATGTAATCAACAATGCTGCTACTGCCGTACTCATGGCTCCGATAGCCGTCAATATCGCACATGGGCTGGAAGTTTCTTCAGACCCATTCTTAATGGCTATAGCTGTAGCAGCCTCTTCGGCTTTTCTTACACCTATCGGTCACCAATCAAATACATTAGTAATGGGACCTGGAGGATATGCTTTCAAAGATTATTTCAAAATGGGTCTTCCTATATCTATTTTAATAACAATTGGTGCTATCCCTCTAATTCTATTCTTTTGGCCTTTGTGAAAAACAGGGTTAATTTTAAGTTAATTTTCAGGAAAACATTGGAATTAACGCAAAAAACGCACGTTTTACACCTGAGAATTGGTAATAATTCATTTTTCGGTAAAATAGGGTAAAAAATCAACCCCTTTTTTACTTTTTTATGCAAAATTCATCAAAATAGGTTTAATTATTAACCATAAAAAAAGGAGTCTCTGTAAAAGACTCCTTGAGTGGGTTTATTTGTAACTGACCTCAGCCATATTTCATTTGGCAAAACTTCAACATTTATTGTTTTTTCTCTACCAAACTTTCCTAAACATAACAAAAACATAATAAACGGCAATAAAACTTCTAAAATATTTTTTTGAAAAGATATCATAAGCGACAAATATTTGGTTACTGCAAAGAGTTTTGAAAAACCTTTGGTGTCATTCCAAATTCTGCTTTGAAGGCACGAATAAAATAAGTATTATTATTAAACCCCGCCATAAAGCACACTTCTTGGATTTGATAGTTGGCCATTCTCAAATAATTTTTAGCCAAATTGAGTCGCTCTTTTAAAATGAACTCCATTGGAGATAGTCCCAGCTCGTTTTTAAATGATCTTGAAAAGTGTGGTTTACTCATACAAGCCTTAGAGCTGAGCTGATCCAAAGTAAGATTTTCTCTGATATTCACCTTGATAAAATCAACAACGTGTGCAAGTCTATTATTTGAAGAAAGTTGCTTGTAGGTCTTCTCTAACATCTCTCTTGCCTGTGTCTGTGTTAATCTGATTAGCAACTCCTTCAAGGCCAAGGTCGCTATCACATCCTTTTCTTTTGATCTTTCTTTGACACCTATCCTTATAAATCTATTAATGATTTCCGATAAATCTTGTGTATTAATCAGATGAAAATTAGATAAATCCAGACCCCACTCTTGGCTAAGCATTTTATCTGGAAACCTTTCATTCAGCAAATTAAAAGTGTTTTCGATCATTTCCTTCGAAATAGACAAAGCAATGCATTGCGTAGGATTATCAAAATTAGCTTCTGGGAAATCGATTTTCATCAATTCATTGGGTGGAACGATCACAGATTCCCCTGGTAAATAATCAAATCCAGGTTTGTCAAAAAGATGCATGACCTTTTTACCCTTCAGCATGGTGGTCAAAACTAAATCTCCAAAGACTAAATTAACATCTTTAGCCTCCTGATGCGTCTCAAAAATATTCAACTCGCACTCGTCTAAAGTATAAGTAGTTCTATTCTCTACCAGTGTCTTAAGATCTCTTTCTGCCCTCCATGGAACACCCGCTATGAAGTTATTTTGCATGCTAATTATTTTGGGTTTTTCTTAAAGTTATTAAGAAAGAATCATTTATAGAAATTTATTGAATTAAAACTCAAAATCAGATTTAAAATCAGGTATTCCATACTTCATATACATATTGTTATCTGAGGTGGATTGTATGATAGGATAAGTTGGTTTTTAGAAGAATTTAATAAAGACATTTGAAAAAAACCCAAAATAAAAAAATATGTCAACTTTAACATTATCCCAATCAAAGCCTGTTGATAGGCCAAAAATTAAAGAAAAGTACGACCATTTCATAGGAGGTAAGTTTGTAGCTCCTTCCTCTGGAGAATATTTTGACAATATTTCCCCAATCGACGGAAAGGCTTTTTCAAAAGCTGCAAGAGGAAACAAGGCAGATATAGAACTGGCTCTTGATGCCGCACATGAGGCTTTCCCAACTTGGTCCAAAACTACTCCTGCTCTAAGAAGCAAACTCCTCAATAAAATTGCTGATATCATTGAAGAGAATCTGGAAATGCTCGCAAGGGTTGAAACAATAGACAATGGAAAAGCACTTAGAGAAACTAGAGCAGCTGATTTACCCTTAGTAATCGACCATTTCAGGTATTTTGCTGGTGTGATCCGAGCTGATGAAAGCACCATTTCAGAGCATGACGAGCATACTGTGAGTATTGCGCTTCACGAGCCGCTAGGCGTAGTTGGGCAGATCATTCCTTGGAACTTCCCTTTATTAATGGCGACATGGAAAATCGCTCCAGCACTTGCTGCCGGCTGTTGTACTGTAGTAAAACCTGCTGAGCAGACTCCTACTAGCATCATGGTGCTAATGGAATTGATCGCTGACGTTCTTCCTCCTGGCGTTCTGAATGTGGTTACAGGATTTGGTCCAGAAGCAGGCAAGCCACTAGCTTCTTCTCCTCGAATCGCTAAAGTATCTTTTACAGGAGAGACCACCACTGGTCGATTGATTATGCAATATGCATCTGAAAATCTTATCCCGGTCACCATGGAACTTGGTGGTAAATCTCCAAATATCTTTATGAAATCAGTGGCTGATGCCGATGACGAGTTTTTTGACAAAGCGGTAGAAGGCGCAGTAATGTTTGCACTCAATCAAGGTGAAATCTGTACTTGCCCCTCAAGAATCTTGGTTCATGAAGATATCTATGATGTATTTATGGAAAAAGTCGTAGAAAGAACCAAAGCAATCAAAATGGGTCACCCACTAGCGGAAGACACGATGATGGGAGCACAGGCTTCAAATGATCAGTATGAAAAAATCCTTTCTTACATGGATATCGGAAAGCAAGAAGGAGCAGAAGTTCTTTGCGGTGGAGATAAAGCCAGTCTCAATTCTGGCCTAGAAACAGGTTACTACATTCAACCAACAATTTTTAAAGGGCATAACAAAATGAGGATTTTCCAAGAAGAAATCTTTGGTCCTGTAGTGTCTGTAACTACATTCAAAACTACTGAAGAAGCGATCGCTATCGCAAATGACACAATGTACGGTCTCGGTGCAGGACTTTGGTCTAGAGATGCACATGAACTTTATCAAGTGCCAAGAGCAATCCAAGCAGGACGTGTTTGGGTGAATTGCTACCATAATTACCCTGCGCATGCACCATTCGGTGGATACAAAAAGTCTGGATTTGGTAGAGAAAACCACTTGATGATGCTTGACCATTACCGTCAAACCAAGAATATGTTGATTTCTTATGATAAAAATAAACTTGGATTCTTTTAGTAGAAAGATATAAGACTTGAAACTTAAGAATCAAGACATAAGATGCAAGAAGCACGGTAGAAATATCTTGCTTCTTGTTTTTCCATTAAGCTTTAAAAGTTTAAAATGAAAGGTATTAGAAATATTGTTGAAATAGGTTGATAATTTACATAAGCTATTGGCTAGCAGCATACTCTTAGAAAACTCTAGTTTTTAACAAAAGGTCTCACTCCCTCAAAAACTTTACAACCTTCCAACTTTACAACATGTTAACCCTTTTGAAAACCCTCAATCAACATGACTGATCAAAAATATACCCCAAGAGTAATTCTATCAGAAGTTGCCATAGAAACAATCGATATTCTTCGAAAGCGCTTTGGCAACGACTTAATGTTTCATCAAAGCGGAGGCTGCTGTGATGGTTCTTCTCCAATGTGTTTTGAAAAAGGAGATTTTAAAGTCGGTACTAGTGATATCTGGCTAGGTGATGTGTATGGTTGTGATTTTTTCATGAATCAAGATCAATTTGAATATTGGAAACATACACAACTCACCCTGGACGTGACGCCAGGAAGAGGAAGTAGCTTTTCAATTGAAATCCCGATGGGAATCCGGTTTATGATTCGCTCACGCTTGTTTACAACGGAGGAATTGGAAAACCTTATTCCTACAAAAACAGGCGAGGAGGTTTTAGAGGAAAATCAATTAAAATAAGCTTTAATCTGCTTTTTGAATTTCTTCTCTTTTTTTCATTCTGAAAACATTATAAAAAGCTAGCGCAATAGAAATCAGCAATCTTGTCAACCAAACTCTCAAGTCAATGATGTATGCTAGCCAAATTTGAAAATCTGTTCCACGATACAAGACTTCTATTAAAAAATCGACCAATACAATCCCAAAGAATATCAAGAGTGTGTTGATGATTATATTTTTTATTTTTATCATTTATCCTCAAATTAAGGTGTTATTAGACTAAGACGTATTCCAAATTACGGTATTTTTAGAGTCATATAGCAGGGACATCTCTTTTTTACTTAAATTAAAAGTATGAAAGCAAATCTAATTCTTTTTATCATTTCAATCTTCGCCGTGCAGGCTTTTGCACAAACTACTTCCGAAGAGCAAGAGATTACCAAAACGATCAACCTGTATTTTGATGGGATGATGGAGCGTAATCGCACCAAGTTAGATCAAGCTTTTGACCCAGCGGCACGATTAATTGGTTATCGAGGAGAAAATTTTACGGTAACACCTTATGAAGATTGGGCATCAGGAACGGCTAAAGGAGAACCAAGAAATTCAGACTTATTTACCAACAAAATTTTAGAAATTGAACGTAAAGGCTATACCGCCATAGCGAAGACGGAGCTCTTTTGGCCGGGCATCTATTATTTCGATTACTTGACTTTAATCAAAATCGATGGTCAATGGAAAATCGTCCATAAAACTTGGTATGAAGAAAAAAGAGAGGATTGATAAATGAAAACTCATGATTTTTAAAACTTAAAATTAAAATGAAAGAAGATAAACTACACCAAGAAATTGCGATTGCTGGAGGGTTACAAAATTACCTCAGAGAATTTGTTTATGGTGGAATAGATGGAGCAGTAACGACTTTCGCAGTGGTTGCAGGAGCTGTTGGAGCTAATCTAGACCCTGCGATTATCATCATTTTGGGCTTTGCAAATTTACTTGCTGATGGCTTTTCCATGTCTGTTGGGGCCTATCTTTCTTCCAAGTCCGATCAAGAAAATTACGACAAACACAAAGCTGTGGAATATTGGGAAGTAGATAATTTGCCGGAAAAAGAACGCCATGAAATCGAAGAAATCTACCGAGAAAAAGGCTTCGAAGGCGAATTACTTCAGCAAGTAGTCAATGTCATCACAGCAGATAAGGATCGTTGGGTAAACGAAATGATGAAAGACGAACTCAATATGATGGAAGAAACCAAAAGTCCATTTAAAATTGGTTTGGCTACTTTGATATCATTCATAGTAATTGGATTTATCCCACTGATGATCTATGTCTATGATTTCTTTCAAGAGACCACTTTCAATGTGTTTTTATGGACAAGCATTTTCACAGGAATTGCCTTTGCAGTAGTTGGATGGCTCAAAAGCTTTGTCAATCAAACGAATATCTTCAAGAGCATCGGTGAGACTTTGGCCTTAGGTTTCCTTGCTGCTTTGGTTGCTTATTTTGTAGGGGACTTTTTAGAAACTCTAATTAGATAAACAAATGAAAACCATAGATGAAGTGATCTTCAGAATGGATCTTATTGTAGCCGAATGTACTTCAAGGGAGTCCAGAATGGGATATTTTGCAATTCTTTACCGTCAGGTTACAATTCGTATCAAGGAAGGTATTTTGAGGAATGAATTTGAGGACAATCCTCGGATGGAGAAACTCGATGTGATTTTTGCCAAAAGGTTTATAGATGCTTATGAAGCTTATCAAAATGACGAAAATCTTACCCTCAGCTGGGAAATTGCCTTTGACGCCTGCTCTCGAAATTCACATATCGTCCTGCAGCATCTCCTTTTAGGAATTAATGCACATATCAATCTTGACCTAGGAATCGCAGCGGTAGAAACAGTAGAAGAAAAAAATCTTGATACCATTCAAAATGACTTTGAAAAAATCAATCAGGTGTTGTCAGAGTTAGTTGATAGTGTCAAAAACAACATTGGAAAAATTTCGCCGTTATTTAGGTTTCTAATTCAGTTTGCAAAAGGCAGAGATGAAATTCTTGTCAATTTCAGCATCAAACTAGCAAGAGATGGTGCTTGGAAATTCGCAAACGAATATATGCTACACGCCAATAAAAAAGAATGTATCCATCTTCGAGATCAAGTAATTGCAGGCCTTGCTGAAGGCTTGATCAATCCTGGAAAAAGGCTAAATAGATTGATTGGTTTGATCAGTTTTACAGAATGGAGATCTGTCAGCAACACGATGAACCAACTCAATCAAATCACCAAACATACCTAGAAAATACTAAGGCCTTAATCGATGACATCTTATTTCTTAGCTCTTGTTTCTTGATTCTCAAATTTCAAATCTCAACTCCCCCTCTTTTAATCTTTCCTCACTTTCCCTCACCAACTTCACCGTTTTTTCATTGGAATAGACTTCTATTGATTTTTCTGCAAGATCGAGCAATTCATCATAAGGACCTCTTGGAGAAATGATTTTGACAAAAATCGGGGCCGTCTCAATAGCAACGAAAAGTAAAACTATCATCAAATTGGCCATTTTAAGAGCACGACTTTCTGAAGTCAAAACTGCCAATGCATCTATTCTAGCCGCCAAACCATCAAATTCATCAATGTTAGGCTGGATTTTCTCAAACTCGGCCTCCCTCAGAGAAGCCAGTCTTAAGATTTCTTTATCCAGTACATCCATTTTCTCTTTTGTGCTGAGCTCCAACTCTGTTAAGCTTTGTTGTGCCGCATCAAGTTGTTGTTCCTTCTTCTTTGCATTAGAACCCAATCCAACAATTCCACTTGTCCCATCTGTTTTTGTTCCGAAGCGCTCAAAATCATACTCTTGCTGAAGCTTGTCTCTATAAGCGCGCGCCGCTTTTACTTCAGATTTCAAACTGTCTTTCTGGATTTCCAAATCATCGATTTCTGTGAAACCCGTTTTGAGAGCTTCTTTACTTTCTGCTATCATCAACGTTTTTTGTTCATCCAATTTTCGATTGATTTCTCGTTCAAATATTTTCAATTCCAAAGGCTTCGAAATCACCAAAGCTAAAATCACAGCCATGACTAATCTTGGAAGTGCCATTTTCCACTCAGTCCAGGCGTGATTTCTCTTTCGCATACTGGAAACGATAAATCGGTCAAGATTAAAAATCATCAAACCCCAAACTAATCCAAAAGCCAAAGCATACCAGACGGATTGAAAAATTGTAAATAGAGCATAGCCTGCCGAGATAGTCGCCAACAATCCTGTGAAGAAAATAGTCCCTCCAATCCCTACATACTTGTTGCTTTCCGTGGGTGCTCTTTTCAAAAGATTAAAATTGGCTCCGCTACAGAACCAGAAAAACTGATTAACATTCTTCATTATTTTTTACAATATATCTTATGCGTAAATCTCATCTCAAAAAACGATCTAAATCATTCAATAATATGTGAGTATATCGTACTTTTAAAAAGTAAGTGACCAAAGTCCATCAATAAGTGATGGAGAAGGCGATTCTTGGTTTGAAACATTCTAAAGTTAATTCTCATTCTTAATTCAAATTTGAAGAGCAAAATCTTCTATTGATCAAAAATGAACAATTAGCGACCGCAATCGATCAGTATTATTTAAAAAAAATCATAAAACTAATCCTAAAATGGAGCATAAGCACATCATCAACATGGGTATTCAAATTGTCCCAAAAAGCAAAACACTAGACAGCTACTTTCTAGTAGATAAAGCGATAGAAGTTATCCAAAAATCTGGTGTAAAATACGTGGTAACTCCCTTTGAAACGGTAATGGAAGGTGAACAAAAAGAGTTGATGGAGATAGCCCAAAGAGCACAAGAAGCTGTTTTGGATGCTGGTGCCGATGAGGTACTGATATATTACCGCATGCAAATCCGCAAAGCAAAAGATGTTTGGATTATGGACAAAATCGGAAAATACAACCCATAAACGTTTTGTTTGGCTATTTACCAATATAAAATAGTGAAAACAGATCCCCATATTTAAAGGATTTGAGTGAAATTATATAAGATATAAATGGCCTAAATCTGAACAGAAAAGGCCAAAATTGGGTTATATTCAGTATATTGAAGGGAATAACCCTTAATATTTTCTAGTTTTTATAATTCGTAAATTTTCTAATAAACCAGTTTTATGAAAAAAATACTATTTATCACCCTAGCCCTTATTATTTCAAATCATGTTCTCGGGCAGATCAAATCTGTAAATTTTGATGTAGTCACCAATCAAATTAATTCAGGCGTTCCACTTCCATCTGAAGAGCCTTTTTACATCAAGGGAACACTCCCTACCAATATCAAATTTGTCAAAGTAAAAGTAAATCGGCCTGGCAAAAGCGATAAACAAGCAGAAGAATATGTTTGGAAAACAGCCTTTGACTTTCAAGTCAGTCAATACGAGCTGTTTGTCGCTACTCCGCTGAAAAGCAATACAGAGTACAATCTTGAGTTTTCTTATTACGAAAACGCAAACGAAGAGCAGATGGATGAAGTGAAGTCTGCTTTGAACAAAAATCTTGAATCCTACATCAATGCCAATCTTGAAGTCGCTTCTGGAGGAATAAAATCTTATAGCAATGATCAGGTGATGATCGCACAGATGAATCAGATTGTTGAGAATGGTTTATTGGATTACAGACATTTTTTGGGGAGAGATTTTCCAGGATTTAGTGATTTAGTCAAGCAAAAACTGGATCAAAAAGACAAGCTTAAACTCAGAAGAGCTAGGTTCAATATTCTTGGAAGAAATGAAGAGGATAATGAAAAAGCAGTCTATGCCAACGCATACATTGATGAATTAGTAGGGACAGTTCAAAATGAGGTTGATCAATTTTTAGCACGAAGCTTAATAGCTTTGGTTGATGAAAGAATTGTCAATGCATATCCAACAGAAAAGAAACCACATACGCTGCCATTGAATTTTGGATATGGTGCATTTGCTGTGAAGCGCACACTTTCCTCCACAGAATATTTCAACGGTCCTTATGTGGGACTTTCATTTCCCTTGGGAAATAAAACTTTCCAGAAATTCTTAGGAAATGCCTCTATTTCAACTGGGGTATTTTTGCAGAATTTCGAGTCAAAATCAGGAAATCAAATTTCAGGTCCTTTAGTAAATCTTCCTATTTATGCTGGATTGGGCTATAAAATATTCAATGTGATGCGATTCAATGCAGGTGCAGTGATGATCAATATGGAAGAAGTCAATTCAGGTAGCAACACAAATTACATCCAGCCCTATGTCGGGTTAAGCTTAGAATTCAACTTGTGGGTTGGGCTAAACAACAGGAGGTAATTTGATGAAAAAGCTAATACTAATATTATTCGTAAGTTTCCTTTCCATCCCTATCCTTTTTGCCCAGCAAAAGGAATATGATTGGAGACTGGGAGTCAGCGGTGGCTATTCTAATTACTATGGTGACCTCACTCCCTACAGACTTCGTGGATTGTCAAATTTTGATGCAATCCATCATCTATTTTATTTCAACGAAAATTACTTTGACCAGTATTCCTTCAAAATTTCTCTTGAGAGAAAGTTAAGTCCTACCGTGGGAATTCAGTTTAGCTATGGTCAATATCAATTCTCGATGAGCGATCGGTACATTAGAAGAAATGGAGAATTGCTTACTTCAGGAAGAAATTTTGATCGCGCCTTGAATTTTCAGAATAACACCAGAGATATGGGAGTTTCTTTTGTATTCAAAGCAGATAACGACAAATTATTATCATCCAAATCATTACTCGCTCCCTACTTCACTTTAGGGTTTGGTCTTTTAGATTTTGATATCAGTGGTGATTTATTGGATGATAATGGAAACAGATACGATTACACCAATCCTGCAACAGTTGGGAATGGACGCTACGAAACAGAGTTACCTCCACTGAGAACAGAACTTTCTGATGGATATAATCTAGGTGCTTTTTATGCCAATCTTGGTCTCGGAATAAGATTAAGACTAGGGCAAAGATTGGAAATATTCGCTCAGAGTGACTTTATTCACAGTTTTACAGGATACCTCGATGATGTGGATGGCACGTACAGAGAAAGTTATGACAATGATTTTCAAACTTACGCAGCAAAACCAGGACCCAACACAATTGATCCTGCTACACGAAATAGAGGTGAGAATAGTGGCAACAACGATTGGGTAATCTATCATGGTGTTGGCTTGAAATTCAACTTTGGCGCAAGTAAAAAATCCTTCCAAGCTCCAACATTGAGTACCTACTATCCTGACTATGGAACCAAGGTTATTGAAGAAAAAACGTTAGCCCAAGAAAAGACGGTCTCGGAATCTGATTCTTTGAAAGTGGTAAAGGCAGGAGACACTTATAACTATTACACCAATATTCAACTTGTCGATCAACTTAGACTGGATAGTTTGAGTTACCGAACTCAAATCTTGACTTGGGAACAACAAATCGCTGATCGTAGAGAGCGGGTTTTGCAAAGTAGAATTGACGAGCGAAACCTTCTTGACATCCAAAATCAAGTCAATGATCAGTTTTCAAACCTGAAAGCAGATACTGTACTGATGGCGGCCAAGAAAGATTCTCTATTAAAGGTCACTGAAAGCTCTGTCACCAAAGTGAAATCTAATCTTGACAGCATCCAAAACAGGAAAGTGCAATTCGAAGCTGAAATAGACAGCATTTCCAAACTTAGGAATAATTACAAAATCCAACCGAGGACTGAGAATACTTCCTTAGACAGCCTATTGAGTCCCATGAATATCTCAAGATCAATGGCTTCTATCTCACGGATTACTGCTGAAGGTGATGTTGTCATCGAAACACAAGCCCTGTCTAAAGTGAATTCTACCGGCAAGGAGCTCCCACAACAGCAGTTGATTGAAAGAAGAGTTGTCGATGGAAAGGTTATGGAAAGAAGAGTTGACGAATCGCAAAAGCCAACTTCAGGGACAGAACAAGGAAATCTCAATAAGATAAAAGAACAAGAAGATAGAATTAGCCGCCTGGAAACTGAATCAAGAAGATTACAATCTGAAAGAGATAGCTTAAGCAGGCTGCCAAGAGAAGTTATCTACATGCAAAGCAGAAGTATGGCACCTTCCCTACCCGATAGAAGTAAGGGCACTACAGCTAGTGAAGGAAATGGTTCAGTTGAAAAAGAAACTATCATACGAGAAAGAGAAAAAGTAATAGAAACTGAAATCAAGGAAGTTAGCCCAGAGAAGGACCGAAATCTATTCCGATCAATCGGCGCCTTCTTTGGTGGTGCAGCAGTATCAAGATCAATTCAACCCGACCTTCCTAAAGAAACGACAACAATTGAACTAGACACTGTCAGGACCGCGCTTGAAGACCCGATTATTGCTCCAGATAGCCTTACTTCCATCGATAGTCTTGCTAATTTACGATTGGAAGAAAGCATCGTCAATGAAGATACGCTTAAGATGAGAATAAGCAATCAGTCACGAGAACTAGAAAGAAGATCACAGCAAGAATTATCTGAGAAAATTACCAAAATAGACAGCTTACCGAGAGAGATATTGAGAGATACAGTTTTTTTAGAAAGTGATCCTTTAGTGAGATTGCTCAGGTATAAAGAAATTATCTATTTCGATATCAACCAAAGGGCTCCAGCAGACGAGGAACTCAAAAAATTGGCAAACTTGGTAGATTTTATAAAAGAAAATGCCGGCTACCAGCTAACACTGACAGGTTATGCTGATAATACCGGGAATATCAATTACAACCTGAAACTTGCAGAAGAAAGAACAAAAGCAATTAGTGAAGCACTGATTCAGCAATTTGGAATTTCACAAGATAAAATCACCCTTGAATCAGGCGGTCAGGTTATAAGAGGTTCCCAAAAGTCTAGCAATGACCAAGATCGAAAAGTAGAAGTAAGGATTGAGAGAAAGAATTGATGGATTTTGAATATTAAGCACAAATAAGGCTTTGGAAGATTGAATTCCAAAGCCTTTATTTTTTTTAAAAAAGAGAAAAAGACAATTTATCAGTCAAAAGCTCCAATGCTTTGATGGCTTTAACTGAGTTCCCTTTTTCATTGAGTTCAGGACTCCAGACAGCGATACTAAATTTGTGAGGCATTACTGCAGCTACACCACCACCTACGCCACTTTTCCCTGGCAGTCCAACTCGAAATGCAAATTCTCCTGCTTCATCATAAAATCCACAGGTTAACATCAGTGCATTCACCCTTCTAGCATGACTTTCCGATAAGATTTCCCTGTTCGCAAAGATAGAGAACCCGTCATTTGCCAAATAAGAGAAAGATTTTGCCAAGTCTACACAATTCATCTCAATGGCACATTGAGAAAAATAGACATCCAATACCTCGTCAATATTGTTGTTGAAATTCTTGTAGGACTTTAGAAAATAGGCCAAAGCAGTATTTCGCTCCCCATGATTTTGCTCTGATTTTTTAACACTATCATTGATACTCACACAATTTTTCCCTGAGATTTCATTGATAAAATCAGAAATCTGCTCTATCGGTTTTTCAAACTTGCTGCAAAGTGCATCTGTAATCACTAAAGCACCGGCATTGATAAAAGGATTTCTGGGGACTCCCTTTTCAAATTCCAGCTGCGCAATCGAATTAAACGGATTACCACTCGGCTCGACATTTACTCGTGAGAAAAGCTTGGAGTTGAACACATGAAAGACCATCGTCAAGGTATGGACTTTACTGATACTTTGGATAGAAAAAGGCACCTGATAATCCCCAACACCAAACACATTTCCTTTCAAATCAACCAGTGCAATCCCAAATTGATCTGGGTTCACCCTCGCCAATTCAGGAATATAATCTGCTACTTTTCCTCTCAGGTTCTCTTCCTGAACTTCTTGATATACTTCCTCTATGATTTGCTGATAATCCATTAGCTCAAAATGATAATTATATCAGTCAGATCAAAATTTTATGAAAGTTTATCAGTTTCATTACCATTCACTTTTATCGAAAGGTTAAAATGTGCAACAATTAAAAATCATCCTTTTTCTTATCACTCACATATAAAATTATATACCCAATTTTCTTATGTATATAATTTTTTTATATATTTGACTTACTGATGCATCAAAAACGCTATGTCAAACAATAACTTAATCAAAGGAAGCCTGCAGACCATTATCCTCAAGTTGCTCGAGGAAAATGAAAGAATGTATGGCTATGAGATCACGCAAAGAGTGAAAGAACTCACAGCCGGTGAGATCAAAATCACCGAAGGTGCCCTCTACCCTGCCCTTCACAAGCTCGAAGCAGAAGGAATGCTCACCACAGAAATCCAACAAGTAGATAACAGAGTCAGAAAATACTACAGCCTAACCAAGAACGGTCAAAAGGAAGTCAGCGCAAAAATGACAGAACTGCAAAGCTTCGTGGGCAATCTCCAAAGAATACTAGACCCAGAATGGAAACCGGGCTTGGCTTAAGAGACCTCTCGCGAAGTTAACAAAGGAGAAAAAGTCGTTAAGATGACTTATATGCACTTTAAAAAATGATAGAAAGGGGAAAGCTATAAAATTGATCAATTATAAAACATAAAACTTAACCATGGAAAATTTATTGAAAAGAATAACAATCAACCCTGAAATAGCACATGGTAAACCAACCATCAGGAATACAAGATACGCAGTTAGTTTTATACTTGAATACTTAGCTGGGGGTGATACTATAGAGGATATAATAGAGGAGTTTAAAGATTTGGAAAAGGATGATATACTAGCTTGTCTAGCCTACGCAGCGCAAACTGTCAATCTCAAAGATTTTAAGATATCAGCCGCATGATATTTCTTCTAGACGCAAATATACCTCCCTCATTAGCAGAAGACATCTCAGGTCACGAGGTTATCCATGTTAGCACTTTCCCCAAAGGAACGTCTACAAGTGATCGAGAAATAATTGATTTTAGCCACCAAAATAATTGCATCTTAATATCCAAGGATTCTGACTTTTGTGATTCATTTTTAATATCAAAAAAACCCAAAATTAATTCTTGTGAAACTAGGAAATATTCGATTAAGAGAAATAAGGAACTATTTCAGGAAAAACTTCAACCTCATTGAACAGTTGTTAAATCAATATTCAATAATAATTCTAACACCTGAAAGTATTAAAACTTTATGATGCGTCAACTTACAGAAATAGAACTACAGGAAATCAGGAGAAGCACTATGAGGAAAGAAATTTTCTCAGCTGAGATTCTCATGGAAATCTATGACCATTATATCAGTCATTTGCAGGAGTTCTCAGAATCCCAGTTTCACGAACAACTTTTTGAACTGGATCAGAAATTCACTTATGGATACTGCCATGCTTTGCAGGCTAAATTCAATAAAGAAGCAAAGGAAGATATCTACCAAACACAGTGGATGGTGATTAGAAAATACTTTTGTACATCAAGATGGTTGTATTTAGCAGGAATAATGGCTTTAGCGTTTTATGTAGCTACTCAAGCAAGAACTGAAGAAGAATTGCGAGTTCTTTTGTTATCACCTATGATTCTTTTGCTGATAGCTAACATTGGCTTCGGATATCAAAATTTTAAAAAGCTCAGACCAGTCAAAAAAGCATTCAAAGATAATGGAATCCCAATCCGGTCTTCACTTGCTTTACCGATTTCAGAGCGAATGTACTTCCCTATTTTAATGGTTCAATTTTTCGTTTATATACCCAAATTGATTTTTACTAATTTAGATATCTCACCTTATCTCGCAGCAGGTGCTGGAATATTTACAGTCTTATTAACTCTTTATGTGATTTCCATGATAGAAGTCTGGAAAATCAAATCTAAAACTGCATTGGTATGAGAAAACTAACTGACATAGAAATCCAAACCATCAAAGACCGGCTTGATCGATGCTTGATTGCTTATGCAGAAATATATGATGAGCTCTTGGATCATTATATCACAGCTTTGGAGCGAACAACTGAGGAAGAGTTTGATCGTAAAAAAGAAGCTTTGGATGACGAATTCTCTTGGTCAATCATCAAACAGATGGAGAAAGATCTCCAAAAAAATGCTTGGAAAGAACTCATGTCAGCTTCAAAGTCAAGTTATAAAATTTGGACTTTGGGATGGGAGAAAGTTGGAGTTCTCATTTTGATGGCAGTAATTCTGGTTCCAGCATTTCATTTCGTTGGAGAAGAATACTTTTACCTTGTAGCGTTGATGTTTTTTGTGATATTGATGGGGTCCTCTGTCTATTTCAATCGAAAAAAATACGGATTCACTTGGTCCCTTGCTCCAGGGAAACATCAACCAAAACACGTTATGGCAGCCATGTTCTTCGGTTCTCAAGGATTAATTTTTGGTATAATCCATCTGTCTGCACAATTACTTCCAAAGCTTTTGTTAAACACTCCTTACGAACATTTGACTCCTTTTATATTTCTCAGCCTAGGCATAATGATTCTTGCCTATTCTTGGCTAGTATTCACCACCATCAATCTCAAAACCTTCAAACTGATCAAGTCATGAAAACCTATGATTTACAGTTTTTGGAAATAAAACTCGCTGAGCGACCATTTCGCTTAGAGGAGATGTATTTCGAGATCCTTGACCATGTACTTTGTAAATATGAATCATTAGGAATAAATGATGTCGAGGCATTTTGGGAAGTGGAAAAGCTTAATTGGAGTAATTGGACGATCTATAAAATGAGGTTCAAATACCAGAATCTTATTATTTGGCAGTTTATTAAGACCTATTTAAAATCAATCATTTCTCTAAATTCAAAAGATCTAATAACTAATCTTTTATTCTTCATTATTGCATTGATTACCACATTAGTGTTTGATCAAAATCAACCTGTAATGGTTGGGATAACAATCTTTTTATGGGCTATAATCCCATTGTCTTGGCAAGCTTGGCTTTATCATACCAAAGACACAATGGGTGAGAAATCCAAAATACTAACTAATCACAGCTATCGAAGTGCAAAACGAGCAGCACTTTCGCAAATCATAGTTATTAATTTATTCTTTTGGCACCTAGTTTTTTCATTAACGCGAAACCACCTTCTTTTTGGTGAATATTTTGGTTTAATTTTCCAAAATCAATTTACCTGTATTTTAGTCCTATTCTTTCTTTTTGTAACACTTAAGTCACTTTATAAAGTTAATCAATCACAACTCAAACCTTTTTTATATGAAGCTAACTAAAGACCAAATTGAGCAACTCAAAAAACTGATTTCTTACAAAGGCTACACAGAAATCGATGTTCAATATGAAATCTTAGATCATGTAGCCTGCAGAGTTGAAGAATTGATGGAAGAAAATCCGACACTCAGCTTGTCAGATGCTTTTAGAAAAGTCCATGCTTCTTTCGGGATTTTTGGTTTTGCGGGATTAGAGGAATCTTACAAAGGTATGATTGAAAAGAGACTGAGAGGATATTATTGGACAGCTCTAAAAGATTTGTTTTTAAGTTATAGGGTAATTTTCCCAATTGGCCTACTCTATCTTTTTATTCAATCTTCAATCCTGCTTCAAGATTCAAGATCTTGGTTTTTAATGCTTATTATCTTCTTATTATTTTCATTTTTTTGGGTAGTCTTTCGGTATTGGGGAAAACATAAAAAATATAAGAAATACGCATCTTATATGGCTTCAAATAGTGTTTTTCAAATCATCAATTTTGGGGTAATTGTTTGTATGCAGGGTCATTCTTTTATTTACAGACAAGAAGGTTCTCAAGAGAGTCTTTTTTCACAAATCTTAATCGGTTCTATCTTGATTGCAATTACAATTTTATATATCAGTATATTCATACTTCCAAAGGTTTTGGATCGAAGTATTGCAGACACTGAAGAATTGATTAAAGTTTATGGAGAAGGTTGAAACATACCTACAATAGTGTCGGCCGTACCTACGGCACTTCCTAACAGCTCTTAACATTCCTATCCACGGCTTAAAAGCCGTGGTTAATAAGTCTACCACTCCTAGGGAGCTGTTTTTGGCCTGACCTCTCAAACAGAATCTCAATAAAAAATTATCACTACTTACCGATCGAAACTTATTTTCTTCTAGAAAAAAAGTAATAGAGGAACGACCGACATTTTACCCGTGGGTTTAAACTCATCTAAAATAAGCTACTACCATCCCAAAAGTCTCAAAGGGGTGGACAAGAATGACTTCTCCTAAAAAGCATCTCACAATAATAAAAAAATGTATGTTTAAATAGGCATAAACCTTCATTTCTCCCCAATTTATATTGCCCTCACAAATCCTCAAGATGAATAAATCTTTAAATCTCTGAGACTTTCATCGTTCATCGGATTTTAACCAAATATTATTCTTACATTTGCACCCTAATTCAAATTTACAATGCAAAGTATTCGGAATATCGCGATTATCGCACACGTTGACCACGGCAAGACCACACTCGTGGATAAAATCATTCACCTCTCTAAAATCTTCCGTGAGAACCAACAGTTTGACGATCTTATCCTCGACAACAATGACTTGGAAAGAGAAAGGGGGATCACAATTCTTTCTAAGAACGTATCCGTAAGATATAAAGACACCAAAATCAATATTATTGATACTCCAGGTCACGCAGACTTTGGTGGTGAGGTAGAAAGAGTTTTGAAAATGGCTGATGGGGTAATCCTATTGGTTGATGCCTTTGAAGGCCCTATGCCACAGACGAGATTCGTTTTGGGCAAAGCCTTGGCACTTGGATTGACTCCTATCGTAGTAGTCAACAAAGTGGATAAAGAAAACTGTCGTCCTGACGAAGTTCAAGAATCTGTTTTCGAATTGATGTTCAACTTGGACGCTACAGAAGAGCAATTGAACTTCCAGACACTTTATGGCTCTGCCAAAAACAATTGGATGGGTCCAGATTGGAAAAACCCTACTGACACAATCATCCCACTTTTAGACGCAATCATTGAGCATATCCCTGCGCCAAAAATTGACGAAGGAACGCTTCAAATGCAAATCACTTCTCTTGATTACTCTAACTTCGTTGGCCGTATCGCTATCGGTAGAGTAAAAAGAGGTACCGTCAAAGAAGGTTCACAATTGACATTGTGCAAAGCCGATGGTGTTTTCAAAAAAGTAAAAGTAAAAGAACTTCATGTATTTGAAGGTCTTGGAAAAAATAAAGTAACTGAAGTAGTTGCAGGCGATATCTGTGCGGTAACAGGAATTGAAGATTTCGAAATCGGTGATACACTCGCTGATCTTGAAAATCCAGAAGCACTTCCAAGAATCTCTATCGATGAGCCAACAATGAACATGCTCTTCACGATCAACAACTCTCCTTTCTTCGGTAAAGAAGGTAAATTTGTGACTTCACGTCACTTGAGAGATAGATTGATGAAAGAAATGGAGAAAAACTTGGCCTTGAGAGTTGAGTCTACAGATTCTGAAGACAAATTCTTGGTGTACGGACGTGGAATCCTTCACTTGTCAGTCTTGATCGAGACAATGAGAAGAGAAGGTTACGAATTGCAAGTTGGACAGCCTCAGGTAATCTACAAAGAAGTGGACGGTGTGAAATGCGAACCAATTGAAATTTTGGTAGTAGATGTTCCTGAAACGACTGCAGGAAAAGTAATCGAATTGGCTACGCAAAGAAAAGGTGAACTTTTAGTAATGGAGCCAAAAGGCGATTTACAACACCTAGAATTCAGAATTCCTTCAAGAGGTTTGATCGGATTGAGAAACAATGTATTGACTGCTACACAAGGTGAAGCAATCATGAACCACAGGTTCTCAGCTTACGAACCATTCAAAGGATCTATCCCTGAAAGAAACAACGGTTCATTGATCTCTATGGAAGGTGGACAGTGTACTGCTTATGCAATTGACAAATTGCAGGACAGAGGTACATTCTTCGTAGAGCCAGGAGAAGAACTATATACAGGTCAAGTTATCGGTGAAAATTCCCGTGACAATGACATCGTGGTAAACGTTCAGAAAGGTAAAAAACTAACCAACATGAGAGCTTCAGGTTCTGATGACAACGTTAGGATTCAGCCTGCAAAAAAATTCTCTTTGGAAGAAGCTATGGAATACATCCAAAAGGATGAATACTTAGAAATCACTCCAAAATCTATCCGAATGAGAAAAATCTATTTGGATGAAGGTGAGAGAACAAGAATGTCGAAGAAAGAAGCTTAATCTAAGATTCAAGATATAAGACGCAAGAAGTAAGACAGGCCCCGAAGGAAACTTTGGGGCTTTTTTTAGAAATGAGATTTGAGACACAAGACGCAAGATGTAAGACTTAGGGATTTCGGACAGGGTGTATCTTAAATCCTAACAAAAGCTTATTCAAGGTCATTTCGACCAAAGGGAGAAATCTTGAGCTGTAATTCTAAATAATACCACTCTCTTTCTCCTCAAATTATATTATTGTTTAGTAAACAACACTTTTATAGTTTACTAAACAACATTAATAATGAAATCACTTAAATTCATAAACATCAAAAACAACCTCATCTTCATTGAGTCCCTCGTAAAAAGGATTGGTTCGGGATAAGTAAAGCCCTTTTTCAGAGCATGCGATTACAATTAACAAAGTGATAAGTATTAGAAAATTTCTCCTAACAAAGATGATCAAGGTTGAAGATCAACTTAGTTACTAAGATTAAGAACTAAGCAATTATTGTTTAACTGATTTTATAGCAAGAAATACTAATTCTGTCTTTTCCCTCTTTTTGAAATTTACAAAAATTGTCTCTTGATCTTTGGTGCTGATCTTTACAAAAGGACCTTGGAAACTATGCAGAAATAGTCGACATTTCCCTTCATCTTCTATCCTAAAAAATCCTTTCCGGATTGGTCCCATACCTAAACCATTTGTTCTGGCTTTGATAGGAGGCATTTTGTCAATTAGAGATATCGACGCTATATCGGAAACCTTGATTTCAGTTCCATAATCTCCTGTAAACTTCACGCGATCATTATTGATTTCGTATCCTGTTGGTATCAAAGCATTGCCAATCATCACTAAAACGAAAACCAAAACCACTATCATGAATACACCTTTCAACTTGGATTTTACAAGTCCTCCTTCATTTTGATCAAATCTTTTTGCTTTGAAAAATAAAAACAACACGCCAATCACGATCACGCTCGGAATAAAGACATCCAAGAAAGCATGCTGACCTAAGGATGTCAAAGCACTGTATCCGATAATTACAATCAGTCCAATTACTATCAATCCATCCCGCATAAACGTAGATAAGCCCTCGATATCTACCTTTTCCTTTTGCTTTTCAGACATCGTATTGTAACCTGCTATTAGATTTGGAAAAGCTTTTACCAAAAAGCCAAGCCCAATTAAAAATAATCCTGTATAAACTGCTGCCATAATATGAGTTGATTTCGGCTAAAAATAGTGAATATCATTGGTGTAGCTCTTATACTTTTATGAAAAAATTAGAATTAGTCGATAATTATAAAGTAATCTATAATTTTGTTTATTTATGGAAATGAAATTAATCTGTCAGAGCTACTCCCCTTTTGATTTTGTGATCTTTGCTTCTTTCTACAAAGATGGTAGGGCTAAGGCTTCCGATCGCAGATTTTAAATAGCATTGATAATTTTAAGTTAAAACAACTATTTACAGCACTTTCCAATTTCCATCACAATTCAAGACATATCAAATTTACACTTCATTTCCATCAATATTTCTCCTACTTTTGCGACCATCATAGACAGGTCACTTTCATTTAAGATATATATTTTTATACATGTTAGAAACACTACAAACAAAGCTACAAGAGATTCCGAGCAGAAAAGATCGTGAGGTAGTCATTATATATCCTTTCAATACTGAAACGAAAGAGATTTTTTTAATTCAAGAATATATCCACAGCTACGCAAGAAAATTCTGGAAATTTGTCAGCGGTGGTGTGGACAAATTGGATAAAGATATCCTGACTCACGCAATTGAGGAACTCGCTGAAGAAGTATCAATGGAGTCTAGCAATTTTTATCACTTGTACTCATCGGAACGCGTTTTTGGCAACAGACCAATCCATTATTTCATTGCAGAGAATCCAGTGATCATGGAAAACCCACCAGAAAATCCCGACGAGGATTATATTACCGATGCCAAATGGGTAAACGAAACCGAGTTTCAAAAAATGCTTGACGCCAAAGAGTTACAATGGGATCAAGGAACAATGTGTGCCTTGCAGGTTTTTAGAAGATATCGGTAAAAAAAAAACAATTCTGATGAATGCTATCTGAATTAATGTTTTTTGTGAGATTTTAAAAGGATACATTCATTGGCTTTTTTATAGGTATTCTTCTACCTTTTTCCAATTCCTGAACTGATGATATGTGCTATAAGTGCATTTTCTAAGTCTTTACTTTTTTTCCAGAAAATTTCTTCCATCTCTGCAATGTGCTGCTCCAACTTCTCTTCAGGGAATTTATCTAATTCTTTCTGCCTTGCATCTGGCCCCTTAGGTACGCCTTTAGGAAAGAACGTTTGGTTAAAATTGCGTAATTGATCGGCAATAGAATTAAAATTGAGATATTCCAGATCTATGATAGTATCTGAATTCTTATCGGCTCCATGATTCATATAATGATCCCAAAGTCCACCAGTTGTAAGCGGTTCTATATTAAACCAAATTCGCTGTTCTCGGGTCAATCGGTCATAATCTGCAAAACCTAAATCGACAATTTTCTCCCATGCTGATTGTGCTTCTTCTCTTGTCATTCGTTTTGTCTTTTTAAATTACTTAACCTTTGAATCAGCATGGCTGCTTCAAAGGTTTATAAACCTCCTTTTCAAATACATTAAACTCTTGTTTTTATATCCTTAGATATGATTTAGCATAATCGATTTCAATAAAATAAATTTACAAAATTGGTTAAACTATTAAAAGAAGAGTAGACTAAAATACCAAGAGTACATTTCGAGATATACTCTTGGTAAGATTATTAGTTTTTATTTAGAATACACTTTTGATAAAAATGTACTCATAGATGTTGGCTTACGACCCAATAAGAACTCTAAGTCTGAACTAACTGCGTCAAGTTCATCTTTTGCTTGTGCTATTGCAAAACTAGAAAACAACCCAATTAAATCGCTCGGTACTCCGTATTCCCCCAAAATCCGTGCGTATTCTTCCGCTGTTGGAGAGATATAGTCGATCGATTTACCAGAAATTTCAGCAATTGTATTAGCCACCTCTTGATATGAAAAAGCCTCTGAGTTGGTAAAATTGTATACTTTACCTTGAAGTTTACTGCTTCCCAATATTCTAGCTGTAGCTTCTGCCATTTCGCTCCGCAATACCGCTCCTACTTTCCCATCTCCAGCAGGTAAAAAAACGAGTCCCGTTTCTAGTACTTGGTCACCAACAAAGGCTGGCACAAAGTCCATGTAGAGATTGTTTTTCAAAATGGTGTAATTAATACCGCTATCCTTTAACCAGTTTTCAGTTTGCAAATGCGATTGAGACACAAGCCATAGCGGTGAAGACTCTGTTTCATTCTTACTTAGAAAACTTGTGTAGATGATATGTTCAACTCCTGATTCTTTAGCAGCTTTAAGCACATTTTCATGCTGTTTATTTCTATTTTGAATATCACTACTTGAAATGAACAAGAGATGCTTTACTCCAGAAAAAGCCGAAACCAATGAAGAATAATCATTATAATCACCTTTCCTTATTTGAACACCTTTCTCTTTTAGTTCTTTAGCAGATTCCGTATTCCTGACCATAGCAATAATCTCTTCAGCTCTTGCATCTTGGTCTAATAGATGGTTGATGGTAGCATTTCCATATTGTCCGTTTGCTCCAGTTACTAATATCATTTTTTTACTGTTTAAATTTAATAATTACTTTTGTTACACAAAGTAACTAATATTAGTAATCTAAAGTAACTGGTTACCAAAAGGTAACTGTAAATTAAGTGGTAACAAAATGGTAACAAAAGAGACAATTAATGAATTAAAATGTCCGGTTTCAATATTATTGCAGTTGATAGGTGGAAAATGGAAACCTATAATTCTATACGTTCTCCGATCAAATAAAAGACGTTTTGGGGAAATCTCTGCAAGAATACCAACTATCTCTAGAAAAGTATTAACCGAGCAATTAAAAGAACTAGAAAGGGATGGTTTAATTGAACGAAAACAGTTTAAGGAGATACCACCACGAGTTGAATATAGTTTAACTGAATTTGGAAAAAGTCTTGCTCCCGTTCTTAATGAAATGGAAAAATGGGGAAATGAAAACTTCTTAAAAAATCAGTGATGCATATAATAAATATTTCATCAAGATACAGTGCAACACACTCAACATATAAAGTACAAAAAAAAACCGAGCATCTCTACCCGGTTTTTAATTTTATTTGAAATTCATCCTTCAGAATTCCTCCTTCATCCTTTCATTTTATTCACCTTGAGCCAAGCTATACGCTCTGACACCATCGAAGGAATAAAGATTTTCGGTTTTGATAAAGTCGAAACCTAATTTGGCCACTTGATCCATCAAGTCCAAAATTTGTGCATGGCTGATTGGGGATTGATCTGACTTTTGGAATCTACATCTCCAATGATCAGTACAGAATGTTTCTCTCATTCCGTCAGGATATACTTTAATTCCACGATTCGTGATCAATTGTAGCACTAGCCCATTGGCATCTGCCTTTCTCAAAGTTTCACCGATAGAATTTGGATCTCTTCCGTCTTTGTCCCAATCGATAAATACATCCACACCTATCAATTTCTTGTCAGACTTAGTCACTGGAGCAAGCTTGATATTGATAGGATCTGTACTAGATTTATCAAATACGGCTGGAACCATATTCACCGGTAACTGACCTAATCTTTCGATAACTGCCTGTGCAAATTCTTGTGTACCCACTTTCTTAGAGGACAAACCTTCTTGATAGATATCTCCAGTATGGATTCCATCTTCTAATGTCTTCATCCAAGCATTGGCTATTTTTTCCGCAATCTCAGGCTGTCCGATATGTACTAACATCATCACGGCGCCATTGAGCAAGCCTGATGGATTTGCCATATCTTTTCCTGCAATATCAGGTGCAGAACCATGGATAGCTTCAAACATAGCTACTTCAGCACCTACGTTCGCAGAACCTCCAAGACCTACAGATCCTGTTACCTGGGCTGCAATATCAGAAATGATATCTCCATAAAGATTTAACGTCACAATCACATCAAAAATCTCCGGTCTCTCAGCGATCAATGCTGATCCGATATCGATGATTTTGTGATCTGTTTCGATTTCTGGATATTCTTTAGCGATCTCATCAAAAGTTTTGTGGAAAAGACCATCAGCCAATTTCATGATATTGTCTTTGGTCATACAGGTCACTTTTTTCCTGTTATATTTCTTCGCATACTCAAATGCATAACGAATAATCTTCTCAGAACCTGGTTGTGAGATCAATTTTAGACACTGATAGACTTCCTGAGTCTGTCTGTGTTCAATACCTGCGTAAAGATCCTCTTCATTTTCACGGATGATCACCATATCCGTCTTAGGGAAATGTGTTTTAACAAAAGGAGAGTAAGCCTTGCAAGGTCTTACATTGGCAAAAAGTCCAAATGATTTTCTTGTGGTCACATTCAAACTCTTGAATCCACCACCCTGAGGAGTAGTAATGGGAGACTTCAAAAATACTTTGGTCTCTCTCAAAGAGTCAAAAGCTTTAGGTTCCATTCCTGAACTGATACCTTTCAAATATACCTGTTCGCCGATTTCGATGACATCGTACTCGAGTTGTGCGCCAGCAGCTTCAAGGATGTTCAGCGTGGCTTTCATGATTTCTGGTCCGATTCCATCGCCATGGGCAACGGTAATTTTGGTTTTTGATGACATATATAGAGTTTATTTAGTTTTATATTCCAATAGCTACAAAAATAGGAAAAAAAGGCTGAAGCGGGAGGGTAAAACTATTATAAATTAGCATAATCCAAGGGTATTTTGAAGAGTGGTTTAAATTTGAAAAAGTTTAGAATTCCCAAAAATTGTATTTTCCCTATAAATCCTTGGGGAATGCTAGCACTCCTTGTATATTTGATGCTCAACATTCACCAAAACAAATGGCTGAAACACTTAATATTCTTTCTGAAGAAAAGGAAGGTCTTCTTTACCTTACAGTTAATAGAGAATCCAAGCTTAATGCCTTGAATTTTGCCACTCTTGAGGAAATCAGGAATATTTTTAACGAAGTCGTTGACAACAAAGAAATCAAAGGCGTTATCATCACAGGATCAGGAGAGAAGGCTTTTATCGCTGGTGCAGATATCAGTGAAATCGCTGAATTGAACGAGCTTAATGCTCGGAAATTTGCTGAAAACGGACAAGATGTATTTGGGCTTATAGAAAATTGCCACAAGCCAGTCATCGCTGTGGTCAATGGGTTTGCTCTCGGTGGTGGATGTGAATTGGCAATGGCCTGTCACATGCGTGTCGCTGCAGCAAATGCTAAATTCGGTCAACCTGAAGTCAATCTTGGAATTATCCCTGGCTACGGTGGTACTCAAAGACTCACTTATCTCATCGGTAGAGGAAAAGCTAACGAGTTGATGATGACCGGTGATATGATCGGTGCCGAAGAAGCTAAAAATCTTGGACTTGTCAATCATGTTCTTGCTACAAAAGACGAAGCAATGAACAAAGCAGAAGAAATTTTGAAAAAAATCATGACCAAAGCACCATTGGCTATTGGGATGATTGTAGATTGTGTGAACTCTGTTTTTATTCCTGAGGAAAACGGCTATCAAACAGAAGCAAACAGCTTTGCGAGATGCGTCAAGTCAGGTGATTACAAAGAAGGAACTTCTGCATTCCTAGAAAAGAGAAAACCAATATTCAAAGGGGAGTAATTCCCCTTTCCTTTTTTCTATAATGGGTCAACTGAAAAAACTTGCTGGACAAACAGCCATCTACGGAATCAGTAGTATCCTAGGGAGGACAATCAATTTTTTACTCTTACCTCTTTATATTGTTTACTTGGATAAAGAAGCATTAGGCTCTTTCACTAGCATCTATGCCTTGATGGCATTTTTAAATGTAATATTTACCTATGGAATGGAGACTACCTTTTTCAGATACTACACTGGTAAAGGTTTAGATAAGAAAACCGTCTACGCCCAAGTTCAGACTTTGCTAATTATCACCTCTTTGATCATGGGAGGTATTATTTTTCTTTCGGCAACACAGTTAAGTATTTGGCTCGACTACGAAAACAAAGCTTATTTATTCCAATGGGTCGCAGGTATACTGACCATTGACGCTCTTCTCGCTATCCCCTACGCCAAACTCAGAGTAGAAAATAAGCCTTTGAAATTCGCCTTATCAAAATTGACTAATATTCTATTGAATATAGGTTTCAATATCTTATTGATCGCAGTCAGTTACCATATTTGGAATGGAGATTATTTGAATGGACTTCAAGATTTTGTCAATAGCTACTATCATCCAGAATGGGGTGTGGAGTATATTCTGCTTTCAAACTTGCTTGCCAACGCCTTAATGATCCCTTTACTTTTCTATTTTGCTGGATCCTTCAAACTTCAACTGGACTTAAAATTCTTGGCGCCTTTGTGGAAATACTCTATCCCTTTGCTGTTTATGGGCTTAGCTGGGGTAACAAACGAAGTGTTTTCAAGGTGGCTTTTTGAATATATTATTCCCGAAAACTTCTATAATGGACTTACTTCAAGAGAAGCTGCGGGTATTTTTGGTGCTAATTTCAGATTAGCAATTTTTATGAATCTGATCATTCAAGCATTCAAATTTGCAGCAGAACCTTTTTTCTTCAATCAAGCAGCAGATAAAAATAGCCCAGAGTTATTCGCAAAAGTGATGCATGCGTTTATCATCTTTTGTGCAGCATTGATGATCTTAGTGTCAGTGAACCTAGATATTATTGGAAAGGTTATTTTGGTCAAGTCAGAATACATTGAAGTCATGTACATCGTCCCTGTTTTATTATTAGGGTACTTATTTCTTGGTGTATATTTCAACTTGAGTATTTGGTTCAAATTAACCGACAAGACCAAATACAGTTTCTATTTCACACTCCTAGGAGCGATAGTTACTATTATCACGATCATTACTCTAGTACCTGAAATTGGATATATGGGAGCTGCTTTGAGTACACTTTTTTGTTATCTGATCATGTCAGCTGTTTGCTATTTTTTCGGCCAAAAGTTTTTCCCAATCCCATATCAAACACGTAAAGCCATTTTATATATCCTAATGGCTACTGCTTTGAGCTACGCAGGCTTTTTTATAGAATCAGACAGTGCTGTATTACAATTTATCTTTAGAAACTTGATGGTCATTCCTTTTCTTATTCTAATTTTACTTTTGGAAAAAGAGCAAATCAAGCGTTTTTTGAAAAGAAGTTAGATACTTTGAAAAAAGTAACGACTTCAGCATTCCTACTAAATAGTATCCAAATCTCATATAAGCTTCTAACAGCATGAAAGTTAAAGTCATCAATAATTCCAAGCATCCTTTACCTGAATACCAAACTCCACAATCCGCAGGACTTGATCTTAGAGCAAATATCGACGAACCTATTACTTTGGGTTCATTGGAAAGAAAATTGATCGGCACAGGTTTGTTTATTGAATTACCTGAAGGATTTGAAGCACAGATTCGACCACGTTCAGGATTAGCATTCAAATACGGATTGACAGTACTCAACAGTCCCGGAACAGTAGACGCAGATTATAGAGGAGAAATCAAAGTCTTATTGGTGAATCTATCTACAGAGCCATTTACCATAGAAGATGGAGAGAGAATCGCCCAAATGATCGTGGCCAAACACGAACAGATTTCTTGGGACCTTGCCGAAAGCCTTTCAGATACTGAAAGAGGAGCGGGTGGTTATGGCAGTACGGGGAAATCATAAATCGTTTTTATTCAAAATGCACCAATTTTAAGACTTTCCCGTTAAACAATTTGACTTATTGTGGAAGTAAATAAAAGGCATTATGTTTGTGAGTTACAGGCATTGCAACCACAAGCAAAAACCAGTCATCAACACAAAGTCCCACAAATGAGATTTCATCTGATAAACAGTTGTAATTTCGCCACATATTAAATCATACCGCGTGAATCTATCAAAGTCAATATTTCTTCTTCTTATATCCTGCTTTATCCTGAGCTCCGCAGTGACTGCTCAGGAGAAATTATCAAAAAAAGAAAGGAAACAAAAAATTGAAGAGACAAAAACCACTAGACTATTCATAGAGGGTCAGAAGTTTTTGATGTTGGAAGATTACGATAAAGCTTATTTTTACTTTCAAAAAGCCAAAGAATTATCTCCCGACGAACCTGCTATCAATTTCAAAATAGCTGAAATTTTACTCAAAGCAAACCAAGTAGACTCGGCATTGGATTATGGAATGCAGGCAGTTGAAGCTGAGCCAGACAACAAATACTATAATTTGATGATGGCCGAGGTATTTAGCAAACAAAATGAACCCCTCAAAGCCGCCGAGATCATAGAAAGCTTGATGGAGAGTTCTGGTGAAAACCAAAATTACATCTTAGAATTGGCTTCCCTTTATTTGAGTTCAGGGGAGCTTGACAAGGCATTAGATGCTTTGGATCGTGCTGAGGAATATTATGGCGTAGTCGAGCAACTTGTAGTTCAAAAACAAAGAATCTATCTTAGAAAAAACAATCTCCCAAAAGCCATTGAGGAAGGGGAAAAACTAATATCAGCAAATCCTGGCAATTCTAATTATGTATTGGCCTTAGTTGAAATACTTTTCAACAATGGTAGAACAAAAGATGCTATTGCGATCATTGAGTCATCCTTAGAAACATTTCCAAATCAGCCTGATTTGGAAATGGGAGCGTATGCTCTCTACAAAGATTTGGGCGAATTTCAGATTGCAGAAGGTTTAATTTTAGAAGCTTTCGCAAACCCTGACTTAGATGGGATGGTCAAAGCACAATCATTCTCTGACATCCTTCAAGAAATCAAAACTGAAAAAAGAGAGCAGCTTTTAGATCAATTGGAAACTCGAATGCTTGAGAATAATCCAAATGATCCCAATGTTTTGACGGTAATCGGAGATAGAAGACTCTTTAACGACAAGAAAGAATCTGCTCTTGAATTTTACAAAAAATCTGCTGCAATCAGTCCTAATAATGCACAAGTACTTCAAGGAATCATCACCATCATGTTTGAAACAGGAGGAGACTTTGAAGAAATAGAAAAGTACACCATTACAGCTGTAGATGAGTTTCCTGAAAGACCTGAGTTTTGGTATTTTGACGGAACAGCAAAGTCTGCTTTAAAAAAGTGGGAAGAAGGTGCTGAATCCTTGAATCAATCTTTAAAACTCAACAAAAGCAAAAATAAGCAATTAGACTTATTGATTTACGGACAATTAGGAGATATTTTTCATAGTTTGGGTAAAAAAGAAGAAGCTTACGAATCCTACGAAAAAGTCCTGAAAGAAAGACCAAACGACGAGCATGTACTGAATAATTATGCATATTTCTTGTCGCTTTCTAAAAAAGACCTTGATAAAGCAAAATCAATGTCGGAAAAACTTGTAAAAATATTCCCTGAAAATGCCACGTATCTTGATACGCATGCCTGGGTTCTTTTCCAATTGCAGGATTATGAAAACGCTAAATTTTACATGGAAAAAGCCCTTCAATATGAGAGTTCACCGAGTGGAATTATGTTAGAGCATTATGGAGATATTTTGTATCATTTAGGAAATAGAAATGAGGCAATTAGTTTTTGGAAAAAAGCAGAAGGTGGAGAAGAAACTACTGATTTATTAATCAAAAAAATAAAGGATCAAAGATATTATGACTAGGATATTTTTAGGAAGTTTTATCCTCCTTTTATTGCTTACAGTGGGTTGTGCCAAGAAGCCTAACCTCTATATTTCTGATGAAGTCATGCAGGAATTTGAGCCCTCATATTTTGACTTTGATTATTTAAGTGCCCGCGCAAGAATCGTTATCGAAGAACCGAATGGAAAAACCACAAGAGGGACATTAAACCTGCGTGCAAAAAAAGACAGTGTGATCTGGTTCAGTGTAACACCGGGTCTCGGGATAGAGGCTCTCAGAGGAATCATCACCAAAGACAAAATTCGCATCAAAGATAGAATTAACGGGCAGGATATCAATATGAGTTATATCGAGTTCGAAGATAGATTTGGCTTAAACCTTTCCTTAACACTATTTCAAAATTTGCTATACGCAAATATTCCAGAAGAATTTAGCTACCGAGATCGTTTGATCAGGATCGGTCAGTATTTTGAACTGACACAGACACGATCAAATATTCGCTATCATTCGAGAATAAGTACAAAACATGGCAAAGTAGAAGAGTTAACGAGTAATTCTATGCAGGATAAGGGGGCATTATTAGCAAGTTACCCAAGCTTCCAAGATGTTAATAATCAACCATTCCCGAATGCTTCTCTATTCAAAATATCATTTTCAATAGATGGAGAAATGCAAAATTCAATCATTCACATCGACCTGTCTAATGTGAACGTTACAGATACGCCTATCACCTTCCCTTTTCAGTTTTAAGTAGATGAAAAAAACTGCAATACTTCTTTTTTTGATTCTTGGGATTTTCTATTCCTTTCTTCTGAGTGATTCTTATGCTCAGACGGCAAAATCAAGGGAACAACTCGAAAAGGAAAGAGCTGATGTGCAAAAAAAACTATTGGAATTTGATAAAATTCTCAAGCAAACTGCTGCCTCAAAGAAAACATCACTTGGTCAGTTGAGCGTGGTGAACAAACAACTTGAGACGCGCGTGACCTACATCAGGACATTAAGTAAAGAGGTAACACTTATTGACAAGGAAATAGCTGAAACAGAAAAAAGAATAGAATCACTCGAAAATGATTTGAGTAATTTGAAAGTAGAATACGCTCAAATGATCTATACATCATCCAAACTCAATCAAGGGATGACGATCACTACATTTATTTTTAGCTCAAGCACTTTCAAGCAGTTTTACATGCGCCTGAAGTATCTCAAACAATACACAGATGCACGAAAAAAACAGGTAGAACAAATAAAAATTGTCTCAGAAGATTTAGCAGGTCAAAGAATTCGCTTGGAAGAGAAAAGATTAGAGAAGCAACAAGTCATTAATAAAGAAGAACAACAAAGAAGACAACTTGCTCAAGCAAGGTCAGAACAACAGACCATTGTTAGTTCTCTTAACCGTCAGGAAATAGATCTTAGAAAGAAAATAGTCCAAGCAAAAAAACAGCAGGAAAACCTTAATAATCTAATCAAAAGAGCCATTGAGGATGAAATAAGAAGAGCTGAGGCTGAGGCAAAAAAATCAAATTCGACAGCTACCAAAGCATCGGGAAGTAGTATTCCACTTACACCTGAAGCAGCTGCTCTTTCTAATTCTTTTGCAGGAAACAAAGGTAAGCTGCCATGGCCGGTAGAAACTGGTTTTATATCAAAAAAATACGGTACCCATCCTCACCCTACTCTAAAAGGAATAGTGGAAGACAATGATGGTGTAGATATTCAAACTACTCCAAACTCAGATGTCAGATCTGTCTTCGATGGTGAAGTCATCAAAGTCGGAACTATCCCAGGCTATGGTGGAACTATCGTGGTCAAACATGGTGAATATTATACCATGTATAGTAAGCTGAAGGTAATTTCAGTGAAAACAGGAGATAAAATCAAGGCAAAACAGGTCCTTGGTCAAGTCTATACCAACAAAGAAGGAGTGGCAGAAGTGCATTTCGAGACATGGAAAGGTCTACAACCTATGAATCCGTCCACCTGGCTCGCTGGGCAATAGACAGTAATTATTCGTATATTTATAAAAAAAGAAGAATAACAGGACAGTAATACTTTGTGTTAGCGTAGTACTGTTATATCTTTGTATCAAATTCAAAATCTAAATAATAAGATCATGATAGCATTAGGTTTTATCGGAGGAATGAGTCCAGGATCTATGATTCTAATCATCTTGGTAATTGTATTATTCTTCGGAGCCAAAAGGATCCCTGAATTAGCGAGAGGATTGGGTAGAGGCATCAGAGAATTCAAGGACGCTACAAAAGAAATCCAAAACGACCTAGAAGATGGGTTGAAGGATGACAAAAAGAAGAAAGACTAAAAAAATCAAACATTGGAAAAATTCCTTTCATTTGACGAAATAAAAAAGTCGCTGGCAAACAGGGAAACCGACTGTAAAGCGATAGTTAATTATTATCTCAACAACATTCAGACGAAGGCGCACTTAAACGCCTTCGTTGAAGTTTATACGGATTCTGCTTTGGCTCAAGCTGCTAAGGTTGATGAAAAAATCTCTTCTGGAAATGCAGGAAGATTAGCTGGAATGGTCATTGGTATCAAAGATGTTCTTTGTTACAAAGGTCATACTGTCAATGCTTCAAGCAAAATCCTAGAAGGATTTGAATCACAATTCACAGCCACGGCGGTCCAAAGATTAATTGATGAAGATGCAATTATTATCGGAAGATTGAATTGTGATGAATTCGGGATGGGTAGCTCCAATGAAAACTCAGTCCACGGAAAAGTACTCAATGCAGCTGACGAAAGTCGCGTTCCTGGAGGTTCTTCTGGAGGTTCTGCTGTAGCCGTTCAGGCGAACTTGTGTACAGTTTCCCTTGGTACTGACACGGGTGGGTCGGTAAGACAGCCAGCTGCTTTCACTGGCTTGGTTGGTATCAAACCAACTTATTCCAGAGTATCAAGATGGGGATTGATTGCTTATGCTTCGTCGTTTGACACCATTGGTGTTTTCTCTAAAAATGTACCTGACAACGCTTTGGTGATGGAAATTATGGCTGGATCAGATGACTATGACAGTACTGTTTCAAAGAAGCCAGTTCCACACTACAGCGAATTACTCCATTTTGACAAAAGAGTAAAAGTCGCTTATCTGAAAGAATCAATTGAATCTCCTGCTTTGCAAGCCGAGATCAAAGAAAATACACTTGCTGTCTTGGACAGGTTGAAGGTTGAAGGTCATCAAGTGGATGAAGTGAATTTTCCTTTGCTGAAATATATTCTTCCGACTTACTACATTTTGACAACAGCAGAAGCAAGCTCAAACTTGTCTCGCTTTGATGGTGTGAAATATGGATATCGAACTCCAAATGCACATAATCTTGAAAGCATGTACAAAATGACCCGTTCTGAAGGATTTGGCGATGAGGTGAAAAGAAGAATCATGCTTGGTACTTTTGTATTGAGTGCAAGCTACTATGATGCTTATTTCACCAAAGCACAAAAAGTAAGAAGGCTAATCAAAGAATTCACTGAGGATTTATTAAATAAATATGACTACATTATTATGCCGACTACGCCGTCTACAGCGTTTAAGTTTGGAGAGCATAGTAATGATCCAGTAGCCATGTACCTTGAAGATCTTTTCACAGTACAAGCATCAGTATCAGGTGTGCCTGCATTATCCATCCCAAATGGCGTTGATAAACAAGGTTTACCGATCGGATTACAAATAATGGCAAATTCATTTAAAGAGGCAGAACTATATGCCTTCGCAAATTATTTAAACACGACAAACACCCAATAAATAACTTGACTATGAAGAACACAATCGCATACATCTCCCTTACCTTTTTAATGGTTTTGTTTGGTAGTTCTGTTCTTCATGGTCAAGAACTTTTTGGCTTAAGTGAACAAGGAATCCAAGAGGAAACCATATCAGCAAATTACCAATTTGACTATATCCCTGATTTCACTTACGATCAAGTCGCTCAAAGAATCAAGGAAATGGAAACCGAGATGCCTTTTGAGCTAAACGATCGGATCTTTTCCTTCATCAACTATTTTGTTGTAAGAAATCGAGATTATGCAAGGATGGTTATGGAACGTGAAGCAACTTATTTTCCGCTTTTTGAAAAAGTCTTAGCTGATCATAACATGCCAGACGACATTAAATATTTGGCAATCATCGAATCAGGTCTTAATCCTAGAGCAAAATCAAGAGTGGGTGCGATGGGACTTTGGCAGTTTATGCCGGCGACAGGCAGGATGTATAACCTCCAAGCTAATATCGATATAGATGACCGCATGGATCCTGAATTGTCGACAGACGCAGCTGCGAAATACTTAAAATCCCTATACAATATGTTTGGGAATTGGGAATTGGCACTAGCCGCATACAATTGTGGACCAGGAAATGTCAGAAAAGCAATTAGAAGGTCTGGTGGAAAAAAAACATTCTGGGGAGTTTATGATTATCTGCCACGTGAGACAAGGAGCTATGTCCCACAATTCCAAGCCATGATGTATATCCTTCGAAATACACATGAGCATAACTTATTTTTAGAAGAGCCAACTTATGCTATGAGCTATGAAAAAATCAAATTTAATCAAGAATTAGATTTAGAGCAATTGGCACAAGTCACGGGAGTGTGTGTAGAAGATTTAGAGCTACTTAATCCTTCAATAAAAAACAGACTGATTCCTTCTTCGCATAAACATATTGCTTTAAATGTTCCTGCGGCAAAAGCAGCATTAATTTCAGAAAATTACCAAATTTTCAAAGATGATGTCACTTTGACAGATGAGAGAATCGTTGCGCTTAGAACGGCAAAACTTATTGAACCTGCCATTTCCGCCGGCGAAGCTACGGGTACATTGATTACTTATAAAGTCAGATCAGGTGATGTTTTGGGTAGTATTGCGCAAAGGCATGGTACCTCAGTCACGAATATTAAGAACTTAAATAATCTGCAGTCCAATACAATAAGAGTAGGACAATCCCTTCAGATTTATTCTAATAATACAAGTGCATCAACACCAACAGTCACTAAAGCCATTGCTACAACTGAGACCGGTTCCAAAGTGTATACAGTGCAGCCAGGAGATTCCTTATGGCTTATTTCTAAGAAATTGAGTGGAGTTACAATTGATGAAATCAAGAAATTGAACAACCTAAACTCAAATCAGATCAAACCAGGTCAAAAATTAATCATAGGATAAAACTAATTAAATAGTAAAAATCTTTTTCATTATTTAACTAATTACTTAAATTAGCCCTACACAACACTGAAAAATTATGAAATCATTCCAAAAACTATTGTCAGTAATAGTCATTCTTATATCTGTGGCTACAATATGGTCATGTGATGATTATGGCAAAGACTCGAACTCCACCAAACCAAAAGCTAGAGGAGCGATTGGTGAAATTGTACTCGCAATTGATTCCACCAAATGGCAAGGTCCAGTAGGTGAAGCACTCCAAGAGGTATTCTTAGCAGATGTAAAAGGTTTAATCAGAGATGAGAGCATGTTTTCAATCAGACGTGTGGATCCTCGTGCGATGACAAGAATTCTTAAAATGGCCACAAACATAATCTATGTCACCACTTTTGATGATAAGAAAGCAGGTAGTCAAAACATCAATAAACTATTTAGTAAAGAGGCCAAAGAAAAAGCAGCGGAAGATCCAAATCTTTACATGCTCAGAAGTGAAGATGAATTTGCCGTTGGTCAAGAGTTGATTTATCTTTTTGGAAACAATGAAGAAGAATTAATCAAAAATTTAAAACAGAATAAAAATAAGCTTCAAAATCTTTTTCAAGTTAGAGAAAGAGGTCGACTTGAAAAGAATATCTTAAATAGAAAAAGCTCAGTTGCTAGAGTTGCTGGAGAAAAATTGGGACTAGCGATCAATGTTCCTGCATCTTATCAAATTGCAAAAGCTGAGGATGATTTTTTATGGTTAAGACAGCCAACACCAAGGACAGATCGAGCAGATATTAGCCTTTTCTTCTACGAGACGGACTATACTTCTGAGGAACAGGTATTTCCAGAAAATGTCATTAAACTTAGAGATCAAATTACCCGACAACATTTATTCGGTGACCCAGACAACAAAGAGTCTTATTTGGTAATCGAAAAAGTTGATCCTACACCAGTATTCAATAACTTCAATATAAATGATAACTTTGCGGTAGAAATACGAGGAGGATGGAAAACTGCCAACATTTCAATGGGAGGTTCATTTCTTGCCTATGTGATTGTAGATTCAAAAAGAGGGAAACTTTACTACATGGAAGGATTTGTTTACTTCCCGAATCAAGGTCACCGAGAAGCAATCAGAGAAATAGAGACCCTGCTTTTGGCAACGGACATTCTACCCGAGCAAGCTTTGTAAGTTAATTAAGACAAAACATAAACCTATGCCGATTAAGATTAGAAAAGAAGACGCTTTAAATTACCACACACAGGGAAAACCGGGGAAAATTGAGGTCATTCCGACCAAACCACTTTCTAGTCAATTGGATCTGGCACTTGCTTACTCACCAGGAGTGGCGGAGCCATGTAAGGAAATCGAAGCTGATAAAGAAAACGTCTACAAATACACCGCAAAAGGAAACTTGGTGGCCGTAATCTCTAATGGAACAGCAGTCTTGGGTTTAGGTGACATTGGACCTGAGGCTTCAAAGCCTGTCATGGAGGGTAAAGGTGTGCTTTTCAAAAAATTTGCAGGTATCGATGTGTTCGATATTGAAATTGATGAAAAAGATCCGAAAAAACTGATTCAAATTATAAAATCTCTCGAGCCTACTTTTGGAGGAATCAACCTCGAGGACATCAAAGCACCAGAGTGTTTTGAAATAGAGACGACATTAAAGAAAGAAATGAAGATTCCTGTCATGCATGATGATCAGCATGGTACAGCAATCATTTCTGGCGCAGCCTTATTGAATGCACTTGAAGTTGTAGGGAAAAATATTGAAGAGATCAAGCTAGTAGTCAATGGTGCTGGAGCATCTGCTGTCTCATGCACAAGATTCTACATGATACTTGGAGTCAAAAGAGAGAATATTGTCATGTGTGATAAAGAAGGTGCCATCCGGATGGATCGACCTGACTTGGATGATATCAAGAGTGAATTTGCTACACACAGAGATCTTCGTACTTTGACAGATGCCCTTTCTGGCGCAGATGTATTTTTAGGATTGTCTGCTGGAAATATTGTATCAGGAGAACAAATCAAGGTAATGGCGCCAAATCCAATTGTATTTGCACTCGCAAATCCTGACCCTGAGATTCCTTACGAAATGGCGAAAGCAGCTAGAGAGGATGTAATCATGGCAACAGGAAGATCTGATTATCCTAATCAAGTCAATAATGTACTTGGATTCCCATACATTTTCAGAGGAGCATTAGACGTAAGAGCTACTGCAATCAACGAGGCGATGAAATTAGCTGCGGCAAAAGCAATTGCCAAGTTAGCAAAAGAACCAGTTCCTGAAATCGTCAATAAGGCATATGGAGATAATAAATTAGCTTTTGGGCCAACTTATTTGATCCCAAAACCTTTCGATCCAAGATTGATCACAACCATTGCTCCGGCAGTTGCTAAAGCAGCAATGGAGTCAGGTGTTGCTAAGATCATGATCACCGATTGGGATGCTTACGAGCTTGAGCTTCAGGAAAGAATTGGCATAGATCAAAGATTGATGTCAAGAGTGATCTCTAGAGCTAAAAAAGATCCTAAGCGTGTCGTGTTTGCAGAAGCGGATAATGTGAAAATATTAAAAGCTGCACAAATGATCCGCGATGAAAAAATCGCTATCCCTATCCTTTTGGGTAATGAAGAAAAGATCATGGCATTGATTGAGGAAAATAAACTTGATCTCAATGGAGCCACTATAATCGATACTTATAAAAGCTTAGATAAGTTACAAGAATACGGTGCTGTCCTTTATCAAAAAAGACAAAGAAAAGGTATCACTCCGAAAGAGGCTGTTCGACTAATGAGAGACAGAAACTATTTTGGAGCTATGATGGTAGAGCTTGGAGAGGCTGATGCTTTGATTTCGGGATTGACCAAAGATTATCCAAAAACCATCTTACCATCCTTGCATGTCATTGGCGTAAAACCAGGAATAGACAGGGTGGCAGGCATGTACATCATGAACACAGACAAAGGGCCTTATTTCTTCGCTGATACAACAGTAAATCTAAATCCTTCTGCGGAAGAGTTGGTAGAAATCATAGGCTTAACTGCTAACGGAGTAAAATTCTTTGATATTGAACCTAGGGTAGCAGTACTTTCCTACTCTAACTTTGGGTCTGCTAAAGGAGAAACAGCAACCAAAACTGCGAAAGCAGCAATGTTAGCGAAGAAAAAATACCCAGAGTTGATTATCGAAGGAGAAATGCAAGCGAATGTTGCCTTGAATGAAGAAATTCAAAAAGAAAACTATCCATTCAGCTCTTTAATAGGAAAAAAAGCAAATACGTTAATCTTCCCAGACTTAAGTTCAGGAAATATTGCCTATAAATTGCTTTCTGAAATAGGAAATGCAGAAGCAATAGGACCAGTTCTCTTGGGAATGAATAAACCTGTTCATATATTACAGCTTGGTAGCTCAATCAGAGAAATTGTCAATATGGTGGCAATTGCTGTCGTTGATGCACAAACAGAAAGCTAAAATATGATCTCATATCTAAAAGGCAAATTGGTCTTCAAAGACCCAACATTTGTGATTATTGATATATCAGGAATAGGATATCACGTAAAGATTTCTTTGCAGACCTATTCTAAAATCAAAGATGAGGAGCAAGTTATGCTCCTCACTTTTTTGCACATCAAAGAAGACGCGCATACCCTATATGGTTTCAAAGAAGAAGCTGAAAAGAAACTTTTCCTGAATTTAATATCCATTAGCGGAGTAGGACCAAATACAGGGTTAATGATTCTTTCCTCTCTAAGTTCTGAAGAATTGGAAACAGCCATAATCCAAGAAGACTTCAAAACTATCCAAAATGTCAAGGGAGTGGGTGTTAAAACGGCGCAAAGAATTGTTCTAGAATTGAAGGATAAAGTTAAAAAAGACTCAATTTTGGATTTATCTACCAGTTCTACCGGATTTCTTCACCAAAACAATAAAGTAAAGGAAGAGGCGTTACAGGCATTGATTACACTTGGGTTTCCAAAAGCAACTGCGGAAAAAAATATCGCGGCTATCTTAAAAAAAACAGGTTCAGAAATTTCATTAGAAGATTTAATTAAAGCATCTTTAAAGTCAACATAATTCCTTAATTGATAATCAATTGAACTTTTGCTTTAGCCACTTTTTACACAACGCTCGTGTCCGTTTCTTTGCCCCAACAATACTCCTGTTTTTGTTGGGAATAATTGTACTGCCTAATGCAAACGCGCAGCAAGTCCAGCAAGACACTACTAAAACTAAAATAGATTCACTAAGTCAGAGAAGAATCCTTCCATCTTTTCTTCTTTGGCCAAGTTTAAGGACCAGTCCTCTTTACCCAAATCAATATCCATACAACCGTATTCAATCTCCTTTTTATCCTAGCCCTCCAAGGCAAGAACGTATCCACGTTGAATTAGATTCTACATTAAAATACAGAATACAGGAGCAATTGGATTCCACAGATGTTAACTCAGGCTTTGTCTATGATTTTGATGAATATTCAAAATTAGAAGAGTACCGAATGAGGCAGCAATACTGGAGAGATCGATCTCGGGGGTCGGATGGAGAAAGTGCTGTTAGTGGAAGAGGGCTTATTCCACCAATGACTACAAGTCCAAGCTTTGATAGGATTTTTGGTGGAAATGAAATCAATATTACTCCAACTGGATATGTTAATTTGGATCTCGGGGCAATATTCCGAAGAGTCGATAACCCTTCTATTCCAATCCGACAACAGCAAAATGGTGGTTTCAATTTCAACCAACAAATCCAAATGAGTGTCAATGGTTCCTTAGGACAAAAAATGAAACTTGGAGCCAATTTCGATTCCAATAATTCATTTGATTTCCAAAATCAGCTCAAAGTAGAGTATGCGGGCTTTGAAGAAGATATCATCAAATCTATTGAAATCGGGAATGTTAGCATGCCGGTACAAAATAGTTTGATCCAAGGAGCGCAAAATCTCTTTGGTGTAAAAACACAACTTCAATTCGGGAAACTTTTCGTTACTGGAGTAGCCTCGACGCAAAGAGGACGAAGAGATGAGCTTGTCATCGAGGGTGGTGGACAAGGCCGTGCTTTTGAAATTCAAGGCTCAGATTATGATGAAAACAGACATTTTTTCTTAGCGCATTTCTTTAGAGACAATTACGAAAGATGGCTCAGAGGACTTCCTCAAATTTTATCGGGTGTGAATATCACTCGGGTAGAAGTGTACATCATGAATCGCGCAAACAACACAGAAACTTTAAGAAATTTCGCCGCATTCATGGACTTAGGAGAAGGTCAAAGGTTATTCAAACCAGGTAATCCAAATATTGGAACTGGTACGCCTGGTGCTCCAGCGGCAAACGGATCAAACTTACTTTTCAGCAATCTTTCTAGCAACCCTGCCTTTAGACCATTTGATACAGGTTCTGGTGCAATAGAAGCCAACCTCAACCTTACAAGGGGGGCAGATTTTGAACAAATTAATGGTGCAAGAAAATTATCACCAACAGAATTTATCTTCAATAGAGAATTGGGGTATATCTCTTTGTCAAGAAAGCTGCAGAATGATGAAGTATTAGCTGTTTCTTATGAATATACCTTCAATGGGAATGTTTATAAGGTGGGAGAGCTTTCCGAAGATTATCAAAATAGACCAGAAGACGAGATTATCTTCATGAAAATGTTGAGACCAGCTCGAATCAATACAAGAATCCCCACTTGGGATTTGATGATGAAAAACGTCTATAACCTCAATGCAAACCAAATTCAAAAAGACGGATTTCAGCTTCAAGTAATTTATAGAGATGATCGGACAGGCCTAGACAATCCTAGCTTACTAGAAGGTGAAAACCTTAAAAATAGACCTTTGATTAGACTTACTGGACTGGACAATTTGAATCCTCAAAATGACCCTTCTCCAGATGGTAATTTTGATTTTATTCCAGGTATTACAATTTTCCCAGATCGGGGGATGATCGTTTTTCCTGTTCTGGAGCCCTTTGGAAAAACGCTTAAAAATCTCTTTTTACCCAATGAAGCTGCTTTGGTAGATAAGTTTGTTTATGACACACTTTACAGGACAACTCAAGCAGATGCAGAGCTAGTCACGAGACTAAACAAATATTTTATTCGTGGTAGATTGACAGCTGGATCCGCGTCAGAAATCATGTTGCCTGGTTTGAATATCTCACCAGGTTCAGTTATTGTCATGGCTGGAAATATCCCTTTGACCGAAGGTGTAGACTTCACAATTGACTATAATATTGGGCGCTTAAATATCATCAATGAAGGGATTCTTCAATCGGGAAAAAGGATTAATATCAGTTTTGAAAAAGCTGATTTAGTGTCTTTCCAGACAAGAAGTTTGTTAGGAACGAGGCTCGATTATATCTTCAGTGACAAGTTTAATTTAGGTGCTACTTATTTATACCTCAATGAAAGGCCGAACATCACCAGAATTGCAGCCGGTAGTGAAACTTTGAGAAATAGCATGTGGGGACTAGATGCAAACTTCAGTGATGAATCTAGATTTCTTACAAAACTTGCTGATGCATTACCCTTCACAAATACAAAGGAAACTTCCTTGGTGCAGTTTAGTGGTGAATTTGCCCAACTTATCCCCGGTACTTCAAACAGAGTAAATGGAGAACAAGCCGCATACATTGATGATTTCGAGTCAGCAATAACTCCTTTTAATCTTGGAGGTGCAGCAGCACAAAATTGGCACCTTGCTTCTACTCCAAAAACCGAAGACGATGCTTTCGATCAAAGCAATATGACCGAAGATCGCTTAGGTAATGCTTACCGAAGAGCAAAAGTCGCTTGGTATAATATAGATAATATTTTCTATAGAGAATCAGGGCCTGGAGTACCTTCAAACATCACACGAGAAGACCGTCAAAACCACTACGTAAGAAGAGTTATTCCGCAAGAAATCTTCCCTAGAAGAGATCGTGATGTGATTATTGTCCCTGAACCTCTATTCGAAATGGCCTATTTCCCGAGTGAAAGAGGGATGTATAACTACAATCCAAACCTTACTAATGAAGGATTGCTACCCAATCCAAGAAACAACTATGGAGGTGTAACTCGAGCAATTACGACAGAGGTGGATTTTGACCGAACAAATATCGAATACATTGAATTTTGGCTTCTCGATCCATTTATCCAAGGAGAAAATGGGCGAGTGTTAGACGGAATCTTTAATGAAAATAATACAACAGGTGGTAAATTAAGAATTAACCTTGGAGATGTTTCTGAAGATTTACTCAAAGACGGAAGGCATGGTTTTGAAAATGGGCTTCCATCAGATGGTGATCCATCAGCAACTGCAACCACAGAATGGGGAAGAATTACAAGAGAGCAATTCTTAATTCCGGCATTTGATAATTCTGCAGAAGCTAGAGTCAATCAAGATGTAGGCTTAGATGGACTAAAAAGTGAAGAGGAAGCAGATTACTTTCGAGATAGATTTATTAACAGACTTAATGTAAACCCAACTGCTCTAAACAGAATATTACAAGATCCTTCTGAAGATAATTTTCAATACTATCTTAATGAGAATTTTGATCAAAATAACGTAAAAATTCTTGAACGATATAAAAAGTTCAACGGTATGGAGGGCAATACGCCTATCACTGCAAATCAAAACCTACCCTACACTCCATCTGGCTCAAATTTGCCTAATAATGAAGATTTGAATAATGACAACACCATCAATGAATTGGAGAGTTATTATGAATATGAATTGGACTTAAGACCTGGACAATTAGAGGTTGGTCGCAATTATATTGTTGATAAAGTCACTAGCACCCAAAGTGGAGATGAGGTAGATTGGTATCTTTTTAGAATTCCTGTAAGAACACCAGATCGAGTTGAAGGTGATATTTCAGGCTTCAAATCCATTAGGTTTATGAGAACCTACTTGACAGATTTTGAGCAGCCAGTGGTTATGAGAATGGCTAACTTCAGGTTAGTTGGCTCTCAATGGAGGGTTTTTCAAGAGTCTTTGTTTGAAAGAGGATTCTTTGAAATTCCAGAGCCTGACAATTCAAACCTTACGGTGGGTGTAGTCAACATCGAAGAAAATAGTCAAGGAAGTCCAACTCAGAGTCCTTATGTCCTTCCTCCAGGAATCACAAGAGATAGAGATAATTTATCGACAGTGGAGCGACAACTAAACGAACAGTCACTTCGCCTTTGTGTTGATGACCTTCAAGCAAGAGATGCCAGAGCCGTTTTCAAAAACACCAGGCAAGATTTAGTGCAATTTGGAAGATTAAAAATGTTCTTCCATGCGGATAGTGAAGATGCACAAGATGGCGAGTTGACAGCATTCCTAAGGTTGGGAACAGACTATACAGATAATTACTATGAAATTGAAGTGCCACTATTGATTACGCCTAAAGGTACAAGAGACCCAAGGCAAATTTGGCCCTTAGAAAACGAAATTGATATCTCTATCGCTGAAATAGTTGGGGTAAAAGTAGCTAGAGACAATCAACAAGTCCCTTTGAATCTTGCATTCACTCAAGATGTCAGACAGTACAAAGTCACTGTAGTCGGAAGACCTGAACTCAGCATGGTTCAAGGAATGATGCTTGGTGTAAGAAACCCTGGGGAAACAGGTTCAGCATCAAAATCAGTCTGTGTATGGGCCAACGAGCTCCGCGCAACAGGCTTTAATGAATCAGCAGGTTGGGCTGCCAATGCGATCTTAAATATGAAAATTGCTGATTTAGCTACGATTTCAACTTCAATCAGACACAACACCATAGGTTTTGGAGGACTAGAGACACGTCTTACCCAAAGAGCTAGACAATCTACCACTCAATATGACATCTCAGCAAACGTAGCTGTAGAGAAAATACTTCCGGAGGCATTAAATGTGAGTATTCCAATGTATGTAAGTTTGGAAAATTCGAGTACACGGCCTGAATTCGACCCGCTCAATCCCGATGTACCTTTCGAAATTGCTCTTGGTAAATTCAACACGGATGCAGAACGAGATCTTTATAGATCACAAGTTTTAGATCAAATCAAAAGAAGAAATATTGGCTTCACCAATGTCCGGAAAAACAAAAATCCAAATAAAGAGACATCTAGAGTATACGATATAAGTAATTTCTCTCTCTCTTACGCTTACGGATCAGTTCAGCAAAGTAATATCAACACTGAATCCTACAATTTCGAAACTTATGTAGGGAATATTGCATACAACTATTCGCCAAAACCAGTGGTTTTTGAACCCTTCAAATCTTCAGAATTTTTAAGCGGATCCTATGGGAAATTATTAAAAGATTTCAATATCAACTTTGTACCTACTTCTGTATCAGCAAGGATTGATATGGATAGGAGATTTATGCGTACACAATATAGAAATGATCAGCTTACCACGGATGGAGTTGATCCTTTCTACCAAAAGAGCTTCTTCATAAATAGATTTTACAATGTAAATTGGGATTTGACAAAAAACCTACGTGTTGATTTTACGAGTAGAATCTTAGCTGTTGTCGATGAACCTGAAGGTGAAATCGATACAGATGCGAAATTAGATTCGATCAGAAATAACATCAGAAACTTAGGTAGAACGACCAATTACAATCACCGTGTGGATGTGAATTACAAAATTCCTTTTAGCAAAATTCCAATGTTAGATTGGGTCAGTACGGATATAAGATATGCTGCCGATTATACTTGGATGACAGGAGCTATAGGTCAGCGAGATACCTTAGGGAATGTAATTCAAAACACTAGAGACAGGACTTTTACTGGTAAATTTGATTTTGTAAAACTTTACAACAAAAGTGCAAAATACAAAGCCCTGACAGCCCCAAAAAGACCATCAATTCCTGGAAGACCTTCTGTGAATGCAGAAGACACTATTGGAACCCCATTTACCAATAAACTCTTGAAATTTGCAACAATGATCAAGGATATCAATTTCAGATACTCGATTATTGAAGGAACATATTTACCTGGATATATGGAAAATACAGGACTTTTGGGTCTTGATAGAAGCTTTTTAAATCCTGGCTTCGGGTTTATTCTTGGTAGTCAAAATCCAGATGTCAGATTTAATCTAGCGAATAATGGGTTGATGGCACCAAGTGCAGAGCTTACTCAGCAGTTTAGTCAGAACCAAACCAAAAATCTACAAGTCTCGGGTATTGCTGAGCCGTTTAGAGATTTCCGAATCACTTTTGAAGCTAGGAAACGAGAGACTGGGCAGTATAGTGAAATATTTAGAAACTCTGCCGACATTCCTGGTCAGTATAGCCCAATTAGCCCCAATAGAATGGGTGGTTATAGCATTACATATTCAATGATCAGAACTACTTTTGCCAGGGATGATCAAAACAACAACTCTCCCCTATTTAATAATTTTGAGAGCTATAGGGGAATTATACAATCTAGGCTAAATGCAGCTAATCCTGGAGGAGAATATTCACAAAATGGTCAAGATGTGCTAGGTTTAGCATTTTTAGCAGCTTATGGAGGTAAAGATCCAGCCACTATGGATTTGAATCCATTCCCTAGATTCCCCCTACCGAATTGGAGACTAGACTTCAAAGGACTTACACAAATCCCTGCATTAAAAGAATATTTCTCAAGTATCAATATTACCCATGGGTACTCGTCTACCTACGAAGTAAGCAATTTCTCAAATTCACTTCTATATCAAGATGGGCTAGAACTATTTAATACTATCCAAGATATTCCTGGGGCAAGTCTAACGAATGAGTTTGGCCAATACATCCCAATCTTCATCTTGAATCAAGTTATTCTTACAGAGAGATTCTCTCCTTTAGTTGGTGTGAATTTCTTGACCAAAGACAGGCTAAATATCTCTATGGAGTACAATACAGAAAGGAACCTAGGATTGAATTTTTCGAATGCACAGGTAACCGAGCAAAGAAGCAGAGATTTTGGGTTTGACCTCGGCTACACAAAATCAGGAGTAAAAATCCCTTTTAAAATTCAAGGAAGACAAGAGGTTTTGAATAATGATTTGCAAATAAGAGTAAATACCCGAGTAGTAGATACAAGACAAGTTCAACGAAAAATTGAAGAGGGAAGCACTGTGACCAATGGAAATTTAAATATTCAGATTCGACCTACTGTCGGCTACGTCATCAATCAAAATCTAAATATCACCATCTATTTTGACAGAACGATCAATGACCCAAGAGTGACGACTGCTTTTAGACGAAGCTCAACAGCCTTTGGAGGACAATTAAGATTTAATTTAGCGCAATAGATTTTATCATTTGAGTATTCCTTGTATTTTTGACTATCAAAAAAAAATTATATGAATTTCCCTAAAGAACTCAAGTACACGAATGACCACGAGTGGGTTAAAATCGATGGAGACATCGCAACAATTGGAATTACTGAATTTGCCCAAAGAGAGCTTGGAGACATTGTTTATGTTGAAGTCGAGACAGTTGGTGAAACGATCGCATTTGGTGATGTTTTTGGGACTGTGGAAGCTGTAAAAACAGTATCAGACTTATTTATGCCATTAGAAGGTGAAATCATAGAGTTTAACGAAGAGCTTGAATCAGCCCCTGAAGTTGTCAATGAAGACCCATACGGTGCAGGTTGGATGATCAAAATAAAATTCTCAGGCAATCTTCCTGCTGAATTACTTTCAGCAGATGCTTACGCTGAATTAGTAGGTGCTTGATAAAATTTTAAAATTCAGATTAATTCCTGCCTTAATATGGCTTCTGCTTTTGCTAATAGCCATGTTAAGTCCAGGAGATAATTTTCCTTCAACACCACCTTTCCCATTTAAGGACAAAATAATACACTTTGGTCTGTTTTTTGTCCTAATATTATTATGGCTAAGAGTAGCAAATGTGTCTCAAAATAAAATAAAAGAAAAAATAATTACTATTTATTTAGTTTTTGGGATATTTATTGCTACATTAGTTGAGTATTTGCAGCGACACGTTCCTAATCGTTCATTTGACTATTATGACATTGCCGCAAATACACTTGGAGGAGCCGTTGGAATAATTTGTTTTTATATTTTATACAAGAGGAAATCTAAACTTGTATAAGTAAAAATAAATAGCTAGAATTGTTATCTCCAAACTGGAATAAATTATAACCTTTATAAAATTAAACAACCATGGAAGCTAAAAAAACGCCAGAAGCTGACTTGACAAAGAGATCAGGCATGTTCCTGAATTTGGGTCTGCTTGTAAGTGTTGGTCTAGTTCTATTTGCTTTCGAATACAAGTCATTTGATGACAGAAATTTGAAGGACTTAGGACAGGTGTCCGATGATTTCGAAGAACTATTGGATATTCCCATCACTGAACAACCACCACCACCACCACCACCAGTGGAGCAACCAATTATTCAGGAAATACCTGATGAAATTGAAATTGAAGAAAAAATTGAAGTTAACTTTGATGTAGATGTAAAAGAAGAAACGGTCATCAAAGAGATCGTAATTTCAGATGCACCAGTTGAGGAAAAAGCGGAAACGATTTTTGACGTTGTTGAAAATGCTCCAAATCCTCCAGGAGGAATGGAAGGTTGGAATAAATATTTAAGTAACAATCTTAAATATCCAACTCAAGCAAGAAGAATGGGGATTGAAGGTACTGTATATGTAGTCTTTGTAGTAAATACAGATGGAAGTATACAAGATGTTGACGTTCTAAGAGGAATTGGCGGAGGTTGTGATGAAGAAGCCCTTCGTGTAGTAAAAGCTGCTCCTAAATGGGAACCTGGAAAGCAAAGAGGTAGACCTGTAAGAGTAAGAATGAGACTACCAATTCGATTTAAATTAGGTTAATATAGAACTACAATTCTATAATTAAATATAAAAAAGCCTGCTAACGAAAATTAGCAGGCTTTTTTTGTTTCAAATTGTAAATGTTAAAAATTAGATAATATTCAGAGCCTGTTCTTTTATTTTCTCTAGCTCATCTTTCATGATGATTACATGCTTTTGGATACTAGCATCATTTGCTTTAGAACCAATTGTGTTAATCTCTCTTCCAATTTCTTGACTGATGAAGCCAAGTTTTTTTCCTTGATTGGTACCTTCTCTTAGATTCTTTTCAAAATAATCTAAATGCGTTTTTAACCTTACAATTTCTTCTGTGATATCAACCTTTTCAAAGTAGTAAATTAACTCTTGCTCAAAGCGATTTTTATCGAAATCATTCTCTTCTAACCAATCTTTGAAATTGTTTCTGATGCGTTGTCTGATTCTATCTTTTCGAATCGGATCTTCTTTGGTAATACTTGTAAGACCAGATCTTAAGATAGTCAGGTTTTCATTGAATTTCTCTTCAAGCACGTTCCCTTCATCGGATCTGAAAGCATCACAATTGACCAATGCTTCTTGTACGTACTTCTTTACTACTTCCCATTCATCAGAAGCAGATGATTTCTCTGTTGCTTGAGTCATGACACTTGGAGATTGAAGTGCTACCTTAAATAAATCCTTAGTGTCAGCTCCAACCAATTCGGCCATTTCCAAATATTTATGATAATAGCTAGAAAAGAGAGTCACATTAAAACCAACAGGAAGTTCTTCTCCAGACTTCCCTGAAAAATCTATAGAAATGTTTACTTTACCTCTTTCAAGTACAGCATTTACCATGTTTCGGATTTCTGACTCTTTATCTGAAAATTGTTTTGGACTTCTAATGGAAAGGTCGAGAAATTTAGAATTGAGCGTTTTTACTTCTACACTTATTATAAAAGCATCATCTTCAAAACTGGCTAAACCATAGCCTGTCATTGATTTAATCATAGGAATTGATATTGATTAGAAATTGTACCCTAAGGTAACATAAAATTTAAGATCATCTGCCTCATAATTCCTTATAGGACGAGCCAAATCGAACTTTACATAATAATTCAATAGAACTGTTCTAACCCCCGCACCATAACTTTGTAGCCATGGGTTATTGAAATTATTAAGCGTAATCAAGAAAGGAGAACCTTCAGTATCTATCACCTCAGTGTTCTGATCGTTCACACGTTCCCATGGCGGAGATTCATTCCAAGATGTCCCTATATCATAGAAAGCTACCAATTGGAAGTTCTTGATGAAATTGGAGGTGATATTTCCTCTTGACAAATAAGAGAAAAGTGGTATTCTTAATTCAGAAGAAAAGGTAATTACATTCCTTCCTCGAATCTCGTCATAGTTATATCCTCTTAGGTCTACAAATTCGGCGAAAAGTATGTTTGAATTTTCAACTCCTCCTGCATTTCTCACTGGTGATGCTTCTGGCCTATTGGTTGGAGGTCTATAAAACTGATTGAACAGCCAGTTGTCCATTCCTCCAACAAGATAAGATTGAGGGTTTTTACCAAAGAACGTCCCTGCAAATAACCTCGTGGCAAAAGTGATATTCTTATGAATTTTCTGATAATTTCTTAAATCCAAATATGCGTTAGTAAAGGATCTTTCACCATTATTCATTCCTTGGTAATGAACAGCACCTAATTTACCTTTCAATCCTTCTTGCATATAAAGTCCAAGCTGCTGGGTCTTGTCCACAACAAACTCAACTTTTGCACCTGCATAGTTGACGTCAAATCTATTCTGATCTGGAACAACACCTCTTAGGATTGAGTCAGGATTAAGATTGAAATATTGACTTTTGGCAAAGAATGGAGCCGCCATTACTCGGCTATGCACATTGAAAGGATATGAAAAACCTAACTCAGCTTTTGTTAAAACATATTTTTGGAAAGTTAAATCTCCTTCAGACACTTGAATTGATCTCCTATCAAACCTACCTCTTAGATCCACTCTTTGCTTGAGGTATTGATAGTCAAAGAATATATCACTACCTGATCTAAAATCAAGAGTCGTCATAACTCCCCCTTCAAACAAATGATTTTCTAGCAAATCGGACATTTTACCATTCAGACTAACACCAAATCCTCGAAGCGGATCTACAACAAATGTTGTCTTTAAGCTGCTTGTAATAAATTGAGGCGTCATCCTTTGTGGTCCTGTCACGAGTCTTTTCATACTTTGACTCCTGAACTTATCCAAAATATTATTTCTCGATTGTATCTGTGATAGCGCATTGCTTTGTTGGGTAACAATTGGAATGGTATCAAAAGTATAATTTTCAGTATCTAAACCTCCCCTTCTTTGGAATCTAAGTCTATCTGTATTGATACTTCCTGTTAAATTTCCAACAGGAGGAATTGTATCGCTAGAATTTTGCTGAGGAATAGCTGCATTAGACCTTACTGGGCTATTACTTGTTTGGGATTGATTGCCTCCAATAAGAAGATTTTCAATATTGACATTTAGAGTGGTGTCTCTTTTAACCTCCTCCACTTTTGGAACAGCTGTAGATCTTGCTTCCCGAGGTTCGACTCTCGTTTCTTGTTGCTCTAATCTTCGATTAGTAATCCGTTCATTTAGCACCTTAGCCTGCTGCAGCTGAATCCTCGGAATACTTGGTGTAAACTGATCTGTATTAGAATAAGGTTCGACTACAAGATAACTTTGATTACCATCTCGGTAAGAATAGGCAATTCTATTTAGCCTTGAAGAATAATCAAATGCCTCAATGCTCTTGCTAAACGAGGATACCTGACTAGAAATGGCTCCATTAACACTCATGCGCATCAAGTTCATGATCCCACTTTGATCACTCAGATGAAGTATGAAATTAGAATTAAGAACTGTGGGTTTGATATTAATAAAGCTACTATTAGTCAATTTAGAAATGATCTCCGAAGAATCCGTAATATCGATTTTATATAAATTAAAATAATCAGGAAGCTTTCTTACATCAGGATATCTTGTTAATACAGAGTCCGGTAATTCTGTGAAATTCGAAGAATAAATAATAGTAGAATCATTCAAGAATATCGGGTCGACATTATCAAAAACATTATTGGTCAATCTTTTTCCAACACCTCTAACATTCAATGAAAAAACATCGGTCTTACCATTCGATATGGCTGATACCACCATATTTCTACCAGTAGAATTATAGTCTAGACTCAAAATCTGTGTAATATTCCTTAAGAAAATTTTATCCTGATTAGAGCCATCAATTGCTCTTAAAATCAAGGAAGTCGTCCCCCGTTTATAAGTTGCAATAGCCAAATTTAACGTGTCTCTCCAAGCAATTATAGGACTTGTAAGATTAGCAGGTTGATCCGCAGAACGTATTCCTCCTGATAGAATCGTCCGCTCTCTTTTCGTCGCCAATTCTTGAACCTGAACTTTATATTTCCCTCCATTATTAATGACGTAGGCTAAGTGCTTACCATCAGGGCTAAATTTAATATCATTGATTATGCCTAGTTCCCTCGATTTGGTACTATTGATTATATTGCTCTCGTTGAAATCTTTAAAAGTCGCTAATACAGACTTATTATTTTCGACATAAAATTGCTGCCATTGTTCTGTGAAAATCTTGTAATTCAATCCAATAGTATTCGCAATGCTATTTTCTTCATTTCTATTGATCCTACTCAGGTTCAAAACACTTGAAATATATCTCCTCCCGTATTTTTCGGCGATAAAATTCCAGATTGATTGCCCTACAAGTGCAGCTTCTTTTTCTTGAAGTCTGTGAACTTTTTGTTTTTTATCATCTTCAAAATAGTGTCTGATAAAATCATCCATTTCCCTACTCCATCCATGTGCTAAATACATCGCTGCTCCCTCAATATACCATTCGGGGAAACTATTGATTAAATTTGCCTGAAATGCATCCGCAATTGTGGCTCCGTAAAGCATTTCTTCAATAATGACTTTTGAAGTGCTGTAAATTAAATCCTTTTTAAATGCTTCCCACGTCCCAGGATAAGCCACCTCTCCAAGAAGTCGGCTAAAAAAAGTCTGACCATCTACAGTATATTCATCCTTATTGAGGTCTAAGTTGCTTTGTAGTCTCTCTTCTGGTGAATTGTAAATAAAAATTTTAGGCTTGGTGTAGGCAACATAACCAATTAGCTGAGTCAATCTATCAAACTCATTTTCTAAATAATCAATTGCCATTCTAGCGTTATTCAGTCCACCGTCATAATAATAGACTTCAAAATTATTTGAACTGAAATAATACCATTCTATATCTTTATGCTGAACTCTATTTTTACCAAATCGCTCCTGATCAAACTGAGCAGTAGCAATAAGTACAGGCATAAACAACCCAAAAAGCAATGTGAAATAGAAAATTTTATTTTTCATTAGTCAAAGGCAACTTAGAATTTAAATATACTTAAAAAAACGACTTATGTTAACATCATTATGAGGTTGATTGTTATTTATCAATAAATCAACCATCATTTTACTATAATATGGTACCAATGAAACTCCTTTAGCACCAAAACCATTAAAAACATAAACGCTTTCATGGTCAGGATGTTTTCCCAACATTGGTCTTCTATCTTTTGTAGCAGGTCTAATTCCTGTTTTATGATTTACGAGTTTTTTCGCTTTAATTTTAACTAAATGATCTAGCCTTTCGAAAAGCTCGTTTTTTGCTCTTTCGGTAGGGCCTTGATCCAAGTCATGCCAAGAATATGTCGAGCCCACACGAACCAATCCATTGGGTAAAGAAATTCTAAAAACTCCTCGATTGATAATTTCTTTTGGATGAAAATCCTGCTCTAAGTCTAAGATTTCACCCTTAACTGGAGCAAAAGGTAAAAATTTGAAGAATTCACTTTTCATTGTTCCTAAACCATTACAATAAATAACACCCCTTGCAGTGAGTTCTTTGTAATGAATTCGATCCTCCTGTATAATCAATTGATTTTCATCAAAATAATCTTCAAGCAAAGAGTTTTTTTCAATGAGAAATTTTGAATAGCAGTCTAACAGCGTGTTAATATCCAAATAACCAGAGTTGGCTAAAACCACCCCACCAAAATCGTTCTCTACTTTCTTATGAAGAGGCGTGATTTGTATTTGCTTGAGATATATTTTGAATTTTTCATCTTCACTATTCCCCATCCATTCATTTTGCTCTTCAATATTTAAAAACGGTCTGTAAATTGGCATTTTATGCAAAAAAGAAGCCCCAAGCTCTTTTTCTAATTCTTCATAAAGAGGCTCTATTTCAGGAAATAGCAAATCAGCATTCCATGTTTTGACCATTTTTCGGCCTGTGACTGGATTGTACAATCCTGCGGCAACTCTACTGCTGTTGTTTGCTTTTGGCTCGTCAATAACCATTACCGAATGACCATCTTTGATCAATCTATATGACAGTACTGTGCCCGCCAAGCCTTGTCCAATTAGTAAAAAATCTACATCCATGCCCAAAATTAAATTCTTTCTTTGTTATTTTGATCCTTTCAAGAAAATGTTTCTACTTATGCTACAAATAAAATCTTTTACTTTCAATCCTTTTATGGAAAACACTTTCCTCCTCTTTGATGAAACCAAAGAAGCGGTAATATTTGATCCAGGTTGTTACGAAAAAGCGGAGAAAGAAACGTTACAAAATTTTATATCCAAGGAAGGATTAAATATCAAATACCTAATCAATACGCATTGTCATATTGACCACGTCTTAGGTAATGCATTTGTAAAAAGACAGTTCAATGTCCCCCTTCTGATGCACAAAAATGAAGTGGTGGTCTTGAAATCAGTTTCTTCCTATGCCTCCAATTATGGCTTTCCCGCTTACGAAGAAACCGAAGCAGATAAATTTATCGATGAAAATGATCAGATTGAATTTGGTAATACCATCTTGAAAATCAAATTTGTACCTGGACATGCTCCGGGGCATCTGGTTTTTTACAATTTGGATGCAAATATTTGTATAGCTGGAGATACTTTATTTCAAGGAAGTATTGGGAGAACAGACCTTCCAAGTGGTGACCACCTGACTTTATTAAATGCGATCAAAAATGAAATGTTTACCTTGCCAGAAACGATGACGATCTATCCTGGCCATGGACCAGAAACAAACATTGGCTTCGAGCAAATCAACAATCCCTTTGTAGGAAAAAGAGCTAAATTTTGATGATCAAAAAACACATTCCCAACGCAATTACCAGTTTGAATCTCCTTGCAGGGATGATGGGGATTTATTTTGTCCTTTCAGGAAAAATCGGATATGGTGCTTACTTTATATTTTTGGCAGCCATTTTTGACTTCTTGGACGGATTTGTTGCTAGAATCCTGAAGGTTCACAGTGAAATCGGTAAGCAACTAGATTCATTAGCAGATTTGGTGACCTTTGGAGTACTGCCATCGTTCATTGTTTTTCAATGGGTCAAAGAACTTACGAATGACGAATTTCTCCCTTTTTTAGCTTTGATCATTGGAGTATTCTCAGCCCTCCGATTGGCAAAGTTCAACGTAGACACACGACAAACTGATCGCTTTATTGGCGTCCCTACTCCTGCCAATGCTCTACTGATCAGCACGCTCCCATTTTTTGTAAATAAATTCCCAGCCACTGAAAATATCATTGCAAACCCATACACACTGATCGGAATAGCAATATTTATGTCTATTCTCTTGGTAGCTGAATTACCACTAATTGCACTAAAATTCAAAAATTATAAATTTCAACCTAACCTCTTTAGGTACTTCACTTTAGCCATAGGTGTCATTTGTATAATAACTTTAGGTTTAGCAGGAATTCCCATTATAATTATTTCTTATATTGCACTTTCTGTTTTGGAGGGAGCGATCTATCGTAATGAAAGTAAAGTATAACATATTTTTAAAAGCAGTTCTATTAAGCTCTTTCATTGCTTTCATTTTCATATATGATTTGGCTGCCCAAGAGCAGTATTTCAAATTCCCCGTAACCGAATCAGGAGTTTACAAAATCACAACAAGTCAAGTCAGTAACATCGGGGCAAGCTCTCTGTCAGAAATTAGTGTTTTCGGAAATGCTGGTTTGCTTCCACAGAAATTAGATAGCATTGACCTTACTTTAAGAGAAATTCCAAGCAAAATAATTGGGGATGAATTGTTCTTTTATTTACAAGGTCCACATCAAATCAGTGCTTTAGAAAATGACTGGGAATATCAGCATCACTATTACGCTGACACCATTTTCTATCTCATTTCCAATCAAACTACATCCAAAAGGATCTCAAATACAGAACGAACTAATCTAAATACCCAAGGCAGCTTATTTCAGATTCAAGTAAAAAAAGAAGAAAACACCAACCTTCTTTCATCAGGAAGGAATTGGTACGGTAATCCATTTTTTAGTGGTCAGGCATACAACCATGCTTTTACAATTGTAGCAGGACACACTGGGCAAGGGATGATCAAAACCAAGGTAATGGCCCAATCCCTACAAACAAGCCAATTCAATCTCCTGATCAATGGACAAAATAGAACAAACTTCACCATCCCTTCGATTCCCAATGCTATTTATGGAATCAAAGGACGTGAGGAAACAGTTAGGATTTCTCTGAATCCTGGAAATAGCTCTACAATCAATTTTCAGCTTAATTACCAAACTTCTGATGTAAATGGTGGGGGCTACATGGATTATGTTTCGTTGGCCATCCCCTACTCCAATAACAATCTGCCAAATGGTGTATTTTATCATTTGTCCAATGATCCTATTCCAATTTCTCCAGTTTCTGGAAAGAATATTTTCCTGCTGAAAGATATCTACCAAACAAAGTTTGTCTCAGAACCTACATTGATTCAAGCAGGTGAAAAAGCTATAGTATTTAGTTCTAGTGAGTCTAAATCAATTTCCCAATTCAAGCAAGCTAATTTGGATTTGAGGTCAAATCCAATTAATCAGTCTTTGGTGATCATCACTAACAATCAACTGAAACAAGAAGCTGACAGACTTGCCAACCATAAAAATAGCTTTGGAATTAGTACAAAAGTGGTGGTTTTACAGGACATCTTTGATGCTTTTGGGTATGGAACATATGACATCACAGCAATTCGCAATTTCCTCTCTTATCATTACAACGCAAGTGGTCAGGTTAGAAACGTACTGTTTTTTGGAAAGGGAACATTTGATTACAAAACAAAAATCACCGGAGGAAGACCAAACCTAGTCCCTTCTTACAGTTCTAGAAACAGCCTCAATCCCTTAGCTACCTATTCATCAGATGACTATTTTGGTTTCTTGGAACTAGGTCAAGGTGAATGGGAAGAGAGCAGCAATGGCGACGAAATCCTCAAAATTGGAGTTGGAAGAATCCCAGCTATCTCTATCTTGGAAGCAAAAGAAATGGTGGACAAAATCATTGCTTACGAGCTTAAATCCAACAATCCAGGAGAATGGAAAAGAAAGATTGCCTTATTTACAGATGATGCTGATAACAATATCCACCTCAATGACGCTGAAAGTCATGCAGCCTTTTTATCGAAAAATCATCCGGAGTATCTTTTAGAGAAAGTCTACTTAGATAGATTCGAGCAAATTAGATCTGCTGGAAGACAAACCTCTCCGCAAGCCAAAGAAGCCCTAACCCAAACTATTGAAGATGGGGTTTTGATCTTCAATTATATCGGCCATGGAAATGAAACCACCTTAACCGCCGAGCGCGTATTTCAGACATCAGACTTGAGAGATTGGATAGAAAATCCTCTGCTCCCCTTATTTGTAACTGCAACCTGTGAATTTGGAAGACATGACAGTCCATTTCTCAGATCAGGTGCTGAGGAAATGCTTTTTGCAGAAAGAAAAGGAGCTATTGGGCTTTTGACTACTGGCAGACCCGTATTTAGCAGTATCAATTTCGCCTTGAACAAAGCTTTTATAGAAAATGTCTTCCAAAAAGAAAATGGTGAAACGCTGGATCTTGGGGAGATTTTCAAAAGGACTAAAAACAACAGTCTCAATGGAGCCCTCAATAGAAATTTCTCCTTGCTTGGCGATCCCTCTATGAAACTCGCAACACCCGAGTTAGAAACTAAAATTGATGAAATTAAAGACATCGATTTTGAAATAGAAACAGATACCTTGAGAGCAATGGCAAAAGCGGTTATTCGTGGCAGAATAATCGATCCGCTCACCAATTCAGTTATCACAAATGCCTCGGGGATGTATAATGCAACTCTGTTTGATAAAAAAATACAAGTTAAAACTTTGGGAGACGAGAGTTCGCCGATAAACTTTATTGAAGAAGGAAATGTGCTTTATCAGGGCACCGGAGACATTACAGATGGTGTTTTTAAATTAGAACTTTTTATTCCCCAAAACATCAATTATGAATTTGGAGAGGGAATTATCAGGATATTCGCTGAACTCGAAGATGGGCAAGAAGGCATGGGGGCTGAGAAAATAATTGTTGGCGGGACAAACCCAACTGAAATTCTTGACACAGTTGGTCCTGAAATAGAATTGCTATTCGGAAATGAATACGGAGAGGATCTAGAAGTTTTTCAAGGTAGCAATATCAAATTACTTGCTAAGTTGAGTGATCAAAGTGGTATCAATATTTCTCCAAACAATATTGGGCAAGACATCCTTTTACGAATCAATGATAATGATCCAATCCCACTCAATAACTTGTATATTTCTACAGGAAATACTTTCACGAACGGGGAAATCAGAGTTCCAATAGAAGGTTTGCAGGAAGGTATAAATGTCATCTCTCTAGAGGCATGGGACAATGTGGGTAACAGCTCAATCTCAACAAAAGAAATTCTCGTAGATGGAAGCCAATCGGTTAAAATTTTAAAAAGTACTACCTACCCAAATCCTAGCGATAAGGTAAGTAACTTTAGGATAGAACATAACAGAGCTGGGGAAAACTTAATTTTATATTTGCGTGTTTTCTCAACATCGGGTCATGAAATATATCAAGCAAGCAAACGTTATGTGAGAGCTAATAATATACTAGACGATTTCGCATGGATTTTTTTCCATTCGAAAACCAAATATCCCGTAAAAGGAACTTATATTTACGAATTACAGCTCGTGTCAGAATTAGACAATACTTCAGATAAAAAGAGCGGCAAAATAATGATTAAATGAAAATATCGGTAAGCCATTCATTCAAAGCACTTTTTCTTCCCTTGGTATGTCTTTTGACTTACGAAGCGACAGCTCAAAACTCGACCATCATCTCAGGTCAAGACCCCAATAGACGTGTAATTACAACTGCTGTTCCTTTTTTAAATTTTGCTCCAGACAGTAGACATTCTGCCATGGGAGATGTTGGTGTAGCTACTTCACCTGATGCAAATTCTGCACATTGGAATGCAGGGAAACTTGCTTTTATCAAAGATGACATGGGCTTCTCCCTCTCTTATTCCCCTTGGCTAGGAAGATTAGTAAATGATATGTCAGTCAGTTACCTGACAGGCTATAAAAAAATAGATGAAAACTCAGCCTTTGGATTTGATCTTCGCTATTTCAATATGGGTGACATCCAATTGACTGACCAAAGAGGAGAAGAATTAGGAGAATTCAACCCAAGAGATATCGCTATTGGTGGTACCTACTCTAGAAGGTTGTCCGAAAATTTAGGCTTAGGTATCTCAGCAAGATTTATACATTCAAATTTATCAGGAAACATTTCTTCCTCAGGTGGCTCAGAAAGTAGACCTGGTGTAACTGTTGGTACCGATGTGGGATTATTTTACACCAAAGATGTACTTGCAGGAAGCAAAGAAGGAGTTTGGTCTTGGGGAGTGTCTATTACAAACATTGGCCCTAAGCTAACCTACAACAGTGCTGAAGACTTAGATTATATCCCAACCAATTTTAGAATTGGTACGGCCTATCAAATCAAAATGGATGAATTCAACTCTATCACATTTGCACTTGATTTCAATAAGTTGATGGTTCCAACGCCTCCTATTTACAGAACAAACGAAGATGGAACACTTTTCAGAGATTCAAATGGCAACTTAGAAGTTTCTGAAGGAAAAGATCCAAATAGACCCCTTATCGCAGGTATGTTTGGTTCATTTGCAGATGCACCGGGAGGGTTCAGTGAAGAAATGCAGGAAATGATGATTTCTTTTGGTGTTGAATATCTCTACAATGAGAAACTAGCATTGAGAACAGGATATTTCCACGAAAACATCAACAAAGGCGGTAGACGCTATTTCACCATGGGTGTTGGCTTCAACTATAAATCACTCGGATTCGACTTTTCTTACTTAGTTCCTCAAGTTCAAAACCATCCTCTTGCAGAGACACTTAGACTTTCTCTCGCATACAACATTTCAAAATAATGACATTAGACAGAAGTAAATCTCCTGAATTTCAAATTCCAGAAGATATTTCCTTACAAAACCCAATCAAGCGGACTCTTCAAAATGGAGTCCACTTGTATTTTATACCTACACCTGATATTGATGCCATTCGCTTAGAAATCAATACTGATACACAGAGATCATTAGGATTAGTGGATAAAAAGCTCACTTCCTTTTTTACACTTAACATGATAATGGAAGGGACAAACAACCTTTCTGCGTCAGAGTTGGACGATTTTTTTGACCACTATGCCAGCGAAGTAGATGTGAGTTCTGGGTTTGAGAACAATAGCATAGCACTTCTGACCACAAAAAAACATTTCTCTGAAGTACTTCCTGTATTCAGATCTTTGTTGACAGAAGCTACATTTCCGGAAAAAGAGCTTGCTAAGAGGAAATCACAAAAAGCCTTGAGCATAAGTCTTCAGAGAGAACAAAATGCAGCAAGGGCAAGTCAGCTATTCAGGAAGCAGCTTTTTGGAGAAGACCATCCTTATGGATTGATCTCTGAAGAATACGATGTTGAAATAATTGAAAGATCTGACCTAGTAGACTATTATCAAAACTCTCTTTGGTTCAATCCAGAAATATTTCTTACAGGAAATGTAGACGAAGTTGAATTGAATTTGATTGCTGATGCTTTGGGTTCTTTGGAGGCGAATTTTACCGAAAGAGAATTCCCTGCTTTTCAAAATGTGCCAAAAACCAGAGAATACGAAGAAAAAGAAAAGTCCCTTCAGTCTACAATTAGAATTGGCTGTCATTTGATCCCAAAAAGTCATCCTGACTATCATGCGCTTTCTGTTTTTAACACCATACTAGGTGGATATTTTGGTTCACGATTGATCAAAAACATTCGTGAAGAGAAAGGCCACACGTATGGGATATACAGCAGCATTGGGAGTTTGAAGAGTGCTGACTACTGGGTAGTCATGGCAGATGTTCAAAAGCAATATCTAGAAGAAGTCATCACTGAAATCTATAAGGAAATAGACCTTCTCAAAACTGAATTAGTCGGGATTGATGAATTGGAAACTGTCAGAAACTATATGATTGGAAACTTCCTTTCTAATTTCAGTTCTCCTTTTGATCTGATTGGAAGATTTAAGAGTATTCATCAGGCAGGTTTAGACCATTCATTCTATGAAGAAAAACTAGACTTCATCAGAAAATTCACTGCCCAAGATATTTTAGAAGTCGGCCAAAAATATTTGGATAAAGCTGATATGGTTGAGGTGATTGTCGGCTAATGTTGTCTTTTCAAGAACGTATAAATTCCTGATAAATTAACCTTTGATTTTGCCCAGAGTTTGAACAGGTTGTACTTAAACCCAGTATTTCCTAGCTCCTTGGCAAGATTTAAGAATCCTTGTGCCACCTCAAAGTTTGCAGACCAAAGTGCATGTTTAGCTTCAAACATGGCCCTAGAAAGCAAGGCTTGATTTTCTTCCTTTGTAAGATTCAATTCAAAGATTTTCTGACAAACCCGAAGTGTCGATGGTAACATTTTCGAAACTTTGGGTTGGTATTGCTGATAGGAAAATGAATCGGAATGAAGTCGTTTTTTGACTCCTATATGGTTTGAAAAAACTGCGGGAAATTTCCTTGAGAGCCTCACCAAAACATCAAAGTCTTCATAGACCAGTGACTCATCATACCCACCGATTCCCTTTAACTTTTCTCCATCAAAAATCAAGGACACTGATAAAATGGGATTCCCCTTGACGATTTCAATGTAAATATCACCCTCTTTTACCCTTTGGGTTAAAATGCCACTTTGATCCCTTTGATAAAAAGCCTCTGCTTTTTGACCTGCTTTAAATAACTCAACATCCGAAAAACAAAATCCTGAATCAGGGTTTTCGGCTAATCTTGCAACACTTTTTGTCAAATGCCCGGGTAAAATCAAATCATCTCCAGAAAGATCCATGATATACTTTCCCTGACTGATAGCGAGCCCTTTATTGAACATTTGGCAATAAGGCAATGGCGTTTTTTGATGAATCACCTTTATAGGTAAAGTTCCGTTTTCAGCAACCCATTTTTTGATCAACTTAGCAGAATCATCCTCACTCCCATTTTCGAGAATAATCAATTCGTAATTTTGATAGTCTTGATTTTTCACACTTTCCAAAGCCTCTACCACATAATCTTCCTGATTGAAAACTGTGCAAATGATTGAAACAAGAGAAGAAGTGTTCATACCTACAATTCCTTAGACCAAGTAGATTTATTTGACCAAGTGTCAGCAAATTTATTCTTAAAGTAAATCAACTTATGATTGGGCTTTCCCTCCAAATCTGAGGAGCCTAAATCAAGGAAAGAAACTTTCTTTTCCATTGCCAATTTGAGCAAATAGACCATAAGTAATTCTCCTGTCAAACGAAGCTGATTTTTGGGATTGATGGCTGAATAAAAATAATACAAACTATCAGAAGTCAATTTAACCGCAATAGCATGCGCAACTGCTTCCCCTTCATGGAGGATCGTAATCACAAAATATCGCTCAGGAAAATTAGAAACCTGCTGAATCAATTTATTCTCCTCGATAGAAACGTCATGTCCTCTGGTATTTTTCCATTTGGCTATATCCTCCAAAAAATTGAAGCTTTGAATATTTCCAGTTGTAACATTATATTTTTGTTCTTTTGCTTTTTTATTATATTTAGAATAAAGCTGATTGAAAGTATTCTTAATAGACTTTTTCCCGGCTAAAATCTGATGATTCAAGACTTTCGTAAGCACAAATCCTTGGCTGAACAACAAATATCCAATCAAGTCTGATTTGTTCCCATATACAGAAGGTGCCTGAGTAACTTTAAAATTCTTAACACCGATACTTCTTAAATTCTCTGTCAAAAAATTAATGAAATCGGAAATGACGTCTGAATGTATAGCTTCATCAATCCAAAATCCACCAAAGGGACTTTTGGGTAGAGACTCCGCTTGTCCATGGGCATCAATAGAAATGAAAATTTCTGCCTTGGTAATTTCTTTTTTTATCAGTTTTCCATACAAATAATTCACAGCATCTCCAGGAACAAAACTCTGTAAGAAATAATCATGGGAGCTTTGTTCGAAGGTATCAAGGGCGAAACTAACCTGACCGTCCATGTCTTTTTTAAAGTGCATCAAATTCATTTTTATCTCTGATATAATCACTTTCCGAAAATTTTCTATTCGATAATCCAAGGAGAACAGCTCCTTTACCAAATATAACTTCCGACCAATACATCGCAGGTAAAATCAATGCTTGATTTGGGGAGTTGAGTGAGAATGACAATACCTCTCCACTTTTTTCTAAACTCACTTCCAAGGCCCCCTGAAGTGCAATTAACACTTGCATCTCTTCTTTATGCGCATGAACACCCCGTTTTCCTCCTTCAGGAACACCTGTTATCCAAAAGGAACGTGCTATTGAAAAGGGAAATTCTCCACTTTCCTCTAAAAAATGAAGATCTCCCGAGTCGCTAATGACTCCCTTTAAAAGGATAATTTCAGGTTTTGAAAATTGATTCATGTCAATTCAAAATTAAAACAATATTTAAGATTAGTGCCTGTCTAAAATTTCTATTTTGTTAATTTTGGGTTAATTCAAAGAAAACGCACCAAGACACATCAATCTTGAGAGGAATAAAACTATGGAGGATACCTATCTCACCTTATCAAAAACTTCAGAAGGACTTTATAAAGAAAAGGGGAGTAAATTTTTAGCTTTTGCTTATCCTGTCAGTGATGAAGAAGGCGTAAAAGAAATATTGGATCAGCTCAGAAAACAATATTACGACGCTAGACATCATTGCTACGCCTATATTTTAGGAAAAAATCAAGAACAATATCGAGCAAATGATGACGGTGAACCAAATCACTCAGCGGGAGATCCAATCCTCGGTCAAATCCGGTCAAATGAATTGACAAATACGCTTATTGTAGTGATCCGCTATTTTGGAGGAACAAAACTGGGTGTTGGTGGATTGATCACAGCCTACAAAACCGCCGCAGCGGAGGCTATTGAGAACAATGAAATCATTGAAGCAATCGTCAAGAGAAAGATAATGCTAGAATTTGACTATTTGGCAATGAATGATGTAATGCGGCTTGTAAAAGACTTTGATTTGGAAATCATTGATCAATCATTCGATAATACTTGCCAGATGAATGTATTAGTAAGAGAAGGCGCTTATGAAAGCTTTAGTATCAAGATTGATGATATCGATCAAGCAAAGGAAATTAGCAATTAAACAGCTCGTCTAGATAACCTTGGTATTGAAGTTTTTTATAAATTTCTAGGCATACCCAAGCATCCGTTGCTGCATAGAGCATTTGTTTTTCTGTAAGTGTTGGCGCTTCCCAATTGGAAACTTGCTCTGATTTGGAGATTCTAATTTCCAAAACCATCGCCGCTAAATTTCTCACTCCGATATTCTGGAAACCAACCTTTTTTAATTGGTCATTCAAATCAAAAAAGCTTGCAGGTGTAAAATCCTCTGCATGCTTCCGCAATGCTCGTAAATCATCTAAAACTGCTGCACCGATTTTCAAAACCTTTGGGTTTTCCATGATTTTTTGAATCCCCTTTGGTAGTCCAATTTCATTCAACCTAATCAAAAACGCTACATCTGGGGTAGAAAGCTGAAGGAGAGAAACGTAATTATAAACTCCTTTTCGAAATGCTGGTTTGGTTTCTGTATCGAAACCAATCAAATCGTGCATTGACAATTCATCAATAACTTCTTGAACTTGATCCAAAGAATTCACTAAGACAATTTCTCCTTCAAATTGCCCTAATTCTAATTCATTCACTTGATCTTTTGTGATACTCTTCAAAATCATACAGAAAACTCCTTTTTGATCTCAATCATTTCTTCTTCAGAATAGTAATTTATGCCTAATTTCAAATAGCCATACATTATCGTCATGAATGGACTAATGATATTAAAAAAACAATAGGGTGCATAGGTCAAAGTAGCCACACCTAAAACAGATGCTTGAGTAGCTCCACATGTATTCCATGGAACAAGAACAGATGTCACTGTGGCACTATCTTCTAATGTCCTACTCAAATTCTCTGGCTTCAATCCTCTCTTTCTATAAATATCAGCATACATTCTACCTGGTACCAATATGGCTAAATATTGATCCGAGGTTGTCACATTGAAAAACATACAAGTAGCAGCTGTAGAAGCGACAAGTGATCCAACTGAATGTACTTTTCTTATGACAGCCTCAGCTAAGACAGAGAGCATCTTACTTTCTTCCATTATCCCACCAAAGATCATCGCACAAATGATCAGCCATATTGTATTGAGCATCCCAGACATACCGCCAGTGATCAAAAGCTCATTTACGATATCATTGGAGGTCACTATGCTGATATCTCCATAGAGTGCCATCATGACTGCTTTGAAAGAATTGTAAGCATAACCCATCCCTTCTTCCCCAGCGATTGTATAAATAATCTGTGGTTGGAAAATAATAGCAAAAACTCCACCTAGCAATGCTCCGACCAATAAAGCTGGAACTGCGGGTACTTTTTTGACAATTAATCCAATCACTACTAATGGTACCAAAAACAACCAACCTGAAATATTAAATTTCTCTGTAATTACATTTGAAATACCTTTGACTTGCTCTACAGAACCTTCAGCACCTGAAGTAAAACCTATAACTCCAAAAATCACCAAAGTGATTAAAATCGATGGAACAGTGGTTTTGGTCATGTGCCTAATATGCGTAAACAAATCTGTCCCCGCCATTGCAGGTGCCAGATTGGTAGTATCTGAGAGTGGGGACATTTTATCCCCAAAATATGCTCCAGAAATAATTGATCCTGCTATAATTCCTTCACTAAATCCTAGAGCCTTTCCAATTCCAAGTAGCGCTACACCAACTGTTGCCACAGTGGTCCAGCTCGAACCTGTTGCAATAGAAACCACTGCACTAACCAAACAAGCCGCAATCAAGAAAATCGTAGGGTTTAAAACTTGTAAGCCATAATATATCATAGCTGGAACAATACCACTCAACATCCACGTACCTGCCAATGAACCAATTAATAACAAAATTAGAATACTCGACATAGCGGCACTGATACTTTTTACAATACCATCTTGTAGAACTTCCCACTTGATATTCAGTCTGAAAACAGCAACCATTGCAGCTACAGCTGAGGAAATCACCAGAACTATTTGATTGGAGCCATCTAGACCATCAGTACCAAAAATCCAAATATTGATTACAAGTAAAATAATTAAAAATAGAATGGGAAATATCGATTCGAGGATCGTTGGTTCTTTACGTATCTTAGCCATTAAATACTTTTTGGAGTTTTTAGAAGTTTGAAATTAATAAAATTTTGGAACATTTCACCTCTTAAAAATGACTAAGCATCTCGGTGGCTGTCTCCCAGCCTATCGCAACTCCCATTCCTCCCAACCTCACTCCAATACAAACATCTTCTGCTAGCATTTTGACAATGGGTTGTTTTGTCTCGCCAAAAGCCATAATACCAGTCCATTCCATCTCTAATTCAAACTTTTGATTAGGTAAAATCTCTTTAGCAATTAAATCTAAGAGATAAGATTTGACCTTTGGATTGATTTCAAATTGATTCGTTTGTTCTCCTTCAAAATCAATATTTCTACCTCCTCCAATCATCAGTCTATTTCCATACACTTTTCTGAAATAGACATATCCCTTGTCATAATGAAATGAACCTGACCATGGAATTTCATTTTCTAATGGCTTACTGACCAAAATCAATCCTCGTCCAGGTTTGATGTCTAAATCAGGAACAAGAGTTTTTGTAAATGCATTGGTACAGATTGCAATTTGTTTAGCTTGGAAACTAATGAGCTTATTCTCTGAGAATGGACTTCCAACACGTATTGATTTTTCAATTTGATCGAGTTCTTTAACTTCTGCACCTGTAAGAATCTTTACTCCTAGTGCTTGTGATTTTTTCCAAAGAGAATCCAAAAACATCCCTGAATCTAATTCCCCTTCAAAATGATTCTTAACGATACATTTCACTCTTGGTCCAAACCCAAAGTCCTGGATTTTACTTATAATCTCAAATACATTCCTCTGAAAAATAGGAAAGAGTAATTGGTTGATGCTCTCAATTTTGGTTAGTGCATCAATTTCATTTTCAGTAATGAGTTCATATCCTCCGCTAGCTTGATAACCGAGCGATTCATCTCCAAAAAATTCTCTGATTGAATTTAAGCCCTTGAATCTCTTTTTTACCAATTCAGACACCTCAATCTCAGATAGAGTATTAAGATCATCAAGAATTTCAGTCAAACTACCGAAACAAGCAAAGCCAGCATTTTTGGTGCTTGCACCACTTGGAAAAAGACCTCTTTCCAGCACAAGAACCTTCTTTTCAGGATATTTATTTGCGTATTGCACCGCAACAGACAACCCCACAATTCCAGCACCAACTACTATTAGATCATATTTTAGAAAATGTTCACGTTCCCAGTAACTCAGCATTCTTCATTTTTTTTAAAGATAATTGAAGACTATTTATTAATTTAATCCTGATATTCCAACCGCCAATCCAGAAAGACAGCTTCTATGAGAAAAATCGATGCATTACTTCATGAATATGGGCTTAGCCACCAAAATGAAACAAACAAAACCATTCATTGGATTTGTGTGCCTGCTATCTTTTTTAGTATTGTTGGATTGATCTTCAGTATTCCCTCAGGGATTATTGAAAACTTTCTGCCATTCCTAGGAAGCTTTGCCAATTGGGCTACAATCGTATTAATAATCATTCTCTTTTATTACGTTTCCATCTCCCCTCCTTTGGCATTGGGCATGTTTTTCTTCTCCGCACTTTGTTTAGCTGTCGCCAACTTGATTTACTTGATTTCTCCAATACCACTTTGGATAATTTCAGTAGCTGTTTTTATCGTTGCTTGGGTATTCCAGTTTTATGGTCATAAGATAGAGGGGAAAAAACCATCATTTCTAAAAGATGTACAGTTTCTTTTAATCGGGCCAGCTTGGTTGATGTCATTCATTTACAAACGATTTGGGTTTGCATATTGATTTTATATTTTCATAAGATTAATATGAAATGAACCATGAGCTTTTATACGATTAAAATGCTTTAATTTTTATCTGGGTTAAGACTTACAAAAGCTGTATTTTTAACATCCGTATAATTGAAAATTAATCTGTTTTTATGAATTACTTCACGCTTGCCAGTGTAGAAATCCCACTTTTGTCAGACATAGTAGTCATTTTCGGTTTGGCTACTTTGGTTATCCTTCTCTTTATGAGATTGAAAATCCCGACCATTATTGGGTTTCTATTTACGGGAGCAATTGCAGGCCCATATGGGCTGTCTTTGGTCAATGCCTCGACAGCGGTGGAAGTCCTTTCTGAAATCGGAGTGATTCTTTTGCTTTTTGTAATTGGGATGGAATTTTCACTGAAAAGTCTCCTTTCCATCAAAAAAGCGGTTTTTATAGGAGGTTCGCTTCAAGTCGGATTAACTATTGGGGTTACGACTTTGCTTACTTACAGTTTTGGCTTTGATTGGAATGTCGCAGTGTTTTTCGGTTTCCTATTTGCCTTGAGTAGTACTGCGATTGTGCTCAAGCTACTCCAAGAGTATGGTCAAGTAAATACCATTCCTGGGAGAACTACGCTTGCGATATTGATCTTTCAGGATGTAATTATCGTACCCTTGATGCTCTTCACTCCAATGCTTGCTGGAGAATCGGATAATGTACTGCTTTCGCTTTTATACTTAGCATTAAAGGGAGCTTTAGTAATCTTACTTACAGTTGTCACTGCAAAATATATTATTCCACAACTTTTATTTAGAGTAACCAAAACAAGAAGCGAAGAGCTTTTCTTATTAAGTATCATTCTCACTTGTTTTGCAGTAGCGTATGTAACTTCTTTGTTAGGGTTATCTCTTGGTTTGGGTGCGTTCTTAGCAGGTTTGATCATCAGCGAGTCTGATTATAGTCATCATGCTACGGGAAAAATACTTCCCTTTAGAGAGATATTTTTAAGTTTCTTCTTTGTATCAGTGGGAATGCTTTTCGACATCACTTTCCTATACGAACATCTTTTTGTCATACTTGGACTTACTGCACTGACATTTGTGGTAAAATTTATCATTGTCGCAATATCAGTAAGAGCCATAGGGCAAGGATTCAAAGAAGCTTTTATGGTAGCCTTCTCCATTTTCCAAGTTGGGGAATTTTCTTTGCTTTTGGCTAAAGAAGGCCTGAAATACGACTTACTTGATCCCACCACATATCAGTACTTCCTTGCTATTTCTATTCTGACAATGACAATTACACCTTTTGTCTTGAAAAAAAGAGAAGATATAGCCTGTGGAATTTTAAATTTACCCCTACCAAGCAGACTCAATAGAAAATTTGGAAATGAAAGTACACCTAATATCGTACTTGACACCAAAGAGCTGAAAGATCATTTGGTAATCATTGGCTATGGACTCAATGGGAGAAACCTGTCAAAGGCAGCTAAATCAGCTAAAATCCCCTACTCCATCATAGAGACAAATCCAGAGACGGTTAAAGTAGAATCAAAAAATGGGGAACCCATCATGTTTGGTGATGCTGCAAACGATGCTGTTTTAGAACATGTAAATATTCATAAAGCAAGGGTAGCTGTAATCGCTATTTCCAATCCCGAGGCCACCAAAAGAATAATCTCTGCCATCAGACACATCACCCAAAATCCATACATCATTGTAAGAACGCGCTATTTGGGTGAAATGGAAGCTAATCTTAATCTTGGTGCAAACGAGGTGATCCCAGAGGAATTTGAAACATCAATTGAGATTTTCACTAGAGTTTTGGATAAATATCTTGTCCCAAAACATGACATTGAAGACTTCACTACGGAAGTGAGATCACACAATTATGAGATGTTCCGTAACCTATCGACTGAGATCAATTCTAAATTTAAAGTTGATCTGCCAGATATTAATTTTGTAAGTCTTAAAGTGGAAAAAGATTCTGGAACGCTGATTAATAAAACAATGAAAGAATCAAGAATCAGAGATACGTTTGGGGTGAATATTGTAGCCATTAAGCGAAAAAATACAACAATCTCGGAAATCACTGGAGATGAAAAATTGAAGTTGGGTGATATCGTCTATGCAGTGGGCAAACCAGAAGCTCTCGAGAAATTTGAAGCTGAAATCGAGATTGAATAAATTACTTATTCTTTACTCCAAAAAATCGAATGTCTCTAATTCGTTGAAGAGCCGCTTGGTTTGAAATGCTTTGTATATTATCAATTATTGACACCTTTTCCCGAGCTGTTAATCTCCAATTCAAAGAAGCTCTTTGAATTTCTTGTGCACTAGGATCAACCACTCCCACCGAATCTGTGAGTCCTCGGTCTCTGAGGAATTGACTTGTCGAATATTCAAATTCTATTTTCTCAATATCGAAATCCATACTTTCTTTGAACTGATTGTAAAGCACCTCGTTGTTCAAGGTTTGAATATTATCCCAATTAATCAGAATATTCTTTAGTGGAATTGATAACTTCTGAAAAATCGTGGGAAGGACTTTCTGATCGATTTCTGTGAATTTTTCTGAGTCTCGAATTGTGATCAGGGTTACTCCCGATGTGTTTTCCTCAATCCAATCTTGAAATACATACAAAAATCTCAATGCGTCCTGAATTCCAAAATTATCAGATAATCCTGCATCCATTGTCTCCATCTGTGGCAGTGACGGCAGTTGGATATGCGGAGTAATAAAGGGAAAAGTCGCTCCCATTCTTAAAGCACTAATAAACCTCAAATTCTCTGCATCTTGATTTCTAAAAAATCTCATGAAATCAATACTTTGACTTTTCTCCTTGACCCCCTCTGCTCTAGAAGCAGAGATCCCCATATAAGACATAGAATGGGGTGAGATGAACAACTTCCTCCCATCATTCGTGATCAACGGCGTAATGGGAAGCATTGGTATTTGACTCTCAAACTCAGGTATTTTATAAGCACTAAGAGGCTTGTCCATGATCTCTTTAGTATTGATATTTAATTGGTTTTCGAATGCAAAACCCCTGTCCTGAAGATATTTACGGCCATTATAAGTGTAGTATTGATTCCGGATAAAAAGATCATTTACCAAAAGGGTAAAGATAATTGGATTGAGATTATCAGAGGAAATTTGATCTAAATACTTTTTATCTAGATAATTAAAATCTGTATCCTTCAAATGTCTTAAATACAATTCACGAAAAAAAGCAGCTCCAACCACTCCTCCTGATGCACCAGTCACCATTTGAGTATGTTTGAAAACTTGACCTTGACTAGCTTCCTCAATATGTTGTAAAACATTCATCGTCCACAAAGCAGCTCTTTGCCCACCTCCACTCGTTGTGATAAAGATCATTCTTGGTTTTAATTCCGTTGGGAACTTAGCTTTCCAGTTTTCTAAAATTTGAATTGTATTAGATTTATCTTTTTCAACACTATCAGGGTGCAATATATTTTGAAGATTTTCTAAATTATATATTGCAGGTTTTGAATTGTAATCCATCCCAAATGCGGTGTGAGGACGATTTAGAAGAGCTGATTTGGATAGGAAATTGAAAATCAATAAAGCAATAATGATCACAGGAGCGAGCCACTCTCGCAACCAAAACGCTAATGCACCAACCAACATCATGATGATTGCAAAAAGTAAAGTTGCACTCATTGCAGCAGGAATCTGTAAAATCGGATATTCCCTAAAAAAACCCAAAAACAAAATTAAAATGATCAGAACTGATTGTATGATAATAAGATTCAGGTGATTTTGATCAAAAACTCTTAAAAGTTGTTGTCCTTCAAACCTCGCTAAATCCATTCTGACAGGCTCAAAACCACTTCTAATGTCCAAATAGAATAAAACCTTATTATTAGCCTTTTTACTTTCTTTAATTCTATTGAGCATATTTGCTCTAGGAATTCTTGTCTTTCTTAGCCTTTTCTCCACAGAATCTGCAAAAATCACAAACAAATCTTTGTTTGTCAATGCAAAATAGCTGAATATGATGGCATAAATCAGAATTGAACCTCCTGCAAACCCAAGGAAATATTCAAAAACTTCAAACTTGTCATCGTGCTCATTATCAAGTTGAAAATTTATAAAACTGTATAAATAAACCGTATAAAAAGCCAAGGGAATAATGCCATTATTGATACAAAACTGAATAAATGGCCTAGGAATCACTGCTAAAAACTTGAATTTAGCTCCATCCAAAATGTAAGTAGTCATGTGAAAAGCCATTGTAAATATTCCAAAAGCAATCCCCATCAAAAAGAACCCTTTCCATGACACTTCATTCAGATATTCAGGATCAAGAAACAAATATGGAATACCCAAAACAGTCCCAAAACTTTGTAAAATAATCAAAGTCAAGACAGCCCATAGCAGCAGCAAGGGGATATTTTTCTTCAAATGAAGAAAAAATAGTTGTATCGGAAAGCTATAATATACGTTTTTCCACATAGTTTGAAATGCAGAAGTAATATACAGCAATTTTATTCAGACAATCAAGACCAACTTCATTTTGAAGCAGAGGAGATTAAAATGACCCTTGATTTTGAATTAGAAAAAAAGGCAATCAGAAATCGATTATTTGATTGTGGCTTATGGCAATTAACATTACCTTCGCAAGCAAAATAAAAATTGAAATTATGAGAGTTTGGTTCTTGTGTAAAGTAAAGTATGCCAAGGAAAATGAAGAAGGTTTACTTAAAAATGTTTCCGAGCAATATTTAGTTGACGCCGTATCGTTTACTGAGGCAGAAGCAAGGATATACGACATGCTTGGCTCTGTCATTCGTGGAGATTTTCAAGTGACCAATATAAGTAAAAGTAATATCGTAGACGTATTCTTCTACGAGGACATTGACATCTGGCACAAATGTAAAATAACATATATTGTCACAGACGCTGATAGCGGAAAGGAAAAAAAAGTGACCCAATTCATGCTTGTTACTGCACATGACGTGAAAGAAGCTTTTGAAAGAATATTTGAAAGTCTAAATAATATGTTGGTAACTTTTAGAGTTCCTGAAGTTACTGAAAGTCCAATAGTCGAGATTTTCCCATATGAAAAAGATGATGAAGAATTACTTCCACAGCCGGGCGCAAATCTAAAACCTCTTAGTGAAGTAAAAGCTGATCAAGAACGTAGAGAAGAAGTGAGAAAGATCAATCAGCCAGTAGAGGAAGATGCTTTCGATCAGGAAGAAGAAGAAGAAATAGAGCTTAAACAATATGAAGAAGATAGGGACGAATAGTCCCTATTTTTTTATGACCGCAACTGATTTTCTATTACAAATTGAATCAATTCTTCGACTGAAATCTCTGCCCTTTCAGAAGCATCAGTTATATCATCTCTGCTCACCTGCGCCGCAAAACTTTTGTCCTTAAGTCTCTTTTTTACCCCTTTGATTTCCATCCCTTCATATCCCTGAGGTCGCATTAGGGAATACGCATGGACAAAACCTGATATTTCGTCAAAAGCATAAAGCATTTTATCCATTTCAGATTCTGGTTCTACACCAAAGTATCTAGGACCATGACTTGCAATCGCCTTAATAATTCTTGGGTCAATTTTTCGAGACTCTAGCTCCTCGATGATTTTTCTACAATGATCGTCAGGCCATTGATCCCAATCGGCATCATGAAGTAAGCCCGCCAAATACCATATATGCTGAACTTCATCTTCATATTCCTTTAATTCTGCAAATCGTTTCATCAAATGACCCACTTGCCGCATATGAAATAGAAGTTTGTCATTTTTCACCCAATCTTCCAATAACTCCATAGCTTCTGACTCAGACAAAACATTTCCTAAGTTTTCAGTTGAACCAAACTCTTTTCTATTCAAGGGATGTGACAATTCCATATTTAATTATTTATATTTAAAATTTTCAAATCAATTTAAATGTATTTCAAATTAATATTTTTGCTTTTTGTTAATAAATTATTAATTTAACTATTATTTTTGAACAATGAATACAGAAATAGATATGATTGGATATACCAATTCCTCAATTATGACCTCCAATTATTTTTACTTCATCAGACTTGATGCTCAGAGTAGGGTATTAGAAACCAATTCTAAATTCCACAGTCAATTATCTTTATTTGAAAATTCGCTAATTGGACAAATCTTTAGTGAGATACTATTTCCGAATGATTTTCTAAATTATCAAAAGCTACTGAAAAAAACACTAGACGGGGGCCTAAGAAATTTCAATATGGATCTAAGGAAAATCAATGAAGATGGTTCTGATTTTCACTGGACACGCTGGGAATTTTCAATTGATTCTGGAAATGAACAAGAGCTCTTTATAAATGGAATTGGTCATGATATTTTAAAAAATAACGAGAAAACTATAGAGTTTCCTGATTTTATTTATGAACATCAAATCAAAAATGAAATCATGGAAGGTCTTTTTGAAGATAATTTGATTGGGTTTTGGATTTGGGATATTGAAAATGATAATGATGTCCTCAGTGTATCACTAAGAACTATGCTAGGCTATGATTATGATGTTAAGAAAAAGAATGAAGTGAAATGGAAAAAACACATTCATCACCAAGACCAACAAAAAGTTTTTCAACAACTTGATCACCATTTTACAAGTTTTGGAAAAATCCCGTTTCATAGTGAAATGAGAGTTAGAACACTGATAGGAAAAGAAATCTGGTCGATTTGCTATGGAAAGGTGATTAAATGGAGTAATGAAGGCAAACCTTTAAGTATGGTTGGATGCTTTTTTGATGTTTCGGAAAAGAAAAAATCGGAGGTTATATTAGAAAAACAAAATCAATTTCTAAAAGAACTTACTTTCAATCAGTCCCATCTGATGAGATCAAAATTAGCAAATATTATGGGCATATTAGAGGTCATTCAACCAACACAAATCCCTGAAGAAGTACCTGAATTAATTGCATTACTCAAGGAGGAAGCTTTCAAATTGGACATTGCCCTTCAAGAAAGCATTCACTCCTCTAGTGCCTTTAATTCAGATAAATCAGATTAATTTTTGGTTTCTAGGTTTAAAACAAAGCCCTTGTTTTCCCAACTAAATTTTAATTCCCCTTTTTTTGAACTTGATTGGATCACGTCAAATCTCAATTGTTCAATCATTTCTTCCGGTTGGATATTTTCAGTCTCAAATCTTATCACATCCAATGATTCATCATAATCATCTGCTAGATGTTGCTCATAATTTGAATTCAAGATAACAGTCCAGCCAGTTTCCCTTGGTATCGTAAATAGCGCATATTTTCCAGCTGAAACCAATTCTCCCTCAATAATCAAATCTTCATTGAAAGAAATATTGGTGGCTGAATGTGCTCCCGTAACCCAAACCTCATCTAAAGCCACTAAGCCTCCAAATACTTGCCTTCCTCTAACACTCGGAGCAGAATAGTCCAAATGAACGTGATTAGAACCGATATTAGCCATAGCCGAAGTCCTAGGACTCTTAGAGGTTGCTGTTTCTGATGTTGCTGCATGGTCATGATTTGCATGTCCGTTTGAATCCTCTACTTTTCCCTCTTCTTTATTTGAAGAACAGGAAAGGATGATCAATGATGAAAGGATGATTAGATAATTTTTGGTTTTCATATTTTTAAGTTTGATTGTTTACTTTTTATAATAATATACTTCGTGAAATAAGATTGATATATACCTTCGGAGAAATAGGGGAAGTGAAATAAAGTTGAAATATACTTCGTGAAATATAATTGAAATATGCTTCGGGATAATTCAAACTCTTAACTGAGTTTAGCGATTAAACCCCTTAAATAGGACAAAGGTAAATCATCGAAATCTAAGCTTTGACCTAACCTCTATTTCAACCGTATTTCCAATATATTTCTATTTTATTTCTACAATATTTCAACCTATTTCCATTGTATTTCTACTGTATCCCCACCCTATTTCATTTAAAGATTAATGATTATGCCCCACGGGTATATCTGGTTTATTTCCAGATTCCGAAGTCACTCTTTTCCCTGGTTGATAAGTTTCTTTTACTTCACCACAAGTCAACATTTTATCACCAAAATAAGGGTTTCGAATTTCCTTTTCACTACTCAACCAATACGCCCCTTGATCTTTAAAAGCCATCGGACAATATTGTCTATAAACAGTGTTTTCCACTACTCCGAAATACTCAACTGCTTCAATCAGGTTGTCAGAAAGTGTTTCAAAATGCTTTCTTTGCTCCTCCACATCATTTGTCTGGGCAATTTTGTCCAAACTGTTTTGTATAGGTCTTAACAAATCCATCCAGATATCGTGAGCTTTGCTTTCTAATAGCTTCATATCCACTTTGCTCAAACTAGATTTAGCAGGGTTGATGGTGGATTGAGTAGCCTTCACATCTGTTTTCACTAAAGCTTCCTTAATAGGCAGATAGCTCTGAACAAATGCAGTCAACTGCTGTCTAAATGCTTCAGGTGTTTCTAAGGTCTTCACCTCAGGTCTGGTCATCATGCTGTAATTACCACTCAACTGTGCAGCAGCATCTATGGCAAACACTCCATTACTTACCACTTCTTCTCCTTCTTCCAAACCAGATAAAATAAGATAGTCCTCTCCCACTCTACCACCTATCTCGATCTCACGCATTTCAAATGCTGGTGCTTCGAGATTCCCTTTTTGAACATAAACAACAGACCGTGGACCTGTCCACAGAATAGCTGTTTTAGGAATCATCAAACCAGACTGACCAGCTTGAGAAGTCGAAATATTAGCTGAAACAAACATCTCGGGCTTCAACTCAAAATTACGGTTTACCGCCTCTGCTCGTATGCCAACTGTCCGTGTATCGGGATTAAGAACAGGATCGATATAAGTCACTTTTGCTTTAAAATCTCTACCAGGATACGCTGATACTTGAAAACTTAAATCATCACCTTTACTAATTGCACCCAAATCTGATTCGTAAGCATCCAACATCACCCACACATTGCTAAGATCCACAACTTCGAAAAGGGCAGACCCCCTGCTCACAAAATCGCCTACCGCAATATTTCTAGTTATGACAACTCCCGCAACATCTGCAAAAACATCAAATTGAGTATTCACTTGACCAGAACTCTCGATTGCAGCGATTTGCTTGTCTGAGATTCTCCATAATCTTAATTTTTCTTTCGTAGCCTCGTAAAGTGCAGGCTGTCGATCCTTGATTTTAGCTGTTTCTAAGAGTTCCTTTTGAGCGTTGACTAATTCTGGAGAGTAAAGCGTTGCTAACTTTTGACCTTTTTGAACTTCCTGTCCAGTGAAATTGATAAATAATTGATCGACTCTTCCAGCATAATTTGCTGTAAGGCTTTTAATACGCTGCTCATTAGCTTGGATTTTCCCCGTCAGGGTAAGTTTTCCAGAACCAGAACCTGATTTGACTCTAGTTGTCTGCACATTCGAAAGCGCAACAGCCTCAGGAGTTATTTCAAGTACATAAGGACTGGATTCTCCACTTTTTTTACTACTCACAGGTGTGAGGGCCATACCACAAAGTGGGCATTGGCCAGGTTCATTTTGACGTATTTGAGGATGCATCGAGCAGGTATATTCCACTCCATCTTCATCAAGATGTGTATGTTCTTCGGCAGGGTGTTCTTCCCCACCTCCACGGATCACCCAACCCGCCACAGCGCCAAAAAATAGGCAGCCGATAATGATGATAAGTATGTTATTTCTTTGTTTCATTTTTTCTTAGGTCTAAGATGTAAGACATGAAATTTGAGACTTGTCTCTACTCTCGGTACTTGCATCTGGTGTATAGCGTCTTAAATTTTATATATTCAAAATCCTACTAGCGTCTCAATCTTAGCAAAAGCAAGTTCCCTTTCAATCCTAGTATTCAAAGCATCTAGTCTAAATTGTAGTAGCTCTCTTTGAATATTAAGAATCTCTTCAAAAGAGCTTCCCTCGGTGGCATAAGATGTGACCGACAATTCCATAGTTTGTTCGGTGAGTTCGATTTGCTCGTTCAAGAGATTAATTTTCCTTTCCGCATCCTTGAGTGAGGCTAGGATATTTTCAAACTCAGTTTCTAGATTTCTTTGAAGATCCTCCTTTTGTCTTTCGTTGGCTTCCCAATAAAGCTTTGATTCAGTTTGCATGGCTTTGTATTTTTTTCGGTAAATCGGGAGGCTGACGGTTGCCATTGGCATCACCATATTGTTACCCATTCCTGCAGGCATATAGTCCATCCCATTCATTCCGCCAGGCACACCCATTTCAGGCCTCGAAGATAGAATCATGTAGTTCACACCTAAACCAAACATAGGCTTACCTTCCAACTTAGCCATTTCTCCCTGCTTTTGATAAGCTAGTCCTTCCTTTTCAAGCATGAGCAACATAGGATTGGTTTGTAAAATCTGCTCTAGCATGGTGATTTCCCAACCTATATCTTTTTGGGTGGAAATATCTGTTTCAATATTTACCAGTTCGTTTTTGTCCCTACCCAAAAGTTGGTTGAAACGAACCATTAACGGCCTCTTATCTACCTCCAGCTGGTGAAGGTCACTTTCCAAAGCCTTGATCTGAACCTGAAGTCTAAGGACATCTGTCAGCTTTCCTGATCCAGATCCAGAACCCATACTGGACATAGAAGAGCCACTTCCGGAAGATTGATTCATTCCCGAAGCACTGCTAGATCCGCCACTACTCATTCCCATACTATCTTCAGTCCCTCCCGAGCTTCTTCTGGAAGGTCTTTGGATTGCGGAAGAAACAGATGATACTGCATCAGTTGTATTTCCACCTTGGTATCGGATGATCGCCAACTTTTCCAGTGATTTCAAGATGTCCAAATTGGACTCCGTGATTTCAATTGTATTTTGCAATTGCTGCATTTGGAAATAGGTCTCCTTTACTTGATAGAGCAAAAGGTTACGCTGCTGCCGAAATTCCTCGTATTTAGCTTCGGCCATTAGAGTAACTTCATCCCTTTGCGTTTTCAGCATTCCAAACCAAGGAAACATCTGCATTATCGATGCCTCCGCCCGCTGATTTCCCATCAACAACTCCATTGGCCTGGTAAAGACTCCAATGTTTAATTGTGGATTATCTAAACTAACCTGATTTATTTTTTCAAGGCTAGCTTGGTACTGATTAAAGGAAGATTGAATTCCTGGGTTATTTTCTGTAGCTTCTTCCAAGTACTGATCTAATGTTTGGGAATTCCCATTAATACTTAACATCATAGTCAATACGAAGAGAGCTTTTTGGACATTATTCCCATTTTTCAAAATGAATTTAGAGAAATAGCCAATTATCTTATCAATTTGGTTAAAACCTTTCATATCAATTCCTTTTAATTTTAAATTCCTGATACTTCCCATAAAGTACAGGGACAATAAATAATGAAATCAATGCTACTGTCATTCCCCCAAAAGCTGGTATAGCCATAGGGATCATAATATCGGAACCTCTGCCTGAACTTGTAAGAACTGGTAATAGAGCAAGCAAAGTTGTAGCTGAGGTCATCAAGCAAGGTCTTACCCTTTTCAAACCTGCTTCTAAAACAGCTTTTCTAACTTCTTTTACATTTTCAGGCTGAAATTTCTCAAAACTCTGTTTGAGGTATGTCCCCATAACCACGCCATCATCTGTAGCGATACCAAAGAGGGCTATAAACCCTACCCAAGCAGCTACTGAAAGATTGAAGGTCCGCATTTGGAAGAGTTCACGCATGTTGGTCCCCATAAAATTGAAATCAAAGAACCAACCCTGACCATATAGCCAAAGCATCAAGAATCCTCCTGAAAATGCCATGGCAATGGCTGAGAAAATCATCAAAACCATGGCAGTTGACCTGAACTGGAAGTATAAAATCAAGAAAATCACAGCCAATGAAAGTGGAATTACAATGGCCAGACGCTTCTCTGCTCGAATCTGATTTTCGTAACTTCCAGAGAAAGTATAAGAAACCCCTGCAGGCACTTCTAATTCACCTGAGTTTATTTTTTGTAAAATAAAATCCTTGGCGTTGTCAACCACCGTGCCTTCAGCAAAGCCATCTCTTTTGTCAAACAATACATAGCCTACCAAGAAGGTATTTTCACCTCTAATCATCATAGGTCCGGGGCGATAATTGATGTCTGCCAATTGCCCTAAAGGTATTTGCGCACCTGTAGGTGTACTTACCAAAATACGTCTTAAAGCCTCAGGGTCATCTCTGTATTCTCTGGCATATCTAGCCCGAATAGCGTACCGTTCCCGACCTTCAACGGTAGTACTCAGTTTCATCCCTCCAATAGCTACTTCTATAAATTCCTGTACATCAGCAATATTGAGTCCGTATCGCCCCAACTGAGTTCTATCCAGATCAATTTCCATATATGGTTTACCCAATGAACGGTCAGCAAAAACAGCCTCGGCTTTCACAGAAGCCACTTCCTTCAATAAAGACTCTAGTTTGAGACTAAAATTTTCAATGGTTTCCAAATCTGGCCCATAGACTTTCATCCCCATAGGTGCACGCATGCCTGTCTGCAACATAACCAAGCGGGTTTCGATCGGCTGGAGTTTTGGCGGTGAGGTTACCCCAGGAATATTGGAAGTCCTTACTTGAATTTCATCCCAAATATCATCTGGAGTTTTAATCTCATCCCTCCACTGTCGAAAATATTGACCTCTTCTTTCATCTGTCACCAAATACTTAGCAATGTTTTTGATCACTGCCTTTCTTTGAGCTTCATCCATATAATTATCTTCATCATCCCATATGGCTCCATCGCGGCGATCATACCACCAGTATTTTTCATTGACAAGCACTTGATAATTTCCATCTCTATCCACCTCAAAACGAAGTTTTTTAGCATCTTCATTTTGGAGATATTCCGTTTTGTAGTTGATGATGTTTTCATACATGGACATGGGTGCAGGGTCAAGGGGACTTTCTGCCCTTCCTGCTTTTCCTACTACCATTTCCACCTCAGGAATTGCCTGTACCAACATATCCAATTGTTTCACAATTTGCATATTGGCCTCTACACCTGAATGTGGCATGGATGTAGGCATCAATAAAAATGATCCTTCATTCAAAGCAGGCATAAATTCCTTGCCCATTCCCGGTAAAGCATGAACAAGTCCTGACCAAGCCGAAGTGGTTCTGATATTCCAACCCACTTGATCAAAGCCTTTAGCGATAAATCCAAACACGGCATTGAAGCCCAACCAAATATTCACCGCAAAAAGAATGATCAAAACAGGAAGTAGGAAGAAAATCCTTGCATGTTCCAAGCACCATTTTAGCATATGAGAATAAAAGCGGATAAAAAGTGAAAACAAGCCCAACACAAAACCCAACACAAGACTGATAAAGAGAAAATTTACCAAAACTGATTGCGTCAAGCCAAGTGGTCTCCATTCTACAGCCAAAAGTACTGAAACCGACACAACTGCTATAAGCATAGAAATCTGTGTTTTGAATTTACCTTCTTTGGTATGCTGAGGGAAGAAATGATGAATCAACTGATTGGCTGCAAATGCCAACAAAACCCATCCTGCCCAAGGGAAATAAAACAGGAGAATAAAACCAGCAATAGCCATTGATACATTCAGAATGGTTCTGTAATTCTTGGATTTTATTTTTGTCCCAAAGACCCAGTGTGCGAAAGCTGGCATAAAGACCAATGTAAAGATCAAAGCCGCTATCAAGGCGAAAGTTTTGGTATAAGCCAAAGGTCCAAACAGTTTGCCCTCGGCTGCTTGTAGTGTGAATACTGGCAAAAAACTTACAATAGTAGTCATCACAGCAGTAAGAATCGCTGAACTTACCTCTGACGTGGCTTCATAAATAATTTGCAGTTTCATTTTTTTATCATCTGATTCTTCCAGGTGGCGTAGAATATTTTCATTCAGAATAATTCCCAAATCCACCATGGTTCCGATGGCAATAGCGATACCAGAAAGGGCAACAATATTAGCATCTACTCCGACATATTTCATCATGATAAAACACATCAATACCGCTAATGGTAATAGTGCTGAAATTAATAACGAAGCTCTAAGGTTATAAACCATCACCATAATTACGATAATAGTGATGAGAATCTGAAGGCTAATTGCCTCATTCAAAGTGCTCAAAGTCTCTTTAATAAGACCAGAACGATCATAAAAAGGTACAATGGTCACTTTTGAAACTGTGCCATCTTCCAAAGTCTTGGAAGGTAAACCAGGAGAAATTTCATCTATCTTGCCTTTAATTGCATCAATAACCTGTAGTGGATTATCTCCATAGCGAGCTACTACCACACCACCGACAGCTTCTGCTCCTCCTTTATCCAAAATGGCTCTCTCGGCACGACTTGCAGGCCCGATATTGACTTTTGCAATATCCTTGATGCGCAATGGAATATTGTCATTCACTTTGACTACAGCCTGCTCAATGTCTTCCAAAGACTTCACATAGCCAAGACCACGGACGATAAACTCCACCTGATTGATCTCCATGGTATTGGCACCAATATCCAAATTAGATTGTTTGATGGCGTTCATGACTTGCATCATAGAGACATTGTGAGCCTTCATAGCAACAGGGTCAAGATCTACTTGATACTCTTTGACATGTCCTCCAATACTTGCCACTTCGGCGACGCCTTCTGTGCCGGCTAGACCATAACGCACATAATAATCTTGAATACTTCTGAGTTCGTGTAAATCCCAACCACCGGCAGGATTACCTTTTTCGTCTCTTCCTTCTAATGTATAAAAATACACCTGACCTAATCCGGTAGCATCAGGACCTAATTTGGGTTGAACGCCCTCGGGTAGCAAATCAGAAGATAAAGAGTTGAGCTTTTCCAGAATCCGAGAACGGCTCCAGTAAAATTCAACATCCTCATCAAAAATGATGTAAATGGATGAAAAACCAAACATGGAAGTACTTCTGATAGACTTAACACCTGGCAAGCCTAATAAAGAGGTGGTTAACGGATAGGTAATCTGATCCTCCACATCCTGCGGAGAACGACCCATCCAATCAGTGAAGACAATTTGCTGGTTTTCACCGATATCAGGAATAGCGTCCACTGGAACAGGATCATTAGGTAAGAATCCAGTATTCCAATTAAATGGTGCAGTCACAATCCCCCACGCTACCACAAGAGCGAGGAGAATCACTGTAACTAGTTTGTTTTCGAGAAAAAACTTGATGATTTTGTTGAGCATGTTTTTAATGCTTTGTGTAATTTACTAATCTTCTAAATTAACTATTAATCAAACACTTGTATATACTATGATATAATTTGTGAATTGAATAAAGGATCAAACTTATAAGATGTCCTTAAAGTCGAGCTTAAAATATATACGACGGACTTAATTGAATGATTGAACTATTGGGAAACCAAAGGTTAAAAAGGAGTATTACGATTTAACCTTTTAAAACACGAAAAAATCAAATCAAAAAGACTTGATAAAAAATATAAATCGGTGTGTTTTGAAGTATTGGAGGAGACGAATCAGCGAAAGCTATGATCTCTGATAATTTAAAATCAAAAGGCAATAATTCATACTGAAAATCCGAAACCAAAAGGTCAATCCCAATTGCTTGAAGGTTATAAACATCTGAAATTTGCTGATCAGTATTTGGAAGTTCTAGACTGGAGACATCACCACAACAATCTGGCATTGGTATAGAAGACTCACAGCAGGATTTATAATCTGTTAAAACGTTAATTCTTTTGAAGTCATCTCCACAAAAATGCATGGAATAGCTTAGCCCTGCGTTGAAAAACACATAGAATACAAGCAGCGCTATTTTGATGGTTGACTTCACGTTGGATATTTACGCTTCAAATGTACGAAGGTTTTGATTGGTAAATGTATAGAATTTTTGTGGGAGTTTATATTCCTTTGTTTTTTAAGATTAAGCATGTCGTTATAAAAGGGGATTGCCTGTATATTTTTTACATGGTTAATAACTTTCTCCTATTTAAATTCAATAATGATTGCTTAAGTAGCATAGTAGTTATAAAACTTTAATGATTATCATATAAAGCAATAATTAATTATTCTCTGCTTCTTTTCACCAAAATTGCCACAAAATTTAATTTTTCAATATATTTAAACATTGAAAAATCATCCCAATTTTATGAAAAAACCATTACTCACATTAACGATCTTATTGATAGGCTTTTCAATTTCATCGAACTCATTTTGCCAAACAGAACAAGGTGCCCTCGATGCAACAGAAGCATATTTTACAGCCAAAATGTGTGATGATTATGAAACCTTACTGAACTTGACTTTACCCGATTTGATCGAGCAAGCTGGGGGAAGAGAAAGTATGCGAGCGACGCTTTCAAAAATCCATAATAATCAAAGATCAAAGGGAATAATTCTCCAAGACTACAAAATAAAACAAGAAATAAAACAAGCTAAAACCAAATTGGAAACCCATGTTTTGATTCCTATTGTGACAGTTAGCAAAGTACCTGGGGGAACGGTCACTTCTGAAAGTCATTTAATTGCAGTAGGATTAGAAGGAAATTCAAAATGGCACATCGTCGAAACTTCTTCACTAAATGAATATAATATTCATAAAGTAATCGCAAACTGGGACAACACGATTGTACTCCCTTACAAGAAAGCTCCAGTTTTTAAAGAGGATAAGTAGTTACAAATTCCAAGCAAAATGTTTTCGAATTAATTCATCTTTGTGTTCAATCAAATAATTTAAGTACATTTTAGCCACAGGAGAAAATTTCCTGCCCCGTAAATAAATCAGATTCCATTGAGTATTTAATGGAAATCCTTCCATAGGAATAATCTTCAGTTCTCCAGACTTAATCTCATCTTTGATCCCAATCAAAGGCATGATAGAACAACCCATTCCTGCCAAAACAGCTTGTTTGACCGCTTCATTGGATGTTAACTCTATTTTTTTCCTTATTGATACATTTTTACTACTCAGGTATTTTTCCATAGACAACCTCGTTCCTGATCCCTCTTCTCTGTAAATCAAGGTTAGCTCTTCAAGAAAGCCTTCATCATATTCATTATTTTTAAAAATAAAATCTCGATTCCCAACCAAGAAGAGTTGATTTGGCATCAACTTAACTCCATCAACTTGCATCTGCTCAGGGAGAATAGAAACCAAAGCGAAATCAACTTCATTAGCAGATAAACTTTCTAAGACTTTAGCCTTATTGGTGACATCTAATTTTAGATCCACCTCTGGATGTTCTTGTAGAAAGCTGGATAAAAAATACGGCATTACATATTTCCCCGTAGACACGACCGATATCTTAAGTTTACCAGACATTAGTCCCTTAAAAGCAGCCGTCTTATAATTTATCCCTTGAACCTCTTCGATTATTTTTTCTATCGCTGATGCTATTTCCCACCCAAAATCTGTAACTACCAGTTTCCTTCCAACGATTTCTGTCAAAGGAATATCAAATTGATCTTGGAGGTTTTTTAATTGAATGGAAACAGCAGGTTGAGTCAAGTGTAATTCCTCCGCAGCCTTGGTAATACTTTTCGTTTCAGTGATTTTTTGAAAAATCATTAATTGATGAAGGGTATAATTCATAAATATATTTTATGGATAATATAATAAATATAAATAAAAATATATGGGATTCACACATCAAATTTGCATTTAAATAAAGAAACAGAAATCATGAAAAAAATCTTATTCCTTGTTTGTCCTTTTAGCCAAAGCGAAGCTTTAATCAAAAAAACATTTACTGGATCACATCTCTATATGACAGGGATGGGAGGGTACCTAAACTTTCAAGACGAGAAATTTGCTGATGCTCTCACGAGAATCATCATTAAGGAAAAAATAGAGGCAATACATTTGGTTCAAAATACTGATTGCAGGTTTATCCATGAAGTGCTTTCTGAAAATAAAAACTTAGAATATCCTGTGCAGAATACCCTGAAAAAACTCCTTTCAGAAAATGAACCCCAAATTAAGAGCATGGATTCCAAACATCAGATGACAATCCATCTTGCATCACTTATGATTAAGGAAGTTTCGGCAAATATCCACAAAAGCGATCTCCTAAAAGAAACCATTGAAAACAAGAAAATAGAGATAAATGGAACGCTGATACAGCCAAAGGCAAATAAACTAAGCTCTTTCAATTTAAATCAGCCTAGCATACTAGCATGAACTTACAACTCCTAGTAGATAACCTCACCAACCCCGCTCTACTTTTTTTTATACTTGGAATCATAGCAGTTCGCCTAAAAAGTGACTTAGAAATACCCGCTAATTCTTCCAAATTCATCTCATTATATTTACTTTTTTCCATTGGTTTTAAGGGTGGGCAAGAACTTGCGCACAGTGAATTTGATTTAGTCATCATTTGGTCTGTTCTCTTTGGGATTTTAATCGCTTCTCTGATTCCCATTTATTCTTTTTTCATTATCAGAAAAAAGGTAGGCATAGAAAATGCCGGAGCAATAGCCGCAGCTTATGGATCTGTAAGTGCAGTGACATTCGTGACAGCTGTCACTTTTCTTGAGATACAAGAAATTGAATTCAGCGGCTATATGGTAGCTATTATGGCACTAATGGAAGCTCCAGCCATCATTATAGGGATGTTACTAATCAAAATCTATGGCTCTAAAAACGTTTTGGAAGTCAAACTCAAAAAAGTAATCAGTCATGCTTTCACCAATGGTTCAGTCGTGATGATATTGGGAAGTCTTCTGATAGGTTTTTTGGCAAATGACCATGAAGCTGAAGGGATAAAGCCTTTTACTACGGATATTTTTAAGGGGTTTCTAGCAATTTTCCTTTTAGATATGGGAATTTCTAGCGGTAAAAAGTTGAAAGCATTTTTAGATTCAGGAAAATCACTTGTAGTGTTTGCTATTATAATTCCTCTAATCAATGGTTCTTTAACCGCTTTGTTGAGCCAACTCATTACTAACAATACTGGCGACAGGTTTATGTTTGCGATTTTAGCAGCCTCAGCTTCGTACATTGCAGTCCCTGCTGCGATGAAGATAGCTGTTCCAAAAGCCAATCCGGGTCTTTTTCTTCCAATGGCACTCGCTGTTACTTTCCCAATAAACATTACTGTCGGTTTTCCAATATATTATATCATAGCAGGATTATAAAACAATCATTATAATCGATCTTATTTTTCATATCTCAAAAGCTTATGAAGGAAGCTCCTAAATGCAAAAAATCAGTCTTTCAACTGATTTTTTGCTTATTCAAAGATTTCTAATCTTCCATTTCGCCTTCAAATAGCCCCAAAGTAGTTTGGGGCTCATTGCTTTTTTCCCCTAGAAGCCTCCAGCATGTCCCACATTTCTTGAGGAATTGCCTCCAGATTATTGAATTCACCAGCTCCTTGGAGCCATTCTCCTCCGTCAATCGTGACTACCTCTCCATTGACATAAGCTGAATAATCAGACATTAGATATGCAGCCAAATTAGCTAACTCTTGATGTTCTCCAACTCGACCAACAGGAACTTTCTTAGCTGGATCAAATTTCTTTACCAAATCGCCAGGTAAAAGCCTACTCCAGGCGCCTTCTGTTGGAAAAGGGCCAGGAGCAATTGCATTTGTTCGAATATTATACTTTGCCCATTCCACTGCCAAGGACCTAGTCATCGCAAGCACTCCTGCTTTAGCCGCCGCACTAGGCACTACATATCCTGAACCTGTCCATGCGTAAGTGGTGACAATATTGAGAAAAGTCCCTGCTTGCTTAGCTGCGATCCATCTTTTTCCAGCAGTCATAGTGACATTAGCCGTACCCTTCAATACAATATCAATAACCGTATGAAAAGCATTGGTAGAAAGCCTTTCTGTTGGACTGATAAAATTTCCAGCAGCATTGTTCAACACACAATCTACTTTTCCAAAAATGGCATCAGCCTCATCAAATAATTTTTCAACCTGATCAATCTCTCGCACATCACAGGCGACAGCGAGAACTTTCCCACCCGTTTCTTTTTCCATTTCTTTGGCAGTCTCTTGTAGTACATCCAGTTTCCTTGATGTAATGACCAAATTGGCTCCTAATTTTAAAAAATATAATCCCATAGATTTACCAAGTCCGGTACCACCGCCTGTAACTATAATGGTTTTACCTTTCAGTGCACCATCTTTTAACATTCCTTCTGTATAGCTCATTGATTTTTTGGATTTAAGTGAATAAGATATCGATTCCAAAATAGAAAAGAAAGAAACTTAAGACCTTTTGGCATCATTTTTTTTAATGTATCAAAGAGACTAAATTCGCAAAACTAAACCGACTAATGAAAAACAATATTTTTATAATCGTTCCCCTTCTTTTGCTTAACGCTTGTGCCAATGATATTGAAAGGAATATTACCACAAATCTTCAGGTAGAAGCGAATGAAATATTTAAAACTTCATTGGCATTGGAAGAAAGTCTGAGGTATGTTTTTCTCAGTTTTGAGGAATATCAGAATGCTCAAACTGACTCTTTACCGGGCTGCCCTACGATTTTGATTGATGAGAATGAAAAAAAAGTTGAACTTCAATTTACTGATAACTCGAATTGCCCAAGTCAAAAATTAAATAGAAGTGGCAATCTCGTTTTAGATTTCAACACGATAAACTTGATAGATCAAGAAGTCCTCTTGTCTTATGAAAATTATAAAATTAAGGATTTTGAAATTAAAGGGAACCGTAGATTTACAAAATCAGCATCAATCAGCTCCTCAAATCTATGGCAGGAAAATTTTATGGATCTATTGATTGTAGATGAGTTTCAGAATAGCACAAAAATCTCAGGATCATACGATCATAGACTAGAAATAATCAATGATACTTTAATAAGTTTTACGAGCTCCGGAAATCTTGAAGGCAGAAACATCACGGGAAGACCATTAAAAATGACACAAATCACTCCAAGGCTATATCAAAATGTCTGTATAGAAGAAGGGCAAGTAATCGCAAGCTCTGGCGTAGAAACATGGGAGATTTTCAGAACTCCCACTAGGTCACTTGCACATACATTAACTTTTTCTTCAGATTCAACTTGTGTTTCAAAAGCCAGTCTTCAGCTTTCTGATGGGCGACTGATTATTTTTGAGCAATAAAAAAAGCTGGACAATAATTGCCCAGCTTTTCATTTTATTTTTGATCTCTCAATCTTAGTATCTGTAATATTCTGGCTTGTATGGTCCTTCTGGAGTCACACCAATATACTCAGCCTGATCTTCGGAAAGTGTATCTAACTCAACACCTAATTTAGAAAGGTGCAAAGCAGCAACTTTTTCATCCAAATGCTTCGGTAATACATAAACTCCCGGCTCATACTGATCTGTATTTGTCCAAAGTTCTAATTGCGCCAAAGTCTGATTTGTAAATGAATTAGACATTACAAATGATGGGTGACCTGTTGCACAGCCAAGGTTTACTAATCTACCTTCTGCCAACAAGATGATTTCTTTTCCATCTATGGTATATAGATCCACTTGTGGTTTGATCACATCTTTGGTATTGCCATAGTTTTTATTCAACCAAGCCATATCGATTTCATTATCGAAGTGTCCGATGTTACAAACAATCGCTTTATCTTTCATAGCTCTGAAATGACGCTCTGAAATAATGTCTTTGTTACCAGTAGCAGTCACTACGATGTCCGCTTCTTTCACAGCATCTACCATTTTCTTTACAGCAAAACCATCCATAGCTGCCTGAAGCGCACAAATCGGATCGATTTCAGTCACAATCACTCTTGCTCCTGCACCTCTCAAAGATGCTGCAGAACCTTTCCCTACATCACCATAACCAGCAACGACAGCAACTTTTCCAGCCATCATCACATCGGTTGCTCTTCTAATAGCATCTACCAAAGACTCTTTACAACCATATTTGTTGTCAAATTTAGATTTAGTAACAGAATCATTCACATTGATAGCAGGCATTGGAAGTGTGCCCTTTTTCATTCTTTCGTACAATCTGTGAACACCAGTAGTGGTTTCTTCAGAAAGACCTTTGATCCCAGATACCAATTCAGGATAGTTATCCAAGACCATATTAGTCAGGTCACCACCATCATCAAGAATCATGTTTAACGGCTGTCTCTCTTCTCCAAAGAAAATCGTCTGCTCAATACACCAGTCGAATTCTTCTTCTGTCAAACCTTTCCAAGCATAAACCGAAATTCCAGCAGCAGCGATAGCAGCAGCAGCATGATCTTGCGTAGAGAAAATATTACAAGAAGACCAAGTTACTTCAGCTCCAAGTGCAACTAGTGTTTCTATCAAAACAGCAGTTTGAATGGTCATGTGAAGACATCCTGCGATTCTAGCGCCTTTCAGCGGCTGTGCAGCACCGTATTCTTCTCTCAAAGCCATCAAACCTGGCATTTCAGCTTCTGCTAATTTAATTTCTTTTCTTCCCCATTCTGCTAGGGAGATATCCTTCACCTTATATTTGATGAATTTTTCGGATTTAATTTCAGACATATTATAAATATTAATAATTTAATTTCTAAATAGAAAATGCAAATTTACAGCTTTTTAGGTCAAATGAAAATCTCCAAATTATAAGAAACTAACCTCCTTGAAGTTGTAATAGTTTATTATCCCCTCTTTTTTTTGAATACCTAACTGTCCATAGTCATTGATTGCCACAATCTTTCCTTCAAACTCAATCGAATCTTTGTATCTATTCATTTGATCAAATTGATAAAGGTGATGCATGTAGTAATCTTTAAGGTTTTTTACATTCCCTCTCTTGAGTTCAAGGTAATTAGATTCTATTTTTTGAATTAATAATTTAAATATTTCCCATTTTTCTACTTCTCCACCTGACAATTTTGCTACGGAAGTGGCAGAAGAAATTTCAAATGTTAATTGATTCAAGTTTAAACCAATCCCTACTATAGAATATTCTATGCTATTTTGTCCAATAATATTTTCAATTAAAATTCCACCGAGTTTTCCATCTTCCTCATGTACAATATCGTTTGGCCATTTGATTTTCAACCCATGCACATATTGAGACAAAACCTCATGAATAGCTTTTGAAGCTACAATATTCAAATTAAACTGATCTAGAGGTTTTAAAAATTTAGGAGATAATATTAATGAAAATGTAAGATTTTTCCCCGCTTGAGTGTACCAAACATTTCCTCTCTGTCCTTTCCCTTTTGTTTGATTCTCTGTAACGACGATAGTACCCTCAGCTCCTTCTTTAGATTTGACTTTTGCCATAGCAATTTCATTAGTAGAATGACACTCTGGCAGATTAATGATATCTTTACCGAGAAATATGGTATTGGCAAGGATTTTATACATTTAAAATAGTTATTTTGTGTTTCTATAAAGATATCTATTATGTGTTCCTAACGACCTAATAGATTCAGTAAAATTAATTTAAAATTATGACAGCAGAAGAGCTGAGTAAAATTATTGTGAAAGGAATGGAGGATAGAAAAGCCTCCGATATTGTTATTATGGATTTGAGAGAAGTCAAAAATTCAATGACAGATTTTTTTGTGGTTTGTTCTGGAACATCTAACACACAAGTTGAAGCAATCGCTGATGCAATTGAGGAAGAAGTAATCAAAACGTGTAAGGAAAAACCGTGGAGAACTGAAGGAAAAAACAACAATCAATGGGTTTTGATGGACTATTTCAATGTCGTGACTCATATTTTCCTCAAAGACCAAAGAGAATTCTATGGGATAGAGGAACTTTGGGGCGACGCCAAATTCACTTACATAGATTAATCATAGAATTTGAACTTTCACCCCTTTATTTCGTTTTACAACAGTTAAAATAGAATTAAATATCAAGCGATGAGCGAAAATAATAAAAGCAAAAAATTCATTCCTAAACCCCCACAAAAACCAAACTTTCAACTTTGGTTGATCATCACTGCCGTTGTGGTTTTGATTGGAGTGACTTTGTTCCAACAAAGAACTAACGTAATAAACATCACAAAAAGCAAGTTCGAAGACATGTATCTCGCGAATGATGTTGAAAAAGTGATGATCATTCGTAATCAAAACAGAGTAGATATTACCCTGAACGAGTCAGCACTACAAAATGAAAGATATAAAGTAGAGCTTAATGACAAAGGTCCGTTTTTTAATCCGACTGGTCCTCATTATTCGGTGGAAGTTGCTAGTGCAGAAAAATTTGCTACTGATTTTGAAGAGTTAGAATCTAAAGTTCCTGAAGGACAAAGAATAGGTTATAATGTCAAAAATGAAGAAAGTTGGGGGAATTGGTTCTCTAGTTTCGGGTTTTTGATTATTCTATTTGTTCTCTTTTGGGTAATGATGAGAAGAATGGCTGGACCAAGTGGTCCTGGGGGTCAAATCTTCAATGTAGGTAAATCAAAAGCACAATTATTTGACGCTGAAAATAAAGTTAAGATCACATTTGATAATGTAGCAGGTCTTGATGAGGCAAAAGAAGAAGTCCAAGAAATTGTGGAATTTCTAAAAACACCTGCCAAGTTTACCAAATTAGGAGGGAAAATTCCAAAAGGTGCCTTATTAGTAGGACCTCCAGGAACAGGTAAAACCCTACTCGCTAAAGCTGTTGCAGGTGAAGCAGGAGTCCCTTTCTTTACACTTTCAGGATCTGATTTTGTGGAAATGTTTGTCGGTGTTGGTGCAGCAAGGGTAAGAGACCTTTTCAAGCAAGCAAAAGAAAAAGCTCCTTGTATCATATTTATTGATGAGATTGATGCGATTGGTAGATCTAGAGGAAAAGGTCAAATGCCAGGTTCCAACGATGAAAGAGAGAACACCCTAAATTCACTTCTTGTCGAAATGGATGGATTTGGAACTGACTCAGGCGTAATTGTCTTGGCAGCCACAAACAGACCTGATGTACTTGATAGTGCGTTATTGAGAGCGGGTAGATTTGATAGACAAATTAGTATTGATAAGCCTGATATAATCGGTAGAGAAGCAATTTTCAAAGTTCACTTAGAGCCGATAAAAACTGCTGATGACATTGATGCTAAAAAACTTGCAGCTCAAACACCAGGTTTTGCTGGAGCTGAGATTGCAAACGTATGTAATGAAGCCGCTTTGATTGCAGCAAGAAGAAATAAAGCTGCTGTTGATATGCAAGATTTCCAAGATGCTGTTGATAGAGTGATTGGTGGTCTTGAGAAGAAAAACAAAATCATTTCTCCTGAAGAAAAGAAAATTGTAGCATATCACGAAGCAGGCCACGCAGTGGCAGGTTGGTTCTTAGAACATGCCGATCCATTGGTAAAAGTAAGTATTGTACCTAGAGGTGTTGCTGCACTAGGTTATGCTCAATATTTACCAAAAGAACAGTTTCTATATCAAACAGAGCAGTTGATAGATGAAATGTGTATGACGCTAGGTGGAAGAGCGGCTGAAGAAATCATATTTGGAAAGATCTCCACAGGTGCTTTAAGTGATTTGGAAAGAATTACCAAAATGGCTTATTCAATTGTTTCCATCTATGGAATGAATGAAAAAATAGGAAACGTATCTTTCTACGACAGCAAAGCTTCTGAATACAGAACTACCAAGCCATATTCTGAAAAAACTTCCGAGACAATTGATGAAGAAGTAAGAAAGCTAATTGAGTTTGCTTATTTGAGAACAAAAGATTTGCTTACTGAAAAGAAACCTGAATTAGAAATACTTGCTCAGGAACTCTTAGAAAAAGAAATTCTTTTCCAAATGGACTTGGAAAGACTGATCGGTAAGCGTCCTTTTGAAAAGGAAACGACATACGAGGCCTTCACCAAGAAAGTAGATGCCAATGATAAGGCTGCTGCTGAAAAAAAGGTGAATGATGATCTTGAGAAAGTTAAGAAAGATACAACAGAAAGCGTTGATATCTCCACCGAAATAGGTGAGAACAAAGATTAGTAATCTATTCTGAACATATTAAAGTCCCTAGCCAAACCATTGGCTAGGGACTTTTTTTTTGAGATTGGAAAATTGATTCTCAACTCATAAAATGGATAATACAATTATCCAAAATGGCATCAGTTGGCCATTTTTTACTAGTTGTTTTCCGGATAATCGGTATTAAAAATTAGTCAATTTTTATAGGTACATCAATTGATTTAAAACACACCATTTTGTTTGGCTATTGGTGTAAAAGTGGAATTACATATATGATATGATTGCCTTCAATGACATTAGCATGTAAATATTTCATTTGTAAACAATCATGCGAAACATTGTCAGATATGGCGATATATGCCAACGAGGACAGGCATTACATAGTTGTAGCAGAGACCATAGCAATTCTTGATATAGTTTTACAATATTTAAAATAGCAACTCACAAAGCTACTTTTGTTCGCAATTCAAATTTATCAAATAGCTAGAACCCTATAAAATAAAAAGAGGAGAGAAAATGCTAAGCATCTTCCCTCCTCTTGTATGAACATTCTGATCCATAGAACTGAACCAGTTAGATATTATTTATCTGTAAGTTTTCCTTTAGAACTATCTGAACTTCCAGAATCATCACCTGCGATATTAGATCTCATCTCTGTATCTGACTTGATGTTTTCCATTCTGTAATAATCCATGATTCCAAGATTTCCTGATCTGAATGCTTCAGCAATTGCTTTTGGGATTTCAGCCTCAGCTTCAATTACTTTAGCTCTCATCTCTACAGACTTGGCTTTCATCTCTTGTTCTAAAGCTACCGCCATTGCTCTTCTTTCTTCCGCTCTAGCTTCTGCAACTTTCAAATCAGCAGATGCTTGATCTATCTGCAATTTTGCCCCAATGTTTGTTCCTACATCAATGTCAGCAATATCAATGGATAAGATCTCAAATGCAGTTCCCGCATCTAAACCTCTTTCAAGCACTAACTTTGATATCTTATCAGGATTTTCTAAAACACTCTTGTGATTCTGAGCAGAACCGATCGAAGTCACAATTCCTTCACCAACTCTTGCAAGGATTGTTTCTTCACCAGCACCACCTACAAGCTGAGCAATATTCGCTCTTACTGTAACCCTTGCTTTGGCGATCAACTGAATCCCATCTGCAGCAACTGCTGCCACGTTAGGTGTATTAATTACCTTTGGATTCACAGATATTTGAACTGCTTCAAAAACATCTCTACCAGCCAAATCAATTGCGGTGGCTTGTTTGAAACTCAAATTGATATTTGCTTTATCAGCTGAAATCAGTGCCCTGATTACATTGGGTACATTTCCACTAGCCAAATAATGTGTCTCAAGATCATTTGTAGTCAAATCCAAACCTGCCTTTGTGGCTGTAATCAAGGAATTTACTATAATACTTGGTGGTACTTTTCTGATTCTCATTCCAATCAACTCTCCAATACCAACCTTTACATTTGAAAAAATGGCAGTTATCCATAGATTCACTGGAACGAAGTACAAAAAGACAAAAAGAAGTATCAGCCCGGCAAAAGCTGCAAATAAAATAAATGCCGAATTAGTCATGTCCATAGTTTAATTTTTTACGATGATTCTATTATGTTCCAATTTAGTAATAAATACGGTTGTACCGACAGAAATAAATCCAGAATCTGATTTTACTTCATATATTTTATCTGAAAATTCAGCTTTGCCTATGGGCTTGATATCAGAAACAGCCTTACCCTCCATTTCGACTTCCAAGCCAATCAGTCTCCCATCAAATGATCTGCTAGTCATCGCTTCTTTCAAGGCAAACTTATTCCAGACTCCAGATTTAAAGCCATAAAATATAGCCATAAAGTTAGCTAAAAGGGCAAATCCTAAAATCACCCATGCGATAGAAGGATCAAATTTCAGAAAAGCATAATAAATTCCTGCTCCAGTAAAAATCAATCCCAAAATACCAATAATCGTAGTTCCGGGAACAAAAATGATCTCTGTAAGGATCAATATAAGACCAATAGAAAGAAGCGATAAAAGGATAAACCAAGTCATAATCAATGTTTTTTATGCTGATAGTAAACTTAATTCATTTTCCTTTAAATACTAAATGTGATTTACTACAATTTTGCCAAAAGGCAATCCCGACACATGAAATCATGTATTTAATAGTAATCAATATATTAGTTACCTATTGGATAAATGATAATAACAAATAAGCCCTTTGAAAGGGCTTATCTGTTTATTTTAATAATCTTATATCCATATCCTCTTTCACACCAGTAGCCAAGTAAAGTGATATGTTTTAGACAAATTGATGCGCTGATAACTAATCGACTAATAACCAATAACAATTATCCGCAGGAGCAATTGTTATAAATATGTATCCTGAGGTCATTGCGGATAATCCTATGATTTTAATAGGCTCTTGCAAATAGCACTCTTCCTTTTGAAGGGTTGCCAGTTAGAATGCATTTTCCTGATTCTTCTTTTTGATCTAGAGGAATACATCTGATAGTTGCCTTTGTCAACTCTTTGATTTTTTCTTCTGTTTCGGAAGTTCCATCCCAATGTGCAGACAAGAACCCTCCCTTGGTTTCAATTAAATCTAAAAACTCATCCCAAGTATTTGCTTCTGTTGTCATCTCAGTCCTGAAGTCAAATGCCTTTTGATAGATCGTCTTCTGAATTAAATCGAGCATCTCGGAGACATACTCTTCGATTTGAATTTGAGCAAGATCCACAGTCTCTTTAGTCAGGGTATCTCTACGCGCTACTTCTATCGTATTGTTTTCTAAGTCTCTCGGACCCATAGCTATTCTTAAAGGAACACCTTTCAATTCGTACTCTGCAAATTTCCATCCTGGCTTATGCGTGTCTCTTTTATCGAAATGAACGGAAATTCCTTTTGATTTAAGTTTAGCCGTTATTTCTTTAGCTTTTTCTGTTATTTGATCAAACTCTTCGTCAGTCTTGTAAATAGGTATGATTACAACCTGTATTGGAGCAAGCTTTGGAGGCAATACTAAGCCACTGTCATCAGAGTGCGCCATAATCAAAGCGCCCATGAGTCGTGTACTTACTCCCCATGAAGTACCCCAAACATGTTCCAAACCTCCTTCTTTAGTAGCAAACTTCACATCAAATGCTTTTGCAAAATTTTGTCCTAAGAAATGTGATGTACCTGCTTGGAGAGCCTTTCCATCTTGCATCATTGCCTCAATACAATACGTATCCTCAGCACCTGCAAATCTTTCATTTGCACTTTTAACACCTTTGACAACTGGAACAGCCATGAATGTTTCTGCAAATTCTGCATAGACATTTAGCATTTGAACTGTTTCATCTATGGCTTCCTGCCTCGTAGCATGGGCAGTATGACCTTCTTGCCAAAGAAACTCAGTTGTTCTTAAAAAAAGTCTGGTTCTCATTTCCCATCTAACCACATTCGCCCATTGATTGACTAAAAGTGGGAGATCTCTATAAGATTGAATCCAGTTTTTATAGGTGCTCCATATTACCGTCTCTGAAGTAGGTCTTACGATCAACTCTTCCTCGAGCTTTGCCTCAGGGTCTACAATGACACTTTTCCCATCCTCCGAATTCTTCAATCTATAATGCGTCACCACTGCGCATTCTTTTGCAAACCCTTCGATGTGGCTCGCTTCCTTCGAAAGAAATGATTTTGGGATAAATAAAGGGAAATATGCATTTGAATGACCTGTTTCCTTGAACATCAAATCGAGTTGTGCTTGCATTTTTTCCCAAATGGAATACCCATAAGGCTTGATTACCATGCATCCCCTTACTGCTGAATTTTCTGCGAGGTCAGCTCTTTTTACTAATTCGTTATACCACAAGGAGTAGTCTTCACTTCGTTTAGGTAATCCTTTGCTCATGATTTATTTGTTGATATCAAAATTCTAATTATATTCGTTGTCATCTCAAGATGGGCAAATATAAACCAAAATATTATAACCCTCTTAGAGATGACACGTATAATAGTACGAGAGATAGTAAACAACAAACCAATGAAACGATTAAATACATTCTTAACACTAGGTGCAAGTAGTCTTCTAATACTTTCATCATGTAGCACCAGCTATAATGCAATGCGCGGTGAGACTGATGATTTGTATTTTATGGCTTCTGACGCGAGAGTTGCAACAGAATTTGCTGTTAACAACAACAACGCTAGTAACTTCCAAAGATTAAATCAAACAACTCAGGATGAATTTCAGCAGGAAAATTTCTCTGCAAGAAATGTAAATCCTGAATATATAGCGAGATACCAAGCAGAATCTAACACTGCTGAGGAAGGCTCTGTATACTTTGATGATAATCAAGTAGCTGACAACAACCCAAATATTAACATATATAATAATTATTCTAGCAATGCTGGAAACAACTTCAACTCTGGATTTGGAAGTCCTTTCTTCAATCCTATGATGATGGGAGGTTTTTCTCCTTGGGGTATGGGTGGATTTTCGCCATGGGGAATGGGTATGTATGACCCTTTCTGGGGCGGAGGTTTCGGAATGATGCCAGGAATGGGATTCGGATTTAGACCTGGATTTAACTTATCAATCGGAATGGGATTCGGATTTGGAAATCGTTGGATGCGTCCAGGATTTGGATGGGGCGGTGGATTTTACGATCCATTCTTTGATCCATTCTTCCCAAGATTTGGAATGGGATTCGGAGGATTATACTCAGGATTTGGGTATGGTGGTTTAGTAAGACCAATCTACGTTCTACCAGGGTCTGAATTTAACAATAGACAAATAGTAAGAGGTGCAAGACCAACAAGAGGTTCTTCTTTAGCCCCTACTGGAGGTAGGTCAAACACATTAGCAGCTCCTACTAACTCTAGAGCTTCAGCAAGACGAGATGCTACATCAGGAAGAACTTTAACATCTACCCCTTCTAGTAGAAGTGCAAGGTCAGATTTTGGTTCTTCTCAAAATGATTATTACAACAGTGCTAACGGTAGAACAGGATCAAGTACGAGATCTGCTGTACCATCTTCTAGAAATGTAGGTTCTCCTGCTATGGATAGAGGTTCAAGCAGAGTTGGTAGTCAAAGTGCAGCCCCTTCTTACAGAACTGTAGCTCCAAATACTAGAAATTCAAGATCAACTATGGGAGCGACTCCAGCAGGAAGAACAGCTTCACCTAGTTATAATAGAAGTGCTAGTCCTTCATATAATAGTAGAACTGCACCATCAAGAGGTACTTACTCTGCACCAAGCAGAACAACTACACCAACAAGAAGTACACCTTCTTATTCTGCACCAAGCAGAAGCACAGGCGGTAGCGTTGGTGGTGGCGGCGGTGGCAGAAGTAGCAGCGGTGGCGCTAGTTCTGGTGGTTCAAGAGGAGGAAGAGGAGGTTGATTTTAGTCTCTCACAACAAATAGGGATACCTAGACTATTAAGTCTAGGTATTTTTATTTTATGCATATCCGCTTTCATACCAGTGGCCATTCAAAATAATATAATCATAAGATTTAGATCATCAGTTGATCGTTGTCCGCGCACTGTTGACAATTATCCGCTGTAATTCAGGTTTTAAACTTAGTTACTCGCGTAATTGCGGATAATCCTTTTTTATTTTTAGGAATACCAAATATTTTATCTTTCATTACTATCTTTTTTTCTATTCTTACGTTATTAAAACAGTGTATAAGTATCATATTTGTAAGGTGCTTTATTGATCAACCAAAAACGAATCTATGACTTTCATAAAAAAATTGTTGTTATGCGGGGTGATCACCTCCGGTTTATGTTTAAATAATACTTTTGGTCAGACTAGTTTTGTTGAAGATGCTCAACTATTCAGTCAATTCAGATCAACAGGTTCAGCTCGGATCAATGCTTTAGGAGGAGCTCAAATGTCCTTAGGTGGAGATATTTCAAATATTCATACCAATGCTGCAGGTCTTGGTTTTTTCAGAAGATCAGAATTTTCATTGACACCTTCCTTTGGAGCAAATCAAGCTGAATCCAATTTTCTTGGACAAATTCAGGATGACAGAACTCCTAATTTCTCCCTACCGAACTTAAGTTTGGTAATCAGTAGACCAAAAGGTGAATTACAGCCTGGTTCATTTCGTGGTGGGTCTTTTGGTATAAGTTTCAATAGAATCGCTGATTTCAACAATCAGTTTGGCTATTTCTCAGATATTCAGAATCAAAATTCCTTACTTGATTTCTATATCAATCAATACACTGCTTTTGGGGAACCTCCTTTAGGCGCTACTGACGGGCTTGTACTTGATATTGAGCTCGTACAAGGCAATCAGGCCTCCGGATACATTAAAGATCCTATTTATGCTACTGGCCGACCATTTGCTGATGAAACTATCATAACAGAAGGTGGAATTACTCAAACCTCTTTTTCTTATGGAGCAAACTTCGACAACAAGTTGTTTGTAGGTGCAGGCTTAGGAATTCAATCTGTCAGCTTTTTTCAAAATAGAATTTATGGTGAAGAGTTTTTCTACGATAATGGAATTACTTCTTCAATTTATTCAATTGAAGACAATACAAGAATTAATGGATTTGGAGCCAGCTTAAATATAGGCGTAATCTATAAACCTATAGAAACTGTGAATCTTGGATTAAATTTCCAAAGTCCTACTTGGTATAGATTAAACAAAGAGGTAGATGCTAATATCGTTGGTGAGTTTTTCAATCAACAAGGTGTAGTACAATTTGGAGGTCCTGTAAGAGAAAACAGTGACTTTTTTACAAGTACATCTAATCTCAGCACACCTTTGATTCTTAGCGCTGGTGGAACATTCTTTGTAGGTAAAAATGGATTCATAACGGCTGATATCGATTATGTAGACTATAGCCAAAATAGAATCAACTCTAGAGATTTTGATACGTCTTTTGATAATAGCGATATCAACGCACTTTTAGGAAGTACACTCAATTATAGAGTGGGTGGTGAATATAGATTTGATATATGGAGACTGAGGGCAGGGTATGCTTATTATGGTGACCCTACAACGGATGAGTCCTTCGACAGAAGTATGCAACGCATCTCAGGAGGTGTTGGAGTGAAATTGAGCAAAATGTACATAGACTTCACGTTAATCAACTCTACATCAGATAGAATCTATAATTCTTATTCCATCTTTAATAATGCGAATCAAAATGTAGGTCCATTTACTGAAATTAGAAATTCAATGACTCAAGGAATGGTGACTGTTGGATTTAATTTCTAAAAAAATCCATCAATTCGGACATCAAAAGCTCAGTGGAAGGATCTTCTCCACTGAGCTTTATTTTTGCCTGATCATAATATAAGCCTCTTATGGCCATCATATCTTTCAGTTTGAGGGTAATCTCTCCTGTATTCATACCCAAAAACAAAGGCCTTTGACTAGCAGAATCTTTAGTCAATCTTCTTTGCAGCTCCTCTAAAGGGACATCCAAAAAGACAGAAATGCCTTTTTCATTTATCAAATCCATGTTGTCATTGAAGCAGGGTGTTCCGCCTCCTGTGGACAGAACAAAACCCTCCACATTATCCAAGGCTTGATTGAGATAGTAAGTCTCTAAATTTCTAAACTTCCCTTCCCCTTCTTCTCCAAAAATATCTTTGATCAATCTCCTCTCCTCTTTCTCAATCAAGTGATCAAGATCGATAAAAACAAAATTCAGTTCCCGTGCTAACATTCTTCCGAAGGTTGACTTCCCCGAACCTGGCATTCCAACTAGTACGATCTTGAGTGGAGGTCTCATCTATTAGTATAAAGATTTGATGGTCTCAGCTGATGGTGTATTTCTAAAATGATACTTTTTCAAAACCGACCCTTCTTTCAAGAGCATTAATCCAGGATTAGAGCGCATGATTGTTTTCACCACGGTAGCATCTGCTTGATAACTAGTTATTTTCCAATTTCTCCCAGCTAGAAATGTTTGAATCTCTTCTTCAGACGAAGCCGCTACGAATACTACCTCTATGTTTGAGCTTTGTAAACCCGCTACCATTTCATCGAAAGCTTCAAGATAACTTGTATTGATTTTGGATAAATAAGTTACCAATATGACCGCCTTATTGCCAGAAAGAATTTCTGCTGTAAAATCACCCTCTTCATTCCATACAGCGAAATCAGATATTTTTGGAAGCGCATCCTCATTCTTCAGCTTCATATCGACAAATTCATAGCTTTCATCTGAGGGATATTGATCAAATACAAACTCCTGCCCATCCTTTGTCATGATATAACTGTACTCCAATGGAGCCGATGGCTGCATTGCTTGAGGAATGTTAACACCTTCTTTGTATGCTCTAAAATCTATAAATGGCAAATTCCTGATCGCGGTAATTGCTAATACTACAGAAAGAACAAGCGAAACTCTCACCGTCCATGCTGCCCATCCTTGTTCATTACTTTCCAGTTTGTTTCTGAAAATAAATAAGACTGCAATCAAAATTAATAAGACAATGTCCTTATAAAAAGATTCCCAAGGTGTCAATTTGATCGCATCGCCAAAGCATCCGCAATCTGTTACTTTATTGAAGTAGGCTGAATAGAAAGTCAGGAATGTAAAAAACAATATCATCAAGCTCAAAGCCCAAACAGTGAACTTCAAGCGTACTCCCAAGATTAGCATGATACCCAGTACTACTTCTGCGACGACCATCACCACTCCTATCTCGAGAGCAAAAGCTTTAAAATATTCAAAGAAAGGTGCAATATCATAAGAGAAAACATCAAAATATTCTTCTAGCTTGATTGCCGTACCTACGGGGTCATTTACCTTAATTAAACCCGAAAAGATAAACAGACCTCCAACTAAAAAGCGAATGATAAATAAAATGGTGTTTCTAAGCATGATAATTTAATTTGATTAGACAGAAAACCGCATAATTGATCATATCTTGATAATTAGCCTCTATTCCTTCTGATACAATTGTTTTTCCTTGATTGTCTTCTATTTGTTTGACACGATAAAGCTTCATCAAAATAATATCTGTGATTGAAGCCACACGCATGTCTCTCCAAGCCTCTCCATAATCATGATTTTTGTCTTCCAGCAAACTTCTTGTAGCATTGGCCCAATGATCATACAGCGGCTCTAACTCCTCCACTGCCAATTCGAGTCTTTCGTCATTTTTTAAAGAAATCTGAATCAAGGCTATAATGCAATAATTGATGATCCCAACAAACTCATCTGTTACAGGGTCATTTACCTTTTGATTTCCCTTTTCCTGAATTGATCGAATGCGCTGGGCTTTGATAAAAATCTGATCTGTGATAGAGGGTAATCGTAAAATTCTCCAAGCAGTCCCATAATCAATTGTTTTCTTCTTAAAAAGTTCTTTACAAAGGTGGATAACTTGATTATATTCGCTGACAGTTTGCGTTTTCAAAGCAATTTTGGTTTAATGAATACTAACTCACATTCTACTTCGGAAATCGAAGATAAATTATTTCCCTCAAAAATAACACTTCGCAGTACAGGAAAGCTACTTTTATTGGATAAGCCAATGGTCATGGGAATTTTGAATGTTACTCCTGATTCATTTTACGAAGGAAGCAGACTACTTTCTGACAATTCAAAGGTTCTAAAACTAAGTGAAAAAATGCTTCTCGAAGGAGCTGATATTCTAGACATTGGAGGCTATAGTAGTAGACCTGGAGCAGATGAAGTAAGTGAGGAAGAAGAGTTAGAAAGAGTGATTCCTGCGATAAATAAGATTCAAGCTGAATTTCCCAAAGCTATAATTTCTATAGACACCTTTCGTGCAAAAGTGGCTAAAGAAGCCATCCTAAATGGGGCTGCTATCGTAAATGATATCTCAGCAGGGTCATTAGATTCTGAAATGATTTCAACTGTAGGTAAGCTCAATGTTCCTTACATAGCAATGCATATGAAGGGAAATCCAAAAGTGATGCAGACTTTGACGGAATATGATGATGTTATCCTGGAAATGATGAAATATTTTTCAGAAAAACTGAACGAATGTAAGAAAGCTGGCATTAAAGATGTAATCATTGATCCAGGATTTGGATTTGCGAAAACAGTAGAGCAGAATTATTGGATTCTCAAAAATTTATCTTATTTTAAGACAATTCAAGCTCCGATCTTAGTGGGTGTATCTAGAAAGTCTATGATTTATAAAAAACTAGAGACTACAGCAGAAAACGCACTCAATGGAACAACCGCTTTAAATATGGTTGCCTTGATCAACGGAGCAAATATATTACGCGTACATGATGTTAAAGAAGCAATAGAAACAGTCAAATTATATAAACAACTCTACTCTTGAACTTACTTTTCAAAATAGGATTTTTGGAAATCTCCATCGTCAATATCATTGATATAACTTTGGTGAGTTTGCTATTATACCAAATTTACAAATTACTAAGAGGGAGTGTCGCGATCAAGATTTTCTTAGGGTTCCTATCTATCTATTTGGTTTACTTATTGGTAAGTGCGCTAAGGATGGAGCTTTTGTCCATCATCTTAGGACAGTTTATGGGCGTGGGTGTTATTGCAGCTATTATCATATTTGCGCCAGAAATTCGAAAATTTTTACTAATCATCGGCCGTTCTTCTATTCTTTCCAATGAAAATGTGTGGCAGGAATTGCTTTTTTGGAGAAAAAGGGAAACCCATGCTTTCAATATTAACCCCATTATAGAAGCTTCCAAAACCTTATCTGGTACTAACATGGGTGCTTTGATGGTGATTTCAAGAAGTACAGAACTGAAGTTTTATGCTGAAAGTGGTGATCTTATCGATGCCATTATATCTAAAAGATTGCTGATTTCGATCTTTAATAAGTACAGCCCACTCCATGATGGAGCGGTGATCATTTACAATGGGAAAGTCAAAGCGGCGAGATGTATTTTGCCTGTTACAGAAAGAGATGTTCCTGCGCAATTTGGTTTAAGACATCGAGCAGCCATAGGAATGTCAGAAGCAACAGACACTTTGATCTTAATTGTTTCTGAAGAAACAGGTCAAATTTCTCTGGCCAAAAATGGCAAAATTCTCCATAATTTATCTTTCCAAGAAGTTCGGGAATTCCTGAATGATTATCTCACAGGAGTTGATATTGATGAGAAATTCGAGCCCATCACGGTTTACGAAAGAAATCGATTTAAAGGAAGCCGCTCAGCATCGAGTGCGTCTTGATTGGAAAATTATAAAGTTGGAAAGTTAAAAAGTTGAAATGTTGAAAAGTTACGGAATGTGTAAGCAGGGCGGGCACTACTCTTGATACGGCTGATGCAATCTGGAGGACTAGTTTATTGGAAGATTGGAAAATTAAATATTGAAAGATTAAAAAATACAATAAGCTTCATACAATGTGGGATAGCTTCTGAAATAAAGAGGATTTCTATTATTTAATTAAAAAGGTCAAAGGGATTAATCCCTTTGACCTTTTTAATTACCAAAGCTTAATGCTATCTGCATCAATCAAGCTTTCATGATTTTCAATCCAGAGTTTTACCTCTTGAGTCTAATATTTTGTGTCTAAGCACTAAGAAATTACTCCTAACTCTTTTCCAACTTCAATAAATGCATTGATTGCAGTATCTAGTTGTTCTTGGTCATGTCCTGCGGAGATCTGAACACGGATACGTGCTTGACCTTTTGGCACTACAGGATAATAGAAACCGATTACATATACTCCTTTTTCGAGAAGCTTTTCAGCCATCTTTTGTGATAAAGTAGCTTCATAAAGCATAATTGGAACGATTGGGTGTTCACCAGGCTTAATATCAAAGCCAGCAGCAGTCATTTTTTCTCTGAAATATTTGGTGTTTGACTCGAGCTTGTCTCTCAATTCAGTTGTCTCAGAAAGTAAATCGAACACAGCTATCGAAGCTCCTGTGATAGAAGGTGCTAAAGTATTCGAGAACAAATATGGTCTTGATCTTTGTCTTAGGATTTCGATGATTTCTTTTTTTCCAGAGGTAAATCCTCCTGAGGCACCACCCAAGGCTTTTCCAAGCGTACCAGTGATAATATCCATTTTACCCATCACTCCTTTGAGCTCATGAACTCCACGACCTGTCTTGCCCATGAAGCCCGTAGAATGACATTCATCAGACATGACTAGCGCATTGTACTTTTCGGCTAGGGCTACAATTTTATCCAACTGCGCAATTGTGCCATCCATAGAGAAAACACCATCTGTAACGATGATTTTACTTTGTGCACCTTTGGCATCTGCATCTTGAAGCTGTTTTTCCAAGTCTTCCATGTCATTGTGCTGATAGCGGAATCGCATGGCTTTACAAAGCCTTACCCCGTCGATAATCGACGCATGATTTAAGGCATCTGAGATAATGGCATCTTCTGGGCCTAAGATAGGTTCAAATACTCCCCCATTTGCATCAAAGGCTGCTGCGTAAAGAATCGTGTCTTCCGTCCCTAAAAATTTGGAAATCTTTTCTTCCAGTTCCTTGTGAATATCCTGCGTTCCGCAGATAAACCTCACTGAGGACAAACCAAAACCGTGGCTATCGATAGCAGATTTAGCAGCTTCGATTACTTGCGGGTGGGAAGATAATCCCAAGTAATTGTTCGCACAGAAGTTCAATACTTTTTGACCACCAGCAATGGTAATTTCAGATGATTGTGGAGAAGTAATAACCCGCTCACTTTTGAATAAGCCAGCTTCTTTTATTTCTTTTAACTCTTTTTCTAATTTGGGTTTTAGAGAATCAAACATATTATTTTGTTTTAAATATGGAATGTAATCGACATCGATGGGAATTAAATAAGAATACTAAAATGAAATCCTTATTTTTGTCTCAATCAATACCCAAATATATCAAAAGCTAAAGGGTCTAGGAAACCTAATAGATTGAAAGTTTTAATAATGGACAGAATTCTTATCATCGGTGCAGCCGGACAACTTGGTTCGGAGCTCACACTTGCACTTACCCAACAGTACGGAGGCGATAATGTTATTGCAACCGATATCAATCCCAAATCCCTCGAAAAGTTTGACTATTGCAAAACTGCTGTTTTGGACATCATGAATCATGATGCAGTCACTAACTTGGTAAAGAAGGAAAATGTAAAGCAAATCTATCATCTCGCGGCAGTACTTTCCGCCACAGGAGAGAAAAATCCACTTTTTGCCTGGCAGCTGAATATGGATAGTCTTCTTTTTGTATTGGAACTTGCCAAGGAACATAAGATGGACAAGGTCTATTGGCCATCAAGTATTGCGGTATTTGGCCCAAATACTCCAAAAATCCATACGCCACAATATTGTGTCAAAGAACCTAATACAGTCTATGGCATTTCCAAACAAGCTGGAGAAAGATGGTGTGAATATTATTTCCAAAAGTTTGGCGTGGATGTGAGAAGCTTAAGGTATCCTGGACTTATCGGCTATAAATCTCTACCTGGCGGAGGCACGACGGATTATGCGGTAGATATCTATCATAAAGCCATTGCAGGAGAGCATTTTGTTTCATTCTTGAGAGAAGACAGTGCCCTCCCGATGATGTACATGCCTGACGCGATCAAGGCAACACTTGACCTGATGCATGCCCCAAAGGAGCAAGTGAAAATCCGATCTAGCTATAACCTTTCAGCAATCAGCTTTACCCCGCAAGAAATCTTCGAAAGTATCAAAATCCATTATCCTGATTTTAGTATTTCGTATGCACCTGACTTTAGACAGGCTATTGCCGACAGTTGGCCGGATAGTATTGATGATAGTAGTGCAAGAGCAGACTGGGGCTGGAAACATGATTATGATCTGAAAAAAATGACTGAGGATATTTTGGCGAATTTGCCGGAGTATCTGGTTAATTTTTAAATTGTCAACGGTCGACTGTCAACTGAAAAAAGGTAGTCAATTGGTTGATTGGTTATTGGTTAGGGGGATTAATTGATTGGAATAATGATGATGTAGGGAGGTTGATAAAGTTTAAATGTTGGAAAGTTAGAAAAGCTTGGCTGATTAGTGGAAAGGGAAAAGGTTAAAGGAAAAAGGGTGCTCCAGGAGAAATCTTAAAAAGTAGTAAGCAGTTTGAAAACTGCAAGATTTAAGGTCCAAGTCTATAGATTTGAACCAATTAGGGAAAAGGTTAAAGGAAAAAGGGTGCTCCAGGAGAAATCTTAAAAAGTAGTAGGTAGTTTGAAAACTGCAAGATTTAAGGTCCAAGTCTATAGACTTGAACCAATTGGTATAATAAGCCCCAGTTTGGGGCTTATTTATTTTAGGAATATTTGATTGATAAAGGAGATGGCGTCTTTGATTTTTTGTTGGTCTTCTGCCGTGTTGAGGTTAAGACCACAGAAAGTCCCATTGTTTGAAGCTGCGTGGAGTCCTAAGTAATAAAGTCCGGCAACATTGATTGCAGATACCGCCCGAAAATCTACAGCCTTTTCTTTGATTTCTGCCTTGGCTGCCTCAAAGAGATTTTCTCCTACCTCTTCTCGTTTTGCGATAAATGATTTCATCAATTCATTCTCTTCCGAAACACTCCACAACATTAATTTCTGGAATTGTTTGTCTTCCAAGACAGTATCAAATTGTTTGTGTAAGTAGTAATCTACTATTTGTCTGAAGGTAAAAGGGGCATCATTGGCCATCACTTCATTTAAAACACCTACACGAGTAGACCAATAATCTTTGTGGATAAAATAAGACTCCAATAATTTTTCGAAAGTCTCAAATCTTCTATAGATGTAAGTTTTGTCTACACCTGATTTTTTTGCTACTGCATTGACACCAAGTGCTGCGTATCCTTTTTTTGAGAAAAGCTCTTCAATGGCGAGAAATAATTTGAGTTCGTTAGCTTCTTTCATTCTATGAATTTTATATGATGTGTATAAATCAAATGACTTTTTCCTTAAAATCAAACTTACCTGCTCAAAAAGAGTTTTGGTTGTGTTTTAAACAATTGGTCTTCCTCTTACTTCCTTACCGAATTAATTTTTATTTAAAGATTAAAATCAAAATAGTGTCATTTTTTTAATTAATAATGGATATTTAAATAAATAAAATTATTTTTACAGATATAAAATAAAACTATGAGCGGAATATCTGAAACAGAGATCATTAAGTTTTTGATTGACAAAAGGAAATCATTGATCACTGAAATAGAAAAGATTGATGTGGCTTTGAGTGCCATTAAAGGAGTGGATTTTGCTGCTATTCCAAAAGATATCAGTTCTCTCGAAGAAGCATCTGTGCCTGACACCTATTCTTCAAAATTAAAGTTAGATAAGAAAATACTTTTTGTGATTCGCGAATTGAAATCAGGAGATAAAAGTGAGATTATTGATAAGATTAAAGAACTCGAGCCTGAAACTGATGTGGTGAAACTAGAAAAATCCATTTCAGTTAGGTTATCCTATTTAAAAAACAACAATCTAATTCAAGCCGATAAAAATGGGAGGAGTTTGAGGTATTTTTTGTAGGGTGTTTCATATAGTTTAAATTAAAAAAATCAGGGGAACAAAGCTCCCCTGATTAAATCAATTATTCACTCGTAATCTGGCTAATACTTGCCAGAACGGTACCCGCTGTTAATAAATAACCTGCTACGTTTGTCAGAACGATGGGTAAGGCTATAGGAACTGTTAGGATTGCTCCGCCAATTCCAGCTAGGATCAATCCGAGTTGACCCAGTTTTTGGAATAAAGGTGGCGTTGGTTTCTTCCACCTTGTCTTTAATTCAGAGATTAATTTGTTTACTTCCATTTTAATTTTAGAATTAAGATATTAGATTTTAGATTTTAGCCCCGATAGGAATCGGGGAGAATTAAGATTTAGTGATCTTGTGTTCTAAGGTTGTCTGCTTGGCTTTGAGCCAAATGCAGAGTTCTCTCAGGTCACCGTAATCTTTTCTGAGATCCCGGATATCCTGAACCAAAAGCTTGAGGAAATATGCGATGATGGAGAGGAGGAGTGACATCACCCCTCCAACTCCTAAGACTAGTAGACTAATCATCAGGCAAGAAATCTTGGATCCCTTCCGTCACCTCAAGCCATAATCTGTCACCTGATGCAAATACTTTTTCAAAAGCTTCGAATACTTTGAAAGTAGCCAACCTTGAGAACTTTGCTTTCCTATCCCAATGCAGGACAGGTGCTATTCCCAAAAGCGGTATAAACTTCCCTTTTTGTAATGGGCTAATGGTGTATTTGCTAGGCCCCCTATTGTCAAGTTCAAGGAACCATCCTCTGTTTTCATTGTGCTGAAGGAGGAGCTCGTACTTGCCTTCTTGGATACAGGTTTTTTTTGATGACTTGGTTTGCTCGATGGTCTTGGCAATCAATTTGCCTTCAGCCATCAAGTACCCTATAGTCATCTCTTTCCTGTATTTCCTAAAGAGCTGCACCGTCATGGCTTAGTCTTTTTCAGCGGTAATGATGGATGCAGCATTATGCGCACCATTGCTGAGCGCATAGTTCTGTCCATTTACAATTTGCAGAAACTCCACTCCCAGCAGGAAAACTTTGTGAGGATCCACCAAGGTTGCTTTAGGAATAGTCAGCGTCAGAGGAGCTGACACATCTCCAATTGGGAGTTCTGCCGAAGCTTCCATGATGAAGTTCCTTTCTGATGTTTGGAAATTGACCGATGCACCTACTGCGAATACTCTGAAGTGCGTGGCACCTTCAGGAATCATCAGAAAGTCGCTGGGCTGAAACTCCGGAACAGACACTGACCAATCCGCTGCTGAGTTGGCAAATGTGAGTTCTGGTTTGAGTACCGTCGCCAAGTTGGCTTTGATATTCATTTCCAGTCCCTGCATCATCAACCAGTCACCTTCGGCTACCTGTCGCTCACCTCTCACGTTGATTGGGTCAGTACGGAGGACTTCCAGCATTCTCTTGATCATTCTTTGATGCAGTCTAGGATCAGAGATTTTGATGATTGCCGGTCTGACTGTATCCTTTAGCAGTTTGACTGCTTCGGCATTGGTCTTGAACTCGGCGATATTTTCTCTGGTTCGTGCATATCGAGGATCCGTCATGATTCTGGATTTTGGGACCCCACCCTTTTCTCTGGCCTGGTAGCCATCGCGGTTTTTGAAGAAGTTCAGCTTTCCAATGTTACCGCTGAGGGGAATTATACCTGTTTGTTTTGCCATTTTGATATGGTTTTAAGTGAAACATGGTCAAATATGGCTGGTAGTCAGAGGGTTTGGAAATAGGTATGCGGATTGTGCGAGTTTTGCGGAAAAGGGGGTTATTTACCACAGATTAACACAAATGGACACGGTTGATTTTGGTATTGGTTGAATTAGTTTATTGGTTAACTGGGTAATTGAGGGATTGAATTATAGGGATTAAGAGGATAAAAGGGTTAATTGGATTGAATGAGGTTCCCGCCACGGCGGGCAAGAAAGGGAAAAGGAGAAAGGGTGTTAAAAAATTAGAATCTACTACTGTAATCAAGGAAATGAATGACCATGAAATGGTCAAACCTTTCAATAACCTCAGGTGAAACCTGGGGAAAGGAAGGATGGATGGATGACTCCACCTTACCGACCCTGAGGGGGTCGAACTTACTTTTTTTTCTTTTGAGGAGGTTGATTATGGGTGGTGAGAGAAAGTATTGGAGGTAAACAGATTATTTTCTCTTACTTTTTCTATCGATGAAAAAGTAACAAAAAATCTAGGCCTGAGGTGATGCTTTTAAATCAGGATTACGGATTTGTAAAGTATAGAAAATCTATACCCAATTTAATTTTAAGCTAATTTTTCCAACCTAAAAATGGGTGGAGATTGATTTTAGTGAGAGAAAGTTTTGCAGCAATTTATATTTCTTCCTCTTACTTTTTGCCTTGACGCAAAAAGTAACCAAAAAGTCAAGAATTTCGAATCCTTCCACGCTCTTGCCACCGCCCCCCCGGTCGAAATTCAGCCCGCCCGCATCAGACGCTTAGAGTGTGGTTTGAAGATTTCATTTTTAAAATCAGATTTAACTAGTTTGGTTCATTCAGACTAGGAGTTGTGAATCTACTCTAAAGAATATATCTAGTCAGGGAAAGCAGCCCCCGTAATTCTGCGGGGCAGGCTCTGAAAGGGCTGAACCATTAATAGCCCTGTACAAAGCACAGGAAAGAATCAATAGTCACCAATCTCGTTTTGTGCTGCCGTGCAGGGTGGAAAAGTGCGCACACCTGACCGGGAGTCCCGGCGGTGGGTATATTGGGAAGTAGAGGTATCTCTCGGGACGATAGGGAATGGATGAAATTAGGAGGTGGAAGATGGATTTTGAGTAGTGAGAGAATCGTTTTTTGGATAAATATATTTTTTTCTCTTACTTTTTCTCTCTGTTTGAAATGTAGAAATTCGACGCCTTTCAGGGTCGGTAATTTTAGCATAATTTAAGTTTGGTTATTCCCCGAGTTCCACTCGGGGTAAAATACCCTTGCGGATTTGAACACCTTTTGGTGTTCTTTATTGATATCACATGAAACACTTAGTTTAAGCTACTTCTGATTTTAAAAAATAAATTATTTCATGTCATAAAGAACAAATTGCACTGTTTCTAATTTTTTTTGTCTTGGAAAAATACAATATTGAAATAGTTATATGTTTTCTTGGTTTTTCTCCAAAAGTCGGCGAATGGTCGGGAGGCATACGGGACACGGTCGGAACGCGGACGGGAGGAAGACGGTGGAAATTGGCGTATTTTGGGAAATAAATATGATTATTTTATATTGAATTGTATTATTTTAATATAGAGAAATTGAGGAAATTTCAGGAAATTTGAGGTGAATACTTGGGTTTTTCGATTTATTACCAATAAACTAAATTGATTTTAGATTGGGTTAAATGGGTCTTTTTGTGACCTTTATTAAGTTTAACTTTGGAAAAAGATTCGATGTGGAATTTTTTCATAAAGTAAAATATGCTCTTACTATTATTTGTCGAGGTCGTAAATATATTCTTTGAACTGATTCGAAATTAAAGGAGCTTACATACGTATCAAAGAAATTTTTATTTAATAGGTTCTCTGCAAAAAGGCCAAATTCGATCTTTGTAAATTCAGGCTTCCATCGATAAGAAAAGTCTACAAACTGAGTCGAAATTCTTGTTGATTGACTAAGGTTTGCAGAATAGTTCTCTGATATATCTAAAGTGAAAAAATGCTGATTTGTTGGAAAATACTCTAATGTCAAATTTTGGTTTGCGAAATCAATTCTATTAAAAGTTTGATTACTGAAACCATTTTGAACCTGGTTATACCATAGATTGCAAAAAATGATGAAGTTGACCCCCTTCTGACGATTTAAATTGACCCCCAGCTGGTGATGCAAATTGACCCCCGGCTGGTGATGTAAACTGACCCCCGTCAAAAGTTATTTTTCTGGAATGGAATAGGAGGCTTTTAAGTCCTGTTAGGAGTGCAAACAATTAAGCATTCCCATGGCCAATCGCACTCTTACCATGAACAAGATCAAACAAATTTTACGAGGCCATTTTGATGGCCATGGCTCCAAGCAGCTCAGTAAATTGACGGGAGTCTCCCGCAATACTGTCAAGTCCTATCTTAAAAGATTTCAACAAACAGGCCTTTCCTTTGAAGAGGTTAATCAGCTTTCCGATGAAGGTTTAGCTGAATTAATATTAGGTCCACCAGCCCCTGTG